>JBBPJF010000001.1:0-410621 GCA_043842855.1 Neisseriaceae bacterium
ACTCTCCGCTTAATTATGCATACCTATAACTACAAATATGCTCATCAAGCCTTCTGTTGTGTCTTTGATTTCGGCTTCTCGTTTGTTAAAGATCAACTCGCTTAATCACAACCTCAGCGAGAAAGACCGAGATTCTAACGAAAGAAAAGTAAATTAGCAACCCTTCTCGTGCTGGCCTACAGTAGAAATTTTTATCAACTTAACTGAATACTGAATAATTTTCTATAGTTACTGATAGTTAACTAATTTTCCAGCTGGAAAACAGCTAAATAGTTAACAGCCACACTATCCGTAAAAAAATATTTTTTTGTGAAAGGCTGATACGTAAATCCTCTCAGACCTAGTAAATTTAGACGTTGTGGCCTGGCTAGACGGACTAATTTAGCTGGCGTAATAAATTTTTCATATTCATGCGTATGTCTGGGTACAATCCGTAAAATATATTCTGCTGCAATAATAGCCTGCAAATAAGCTTTGATGTTCTTATTCAAAGTGGAAACAAATAAAAATCCCCCAGGCTTGAGCAACTGACTACAAGCACAAAGCAACCTGCCAGGGTCAGGCACATGTTCTAGCAATTCCATACAGGTAATTACTTCGTAGGATCTGCTTTTGTGCAAAGCAAGTTGCTCAACATCTAAGCTTTGGTAGTTAATGCTTAAACCTTGTTGCTGTGCATGAATCTTGGCTGCCTGAATAGCTTCCACAGATAAATCAATACCCATAACACTAAATACACCGTGTCGAGCGAGGGCTTCTGTTAAAATACCACCACCGCATCCTACATCTAACACTACTTTATCTTTTAGTTCTATGTACTGCCTAATAAAGGCTAAGCGCAGTGGGTTAATTTCATGTAAAGACCTGAGCGGACCTGTTAAGTCCCACCACTCATCCGCCAAGCGAGAAAATTTTTCTATCTCCGACGGGTTAACATTTTCAGTTCGAGTTACCATGGATTTTTTCCTTCTGTGCTATGAGTCTACGTCGCCATCGATTAGCTATCTGAGGTAGGCTCCGAGCTACAGGACTCGTAAATATCCTATTTTTTAGGACCCGCTTACCATTGATCCAGACATCAGTCACATTCTCACGTCCTAAGGTGTACACCAAGTGCGATAGTGGATCATATAACGGCTGGTTTTCCAATTTATCTAGACGGACAGCAATGAGATCAGCATATGTTCCCGGTTTAATAGAACCGATCTGATCTTGCATATGCAGCGCTTTAGCTCCATTACAGGTGGCTAATTTCAAACTTTCATAGGCGTTTAAAGCAGTAGAATCAAGGGCTACGCCTTTGGCCAATAACGAGGCTAGTCTTAATTCAGCAAACAAATCCAGGCGATTATTAGATGCTGCACTGTCTGTCCCCAGCCCTACCAGTACCCCTGCTTCTAACATGCTTTGTACCGGAGAGAAACCTGAAGCCAACTTGAGGTTTGAAGCTGGGTTGTGTGCTACGCTTAAACCCAGTTTAGCTGCGCGTTCTATCTCTTTCTGCGTTAGCACTACCATATGGGCAGCAATAAGGTTCTCATCTAAAACACCCAATTTTTCTAGTCTCTCTAAGGGACGTTTACCAAACTCTTTCATACTCTGCTCAACTTCTTCCTGAGTTTCGTGTATATGGCTATGTAATAACATTCCCTTCTTATGACTGACTCGAACTATTTTCCTAAAGCTTTCATCCGAAACTGTGTAAGGAGCGTGAGGTGCTAGGGTAAACTTAATTAAAGCTTCTCCCTGAAACTCGCTTTCCTCCTTCAATGCCTTCTGCAAGTATTCATTGGCTGTCCGAGCATAGTTAGTAGGAAATTCTAAGATGGTACAGCCCACGAAAGTCCTCATATGCATTGCTAAGGCTGCTTTTGCTACTTCTTTGGGATAGAAATACATATCATTGACCGTGGTAGTGCCACTTAAGATCATCTCGGCCATAGCCAGCAAACTGCCTTCATATACAAACTTTGGGCTCATCCACTGCTTTTCTAAAGGCCATATATAGTCTTTTAGCCAACGCATGAGATTGAGATCATCAGCATAACCGCGGAAAAGTGCCATGGCACTGTGTCCATGTAGATTAATTAACCCCGGCATAAGCACGTGATTTTTTAATTCAATCTTTTTGTCAATTTTTAGTTTTTTTGCATCCGTAGATGACAAAATAGCCTTTACCCGGTCACCTTCTACCAAGACTGCATGCTCCCTTAGAATAGGAGACCTATCATCCATAGTAATCAGCCAAGAAGGTTGGATAAGTTTAGTTTTCGCCATAGAAAAAAGTTCCTAAGTGGGTGTTATTATATCTTAAAACCCACCGCCTTTTTTACAGCCTTTAACTCTAACGGAGCCTTCACGCTTATTAAAGCTGTAATTAAAAAGAATAGTTTCCAACTGCTAAGGGACAGCGCCGCGAATTCAAGGCAGGTAAACAAGACTACGT
This sequence comes from Neisseriaceae bacterium, assembly GCA_043842855.1. Classification (GTDB taxonomy): domain Bacteria; phylum Pseudomonadota; class Gammaproteobacteria; order Burkholderiales; family Neisseriaceae; genus QFNR01. The sequence continues at coordinate 2,447 of JBBPJF010000001.1, forward strand.
AAATTTAGTTGAAAGCTTTAGGCCCAAGAAACTAATCTCGCCTCAGTATCTTAAGTTAGGATTGAATGCCGGAATAAACCCAACCTATCCTTAATAGGGAAAAATAAATTACATAGGCTGAGCTCAACGTCAAGTCTCCTTAATTATTCTGGATTCAAGCTTCAAAGTGTATCCAGCAATAGCCTGGATCACAGCCGCTTAATTCTGATAGTCGTAAAAAGTCAGCTTCTTCCTCTAATATGACAAGTCAGCCCCAGTAGCCTTTAAACAGTAGTCTTTAGGAAATTTAACTGACATCCCTAATGTCAAGAATTCGGCATACTAGCCACATAAACATAATCCAGGCAAGTCTACACCTGCAAAAAGTGCTTAAAGTCAACGTCAGATAACCTACTATTCAATGCCCTCCCCTAAACCAGGGCTGAACTGACTTACGTACTACCGCTAAATAGTGCAGAAGCCAAAAATAACCAATTAAAGAGTATAGCCGCGGTAACAAACCGAGACATAGAGGTCCTCCACACCCCACGTGAGACATACTCACGGCTTGTTAATTCAATCAGAGAGCCTTAACGTAGAGCTTGGTCGTTTTTCTTGCTCTCCCCTTCTCACCACCATAAATGGGAAACCCTTCACCATACCTCACTTTCAACTCCTGCTTCGTTTGTAGAGTATCATAGAGCTGTAATGCCATAAATTCCTCTGGATTTAATAAGTGCTTTACCACTAAAGGTAATATGGCTGGGCCCATCTCCACTAATGCTTTGAATTCAGCTGAATTAGTACGACTGGCGGGATCAGAACTAAAACGTTCAGCTCCCTTAAACCATGTCTCTTTCCAAGCTTCATATCTAGTATCAAATTTGAGCAGAAAATCCGATGAGAGTTGATGTATTTTATGGTCTAGTTTGGCATATTGCGCTCTGCTTAGGGGTGCTAATTGGGGCGAAGAAAATAAGCCAGCACGCAATTTCAACAAATCCTCATTCGCTATCTTGCGATAATAGGCTATGGCCTTACCATATTGATCGCCCTCTAAATCGCGTGGATCGTGACGCATCCTCACCATAGCTCCAAGCTTGGAACTCCACTGTCCTTGGTAATCAGCCCTGATTACCGAGGCATGAGTCATAAACGGCTCCCCTCTGGGCGGAGTGACAGCCCAGACAGCAATAGTAGCCTCTTTAGGGTCCTCAACTCTCTTATAGCCCAGTTTACCGTAAAACTTATCGAAATCTTCTAACCGAGTGGATTGTGCTGAAGGTATTGCTTTATCTTCCGGCCACAACCAATCATCTGTAATGCCGAGCGACCAGGCGATACAATTGTAGCAACGAGTCGCAATACTCGTTATGCGTGCGGTTTTAAAATTTAACTTTGGAAAGAACGAGCCGTATACGACTTGAGCTCCCCAGTCAAGCGGATGGGAAAAGCTAAGGATGTTTTTACAATTCGGATAGGGGTCTGAAACATGCAAAGCCTGCCCCATGTCCTCACCTTCTTTCATGGCCAGCCACACCAGGGGCGGTGTGGGGCGTCTGAATTTGCTCTTGGCCTGTAAACCCTCTCTATTATGGCCTTCTTGAGCATGTATTCTTGTATGCAGATGGTGAGGGAAATGCTCAGTAGGAGCAGCCATAAGATCCGCGGCCATCCCCCAGATTAAACCTGCTATGACAACCAACCTATGGTAATGCGGCGTACCATTACTCATTTTTCTCTCCCTTGAAAACGTAGGCTAGCTTCACTAGCTATTAAGCCTCCCCTTCGCTTTTAACGCGCAAAAACTAATACGGATGCATCCTAACATATAGGCTTGTATGCATAAAGTTTTGGATAGATAGCTCTGGATACTCATCTGAATTAATATAACTGCAGGCCAAGAAGAAATCGGCTACAATTCGGGGGTTCAGGGATTGACAGTTCAATAAGTTAGGTATGAAAAGAATACGTAATTTTTCTATTATCGCTCATATAGATCATGGAAAGTCTACTTTAGCAGACCGTTTTATCCAATTTTGCGGTGGGCTGCAAGAACGTGAAATGAGTGAACAGGTTTTGGATTCAATGGCTATAGAGCGTGAAAGAGGGATTACTATCAAGGCACAAACCGTGGCATTGCAATACTTGGCTCGAAATGGAGAGAATTATCTTCTGAATATGATCGATACCCCAGGACATGTAGATTTTTGGTATGAAGTCTCTCGTTCACTTTCTGCATGCGAAGGCGCTTTATTAGTGGTAGACGCTTCTCAAGGAGTAGAAGCACAGACGGTGGCTAATTGCTATACTGCCCTGGAATTAAATGTGGAAGTTTTTCCAGTCCTAAATAAAATTGATTTACCGAATGCCGACCCTGACAAGGTAGCTCAAGAGATTGAGGATATCATTGGTCTTGATAGCAGTAAGGCTGTGCGAGTCTCAGCCAAAACTGGACTTGGCATTGAAGAAGTTTTAGAGCTAATCGTTCAACATATACCAGCTCCGAAAGGAGATGAAAAAGCCCCGTTAAAAGCTCTCATAATTGATTCTTGGTTTGACAACTATGTAGGTGTAGTCATGCTGGTTCGAGTGATGGATGGACGATTACAAGTCAAAGACAAAATACAGCTTATGTCTAGCCGTAGTACCTTTCTAGTAGAGCAACTGGGTATATTTACTCCAAAATCTTATGCAAAAAAACAACTTATCGCTGGTGAAGTAGGATTTATTATTGCTGGAATTAAGGAACTGCGACTCGCTAAGGTAGGCGATACTATTACCCTAGCAGAACACCCTGCACAAGCTCCTTTACCGGGCTTTAAGGAAGTTAAATCTCAAGTTTTTGCTGGCTTATATCCAGTTGAATCTAGTGAATATGACCGGCTTAGAGATGCTTTGGAAAAACTACAGCTTAACGATGCTTCTTTGCATTTTGAGCCAGAAGTCTCACAAGCTCTAGGATTTGGTTTTCGCTGTGGCTTTCTAGGTTTATTACACTTGGAAATAGTCCAGGAACGCCTAGAGCGAGAATTTGACGTGGACTTAATTACCACCGCTCCTACCGTGGTGTACCGCGTACTTTTAAAAAATGGGGAAGAAATAGAAATAGAGAATCCTTCTAAGCTACCTGATCCTAGTACCATTGAAACCATGTTTGAACCTATTATTTCAGCATCTATTCTGGTACCTCAAGAGTACGTTGGAGCTGTCATGGTGCTTTGCAATCAAAAAAGAGGGGTACAGACAAATATGCAATATTTAGGCCGGCAAGTAATGCTGAACTATGATTTGCCTTTGAATGAAGTAGTGATGGACTTTTTTGATAAGCTAAAATCTACCTCTAGAGGCTATGCTTCCTTAGATTATCAGTTTAAGGAATTTCGTCCTGAACACCTTATCAAACTTGACATCTTAGTTAATGGAGAAAAAGTAGATGCCCTTAGCCTAATCGTGCATAAGGAAGCAGCACAATACAAAGGGAGAGAATTAGTGTCTAAAATGAGAGAGCTAATCCCTAGACAAATGTTTGATATTGCCATTCAAGCGGCTATAGGAGGGCAAATTATCGCGAGAGAAACTGTTAAGGCTTTAAGAAAGAATGTCTTAGCTAAATGCTATGGAGGAGATGTTAGTCGTAAAAAGAAACTGCTTGAAAAGCAAAAGGCTGGTAAAAAGCGAATGAAGCAAGTAGGAAATGTCAGCATCCCCCAGTCTGCCTTCTTAGCAGTTTTGCAAATGGGAGATCAAAAATGAATTTCACTACGCTGAGCGAGTGGTTCATATCCTTTAGTGATGCTGGCAAAAAGCAGCATCCCAGTAATAACCAATTTAGATAAAGGAATTAATAGTGTTTGGTGGGCTATCTTTTTTAGTAGTAGGTTTGATGTTATTGTTTTTGTCAGCTGTTTTATTTTTCGTAGCAGATAAAACGGAGTTAATTGATACTGAAAAACTTGGTAACTTACCCCCTCTTATCGATTGGTCTTTTTTACTCCTGATAATTGCTATTTTCTGTCTTTTATCCGAATACATGAGTTTTGCCACCGTTTTTCTCATAATGAGTATCTTGTGTGGCATAGCTTGGATACTCCACTATAGCTATCGTAAGAAACATCAAGAAATTCTCGAACCTTTATCGATTTGGCATTTTATTGATTACCTACGTGGCTTCTTTCTTATTTTTGCCGTGATTTTTCTACTACGCTCCTTTCTGGTAGATTTGAGTATTATTCCTTCTAGTTCTATGCGACCAGGATTAGTAGTGGGCGATTTCGTCTTAGTAGACAAATTCCATTACGGGATTAAGCTGCCTATTACTAACCGTATGTTGCTGGCTAGACACCCTGTCGCTAGAGGAGATATTATAGTTTTTAATTATCCACTTAATCGTAAGATCCAATATGTAAAACGTGTAGTTGGCTTACCGGGAGATACTGTAGAGTTAAAAGATAAAAATCTATACATCAATGGTGAATTAATTGCAAAAAGCGCATTGGAGGCGACCTCTTACCTAGAAAATTCGTATAATGTGCAGGTGCCCTACTCTGTGGCTGTCTATCGTTACCGTCAAAGTTTAGGGAATACTACTTTCAATATTTACGAGATACCTAACCGACCCACCCTTGATAAAACCAATGTCAAGCCTAGTAATACTTGTCAGGTAAAAAGCAATGATTATATTAGCTGTCATCTTCCTCCAGGAAAATTCTTTGTCTTAGGGGATAACCGAGATAACAGCGAAGATGGACGTTATTGGGGTTTTGTGGATGAAAAAGATATCCAAGGCAGGCCCTTCTTTGTCTGGATGAATTTCAAAGACTTTAGTCGCATTGGAAAGCGTGTTAAGTAACTGAGCTACACAATAAAGATAAAATTGGTCAGCAGTTGAATAAAATGTGGCAGCATGCCTAGTACCGTTTCTGATCTAGTTGGCTGACTATACTTGTCGGTGAGCTTGTATTGCACTAGCAAATCGGGATCGGCTTAACTAAAAAACAAGGAGCTTTAATAAAAATTTTTCTTGCACAATGAAAACTTCGTTTGGCGTATTGAAGAGGGAAAGCTTAAGGTTACAAATGATAACCATTAGGTTGATGCATTGTTTACTTCTTTAATTGCTCCAGTAGAGACAGAGACTATCTTTCGGGTTAATTACCTTTGTCAAAAGGAAGCTTGAGATGTATACAGTGGCATGCCTGTTTTCCACATTTGGACTGATACAACAGCGGCCTGCGATCCAATCTATTCTGTTTTGGCGTACCCCCCCTCTACAACCTCTAATAAATCAGTGCGGCCAATCAGCTCTGTTAATTTCCTAACCCCTAACCTGGCTAACCACTCTCTCACATCTTGTGCGAGAAATTTGAAATAATTCATTACCTTTTCTGGTAAACCATGGAAATGTTTTTCTCTCAGTGTGTTATCTTGGGTCGCCACACCAATTGCGCAATTATTTAAGTGGCAAATTCTTAAATACCGACAACCTACTGTAAGCATGAGAAGGAACTGAAACTATAGAAAGCAAAGCTTTAAAAGGGAATTAATCGAACCAAGGCGCTTAATTCTATCCGATTATCGCCTTAACCGTGGATTTGCTAGTGGTTCTCTTAAACTATCGTTCTTCCCGGATAACCAGGATTAATTTGTGAGACTGCGAAGCTATATTTCTTCTTTTTTACCACTCATTGGACTGACTTAAATAAAAACTTACCTACTGGTAATACTTACTAGTAGAGACCAGTCATTTTTGTTACATTAACAACTTGAATCCATTTAGATAGATCATCACCTCAGATAACTAAAAACATCGATTGAGTAAATGAGGGTTGGATTTGTTGAAGGACTATTGGAATACCAAACAGTTATTCTAGCAGGCTATCCATTTTTCAGTCGCTACATTAAGCTCCTTTATGCTCGTTTCTCTCTAAAATTAACCTAAAAAATCCCACAGTTATTCTCCCAAGCTCGGTTCTTCTATTCTTCTGCTCATGAAGATGATTATAACGAACTACAGCTATCTTTCTCTTGCACAACAGCTCAGAATTATCACCGTAGCCATTAAAAGCAGTAATAGCAAGCTCCATATAGATAGGGGTAAATAGCCTAGCTTATCTACAGTAGCACATTCACCCGAACCTTGAAAAACTTTACTCAATACTGTGGACCAACTATTATTCCTAACCAAAAAATTTAATCCGGGTCCACAAGCCGGCACTTGATCAATAGGTAAATGTTGTAAATAAATTTGCCTGCTGGCTGAAACTATGCCAAATAGAATAGGAATTAGTAATATAGCGGCTGCAAAGCAGCGTCCGATAGCAGTCCGTGCAGTTGGTAAACCAATTAAAAAGAGGGCGATAAATCCCGTTATTACCAGAGCAACTCGTTGAAAAATACAAAGCGGGCATGGCTCATAATGTAGCCTATACTGTAAGAAAAAAGAACTCAGAACACCTATCAGAGACAGGAACAACACCACTATCAGAACACGACGGCCCGCCAGCCTTCTAAACATGTCCCTACCCTTTCCTTGAATGTAGTTCAAATAAATTCCACTTTAGCCTAAATTTGATCAACGTGCTCACCTTTAAGAGCGCTGGCGATACTCTTATCCATTCTTCTCTCAGCGAATGCTTCGGTAACTTCATTAAGTATTTTAGTATCTCTTTTTATTTCTTGAAGAGCTCTGGCTTGACAGGTTTTATGCAAATTATCAATTGCTGCCTTAATTTTTTCTAATTCCTCAGGCGTTAAAAGTTCACTATCCTTATCTAGCGCTTTTTCTACCGAATAAATTAAAGATTCAGCTTCTAATAACGCTTCCTTAATTAACCTCTGCCTCACATCCTCACCTGAATTAGAAACTGAATCCTGTAACATATGAACGATGGCTTCTTCGTCCAAACCGTAAGAAGGCTTAACCTCTACCTGTTGGGAGACACCAGTAGTTTTTTCTTTAGCTATAACACTTAATAACCCATCGGCATTTACTTGGAACGTAACCAAGATTCTAGCAGCTCCCGCAACCATCGGCGGAATACCTTTAAGCGTAAAACGCGCTAAACTCCTATTATCCGCTACCAATTCTCTTTCTCCCTGAATCACGTGGATGATCATACTAGTTTGACCATCCTTAAAAGTGGTGAATTCTTGAGCTCTTGCAATAGGGATAGTACTATTACGAGGTATTATTTTCTCCGTCAATCCCCCATAAGTTTCAATTCCGAGTGAGAGAGGGGTTACATCTAATAATAACCAATCTTCCGTTGATTGATTACCAATTAATAAATCAGCCTGCTTAGCAGCCCCCACTGCTACTACTGTTTCAGGGTTAAGATTATCCAATAATTCCTTTTGAAGGAAATCTCTCAAAGTTTCTCTAATATAGGGAATACGAGTTGACCCTCCAACTAAAATAGTACCTTCAATCTGATGTGGAGCAAGCTGTGCATCTCGTAAAGTCTGCCTCACACAAGCTGATGCTCGTTCAACTAGTCCTTGAGTGATTTGATTAAATCTTTTTCTGGTCAACTTTAACTGCAATTTAGGTTCTAGAAAAAAGGGTACAGAAGCTTCTAACTCATTACTTAACTGCTCCTTAAGGCTTCTTGCTACTACTTTAAGCTGTTGGTTTTCTCCTAAATTTAACCTAGATAGAGAATAGGCATTAATCAGCTCTTCTACAATTAGTTGATCAAAATCATCTCCGCCTAATTCAGTATCCCCGCCAGTGGCAATCACTTTAAATACACCCTGAGAAAGTTCTAAAATAGATACGTCCAATGTACCCCCGCCCCAATCAAATACCATGAAGCGACCTTGTTTGTGATTTTCTAAGCCATATGCGATAGCTGCTGCCGTCGGCTCGTTGATTAAGCGTAGAACTGGAATGTTAGCTAACTGAGCGGCGTCTTTAGTAGCCTGGCGTTGTGCATCGTTAAAATAAGCCGGAACTGTTATAACCGCACCAGCAATTCTTTCTGTCAACTGTTTTTGTGCCCGCTGGTACAAAGCTTTTAAGATCTCACTGGAGACATCGATTGGAGTCTTAATTCCCTGGGGAGTTTGATACTGAACAATTCGTGGGTGAGGAATAAATTGATAAGGTAACTGCTCCTTAGTGGTTGCAATATCAGCTAAAGTCTTTCCAATTAAGCGTTTAGTTGAAGTAATGACCTGAGCTGGATGTACCAACCGATGGACCAAAGCCTGTGTACCTACCTCCACTATTTGACCAGCTCCATAATAAACGGCAGAGGGAAGAATAACCTGATTATTCTCATCGGCTAAGCAATGAGTATGCTGATTTTGTGTACAAGCAATTAAACTATTGGTAGTACCTAAATCTATACCGAGGCCTATCTGTTTTTCTTTTATCACCCGCAGAGGCTCGGGCTCAGTGATTTGCAATAGTTTCATTCTCCTCCCAATCGTTCTACTTTTGCCCGAAGCGCGTAGCGGAGTTGCATAAAAAATTTAGCTTCTCCTAAAAGCGCGACTGCCTCTACCCAAGCTTTTTTTTCCAGACTTGAACCAAGAGCTACCAATAATTGTTTCCATTTGGTCTGAAGCTCCTCCTCTAAAGGAGAAGCTTCCATAGTAGTTGTTATATTTTCTATTTTTTCCCGCCAAGCTAACTGCAATTCTAATAATCCGGAATCAGCTTGAACTGTAGCTTCTGGATCATAGGGCACTTGATTTAAGTATAACCAGTGCTCCGCTCGCTTAATAGGGTTTTTTAGGGTCTGATAAGCTTCATTAAGTGTAGTAAACATCCGTAAATAGCTTTTTTTTTCAAACGTATTATGAAGTGCCACCTTATCAGGATGATAAAGAAGAGCAAGTTGCTGAAAATGATCCTCTAATAATTCTAGAGAAATTAGATACTCTTCAGGTATATCTAATAATTTAAAATAATTAATCATTACTACACATGGAAGCTTTCACCACAGCCACATTCGCCCTTCACATTGGGATTAATGAACTTAAACCCCTCTTCAAATCCTTCTTTACGAAAATCGAGCTGTGTACCATCCAAATAAATCAAATAATTAGGATCCACAAATACCTGAACACCATAACTTTCAAAAGACATATCTCCCAAGGCTGGGACATCCACGTACTCTAGAGTGTAGGCCATCCCTGAACATCCACTGGTCCTTACGCCTATTTTAATCCCTTCGCCTTTACCACGCTTTTGAAGACACTTTTTAATATGGTTCGCAGCTGCCTCAGATAAATAAATCATACTAGATTCCTGCACTAAATTCCTCAATGCGGTCACTTAAGCTTGTTTTTACTTTTATAATCATCCACTGCAGCTTTAATAGCATCTTCCGCTAGGATGGAACAGTGAATCTTAACGGGAGGCAAAGCTAGTTCCTCTGCAATGGCACTATTTTTAATAGCTAGGGCATCTTCTACAGATTTACCTTTAACCCATTCAGTAATTAACGAAGAAGAAGCGATAGCAGATCCGCATCCATAGGTTTTAAATTTGGCATCTTCTATTACCCCTTGATCATTCACTTTAATCTGCAATTTCATTACATCACCACAAGCAGGAGCCCCCACCATACCTGTCCCTACATGGCTATCTGCTTTATCCAGAGAGCCGACATTTCTCGGATTCTCATAGTGATCGATAACTTTTCTACTATAAGCCATGACAAAACTCCTTAAGATTAATAATAGTTAATGGTCAGACCATTGGACACTGTTGAGATCAATGCCTTCTTGGTACATCTCCCAAAGAGGAGATAAATTCCTTAGTTTAGCTACTTTTTCTTTTATTAAACGAGCGGCGTAGCTTACCTCATCCTCAGTAGTAAAACGCCCAAAACTAATACGTAGTGAACTATGAGCTAATTCATCGTTACGCCCTAATGCTCTTAGCACATAAGAGGGCTCTAGGCTAGCAGAAGTACAGGCCGAACCACTGGAAACAGCCAGCTCCTTGACAGCCATCATTAAACTTTCTCCCTCCACAAAGTTAAAGCTGATATTAATGTTATGTGGCACTCTATGAGTAAGATCACCATTAATAAAAACCTGTTCTATGTCTCTAATTTCCTCCAAGAATAACTGCTGCAGTCGGGCAGCTCTTTCAAAGTCAGCAGCTCCTTCCAGCTTAGCAAGGCGGTAAGCTTCCCCCATACCTACAATTTGGTGGGTAGGAAGCGTACCACTCCTAAAGCCCCTTTCATGCCCCCCACCGTGCATTTGCGCATTCAGGCGAACCCGAGGTTTACGCCGTACATACAACGCTCCTATTCCCTTAGGTCCGTAGACTTTGTGCGCACTCATACTCATTAAATCTACCTTAATTTCCTCCAAGTTAATGGGTATTTTCCCACAGGCTTGTGCTGCATCAACATGAAGTAGCACTCCTCTGTTTCGGCATAACAGAGCAATAGCTTCGATCGGTTGTATTACCCCTATCTCGTTATTGACCCACATCACAGAAACCAATGTAGTATCCTCTCTGATAGCGCTGTTTAAGGCTTCCAAATTAATTAAGCCATTTTCTTGTACGTCAAGGTAGGTTACTTCAAAACCTTGGCGTTCCAGCTCCCTCATGCTATCCAGAACTGCCTTATGCTCTGTCTTTACTGTGATCAAGTGCCGACCTTTCTTACTATAGAACTGTGCTGCACCCTTAATAGCTAGATTATCGGATTCGGTTGCACCTGACGTAAAAACAATTTCCTTAACATCACAGTGAATGAGCTCTGCTACTTGCTCACGAGCCCATTCAACTGCGTGCTCTGCTTCCCAACCAAAACTATGACTAGTACTAGCAGGGTTACCATATATCTCACAAAGATAAGGAGCCATCCTTTCAAAAACCCGCGGATCAACTCTTGTTGTAGCAGCATTATCTAGATAGATAGGTAAGTTAACTTGCATTTCAATATTCCTGGTTCAACTTTATGGGTAGCTTCTCCCGCGGTACAACGTACGAATCCTGTTTAGAAATACAGACCGCATCATAAAGCGAAAGATTAGCTAAAAAATCTTCTAGCACCTGTTCCATTCGGCACCAAAGTCCGTGCCCAATACACTGAGAGCCCTGTCGACAATTCACATGCCCTCCGCAAAGCGTAATCTGAAAATTATCCTCCACGGCGTAAATAATATCAGCAATCTTAATAGAGCTTGCGTCTCGACTTAATTGGTAACCTCCTCCAGGCCCTCGCACACTTTTTACTAGCCCCGCCCTCCTCATTTTAAGGAAAAGCTGTTCCAAGTAGTGCACGCTTACCCCCTGCCTTTCATGGATTGCAGCTAAACTTACTGGTCTATTATTCGCGTATAAACAAACATCTAGCATCGCAGTTACTGCATTTCTCCCTTTGGTAGTAAGCTTCATTCGCCTCCTTCACTGTGGTCAAGCTGCCATCTCTGAGATAGCCTATGCGCAGGAATGGTACAATACCCGATAAAATTAATCAACTATTATTACGTTGTCCACCCTGCTTTCATGAAGAAACGCTCTGAAAGATCTATCAATTTGCGCTAAAGCTTATGTTCCTTTTCCTAATATGGTGGCGCTTGTTCCCTATTTCAACTTTAAAGGGCATAATTGCCAGTAACTATTTTTTTAGTGTCCGGGTTATGTCTCTTTGCCTGGACTTTACTGCTCACTTGTCATATGAATTGGAACTACTCAGCCTATATACAAGAAATTTTGACCTCCACGGTCTATGATGTAGCGAAAAAGACACCCCTAAACTATGCTAGCCAACTTTCTTCCCGTTTGAAAAATCATATTTATATAAAGCGAGAAGATTTACAGCCCATCTTCTCTTTCAAGATCAGAGGCGCTTACAACAAAATCTCACAACTCAGTGAAAAAGAACTGAATGCTGGCATTATTACGGCTAGCGCTGGTAATCATGCTCAAGGTGTTGCGTTAGCGGCTCAAAAACTTGGTTACCTAGCACATATAGTTATGCCATTGACTACCCCTCAGATAAAGGTCGATGCTGTTAAAAGTATGGGGGCTAATGTGGTGTTGCGCGGAAGCTCTTTCTCCGAAGCCTACCAATATGCAGCACACTTAGCTAAACAAACACAAATGACTTATATTGCCCCATTTGATGATGAGAAAGTTATAGCAGGACAAGGTACCATAGCCATGGAGATCATTAGCCAACATCCTAAACCTATTCACGCTATTTTTATTCCTATCGGTGGTGGGGGTTTAGCTGCAGGTATGGCTGTTTTTTTAAAGAATATACGCCCTGAGATTAAACTAATCGGCGTACAAGCTCAAGATGCCTGTGCTATGCATCTATCTATTCGAGAAAAAAAAATTATCCATTTGAAGTCTGTTGGGCTATTTGCTGATGGAACAGCAGTCAAAGAAGTTGGAAAAATTACTTATCCAATTTGCCGAGATTTATTGGATGACATAGTTCTCGTTGATACCGATGCTATTTGTGCAGCCATTCAAGATGTTTTTAATGAAACACGAAGTATTTTAGAACCCTCTGGTGCTCTTGGCTTAGCAGGTTTAAAAGCTTATATAAAACAGCAAAACATCACCGGACAAACCCTTCTCACTATCAATACTGGTGCCAATATTAATTTCCATCGCCTACGTCATGTGTCTGAACGCACAGAACTTACTGAAAAAAAAGAAACTATTCTCGCTGTAACCATTCCTGAAGAATCAGGAAGTTTTTTAAAATTTATCCAATGGATTGGTAACCGTAATATCACTGAATTTAACTATCGTTATGGAGATAAAGCCAAAGCGCAGATATTTGTTGGAATAGAAACACTAGGTGAAAAAGATAGAAAAACTATTATTCAAAGCTTAAAAGCTGCCCAACTTCCTGTTCTAGATCTGTCAGATAGTGAAATAGCTAAAATTCATATTAGACATATGGTTGGAGGAAGAACTAATGCCATACAAAATGAACGTATATTTATTTTTGAATTCCCTGAAAGGCCGGGAGCTCTCCACCATTTTTTAAAAGTACTATCTCCAGCGTGGAACATTACCCTATTCCATTATCGTAACCATGGCTCTGACTACGGCCGAGTCATCATTGGGCTGGATGTACCAAAAAACACCGAAGTAGATTTTGCTCAATTCAACCAACTTACAAATTATACTTTCTCAGAACACACACACGATCCAGCTTATGAACTATTTTTAGCCCCTACGAAGGATTGATTATCAAATCAATTTAAACATTCCCTAAGTAAGGAGCTAGATATTGTCCTGTATAAGATCGGGGTTCACGACAAATCTCTTCTGGCGTCCCTGTAGCGATGATTTCACCTCCATCCTCTCCCCCTTCTGGGCCTAAATCTACTACATAGTCTGCTGTTTTAATCACGTCCAGATTATGTTCGATAATCACAATGGTGTTTCCCTTACCCTTTAGACGTTGGATGACTTCCAGTAATAGAGCAATATCTGCAAAATGCAGTCCAGTTGTGGGCTCGTCCAACACATAAAGGGTTTTACCCGTATCACGCTTAGAAAGTTCAAGCGCCAGCTTCATACGTTGCGCTTCTCCTCCCGATAAAGTAGTAGCGCTTTGTCCAAGTTTGATATAACCCAGTCCGACATCCATCAATACTGATAGCTTGCGATAAATACTGGGGATATTCTTGAAAAATAGTTGGCTTTCTTCTACTGTCATATCTAATACTTCACTAATATTTTTGCCCTTATAAGTAACCTCCAGAGTTTCCCGGTTATAGCGCTTGGCCTGACAAACTTCGCACGGTACGTAAATATCTGAAAGAAAATGCATCTCTACTTTGATAACACCATCTCCTTCGCAAGCTTCACAACGTCCCCCCTTTACGTTAAAGCTGAAGCGACCCATGTTATAACCTCGCTCTCGAGATAAGGGCGTCTTAGCGAATAGTTCACGAATAGGACTAAAAACGCCTGTATAGGTAGCTGGATTAGATCGAGGGGTTCTCCCAATCGGCGACTGATCCACATTAATAATCTTATCTAAGTGCTCTAAACCTTTTATCTCTGTATACGGAGCTGGATTAGTATTGGATCGGTTAAGTTCTGCTGCCAGGATATTCGCTAGGGTATCATTAATCAAAGTGGACTTACCGCTACCCGAAACCCCTGTCACACAAGTAACTAACCCCAACGGTATCATCAAATCCACATGCTTCAAGTTATTGCCGCTAGCTCCCTTGAGATAAAGTAATCTCTCAGGATTAATAGGCGTCCTCTGTTTAGGATAGGTTATTGTTTTACGATGGCTAATATATTGTCCAGTGATAGAATCCTGAGATTTTTCCAACTCCTTAGGAGGCATGGCAGCTACTACATACCCCCCATGTTCTCCTGCACCAGGACCCATATCAACTACAAAATCTGCTGCACGAATAGCATCTTCATCATGTTCAACAACCAAAACACTATTGCCTAAATCCCTTAAGTATTTCAAAGTATTTATTAATCGGTCATTATCTCTTTGATGTAATCCAATAGAGGGTTCATCTAGCACATAGATCACCCCAGTCAAGCCTGAGCCTATTTGGCTAGCTAAACGAATACGTTGCGCCTCTCCTCCTGATAATGTATCGGTGCTACGTGCTAAATCGAGGTAGTTTAGGCCAACATCAATTAAAAATTGCAGACGACTAAGAATCTCATGAAGGATTTTTTCAGCAATTATTTTCTGATTTCCCTTTAAGTCTAAGTGACTCAAGAACTCAAAACAGCTTTTCAAATTAAGCTCTGTTAATTCATTAATGGCTAAGTCATTAATGCGCACAAACCGCGCTTCTTTCCGAATACGTGCTCCATGGCAGTCTGGACAAGTAGTATAAGTCTGATACTTACTAATTTCTTCCCTTACAACTAATGAATCGGTATCCTTCAAACGTCTTTGTAAGTTAGGAATAATACCTTCAAAAGGATATTGGTTTTTATGCCCACTGTCTAAAGAAAAATTAATCGACTCCTCACCAGAACCATATAATAAAACTTGCCGAATTTTAGCAGGCAGCTCTTGGAAAGGAGTTTGAATGTCAAATTGGTAGTGTTTAGCTAAAGCTTGCATGATCTGGAAAGTAACACTATTTCTCTTATCCCAACCACTAATCGCTCCCGCCGCAATAGACAGCTCTGGGTGAAGAACTAACTTCTTTTCATCAAAATAATAAGTTTGCCCTAGACCGTTACACGTAGGGCAAGCACCCATGGGATTATTGAAACTGAATAAACGAGGTTCTAACTCAAGTAAACTGTAATTATCCCGTGGACACGCAAAAGTGGAGGAAAAGGAAAATTCTTCCTCTGTTTCCATATTTATTGCAAGGGCACGATCATGTCCTAGTCTTAGAGCAGTTTCCAAACTCTCTGTCAGGCGCTGCTTATTTTCTGCTCTGACCTTAATACGATCAATCACTACGTCAACGTTATGTTTGAAGTTTCTTTTTAAGGACGGTATTTCATCCAGCTCATAATATTTACCATCTACTTTAACGCGGATAAAACCCTCTGATCGTAATTGATGCCATAACTCTACAAATTCACCTTTTCTGTTGCGAACGATGGGGGCCAATATCATTAGCTTAGTTCCTTCAGGAAGAGCTAATAAAGTATCTACCATTTGAGAGACTGTTTGACTGGCAAGTGGTATGTTGTGTATAGGGCAAAAGGGGACACCAACGCGTGCGTACAATAGCCTTAGATAATCATATATTTCTGTTACGGTGCCAACGGTAGAACGCGAATTATAACTTGCTGCTTTCTGCTCGATAGACACAGCAGGAGAAAGCCCCTCTATTAAGTCAACATCCGGCTTTTCCATCATTTGCAAAAATTGCCGTGCATAGGCTGATAAACTTTCGACATATCGCCTCTGTCCCTCAGCATACAACGTATCAAAGGCTAGCGAGGATTTACCGCTTCCAGAAAGACCCGTAATAACTACCAATTGGTTTCGCGGTATGTCCAGATCAATATTTTTAAGATTATGAGTCCTAGCGCCACGAATTTTGATGTAATCAGCCATAGTACCCTGCCATCATCCAGGCAAGCCTGGCGAGAAGTAGTGCTCTAAAAATAAAAGGCCCTAGCCACCCTGGCATCAATTAATTATCTCACTTGATAATTAGGAGCCTCTTTTGTAATTTGTACATCATGCACATGAGACTCAGTGATTCCAGCCGCTGTAATCTCCACAAACTTAGCCTTACGATGCATCTCCTCAATAGAGGCACAGCCAATGTATCCCATACTGGAACGCAAACCGCCAAGTAACTGATGAATAATATTAATGACTGGTCCCTTATAGGGCACGCGCCCTTCAATTCCCTCAGGAACTAGTTTTTCAGTATTTTCATTACCTTGGAAATACCGTTCTGCAGAACCTTTAGCCATAGCTGCCAAAGATCCCATGCCTCGATAAGATTTGTAAGAACGACCTTGGTAAAGCTCTATTTCACCAGGAGCTTCATCCGTTCCCGCAAACATCCCACCTAACATCACACAATCTGCTCCTGCAGCCAAGGCCTTAGCAATATCTCCTGAATAACGGATCCCTCCGTCCGCTATGATAGGAATATCACAGTCTTTGAGGGCTGTGAACACATTACTAATCGCAGTTAATTGAGGTACTCCTACCCCGGCGATAATGCGCGTAGTACAAATCGAACCTGGGCCAATCCCCACTTTTACACCGTCAACTCCTGCCTTGACCAGATCCTGAGCAGCTTGTGCAGTTGCGATATTCCCGGCAACTATAGGTAAATCACGGTAACTAGCCTTGAGGGTCTGAACCATTTTTAAGATACTCTCATGATGCCCATGAGCCGTATCCACAACCACAACATCAACGCCCTCGCGTACCAGTCCTGCCACCCGCTCTTCAGTACCTTCAGATACACCGATAGCTGCTCCAACTCTTAAACGGCCCTGGCTATCTTTATTAGCATTAGGAAAAGCAGAAGTCTTTAAGATATCCCTGACAGTAATTAAACCCTTAAGGGCCCAATTATCATCTGTTAACAAAACCCTCTCTATCTTGTGACGATGCATCAGGGCTTTAGCAGCTTCGATAGAAGTCCCTTCTTTTACCGTAACCAAACGGTCACGTGGTGTCATAAGTTGTGAGATAGGAATATCCATTCTGTCTTCAAAACGTAAGTCACGATTAGTCACTAAACCAACTAACTCCCCGTTTTCAACCACAGGTAAACTAGATATTTTATGGCGCCTGGATAGCTCTATCACATCTTTAATGGATAAGTGAGGGCTGACAGTCACAGGATCTTTAACCACGCCGCTCTCATGACGTTTCACCTTTTGTATGCACCGTGCTTGAAGCGCATTACTCATATTCTTATGAATAATTCCTATACCGCCCTCCTGCGCCATAGAAATTGCCAACTTAGCTTCTGTGACAGTATCCATCGCAGCTGAGACTAAAGGAACATTGAGATGGACATCTCGACAAATCCGAGTTTTGAGCTGCACTTCCTTAGGCAAGACCGAAGACGAACCTGGTACTAGTAACACATCATCAAAAGTATACGCCTTCTGTAATATATCCATTCTCTCTTCTCCACCAGCTGATGGGAAAATTGTACCAAACTCAGGGTACTCCGTTAAGCAAACTGTAAAAAAAATTGCGTAACCCGGAAATTTAATTGATAATTAGACGTGCTCGTTTCTTTCGCCTATTTTACCTCAAGACTGCTTATGCGCTGCCTTCGTTGCCTAAAGCTGTTGTCGCTCAATGTGTTGGTAATGACTGGTTCGATTCCTTTTTCTCCTGGAGAGGACCTCTCTTCTGTTAGGCAAACTATTTATGTCTGGAAGACCAATAAAGTAAACACTTATAGTGATGCGCCTCCAATGAGTAGAGGCATACATTACAGTATTCTAAAAGACGAAGAGATTCTAGCTCCGAAGGAACAGCTTGGTTTAAAGGAAGATCAGGCGGCGTCTAATACTCCGCTCCCGCAAAGAACCGAAGCTTCTGGACCAGAAAATAGAAGTTTTAAGCAACAAGCATGTGAACAGGCCAAAGAAAACTTAGAAATAGCACAAAAAATGAAAGATTCTTCAGGCGATGGATCCCAATCCAAACTTAGTAAAATTTACCAAGAACAAGTAAGCAGGTATTGTGGATAAATCTCTTTGCTTTTCCTGAAGGAAGCCCGTGCCTTTATCACGAATCCAGAAGCTAAGTGCTTTTGTCAAAACTCTACCTTCTCTGCCAGGGGTCTACCGCATGCTGAATGCGGCGGGCGTCGTACTTTATGTGGGGAAAGCCAAAAATCTCAACCATCGTCTCAAAAGCTATTTTTACGCTAAAAATCACTCTCCTCGAATTGAATTAATGCTTCAACAAGTGGAACTTATTGAAACCACCATTACCCGTAACGAGGTAGAAGCACTAATTCTAGAAAATAATTTGATTAAATCACTCAAGCCAAAATACAACATTGTATTTCGAGATGATAAAAGCTACCCACTGATTCGAATTTCCCAACATAACTACCCACAGATTGCCTATTACAGGGGACCCCTACGGAAACCTGATCAGTATTTCGGTCCCTATCCTAACAGCCACTATGTTAAAGAAAGCATCCAGATTATACAAAAAATTTTTCAACTACGTACGTGCACTAACTCTACCTTTGAAAACCGTTCTAAACCCTGCATACTGTACCAAATTCAGCGTTGTTCAGCTCCTTGTACGCAGAAAATATCCCAGCAAGATTACCAACAACAAGTAGAAGAAACTGTTCTCTTCCTCAAGGGAAAAACTCAAAATCTCATCTCAAACTTGACTGAAAAAATGAATCACGCTTCCGAGGCACTGCTCTTTGAAACTGCAGCACGTTATCGCGATCAGATATTTTCCCTTAGTACTACTCAAAAAGGACAATTTATTAACAGCAAACAATATTCACAAGCCAATTTAGATATTCTAGCCTGTGTGACTCTAAAGGAGTGGTTGTGTATCCACTGGGTTAGTGTTCGCAATGGACAATATGTGGGAGATAAAAGTTTTATAGTTGAAAGCATCGATTGGGGCGAAGATCCTATTAAAAAATATACCGAGAATTTTTTAGCTCAGCACTACTTAGGTCGCTATATACCGGATTGTATCATCACTAATTTTGCTGTACCCCAAGTTATTCAAGAAGCGCTTAACCAGCAAAGCCATAGAAAAGTTCTCTTCCCCACTCGAGTTGTGGGAGAACGGAAAAAATGGCTAGATATGGCGGAAGAAAATGCGCATATAGCACTTTCGCAAAGGCACCTCACTAATGCTGGGCAGGCAGAACGTAGAAAAAGATTGGCAAGTCTATTAAAAATTGACCTGTTGGATAGGATAGAGTGTTTTGACGTTAGCCATACTTCTGGAGAAGCAACTGTAGCTTCCTGTGTTGTGTATGAAAATGGCAATATGCAACCTTCACAATACCGTCGGTATAATATTAAAGCAAAGACACATGGGGATGATTATGCAGCTTTGCGAGAAGCCTTAACGCGTAGATATCAAGGTAGTACTACAACTTCTCTGCTTCCTGAACTAGTCATTATTGATGGTGGGAAAGGACAGATTAACGTAGCCCTTTCTGTTTGGGATACTCTAGGTTTGACTATTCCTTTAATTGGCGTCGCAAAAGGCGTAGAGCGTAAGCCAGGAATGGAAACTCTACTTATGCCTATGATGCAAAATAGGTCCCTTCGTCTAGAGCCTTCTGACCCTGCCTTACATCTAATCCAAACTATACGAGATGAGGCACACCGCTTTGCTATTACTGGCCACCGTCTTAGACGTGCGAAAAACCGTAGAAAATCCAAATTAGACGAGATTCCAATGATTGGAGCTAAAAGAAAAAAAGCATTGTTAATTCGCTTTGGTGGGTTAAGGGAAATAGAGGGGGCCACTATTGAGGAATTAATGAAGGTAGAAGGAATCAGCCGTGCTATTGCTACTAAGATTCATGAGTACTTTCATTCTGTATCTTAATAATTCAGTTGACCGTACCTACCCAAGGCGTTGTATACTACCCTCACCAATTCAGGAAATACCCTAATGCTCTCTAGATTGACTACTCCCAATATTTTGACCATCGTAAGGGTTGCCCTGATTCCTCTGTTCATTGTTATTTGTTATCTTCCCGCCTGGCTACCACGAGGTACGTTCGATAGTTATTATACGGATTTTGCGGCAGCCCTAACCTTCTCTGTGGCTAGTCTCACAGACTGGTTAGATGGTTTAATTGCTAGAAAGTGGAACCAGTCTACAGAGTTAGGGGCTTTTCTAGATCCAGTAGCAGATAAATTATTAGTAGTTTGTGCCTTAGTCTTATTAGTCAGATGGCATAGAACTTATGCTTTCTTAGCAATTATCATTATTAGCCGCGAACTTTGTGTCACCGCTTTACGGGAATTGATGGCACGTAAGAGGCTTAGCGAGGTTATAGCCGTGGCTAAACTGGGTAAGTGGAAGACTGCAGCTCAAATGACTGCTATCATAATGCTTTTGTTAAGACAATTTCCTTACACCCACTGGGATTTGATTTTAATAGGTAACTTTTTTCTATTTATCGCTGCCTATTTCACTATCAGTTCTTTTATTTACTATCTTAAAGCAATTTATCTCCAGTTTAAAACTCAACCCTTTTGAGAAATAGGTTCGCACCTAATAACCTAAATCCCGGAGAACACATGAGTAAATATTTAGCTGTGGGCTATTCAACCTAAAATTTCATCAAATTTCTTCCACGGTTATTGTAGGAAAATAATTGTTGCCAAATTAATCTTCTGACTACTGCTTCTTGCTCATTTCCACATCAGTAGAACTCAAATCACAGTAAAATCAACGGAATTTCACTAGATTTTAATCTTAAAACAACAAGAAAAAGAATAAAATAATCCAGAAGAGCAAGAACTAAAAAGTAGATAACTTGCATCCAAAAGCATTATAACTACCACTTGAGATATAGTAGAATCGCCGAATTCTGCTTCTCTGATCTACTATCAGTCAACCCTAAATAACAACTGCAAGTATCTCAATTAAAAGAGAACACCTCATGACTTCACTATATGAAAATATGCATGACAGATATGCATGTGGCTCAATCTGATTAACATAGGGACTAAAAGTAAGCCCGAGAGCTTCTAAAAATTCTGGTTTATCTATGGTCAGATAATAATAGGATAAGCCAGACCATTAGCTTAATTAGAAACGCAAATTCCTTTACCTCTCCAGGGCAAACATTACTGCTGAAAGAAGACAACCAGATACTGGGAAAAGTAGAAGAGTAAAATAGCACAGGCTGGAGCTGGGCGAATCATTAAAAAAATAAAATGATCACTCAGCAGCCCAGCATGCCATATAAGCCTTCTAACCCTCTAAACCTCTTTATTCCTTGAACTCCTTACACTCGAGTTAACTGGCTTGCTCCTGTACATCCTTACTCCTCTCTGGCAAGGGCAAAGTACAGCGTAGCTGTTTATCCCCATACACGTCATTTACTCGGCCTACTGACGGCCAATATTTATTTTCCTTAATAAACTCTAATGGATAAAAGGCTTCTTCTTTTGAATAAGGATGAGTCCACTCTTTCATTAAACTACTAGCAGTGTGAGGCGCATGGACTAATGGGTTATCTTCTAAACTCCAGAGTCCTGCCTGGATTTTTTTAACCTCCTTCTTCATTTGTTTCATCGCTAGAATAAAACGATCTAACTCTGCCTTACTCTCACTTTCTGTAGGCTCGATCATAAACGTTCCAGCTACTGGGAAAGACATAGTTGGTGCATGAAAACCAAAGTCTATCAATCTTTTTGCAAAATCTACTTCACTAATCCCCACAGTTTGCTTAAAAGGTCTTAAATCTACAATACATTCGTGAGCTACCCAACCATTTTTACCCGTATACAAAATGGGAAAGTCGCCTTTCAATTCGTGAGCTAAATAGTTAGCACTTAGTAAAGCTTGCTTGGTGGCAGCTAGAAGGCCCTCTCTTCCCATTAAGGTCAAATACATCCATGTAATAATTAATACCCCTGCAGAACCATAGGGTGCGGCTGCCACTGCCCCCATCTCTGGCTGAAGTTTATTCACCGGAATAATACTATGACTAGGCAAATAAGGCTTCAAATGTTCCTTTACACCAATCGGACCCACTCCGGGCCCTCCCCCCCCGTGAGGAATACAAAAAGTTTTATGCAAATTCATATGTAATACATCTGCACCAATATCAGCAGGTCGTATTAAACCTACTTGTGCATTTAAGTTAGCACCATCCATGTAAACTTGACCACCATACTTATGGACTAGCTCGCAAATCTTTTCTATGGAATCCTCAAAAACACCATGAGTGGAAGGGTACGTGATCATCAGCGCTGCCAACTCGTCTGCGTGTTGACGTACTTTGCTTTCTAGATCGTCGATATCTACATTACCTGCCTCATCACAAGCCACTACTACTACCTTTAAGCCGGCCATTTGGGCACTAGCAGGATTAGTTCCGTGTGCTGATTTTGGTATAAGGCAAACTTTTCGATGAGCTTGACCTAGCGCCTCCAAATACCGTCGTATGACTACCAGGCCTGCATACTCCCCTTGAGCACCTGAATTGGGTTGAACCGAGATAGCATCGAAACCTGTAATTGCTCGAAGTTTGTGCTCAAGTTCTTCTATCAAAGTTAAATAGCCTGCAACTTGCTCCGCTGGAGCAAAAGGATGGATATTGGTCAGCCCCTCCCAAGTTAATGGCAACATTTCTGTAGCGCTATTTAATTTCATTGTGCAACTACCTAATGAAATCATGCTACGCGTCAGGGAAATATCACGGCCTGCTAACCTTTTTAGATAACGTAGCATCTCATGTTCAGTATGATAAGCATGAAAAACTGGATGCGTTAGGATACTGTCTCGTCTCAGGTAACTTTCCGGCAAGGTACCCTTAAGTTCCTCAGGCAGCGCTATTTTTTCGCCTGTGAAAAGCTCAACCAGAGTTCCCCACTCTTCTTCACTAGAGCACTCACTAAAAGCCACAATAAGCGTTTTTTTATCTAAACGCCCTAAATTGATTCGATGGCTGCGTGCACTTTGCATTAAAGCTTCCACATCACCCTCATACTCAACGCAAACAGTGTCAAAGAATACTTGATGTTTGACTATAATCAGTGGATTTTTACTGATAGCGCGCGCAAAACTACTCGCCATGAGATGCAACCGTTGGGCAATCTTTTTAAGCCTTACAGGGCCGTGATAGACTGCATAAAACCCTGCAAGAATAGCCAGTAGTGCTTGAGCAGTGCAAATGTTTGAAGTAGCTTTTTCTCTTCGAATGTGCTGCTCCCTGGTCTGTAGAGCCATTCTAAATGCTAACTTACCTTCTTGATCAACGGAAACGCCAATTAAACGTCCTGGAGCCATTCTTCGGTATTCCTCTTTGAAAGCAAAAAAGGCCGCATGTGGTCCACCAAAACTCATAGGAACTCCAAAACGCTGACTACTACCTAACACAATATCTGCACCCAGCATTCCAGGAGATTTCAGTAACACAAGGCTCATGATGTCAGCTGCTACCGCTGTCACAATACCTTTTTGCGAGAGATGCTTAAGCACCATTTCAAGCTCTAATACATCTCCTTCTAGACCGGTATACTGCAGAATTGCTCCGAAAAACTCCCCCTGTATAGGCTCCATCACATCAGCAGTTACTAACTCAAACTCAAAGTATTTTGCTCGTGTCTTTAATACGTCAAGGGTTTGTGGATAGATACGTTTATCTACTAAGAAACGTTTACTTGGAGATTTACTAATTCTTCTAGCCATAGCCATGGCTTCTGCTGCTGCAGTAGCTTCATCTAACAAAGAAGCATTCGCCATTGCCATCCCTGTCAAGTCAATACATACTTGCTGAAAAGTTAACAGTGCCTCCAATCGACCTTGAGAAACTTCTGCCTGATAAGGCGTGTAAGGCGTATACCATTCTGGGTTTTCTAGTACATTACGTAAGATTACCGATGGCATCACAGTAGGATAGTAACCCTGTCCGATATAACTTCTGAATAACTGGTTTTTTGCTACTAAAGCCTTAGCTGCCGCTAAGGCTTCTGATTCAGTCTTTCCTTCAGGCAACTCTAACTCCGCTTGGAAACGCACTGACGAAGGGATCACTGCACTGATAAAACTTTCCCAGTCTGAAAAACCCAAGCTCGCCAAAACAAGCTGCTGCTCTTGTGGGGACATCCCCACATGCCGCGATACAAAATCCTCTCCTGCGAATAACTCTGAAACCTTCATCTACATTCTCCAAAAGCACCTACTACTCTTAGTCTACTCAACTTACAGCAAAACAGACGGTACCTAACCTCGCTTACTGTACTCCAAAAATCCACTGAAACCTATATTCAATTTAGCTTTTTCCACCTCTCACAGCCTAAATTAGGCCACGTCGAATGATCTAGCCCTCTTCAGATTCTAAAATAACCTTTAAATCCAATGGGCTGACCGTAGCTTTAACTACAGCTTTTCCAATACCCTCTAGGGTGACAAAGCGCATCCTTCCTTCACGAACTTTCTTGTCGTGCTGAAAACCATCCATCCATCTCTCTAAGGGAATGGCGGGCAACTTAGTTGGTAGCTGAGCTCGTTTAAGGAGGTTTTCAATACGATCTAATTCTATCCGAGTCAATTGCCCATAATGATAAGATAACCTAGCAGCCAATTTCAGACCGATTGCTACTGCTTCTCCGTGGAGCCAGTTCCCGTAGCCTAACTCTAACTCTATTACATGTGCAAAAGTATGGCCAAGATTAAGAAGTGCACGAACCCCTGCTTCTTTCTCATCTTGTGAGACAATTTCTGCTTTCATTCGGCAACAGGTCAACAAAATTTGACGAACTGCTATCAAATCTAGTTGATTAACTTGTTCTATATTCTCTTGCAACCATTCAAAAAAAACAGCGTCCCCTAACAAGGCATATTTAATCACTTCAGCCATACCAGCAGCAAACTCACGAGCGGGCAGAGTGTTTAATACATCTTGAGCAATTAATACCACCCGGGGCTGGTAAAAAGCCCCTATCATATTTTTACCTAACGGATGATTGACGGCCGTCTTTCCCCCTATAGAGGAGTCTACCTGACTAAGGAGGGTGGTCGGTATTTGAATAAAAGCTACACCTCTTTGGTAAGTGGCCGCAGCAAACCCTACCGTATCACCAATCACCCCACCACCAAGCGCGATTATAGTCGCACTCCTATCTATATGATTTGCTAGTAATGCATCATAAATACTATTAAGCGTCTCAAAATTTTTG
Source organism: Neisseriaceae bacterium (assembly GCA_043842855.1). GTDB lineage: Bacteria > Pseudomonadota > Gammaproteobacteria > Burkholderiales > Neisseriaceae > QFNR01. Next base: position 27,735 of record JBBPJF010000001.1, read on the forward strand.
AAAGCCTCCCCATCTGGTAAAATGACTACCAGCGGTTTTAGACCTTTTTCTTCTAATGCCTCTTTTACAGGCTGCAGGTACCATTGCTTAACCACAGCATTAGTCACCACCACTACCTGAGAAGTAACCCAAGTCCCTAACTGCTCCTTTAGAAGCATCCTCAAACTATCTGCAAAATAAATAGGATATTCTGCAGAGCTAGTCTTCACTATTAGTTTATCAACTTGCAAGTAATCGTTTCCTAGTCTGAATCATTTTGATCAATCGATCGGCACAATAGGAGGAAGCCAGGGCAGTAGCCCGTACGGGATAATTCAAGTCTGAAATCGAACGATAGAGCGGTGCCCTCTCACGATACAGCTCCTGAAGTTTTTTCAATCTATCGCTACCCTCCAATAAAGGCCTAGAACTATCATTTCTCAAGCGAACCAACAAGTCAGCCGGAACGCTCTCTAAGTAGACCACAAATCCGGTCAAACTAAGAAGCTTTCTATTATCCTCATCGAGCACCGATCCACCTCCAGTAGCCAGCACTATGGATTGCTTAGAGGTCAACTCACAAATAACCTGTTTTTCACGGCGCCGGAATCCCGCTTCTCCCTCTAACTCAAAAATGGTCTCGATAGAAACTCCCGTTTTATTCATTAGAAAATGATCAGAATCAAAAAAAACCCTATCTAATCTTTTTGCAAGCAAACGCCCCAGAGTAGTCTTACCAGACCCAGGTAAGCCAATCAAATAAACATTAAACTCTCTTTGATCTCTCAATATGGATTCCACACCTATATCGTATCTCTAGTACTCTAGTTTGCCTAGAGAACTTCTCACAATCTGTGGAGTTAAAAAGATTAAAACTTGCCGACGCTCACTACTCTTATCCTTAGTTTTAAAAAGATTTCCTAGGAGGGGAATATCTCCCAACAAAGGTACTTTTCGAACATTTTCAGAATTATTTTCGTCATATATACCCCCCAAAACCAGCGTTCCCCCATCTTCAATCATAGCTTTAGTAGTTAGCTTCTTCACACTGATGGAACCATCTTGGGGATTGGGTGTATCTTTGTCCACTTCTACCTCCAAAATTACTTGCCCATCCGGTGTGATATGTGGGGTTACAGTCAAACCCGTTACCGCACGCTTGAACTGGGTTGCATAACCCTCATCTTCACCTTGTTTCACGCGGTACGGAACATCAACTCCATCCTCTAAGGAAGCCTTTTCTCCATTAAGCATCAATACATTAGGAGAAGAAATAATTTTGGCTTGTCCTTCCTCTTGCATGGCTGCAATAGCTAAGGAAACCACAGCGCTATCCTTAGTATAGCCTAAAGATAGTCCACTGTACCCTGCTCCCATACTCAGTGGAAAATTAATATTAGCAGGTAGCAAACCAGCTGTAGCGCCCTCGCCTTGACCAACTAGTGCGCCCCCATAAGTAAATCTCCCATTCTGTACACTAGTACGGAGGCTTAGTCCCAAATTTCTCGCGTACGAATCCCGAACTTCTACTATCCGAGCTGAAACCATGACCTGATCGCTGGGAATATCAATCTGTTGTAACATTCTACTAAATTTATCCAAATTAGCAGGTATATCAGTAACGATTAACGTTCCTGTACTAGAATCAGCTACAACCGAACCACGCTTGGATAAAATAGTTTCCTCCGAGTTAGATCCAGTTTTCTCCAGCATTTTTTTGACGCCTTCTGCATCCTTATATTTCAAGCGAAAGGTACGCGATTGCAGCCCCCCCATTTCCAGTTGCTCTTTTTGCAGCGTCAGTTGCTCCTTATCCCTTTTATTTAGCTCGGTTTTAGGGGCAATATTAACTATAGAACCTATCCGAGTCATTCCCAAGTCTTTGGCTTCCAAAATGAGATTAAGCGCTTCCTCCCAACGTACATTTTTTAGTTTCAAGGATAACTTTCCTTTAACCGAATCGCTAGCTACAATGTTAATCCCTGCTTCTTTAGCTAGGATTTGTAAGACAGTTCGCACATCTACGTCTTGAAAATCAAAAGAAACCCTACCTCCCTTTTGTCGAGCAAAAAATTTAGACCGCTCAACAGATAGATCCTGACCTTTCCCCAGTATGTCCCCTTTACCGTGAAGATCTACTACAATCTGGGCCCCTGTATCGTGCAGCTTGTAATCCCAATTACCCCCATTATTATAGATACTAACAACAGCATCATTACCTAACTTATCAACCTCTACCCTCCTAACTAAGCTATTGTAAGCACTCAAATCATAGGTATTTTGTGCACTGTTAAGCAGGGGATAATTCCTCAAAGTTAGCTGAAGCCTATCATTAGACTGCTTGACTTGAGCAGGTGAATGCCTACTTAATTTTAAGATCACTGCTCCTTGGTCTGTTCCACTGTTTTTATAGTCGACTCTAAGCGGCTTCTGCCAAGCAAGCGTACTAACCGAACTAACTTTTTTCGGCGACGCAAAAGAAGTATTTTGGTTATTTAGGTCCTTTAGAGGTATATGCCGAGAGTTAATTTCCGTAGCGGCGGAATCGCCCGAGGGACGGATATATAGCCAAATCTCTTCTCCTTTTTGAACCAGTCTGTAACCCGCCTGCTGTCGCAACTGAACAGTGACTTGGAGCAAATCATTATCTTGATCTACAGCAATAGAAGATAGAACAGGGTCATTGTAATTAAGCACTGGATGCGTTAGCAAAGACCTCGCTCCCCTGAAACTGAGTGTCACTTGAGGTTCGCCCTTTCTTGCAACTGCCTTAGGTAAGATCACTCCACCATTGAACTTAATTTTGACGATGCGTTTTTCCTTTACCCCTGCTAGTTCAATTTTAGCAATGTCCCCCGCCAGAGCAAACTGGGTCATTAATGTTCCCACCAATAACGGAGCCGCTTTTTTTACAAAATTTCCCATCATTCCCCCACCCTATATCTCATTAACTTCAAATGTGCCTAATTTATAGAATTCTCAGTACTAGTTTTATCCGAACTATCAGTAGCACTCCTGTCTAGTTGTGTCTCACTATCCGTCCAGCTTCCATCTGTATTTTCTATCTTTTCTAAAATACTAATCTTCTTGGGAGTAATTGCTAATACTTTGCCATACCTCTTCCCAATAGGAGTATTCTGATATACCGTGTACACGTGATCATCTACTCTAACGTAAGCCTGGATTCGAGCCCCTTTCTTCAAATAACCCACATATTGCATTTGTTCCAAGTCAAAATTTTCTAATATTCCCTTAGTACCATGATCCCCTGAGAAGGCAGATAACCTCATTTTGGCTGGATTAAACGGATGAATGACAGCCGGTATACCCAGCTTATAACTACTTTCACTAGGTACTGAATAACTAACAGTATGCCTAGGAATTGCAGTAATTGCTTTCTGCTGTGCCGCCATCCACTGGTCTAGATCCCCTCCGCCACAGCTAGTCAATAACCACAACATTGAAAAAAGAAGCGCAGCAGTTCTCATAATTTATACCCAATCACTTACAGTCGTTTATCCCTATTTATCCCTACCTTTTAGCCTGGTAGGTATTGGCTACTACTTTCAGATGCAACACTGGTTCAGTGGAACCTCTCACAGATGTAACATTCGAAAAACTTTCACTATTTTCGCTGTCCAAAGATAAAGTGAAATCAGTAAGGATGACGACTGTACTTAACTTACCCAAATCTAAACAAAAACGCTCCAATTGCAGATAGGTCCCCTTCACCTCTATTTCATAAGCACCAACAATAAGCGGACCATCTTCTTTCACTTCTAAATGTCTATTCACCGCTATTCTAAGGCCATTCTTAGCCCCTGCCTCATAAAATTCCTGAACTATATCCGCAGCAGAAATATTGCCTGATAATTGATTCAACAGACTCCCTGAAGACTGCTTAATAGCCTCGATTTCTCGTCTCAAGCTAGGCACTCCAGCAAGTTTTTCCAAATTCACCACATAACTCTTTTTAAGCTGCTCTTCTTGTAACTGTCGCTCAGAAAGCTCGCTAGGTAAATGAGAAAGTAACAGCCAGTAAACTAAAATAAAGAATAGTGCCCCAAACAACAAAGCAATCACCAATTGGTGATTTTTCTTCAACAAATACAATTGTCGTAGATCGGCTTCCTGGATACCAACGCTTACCGCATCCAATTCCTGGTTAGTGGGGTAATAACGCATATGTCCTCCTCATCATCTCCTACCTAGCCCCCTCCGTATTTTCCTGCTGGTTTATGTCTGAATGTACAACCTCATCTGCAGCGGGAGTCATTGGGTTCTCTGCGAAAGTAACCGTTATAGTGAACTGTTGGAGACCTTTACTGCTTTTAATCTCATTCATCACTGGTGTATTTTCAAATAAACCGCTTGATCCTATTTGATTTAGGAAGAGAGCTACTCTACTATCACTAATTGCCTGTCCATGGATTAAATATTCAATCTTTCCTGTCTGCTGTCCTGGTTCAATTTTTAGTAACTGAACGCCTTTGGGAACAATCCGATCCAGTACGTCCATCATTTGAGCTACTGCAAACCTCCCACTTTGAAGACTTTCTAGATACTTACGCTGGGCTAAAAGCTTAGTCTTCCACGCTTGCATTTGCTTAAACTCATGTAGCTCGTCATCCATTCTAGAAAGGTTAGCCTGTAGTAGGTTGATTCTATCAGCAGCAACGCTATTTGCCCTGTCAAGAAAGTAGTACAGGAGCCCGCTTAAAAGCAAGGCTAACGCTGCAGCCGCCAGTAACAGTCTAATAAAATCCTGCTTCTTTGTAGCTCGGGCTGCCTCCCGATAAGGCAGTAGATTGACTCTGATGAGCTTGATCATAAAAAACCTCTCAAAGCTAGTCCAAAAGGTATGGTTAAAGCAAAGGCATCATTCTTTAATGGTTCTTTGGTACCCTTTTGGGCAACTTCAACTGGATTAAGCACTGAGACAGGCACAGAAAGTAATTCTTGTAGTTTTTTCTCTATTACAGGATTTTTAGCCCCTATACCTGTTAAAAAAATACGTTCTACTTCTGAAGTTTCATCTGCGCCTAAGGTATGCTCATGTGCGCTGAAAAGACCGACTGAACGATTAATCTCCTGAACCAAGGGTTCTATGGCTTCTTCCGCGTGACGATCAAAATACAATTCTTCATAAACTAATTTATGCAATTCTGTGCCCTGCCAATTCGAGTACTCCGGCATACTGGAGAAAAGCTGGACAATCCCTACAGGGAGTTCATTAGCATAAAGTATCTTTCCTCTCCTAGAAAAAACTACTTGTGTAGAATAGAGTCCAATGTGATAAACGGCAATTAATTCCTCTTCAGCCTCTGGAAGACTACGGTTAATCCAGCAAGAAAAAGCGTTAACTAAGGCAACGGCCTCAACATCCAAACACCTAAGTGTAAGGTCAGATACCTCCACAAGATAGGCACGGCTTTCCACGTCAGTTAACTTTGCCATCGCCAATAACATGTTATTTTTTGTTTCTGGCTCACCACACATAAAGTAGTCAAAAGTAATTTCACTGAGATCTGCAACCTTACCCGCTCTAAATTCAGCCTCTGACTCCATACTATGGCCCTCTTCGACACGATAATCGAAATACTCCATAGTCACCAAAGGCTGCGGTAAAGAAAGCACTAATTGATCTGTATATCTGGAAAAGTCTCTAGCGAGGCCAATTAAAGTAGAGGCTAAGTCGTCCATTTCAATAATTTTTCCATTGGAAACTACCCCGCTCTTCAGTAAAACTGATCTATAAGAATCAAGCTGGACAAAATCATCCCAACGCTTGAGCAAGACATATGACATACTAAAGTCATCAAAAGAAACGCCCACCGAATAAGGGACTTGATTTTCCTGGGTAGCACCTGCACGCAAATGCCCACCAAAAAATTTTTTAAACATCAACGCCTTCTCCCTCGCTTCACTCAGGCTTCAGCCTAATACACTGGTAAATTCCACTCATAATAAAGTCATTCCCTAACAGGACCACTCCCTGGTACCCGCATACTTTAGCAACATTACGCATTTTTCCAAAGATTTTTTTCCTTTAAAATTCAATTTTTCAGTGTATTTAAAGTAGAATGAGACATATTATCAACGGGGCACTTTGACCCAGGCTTACCAAGAATCCCCAACCTGCTCGCACTAAACAAAGTGGATAGCAACTGCCTTGCAAGGAAGCTTAGCCAACTTCTTTATACTGGCTGGTGAAGCTAGCTTTATCTGCTAGGTTACCGGACTTAAACGCATAGGGCTTAGTAACCCCATTTTAAAAAATCGTGTACAATCGCGGGATTATAGCGCTCACGTTCTACTCATGCCGACATGTCTATGAATCACAGTACACACAAAAGAATTATCTTTTCCACCTTCCTACTGATCAGCAGTTTGTTCCTACTCATTGTCGGTTTGGTACTTATCGCAATTGTCTTCACTTTTCCGCGGTTACCTAATCTCAATAAGATAACTCATTATAAGCCAAGCATGCCAATGAGAGTCTACTCTCAGGATAATGTACTTATCGGTCAATATGGTATAGAAAAAAGAACCTTCACTAAAATACAAGATTTCCCCGATATCCTTAAATATGCTGTGCTTGCAGCAGAGGACAAGCGTTTTTATAGGCATAAAGGTGTTGACTTTAGCGGTATCCTAAGAGCTATGATTACCAACGCGGTCTCAGGTAGTGTAGAGCAAGGTGCCAGTACCATTACGCAGCAAGTGGCAAAGAACTTCTTCCTAACCAACGAAAGGACTTATAAGCGTAAGTTTTTTGAAGTGCTACTTGCACTCAAAATAGAGATGAATTTATCTAAAGATAAAATCTTAGAACTTTACTTTAACCAGATCTATTTAGGTCAAAAGGCTTATGGATTTACCGCCGCGGCTAAAGCCTACTTTAATAAGCCCGTTAAGAACCTGACCATTGCCGAAGCTGCTATGTTAGCCGGCTTACCGAAAGCGCCTTCTGCTTTTAACCCCATTATTAATCCTGAACGTGCGAAGAAACGACAGTTATACATCCTAAAGAACATGCTTGAAGAGGGCTGGATTACTCGGGCTAAGTATAATGAAGCTGTCAAAGCACCCTTGGTTTATCACACTGAGGATCCTTCGGAAAAAGTTAACGAAGATTCTCTCTATGTAGCAGAAATGGTCCGTAAACAGCTACATGATCGCTATGGAGATGCTATCTACCGTTCTGGTTATCGAGTTTATACAACTGTTAATATTAAGAACCAAAAAGTAGCAACCCAAGCTTTGCGTAAAACACTACTTCAAAATAGTCCGATGGTTAAATTTAGGGGGCCAGAAGCCACCTACGACCTCAGCACTGGAAAAAAGGAAACTTTGGAAACCACCGCACTTAATTATCTTGCTGCTCACCACACAGTCCAAGGGCAGATACCAGCCATCGTGATTGAAGCTACACCGCATCGGCTCAAATTACTAGTAGAAGAACAAAAGAGTCCAGTTATTTTATCTGGCAGCTCTCTTGCCTTTATTTCTCATAACATCAATAATAAATCACTGGGAGAGAAGCAAGTTAAGGTAGGTTCTATTCTACGGCTCTACAGGAGTAGGAGTGGTCACTGGGCCCTGACCCAAGCACCAGAACTTGAAGGCAGTATTATCTCACTTGATCCAAGGACTGGCGCTATTCAAGCAGTAGTTGGTGGCTTTGACTTCTTTTCTAAACAATTTAATCGCGCTGTACAAGCCTATCGTCAACCAGGTTCTACCTTTAAGCCGTTCGTTTATTCAGCAGCAGTCGAAAAAGGATTCAATGGCGGAACTATTATCAATGATGCTCCTGTACGCTTTGGACGCTATTCTCCCAAAAATTCTGATGGACGTTACGCTGGCCCTATCCCCCTACGGGAGGGACTATATCTTTCCAAAAACGTAGTAGCCGTTCGGGTACTCAATTCTATTGGTGTGGACTATGCTCATCGTTATGTCCAACGCTTTGGCTTTCCCCCAAAAAATATCAGCAAAGATTTAACGATGGTTTTAGGATCAGGCCAAGTTACTCCTCTACAAATGGCACGTGGGTATGCTGCTTTTGCGAATGGGGGGTACTTGGTAGAACCGTATATCATTGATAGGGTCTATGACTCTAAGGGGCATCTAATTGCTAAAACTCAACCCCTTATCGCTGGAGTGAATGCACCGAGGACAATTGATCCTAAGAATGCTTTTCTTATGTATAAACTCCTGGAAGATGTAGTGCTTTATGGTACTGGTAGAGCCGCTCAATCTGTTGGACACAGTGACATAGGGGGGAAAACAGGGACCACTAATCACCAAAAGGATGCTTGGTTCGTTGGTTTTAATACTCAAGTGGTTACTGCTGTATATATTGGTTTTGATAAACCAAAGAGCATGGGTTCTATTGGCTATGGAGCAAGAGTTGCGCTTCCTGTATGGATCGACTACATGAGAATGGCCTTAAAAGGAGTACCTGTTAGACAACCCCAACAACCTAGAAATGTCATTGAACAAAATGGATTTTATTCCATTGTAGGAAAACATCTCAATGGTGTGAAGTTGGAAAATGTTTCTAATTCTACTGGGGAAGTAGCTAAGCCCACAGGAAATAAGACTGATCCTCAAACTAATTTAGACAATCTTTTTTAATTATTGTTGGCTCTGACCTGTTTAGATTTAGGTAATTTTCGCCTGGCGTTTGCCTATCTCTAAAATTTGTTAGTAATTTAGCCAACCTCCTTAAGGAATTAGTGAATGAGTTTGCATGATACTCAAAGTGCTTTTGATAATAGGAATATTGCTATCAACCGAGTAGGAATTAAAGATTTTAAACTTCCTATTCAACTAGCTTCGCTCAGTGGTGTTCAAGCTACCATAGCTACGGTGGATATGTTTGCTTCTCTAGAGGCCAAATACCGTGGTACGCATATGTCGCGCTTCATCTCTCTTATTACTGCTAACGCTAAGCCAATTTGTGCAGAAAGTATAAAAGAACTTACTCAGCAACTTTGTAAACAATTGGAAACTACTCAGGCAGAAATCAGCTTAACAACTTCACTTTTTGTTGAAAAAAAAGCACCTATCACACAAATCAGGGGACTTATGGATTATCAAGTTAAGTATCACACCTGTGTTGATGCAAATGAAGTAAAACAAATACTTGAAGTCAAAACGCCCACTACATCTCTTTGTCCATGTTCTAAGGAGATATCAGCTGCTGGTGCCCATAATCAACGTTCTGTTATAGTTATTAAAGCACAGTATCGTGGTACCCTTTTTCCAGAACAACTTATAGAAATAGCAGAAAAAAGTTCTTCCTGTGATTTATATAGCATTTTAAAAAGAGCGGATGAAAAATTTGTTACTGAGACAGCCTACGCACAACCGAAATTTGTTGAAGATACGGTCAGAGAAGCTTATCAAGCTCTAAAAAATATACCTGAAATAATCAAATTTAAGGTAGCCAGTGAAAATTTTGAATCTATTCACAATCACTCAGCTTATGCGGAAGTTACTAGTTAGTTTTCAACTAGCAGTCTATTACGGGTTAGTTATTTTAGGATCTCTTTTTCCTTCAATTCTCTTGGCTCAAATACAAGGAACTGCCCCCCTGACCAATACTAAATCCTTGTCGCCAGAAGAAGCCTTTCAGCTAAGAGTCATACCTAAAGACAAAAGTCTAGAACTTGAAGTACGTATCCAACCAGGTTACTACCTATATCAATCCAAATTTAATTTTAACACCTATCCTGCTGGTCTCTTGAAGAAGCCTATATTTAGCCAATCGCTTTCCCACGTGGATGAATTCTTTGGGCGCCAAGCTATTTTCCGACACCAAGCTCATATCTCTCTCCCTCTGAGCTCGCCCACCAATACTCTACAATTAACCATTACAATGCAGGGCTGTGCTGACTTAGGGATTTGCTACCCCCCTTTGAAGCAAGAGTATACTATCCAAAAAGGCCAAGTATTACCACGTAGCACAGGGTCTTTTTCTACTTCAGGTCCTAATCGAAAAGACTTGGTTAGTCTACTAACCAAGTCTTCTCTCAGTCCCCGTTCACGCGCTCAGTTTTTACCAGCCGAGCAGGGTGAGGCCCCTCTACCTATTGCTTTTGCTTGGAAAAATATCCTCAAAAGTTTATTACTGTTCTTTTTCACCGGGTTGGCTATGAGTTTAACAGCTTGTATGTACCCACTCATCCCTATTGTGTCTTCCATTATCCTTCGCCGAAATGAATATGGTAAAAGTTTTATCGCAACCTTTTTCTATACACAAGGAATAGCTATCACGTATACTTTGCTAGGTCTTTTAGCTGCATTTACTGGAACGCTACTGAATGTCTATTTTCAACAGGCATTTTTTATCATCCCTAGTAGTTTGCTCGTTGTACTGCTTGGACTCTCCATGTTGGATGTCGTGCAACTCCAAGTGCCACTTCACTGGCAAAATTTACTACACAATACACCCATCACAGTAAGAAATCATTTTCTTGCAATTTTCCTTATGGGGGCACTTTCTGCCTTGGTTATTGGTCCTTGTACAGCCCCTCCCCTAGCTTTTGCACTTGGCTATATTGGGACCACGCACAATGTCCTATTGGGAGGCAGTGCTCTATATGTAATGGGCCTAGGTTTAGGGTTGCCCTTACTGTTATTTAGTCTATTGGGGGACCGCTTTTTACCTAAAGCAGGTCAATGGATGCAAGTCATTAAACATCTGCTTGGGGTCGTACTTTTAGTGGTAGCTGTTTATTTAATGAGCCCTTTTCTACCAACTAGCCTTGCTCTCATAGCCTATAGTTGTGCTCTTTTATTTCCTTTAACGATTTTCTATCGCTATCCTGCTGTTACTAGGCTTGGCAACATTATATACCTTGGTTTCTCTATGATTTTGGTCATATTGACTATTTATTTAATAGCTGCCTACTTCTTAAAAGTTTCTTCAGAGCTGACGGACTTTCTATCTCTACGCTTTAAACCACAGCAGGAACAGACGTATACTCGATATGAAGATCCAGAGGTTCTTCTAATGGCACTTAAGGCAAATCTTAAAGCACACCCTAATCAACCTGTTTACCTTGATTTCTATGCTAAATGGTGTGCGACCTGTAAACAGATGGAGAAGTATACTTTCTCTGACTCAAGGGTAAAGGCTAGACTTTCCAAAGTTAACTTTTTCCAGTTAGATGTAACCCGCAACAGCTCAAAACAACGGCAATTTATGCGAGCCTTCCAGGTATATGCACCGCCAGCTTTGTTTGTTATCAAGTCACCCAACCGCTATAGCCAACCTCTCCTCGGTTTTAAGCCACCTAAACAACTTTTAGAATGGATAGAGAAAAATGGTCGCTTTTAACTTTAATACAAACTAGATTTCCTTTCCTACAAATACCTCTAGAGCTCTTTTAGTGTCTTACGCCATTGTTTCTTTTCTTTTTGTCCCTTTAGTCTATCGCTTTCTTGTGCAGCAGCCTGCTGCCAGCACAGCCATTCTGATGGCCTTTCCAGTGAAATTAGGCCTAATTTTCCTGATCGAAAATCCTGTAAAATTAACTCACTTGCCCTCTGGTAATCGACACGCCGAGCTGAGGTAAATGTGCCACGCTTCTCGGCTATGAAATATAGCCAATCTTCTGCTGCTGGACGCGCCTGCTGCCAGGGCTCTAAAGAATAACGCTCCACTAAGCAATCCTGATAATGTTTCTTAAGATAAGAGAGCAAATGGAGAGCTGCCTCTTCAGGATTATAAGCTCTCTTCCCTACAGAACCAGCAATAGCCAGACGGTAGCCATTTTCTGGAATGCTTATCTTTTCCCATAGCATACCTGGTGTATCATATAACCACACATCCTCTTTTAGTACAATTCTTTGCTCATCCTGAGTTATACCTGCTTCATTCGCAGCTTTAGCTACCACACGCCCAGCTAATTGATTAATTAGGGTAGATTTACCCACATTGGGTATACCGCAAATCATTATTCTTAATGGTTTATCTATGCCTCCGCGATGAGGAAGCAAGGATCTGCAATGAGAAATTAACCTCTCCTTCTCAAGTCTATTATTAGAGGTAATAGCTAAGGCCCTTGTATCTACTTGTTGAGTAGTAAAATACTCCAACCACAGTTTGGTAACAATAGGATCTGCTAAATCTGCCTTATTGAGTAGTTTAAGCTTAATTTTATCTCCTGTAATTCTCTCAATTAGAGGGTTGAGGGAAGAAGAAGGTAACCGGGCATCTAACACCTCGATAACTAAATCGATCGATCTGAGACGTTCCTGCATCTTTTTCCGGGTTTTATACATATGTCCCGGAAACCATTGAATGGACATAAACTATGATAACTCTAATTGTCGATGATGTTCTAAAACTGCATAGTTCCGCGATCTAAAGTATGCTGCTAACTTGTCAACCACATATACTGATCGGTGTACACCTCCGGTGCACCCAATTGCTACGGTCAAAGTGGTCAGAGTTCCTTTTTGAAACAGCAAAATGCTACGTTCTAAAAAGGAGATGATGCTGCTGATCATTTCGCCTACTTCAGGAAATTGCTCAAAAAATTCCTGTACCGCCTTATCTTTACCAACTAAGTGAGCTAAAGACGGTGAATAAAAAGGGTTAGGTAGGCAACGGATATCAAAAATATAATTACTGTCTAAAGGAGTACCAAATTTAAAGCCAAATGACTCAAAAATCAGCTGAAAAGCTTTACCATTGTTACCTACCCAAGCTTGTATCCATTTGATCAAATGAGAATTATGCATATAAGAAGTGTCTAAGATTAATGCTGTTTCTCTAACAGGATTCAGTAATATTCTCTCTTTAGCTATAGCTTCTCGTAAAGATGGAAAGCTTTCTTGTAACGGATGGGTTCGACGTGTTTCAGAGTAACGTTTAATCAAAACTTCTTCTTTTGCTTCTAAAAATAAAATACTTAGTCGATCCTCTGTTGCTTTAATTTGGTGTAGTAACTGACTCAGGTCCGTCCATAATCCTTTAGACCGGGCATCTATGCTCACAGCCAAATTATCGGTGTTACCCTGCCGGCGATGCCAAGCAATTAGATGTTCCAACAATTCAAGCGGTAAGTTATCTACACAATAAAAGCCCAGGTCTTCCAAGGCGTTCAAAGTAATAGATTTACCTGACCCTGAAATTCCCGTAATAAGTACTAAGTTCACTAGCTTCCCCACTCAGATATATTAGATATTATAATCAAAATAACCCTCAAAACTGCCCCCCTTAATCTAACTTTCGAAACACTTAGAATATATCCTGATTTAACTCGATTTAAACTTACTCATACCAGTTCCTTCTTTCTAACTCTCCATCTATTTTTCGCAAAACTCCTAATTCCTTAAGGTAGTCTAACTTATCGTAAAGTAGGATAGATGTTGCGGTTAAGTACTGTTCTTGGTTCCGAAAGGTATAGTATAAGGTAGCAGATCCTCTACTCTCTAGCGAACTAACTTATACTAGCTGAATAATGAAAGAAAGATGGAGGGCAACTTTAAGTCTTCTAGTACTATTGCTCCAAAATTAATTTTCCTATAGCTACTGAAAAAGCACATACAATCGCTGGGATAACTGTCTAAGTGCCTTATTTAAGGCTTCAAGCATTCCTGGATAACCATCAGCTTCCTGCCTTGCTTCTTCGCGAAAAGCAATAGATTTTATGACTGTGCCTTTGGCATTGAGCAAGGTAGCATACCCTATGACTCTAGCCCTGCCGTTTACATCACCTTGAAACTTCTCTAAAGTAACCAATAACTTTCTAGGATCGAGTCCTTTAGGAGAAAAAAATTGCTTTTTAGAAGCTCCTAGTTGATTTAAATGATTGATCAAGTTGTTTTTAATAGCGGAGCTCAACTCTGTCGCCCATAAATTCTGTGTGGTTAGCTGAAAAGAAGAACCATCATTATCTCCAATTACCATAGCAGAAGTTGCTAGGTAGGAGGGTAAACTCACTTCGACTGTTACTTGTTCTTCTGGTTGCGCAACTGGGGGAATAAAATTACTGTCAGGAAGGTAGTAATAGCGTGTTCCCGGCACAGAATCAAACGTACAGGCAGAAAGATAAAAAATAAATCCCAACCAACGCAGTGGGTTCATTACTACCTCACTTTCCCTGGAACAGGATCAACAGCATTTTTAAAGATGAACAGCGAATTAGTTTTATTATTGACATTTCGGCTCAATTCTTTCAATTGCTGCAGTAAACCGCTAATATTACGATAAAGCTCTGAGCCTGGAGATAAGCTCTTTAAAGATACATTAAGCTGTTGGACACTCTGCTCAATTTTGCCTACTACATCTCGTTGCCCTAAAGAATTAATTAACGTTCTAACTGAATGAAGTGTACTCGCTATTTCGTCTAGATCATGATTAAGTTTATGCACGGTCTGTCCGTGGAGCTTAGACAATAATTGGTTGATGTTCTCTGTCAAGTGGTCTAGTCCTGTTATGGTCGTAGGAATCACTCGAATATTTTGATATCTTTCACGTGGATAATTTATAGACTCAGAAGCTAATTTTTCATACAGAGATATGTATTGCCCCCCCATAATTAGGTTACCTGAAGCAATCGTAGCTACTAATCCCCTACTTAACGCTTGATCTATTTCTTTGCGAAAAGCTTTTCCGCCTGAGGAATCAAGTGCTCCGGGGTCAATATAAAATAGAACTGGAATGCTTTTTATGCTAAACATATGTGCTTTATCTCCAGCAGCATAGTAAGGTACTTGCTCTATACGTCCTACCTGAACCCCCTTGTACTCTACCATAGCTCCCTTGCTTAGATTTTTAATACCCTGGTTAAAAAAACCAACTAAATGGTAAGCTTCTTTGGGGATTGAGGCTGGTACGCGAAGCTCATTAGCATATACTGGGAATTGTTGATTCTCATGCACCGGCTCCCCCCTTCCCTCGCCTTTGGGCTCACTGAAAGCAATTGAGCCTAATAGATTATCAAAATTAAGCCCTTTGAACTGGATTGATCCCTCACTCGTATTTAGACTGACACCAAATTCGATCCAAAAACGAATATTGGTGCCCAACAATTGATCATTAGGTGAGGAGATAAATATTTGATAGTGAGCTTTTTTATCCTTAACATCAAAATAAGAATAGTCTACTGTACCTACGTTGATGCCGTGATAAAGCACTGCACTCCCCGGAGCTAACAGCGTATCATTATCTTCACCAACTAGCTGAAGCATCTTACCCTGAGTACGATAAGCTATAGAAGGAGGATGATCAGAGACCAAGAAATCCTTTCGTTTTTCTTTACTTTTCCCTGGTAGCACTCCAATATAGGAGCCAGAAATCAAAGTGGATAAGCCTGATACACCTCCTTTAGTTAGTAATGGCTTCACGACCCAATATTGTGTATCCTTCGCTAGTAAACTTGGATTATCACTATTCACATAAGCTGTCATCAACACGTCTTTACCATCTGCCGCTAATTTAATGCTTTTAATCCTACCCACTTCTACATTTAGGACTTTAAGTACTGTATTCTCAACTTCCAAGCCTTCAGCGTTAGAAATATGTAAAGTGATCGCTGTACCCAAGGATCGGTAATAATCGTAGGTTAGCCACAACATGATTAAAACTGCCACAATAGGCACAAACCAAATCACTGAAAAAATTGAAATCTTAGAAGGTTTGACCGCCATAAAATTCCTAATTAATTTAGACGGTTTTCCGCCTCATTTATCCATAAAAAACGCGTATCCACTACAGCTGTCGCCAGCATAGTCAGGATGACCACTAGGGCAAAATAGATAATTGCTACACCTGGGGTGATCGAAACTATTCGTTCATGGAAGACAGAGGTCATCACCATAATAACAAAAACATCAATCATCGACCATCTACCAATACGCTCTATCAAGACATGAGCCCGAGATAAATAAATTGTGGGAAAAATTTTTTTATAACTTAGAGTCAGTAATATGATCATTAAGATAAAAATTTTAACTATAGGGAGTAAGAAACTAACTAGGAAAATAATGATAGAAACTAAATAGTCTCCAGAATTCCAGAGCATTATGACACCTTCCAACAAGGTATTTTGATAGGATTGCCCAAAGATCCTAGAAGTGTTCATCATGGGTAATAAATTAGCAGGAAAATAAAGAATGATGGAAGTTATCAGTAATGCCCAAGCAAGTTGCAATCTCAGTCTCATATTCTGTTGCCAAGGGCCTCCTTTAAGCTCTTCTGAAACATCAAATTTTATCTCAGTTATTTCTGATACTTTATCTATTAACCAATAATCCGAATTAGTTAAAACTACTCTAGCTAAGAAAACAGAGCAACTAAACAACGTAAGCATCGTATAGCCCAACTGAAATGTAACTAAAACTCTAATCTTAATAAGGGCTATAGTGATGGCTACCAAAAAGAGATCTACCATAATCCATGGCTTAAGCCCAATGACCAACTTAGCTACAGTTGCAAGTCCTCTGTAATTACGCTGAAGGTAAATACCCGCATACACGTATAGCACAGTGACAATAAAGATTAAAGGCAATACCAATACAAATAACAGAAACACAAAGGCTAGAAACATTGAACCATGCCTAGTTAAAAGTGAAAGTATCTGCCATATTGCAACGGTATTAGCCTGTTTAGTGTAAGGAATAATCGTAGAAAGTAAGGAAAATTTAAAAGATAAGATAAAGGCAAATAGAGCCAACCCTGTATACAAAACAGTAATAGCAACTGGATACTTTTCAATTCGAATTACTGTCTCCTGACAACGAGGACATTTTACCTGCTCCCCGGGATTCACCGTTTCTATTTCAAATGACTTTGTACAAAACTGACAACAGATATCCCTAGAAGAAATAGAATAACTCAAATTATTAACCTCTGTCGTCCTAGAGCTAGCTTGCATTTTATTTACCTGAATTTTATTTTCTCCAAGCTCCCAGTCCCCTCTAAATTTTTCTTATTTTAATCTATCCATTAGAAGTCCTTGTTTTGTAGCCCTTAACTTCACAGTAGTAAGCACCGTAAACTTCAAGCCTGTCTAGTGGAAAAAGCTAATTCACGCACAGAATCCTGCAGATTCCAAAAATTAGCATAATGTCCCTTTGCCTCCAGTAACTGAGCATGTGTCCCAATTTCTACTAAACGTCCTTTATCAAGCACCAGTATCTTATCGGCACCTTTTGTAGTAGTGAGGCGGTGTGAAATAACGATGACTGTTTTCTCCTTGATTAACGCCTCTATCGCGGCTTGTACTGCTAACTCATTTTCTATATCCAGAGCAGCTGTAGGTTCATCTAATACGACGATAGGAGCCTTTTTCAATAGAGATCGAGCAATTGAGATCCTTTGTTTTTCTCCTCCAGAAAAATTATTACCATTATCTTTAACCATCGTTGCATAACCATCAGGTAATTGCGTTATGAATTCATGGCAATGGGCCATTTTAGCTGCCTCATATACTTCCTCCGGACTTGCCCCTTCATTCCCAAAGCAGATGTTGTTATAGACCGTATCATTAAATAAGTAAACATCTTGGAAAACTATTGTAATCAAACGCATCAATTGCTCAAGGGGAAAGTTTCTTATATCAATGCCCCCAATCTTTATTACACCCTCTTGAGGATCAGAAAACCTCATTAATAATCTCACCAAGGTTGATTTGCCGCAACCGCTCGCTCCTACGATTGCCGTCATACTCTGAGCAGGAAATTCTACGGATAAATTATTTAAAACAATCTGGTTGCTATTTTTATAATAAAAACTCACATTTTGATAAGAAACTGAATAATCTACCGGAGAAAGCGATAAACTCTCAGGTGATTCCTGTGATGGGAGATTTAAAAGTTCCTCGATACTCTTGTAACCAATAGCTAATACTTCTACTGCTGCTGCAAAAAGCACTAGAGTAGAGAACATCTCGTTGAAACGAACAAAAATTACTAATGCAGTGACGATCACTGTTGCACTTAGGGAACCGGTGAGGACCCATAGCGTGCCCATAGCAATAGCCACATATAAGCCTAGTTCCACCGTAGAAAGAATAATAAGGTTAGGCTTCCCGCCTTTTTTCTGACCTATGTACTGAATGGTTTTCACACGTTCACAAAAGGTTTGATATTGGTTTAAATTTTTAGAAATAGTACAACTAGAGCGAATCACCGCAATACCTTGAATCAATTCAACCAACTCAGAATTCATTTGTTCAACTGCTCTTGCCAAGTAAGTGAAACCCCTTTGGAAAGCCGGTCTTCGCCACAAATAAAGCATAAAAGATAGGGGAAATATACCCAGTAAAATCAGTGCGATCCTTATATCTATCCACAACATTCCTGCTATTACTACTAGAGGCACGCCGGTAGCAAATATCACTGAAGAAAGAATGCTCGCACTATACCCCACAGCCTCTTCTACATGACTTAAAAAAATAGCATTAAATTCTCCGGCACGTTTTTGATATATGACCTCTAGGGGCACTTCCTTCAGTTTTTCGCCTAATATGAGTCTTAATTCACTCGCTGCTTCAAGGCTCTTTCCCTCAAAGTCATAATCCAAGGACAACCATTTAAATAAGAGACTAGTTAGCCCTATTATGGAAAAAATGACCAGCCACCATAACAGGCGTTGAGTATCAGAAGCTTGTATTGCATTAAACAAGGGATAAAGAGCTAATAGCATTAAGCCTAGCAATACCGAAGAGAAAAAACTGTAGGAAATGCTTCTCACCAGTGACTTTCTATAATTGCCACTGGCCTTTAAAACTTCCCTGAAAGCTCGTCTAGCTGAATCTAGATTTAGAAATAATTTCTGCAAGAGTAGTTTTAATTCCACTAGAGGCTCCCACTCACAATTGCCAAGCTTGAGCTTGTTGATAAGCTGTCCACAAACGATAATAGTATTGCTGTTGTGCTAACAGACTGGCATGGGTCCCATATTCAACCATCTCTCCTTGGTGCAAGACCACAATTTGGTCCGCGTGGCTGATATTTGACAGTCTATGGGCAATCATAATAACTGTTTTACGATACATCAGCTGATCAATTGCTTTTAAGAGTAGAGCCTCATTCTCTGGATCTGCATGTGCAGTTGCCTCATCCAAAATTAAGATAGGCCGATCCTGTAGGAAGGCTCTGGCTATGGTTATTCTCTGTCTCTGACCACCTGATAAACTCTGACCTCTCTCTCCTACGAAAGAATCATAACCATTAGGTAGCTGCATGATAAATTCGTGGGCCTGTGCCTTTTTTGCTGCCTCTATTATCTCGGCCTGACTTAACCCCTCTAGCCCATAAGCAATGTTGTTAGCAACAGTATCATTAAATAGGAAATTATCTTGAAAGATAAAAGAAATATAACCCATTAATCTATCCGGATGAATCTCTTTTACTGGAACTCCACCTATTTTGACTTGTCCTAAAGTGGTGTCCCAAAATCTGGGAATCAACCTAACTAAAGTACTTTTTCCAGACCCAGAAGTACCAACTATAGCTGTGAAAGTATTTTCCTTTAACTCAAAACTTATCTGCTTTAGTACTGGCTCTTTTACTGCCTCATAGGTAAAAGTAACCTGTTCAAAAACTATATCGTAACCTCTCGGCTCCCTAGGATTTGGAGAAATAGGAAGAGTTGGAATAGCCTCAATTTCCTGTATACGTTCTATGGACCAGCGAGCTTTTCTTAAAGCATATTGCAAAAACATATAGGGCGAGATCGACTCTATCAAGCTAACTCCGATTAAAAGCACACTAAACCAACCGAGAAAGTCTAATTGTTTGCTATGCTGTAAGTAAAACCCAAACCAGGAAACTATAAGTATCGTCGGAATAGGTGTTGATAGCACTACTATGAGTCGGTAGATTGGTCCTACTTTCCTATACCAACCTAACATTAAGTCTCTATGCCTCCTTAAAGCATCCTTATAGAGCTTAAAAGAACTAGAGCCACTATCGAATAGTTTTATAACAGGCATAGCCTGAATAAACTCAATAATAGAAGCACTAACCCTTTCAGTTGACCTTATCTGATCTGCCATTTGCTTTTCAGTACCTCTTGAGGATAACTTTACTGACAATAAAATCAGGGCAACAAATAAGATAGGTAAAAGCATCCATTTCCAGCTAAAGAACAATAAAACAGGAAAGATTAGGAGTGGAGCAATGATAGCTCGAGCCAATAAAGGTGGGGCATCTGCCACATAAGCGTGTAAACCTTTTACATCATCTTGCAACACCTTAACCAGTGTACCTTGACCAAGCCGGTAAACTTCCCCCAAAGGTAAGCGGCTAATCTGTTGGGTGATGCGATTCCTTAAAATCGCTTCTAAGTCATAAGAAGCAAAGTGCGATACATCCGCTGCCTTTAACTTTGTGTATACACTAATCAGGATTAAGCTCAATAAAAGTGAGAGCAGGCCCAAGCCGCTTCTCAGCGAAAGCTCCCCTCTCATAAGGCCATTTCCCAAAAATAACATATCTACTAAGGCAGCTACGTGCCCCACTACAGAGATACAACTCAATGTAATGGCTAAATTTAGTTTTCCACGTATGGGCGCTGTGATCGAACCTAAACGTATTTTCTTCATTGCTTCACAATTCTAGAACCACAAACAATAGCTAAAACCATTCTCATTATATAAAATTCATACTTCTCATAGAATAAATTCTCTTCCATTTATCGGAATGGCATCATTTTTCTAAGGGGATCAATAAAATATCTAAAAGCCCAAATTTTCTTCAAAGATAACTTTGAAATTAAAATGATATAAACTATCATTACAGCCTATTTCTCTTCCTATAACTAGCCAAGTGAATCCCCATGAAAATTACTAAAAAGCTTTCCTTAAAGCCTCTGACAATCTGGATGCTGTATTTCAGTGCTGTTTCTACCCTGGCAGCTCCCTTTAAAACTATGAATGCTGCAACGAAATCAGCTCACCTGCAGCTTGCAGAGAATCTATCAACACAAAACAAAGAATCTCCCGTATATACTCTGAATCCCGTAGTAGTCACAGGTTATGGTTTTTCAAATTTTGTTTATGACATCCCTGGCTCGGTAGATGTAGTCAGGTCGGATCAAATTAATGCAACTAATCTTCGCACTCTAGAAGAATTAAAGGGGAAAGTGTCTGGGTTAACCTTTCAAAATAATGGTTCAGCAGCAGATAGTTATATTTTCATACGTGGTGTAGGGGATTTTATCGACGAATTTGGCAAAAGCACCCAAGTATCTATCGATGGCATGCCGCTAGTTAATACTGAGATGAAAAATATTCTCCTACAAAATGAAGTAGAATCAATAGAAATACTCAAAGGCCCACAAAATGTCTTGTATGGCCCTTATGCAAAAGCTGGTGCCATCAACATCAAGACAAAAGTACCTAAAAAAACTGGAGGTACCCTTGGTTTGAGTATGGGGAATGATGTGCAAAGAGGGGCTTACTTCAACTATAACTACGTTTTCAATCCCTACTTTACCATCAGTACTAGTTTTAATCTGGATGCAGATAAAGGCTGGTTAACTAGTTATCCTGCTGGAAAAAAATACGGTGGTAGAAATTTCAGAGATTATTCTTTCAAAGCGTTTATCACCCCCTCCGATGCAACCTCTATCATCTTCCGATATTTAAGGGGAAATCGCCGCCTAAAAGGACCTATCATGGTGAGTTATTCCCCCTTAGAAGATAAATTTTATTCATATCGCCTTCCCACCCCTCCTAACCCTTGGACGCCTCGCATAGGTAAAGAATTGCCTTACTACCATTTCGGTACGGTAGCTGACCCGATTACCCTTTCCAAAAGTAATTTATTTGGTCTAGAATTGCTTCATCACTTTGACCAACATGTAGCGTTAGAAGCTAGAACTAGTTATAGTGAACAAAATCGCTACCGCGTTACCGATGCAACAACCTCTTCCCTAGAACTTAATCCAGATAGGGCGGTTCTTACCTCTATAGATACTATTTTTCAAAGAAGCTTCTTTCAGGACCTTCGCCTAAAAGCTGAATACGAAAAATATAAGTGGATACTGGGTGCTTCTGTACATAAAACGACTAATAACGTAGATCGTATAAATTTATTGCTTGTTAATACGGGCTTTAAAGGTAAAGACTACAGCTCTGGCTTTTATAGCCAACTTCAATGGTTACCAATTCCTTCGTTTGAATTTAGTGTAGGCGCGCGATACCAGAAGGATAGAATAAAATATACTGGTAAACTAGGAAAAGATTCAGTTTTAAATAACGGATTAGCAGCCGCGTTTGGCGTTAACCGCAAAAATTCTGTGCCCTCTACGCCAGATAGCGTCTTAGACCATACTTTTGTTTACTCTGGCACAGCTACCTGGAAAATTAATCCTTATAATCACCTTTACTATACACATGCTACCTCCTATAAGCCAGGGGGTTACTCTTCTGGTTATTTTCCTGGAACCTATGCTAAAGAAACTGCCAGAACTAATGAAATAGGCTATAAAGGCAGGTTTTCTGATGATAAAGTCTACCTTAGTGCTGCTCTCTTCGATACTAATTTTCAGGACATGCAGCAGTTTAACCCAGTAACCTATGTGATTAGTAACATTGCCAGGGTAAGCTTTAAAGGTTATGAACTACAAGGTAAGCTAACTATTACACCTCAATGGAACATAGGGTTAAATTACACTCGGGTAAGTACCCGAATCAAAAGTTTTAAGGGAGGTACCACACCCGTTGGAAAAAGCCATCCTTACTTCCCGCACTATACTGGTAATATCTTTTCCAGTTATGAAAAAAAACTTTCTCAGGGAAATTTACGTTGGTATGCCGAACTTAATTTCTGGGGTAATCAGTACATAGATTTTTATAACCGGCTTAAGCTTAAACCAATACAGCTAGTTAATACTTCAGTTACTTGGCAGCATAAACAGCATGAGGTCAAACTATGGGTCAATAATCTCTTAAATAAAAAATACTTAGCTAGTGCCTACTCTACTGGAGGTCACGAAGGCGCTGCTTTTGGTAGAGGTAGGACTTTTGGCATAAATTACCGGTATAGCTTCTGAGCTAGGATTCGTTAACCCACGCTATATATTTGATGCAATGCTCTAGTTCAGCTGATGGTTTTACTGTAGACTGCATTAAAATCGCTGTATAACCTCAAAGGTATTTGTGAAATGAACCTTGAAAAGAAATAGATGACTGACCAGTCGGTAGGAATAGTAATCCCACAAACCATTGCTTTTGAGGAGCCCTTACTACTCAAGCAAGGGGTTCATCTACCTCGATTTGAGCTTAGAATCGAAACATATGGCCATTTAAATCCCTCACATGATAATGCGATACTAATTTGCCATGCGCTATCTGGCAACCACCACGTAGCTGGCAAATACCATGAAGCGGATACCCGTGCTGGATGGTGGGATTATATGGTAGGCCCCGGAAAACCAATTGATACAAGATATTTTTTTGTCGTTGGGGTTAACAATTTGGGGGGATGCCACGGTAGCACTGGCCCAACCTCTCTTAACCCTGAAACAGGACAGATTTATGGCCCTAACTTTCCTCTCATACATGTGGAGGATTGGATAGCTTCTCAAGCTAGACTGGCTGATTTCTTCAATATTCGACAATGGGCAGCGGTGGTCGGAGGTAGCTTGGGTGGCATGCAAGCTCTGCAGTGGGCCATTGACTTCCCCTCCCGTTTACGATCTGCCGTTATCATTGCAGCTGCTCCTAAGCTCAGCGCACAAAATATTGCTTTTAATGATGTAGCAAGGCAGGCTATTTTGTCAGACCCTAATTTTCACCATGGGTTTTATCAAGCACATAATACAAAACCGTTAAAAGGCTTGAGCGTGGCTAGAATGATGGGACATATTACTTACCTTGCAGAAGCAGGTCTGGGTCTAAAATTTGGTCGTGAACTCAGCCAATCTGAGCTGCAATATAGCTATGACAGTGAATTTGAAGTGGAATCTTATTTGAGATATCAAGGGGATAAGTTTGCAGAAGCCTTTGATGCTAATAGCTATCTCTTGATGACTAAAGCGCTTGACTACTTTGATCCAGCTGCAGCCTATGGCCATTCCCTGCAGGCGGCTATGCATCGGGTAGAAGCAGATATATTGTTGATTAGCTTTACCAGTGACTGGCGTTTTTCACCAGAACGGAGTAAAGAAATGGTGCAAGCACTACTTCATGCTGAAAAAAAAGTTCAATATTTAGAAATTGAATCTGAGCATGGCCACGATGCTTTCTTGCTACAAGATGCTCCCTACTTAGCAGCCATACGTCTTCACTTTGAACGTTTAGCCAGTGAGTTAACCACCCATGTTACGTCCTGATCTATCCTATTTATACGCTTGGGTTAAAAGAAATAGCCGTGTACTAGACCTAGGATGCGGTTCTGGTGAGTTGTTGGAAGCTCTAAGCAAAGAAAAAGGCTGTCTTAGCTATGGTGTGGAAATAGATATTGCTAAAACCCTGCAAGCTATGAAAAAAGGTATAAGTATTTTACAACTAGATATTGAAAATGATTTTTCAATTTTTAAAGAAAATCAATTTGATATAGTTATTTTATCTCAGACGCTCCAAGCCATGAGAAATCCAGAACTTATTCTGCAAGAAATGCTGAGACTTGCTGAAGAAGCAATTGTTTCTTTCCCTAATTTTGGTTATTGGCGTAATCGTTTACAATTAAGTCTAGGCGGAAAGATGCCGATTTCTGAAAATATGCCATATAGTTGGTTCGAAACGCCGAATATTCACTGGTGTACCATTGAAGATTTTGAATCCTTATGTAAAAAAAATACCATTCAAATATTAGATAAAATCGTACTGACTCAAGGTAAGTCGATTGCATATTGGCCTAACTTATTAGGTAGCCTAGCAGTTTATCGACTAGGTAGAGGGATGAAATATAACGGATGAAAATTTACTTAGAATTACTCAAAACAATCTTAGCAGAGGGACAAAACAAAGAAGATCGCACTGGTGTGGGAACACGGTCTATTTTCGGTTACCAAATGCGATTTGATTTGCAAAGGGGATTTCCTCTTTTAACTACCAAGAAGTTACACCTTCCATCTATTATTTATGAGTTATTATGGTTTTTAAGAGGGGAGACGAATGTACATTATCTTCAGGAGCATGGTGTTAGTATCTGGAATGAATGGGCAGATACAGAAGGTAATTTAGGTCCTATCTATGGAAAACAGTGGCGTGCTTGGCCCAATTACGACGGAGGAACTATTGATCAGATCCGTGTTCTAATAGAAACTATCCGCCGTGACCCGGATTCCAGACGTCTGATAGTTTCTGCTTGGAATCCTGCTCAATTACAACAAATGGCACTTCCCCCATGTCATATACTGTTTCAATTTTACGTGGTGAACCAAACTCTTTCCTGTCAACTTTATCAGCGTAGCGCCGATGTCTTTTTAGGGGTTCCTTTTAATATAGCAAGCTATGCGTTATTGACTTCAATGGTAGCGCAGGTAACTAATCTGAAACCCGGTGTCTTTATACATACGCTAGGGGATGCACACTTATATCGGAATCACCTTGAGCAAGTACAGCTGCAGCTGACAAGACAACCTAAACCTCTACCAACGCTGCTGCTAAATCCGTCTATAAAAGATATTTTCAGCTTCAACTTTGAGGATTTTTCTCTTTTAAATTACGAATCTCATCCAGCTATTCGTGCTGAGGTAGCAGTATGATGAAAATTACCGTGGTGGTAGCCATGGACCCTCAACAAGCTATAGGGAAAAACCAACAATTACCCTGGTACCTCCCTGAAGACCTTGCATTTTTCAAACGATACACTCTAGGGAAACCTATATTAATGGGACGTAAAACTTGGGAAAGTTTACCCAAAAAACCCCTACCTGGCCGCCCTAACCTAGTGCTTACTCGTAACGCCTTCTATCAAGCGGAAGGCGCCAAAGTATTTAATAGCTATGAGACAGCCCTTTCCAGTTATGGCACTTGTCCTGAACTTTGTGTAATTGGTGGGGCAGAAATTTTTAATATTATGCTGCCCGTAGCAACTGACTTGAGGATAACCCAGGTCCATCAGAATATCTCTGCTGCAGACTGTTTCTTTCCACCTATTGTCGAGGCTGATTGGCACCTGGTTTCAGAAAAAAGGGAGTTGTCTAAAACAGGGATAGAATTCTCTTGGCAACACTATGTACGGCCTAGCGTCGCCTAATTCAGAGTCTAAAAGGCCTCTGAAAATTGTCAATTTGCCCATAAAATTATAAATCCCGTTTTACTAAATGCTCATTAAGTATGTCTGAACAAGTTAAAAAAAGCTATAAATTCTACTACTATAGACTTTTGTTCTTACAGCATCAAAGAAAAATTACTAGTTAATTTTTAAGTTAACACTTAAAGAATTATTTTTTATTTCAATGAATTTTGTTTAGGTAGAGGCATACCGATTAAATAAGTACTACCAAAGTAAACCATGCTACCAACAACTACTAGAAGTAAAAGGTGCACTAGTCTAGTGGTAGCGCTCATACTCCATTCTTCCTTGAAATAAGGAAGAATCCAGTGCAAGATTTCTCCCATCGCAATAGTCCCCAGGAGAACTTTAAGGAAAAAGCCTATATGTTCCCTTAATCTCAGCGTATAAATTGCCCTCCGGTGAAGAGAAAAAAACAGTAAAACCATATTAACATAGGCACCCAGAGTAATAGAGAGAGAAATGCCTAGAACTCCAAATCCTAGGTAAAAGAATAGTGCATTAAATAAAATAGTACAAACTAAACTTATTGCCGCTATCTTTACGGGCGTCCTGATGTTTTGATGTGAGTAAAGCGCTGAAGATAAAATTTTAACCAGCCCCAAGGGTAGTAAGCCTATCACGTAACCACTTAGTGCCCATTGTGTATACTGAACATCTACTGAAGTAAACTTACCATACTTAAATAGGGTACAAATAACAGGGTAAGATAAAACGAAAAGGCCCATGGATGCAGGAATCGTTAAATAGGCAGATAAACGAATTCCCCAGTCCAGGTTATGCTTAAATTCCTGCTCTGTATTAGGATCCTTAGCATAGTGAGCTAATGTTGGCAATAAGACTACCGTCAGGGAAACACTTAACAAAGCAGTAGGAAATTCCATTAAGCGATCTGCATAATAAATCCAGCTGACACCTCCATTGCCCATCAACGATTGAAAATAAGTACTGACTAGTATAGCTATTTGTGCCACAGAAACCGCTAGCACGCCTGGAATCATTCTTTTTAAAATAGTTCGGACTTCTTTAGTCCAATGAAAGCTTGGCACGCGCAGATAACCTAGTTTATATATAAGGGGAAACTGAAAGACTAGTTGGAATACACCTCCCAAAAAGACACCCCAGGCTAGGGAAATTTCTGGGGTAGCGAATTTATCTTTTAGCGTTAAGCTAGCTACAATAATAGAAATATTAAGCAAAATAGGCACCAATGCGGGCAATGAGAAGAATCGGTAAGCATTGAGTATGCCACTCATTAAGGTAGTCAGAGAAATAAAGAAGATATAGGGAAAAACTATCCTCAGCATGTGAGTTGTCAATTCAAATTTAACTGCATCAGCTAGAAAACCCCTTGCAAGGATTGCTACTATAACTGGTGAAAATATTATCCCTAAAACTGAAATTATAAAAAGTATTAAACTCAAAATTCCCGTGATATTTCGTACTAAAGCCTGTACCTCAACTTCTTCGTGTTCTTTCTTATAATGAGTAAAAAAGGGGACAAAGACCTGAGAAAAGGCACCTTCAGCAAATATTCTTCTTAACAGATTAGGAATACGATTAGCTGCATAAAAAGCATCTGTCCCAAATCCAATGCCAAAGGTTTGAGCAATTAAGTTATCTCTTAATAAGCCCAATATTCTGGACAAGAAAGTAAGTGAACTTACACCGAAAAGTGCTTTGTAATTGTATTTAATGACGTACTCCCCTCTATATAAAGAATAAAGTAAAAAAGTAGCACCCTAAGCTCAGTAACCAGGCCAGTCCGCCTTCCGTACTGATTTCCCACTAATAGCATAAAAAAACCGCCCTGCTGGCGGACTACTATTCATGATTCTAGGCCGAAGATTTTAGCAGTTACACTATCTAAATCAAAATTACCTGATTAGGATGTTGATTATGGTAGGGAAGCTCCCCACGAGGAAGGACCCTCAACAATTCTTGTTCAATGGCTTGAAGACCAGCTTCTAACGCTTGAGTATATTCTTGTTTTTTAAATGATTGGCTCATACCAGTACAAATCTTTTCCCAAAGAGAATTAGGCAATAAACGTACTACACCCCGATCTGCCACAATTTCAATCTGCTGGTCTGCAAAAGAGATGTAGACTAGCACACCTGTATTAAGTTCTGTATCCCAAAGTCGCGTTTGCCCAAACCATTCAAGTGCCCGTTCTCTCGGGCTTTTTTCTCTATATAAAGAGAGGATATCCCATCCAGATTCAATCACGCAACGGAGTTCAGCTAGATGCTTGGTTTCTGATATAGCAATAGACTGTTCTACTCTCTCTATTGCTGCCTTAGGAAAACAAGCCAAAACATCTCGTCTGGTCTTCAACAGATGGGTTACTATGCGCTTAATCTTATGCTTTTTCATATTTCACCAGCTACCCGAAGCCCCTCCTCCACTAAAGCCTCCGCCTCCACCTCCAAATCCCCCGCCAAAGCTCCCTCCTCCTGGCCATCTGCCACCCCCCCAATAGCCCAACCCACTGGCACGAGAGAAAATCTCCATAAGCCCAAGATAAGTGACAAGAAAGCCCAGCCCCATCAAAGGAAAAATTAGCCACAGAGGTAAGTGGAATAACATTGCCAAACCCCCGGTCATCCCAGCAGAAAGAACTGAAGGGAAAACTTTACCCACCAGCTGTCTGAGCCCTCCCAAAAAGGACTGAAGTATCAAGAAAAAAAGAATAACTGAAAAGAAGTTCCCCCTAGTGCTACTTCTTTTTAAAGCAGGCAGTTCTTCCTTCAGGATCAGCTTTTCTATAAACTGGGTGGCAGTATAGAGCCCTGAAAAATATTGTCCTTTTCGAAATTCTGGCTGGAGTACTTGATCGATAATTCGCTTAGCTAATAAATCAGGGACAGCACCTTCTAATCCACTTCCTGGGTAAATTCCCACTTTTCTATCTTCTACAGAAACAACCAGTAGGATCCCATCATCAATCCCTTTTCTCCCAATCCTCCATTGATCAAACACTCGCGATGCATAATCGAAAAGGCTTTCCGCTCCTGTTGTCGGCACGATCAACACTACAACTTGACTACCATGATCCCGGTAGAAGTCTAATAAAGATTGACTTAAAGCTCCTCTTTCCTCAACAGACAACAGATTAACAGTATCTACTACAGGACTTTTTAAAACTGGAACCTTCACCAAATCATCGGCAAACGAAACTAAACCTGCCAAGGCAAACAGCACAACAGTGAAAACTAGCCTTAAAAATTTCCACATGAGAACATTATCTCAGTAGTATTTAGAATTCTACCTTAGGAGGGTGAGATATCGCTTCAGCATTCCCCACCGAAAAACTGGGGACAGGTTTATAGGAAAATAACTTAGCAGTTAGATTGACTGGAAACTGACGTATAGTGGTATTGAATTGTCTAACTGCTTCTATGTATTGTCGGCGCGCATGCGTAATTCTATTCTCATTCCCCTCGAGCTGCGTCTGCAAATTGGTGAATGCCTCATTAGCCTTCAAGTTGGGATAACGTTCTAATACTACATTCAAACGACCCAAAGCACTGGTTAATTCACCCTGCGCCTGAGAAAATTGTTGCAACTGCTGCTCATTCGGTAGTTGACTAGCTGATAGCTGTACACTACCAGCTTTAGAACGTGCGTTAGTTACCTGCAACAATACTTCCTTTTCGTGCGCCGCATATCCTTTTACTGTAGCCACTAACTGAGGAACTAAATCAGACCGCCGTTGATATTGATTCAACACCTCAGACCAAGCCGACTTAACCGTTTCATCTTGCTGTTGAATCCCGTTATATCCACATCCACTCAGCCCTAACACCAAAACAAATACGATGATTGCTTTTCTCATATTCTTCCTTCCTAGTGATATGCATTGGCCAAAGACCGATTCCTAACTCAGCTACTTTACATGGGACTAGTATAATCTAGTTTTATACTTCTCACTACCCTCCGGTCTTGAGAAAATACAGGTAGCCCCTATCACCGCTAAGCTCAGCTTTCTTTAAACATTCTTTACTTTACTAAAAAGGATTCATAACTAATTTTAGATCGAGTTAGCCCCATATTTAAATAAACCAACTAGTTAGATAAGTAGGAATGAAGCTCAGCTCTTAATTTAGTCATCAGAATACCTCTTAGAAGACAAAAAAAAGGGTAGCTCAATAATCAGCTACCCAATTTAAGTATCAAAACAAGCCACAATTTGAAGCAGTTTATAACTTGTCTATAGCATTATCTAAAATATTAGGAGTAATAGTAGGTGGGCATAGGAAGAAGTCTTCTCCTATAGATAAATGTAAACAGTTCTGATTTAAGGCATCGCGTAATTCCCTACGAGATCTCTCTTTAGCTAGATCTTTAGCTTTGGCTTCAGCTTCGTTAATTTTTTGCTCAATCTCCTCCCGTCCCTTCTCAATCTTTTCCTTGATCTTGCCTATTATGCCTGCATCAGCATAGAACGCAGGGGCCAATAACGTTGCAGTAAGTAAAATAAATAATTTTTTATTCATCATATTCCACCCATCAGTTAAAGAAATATCAAGGCCTATCTCATTTTATACAAAATACCTCAAATAAATCAAGAATATTGTTATTTCTATGCAACTAAAATACCTCAAGTATGCCAGCAGCACCCATACCTGTACCAATACACATCGTCACCATACCATAGCCCTTCAGACCTTGACTCTTCATACCATGAATCAGTGTTGCCGTACGGATAGCACCGGTAGCCCCTAGCGGATGACCAAGTGCAATAGCACCACCATGAGGATTCACTCTATTTACATCTAAATCTAACTCTCGAATTACTGCAACTGCTTGAGCAGCAAATGCTTCATTTAACTCAATCCATTTCATATCCTCTAAGCTTAAGTTAGCTGCTTTCAGAGCTGCGGGTATAGCCTCCTTTGGTCCTATACCCATGTATTCTGGTGGAACGCCTCTAACCTGAAAACCAACGTAACGAGCCAGGGGTGTCAACTGATATTTCTTTAAAATTTCCTCTGAAACCACCAATATCGCTCCCGCGCCATCAGAAGTCTGAGAACTATTACCGGCCGTAACACTACCGCGACTGTTAAATACTGGTCTTAATTTAGCTAAGGCTTCCAAAGTAGTGTCGGAGCGAGGCCCTTCATCCACATCTACAGTGTAGGCTTTCACATCAACAGCTCTTTCTACTAAATTAGGAATGCGAAGCTCTACTTCAAGTGGACTAATTTCAGCTTTAAATTTCCCAGCTTGAATAGCAGCAATAGCCTTTTCATGACTTTTTAATGCAAACTCATCTTGAGCTTGTCGTGATACTTGCCATTTTTCCGCTACCTTTTCAGCAGTAAGGCCCATTCCATAGGCAATAGCTACATTCTCATCCTTTTCAAATATCTTTGGGTTCAAAACTACCTTGTTTCCCATCATAGGAATCATAGACATAGACTCTGCACCTGCCGCAATCACTGCATCTGCCTCACCAGTACGTATACGGTCGGCTGCAATCTGCAAAGCATTCAAGCCACTAGAACAATAACGATTAATCGTTATACCACCAACACTTGAAGGCAAACCTGCTAATAATGCGCCAATTCGCGCAAAGTTTAAGCCCTGTTCTGCCTCAGGAAACGCACATCCTACTACTACATCATTAATCTCTTTAGTATCTAAAACCGGTACCTGCTTCACCACTGACTGAAGCACGTGGACTAATAAGTCGTCAGGTCGTACTGTTTTTAACTTCCCCCTCGGGGCTTTGCCGACTGGGGTTCTAGTTGCAGCTACAATATAAGCATCTTTTAATTGACTCATTTTTTGACTCCAAATTTTCTTACCTGTAATAGCGCCAAGTCTATATGGCCCGGCCCTATTCATTGTTGTTCACGTTAATTCCTAACGGGTTTACCGGTAGTCATCATGCCTTGAATGCGTTGCTGTGTCTTTTCTTGGCGAAGCAATTCTAAAAATACCTGGCGCTCTAGATCTAGGATCCACTGTTCATCTACCATACTGCCAGTTTCTATGTCACCCCCCGTCATCACCCAGGCAATTTTTTGGCCTAAATAATAATCGTATTCACTAATAAAATGACCTTCTCTCATGTTGATTAACTGACCCAGGATAGAAGCTGCTACTCCACGCCCCCCCACTTTAAAACTTTCAGGTTTAGTAGGCCTAAATCCAGCGTCAGCTAACGTCAAAGCCTCTTGAATGGCAACATAAAGTAATTCATATACGTTAAAAAGTACCGTATCACTTTCACGCAAATACCCCATTTCTTTAGCTTCAAGTGCACTTCCAGCTACTTTAGCAGTAGCAATATTCATATAATATTTTTGTAGAGAGGCCAATAGGTCTCCTTTACTCTCCTTCGCAGCTCTCAAAGCTAATTCTTTGGTGCCCCCCCCCGCAGGGAGTAAGCCCACACCAACTTCCACTAGTCCAATATAAGATTCCAGTGCAGCTACTACTTTATTGCTATGCAGTAAAAACTCACAGCCCCCGCCAAATGCATAACCCTGAACAGCTGCTACTACTGGTATCTGAGAATAGCGCAGCTTCATGGCAACCTCTTGAAACAACTTAATGGTTCTATCAATAGTGGAAAAATCTCCTGCAGCAAAGGCAGGCATCATGCTTTTTAAATCAGCTCCTACTGAAAATGGTGGAAATTCATTCCATAGTACTACTGCTTTAAAATTCTTTTCAGCAAAATCGATAGAATGACTCATCCCTAAAAGTACTTCATAGCTCACTGCATGATTTTTATTTAAATTTTCTATTACTAAAACTAGGTCATCCAAAGTGAAAGCGCGCACCACTTCATTCTGCCACACAGTTCTGCCCAAGGAAGTCCTTTTTTCCCCGTACAGCTTTGCTGGAACAATTTGACGCTGATAAACTCCAAGCGAAGAACGAGGGGCGTACCCACCATGAAAATCGTAACTACCCTCATCCGTGTGAAAAGCTTCTAGTTTATCCAACCATTCGGGCAACGGAGCTCTACTCATGGTCTTACCTGCTGCAATATCTTCTTCAAGCCAAGCTTTAACCTTTTGAATACCCGCCTCTTGCCACAACTCTAAGGGGCCAATATCCCAGCCAAAACCCCAACGTATAGCAAAATCTATATCTCTTGCATTTCTAGCAATCGAAGCGCCATGATAGGCTATATAGTGGAATACATCCGCAAAGCAAAACCATATAAACTGAGCTTGTGGATGATTTGACTCACGTAGAGCTTTGAAGCGTTCTCCTGGATCTTTAATTTTTAAAATTTCAATTACTTCAGGCTCTGCCTTTGTAGTACTTGGTATATACTCTTTTGTTTCTGGATTTAGTACACAGATTAGCTTGTTTTCTCGTTTATAAATCCCTGCCCCAGTTTTAGATCCCAAATGTCCTTTCTCTATCAAGTAACTTAGCCAATTAGGCAATGAAAAAAATTCATACCACGGATCATCAGCCAAGTTCGTTTCCATCGTTTTCGCTACATGCGCAAATGTATCTAAGCCGACTACATCAGCAGTACGGAAGGTAGCCGATTTGGGCCGCCCTAAACGCTTCCCAGTTAGATCATCTACAACAGCAAAGTCAAGTTTATACTTTTCAGCATTATGAATAGTTGCTAACATGGAGAAAATGCCCAAGCGATTGGCAATAAAATTAGGCGTATCCTTTGCTCTAATCACGCCTTTGCCCAAGCTAGAAACCAGAAAAGACTCTAAGTTATCCAGATAAAAACTATCAGTAGCTTGACAAGGAATTAATTCAACTAAATGCATATAACGAGGTGGATTAAAGAAATGTACCCCACAAAAGCGATGCTTTAGCTCCTCTGGGAAATGTGAAGCAAGCAGTTCAATAGAGAGTCCTGAAGTGTTGGTAGCAAAAATAGTTTTCTCACCTAGGTAGGACGATACTTTCGCATAGACATTCTTCTTAATTTCTAGCTTTTCTGCTACTGCTTCGATAACTAGGTCACAATTCCTTAACTTTTCCAGATCATCTTCATAGTTTGCAGCTGTAATATATTCCAAAGCTTTTACGCTCGCTAGCGGAGCGGGTTTTAATTTTAATAATCCCGCTAGTGCCTTTTCTACAATTAAGTTTTTACTTCCTGAAGCAGAAGGTAAATCAAACAAAATTACTTCAATTTTCGCATTCGCCAGATGCCCCGCAATCTGGGCCCCCATAACCCCAGCCCCCAGTACCGCAACTTTTTTAACTATTAACTTTTGGTCCGCCATCTCTTACCCCTCCTGCTTTAAATAACTTGCATAAAAAGCATGCTGATGTCTGACCATCAGCATGCTAACTCTATTCATTGCGTCATAGGAAATAAAATTTTAGAAGACAAAACGCTCGAGCAAGTGCTCATCGTGCTGCTCCAACTTGCTATCAAAATCATCAACCATGATCACATAACGTTTTAATTTCCGTGCTTCAGTTACCACATCAAATTCTTCCTGTGTAATCCAACCTTCATCTAAAGCTTCCTGGAGACGAGTTCTAGGAGAGAATGATTTGAAGTCTCCCGCTTTTTCCATTTTACGTAGCTTCTTTTCGATAGGCGCTGCCCTAACCACTGCTTCACGTGCTCGAGGTAACAAAGTCACCAAAGCGGTTGGATCCTCTTTATCTATGTAAAGCCCCGCCCCTAGACGGCTCATGGTAGCACTATCTTCCATCATCAGCTTCACTACTTTATTGCCCAAAGTGTCAGAAGGGCCATGCAAGCGCCGCCCCAGGGGAAATATAAGAATTCTAGCTAAAAAAGCCACAATCCGGTTAGGTAGATTACGAATGACCCCATCTAAGGCCGACTCAGCTTTGCCCAGCGCAGAATCAAGGCTATACCGAAGTAAAGGAATATCTTCTTCCGGACTCCCCTCCTGGTCAAATCGACGAAGAGTAGCCGTGGCCATATAAAGGTTACTCACTACATCAGCCAACCGTCCTGAAAGCTTTTCCTTAAACTTCAGGCCACCACCAACGCTTCCCATTGTCAAATCCACCAGCAACATAAAGTTGGCACTTATACGCGTTATTCTCTTGTAGTAAGGTGCAACAGCGCCAGAGCGTGGAGATTTAGCAAAAATACCATTGGTTAGGCTTAACCAGAAACTCCGAAAGACGTTAGTAAGAACAAAATGCAAATGAGAAGATAGGGCTCTATCAAAGGCTGCCGCATCACCATTACTCGCTGCCTGTATTTCCTTCAGTACATATGGATGACAACGAATGGCACCTTGTCCAAAGACCATCAAAGTACGTGTCAAAATATTAGCACCTTCTACCGTAATGGAAACTGGCATGGACTGATATGCATTGGCCAACGGGTTCCTTGGACCAACCACCACTGCACGTCCGCCAAAAATATCCATCGCATGATCAACAGACTGCCGTCCCTTTTCTGTTAAGTTATATTTTAAAATGGCCGATATGACGCTTGGATTTTCACCCGAGTCTAGCGCCACAAGTGCCAAATCTTGCGAAGCTTCAGAAACGTAAGCGTTACTGGCTATTTCTGCCATAGCTTCCCCTACCCCTTCAAAAGCTCCAATGGGCAAATTAAATTGATCACGGACTCTAGCATACAATCCTGTCAAGTAAGCCGTAGATTTAGAAGCTACAGTTGCACTGGCTGGCAACGAAATGCAACGTCCAATTGACAAACATTCCATTAACATCATCCAGCCCTTGCCTGCTTTCCCTATACCACCAATAACCCAATCTATTGGAATAAAAACATCTGCCCCCCAGGTTGGTCCATTCATGAAAGGGCTGCCAATAGGATAGTGTCGACGACCAATATTCACACCCTGATGTTTAGTCGGTACAAGCGCAAGCGTCACCCCAATATCACGCTTCCCTTCAAATTGATCACCCAACAAACCATCGGGGTCATATAATTTGAATGCCAGTCCCAGGACAGTCGCCACTGGAGCTAAAGTAATCCAACGTTTCTCCCAGGAGACACGGATTCCTAAAACGTTCTGACGGCTTTCACCAGTAATAGGGTCTACATAATCCCCCTTACACACTACACCGTAATCGGGAATACCCCCAGCATCTGATCCTGCATGCGGGCTAGTCAATGCGAAACAAGGAATTTCCTCACCTTTAGCCAAACGTGGCAAATAATAGTTCTTTTGTTCCTCGGTACCATAACGTTGTAGCAATTCTCCCGGACCTAGAGAATTAGGCACCATTACTGTAACACCAGCCGTTACTGAACGGCTGTTCAATTTACGCAGTACACAGGCATGGGCATATTGTGAAAATTCCAGTCCTCCATACTTTTTTTGAATAATCATCCCCCAAATGCCACTATCCTTAATTTTCTTCCATACCTCCTGAGGAAGATCTTTCAAATTATGTACAACTTCCCAGTCATCAATCATCTGGCAAAGTTCTTCAAGCGGTCCATCTATGAAAGCTTGTTCTTCCTCAGTTAACACAGAACTTGGATAGTTTAGGAGCACATTATAATCAGGCAGCCCTGAGAATAATTCTCCATCCCACCAGACAGTACCTGCATCAATGGCTGCCTGTTCTGTATCTGAGATTTTAGGACTAACCTTCCTAAACACTGAAAAAATCTTGTCTGAAACCGCACGACGCACAGGCTGGAAAGTAGTAACAATAGCTATCACCAGCACGCCAACATACAAAACTACATGAAACCATGTGCAGTCCCCCACTAACACATGACCCAACAAAATACCTACTAAAGCAGCTACAGCGATAAAAACCCCCCTAGCTCGCATATACGCTGCAGCCCCAGCTAGTAGCAGCATTCCAACAATACTTGATAAAATACTCATCATCAAACCTCCTCAAGATCTACGCACAACCCAAATTCCCCAAAAAACAGGGAGAGTACCAAGCGCCTATCCTTATCATGCAAAAAAGCAGAAAACACCGCCCAAAGACCCACATGCCACAATGTGACAAAAGGCATTTAGGTACATTGAAAATGCATCGGCTCTAGTGTCTAGAGGCAGCTATCTGGTTCTAACACCAAATTCCGGTGCAAAGCCCTTCACAGGACTGTTAACCCCTGTTAAAAACGCGTCACAAAGAGAACTCAAACACCAAAGTTCCAAGACGCCAAATGCCTCGGCAGTCTACGTTCAAACCCCTAAACTGTCAAGTATGGCAAATGCAAGCCCTTACTCAGGGAATTTTAGTAGAAACCAAGCTGGATGAAAGTTCAGAAATTGGTCCTATTTACTTATTTACTTAGTAGTCACTACTCTGTCCCCAAGCTTTATGCTATTTCATGTTAAAATTCAGACTCTAAGCTAACTTGGAAATAGCTATTAATGCTTTTATGAAAGAACTATGCTAGAACATACTGGTGCTGTGCTGAGCAAAACTAAATTAAAAAAAAATATGGAGAAATTGCAACGCCTCGGTGAACGTCTAATCGCTTTGTCCAAAACCCAGAGGGCTGAGGTCTGTTTGCCTGAACCTCTACAGGAGGCTATTGAAGATGTTACGAGAATTAGTTCCAACAGTGCCTTACGTAGACAGGTGCAATACATTGGTAGACTCATGCGGGAATTAGATCAAGAAGAAGTTCAACTAATCATTAACTATTTTGAGGTTTTAGATGGAAAACATCATGCTTCAACTGCGCATTTGAAACGTCTGGAACGCACTCGAGAGCTTCTCATCAAAGATCCGGCAGCCTTGACCCAGTATGTAAATTGCTATCCCCAGCTCGAAGTAACTCGCTTAAGAGCTCTAATTAGAAAGCATAAACGACAACAGGAACTTGGTAAACCGCTTACCGCTTATCGAGAAATATTTCAGCTAATAAGATCTGCAGAAACATTCACCGAAGTGGAAGCACTCCCTGGAAAACTTTCTTTAGAACTTGAAACCACCTGAAGTAAAATCTTTTCTATGACAAAACCAGTACTTCCTTCCATGCAATGATTTCTTATAACCACCCTTAGAGTTATTTCTCGACTATAATCTACAGCTCGGACTCGAAGTCTAGCTAACCGTTACAGCAA
Organism: Neisseriaceae bacterium; assembly: GCA_043842855.1. Taxonomy (GTDB): domain Bacteria; phylum Pseudomonadota; class Gammaproteobacteria; order Burkholderiales; family Neisseriaceae; genus QFNR01. Next base: position 65,945 of record JBBPJF010000001.1, read on the forward strand.
AAAATGGATATACTACAGCTCATCTATGAGACGAAGAAAAAGGAAGTTGCACATGCTCAAATGGTTCTGTCCCTGCATGAAATAAAAGCGCGTGCTCAAGCAGCTGAACCTACAAGGAGTTTTGCTGAAGCCTTAATCGCCAAAGCCAATCGTAAGCAAACGGCTATAATTGCTGAAATAAAAAAAGCCAGTCCCTCTAAGGGAACCATTCGTACATATTTTGATCTTGTCCAACTAACACGGGCCTACCAAGCTGGGGGTGCTACTTGCTTATCAATCCTGACTGATAGTCAGTATTTTCAAGGAGATTTAAGCTATCTAGAACAAGCTAAGTCTGTTTGTAGTCTGCCTTTGTTGCGTAAAGATTTTATTATAGCTGAGTATCAAGTCTACCAAAGTAGAGTGGCTTATGCAGACGCCATTCTTCTTATTGCTGCTCTACTCTCTAAAGCCCAGATGGAAACTTTAGAAGGCTTAGCTTTGGAGAATGGGCTTTCTGTAATAGTGGAAGTACATGCTGAAGAGGAACTCAGCAAAATAGAAAATTTGAAGACGCCTCTAATAGGAGTTAATAATAGAAATCTAAAAAATTTTACCGTTAATTTGCGACAGACCATTTTACTAAGCAAAGTGATTCCCTCCGACAAGGTTGTCATCTGTGAAAGTGGTATCCAATCGCATGAAGATATTCAGCTAATGAAGCAAAATGGCATCTATACTTTCTTGGTCGGAGAAAGCTTAATGAGACAAGATGATGTAGAGGGTGCTTTAAAAAAATTAATTGAAAGTGAGTCGCTGTGAGGATCCATCTCAAATCTCCTCAAGAAATTGAAAAGATGAGGATTGCAGGTAAACTTGCCGCAGAACTGTTGGATTATATAGAGCCATTTGTCCAATGCGGAGTTACTACTAATGAATTAAATGAACTGTGTCATAATTACCAGCTAAACATCCAAAATACTATTCCTGCTCCCCTACATTATGGGAATCCCCCTTTTCCTAAATCAATCTGCACTTCTGTTAATCATGTTATCTGCCACGGGATACCAAATGATATCCCACTGAAAGAAGGAGATATCATCAACATAGACGTTACTGTTATTAAAGATGGATTTCATGGTGATACCAGCCGCATGTTTTCAGTAGGCAAAATCAGTCACTACGCAAAGCGTCTGATTCAAATCACACATGAATGTATGATGCTCGGTATTAATCAAGTAAAGCCTGGGAATAAATTAGGTAATGTTGGCTACGTTATCCAACAACATGCTGAATCTAACGGCTACTCTGTGGTCAGAGAGTTTTGTGGCCATGGCATAGGAAAAAACTTTCATGAAGCGCCTCAAGTCCTGCACTATGGTCAACTGAACACTGGGCTTACTCTGGAACCAGGTATGATCTTTACGGTTGAACCCATGATTAATCAGGGGAAACGGCATCTAAAAATACTTAGTGATCACTGGACTGTAGTGACTAAAGACCGTTCTTTATCCGCACAATGGGAACACGAAGTATTGGTAACCGATACAGGCTATGAAATACTAACTGTATCACCCAAGTACGGTATGCCTTAAAGTCCAAAATGGATTCTCAATAAAGCTCCATTATGCTTGAACAACACTAAAAGCTCGTTGCCAGGTTTCTGCCGAAGTATGGTTTAAATCTCCTATTCCTTATGAAAACTTAGCTGCATAGAATGTAATCTATCAGACAATGGTTAATCTCGGAATAGTCACCATATTATAAAATAAAGCAAAAAGTTATTTATTCTTTTAATGTAATCCGCTTCTATAAGGCCGTCTTGCCCCATCTTTTTGCTATTGAAACACACTACCTTACGCCAGGAAATAATACGCCTAAATCTTACCAAAGACTATCCTAGCAAAGCGCTTAAGTCAAACCACTTATGAGTCACTATAAAAGTTCGGGTAAACAAAAGTACAAAGCTTTTAAATGGTATTAGCCAAAAAAATAGAAAAGAAACTGAACGAAAAATCAACTAGACCACTATCCAACTCTCAGGAAAAATATTTTCCATACTGAGGTAATTTCTGATCCAAACGAAATTGTTATAACGATCTCATTATACGAGATGCTACTCCATCAGAATATATGGGTAGCATCCAAAGTATTTAAAAATGAAAAACAGCCCTTTATTTAGTAAATTAATTCACCGTCGGCATAACACCCGGCAAAATGCCCTATTTACAAGCCTTAATATGAGTCAATTTCTAATTCAAATGGGTTAAATATTTATTGGTCATTAGTATACCTCCAATTGACTAAATAGATAACGGCTACAGCATTTTGAAGAAGGAACAGTGATAGTGGAGTAAGAAAAGGAAGTGAAGCTCCTCAGCTAGATGATTCACTTCAATTCCCATTCCTTAGTCCATGCTACATATTTTTTATCATTTCCTCGCCAAAAGTACAGGTTGAGACTTCGGTAGAACCTTCCAAATCACGCGCAAAATCATATGTCACAGTCTTAGCCAGAATAGTTTTTTCCATAGCAGTAATAATCTTATCTGCAGCTTCAGTCCAGCCTAAAAACCTCAACATCATTTCTGCTGATAAAATTAATGAACCTGGATTAACTTTATTCAATCCTGCATATTTGGGCGCAGTGCCGTGTGTAGCCTCAAAAACTGCATATTGATCTGATATGTTAGCACCAGGAGCAATACCAATACCCCCTACTTGTGCCGCTAAAGCATCGGAAATGTAATCTCCGTTAAGATTAGTAGTTGCAATCACATCATATTCAGCGGGACGTAACAAAATCTGCTGTAAAAAATTATCTGCTATTGCATCCTTGATGATTATTTCTTTCCCAGTATTCGGATTTTTAAATACGCACCAGGGTCCTCCATCAATTGGCTGAGCTCCAAATTCATCACGTGCAAGAGCATAAGACCAGTGCATAAATGCCCCTTCTGTGTATTTCATGATGTTACCCTTATGCACGATGGTAATACTTTCACGATTATTCTTTATTGCATAATTAACTGCTGCTCTGAATAAACGTTGTGTGCCCTCTCGTGATATAGGCTTGATACCAATTCCCGATGTTTCGGGAAAACGTATCTGGGTAACCTTGAATTCATTATGTAAGAAGTCTATAAGCTTTCTAGCGCTCTCACTCCCTGCTTCCCACTCAATTCCAGAATATATATCCTCTGTATTCTCACGAAAAATTACCATATCTGTTTGGCTAGGATCTTTTAGTGGAGATGGAACACCCTTAAAATATCGTATAGGTCGGACACATTGGTACAAGTCTAACTGCTGCCGCAAGGCTACATTCAAAGAGCGAATTCCTCCTCCTATAGGTGTTGTCATTGGTCCCTTGATGGAAACTGCGTATTCCTTCAAATACTCCACCGTTTCATCAGGTAACCAAACGCTGTCACTATAAATCTGCGTGGCTTTTTCACCTGCATAAACTTCCATCCAGTATATTTTTTTTGTCCCCCCATAAGCCTTTTGTATAGCAGCATCTACCACCTTCATCATTACTGGGGTAATGTCTACACCAATACCATCACCCTCTATATAGGGTATGATTGGATTGTCGGGTATAGGTTCACCCAAAACTATCTTTTTTCCCCCTGTGGGGATAACAACCTTGTCATTCATCACTGCAAACTCCTATTCCGGCTAATCATTAATTTCCTTACGACTTAACTGTATATAAGCCAATCGCCTTCCAGCCGACTTGGGTTAAATAGGCGGCAGAACCCTCAGGCTAATACCCTTAACGCTACAAACCTGAAGCATTTTTCTACTTATTGAGTAAGTCAAAGGCATACGAAGAACAACACCTACCCCTTAATTATTATTTCTACTTCAGCTAAGGACAGCTAACTGCTAAGGCTATCCCCATGCCTCCACCAATACACAAGGCAGCCAAACCTTTTGATAGTTGTCTTTTTCTCATTTCATGCAGAAGGGTAACCAAAATACGGCAACCAGAGGCCCCAATCGGATGGCCCAGTGCAATAGCTCCTCCGTTAACATTAGTGATGGAAGAATCTAATTGCAAAGCTTCCATCACCGCTAAGGCCTGAGAAGCAAAGGCCTCATTTAATTCTATAAGTTCCAGTTCTTCAAGTTTCCAATTGGCTTTATACAAAGTTTTCTTTATAGCTTCTACCGGCCCCATGCCCATTAATTCTGGCGTACAACCAGAGGTTTCACTAGCCACTACCGTCGCTAAGGGTTTCAAACCTAATCTCTCTGCTCGTTCCTCAGACATCAGCATTACAGCTGCTGCCCCATCATTAATACTTGATGCATTCGCGGCAGTCACCGTACCGGCTGGATCAAAAATAGGCTTCAGTCGCGCCATTGATTCATAATTCGCTCCAGCTCTAACACCTTCATCTTTAACTAGTTCCCATTGTCCTTGTCTATCCGACACTCTGACCGCGGCAATTTCATCAACAAAGCGGCCCTGCTCAAGCGCCTTTATTGCCCTGTGCTGAGATTCAAGAGCAAAATGATCTTGTTCCTCTCTAGAGACACGATGCAGATTTGCAACCTTTTCAGCGGTTATACCCATGTGATAGCCTTGGTAGGCATCTGTTAGCCCATCCCTTAATAGGCTATCTATCATGGAGGCGTCCCCCATTTTTTTGCCTCTACGCATTTCCTCTATTAGGAAGGGTGCTCTCGACATAGACTCTTGTCCGCCTGCGATAACTACCTCAGCATGTCCTGCTGCAATAGACCGAGCTGCCAATTGCACTGCCTTCAAACCAGAACCGCACACCAAGTTCACACCAAAGCAGGATACTTCCACGGGCAAACCAGCCAGCAGGGCGGCTTGTCTCGCCGTATTCTGACCTAGCCCCGCGGTTAATACGTGCCCCATCACTACTTCTTCTACTGCTGCAGCACCGAGCTTAGTATCTTCCAACACAGCTCGAATCACCGTTGCACCCAATTGCACAGCAGGGACACCTGCTAATCCACCCCCAAACTTCCCGATAGCGGTCCTTTTTGCTGAGACAATCACCGCTTTTTTATTCATAACTGTTTCATCCTCATCTGGTTCTCACTTGAAGAAGTAAGCTAAAACTGGAGCAACTACAATCATCAAAAGTCCACTTAGTACCATTGATAGACTGGAAAGCACACCCTCGGTATGGCCTATACTCATGGCTTTGGCTGTACCAACAGCAGAAAAATTGGTGCCATACATGATACCCCTCACTCTTGCGTCCTTTATTTGCAAAATAGCTAGTATCAATTCTCCAACCAACATGCCAAAAATACCAGTAAAAGTGGCCAATATGGCAGCTAAATTCCCCTCTACCTCCAAATGTCCACTTACCACTACTGCAAAAGGAGAACTTACGGAATGAGCTAACATACTCTTCTTCATTACTTCTGACAAGGGAAAGAGCTGAGACCAAAGTAAGATAGCCAATAAATTTATCCCTACACCGACTGAGACCCCAATGCATAAAATAAGAGCATTTTTTTTGATTAGTCCCCTTTGCTCATAAATGGGGACAGCAAATGCAGCAGTAGCAGGCCCAAGGAACCACAATAAGGAACGCGTCCCCAGATCATAGGTATCCAGGGAAATAGAGAAAACCCATAGTAAAAATAATACAGCTAAAGGAGCAATAATAACCGGCATCAACCAAATAGCTCGTGGATAACGCAAGGCTAACCGCTTACTAATCAAATAAATCACTACTGTCAGGCCAATCAAAAAGCCTGAAGATACTAATTCCTCATTCATAGTTTACTTTTCTACGCTGAACAGAGCTGCGGATAAGCAAATGCATCACTACTACCACAGCCACCATAGCTGTCAACGAAGACAAGCACATGACCAAGAGGACATTCAGCCCCTCTTCTATAAAAAAATCTTTATACTGGAGTGCTAGTACAATTAAGGGTACAAACATTAAAGTAAGATGTGCTACAAGGAAATAAGCACCCCGGTTAAATATAGAAACTGCTCCATCATAAACTGAGATAATCACTAAAAGCATCAGTAGCGCCAACGCACTAGAAGGGATTAGTGTGATCCAGTACCTATGTAACCAATCTGCTGCCAACCATAATAGCGAAATAAGCAAGACCTGAAAGCCTGTAACTAACCCTTTTCTTACCCTCTTAATTACCATTGCTTAGGCCTACTCTGAAGCAGCGAAGGCTGAATGACTGTAACCGCAATCTACATAGGTGACTTCCCCAGTTACCCCTGAAGCCAAGTCAGAGAAAAGGAAAGCTGCTACATTACCGACTTCTTGCGCCGTTACATTACGCTTAAGTAAACTCTGGGTAGCAGCCAACTTCAAAGCTTTACTAAAGCCGGAGATTCCAGAAGCAGCCAAAGTCTTGATTGGTCCAGCAGAAATCCCATTACAACGCACGCCATCCGGCCCCAATGCTTGTGCAATATAGCGTATGGCCGCCTCCAAACTCGCTTTAGCTAGTCCCATTGTATTGTAATTATGCACTGCCCTAATAGCGCCTAAGTAACTCAAAGCCACAATAGAGGCTGCCCGCCCTTGCATTAATGGTCTAGCCGCTTTGGCCAATGCTGCCAAGCTATAAGCAGAAACTTCCTGTGAAATTCTAAAAGCATCACGATTAATACCCGTCAGAAAATCCCCTTCCAAAGCCTCCTTAGGAGCAAACGCTACAGCATGAAGGAATCCGTCCAGCCCCCCCCAAACTTGGGCTAAGCTTTCAAAAACTGAGGCGATTTCTTCATCCTTCTGTACATCGCAACGAAAAACTAAATTTGAATCAAATTGCCTAGCTATATCCATTACACGGTTACCCATTTTATCCAAAGCATAGGTAAATGCTAGCTCAGCGCCCTGAGCTTTACAGGCACTAGCTACCCCATAAGCAATAGACCTCTGTGAGATCAACCCCGTAATTAATATTTTCTTGTTCTTTAAAAAACCCACGCCTGGCACCTTCAGCAAATAGCGCTATGTTCTAAATCTTTATCTGTCAGCTAATCGCTCCACTCACAACCCGAGACAAGCTCCTACCTCACGCCGAATTATAACAACTACCCTTCTGATTGAAAACCTCGCAATACTCACTTCTTACAGTTCGAAACTAGTTTTGCCTTTTTCTAACCAAAGACCATATTTGACTATCTTAAAAATATGCAGATGTTTAAGCTGTTACTTATTATCCTACAACGACTAACCACTATATAAAGTTTCGTGGAGTTAGCGCGATCCAGCGTAGTCAGATTTTTACTTCCTTTTTGGAAGTTAACAAAGCACCCACGCTAGTAATCAACTCATAGAACTCTCTAATTACTCCATACATAGATTTTCTCTCTACACGGAGCAAGTTAAAAATGAATAATATCAAGCATGGAGAACACTAAGGTAAGAAGAAAAAGCTACTCCCTCCCAGTATTCTTTTCCAGATCAAATAAAAAGCCCACTTGCGTGGGCTTCCATATTCTGGCTCCCCGACCAGGGCTCGAACCTGGGACCTGCGGATTAACAGTCCGTCGCTCTACCGACTGAGCTATCAGGGAATAGTGAAGCTGGATTATAAGGGTGCCCCCCAATGACTGTCAACTCCCTTAAAAGCAATGTTATAACAAGACACACAACCAACCACGACGATTCAAAAGCAAAGCGCACACGAAAGCAGAATCCCGCGCTCAAGGAGAAACTAATCGCCTGCAAAACGCAGTCCCGAAAGTCTATTACGGACATAACATCCACCAGTACGAAACACTAGAAACTAGCTCAGTAAAAATCTAAGCTTTTAAGTTCCTCTATCCCCAACAGATGCTGTGCCCCTTTACCCTGTTTGCTCAAGAAAAAGCCAGCCATTTTAACCGACCTCTCTGAAAGTTCACACAGCTTAGCCCGTTTCAGTAGCTTTTCGTAATAATTCTGGTTTTGTTTCTACCAATATCAAACGTCCGCCACTAATTGTGGTAGGAGATTTTAATTTATCCGACTGAGGCATGGCCTTAAGGTCTTTTTGCGTTTCTTCCCTAGCTTGCTTCACTTGCTCCGAGTTGAGCGTTTGTACGGATCGCAAGGCTATCTCTTCTTGCCTTAAGTGGCCTTCTTCCAAACCTGCATCTACTACAGCTTTCGGTACAACGCAGCCTCCAGATTCCAAAACTCTTATTGTTGTCTTATGTATATATCTTGCAATCTTATCTACATGTAGCCGTCTTTCTAAATAACTAGCTGAGGGAGGTCTTTGCCTATTATGTTTTTTCGCACTTTGCTGTGTTGTAACATTTGTTGGTCGTGTAGTTGTACCATTCAGAGCCCCGCCACCAGCCTCCGCACCAGATGTCTTATCATTACTAACTTGACTATGCTTACTCTGTGTCTTTGGTTTTTCCTCTACCTTTTCCAGTACTTTGGGGGGCTTTTGATTCATTCCCGTAGTTTTTACCTCCCCAGCAGAAACTCTTTGGGTTTCAACTTTACTAGAGGAGATATTATCCTCCCTTGATTTACCTTGCCTTTTAGGCGCTGTTATCTCCTTTCTCTGACTACGTACAATTGAACCCTTGTCTGTCGTCGAAGCTTGCGGCAATTGTTTACTTTTGTCTGTTGCTTTCTCCAATTTATCTTCTTCAACTTTTACACTAGAACTAGCAACACTCCTCGAAGCAGTCCTCGAACCTCGGGTTTCTGAACGACTGCTTGAAAGGCTATTAGACCCGTTTCTCTGGCGAAAATTTTCAGAAGGTACAGGTTTAACCTTTCTTTCTTGGGTCTCAAACCAATTTAAAAACCACGTCTTCACTTCCCTAAACCAGGTCTTGGCTTGAGTTGCTGGCGTTGGAGCCGGCATATTAGGCCTAATTCCTTGTACTGCAGCTTGCAATCTCACGGCAGCTCTATTCTTCTGAGCAGTACTTTGATAGGTTTCCTCTGGCGGCCCTTCTACCAATTGATAACTCACAGCGTCTTCTACCACATCATCTGTTCTAAGCCGCTCTATGCGATAATGTGGCACTTCAAGGTATTTGTTAGGGATAATCATAATGGAAACGCCCAAACTTTCCTCGAGACAAAAAAGCTGCTCCCTTTTTTCATTTAACAAGAAGGTTGCCACTTCCACCGGTACCTGAGCTACCACTTCACCTGTATTTTCCTTCATTGCTCTCTCTTGGATTATCCTGAGTATGTGTAGCGCAGAAGAGCCAACACCCCGAATAACCCCTGTCCCACAACAGCGCGGACAAACTAAATGTGTACTTTCTTCCAAGGAGACTCTCAGCCGTTGCCTAGAAATTTCCATTAGACCGAAGCGTGAAAGTCGAGCTGTTTGTACACGTGCCCTATCTTCAGTCAGGTATACGCGCATGGCATCCTCGATCGACTTCTGATTCCTCTGATCCTCCATGTCAATAAAATCAATCACAATTTGCCCACCAATATCCCTTAATCGGATCTGTCTGGCAATTTCTTCAGCAGCCTCTAAATTAGTTTGTAGAGCCGTCTCTTCAACATCAGCTCCCCTAGTAGCTTTTGCAGAATTGACATCGATAGCTACCAAAGCTTCTGCGTGATCTATAACAATCTCTCCCCCTGAAGGTAAGGAAACGCGTCGAGCGTAAACTGAATCGATTTGGTTTTCTATCTGAAAACGATTGAACAATGGGATACTATCCTGATACAACTTCACCTTATGTAGATTATGAGGAAGGATGAAACTAATAAATTGGTGTATCTTTTCAAAAACTCCGGGATCATCTACCAAAATTTCTCCAATATCTGGTTGGAAATAATCACGGATCGCTCGAATAACAAGAGAGCTTTCCTGCAAGATTAAAGCTTGAACTCCCTCCTGGCGACTGGCTTCTACCACACCTCCCCATAGTTTTAATTGATAATCAAGGTCCCATTTTAATTCTTCTAGCGAGCGCCCTATGCCTGCGGTCCTCACAATGACACTCATACCTTTAGGGATCTCTAACTGATTAATTAGGTTTTTAATTTCTGCACGCTCATCTCCCTCGATGCGACGAGAAACCCCACCACCACGAGGGTTATTAGGCATCAACACCAGATAGCGTCCGGCCAAGCTGACGTACGTCGTCAGCGTGGCGCCCTTGTTTCCCCTCTCATCCTTCTCAACCTGAACCAATACTTCATCGCCTTCCTTCAAAACTTCCTGAAGCTTAACCTTGCCGCGGGTGTAACCCCTAAAATAGGAACGATGAATTTCCTTACTCGGTAAAAAACCATTCTTTTGTGTACCGTAGTCCACAAAACAAGCTTCTAAAGAGGGCTCTATCTTTGTAATAACTCCCTTGTAAATATTACCTTTTCTTTGTTCTCTGCCTGCAGTTTCTATATCTAAATGGATAAGTTTCTGCCCGTCCACTATAGCTACGCGCGATTCTTCTGGCTGCGCGGCATTAAACAGCATTCTCTTCATTTTGTATGATTACCTCTTATCAAACGGCATATGAAAAGAGACTGAGACTCACACGGAATCTCCCCTCAAAGGTTAAAAACTTTGAGTCAGGAAGAATAGCAACCCTTCATAACGACGTTTCTACGCAGGAAAAAGACGTTTGAATTGAATGATACTGGAAAAATGTTATCCACTAATAACTCTACTCAAACTTATAGGCTCTTCCATTAAGGAGATTTATTGCTACCCAATAGGCTATTCTGATCGGAAAACTAGGCCCCGTGCTCACCGCAAAAACGCAAGTCTTACCATCTCCGGCCTAATTTCTAATATCCTCGTGTTTCTCAGCTAAACTCCAGTCTTTTGTCCCTGAGTCTAGGAACTCAACTGACCTCCCTCCACACGCAAAATTATTTCTTCTACTCAACCTGCTGACAGCTCTCCAAACTATCTTGTGTCAGCCCAAAGACCAAAAAATCAAAAAAAACCACCCAAAAACCAACCATTCTGTGGTTTTCGTTTTACAATGGAGATACTGCCATAACGCAGTCACCATTATAAGCAAGATGTCACAAATAAGTAAAGGTAAAATTAGCTATTTATTGGTACAGCAAGAAGAATCTGGTCAAAGGCTTGACCATTACCTTCAGAAAAAATTAAAAGCGCTGCCCAATAGTCATCTACAGAAAATTATCCGTTCCGGGCAAGTGCGGGTTAATTGCCGGCGGATATTAGCTAGCTACAAGATCCAGCCAGGTGATCGTATACGTCTACCTCCTCTACAGCTTAGTTCGACTAACTATACCACCCGCCCTATGGTAAAGAGTCTACCCCTGCCGGTGGTGTATGAGGATGAAGGGTTACTGGTTCTCAATAAACCGTCTGGCTTAGCAGTTCACGGTGGAAGTGGAATTAGCTTAGGTGTTATCGAACAATTAAGACAGCAACGTCCTGAAGCTAGGTATCTAGAGTTAGTACACCGTCTGGATAAAGAAACCTCAGGACTGCTGCTGGTGGCTAAAAAAAGGAAGGTTTTAGTCGCTCTTCACGAACAATTTCGACAGAATCACCCTAAGAAGATCTACTTGGTTTTATCAGCTTACCCTTGGCCTTCTAAACTCCAAGATGTAAAACTCCCTCTCCTCAAAATTGCAGGACAGGATAGACTGGTCAGGGTTTCTACCAAAGGCCTATACGCTCATACCCAATTTGAGCTTTTGGAACAAATTAAACAATTTTCATTACTCAAAGTATCGCTTAAAACTGGAAGAACTCACCAAATAAGAGTTCACATGCAAGCTCAGCAGGCCCCTATTGCTGGAGATGAACGTTATGGCTGTTATGAACTTAATAAAAAACTAAGAAAACAAGGACTCAAAAGAATGTTTTTACATGCTTTCCGTCTAGAATTTGACTATCCAAATAATGCAGGGAGACTCACATTAGAGGCTCCTATGCCTGAAGCATTGAAGCAGTTTTTAGAACAACTAAGGCTTACGGATTAGACTCTTACCTCAACCTAATCCCCCCATAATAAATCCTAAATTTTGAAGCAATCTTTGTGAACGCTGTATAAGAGGTTTTCTGAGTTCTAGCTTTCTATTTAAGGGTTAGGTAGTAGCTACTTATATGGGTCTCCCCATCAGTCTGCTTTTATTTGCTATTTACTCTGAGATTTAGTCAAACAGACTGCTTCAACTGCTGACAAATTGTCTGCGCTATTCTGCTAATAGTATTAACTGACTGCAAACATGCTATAACCTGTAAAACATGTAGTTGAAGGCTATACAATGCAACCTGTAGTGGCCTACAAGCTGACCTTTAGAATCCCTCATCTGTATTCCAGCAAAAAATGTAGTTGCTTCATAATGTTAGTTGATACTTCGTGCTAGTGGTGCCACTTATCCTAATGCCAAAGACCTAATTAAAGCAGGAAGTTAGGATAGGGGATCGGTTGAAGCTTGCACCTAGGACAAGGCCAGCTATTTGATTGCTTCACCCAAACTACACTAATTCCTTATTAATGTTGTGAGCTACTTAGGCAGCTAAGGATTTGTGATAAACATTCACTATTTTTAACGAGTGAATTTGTAATACAATGTGGTCTAATTAGGTTAACCTCAGCCATAAACAGAATCACTTTTCCACGGTCCCCACTCAATGAAGTTTCCTGTCAGAAACCATACACCTCAGTAAAATTGATTTAATTGAAAAAAAGTTCGGGTCAATGAATTTACAATGCTCTTCTTCTGCACCACTTTCAACCAAGCTATTTTTCTAACCATTCAACTTGGAAGATTATATGAACTCTACCTTATTAAGCCGTTGTTTACGCTTTGGTGATGCTGAGAGAGCTCATCAACGGGCGCTAGGTCTATTGGAAATAGGTTACCGATTGAACTGGATCAAAGCGCGGTCATCTGATCAGTGCCCTAGAGAACTTATGGGTCTTAAATTACTTAATCCTATCGGTTTAGCAGCAGGTCTTGACAAAAATGGAGAGCATATTGATGCTCTGGCAGCGCTGGGTTTTGGGTTTATTGAAGTAGGTACGGTCACCCCAAGGGCGCAACCAGGTAATCCTAAACCCCGATTATTTAGAGTTGAAGAAGAAAAGGCAGTAATTAATCGAATGGGCTTTAATAACCTAGGTTTAGATTACCTTATTGGAAATCTCAAAAAAACCCGTTACCAAGGTATCTTAGGAATCAATCTCGGTAAAAATGCCGATACACCCCTTGATAGAGCGGTAGAGGATTATCGGATTGGTATGCAAAAAGTTTATCTATATGCCTCCTATCTTGTCATCAACATCAGTTCTCCTAACACTAAAAATCTGAGAGTGTTACAAACAGATATCTATGTAGAAACTTTATTGGAGACATTGAAAAAGGAACAGTTACTTCTAGCTCAGAAACATGGTAAATACGTTCCTTTAGTGGTCAAAATAGCACCTGATCTAACACTAACAGAGCTCAAATATTTTGCTCGCATAGCCATAAAAATACCCATAGATGGCATTATCTGCTCTAATACAACCATAGATAAAACCTCCCTGAAAAACCAAACCCTTGCCGTTGAAACCGGTGGCCTTTCTGGGGCTCCCCTCCTTGAAAAATCTAATCAGGTATTGACGAATTTACTAAGAGAATTGGATAATGGTATTCCCGTTATTGCTGTAGGTGGGGTTACTTCTGCAGAAGAGGCTTTACTTAAGTTTCAACTAGGTGCGAGTGCAGTGCAATTGTACACTGGTCTAGTGTACCGCGGTCCTGGTTTAGTAAGAGAGTGTGTCAAAGTGTGCTGTGCTCCTAACTGATTTTTCAGCAGGAGAACAGAGATGGAGTTTCCAACGGAGAGGTGGATGAGTGGTTGAAGTCGCACGCCTGGAAAGCGTGTATGCGTTAATCAGCGTATCGAGGGTTCGAATCCCTTCCTCTCCGCCATTATTCTTCTTCAGTGACTTTTTACGCTTTCTTATAGTAGGATGGGTGCATTTAACTATTCCCTTCTGGGTACTTTTCTAGGCATGAATAAAGCACTTTATGAAAAAGATTTTCCTAGTTGCTCTGGTTGTGTCGCTTTTGCTCGTCTTAGTTTTTGGGCTGGGTGCTTACTTCTCTCAGAAAACCATTGCTAGGAAGCAGAGTGTAACTTATCAGTATGGTGATGAGCTAATCCTTCATAACCAAGTAAACGAGGCACTTGACTATACTAATAAAGTTCTTCGAACTGACCTCGTCTATGCCTTGCTTGGCAATCGGTGTCAGTTGCCTAATGATGCTAAAGGCTTAAAGTCTCGTTATGCTGCCTTTGAAATTGAAGGTGTTCCTGTCTCCTCTACTCCTCAGCAAAACCCTGACTCACCCAGTGGTTGTTTTGTTAAAGTTATTTATGGACAAGGTTCTGCTAAGCTCGACTCTCCCCTTTTAAGGAATAAACTCCTCTATTTAGAATTTACTAACGGTGGAGAATTTGTCATTATTCCTGCTAAGAGTACGCTTGATAAAAAATACTGGATTAGTATCAAAAAATAACTATTGATGAGTTATCCACCAGCATTGATGTATCTTCTGGTTGCGAAAATCTCGGGGGATGGAACGTTTGGTTTGGTTTGTGATCTGATAATGGTTGTGCAATTGCTCAGCTAATTTAAAACTTCTTAAATTAGTAGAGAAAATCAGTAATCCCTTTATGCTTAATAGTTGCATACATTGATCAATTAGCCAGCATTGGTCTCTTTGAATATCTAATATCCCTCGCATTCCTTTGCTATTAGAAAAACTTGGTGGATCTAAGAAGATTAGATCAAATTGCTTTTTTCCCTCTATGGCTTTTTCTAGGTAGGCAAAAACATCCTGCTTAATTAAACGATGTGCTCCTAAATCCAAATGGTTAAGACTATAGTTTTTTGCAGCCCATTCCAGGTAGCGGTTAGATAAATCGACTGATTCTGAATATGAACAGCCTCCTGCTGCTGCATAAACACTAAAACTAGCGGTATAACAAAATAAATTAAGAAAACGCTTATTGGCCGCATGTTCACCTACGTAGGCCCTCATGGGTCGATGATCCAAGAAAAGTCCTACATCAATATACGTTCCCAAATCAATCCAAAAGGAAAGACCGTTCTCTTTCACTATATACTGTTTCCCTCGGCTATTCTTTTTCTCATATTGATTCTTTCCCTTTTGTTTTTGTCGTAGGCTTAGCACAATTGAACTCATCTCAAGTTGAAGCGCTTGAGCAATGGTTGCCCGCACTCCCTCTAACCACAAGCTATAGTCATTTTCTTCCATTCTCCAACGAGTCTTATATTCTTGTACATACAAGTTATCTCTGTAAAGATCCATAGCAAATGGGAACTCAGGTATATCCCTATCATATAGGCGAAAAGCTTCAATTTGATTGTGCTTAGCCCATTTCTTCAACCACTTTAAGTTTTTGATTAAACGATGATATAAAGAAGAAAAATCAAACATAATTTTTCAGCTGGCATTGAAATTATGGCAAATCAGTCAAATATAGTATCACGGAAATACTATAGTTTAAGGAGCTGGCAATGAGAGAAGATAGATTAACTAATCACTTTCGAGATATATTGATGAAAGCACAGAGCCTAGCTTTGTCCCAGGATAGTGGCTATATAGAAGCTGTGCATGTGTTAAAAAGCTTATTAGAGGATTTAAATAGTACCGATTTATTGGTTCGTGCAGGTATACAAGTAGACCAATTAAAAAGTAGTGTCGATAAAACACTTGAAGACCTGCCCAAAGTTACCGGTCAAGGCGGGGAAATTCTTATATCCAGGGAATTAAATGCAATCCTCAATTTAATGGATAAATATGCCATAAAAAATAAGGATAGCTACATTGCTTCAGAATTATTTTTTCCTGCTGCACTTGAAACTAACCAAAAGGCTGCGGAGCTCTTAAAGAGAGCCGGCGCCAACTTTGAAACCATCAATCAAACTATTTTAGCGGTAAGAGGTAATCAACCAGTGAATAATGAAAATGCTGAATCACAAAGAAATGCTTTGAAAAAATATACTATCGACCTAACTCAAAAAGCTAAGGACGGTAAGATAGATCCTGTCATAGGTAGAGATGATGAAATTCGTCGTACTATGCAGGTCCTCCAACGACGTACTAAAAATAACCCAGTTTTAATAGGGGAACCCGGGGTAGGTAAAACTGCTATAGTCGAGGGTTTAGCACAAAGAATTGTGAATCAAGAAGTACCCGATAGCTTACGTAATAAATCTTTATTAGAACTAGACCTTGCTCAACTAATTGCTGGAGCTAAATACCGTGGTGAATTTGAAGAACGCTTAAAAGGTGTTTTAAAAGAAATTGCACAAGCTCCACAGCCCCCCATTATTTTTATCGATGAGCTACATAATTTAGTGGGAGCTGGAAAATCAGAAGGAGCGATGGATGCCGGCAACATGCTTAAACCCGCGTTAGCAAGGGGTGAACTGCATCTTATTGGTGCAACTACCTTGGATGAGTATCGCCAATATATTGAAAAAGATCCCGCTTTAGAAAGGAGATTTCAAAAATTGTTGGTGCAAGAACCTTCTGTAGAAGATACCGTCTCTATATTACGCGGCCTGCAACAAAAGTATGAGACCCATCATGGTGTTGAAATCACAGACCCTGCCCTAGTGGCAGCTGCCAGCTTGTCAAATCGTTATATCAGCGATCGTTTCCTGCCCGATAAAGCTATTGATCTCATTGATGAAGCCGCAAGCCGTATCAAAATGGAGATCGATTCTAAACCTGAGGAAATGGACCGACTAGATCGAAAACTAATTCAGCTTGAAATGGAAAGGATGCATCTAGTAAAAGAAACAGATAAAGCCAGTAAAAAAAGAGCACAACTTATTGAAGAAGAAATACTCGGAATTAAAAAAGAATATGCTGAACTAGAGCGGGTGTGGTTGGCAGAAAAAAACTCTTCTGAAGGAAGCGCTCAAATTAAAAAGCAAATCGAAGAAGTACAGAATCAAATTGCTCGTTACACAAGGGAAGGAAAATTAGAGGAAGCTTCTAAATTGAAGTACAGTGATCTGCCACAACTACTGGAGCGCTTGGACAAAGTAGAAAAGAGTACACCACACGACAGACCTAAAAATACTCTGTTTAAAACCAAAGTAACCGAAGATGAAATCGCTGATATCGTCTCACGTATGACGGGTATTCCTGTCTCAAAAATGCTCGAAGGAGAAAAAGAGCGTTTGTTACAAATGGAGACACAGTTACACCGTCGCGTAGTGGGACAAGAAGAGGCAATCCTCGCTGTTTCTAATGCTATCCGTCGTTCTCGCTCAGGTCTGGCTGATCCTAATAGGCCTATTGCAAGCTTTCTCTTCCTAGGTCCTACAGGTGTGGGAAAAACTGAACTAAGTAAAGCATTAGCAGAATTTATGTTTGGTAGTGAGACACATTTAATTCGCGTGGATATGTCAGAATATATGGAGAAACATTCTGTTTCACGTTTATTGGGTGCCCCACCAGGTTATGTGGGCTATGAGCAGGGAGGCTATCTAACGGAACAGGTCCGCCGAAAACCATACAGCGTAATTTTATTAGATGAAGTAGAAAAAGCTCATCCTGACGTATCTAATATTCTTCTACAAATTTTAGATGATGGTCGCCTTACCGATGGACAGGGACGTACGGTTGATTTTACTAATTCTATTATCATTATGACTTCTAACATAGGTAGCGAAAAAATTCATGCCCTGGGAGCTAACTCTGAATATGAACATATGAAAAATACCGTTATGCAAGATGTTGAGTCCTTTTTTCGCCCTGAATTGATTAATCGTATAGATGAAATAGTGGTCTTCCATGCACTGACGCAAGAAGATATCAAACATATCTGTGATATACAATTAAATAAGTTAAATCATAGACTTAAAGAAAACCATCTACAATTATCCTATACTGATGATGTATTGAAATATCTCGCAACTACTGGTTTTGATCCTATCTATGGAGCAAGGCCCCTCAAACGAGCTATTCAAACGCAAATAGAAAATCCCCTAGCTGCTGCCGTCATTGCAGGCCGCTACCCCCCTGAGAGCACTATTCACGTGCTGGTGGAAGCTGGAGTGATACAATTTCAGTAGGCGTACTTTTCTGAGAGGAGCATAAGCTCCTCTCTTTTTATTAGTTACCTGCATTCGCAGATAAAGGGGAAATTAAGAGCAGCTTTTGCTCTTTTAAGGCAGTAGCAAAGTCAGGTATTGAGGCCTGAAATTCCATGGGACATTTAAGTAAGCTAATTTGGTCCACCTGACAATCAGTTAATAAAGATATCAACTCCCCTACTCTTTCATCTAAAGATTCAGCAAAACTTAGTTTCCAACTATAAGTAAATACTTTTTTTGGACTATCCAGTGACTGGAGACTAATTTCTAAACTACCCCCTTCTTTAGTAGCTATGATTGCACCTACTGGCAGTCGCAAAAGTTTAATAGATCTGATTGCCTCTGAAATAAAAATATCTAATTCTACTTTCTTACTCATGTGTCCCCCTTCTAGCATACCTTTCAGAACTGCAGAAGGTGGCATTGGCAAAACAAAAGGGGTTAGATCTTGTTTTAAAAAATACTCTGTCCAAAATTGCATCATCTCCATTAAAGCTTGCTCAGAGTTCTTCTTATCCAGCGCTAATTCTGCTGTATAACCAAGTACGAAGCTTAGGAGAATTTGTTGCCCTTTTTGTAGCTGGATAACCTGGGGAGAGTAGGATTGTAACCATTTCACTAGAGCAGCAGGCTTTAACTTAGCTTCATACCATTGCTCAGACTTCACTCCAGACAATAGATCCATAGGAACCAGATAATTAAACCAAAACACCTCTGAGGCTTGGAAACCATACCACTTAGTCAATAAAGGCTGAAGTGAATCTAAAGGGATTTCTAGGTCCAATGATTGGGTTCTGGAACTCCCTAGTAGTATAACCAAAGGCAAAGCAATCCACTGCGACTCCCCCTGCTTTGCTTGTAGCGTCGTTTGCAAAGCTTGTAAAAGAACTTTATAGTATTCCTGAGAAGGGCTCAAAGACATGGCAATCGTTATGGGTAGGGATTGTTTTTCAATTAGCAGCTTTTCAATGGCCTCTTCCAGCTGCTTTTCAGCAAATTCTCTATCAGGTTTAGTTGCACTTAGCAGCACTTGTTCTGTTATAAGTGCTAGCCGGCTACGGGGTTTGTCTTTCGAATAGGGACGAGTGTCTACTAATGGATATTTCATTAAAGGTTTAACCCCTGGGTACTCAAAAAATCGCAGCTATTTTAACATTTTGGTCTACTCTTTCGTACTATGATGCTATCATTCCGAGCGTATTAAATTAAAATCAGCATGGAATTTTTCACAGAATAGATAGCAATGGATGATTTTGCACTTTTTTTGCCGCCTACAGGTCTGCGACCCGGCACGATTAGCTTACCGGGTTCCAAAAGTATCACTAACCGTAGTTTATTGCTCGCAGCTCTCTCAGATAATACTTGCCACCTACACAACGCTCTATGCTCGGATGATACCCGTTATTTAAAACAAGCCTTAATTAATTTAGCAATTCCCATCGAGGAAATTAAACCAGATGAAATTTTGATCCAAGGAAAGGGGGGGCAATTTCCTGCTACCGCCCCAGCGCTCTATCTTGGTAATGCTGGTACTGCTTTTCGTCCTTTAACAGCGATCTTAGCCTTACAACAGGGACAATATCGCTTATGTGGTAATACTCGAATGCACGAACGGCCTATCCAGGATCTAGTAGAGGCTCTCCGACAAGTAGGGGCGCGAATTAACTATACAGGAGAAGTAGGCTATCCTCCTCTAACCATAGAGGCTTTCTGTGATAATCACATTTCTAAGATCTTTGTTCATGGCAAAATCTCAAGCCAATATCTTAGTGCTTTGCTGATTGCTCTTCCTATTTTACGAAGAGAAATTAGTATAGAGGTGGTTGGAGAATTAATCTCTAAACCTTATGTAAGGCTTACTCTAGATCTAATAGAAAAATTCGGTGTTTTTATTCAAACTGACCGACTTCAATCTTTCTTCATATCTAAGAGTCAATCCTACCATGCTCCTGAACATTATATGATTGAAAGTGATGCCTCTAGCGCCTCTTACTTTTTAGCAGCAGCCTATCTCACTGGTGTGCCGCTCACCCTTAAAGGAATAGGAAAAAATAGTATTCAGGGTGATTTACAACTGATCTATGAATTGGCAAAACTGGGAGCCAATTATCAATTTAAAGAAGACTCCGTGACACTTTCTAGAGCACCCGAACAGCCAGTACCAGCTTTTACAATTGAAGCCAATTCTATCCCGGATGCAGCGATGGTTTTTTGTATACTTGCTTTGGTTGCACGAGGGCGTTCAACCATTACTGGAATAGCCAGTTGGAAAGTGAAAGAAACCGACCGAATTGAAGCAATGAAAACTGAATTACAAAAGTTAGGCGCTGAAGTCACAACCACCGGATCCAGTATACAAATCACCCCACCTTACCGTTTGAAACCAAATGTAGGCATTGATACCTATGATGATCATCGTATGGCTATGTGCTTTTCCCTGATCTCTTTGCTCGGCGTGCCGGTTACCATTAATGGTGCTAGCTGTGTTAATAAAACTTTTCCTGAATACTTTACTATTTTCAATTCTCTTAAGCAAACTTAAACTTTTCTATTTTTAAAGTGTGAGAACCCCTTAGTCATTTAGTCTTGAGTATTTTTCCCTCCATGGACAGCTATTTAAGCTTTATTTGCTATAATGAGGGCCCCTGATATGTCCGAGCTTGCTATGTCTGTATCTATTTCTACTCTAGACGCCTGTATCCAAACTGCACAAGAAGTGCTATCGATCGAAGCTCACGCCCTTCTAAAAATGAAAGAGTCTTTACAACCCTCTTTTATTGATGTCATCAACACTATTTTACATACCCAGGGCCGCACTATCCTCATGGGGATAGGTAAATCTGGACATATTGCTAATAAAATAGCCTCTACCCTAGCCTCTACTGGCACGCCAGCCTTCTTTGTTCACCCAGCTGAAGCTGCACATGGTGATTTAGGGATGATTGATGGAAGTGACATAGTCATTGCTCTCTCTAATTCTGGAGAAAGTGAAGAAATCCTCACTTTACTACCTGCTCTTAAACGCAAGGGAGTTACCCTCATTGCTATTACTGGCAGGGAGAATTCTACTTTAGCTAAGTTCGCTGATCTGCATATTCTTACACATGTTACCCAGGAAGCATGTCCACTTGGCTTAGCGCCAACTACTAGCACGACAGTGATGCTAGCTATTGGAGATGCTATCGCTGTTTGTCTTTTAAAAGAAAGACAATTTACTCCTAATGACTTTGCTCTCTCGCATCCAGCGGGCAGCCTAGGCAAAAGCTTGTTGACCAAAGTAGCTGATGTTATGTTAACGGAGGATAGGGATTTGCCACTTGTTTCATTAGAGGCTAGCCTGAAAGATACCATTATCGTCATGACGCGCCAAGGCATGGGCCTTGCTATCATAGTAGATGACACTAGAACTGTTCAAGGTATCTTTACTGATGGAGACCTACGGCGCCTTTTTCAATCTCAAGAAGAAATCAAAAATTTACTGATTTCTTCAATTATGATCCGCTCCCCAAAGTCCATTTCGCCTGATTTCTTAGCCAGCGACGCACTTCATCTTATGCAGGAAAATAATATCAATGCACTTCTGGTTGTCAATCCTAAAAAACAGTTAATGGGCGCTCTGACTATGCATCAACTACTTAAGGCAGGTATCGTCTAATGGTTTTCTACCACTCTATCTCCAAGTTTGTATGGGATAAGGCTAAAAAATGCAAATTACTGGCTCTGGACGTGGATGGCGTCTTAACTGATGGTAAAGTTTATTATAATGGCTCGTCTGCTGACAGTAAGCCATTCTTTGTACGTGATGGCTTAGGTTTAGTACTTCTCCAACAACAGGGTATTCAAATCGCCGTTATCTCTGGTCGTGCTGATCCAGGAGTTGATAAACGTGTTAAAGAGCTACAAATTAATTACTACTACCCTGGCGTAAAAGATAAGTTGGCCGTCTGGGATGAATTATTAGAACGAGCAAAGCTGAAAGCTTCGGAATGCGCTTACATAGGAGATGACCTAATTGATCTACCCATTTTAGTTCGTGTGGGATTTGCTGTCACGGTTCAAAATGCACATCCCTGTGTAACCAACTATTGTCACTATACAACACACAGTCAAGGTGGGGCAGGAGCAGTGAGGGAAGTTTGTGATATCATCTTGTATGCTCAGGATAAATTTGAAAGCGTTATAGATTCTTTCCTTTCATGAAAACTTCATTGCCTTCTTTTATTTTCCCCCTTTTTCTAATTACTGTGTTGTCCCTTTTTACGCTTTGGGTTGATCACACTACTATAGCTTCCCCCTCGACACAACCTAAGCCTCAGCCTCTTACTGCTATGTATAACACCACTATTACTAGCTTTAATAAGGCGGGTTTACTAGAAAATAAAGTTACTGCTCAGCAAATTACCCAAGCGCAAGCGACTAATTTTTTCTTCCTAACAGGGGCGAAAATTACCCACTATACTAACAATGGACAACAAGTCGCACAACAGGTTACTGCTAAAAAAGCAACCTATAGGACGGATACTAAAGAAATTAAAATGATGGGTGACGGAAAAGGTAAAGTGGAGATTATTATCAATGAACATTAAAATGCTCAGCCTGCTCTTTTGTTTTGGCATATGCTCTTTTAAAGTACAGGCAAAGGAAGCAGATGAAGATGGCCCTATCCAAATTTTGGCAAATACTGTTCATGTCCAGCAGACAACGCAAAGTGGAGAACTAATTGGCAACGTTGAAATACAACAAGGGAACTTTCAATTGCAAGCTGATCAGGTTCTACTACAGGGTCTTAAATCTTCATTAATTTTACATGCTATCGGAGCCCCAGTACGCTTAAAACAAACTGCGCCTACCAATCCAACCTCTAAAGCTCAAAAACTTCAACCAATGCAAGGACAGGCAAATGAGGTGATCTACAATAATAAAACTGGTGATATTGATCTCAAAGGTAGTGCTTACTTGAAAATTAAGAAGAATGAAATAAATAGCGGGAGCATTCACTATAATACTCTATCTCAACACTATCAATTGACTCCTGGTTCTTCTTCTAAGAGGAATAGTATTCTTATTTACCCCCAAGCACTTTAAAGGCTTTACATGCAAGCGTTTACTTTAACTGTTTCCAATATTAATAAAACTATTCAAAAAAAAGCTATAGTGAAAGATGTTTCTCTTTCATTACAAAGTAGTCAGATTGTAGGTCTGTTAGGGCCAAACGGAGCTGGAAAAACTACACTTTTTTATACTATAGTAGGCTTGATCGCTGCTGATTCGGGTTCTATTCACTTAAATGGGATAGACCTGGTCCGTTTACCTATCCACGAACGGGCTCAGCTAGGATTAGGATACCTTCCACAGGAAGCCTCCATTTTCAGAAACCTCAATGTAGAAAATAATATCCTCGCTATCTTACAGTTGCATTATCCAAAAACGGAAATAAAAGCGCGTCTCGAAGAGTTGCTGGAGGAACTTAGTATCTCTCACATTAGACATGCGATGGGGCTCTCTATTTCTGGGGGGGAGAGAAGGAGAGTAGAAATCGCCCGAGCATTAGCCAGTAAACCTCGTTTTATTTTATTAGATGAACCATTCGCCGGAGTAGACCCCCTGTCTATTTCAGATATACAACAGCTCATTCTCTTTCTTAAACAGAGAAAAATTGGTGTGTTGATCACCGATCATAACGTTAGAGAGACGTTAAAAATCTGCGATTACACCTATATCATTAACAATGGTCAAGTTCTGGCAGAAGGTACGGCCAATGAGCTAATTAATAACGAAACAGTCAGAAAGGTCTACCTGGGCCACCAATTCAGCCTGTAACTCTCCATCCATGCCAAATCAATCATTAACTAAACTGAAACAGATATTGACAAACTTTCGCAATCGGTTCGGGATAAATGCCCAGTACCAATAAACTTAAACTAGTCAACACCAAGAATACTTTACCAGATAGAGAAAAATCTAGAGTAAGAGCAGAACGGTCAGATCTTTCATTTGCTTCAAAGTACATTACTTTAACTATTCGTAAATAATAAAATGCACCAATCAGTGACATTAGTACAGAGAAAATAGAAAGTTTCAACCAACCCAAAGCTAACATAGCTTTAATTACATAAAACTTAGAATAAAAGCCTACCAAAGGAGGTATTCCCGCCATAGAAAACATAGCTAATAACATGAGAAAAGCTAAAATTGGATGGCGATTATTAAGCCCAGATAGGTCAGACAGGTTAGCACAATCATTTTCCTTCGTAGAAAGGGCTATTAAAATCCCAAAGGCTACCAGTACCATACTCATATAAGTGATCATATAGAATAAAGCACTATATGCACCTACATCGCTAACACCAGCAAGGATCTTTGTATTAGCAGCATGTGCAGATAAGCCCAATAGAACAAAACCCATATGCGCCACAGTTGAGTAACCCAACATACGTTTTACATTAGTCTGTAGTACAGCTGCAATGTTTCCTACCAGCAAAGAAAGAATAGCCAAGCCTTGTAGCATCCCTCCCCAATCTGCTGAATACGCTCCTAAAGACTGACTCAATATTCTATAAGCAAAAATAACGATAGCTATTTTGGGAGTGGATCCAACTAATAAAGCCACCGGGGTGGGAGCGCCCTCATATACGTCTGGCACCCACATATGGAAGGGGGCAGCTCCGAACTTAAATGTAATCCCTACGACAACAAATACTACTCCTAACAGCAACAGTATGTGTCTCGAGAAATCTCCTGCTTGAGTCGTCTGCAAAACCTGGGATATGTCTAAACTTCCCGTTGCTCCATACACCATAGAGATACCAAACAGCAAAATACCAGACGCCAAGGAGCCCAACACAAAATATTTCAAAGCAGCTTCAGTTGCTAGTAAAGATTCCCTTTGGAGGGCAATAATAGCATATAGGGCCAGTGACAGAAGTTCTAGACCAATGAATAACAATACATAGTTACTAGAACTAACCATAACATTGGCTCCCAGCACAGCAAATAAGGTTAATAGATAAAACTCTCCCCTATATAGTGCTTTCTGCTTTAAATATTGCCGGGAAAAAATAAGTACCAGAAAAGTTAAACTATATATCAATAACTTAGAAATATTGGCTAAAGAATCATTTACTACTGTATGCTCAAAAGCAAAGATTGGTTTGCCATACCTTGCTTGTACCATGGTAAGCAGCAGCTGAGCGCAAAAAACCACTACCAGTCCTAGTAAAGTAGTCTTTTCAGTTAAGCTACGCCAAGTTTTTATAGCAAATAAATCCACTAACAGTACTAGGCCCAGCCATACTAATAAAATAATATCCGGGAACAATACTAGCCACTTGGAAGATAGTCCCTCGAATGCGGACAAGTTTGACCATAAGTCCATCATCGAAAATCCTTGTTAAATCTTAGTTTGTGAAGTAAGCATTATCAGATGACTAACTGATGCATCCAATAATTGAGTGAACATATATGGATATAAGCCCATCCCCATAACTGCAAGCATTAGTATGGAAAGTATCATACATTCACGCACGTTAATGTCTTTCAATTCGGCAACTTGTGCATTCGCTACTTCACCGAAAACTACGCGCTTATACATCCAGAGTGTATAGCCCGCCCCTAATATTAAAGTCAGTGCAGCTAATGCCCCAACGATGAAATTAGTCTGCACCGCACCCATAATCACCATAAATTCGCCCACAAATCCAGAGGTCCCCGGAAGACCAGAATTTGCCATACAAAACAGTAACATGAAGGCAGCGAACCATGGCATACGATTCGCTACACCTCCATAGTCAGCTATATTCCGAGTGTGCACTCGATCATATAAAACCCCAATACACATAAAAAGAGCTGCAGATACAAACCCATGTGAAACCATTTGTACCAGCGCACCCTCTAAACCTAGCCGGTTCAACTCCATCCCGGTAAATAAAAAACTTCCTAAAGTTACGAAACCCATATGACTAATAGAAGAATAAGCTACCAATTTCTTCATATCTGTTTGAACTAAAGCCACCAAACCAATATAAATTACCGCAATCAACGATAAGACAATTACGATAGGGGCCATGTAGCGAGAAGCATCCGGCAAAATTGGTAATACAAACCTTAAAAAGCCATAACCACCAATTTTAAGTGTGATAGCGGCTAGCACCATAGAACCACCCGTTGGCGCTTCTACATGAGCATCGGGTAGCCACGTATGTACGGGCCACATAGGTACTTTGACTGCAAAAGATAAGAAAAAAGCAAGAAAAAGCAGACATTGAACTCCCAGACTTAAATTTGCGATGCGGTAAAAATCTAATATTTCAAAACTACCATCGGCTAAGTAAGACAGGGAAATCAGTGCTACCAGCATTAACAGAGAGCCAAGTAGAGTATAGAGGAAGAATTTAATGGAAGCGTATACCCTCCTCGGCCCTCCCCAAACGCCTATGATTAAATACATGGGGATAAGCATGCCCTCAAAAAAAACATAAAATAAGAGAGCATTCAAGGAGGCAAAGCTACCATTAATCAAGCCTGACATGATAAGGAAAGCCGCCATATACTGTGAAACATTTTTCTTTATTACTTCCCATCCGGCTAAAATGACTAGGAAAGTGATAAAGCTATTCAGTAAAATAAATAAAACTGAAAGTCCATCTACACCCAAATGATAATTCAACTGAAAAGTGGGTAGCCAGCTATACTTTTCTTCAAACTGCATTTGAGCGGTTGTAGAATCAAAGCGCAAATATAGCGGTAAGGCCACCAAGAAACCTAACAAACTTCCTAGCAAGGCTAAGCTTTTTGGCAGCCAAGCTCGGATATCTTTTCCTAGCAACAGCACCAATATCCCCATAAAAATGGGTAACCAAATGACTAAACTTAAAATATGACTCATGTCTTCTTACCCAATTTTTACAAGTATGTTTTAACTAATACTGGATAAAACCATAAAAACATTAAAAGTAACAATCCAAGTACCATTACGGTAGCATAGGTATAAACAAATCCTGTTTGGACCTTCTTAAGAGTTCTAGAAAAAACCGAAACCAACTTTGCACTACCATTCACCAGTCCGGTATCAATCAGCAGGACATCCCCAACTTTCCAAAAGAATTTTCCCAATTGCTGTGCACCTTTTACCCACACGGTGTAGTAGAGCTCATCAAGGTAATATTTTTTATCGAGCAGGATATAAACAGGTCTAACTACCTGCATAACCTTTGCTGGCCAAGTTGGGAAAACACTATAAAGAAGAAAAGCTGTTCCCACTCCAGCTAGCGCCAAATAAAAAGGCAAACTTAGAAAACCCTTTAGCCCTGCAGAGAAGGCCCCCTCAAAGTGTGCGCGTATAGAATCCATTGCTGGATGATTTAACCCATTAATCTGTATGGCTTGGGTAAAAAATTTACCTGTAAGCAGAGGTTTACTAGCTAGATAACCTATTACTAATGAAGGAATAGCTAATAAAATCAAAGGCAATGTCATTGTCCAAGGACTCTCTTTAGGGTCCTGATGCGGCTCTAGCCCATGATGATGGGTGGCTGAATGCTTCGTAAGACAAAACTGTTTCCAACGCTCTTTGCCATGAAAAACTAAGAAATATAAACGAAAAGAATACAGGGCTGTCACAAATACGCTCACTACTAAACACCAGTACGCAATGTGCGCTCCTGTCAAGGAAGAGAAGTGTACCGCTTCTATAATAGAATCCTTAGAGTAAAAGCCAGAAAAGAACGGCAAACCAATTAAAGATAGACTACCTATTAACATAGTAAACCAGGTAATAGGCATGTATTTGATCAACCCACCCATTCGCCTCATATCCTGCTCGTGATGCATTCCAATGATGACAGAACCTGCTCCTAAAAACAGTAATGCTTTGAAAAATGCATGGGTCATTACATGAAACATAGCTATTGGATAGGCTGAAACTCCTAACGCCACCACCATATAACCCAATTGTGAGAGTGTAGAATAAGCTACAACTCTTTTAATGTCATTTTGTACTATTCCAAGGAAGCCCATAAACAAAGCTGTTATAGAGCCAATTACAATAATAAAACTCAAAGCTGTATCAGAGTGTTCATAAAGTGGAGACATCCTTGAAACCATAAAGATTCCTGCCGTCACCATAGTTGCGGCATGTATCAGTGCTGAAATGGGGGTGGGGCCTTCCATAGAATCTGGTAACCATACATGTAAGGGAAATTGCGCTGACTTACCCATAGCCCCTACGAATAATAAAACACAGACCACAGTAAGCAAATTCCAGTGTAGACCAGGAATAAGCTCGATTGAAGTTCCATAATAGGCAGAAGCTGCTTGGAATACAGCATTATAATCTAGTCCCACTTTGAAATAGGCTAGTATTAGAGCTATACCTAACAAGAAACCAAAATCACCGACTCTATTGACCAAAAAAGCTTTTAAATTAGCAAAAATAGCAGTAGGTTTCTTAAACCAGAAACCAATCAATAAATAAGAGACTAACCCTACCGCCTCCCAACCAAAAAATAGTTGAACAAAATTATTGCTCATCACTAAGACAAGCATAGCAAAAGTAAATAAGGAGATATAACTAAAGAAACGTTGGTAACCCGGATCACCCTTCATATAACCAATAGTGTAAACGTGGACTAACAGGGAGACAGTAGTCACCACGACCATCATCAGCGCAGTTAATTGATCTACTAAAAAACCTATAGAAAAAGATATCCCTCTACCAGCTACCAGCCAGGTATAAAGATTTTGGTTAAATACCTCCGCTTTGCCCTGGATAAATGCATACAAAACGCTAATAGATAAACTAGCGGATACCAACAAACCGAGGATAGTAACCGTATGTGCACCTATTTTACCGATAAACCTACCTAATAATCCTGCTAACAAGGACCCCAGTAAGGGGGTTAAAACGATCAACAGGTATACATGCATTTTATCCATAACTATAACTTTCTAATACCTAGCCTTTGAGACGATTTAACTCTTTAACATTAATACTCTTACGATTTCTATATACCAGAACAATTATAGCTAGGCCTATCGCTGATTCCGTAGCTGCCACTGTCAGAATAAAGAAAACAAATATTTGCCCATGGAGATCGTTAAGATACCTCGAGAAGGCAAGAAAATTATAGTTGACCGATAACAACATCAATTCTATTGACATTAGTAAAATCAAGACATTCTTTCTATTCATAAAAATACCCATGACAGATATTCCAAATAAAAGTGTTGACAAGACTAAATAATGCGTTAATGTTATTGCCATGTTAAGGGTTCCTTGCTTTATGCTCAGGTAAAACTAGCTTGGGATCGCTCTTATCTTTGCTTTGGGTATTACCTTCCTTCACTTCCTTGCTTAACTCTGATTCTGGGAAATTCTCTAGAACTTGAATTCTTCCTACGCGAGGATCTACTTTAACTTGATCCTTCGGAGCTATTCGCTTAGAAATAACCTTTCGGCGTTGCACTAAAGCGATAGCTGCAACCATACCCAATAATAACAGTACCGCTGCTAGTTCAAACGCTACAACGTATGCATTGCTATAGAGTAAATGCCCTATAGCTTTAACCGAATTGTAGTCCGCCGGTAAATCCTTAAACTGATTAATGGAAGCTATTCCAGACTGTGGATTAACCAAAATCAAAATAAGCAGCAAAGAAACAGCAATTCCCACTAAAAAGGAAAGAGGCAAATTTTTCCAGAATCCAGCCCTCATCGTTTCAATATCGATATTTAATAGCATTATTACAAATAAAAATAACACCATAACTGCTCCGACATACACTAACAGTAAGAGTATGCCTAAAAAAACCGCCTGCATTAAAATCCATTGAGCTGCTGCAAAGGTAAAACTAAGTACTAACCATAAAGCTGCTTTAACAGGATTTTTAGCTGTTACCACCTTAACAGCAGCAAACAAAAGCCCCGCTGCAAATAAATAAAATAATACCGGAACCAAGTAACTCATCTTTATTTGACCCTCTTATCTGTAAGGCGCATCTTGCTCTTTACACCGCTTAATCTGAGGTTCATATCGGTCTCCTACAGCTAGCAGCATAGCTTTTGTATAATACAGATCTCCTTTTTTTTCTCCGTGGTATTGCAAAATAGGTGTCTCTACAATAGCATCTACAGGACAAGCCTCCTCACAGAAACCACAGAAAATACATTTAGTGAGATCAATATCATAGGTAGAAGTTCGACGCGTCCCATCATCTGCTTCCTTGACATCGATGGTGATGGCCATGGCAGGACAAACAGCTTCACACAACTTACAAGCAATGCAGCGCTCCTCTCCATCATCATAGCGCATCTGGGCATGTAGTCCTCGAAATCTTACAGATTGAGGAATACTCTCCTCCGGGAACATAACAGTTTCTTTTTTAGTGAAGAATGCCTTTAGGGTTACCCACATACCATAGAGCAATTCCGTTAAAGCAAATGTTCTAAACCAACGAGACATCATTTTAAACCTTTATTTCCACGGTGAATAAGGAGTCAACATCCAACCAGCCACTAACACCAACCAAATCAAGCTAATAGGAATGAAAACTTTCCACCCTAATCTCATAATCTGATCATAACGGTATCGAGGGAAAGTAGCTCGAAACCAAAAGTAAACAAATAGCAAGACAGACATCTTAAGTAATAGCCAAAGGATACTCCCCTGCCCCACCCATCCCCAAGAAATGGGAAAAGGCGAGAGCCAACCTCCTAAAAATAATAGGCTTGCAATGACAGAAATCACCATCATGTTGATATATTCACTTAAGAAAAAAACTGCAAAAGCAAAACCTGAGTATTCTGTATGAAAACCAGCTACCAGCTCTGACTCTCCCTCTACGACATCAAATGGAGCACGGTTAGTTTCCGCTACTCCGGAAATAAAATATATGACAAACATGGGTAAAAGAGGTAACCAATTCCAGGAAAATAGTCCCCACGAGCCTTTTTGAACGTTCACCATATCAACAAAGTTCATACTAGCACTCACTAGCACCACGGAGAGGATAGCAAAGCCCATAGGTAACTCATAGGAGATCATTTGAGCCGAAGCACGCATAGAACCTAGAAATGAATACTTGGAATTAGAAGCCCATCCTCCTAGAATCACGCCATAAATCCCCCCTGAACTAAGTGCTAAGATATACAAAAGTCCTATATTTAGATTCGAGAGTATTAAATTTTCCGAGAAAGGAATCACAGCCCAAACCGCAAATGCAGGTAACAAAGTCACAATAGGGGCAAGCACGAATAATCCTCTATTTGCTGAACTTGGACGAATCACTTCCTTTATCAATAATTTGAATACGTCAGCAAATGGCTGTATCAAGCCAAAAGGCCCAGTGACGTTAGGGCCTACCCTGAGTTGCATGTAGCCAATTACTTTACGTTCGAAATAAGTTAAGTAAGCTACTGCTAAAATAAGGCATCCCATTAAAATACCAATTTTGAGCAATATTGAAAGGGTTAAACCTAATTGCGGTCCTAAAAAAGTCTGAAAGAATGCATCCATTATCCGCCTCGACTCACATTAATCTCCCCCAACAATGCTCCCAGAGCATAGTTACTTTGATGTAAAGGTAGATGTGCTACATAGTCTGGTAAAGTATCATCTAAACTAAGTTCCAGTCTCATTAATTTCCCCCCCGGCTGATCTACTATCACTAAATCCGCTTGATCTAGCCCCAGC
Source organism: Neisseriaceae bacterium (assembly GCA_043842855.1). Classification (GTDB taxonomy): domain Bacteria; phylum Pseudomonadota; class Gammaproteobacteria; order Burkholderiales; family Neisseriaceae; genus QFNR01. The sequence goes on from JBBPJF010000001.1 coordinate 97,688, forward strand.
TCTTTTAACATCTTACTATTCAAAGCTATACAGGGTTTTTCTGCCTGCACTGTTTTTTGCAGTGCTTGCGCTCTTCTTACAACGGCATCTGTGTTATATAAGCTGACTCCACCCACACGTACCAATCCTCGATAGTGGGAAAAAACTGAATCTAGTTTGTCCGTATTTACCTCATTATTTAAAACAGAAGGAAGTCCATCTTCGGGCACTGCCTCCTCTAAAACTTCTTGAGCACTCTGAAATTCAAAGCCTTTTAACTCTAGTAGATTACCCATGACTCGTAACACCTTCCACATTGGCTTAGTTAATCCTAATGTAGGAGCCGTGCTATAGAAACTTTGGAGCACACCTTCCATATTAATAAAGCTACCTGGAGTTTCGGTGAAAGGAGCTATAGGTAAAATAACGTCAGCACAGTTTTTGATCGCTTCACTAGCATAAGCAGTCAGCGCAATCACTGTCTCTGCTTGTCTAAGTACTTCTAACGCGCGCGTGCCATGATAAGTATCCAATTCAGGTTCAACATTAGCTAAAACCACTGCCTGCTTAGGTGTGCGTAGCATCTCTATAACACTATTTTCCTCATGTCCTACTAGCCCGAGGACATCCGCTCCCACAGCATTAGCTGAACTAGGAAAAATCCCTAAGGTGGCAGAAAACCTTTGTGCTAGATTCTGCGCCGCTTGATATAGCAAAGCAAAATCAGGATGCAACTGTGCTTCTTCGCCTAAAACAATACTAAATTTTCCCGCTTTATTTGACAGATGGAAGTGCCCCTGCTGTTCTTCACCACCTAATCGATTTAAAAAATTTACCCAATCCTGAGGGGCTAGAATGCACTGCTCAGCCCCTGGAATATGCAAAGTTTCCTTTTTTGCTTGAATAACGATTAAACGAGCTCCCTTGCGAACTGCCTGTCTCATACGTGCTGTCAATAAAGGTTGATCTTGCCTAAGGTATGCGCCCACTACTAAAAAAACATCACTATTCAAAAAGTCTTTTATAGATTGTCCAAGCCACAACGCACCCCTCTTTATCTTTGTAATACGTCTATCGGAAAGACGCAAATGTGCGTCAATACACTGGGTACCTATACCAGCTGCTAATTTCTTTAGTAAATAGAGTTCTTCAAATGTACTATTACTATTCGCCCAAATCCCCACGCTTTTTTTGCCATGATCCTTGATTACACCCTGCAGACCCTTTTGTACATAACGCAAAGCGGTTTCCCAATCCACCGTAAACCAGCGATTATCCTGTTTAATCATCGGATGATGCACACGTTCTTCATGCCGCAAGCCCTCATAAGAGAAACGGTCCTTATCTGATAACCAACACTCATTAATTGCTTCGTTTTCACGAGGCAACACTCGTTGTACTAATTTGTCTTTGACTTGCACTTCTAGATTGGACCCCAGAGCATCATGAGCTGAGATAGATTTACGCCTAGACATCTCCCAGGTACGATATTGATAACGGAAAGGCAAGCTAGTCAGAGCCCCCACCGGACATAAATCTATTACGTTTCCAGAAATCTCACTTTGTACTACCTCATTTAAAAAGGATGTAATTTCAGAGTGCTCCCCACGATTAATCATTCCAATCTCTTGATAACCCGCAATTTCCTCTGTAAATCGGATACACCGCGTACAGTGGATACAGCGCGACATCTCAATTGCACCCACCAAAGGTCCCATGTTTTTAGGAGGTACATAACGCTTTTCTTCATTGAAACGACTGCTCATACGTCCGTACCCCACTGCCAGATCCTGCAACTGACACTCCCCACCCTGATCGCAGATAGGACAGTCTAGCGGATGATTGATGAGCAAAAATTCCATAACACCTTTTTGGGCCTTCTTAATGGTAGGGGATTCCGTATCAATCTTCATTCCGTTTACACTTACTGTCGCACAGGCTGGGACCGGCTTAGGATTTTTTTCTACTCCTACCAAACACATACGACAGTTCGCCGCAATTGATAACTTTTTGTGGTAACAGAAATGTGGTACGTAAACTCCCGCTTCTAGCGCAGCCTCCAATACCGGAGTCCCTGTTTCCACGGAAACCTTTTTGCCATCAATTTCAATTTCTACCATATCTTATTTCCTACTGATTGAAACAATTCAGCCTAGCACCAACGGTGAATTGGAGGACGTTGCTTTTCAATACACTCTACGAACTCGTCTTTGAAATGTTTTAAAAAGCTCCTTACTGGAAATACTGCGGCATCTCCTAAAGCACAGATAGTTCTACCAGCTATGTTGGTACAAATGGACTCAAGTAAAGCTAAATCTTCATACTTTCCTTCCCCAGTAGCGATACGGTGAATGATTCTGTATAGCCAACCCGTGCCTTCACGACAAGGGGTACACTGCCCGCAAGATTCCTCATAAAAGAAGTAAGATAAACGTTCCAACGCTCTAACCATACTGACATTTTCATCCATTACAATCACCGCTCCCGAACCCAACATAGAGCCAGCCTTTTGTACGGCGTCATAATCCAAAGTAAGTTCCATTATTATGTTCGCAGGCAATACAGGAGCCGAAGCTCCCCCAGGGATAACGGCTTTGAGTCGACTTCCCTCTCTCATTCCTCCAGCAAGTTCTAGTAGTTCCTTAAAAGGTAAGCCTAAAGGTACCTCATAATTCCCTGGTCTTTCTACGTGCCCAGAAACAGAAAAAACCTTAGTTCCTCTGGAATTTTCAACTCCATATTGAGTGAAGTATTCTGCACCATTACGAATAATAAAGGGTACTGAAGCCAAAGTTTCAGTATTATTGATAGTAGTAGGTCTACCAAATAAGCCTACTGCAGCTGGAAAAGGAGGCTTAAAGCGAGGCTGCCCCTTTTTACCTTCCAAAGATTCAAGTAACGCAGTTTCTTCTCCACAAATATACGCCCCGTACCCATGATGTGCATGCAATTCATAGCTGAAATCTGAACCCAATATATTCTTACCCAGATAGCCAGCTTCTCTAGCCTCATTTAGGCTGCTCTCGAACTGTAAATAAACCTCAAAAATTTCACCATGAATGTAGTTGTAGCCTGCTATACAACGCATTGCATAACCCGCAATGATCATGCCTTCAATTAAAGCGTGAGGGTTATAACGCAGGATATCTCTATCCTTAAAGGTCCCTGGCTCACCCTCATCACTGTTACAGACCACATATTTGGGAGAATTATCCTTGGGCATGAATCCCCATTTTACCCCCGTAGGGAAACCAGCACCTCCGCGCCCCCTCAAACCTGAGGCTTTGACTACCTCAATGACTTGTTCAGGAGACCAAGCCTGCTCAATAATTTTTCTTAAAGCTTGATACCCACCTCTGGCTTCATATGCCTTAAGCCTCCAACAGTCGGAACTAAGTGTATCTACTTCTTCAAAGAGAATGCCCTTTTGAAAAATAGCCATCAGCTTAACTCCGCTAAAATTTTATCAATGTTTTCCTCTGTCATGTAGGAGCACATTTTATGGTTATTGAGCAGCAGAACTGGGGCATCACCACAAGCACCTAGGCATTCTCCTTCAATCAAAGTAAACTTGCCATCAAGAGTAGTTTTCCCAGGTTCTATACCCAATCTTTTCTTTAAATATTCCAGAGTATTTACACCACCTCGTAAAGCACAAGGCAAATTGGTACATACCTGGAGTTTGTATTTCCCGACGGGTTTGACATCATACATATTGTAGAAAGTAGCTACTTCATAGGCTTGTATTGCAGGAATACCCAGATAATCTGCTACATATTCAATCATCTGCCTAGAAAGCCATCCCTCTTCCATTTGAGCAATAGTCAAGGCAGACATAATAGCAGAGCGGAAATTTTCCTTAGGATATTTGGTAAGCTCTGCATCAATCTTTTTTAGAGATTTTTCCGATAACATTATCTATCTACCTCTCCAAATACCAGATCTTGTGTTCCCATAAGGGCCACTACATCCGCCAACAAATGCCCTCTAGCCATTTCATCCATACCTTGTAGATGAGCAAAACCTGCAGCTCTAATTTTCATTCGATACGGTTTATTAGATCCATCAGAAACTAAGTAAACTCCAAATTCACCCTTAGGATGTTCGATGGCTTGATATACCTCCCCCTCTGGCACGTGCATACCCTCAGTAAAAAGTTTAAAGTGATGAATCAATTCCTCCATTCCTGATTTCATCTTCTCTCTCCTAGGAGGTGCCACCTTCAAATTATCTACAATCACCGGTCCTGGATTTTCCCTTAACCACTTGATACACTGGATGATAATGCGATTAGATTCACGCATTTCCCTCATACGACACAAATAACGGTCATAACAATCACCATTCAGTCCCACAGGCACAGCAAAATCAACATAGGCATAGGCATCATAAGGTGCTTTTTTTCTTATATCCCAGGCTAACCCTGAGCCTCGAAGCATTGGTCCAGAAAAGCCCATTTGCAGTGCTCGTTCCTTTGAAACCACCCCAATACCCACCGTACGTTGTTTCCAAACTCGATTCTCGGTTAGGAGGTTTTCATACTCATCCACACAGCTAGGGAAGCGACGCGTAAAATCTTCAATAAAATCCAGAAGGCTTCCCTCTCGATTTTTATTCAACTCTTTCAACTTGTTTTTATTTCTATACTTACTCTCAGCATATTTTGGCATATCGTCAGGTAAATCACGGTAGACACCCCCCGGCCTAAAATAGGCTGCATGCAGGCGCGCACCTGATACGGCCTCATACATGTCCATTAGCGCCTCTCTCTCTCTTGCTGCATATAAAAAAACTGTCATTGCACCAATATCAAGTGCGTGAGAACCCACACTTAGTAGATGATTCAAAATGCGAGAAATCTCAGCAAACATAGTTCTTATATACTTTGCACGCAGGGGGATATCAATGCCCAGCAATCTTTCAACAGCTAAACAGTAAGCCTCTTCATTCGCCATTGCCGAGACATAATCCAAGCGATCCATATAAGGTAGGGTCTGTAAATAGGTTCTAGTTTCAGCTAATTTTTCCGTTCCTCTATGTAGCAAACCGATGTGCGGATCTGCTCTTAAAATTTTTTCACCTTCCAACTCAAGGATTAAGCGCAAAACCCCATGAGCAGAAGGATGCTGTGGTCCAAAATTGATAGTGTAATTCTGAACTCTACTCACCATACTCCTCCTCCCTCACCACTTTAGGGACATTGTTCCGTGGCTCTATGGATACCGGTTGATAAACTACCCTCTTTTGTTTATCGTCATAGACCATTTCCATAGCCCCAGAAATAGGAAAATCTTTTCTCAACGGATAACCCACAAAGTTGTAATCTGTTAAGATTCTTCGTAAATCCGGGTGGTTTTTAAATATTATGCCGTACATATCAAAAGCTTCACGCTCATACCAATTAGCACACGCGTATATAGAGATCACTGAAGCTATGATGGGTAGGTCATTGTCATCAATGAAGGCCCGTACCCGCACCCGCCAGTTATGCGTTATAGAAAGCAGATGTACCACTACGGCGTATCTCCTTTCTTCATGCCATTGATTTTTATAGGCTAAATAGTCAATACCACACAAATCGATAAGCTGTTGAAAGTGTAAATCTACCGTATCACGCAAAGTGAGCAATAACTCAAAATACTGCTGAGTATTACACTCAATAGTTAATTCCTGATGATCAAATTTCAGTCTTTCATAAAGCCCAGCAGCATGCTGAATCACTAAAGCTTGTAGATCAGATAATTTAGACATGATCACACTCAATCCCGGGCTACTGTACAATCACGATTAATCTTCAACTGTAACTGGATAATGCCATAAATTAATGCTTCAGCCGTTGGCGGGCATCCCGGCACATAAATATCTACTGGTACAATACGGTCGCAGCCGCGCACTACAGAGTAGGAATAATGGTAGTAGCCACCCCCATTAGCACAAGAACCCATTGACATTACCCACTTGGGATCTGCCATCTGATCGTATACACGACGCAAAGCAGGAGCCATTTTATTGGTCAAGGTACCTGCCACAATCATTAAATCAGACTGCCTAGGACTCGGCCTAAAGATAACTCCAAACCGATCCAAATCATAGCGAGAAAAACCTGCATGCATCATTTCTACAGCGCAGCAAGCCAAACCGAACGTTACCGGCCAAATTGAACCAGTGCGCATGTAGTTAACAACTTTATCCACACTAGTAGCTATAAATCCCTTATGAAAAGCCCCATCTATTCCCATTCTAAAGCTCCTTTTTTCCACTCATAAACGAAACCAAGCGTTAGAATTCCAAGGAAAATTAACATGGCAACAAAGGCTTCTATTCCCATTTGACGGAAAACTATAGCCCAAGGTAGGATAAATGCTACCTCGAGGTCAAATAAAATAAAGAGGATCGCCACCAAATAATACTGTACGTCAAACCTCATCCGAGCATCTTCAAAAGCTTTGAACCCACACTCGAAAGCCTCTTCCTTAGTTTGATTAATGGTTTGTGGACCCAACAGATAACCTAGGACAACAAAGAGTATCCCAGCAAATAAACTGACAAGTAAGAAGATTAATATAGGATAAAAATTCGATAGCATGACTCTCGTTCCTTACTTCCTTAACCTCAAGGCCGGAACCGTCCCCCTCCAATAATTCGGAGAAAATGAGAAAGTCCGTATTCCTTGCTTTAAGATTACTAAAAACCCAAAAGGCGCTGCGGTCCTCGCTTAATCGTTGCAGCAAATTATCGTTGGGTCTTCTCTTATTATTATTGAGGACCAAAACCCGCGCATTATACCTCAGAAAGCTGCCCGAACAAAACCAGCTAGCCTCCAAATTAAAGCGGAAGTAGCAATACAGAAATAGACTGGTGCCGACAGCGAGATTTGAACTCGCACGACCTTAGGTCACCACCCCCTCAAGATGGCGTGTCTACCAATTTCACCATGTCGGCCTTAAATGTTCGGCTCGTCGCTCCTTTCATTAATTATGTCCAAACTGACACTTCTTAGTACATAAAAAACTATGTACCTATTCAGTGCAATACTCTACCTAATGCTTTTCTGAAGCTGCCTTCTTTACAGGTTTCAGCTTTCCTGACTTATGAACAGGACTCCTCGGGTTGTGCTTTTGTGTTGGTGCATTGATTAACTTAGCTTTTGTAACTGTCGGACCTACTTCTTCTGGATGCAAAGTAGAAGAAGTTTCAGCACTCCCGCCTGGATTTAAGCCATGGGTTAGCTGCTTATTATCTACATCAACGCCCGCGGAATTTTTCAGATCAGTTTTTTGTTTTTGCATTTCAGTTGGCTTATCGGTCTCATCAGCAGGCTGACTGGGTTGCACCACCTTTTCGACAGGTTTCTGAGGAAATTTATCCGTAGAAACATTGTCAAGAGGAAGAGAATCAGGCAGCGATCTAGATCGAGCTTGAACCGAGTCCACTGTTGGCTCTCCTCCTTTCAATAAGGCAGTGCGATGCGCAGCATCGTAGGCTAACATCAAGCACGTAGCAAAGAAAGCTACCGCAGCAGCCGCTGTAGCTTTACTCAATGCATTACTCGATCCTGAGGCTCCAAAAAGACTCTGGGAACTGCCTCCACCAAGACTGGCCCCAGCATCAGCGCCTTTACCATGCTGCACCAGTACTAGAAAGATGATTATCAATCCAGAAGCAACATTGCAGATTCTAATAAAAACTATTAGAACACTCATCAGTGTACTCGACATACCTTCTGCTTTCCTCAAATCAAATCATCATTAAACAGCTTGAATCACTTCAACAAAATCTTGAGGTTTCAAAGAACTTCCTCCTACCAACAAACCCTCCACGCTGGGCAGCGAAGTGATAGAACTCGCGTTCATTGAGTTTACGCTACCCCCATACAGGACGGCCATTCTATCAGCTTCAATACCCCTTGACAATATTCGCTGACGGATATAGCCAGCCCTTGTTTCAATCTCTTCCAATGTGGGAATTCTACCGGAACCAATAGCCCAAACGGGCTCATAAGCTACAATCAAATCAATTAGTTCTATACCTTCCAAGATAGATAACTGACATTTCAATACAGACTCAGTTAATCCTTTCTCACTATCCTCCCACTTCTCTCCTATACACAGCACAGGCTGCACGGAACACTCCACTAACCTCAAGAGCTTGCGACGTATTAGCGCATTATCCTCCTGAAAGTACTTACGCCTTTCTGAATGTCCTACTAAAGCAAATTTAGTTCGACAATCTTTCAACATGTTAGCACTAATCTCCCCCGTGTATGCGCCTGCCGTAGCAAATTGGCTCACATCTTGTACACCAGACCACCAACCCAAATGACTTAGATATTTTTGTGCTGCTTGTTGGTATAGAAAAGGTACTGCCAGACCTATCGTATGCCTGGTGGTGAAAGTTTGACTCAGCAGTGAGGAAAAATATGCTTCAACTGCCGCCAAGGAGCCATTCATCTTCCAGTTTCCCAAAATCAATTTCTGTAAACCTTTCACCTCTATATACTCCTCATATCTTAGACTAAAACCCAAAAAGCTTTACAAGCTTGCAGTACCCATATTACCTAGACCATTTCTTCTAACGACCAAACAACCAATTAGTGCTGTGGTTTGGCTCCGTCCAGGAATGCGCCCCGTCCTTATCTCAGAAATTTCTTCTTCAGTAATACGACAGAACTCCAAGATTAGGCAACAACAACTTCCATTGCATCTAGCACTATCTTTAGTTCAGAGCCATAACTCTCTTATACCAAGTGGTCGGCACTAGGAGGCTTTTCTCTCATGATACATCTTAAAATTAGAGCTAAATTTTTAAAACATTACCGCTCTACTGCTACTCCCCCCTTTAAGGGAAAGTTCCCATTTAATTTATATGGTATTCAGGCTTTGATGATCAAGCTTAGTGTTTAGCTTAAGCTGCAAAAGAAAAATGGCAACTCTGACCATACAATCTAACAGGTTTATTCCATGAATGGGTACTAGCCTTTAGGCACTCCATCAGCCAACCCCCCTATCCTACTAGCGATCGCCTGATTCCCAGCAACATCTAGAAGCGTTTTTACGCACCAAGACTTTCTACTATCTGAGCTAACTTTACCTATATTACACGCGGCTTCCACAGTACTTACTTAAGTACTAATGTGCAGCTTCCCAACTACTCCCCTGGCCTAATTCAACTACTAATGGCACCTGTAAACTAGCTACTTCTGTCATTAGAGCAGGAATAAGACGCTGGATTAATTCTACCTCAGCCAAAGGTACCTCAAATACCAATTCATCATGTACTTGCATAATCATTCGTGTATCTAAGTCCTCTCTATCTAAGTAATTTTGTATCCTTATCATGGCTAACTTAATTAGATCAGACGCCGTCCCCTGCATAGGCGCATTGATAGCTGCTCTCTCGGCTGCAGTCCTTTGCCGCCCACGTGCATTAATTTGATCTAGATACAATTTTCGTCCCCAAATAGTTTCTACATAGCCTTTATCATGAGCACTTAATTTAGTCTCCTCCATGTAACGGAATACGCCTGGATATTGAGAAAAATATCTTTCAATAAATAACTTAGCTTCTGCTTGCTCAATTTTCAATGCTCTGGATAATCCATACGGCCCCATACCATAAATCAGACCAAAATTAATGGTTTTAGCGTAACGTCTTTGCTTTGCTGTAACTTCATTTAAAGAGATATGAAAAATGTCAGCAGCTGTACTTTGATGAATATCCTCATTATTTTTAAACGCATTAATTAATCGCTCATCTCCCGAAAGATGAGCCATAATACGCAACTCAATTTGAGAATAATCTGCTGAGACCAGTGTATAGCCAACTTCAGCAATGAATGCTTCTCGGATCTTCCTTCCCTCCGCTGTACGAATGGGGATGTTTTGTAGGTTAGGATTGTTACTCGCTAGTCGCCCAGTATTTGCCACTGCCTGTGCATAGGTAGTATGAACACGACCGTCTTTATCCACTAGGAATGGTAACTTATCTGTATAAGTATTCTTTAATTTGCTGAGGGATCGATGTTCCAATATCAACCTTGGTACCTCATAGTACTCGGCTAATTCTGCCAGCACTTCTTCACTGGTAGAAAAGTCTCCTGAAGGTGTTTTTTTAATGTTTTCCGTAGGTATTTTGAGTTGTTCAAACAAAATAGTTTGTAGCTGCTTAGGTGAATTGAGATTAAAATTCTGGCCTACTCGGGCGTACACTTCTTCCTGTAGTTCTATGATCCTTCTGCCCAATGCCTGGCTTTGTGCGCATAATTTCTCTCGATCTAATAAAACCCCTACCCTCTCCATACGACCCAAAATTTCTAACAAGGGTACTTCTAAGTCTTGGTATAAATTCTTTTGTGCTGGAGTCATTAGAGAAACTAAGCGTCTTTCTATTCTCAAGCTAAGATCAGCATCTTGCCCAGCATAGATAGTGGCTTGATCCACTGCTACATCAGCAAAACTAATCTGTTTACTTCCCTTACCACATAATTCTTCATAACGAATAGTTTCTATCCCTAAATGACGCTTAGCCAACTCATCTAGGCCATGGCCTAAATGGCTCTCGACCATATAAGAAGCCAGTAAACTATCCCCGACAATCCCTCTTAGGTGAATACCATGGTTATAAAGTACCTGTTGGTCATATTTCAGATTTTGTCCTACCTTCTGCCATTGTTTACTCTCTAAGTAGGGTTTGAATTCAGTTAATAGCCAATCTCCTCCCAATTCACATTTAACTAGTACAGGGTTGTGTCCAATGGGAAGATAAAAAGCCTCTCCTGGCTGAAAGGCCAAACTTATACCAACTAATCGAGCCTGCAAGGCATTCAAAGAGGTTGTTTCTGTATCCAAACTAAAAAAATATTCTTGATCAAGTCTTGCTTTCAACTGTTTCCACTTAGCTTTAGTATCCACAGTAATGTATTGATCTTTCCCCTTTATTCTCTCTTTAAACTTCTTCTTTAATGTATCACTATCGCTTTCTACCTCAGGTAACTGCCCTAATTGGATTTCCGCTTCTTTAGTCCATCGCGTAAAGCCAAATCTTCTCAAATAGGGCAGCAGCGCATGCCAATCTACTTCTTTTTTTGCTAGATTCGTCAAGCCCCCCTCCAAACTAGAAGATAAATCGACCTCTTTTTCCACTTGAATAAGTTTACGCGCGGTATCTAACCATGGAAGAGCCTCTTGTAAATGCCTCCTTGCACTGGGTGTTAATTCTTGCATATGCTGGAGCAGGTTATCTACTGTGCCGTATGCTTGTAACCACTTTGCAGCAGTTTTAGGTCCACATTTAGTTACTCCCCTAATATTGTCAGAAGCATCTCCCACAAGCATCAGATAATCTACCATTTGCTGGGGATTTACCCCAAACTTATGTTTAACCCCTTCTATATCCAGGATTTCATCAGTCATGGTATTCACTACCATCGTGTGCTCATCTACCAGCTGCGCTAGATCCTTATCTCCGCTAGAAATCATTACCTTCATACCTGTTTGAATAGCTTGATAATGGAGCGTAGCAATTACATCATCTGCTTCTACACCTTCTACTACCAGTACGTTCCACCCCATTAAATCTACTAACTTCTTAATCCAAACTATTTGCGGCCTTAGTTCTTCAGGAAGTGCCCTTCTGGTCGCTTTATACTCTGGATAAAGCTGATGACGAAAGTTTTTACCTTTTGCATCACAAACAAAAGAACAATAGTCAAACTTATAGTCCTTCTCAATTTTTCTAAGCATATTCAAAACACCGTACAGAGCATTGGTTGGTTCTCCCTGTGTATTAGTTAATTTTTGTATTGCATAAAATGCACGATAAATATAAGAAGAACCATCTATTAATAACAAAGTTTTGCCCGTAAATTCCCTCAATGCTTTCAACTTTCCTCCTAGATTTTCACCAATGTTTCCGCGGATCTATGGTAACTTATAATGTGCTATGATGTCAGCCGATTGTTGAGCAGAGGATCCCAATGAATTTCACAGGTACTTCTAGTTATATTGCTACAGCCGAATTGCAAATGGCAGTAAATGCTGCTGTTTTACTGCAAAGACCACTCCTTATTAAGGGCGAACCTGGCACCGGTAAAACTCTGCTCGCTGAAGAAATCGCTAAAGCCTTTAATACCACTTTGCTGCAATGGCACATCAAAAGTACTACTAAGGCACAGCAAGGGCTTTACGAATACGATGCTGTCTCCCGTTTACGAGATTCTCAATTGGGCATAGGAGAAGTTTCCAATATTAAAAATTACATTGTCAAAGGTAAAATCTGGCAAGCTTTTGAGGCAGAGCAACCTGTTGTTCTACTCATTGATGAAATTGATAAGGCGGATATTGAATTTCCTAACGATCTTTTAGTAGAATTGGACCGAATGACTTTTTTCTGCTATGAAACACAAGAGACGATAGTTGCTCGTCATAGACCAATCATTGTTATCACCAGTAACAATGAAAAGGAACTTCCTGATGCTTTCTTAAGGCGCTGCTTTTTCCACTATATAGCCTTTCCAGATAAAGCTACCATGCAGCGTATCGTTGAGGTACATTATCCGCAACTCCAGGCTAAGCTAATCCAAGAAGCTTTGAACTATTTCTATGACATACGTACCTTGGATGAATTGAAGAAAAAGCCTTCCACTTCCGAGCTTCTAGACTGGCTAAGGTTATTAGCTGCAGATGATTTCGAGCCTATGGATCTGCTGCGGATACGTCAAAGCCATGATTTTCCTCCTCATGCAGGTGCTTTGCTTAAAAATGAACAAGATTTTCAATTTTTGGAACAACTCTCTCGCCTAGCGAAAGATTACTAAGCATGCTAAAAAAAATAGTTATCCTAATTTCTGGTACCGGAAGTAACCTACAGGCTATTGTCAGAGCTCAGATTCCCAACACCTTAATCGCTGCAGTGATCAGTGATAGAGCGGAAGCTGGCGGCTTAAAATGGGCCCAGTCTCAGGGGCTAAATACCTTTTGTCTGCCACCTAGCGATTTCCCGTCTCGCGAAGCCTATGATATTGCCCTACAGCGCTTGATTGAACCTCTACAGCCCAATCTGATTGTTTTAGCAGGTTTTATGCGCATACTAGGAGAGGCTTTCTGCAATTATTACCAAGGCAGAATTATGAACATACATCCCTCCTTGCTGCCTGCCTTCCCAGGATTACATACTCACCGTTCCGCTATAGAAGCCGGCTGTAAATTTACTGGCTGTACGGTCCATTTTGTCACTCCAACACTGGATTGCGGTCCAATCATCATCCAGGCAGTAGTTCCTGTTTTGTCAGATGATACTCCAGAAAGTTTACGTTGCCGCGTATTAACCCAAGAACACCTCATTTATCCCATGGCAATCTCTGATTTTGTTTCTGATCATCTGACCATTAGAGGTAATCTGGTGATTAATCATCGCATATCTTTTAAACAAGTGCCTGCACTGATTCATTTTTAGACTTCTTTAGACTTCTTAGCAAAGGCCCTTTAGCTATGCAGGTATTTCCTATATTAAGAGCGGACTACTCAAGGTTACGTTATCTTTTGCCACTGCCCATGCTACTGGTATCAGACTTAGCTTGGAGTGCACCAAACTCACTCCCCCAACAGATAGAAATTGAATTCTCAGGCCTTGCTTCTGCCTCTATGCATTTCCAACGTAATAATGACCGATACCTTATTAAAGCTGATTTTTATTTACCTGGGAACCATTTACATTATCAGTCCACTGGTTATTTGCGAAATAACCAGCTCAATACGTTGCAATTTACTGAAGTACGTAATGGAAAAGTTACTTCTAATGCTTCTTTCTCTCTTCCCACACAAACTGTTATTTATGGTAAAGCAAATGAAACAAAACGGCTTAAATTATTGGGTCAAAGCTACGATTTTTTATCTTTGCCTTGGCAGATTAGCCTCAATCCACAAATTAAGCTGTCTTCTTTTCAAATTACCAACGGAAAAGAGGTTTACTTAATTAAATCTAATGATATCCCAGTAAAAAAACTTCGTACTACCCGAACCATCAATACTTCACAGGGTACCTCTTTAGTAAATATCTATGAAATCAAATCCTTGCCTAATAGTCCTGTATTATTTGGTTACTCGAGCCGCTATCAGAACTTACCTGTCTATATCCAGCTGAGAAACAAATTCTTAAAGCTAGAATTGAAGGCTACTAGTATCGTGGTAGATTCAAAAAAAATACTCTAACGACTAGCGAGTTACTCAAAAAATCTCTTTTACTTGTTCTAAGTGGAACCTCTACAGGCAACTTGATCTATAGAGAATCTATTTTACTGTGGGAAACTGGAGTTAATCTCCACAGCTCTTTTTTCATCGCTAGTTTCCTTGGACTTGCCTGCCCTACCAGTTGAAGAAATAAAAGACTTATGGCGTCGGTTAGAATGAGGGAGAAGTTCCTCTAGCCAAAATCTGCAATCCATAATCAGCCTTCTAAAATTAATAAACAACGTACTTTTTTTACACTCTATAGTCTCTATTATCGCGACCTTTATCAAAACTTTTTACAGCTGCGATGTTTATACTTTCTTCCTTAACCACTCATAGAAACTCCACCTACTTTACTCGGAAATAGTGAATTAAACATCTGTAGACTGGATTTAAAGCTAAAAGTAGCTAATGAACTCGTTAATTTCTAATAGCCCACCCTATCAAGAAGGCTAAGCAATTCAGCTGCTTTAGAGAGTTGTAACTAAAAAAGCTTAACAGAGGAAAAAACAGATTAGCTGCATGCATAAAAAAATATTCAGTGCTTTCACAAAATTTCAGCCTAACTTCCTATCCCAGTGGTCAGAAATCTGATTACAGCCGAGCTATTCAAGTTTTCAAAATTCGGTCACCTACAAACCCTGCTTGCATACCACCTTAAGGAGCAAACCCTCTGAAAGCACTGAACCAACCCACCTTTCTGCAAACCTGTGGTTTAAATCGAGCTAATCACTCCAGCATAGACATGGCATCTTCCAAATCCTGTTTAAGATCTTCTACATACTCAAGCCCAGCAGAAAGTCGAATTAAATTCTCCGTAATACCTGAAGCTAATTTTGTTTCGGATGCAACCCGCGCATGGGTCGTCGTGAAGGGATGTGTGATAATAGATCGTACATCTCCTAAGTTACCCGTAGTAGAAAAGACTCTCAACCTATCAATTAGCTTCCATGCTTCTGCTTTACCTCCCCGTACGCAGAAACTTAAAAGCGTCCCACCAGCAGCTTGCTGTTTTTTAATCAGTTCATATTGCGGATGAGAAGCCAAACCTGGATAAAACACAGAATCTACCTTGGGGTGTTGTGCCAACCATTCTGCTAATACCATAGCTGTCTTACACTGTTTTTCGACCCGAACAAACAGAGTTTCAAGACCTGAAAGTAAGATCCAAGCATTAAAAGGTGAAAGCACTTGTCCAGTTATTCGTACGCGTAAGCGAACTTTCTCTATAAGTTTTTGTGACCCGAGCACTACGCCTCCAAATACCCGCCCTTGTCCATCAATAAGTTTAGTAGCTGAGTGGATGGAAAAATCGGCACCTAGCTGCAACGGTTGCTGAAGCACAGGCGTACATACTGTATTATCTACTGCGACAAGGATACCCTTTCTGTGTGCAATGACACTCAGCTCTTTAAGCGCAACTACTTCCCATAGGGGATTAGAAGGAGTTTCTAAGAAAAATAACTTAGTATTAGGACGAATGGCATCTTCCCAGGCATTAAGATCTTTCAGGATTACATAAGTAATCTCAATGCCCAGATCTTTAAGTAAGTTAATCAAGCCTACCGTGGTACCAAAAACACTCTGACTGACTACTATGTGGTCCCCTGCTTTTAAAAAAGCTAACAAAGTTGCCTGGATTGCTGCCATGCCAGTAGCAGTCGCTTGACCAGCTTCTGCTCCTTCTAATAAAACCAACCTTTGCGTAAAAGCATGTACGGTTGGATTATTAGTACGGCCATAAGTGTAGCCCTGTTGTTGCCCTAAAAAAAGCGCTTCTGCTGTGCTCGAATCAGGGTAAGTAAAGCTACTTGTCAAAAAGAGAGCCTGGTTATGTTCATTATAAGAAGTTTGTTCTTTAAAGCCCCTGATGGCTAGTGTTTGCGGGTGAAGCTTTGCTTTCATCTTTTAATTCCCTATTTATTTCACATCTAATAATGCTTAATAAGCCTTTTAATATGCGCTCAGCTTATCAAAGAACCTCGAGGGAGAAACTTACACAGATGTCAACCAAGCTTTTACCGCCTTAGCTTAAATTTTTTTACCATCATTTTCCTAACGGCATCAGGAACATATTTCTTTAGTACCTCTTCCCAGTTCTCAAAACCCACTAACCCTTTGACCAATGTGGAAGAAACTTCAGAATATTCTCTAGGTGGAAACAAAAACCACGTACCAATATCCGGATACATATCTGAATTGATATAACGCATACTACGCTCATACTCATAATCTGCTACTGAGCGTATCCCTCTAATGATATACTGCGCACCTATCTGATGGGCATACTCTACTAAATAAATGTTTTTGAAAGAACTAATATTCACCTGACTAGAGTGACCCACTATACTTTGTAGCATCGATAAACGCTCCTCTACCGAATAAGTATAGTGTTTATCTGGGTTAAGCCCAAGGGCTATAACCACCTCATCAAATAATTTCTTCGCCTCTTCAATAATCCACAAATGCCCATAGGTAGGAGGATCGAAACTACCAGCATAAATAGCCCGCTTAGCTTCAGTTCGCATCATCTGCCACTAACGCTTTTCCAAAACCACCGAACCAATAGAATACCCTGCTCCAAAACTAGAAAGCACACCTAGATCTCCCGACTCTAGCCCATCAGAATAGCGGTGCAGGGCAATAATGCAACCTGCTGAACTAGTATTGGCGAATTCTTTCAGAATATTAGGAGCTTCCGCTTCAAGGGCCGGTCGACCCAAAATTTTCTTAGTAATCAACTGATTCATCGATAAGTTCGCCTGATGCAACCAGAAACGTTTAATTTGTTGTGGCTTAATACCAAGCGTTGCTAGTTGTGCTGAGATATGACTAGCTACTTCGGGACATACTTCCTTAAATACTTTACGCCCCTTTTGGATAAACAACTTATCGGCTGTATCACGTTTTTCAGCATCTGCTCGGTTAAGAAAACCGAAATTATTACGTATCGCACTAGAAAAAATGGTACGCAATGAAGAATCAATTACCCTAAAACCTTGGCAAGCGCTGTTAACTAAATCTTCTCGTTGCAAAATAAAAGCAGTAGCTACATCACCAAAAATAAAGTGACTATCCCGATCACGAAAATTTAAGTGGCCTGAACATATCTCAACATTTACCACCAAAGCAGCACGAACCTTCCCGCTTTGAATGGCGGCGCAGGCATTGTATAACCCAAAAGTCGCACTGGAACAAGCAACATTCATGTCATAAGCAAACCCTTTGATATTCAAAGCATCTTGGATCTCGATCGCCACCGCGGGATAGGGCCTTTGCATATTAGAACAAGCTAAAATTACTAGATCAACGTCATCTGCCCTCAAACCGGCTCGCTCTAAAGCTTGCTTCGCAGCCTCTACTCCTTTTTCTGCTTGAAAAGACAATTGTTCGTTAGGTCTCTCCGGAATGTAGGGAGTCATTCTTTGAGGGTCTAAAATACCCTCAGCTGAAAAAAAATAGCGATTCTCTATACCCGAAGCTTTCACAATAAATTCGCTACTGGATTCTTTGAGGGCTGCCACCTCTCCTAGCTCAATTTGTGTGCTATGTGTCTGATTAAAATTTTTAACATATTGATTGAAGCTTTCGACTAACTTCTCGTTACTAACTGCATGCGAAGGCACGCACAATCCTGTGGAAACTAGTACCACTGAGGTTGATTCCATAAATAAATCTCTCCGTGATCAACAACGTGCTGACGAGCGTTGATTATAACCTAACCTTTGAGCGGGGCAGCCCAAAGGCCTGGTACCCACAAAAAAAACTAGCCTCCCAATCATATCATGCTAGAATCCATTTGCAAGTAGATCAGACAGTCGCTACAGGTTACTCTGTAGAGGAAAGTCCGGGCTCCATAGAGCGCAATGCCAGTTAACGGCTGGGCATCGTAAGGTGACGGAAAGTGGAACAGAAAGCTAAACCGCCGATGGTTCTCCTACTGGTGAACACAGGTAAGGGTGAAAAGGTGTGGTAAGAGCACACCGCATGCTTGGTAACAGGTTATGGCTGGCTAAACCCCATTGGGAGCAAGATCAAATAGAACATAATAATGTGGCTCGCATTGTGTTCGGGTAGATTGCTTGAGTTTACTGGTGACGGTAAACCTAGATGAATGACTGTCCGCGACAGAACCCGGCTTATCGATCTACTTGTTCCTGCTTCTTCGCGCCCCCGGGCTATTGTGTCTATCAAAGTTTTAGTTGCCCTATTAATGGGCGAGAAGAGACAACGACCTAACTTTTATGCGGTGCTTGACAGGACTGAAAGGTTCAATGAACACTTCGCCATAAAACGGCCTGATTCACTCAGCTCAGTTCAATTAGCTGCGTAATTGGTTTATCATAGCTGATCTCCAAAAAAATTTTCAAAAGGAACTGTTATGAATAACGCAACCACTTCAGCTCAAGCAAGTCCGCTGTGGTCAGGCATGGTGCTAATCGCGGCCATTTTTCTATTATTTTGGATGCTTATTATCAGGCCGCAGACTAAAAAATTAAAGGACCACCAGAACTTAGTCAACTCACTACAGCGAGGAGATAAAATTCTAATGCATTCTGGTATTATTGGAAAAATTCTCAAGATAGAAGATAAGACTTTCATAGTGCAAATTGCCAATAACGTGGAAATCACTGTGGATAAGGCTTATGTTGCAATGAAGTATGAGCCTAATAGCGCTTCTATAAAGACCACTGCTCAAAAATAATACTCTTTTTGGATTAGATAGGTAATAGCATGAACCGTTACCCTCTCTGGAAATTTGTTTTGGTTATTGTTGTATTAGTGCTTAGTGCCTTATACGCCGTACCTAACTTGATTCCTGAAACCCCAGCCGTACAAATTTCGGCAAATAAAAGGCCAGAGCTTGTTAATTCTGAATTACAGGCAAAAATTATTCAAAGCCTCAAACAACATGGCTTACAAGATCAGGGTGCATTTATCGAAAACCAAAGTCTGAAAATCAGATTTAGAAACGAAAATGAACAAGCTAGGGCTAAATCTATTATTGAAAACTTGCTCGACAAGGATTTCACGGTTGCGTTGAACTTCATATCTCGCACGCCTGCCTGGCTAAAATACATAGGCGCTAAGCCTATGTACCTAGGCTTAGACCTGAGAGGAGGACTTCACTTTTTAATGCAAGTGGATATGGCCAGTGCCCACCAAAAGCAGTTGGATACCTACGCTTCCGATATTAGAAAGTTACTTAGAGCACATCAGCTAAGAAACGGTGGGGTTAAAACTACAGGGTCAACACTAACAGTTAATTTTCAAAATGATGAAAAAATGATGGAAGCGCAGAAGCTTATTAAAGCTGAGTTCCCTACGCTGACAAACCTATCCTCAGCTGAAAACCATGCTTTACACATAACCCTCAATCCTAAGGACTTAATGTCTACTCAGGCAAGCGTCATAGAGCAAAATATCAAAACTCTAAGCAACCGTGTCAACGCTCTTGGCGTCGCGGAACCTATTATCCAACAGTCGGGTCAGGACCGCATTGTATTGCAGCTGCCAGGAGCACAAGATACAGCACAGGCAAAAAATATTATTGGCCGTACCGCAAGTTTGGAAGTTAGATTGGTAGCTGATGATAAAGTCAAACAAAGCACTTCTGCGGATTTTATTCCTTCAGGCTATGAACTCGTTAATTACCCTCAGGTAGGACACCCTATCTTATTGAGTCAACAGATTGAATTAACCGGTGATAGCATCAATAGTGCTACTGCCGGCTTTACCGACATGGGGTTAGCTGCAGTTAACTTAAAATTGGATCGAAAAGGCTCTGAAATTTTTTACGATCTAACTAAAAACAATCGCAATAAGCAGCTCGCAATGGTATTGGTTGAACAGGATAATAAGGAAGTTATTACTGCACCTTATATCAATGAACCTATTCCTGGAGGTAATGTACAAATCTCAGGGAATATGAGCAAAAAGGAGGCTTCTGATATAGCTCTATTACTACAATCTGGCTCTTTGGCTGCACCCATGAAGATTATCGAAGAAAGGAGTATAGGCCCCTCTGTGGGTAAGGATAACATACAGAAGGGTGTCCATTCAGTGTTATGGGGATTTTTGGCCATTATAGCCTTCATGATCTTTTACTATCGCGTCTTTGGCATTATTTCCTCCATAGCGCTTTTAGCCAATTTACTCATGTTGGTAGCGTTACTTTCTCTATTGCAAGCTACTTTAACTTTGCCGGGCATAGCGGCTATAGCCCTTACTTTGGGTATGGCTATTGATGCTAATGTTCTAATCAACGAGAGAATTCGGGAAGAATTAAGGCAAGGTGACCCACCACAGTTAGCTATTGCTAAGGGCTATGATTTTGCCTGGGGAACTATTTTGGACTCCAACATTACTTCTCTTATTGCTGGATTAGCTCTTCTAATTTTCAGTGGCAGTGGTCCTGTTAAAGGCTTTGCCGTAGTTCATTGCTTGGGTATTCTTACCTCTATGTTTAGTTCTGTTGTTGTTTCAAGGACCCTGGTAAACACTTGGTATGGTAAGCAGAAAAAGCTATCTCGTATTTCTATTGGTACTATCTACAAAAGCGATGGACAGAAAGTGTAAATAAAGGGAAATTCATTATGCAATTATTTAGGCTTAAGAACGATCTTCCGCTGATGAAGTATGGTAAGTTCACCACAGCTTTTTCGTTATTAATTTTTCTTTTTTCTATATTTTGTCTGGCTTACTACGGTTTAAACTTATCAATAGAATTTACCGGCGGAACTCTAGTGGAAGCTGAGTTCTCCCAGCCCATTGAACTGACAAAAGTACGTGAACAGCTCAAGCATTTAGAACTCGCATCTCCTCAGGTACAAGCAGCTGGAACTTCTAGAAATGTTTTAATTCGACTGGCTAACACAGGTAGTACGACTCCTGATAGCTTGGCACAGCGGGTGAAACAGGAACTCATACAAATTGACCCTCAGATGCAGATTAAGCAAACGGAGTTTATCGGTCCACAGGTAGGAAAGGAACTGGTTACTAATGGCCTACTCGCACTGCTAATGGTCTGTATTGGGGTAATCATTTATTTGGCTATTCGGTTTGAATGGCGATTTGCACTGGCCGCTGTACTTGCTAATAGCCATGACGTGGTAGTCATTTTAGGTTGTTTTTCCTTCTTTCAGTGGGAATTTTCCTTGACTGTTTTAGCTGCAGTCCTCGCTGTTTTAGGTTACTCAGTCAACGAAGCAGTAGTTATCTTTGATCGTATTCGAGAAAATTTTAGAAAACCACAACTGCGAAACCGTACTATCCCCCAAGTAATTGATAATGCTATTACGGAGACTATGAGTCGGACCATTATCACACATGGTTCTACGCAGGCCATGGTATTGGCTATGTTTTTCTTTGGTGGTGAAGCATTACATGGTTTTTCTACAGCTTTAACTATAGGTATTTTATTTGGTATCTATTCATCTATTTTTGTGGGTAGCCCTCTTTTAATGATGTTTGGACTGTCTAGGGAGACTTTAGCGAGAAAAAATATAAAAAAAGAGGAAATAGTCGTGTAAACTCTTCTATTATCTATGTTAAATCACCTATTTGATCTCATTTTTCATGTTGACAGGTACATTCTTTTCCTAGCGCAGCATTACGGTCTTTGGGTGTACCTGGTGTTATTTTTCATTGTTTTGTGCGAGACTGGTCTAGTGGTAGCGCCTTTCCTGCCTGGTGATTCTCTCATATTAGGCTCAGCTTCTCTGGCTTCTACTGGATTATTAAATATCTATACACTATGGTTAGTCATTGTCTGTGCTGCCATTATGGGGGACGCTCTAAATTTTTCAGTAGGCAAATGGCTCGGTAAGGATTTATTTAAAAATCCTAATTCCAAGTGGCTAAATCCAAGATATTTACATCAAGCTCAAATTTTCTACCAAAAACATGGTGGTAAAACTATCGTTTTAGCTCGCTTTATGCCAGTGCTTCGGAGCTTCGTTCCTTTTGTAGCGGGAATGAGTAAAATACCTTATCCTAAGTTTTTGACTTATAACGTACTCGGAGCGATCCTATGGGTAAGTTTTTTCTCTACCCTAGGTTATTTTTTAGGACAACTACCCATTGTACAAAAACATTTGAGTGCTATACTCCTGCTCGTTATTCTCCTTTCTGCTCTACCCTTCATCATTGCTTTCATTAAAGGAATAATGCTAAAGAAATGAATAAGATTAAGCGGTTGCCTGATCATGTAGTGAACCAAATAGCGGCGGGAGAAGTTATTGAAAGACCAGCAAGCGCACTTAAGGAATTGCTTGAGAATAGTATCGATGCCAAAGCCAGGCGTATCCAGATAGAGCTACTCAATGGAGGCACTAAATTAATTAAACTCAAAGACGATGGTGAAGGAATTCCTCGGGAAGAGCTTCAAATAGCGCTTGAAAGGCATACCACAAGTAAATTAAGCTCTATCAACGATATCTTGAGTATTAGTAGCTTGGGGTTTCGAGGAGAGGCTTTAGCAAGTATTGCCTCTATTAGTCGCACTAACTTAACCAGCCGCCCCGCTGGAGCTGCTCATGCCTACCAAGTCTCTTCATTTGATGGCAAAATTGATGAAGTAAGACCTGCCTCACACCCTTATGGAACGACAGTAGAAATCAAGGATCTTTACTTTAATGTACCTGTGCGAAAAAAATTTCTTAAAAGTGATAGTACAGAATACGCCTATGCCTTAAATGTAGTGGAGAGAATAGCTCTTATTTACCCAGAGATTGCGTTCCTACTTAAACATAACCATAAGACTATATTGGATTTACCTTCTCAAACAGAAATAGAGCGCTTGCGTATTCTGCTCGGAAATGAATTTGTCCAAGCAAGTTTACGTGTGGAAGAATGCCAACCCTCAATTACACTTTTGGGTTACATTACTAAACCTACCTTTAATCAAAGTACCAATGGTAAGCAATTTTTGTTTGTCAATCGGCGTTATGTCAAAGACAAGGTAGTCTTACATGCAATCAAACAAGCTTATAAAGATGTTCAACATCATTCGCTCGCTCCTAGTTTTATACTCTCCATACAGATTCCTGCAGAAGAGATAGATGTTAATATTCATCCAACTAAGAGTGAAATTAAATTCAAGGAAAGCCAGCGCATTCATCAGTTTATCTACCACAAGCTTTGTCAAGTATTGGCTCAAACCACTGCAGGGAAACAGGAAGCCGTAAGCAACCTTAGTACTGATTTACATCGATTAGTTGATAAGAATAATAATTTTGGTACCTCTAACGCTAGCGTTAGACAAAGCTCTCCTTTAGCCTATAAAGCTCCTGCCAGCCGAAATTTTACTATGGGGCCTACAAAACAGGTATCATCTGAAGAGGTAGCCGGTTATTGGACAACTCTAGAAAAGTCCAGTAATTCTGAAACCATTGATACTCTAGCCCCGTTTTCTAGTCCCCCTCTCGGCTTTGCTCTTGCTCAGCTATTAGGAACATATATTCTAACGCAAGTTAGTGATGGGCTTATCATTGTCGATATGCATGCGGCACATGAAAGAGTAAATTATGAACTGTTAAAGCGTCAAATGAAAGAAAAAGGTAAGCTAGCTAGTCAACAACTCTTATTGCCTGAAATATTACTGACAAGTATTGAATACGTAGAAATACTACAAAAATATGCAGAAATGGCAGAGCAGTTGGGTTTTCACTTACAGATACAGGGAGAAAACTCAATTCAAATTAACGCTGTGCCTCAAATCTTGATTGCCTACGATGCTAAAAGACTGGTTTCGGTAGTTTTGGAAGAATTTAAGGAATTTGGTCATGCTTATCTCCCAGAGGAGTTGATCAACCGAATATTGAGTACTTCAACCTGCCACGGCTCGATTCGCGCAGGGCGCCATTTGACTCTCAGTGAAATGAATGCCTTGTTAAGGGATATGGAAACTACTTTAAAGTCTAACCAGTGTAACCATGGTCGTCCTACCTGGATCAAACTAAAACTTGAGGATTTGGATCAATTATTTTTACGGGGCCGCTAGAATGAGCTTCACCCAAGATCAGGTGCTGGCGCTGATAGGCCCAACAAACGTGGGTAAGACCTCTTTAGCTTTAGAACTTGCTCGACATTATCCTTTAGAAATTATCAGTCTAGATTCTGCTTTGGTATACAAGGATATGGATATCGGTACTGCTAAGCCTAGCCCTAGAGAGCTGAAATTAGTGCCTCATCACCTTATTGATATTTGTACGCCTTTGGAAACTTACAATGCGGCTAGTTTTGTAAAAGATTGTCGCCAATTAATTCGTTCCATTAACGAAAGAAATAAATTAGCGCTCATCGTAGGTGGAACTATGATGTATTACCACGCTCTAGTAAACGGTTTAAATCAGTTACCACCTGCTGACCAAAAAATTAGAAATTCTCTGCATCAAAAAAAACAACTAATTGGCCTTTCAGGACTATATCAAAAGTTAAAAGAGGTAGACCCTGCTATGGCTTCTCGAGTGGGACCCGGTGATAGCCAGCGAATTGAAAGAGCTTTAGAAGTGTTCTATTTAACCCAGAAACCTATGAGTTCTTTTTTTATCCAAACACCAGTTCAATCGAGACAAAAAACTATTCCTACCATCGCTATAATCCCTAAAAATAGAGGGATACTACATCAAGCTATTGAGCAGCGTTTTTTAGCAATGTTGCAGCGAGGGTTAATTGAAGAAGTCAAAGGTTTAAAATTGAAATATCCGACATTGGGTCTATCTTATCCTTCGATGCGCTGCGTAGGCTATCGGCAGGTGTGGGAGTATCTCACCAACTCTCTTTCTTATGACCAAATGCTCCAGCAAGCTATTGCAGCTACGCGACAATTAGCTAAAAGGCAACTAACTTGGTTAAAGAAGTTTGCAGCTAATAAGCAAGTCCAGCTTTATTATTCAACTGAAGTTACTTTCAAGCAATTAGAAACTTATTTATTTGAACATGTATTCTCACGCATCCATTAAGGGAACGTATGACTAAAAGGACACTAGAAGATTTATTAGTCCCCTACAGACTATCCATCGATGAGATTGATACGCAGATATTAGAACTAATTAATAAGCGAGCAGGGCTTGCTCAGCAGATTGGCCTTTTAAAAGGGACTACGGTAGCCTATAGACCAGAGAGAGAAGCTTTAATCTTAGATAAACTTAGGTTGAAGAATCCAGGTCCTTTGTCTGATTCTTCCGTCACACGTTTGTTTAGAGAAATAATGAGTGAATGTTTAGCCTTAGAAAGGGTTCTACAAGTAGCATGTCTTGGACCAGAAGGAAGCTTTACACAACAAGCTACTATTCAGCAATTTGGGCAAGCAGCCAAGGTGATTTCATGCTCTTCTGTGGCAGAATCAATGACCCTAACTGAGAAAAGAGAAACTGATTACACTATGGTTCCAGTAGAAAATTCTACTGAAGGTGCAGTCAATAGGACACTTGATTTATTGGTCTCCACTCCGCTTCTTATACAAAACGAACTAACTTTGCAAATACATCATCAATTACTTTCTTGCTGTAACAAAATTAGTCAGATCAAAAAAATTCTGGCACACCCACAGGCACTGGCTCAATGTCGTGGTTGGATTGAAAGAAATCTTAATCCCGACGTCCTAGTTATACCTACGAATAGCAATGCTGAAGGAGCTAAAAGAGCTAAAGAAGATCCTTCTGCTGCAGCTCTCGCTTCATCCATAGCTGCAAAAATTTATCAGTTAAATATCCTGGCAATTGACGTTGAAGATGAAGTCGCTAATACCACAAGATTTTTAGTTTTAGGCCACCAAAAAGTTCCAGCCACTGGCAAAGATAAAACCTCATTAATCGTTTCCGCCCCCAACCAACCTGGTACTATTCACCGACTTTTAGAACCATTTTCTCGGTATCAGATCTCTCTGACTAAACTAGAAAGCCGTCCTTCCAAAAGTGGTCTTTGGGATTATATTTTTTTCATCGATTTTTTAGGTCATATACAGGACGAAACGGTCAGCAATGCCATGAAAGTATTAAAAGAACGTGCACTTTTTGTTAAATGGCTGGGTTCTTATCCTCGCGCGCCGTTGTAAAAATAACAAAATCCTACTACTCTCCTTTACTTTTGGTATATTTTGTTTTAGCGTGAGGAATAGTCTAGTATACTACAGGCAGAGGTTTGCCTCCTTTAGAGGGGGGCCTGTATGCAAACAAAATTTTTTAAGGAGTATAATTTATGAGGAAATTTTTTCTCGGTAGTAGTTTATTGTTAATGTTGTTTCCCTTGGCCGCATGTAAGGATGGCTCCTCGGCAGATACTGAACCTGCCGCTGTAATAGATGATAGTTCAAGCTCTGGTGAAACCCCAGCCACTCCTAGCCCAGAGGCTCAACCACAGGATAGCAACCCAACAGGCCCCCAAGCTACTACTTCTCCAGCTTTGGAAGAAGAAGGGACAGGTACTACACCTATTAGTACACAGGCTACTACGCCCAGCTCAACTTCTCCTGTTAGTGCAAGTTCTGGCTCTACTGCTTCTAGCTCTTCCCTGGGCGGTAGTACAGTAGTTCACAAAGCTCAACCAGCTACAGAGCAAGTGAAGTCTCAAGTAGGCAGCTCATCCGCTACATCTACTACTTCTTCCGGAGCTTCAGACCAACCTAAAATAGAGCTACGTAAGGAATCTGATAAAGTTGGTCAAGCCATTGAAGATTCGACTAATCAAGCTTCAGATAAGCTTAAGGAAGGGGCTGAGCATGTCAAGGACTCTCTCAAAGAAACGGGACGAGATGTAAAAACAGGTGTAGATAAAGAGGGTCAGAAACTGAAGGATCTAGCTGGTGATCAACTCAAAAAATTAGGTCACGGTTTAGACAAAGCTAAAGAAAAAGTAGAACAGCTCGGCAAAGACTTAAAGGATGAGAGCGCTAAATCAGCGCAGTAGATTTCTTCCTACGCCTATAGGATAATAGCCCGCTTGGTGTGGGCTATTTTCTTTTTTGCAGCTTAGGATTATTAATTTTCTAAAGCTTTCTATTCCTCAATAGCCCATTGTTGGTTCCGTTCTCTCTAAGACATTGAGCTCAAAAACTATCTAGCTTTTCATGAAACCGATATTGTCTGAAGTCAGTGGACTCTTGCTACTGAATAAAGCTCCTCACATTTCTAGCAATCATGCTTTACAACAAGTCAAACGTTTATTCCAAGCTAAAAAGGCCGGACATACAGGTACATTAGATCCATTAGCCACTGGTTTATTACCTATATGCTTTGGAGAAGCTACTAAGTTTTCTCAGTATCTTCTAAATGCCAATAAGACCTATTTGGCTACTTTACAGTTTGGTGAAGCTACTACGACTGGAGATAGAGAAGGTGCGGTTATTGCAAGATCCTGTACCGCTTTTCAAGCCGAGGAGCTATTGGCTGCTAGTCAAAAACTATTAGGTTGGATTGAACAAATCCCGCCAATGTTTTCAGCCATTAAACATAAGGGGCTACCGCTCTATCAGTATGCACTTAAAGGTATTCCCGTGCCGCGTGAAAAAAGAAAGGTATATATTCAAACCATAGAATTGATCCAATTTTCTTTTCCTGAAGTAGTTCTTAAAATTACTTGTAGTAAAGGTACTTATATTAGGACTTTAGCGGAGGATTTAGCTCAATCACTTGGGTCAGTAGCTCACTTGAGTGCTCTGTCCAGAATCCAATCTGACCAGTTTACTCTAGAAAAGGCTTACTCTTTTTCGCAACTAGAAAAGTTATCTGCTACAGAGAGAGCCCACCTACTATTTCCTGTAGATTATTTAGTTAAGCACCTTGATTCAGTTGTACTAAATCTTGAAGATGAAACTAAAATAAAAACAGGACGCCCCGTGCAATTTTATGCCAACTATGCGAAAATGACCCCGTTGTCTTTATATACAACTGATGACCGCTTTGTCGGGCTTGGTGTTTATGTCCCGGATTTGCAGGTAATCAGAGCTTTGCGGTTACTACGCACTAATAAAGATACGTGAGGGAGTATGTTGCGGTTGAGACTGTCACATACTTGTCGGGCCTGTAGAGGCCCTCATTATTAAGGAGATTTGCTATGGCTTTAGATGCCAAAGATAAAAGAGAAATAGTCCAGAAATTTTGGACTAAGGAGGGTGACACTGGATCAAGTGGGGTTCAAATTGCTCTACTTACATCTCGTATTAATCTTTTAACTGAACATTTTAAGATCCATAAGAAGGATCAACACAGTCGTCGAGGGTTGTTGAAATTGGTAAGTAAGCGGCGGCGACTTTTGAATTATCTGAAGAGGACTAATGCTGATTTATATAGAGACTTGCTAGTGAAACTGAATCTTCGAAAATAATTAAACCAGCAATCGAGGTAAATCGCAACTGAGTCTAATCTTCTCAGTTGCGGTTCTTTTTTCAGAGTCAATAATCTTCTAACTGAAACTCTAACTAACCTAGTCTATTTTCCTGGTAGATTAGTTAGGGTTTTAGTCGATTTTTGGCTCTAACTTTGAAGGAATAATATGCTTAAAAAATGTACTAAAACTTTTCAATATGGTCAACACACGGTTACCCTAGAGACGGGGCAAATTGCTAGACAAGCCTCTGGTGCGATTAAAATTTCTATGGGAGAAACTCTGTTATTAGTAACGGTAGTTGCTGATAAGAATATTAAAGAGGGGCAAAGTTTTTTCCCCTTAACTGTTGATTACTTTGAGCGATCCTATGCTGCAGGGAAAATTCCAGGTGGTTTTTTTAAAAGAGAGGGTAAACAAAGTGAGAAAGAGATTTTAACTAGTCGACTCATTGATCGCCCCATACGGCCTCTTTTTCCAGAGAACTTTTACCATGATATTCAAATCATTGCTACAGTACTGTCTTCGGACCCAGAAATTGATCCTGATATCCCAGCCATAATCGGAGCTTCAGCAGCATTGGTTCTATCTGGAGTGCCTTTTGCTGGGCCTATAGGCGCAGCCAGAGTAGGCTACAAAGATGGTGAATATCTTCTCAACCCCTCGGAACAACAACTCAAAGATTCTCAACTGAATCTAGTGGTAGCCGGAACAGAAAATGCTGTTTTAATGGTGGAATCTGAAGCCAGAGAGCTTACTGAAGAAATAATGCTTGGAGCAGTCATGTATGGCCATGCTCAAATGCAACAGGTTATTCAGGCTATTTTGGAATTTGCTAGTGAAATAGCCCCTACCCCCTGGGACTGGCAAGCTCCACAAGAGGATACAGATTTAGTTCAAAAAATACAGGAACTGGTGCAAGCTGATATAAAACAAGCTTTTAAACTTGAACAGAAGACTGAGCGTACTGTAAAACTTAAGGAAGCCTGGCAAAAGGTAGAGAAAGTATTTATAACTGAAACTACTGATACCTTGTACCATAATAAGCTTCAGCAAATTTTCAAGCAGATGGAAGCCCAGGTGGTTAGAGGACAAATCCTTTCTGGAGAACCAAGGATTGATGGGCGTGATACTCGTTCAGTTCGACCTATCTCCATAGAAACTAACTTGTTGCCACGAGCTCATGGTTCTGCACTCTTTACTCGAGGCGAGACACAAGCTATCGTTGTTACAACTCTAGGAACACAAAAAGACGAGCAAATTATTGATTCTATTCAGGGTGAGTCTACGGATCGTTTTATGTTTCACTATAACTTTCCACCCTATGCTACCGGGGAAGTTGGAAGAATAGGTGTGCCTAAACGCAGAGAAATTGGCCATGGAAGACTTGCTAAGCGTGCACTTATTGCTGTACTACCGGAGCAAGAAGAATTCAATTATGCTATTCGTGTGGTTTCTGAAATTACGGAGTCCAATGGTTCTAGCTCCATGGCTTCAGTTTGCGGTGGCTGTCTGTCCATGCTATCCGCTGGTGTCCCTTTAAAAAGGCAAGTTGCCGGAATTGCTATGGGTTTGATTTTAGATGACAATAAATTTGCTGTACTCACGGATATCTTAGGTGATGAAGATCATTTAGGGGATATGGACTTTAAGGTAGCAGGAACATCTGAAGGTATCACAGCCCTACAAATGGATATTAAAATCCAGGGTATTACTGAAGAGATTATGAAAATTGCACTTGATCAGGCTAAAGAGGGGCGGTTGCATATTCTAGGACGAATGGAAGAAGCTCTTTCCAGTGTTCAGGATTTGTCTGAACACGCCCCACGTTTATACACTATAAAAATTAATCCTGAAAAAATAAGAGATGTTATTGGTAAAGGTGGAGAAACCATTCGAGGCCTTATTAAGGAAACCAATACAGAAATTAATATCTCAGATGATGGCGTAATTGTTATTGCTGCTCACTCTCAGGAAGAGGCTGATTTAGCTAAAAATAAAATTCAGCAGCTTACGGCGGAAGTGGAAATCAATGGTATTTATGAAGGAACCGTACTAAAGATCCTAGATAATAATGTCGGAGCAATTGTAGAAATCTTACCTGGACAAGATGGCCTCATACACATTAGCCAGTTGTCACACGAGCGTGTCAAAAATGTTTCTGACTACCTTAAGGTCAAGGACAAAGTACGTGTTAAAGTGCTAGATAAAGATGAACGAGGTAGAATCAAACTGTCAGTAAAGGCGTTACTGCCCAAGCCTTCTTCTACAGAAAACCTCTAACTTTTACTTTTGACAGTCATGCAAGCGACTTGCATGACTGTCGAATTCTCTTCATCCTACCATAACTAAAGTCAAACATAGGCTAAAAGCCTGTGGCAAAACAGAGCAAATAGTTACAAAAAATTACTGCAATAACTCCTTAAATATCAAGAGTAGCAGCCAAAGCATTTTTCTCGATGAACTGTCGGCGAGCTTCAACTTCTTCACCCATTAGCGTGGTAAAAATATCATCTGCAGCAACTGAATCTTCAATCTTAACTCGCAACAAACGCCGAACCTCAGGATCCATAGTGGTTTCCCATAACTGACTGGCATTCATTTCCCCCAGTCCTTTGTAGCGTTGGATAGATAGACTCTTTCTTACTCCTTCCAATAAGTATTCCAAGCCTTCTGAAAATTTTGAAGTTTCAACCAAAACGCTTCCATCTTCGCCAATCCATTCTAATTTTCCCTGTAAGGAACGTACTTGAGAAGCTGTATATTTTATTCTTTGATAATACTGAGATTCCAAAAAAGCTTGGGTTAAATAGGATACTTGCCAATTACCATGAGTAAACTTGAGGATCTCAATTGCATAATGCCCTTTTTGACCAAGTACTTTTAACTGAATGTCCTTACTGGCCCTGCTCCTAAGATGTTCCAGAGTCTGATTAGCCTTCTCTTCCGTACTACAGTCTAGTTCATCTAACTCTAGCAAGGACTGTAAAACTGAATTTTCAATTGAATATTGATTTTTTTCAATGATGGCCTTGGTAGCTAAATAGTCCTTCGCTATAGAATTTAACTTTTCCCTAGCCACAGGCATGCCATTCACTTTTAATACCACATCCTCCAGTGCCAACTTTAATAACAATTGATTTAATTCAGCATCATCCTTTAGATATTGGTCTCTTTTTTTGTGAGTAGCCTTATATAAAGGAGGTTGAGCAATATAAACATGTCCTCTTTCTACCAATTCTGGCATATGACGATAAAAGAAGGTTAACAGTAAAGTTCTGATATGAGCACCATCAATATCTGCATCTGTCATGATGATAATACGGTGATATCTCAATTTTTCCGGCTTATAATCTTCAGCTCCTATACCACATCCTAATGCCACAATTAGCGTGGCCACTTCCTGACTAGAAAGTATCCTCTCAAACCTGGCTCTTTCTACATTCAAAATCTTCCCTTTTAAGGGCAAAATAGCTTGAAATTTTCTGTCTCGTCCAGATTTAGCGGTCCCCCCTGCGGAGTCACCCTCTACCAGATACAATTCACATAAAGCAGGATCTTTCTCCTGACAATCTGCTAATTTACCGGGCAAACCCAAACCATCCATTACACTTTTTCTACGTGTAATTTCTCTAGCCTTTCGGGCAGCTTCTCTAGCTCTAGCTGCTTCGATAATTTTCCCACAAATAACTTTGGCTTCAGAAGGATTCTCTTCTAGATACTCCGTTAAAGCTCGACTTACTACATCTGAGATGACTGGGCCAATCTCACTTGAAACTAATTTATCCTTCGTCTGTGAACTAAATTTAGGATCGGGCAGTTTCACTGAAAGGATGCATACTAACCCCTCTCTCATGTCTTCCCCTACCAAATCAATTTTTTCTTTCTTAGCTAGCTCATTCTTCTCAATATATTGATTGAGAGTCCTAGTCATTACCTGTCTTAACGCGGTCAAATGACTACCTCCATCTCTTTGAGGAATGTTATTAGTAAAGCACTGGATATTTTCCTGATAAGAGCTATTCCACTGCATAGCTACTTCCACTTCTAATCCATCTTTGCTACCACTGGCATAAAAAATCTTTTCGTGAAGTGGACTTTTATTTCGATTGATATATGCTACAAAACCAGCAACTCCTCCAGAAAAGGAAAAATTCTTTAAGGTTCCTGTACGCTTATCTAATAACTCGATGCTTACACCATTATTTAGAAAAGAAAGCTCCCTTAGCCGCTTAACTAAGGTATCAAATTGATAATCTATCAAACCAAAAACATCCGCACTCGCTAAAAAGTGAACCCTTGTTCCTCTCTGATTAGAAGGACCCAAAACACGCAAAGGTTGCGTTACTTCACCTCTAGCAAATTCAACACAATGCTCCTTACCCTCCCTATATATAGTAAGTTTCAACCAATCAGATAGAGCATTCACTACTGACACCCCTACGCCATGCAATCCTCCTGAGATTTTATAGCTATTGTTGTCAAATTTACCCCCTGCATGTAAAACTGTCATTATCACTTCAGCTGCTGATCGTCCTTCAGCTTCATGCACACCAGTCGGGATACCCCGCCCGTTATCTTCTACTACGATAGAATTGTCTACATTAATAGTTATTTTAATTTGGTCGCAATACCCGGCTAGAGCCTCATCAATCGCATTATCCAGTACTTCAAATACCATATGATGCAAACCCGTCCCATCTTGCGTATCACCTATGTACATCCCTGGACGTTTACGTACCGCCTCTAACCCTTTCAATACCTTAATGCTATCCGCACCATAGCTCGGTACATTATCCTTACTCACTTCATCATTCACTATGTTAGTCATATCAACAGTCTTATTGGTTAAATTTTCATGGGCATCACGATGTATTTAAAGTGTTGATTATCTGGCACAGTAAATAAACTCGAGCTTTTTTCGCTTCCAAATGCTAAGCGCACTGCCTCACTTTTTACACTACGCAATACATCTAACAGATAGATGATATTAAACGCCATATCCAGCTGAGCTCCTTGATAAACAATATCTAACTCTTCTTGAGCCAGTTCCTGTTCATTATTAGAGCAAGAAATTGTCAGTTTACCGGGACGTAAGAAAAGATTAACTCCCCTTAGCTTTTCATTGGCTAACACCGAGACCCTTTCTAGAGCCCCCAAAAGCTCTAGGCGATTAGATTCAACGACATTATGGTTATCTCGTGGTATCACAGCCGTATAATTAGGAAACTTACTCTCGATAATTTTACTTATTATGATGGTTTCCTTAGTACTAAAACGAATCTTATCAGGCAGCAACTCCACCGTAATGAGCTCTTCCGCCGAGGTTAGTAGCTTGTAAAGTTCTAAAATTGTTTTCCTTGGGATAATCACATCTCCCACTTCAGGCAGTTGAGCAGTCATTGCGTGAGATGCGTAAGCCAACCGATGTCCATCAGTTGCAACAATTTTTATCTCTTTATCAGCAATCTGCAATAAAACCCCCATCAGATAATAACGGATATCCTGAGCAGCCATCGCATACTGAATTAAGGATAACATCTCATGTAAAACCGCCTGTTTTATACTAAAAGTTGCTTTAACTTGGCTGTCTACATGCATTATCGGAAAATCCTTAGGAGATAATACCTGCAAGTTATAGCAACCTTTGCCCGAACGTATGGTAAGCACTTGCTTCTCTAAGGTGATACTCACTAAAGCATTCTCAGGCAATGCTTTAAGAATGTCTAAGAATTTTCTTACATTAGTGGTAAAAGCAAATTCAGGAGTATCAACTTTAGGACCCAGAGTCTGCATTTGAATCTCTAGATCTGTCCCTGTGAAACTAACCTGTCCTGCTTTATTTTCAACCAGCACATTAGACAAAATAGGCATAGTATGCCTTCTCTCAATAATTCCAGAAACAATCTGTAGCGGCTTTGACAATTCCGAACGAGTGGTCTCCAATATCAACATAACAGGTCCTGTTCCCCAAAAATTAAGGTTTACACTAATCAACTTGACTCAAAGTATTCACTAAAGTATTGTATTCGTGCTCAAGTTCACGGTCTTTTTGACGTAATTTCAAAATAGTTCTATGCGCGTAGATCACCGTAGTATGATCTTTACCGCCGAAAGCAGCCCCGATAGATGGCAGGCTTTGCTCGGTAAGATCTTTTGCGATAGACATAGCAATTTGTCTAGGTCTCACAATCTTCCTGGAACGCTGCGTGCCCTTTAAATCCGATAATTTCACGTTATAGTAATCAGCTACCACTCGTTGAATTTCATGGATCGTTAACTGTTCTCGACCTGCAGCTAATATATCCTTCAGAGCAGTTTTTACTAATTCAATGCTTAACGGCTCATGGGTAAATTTAGAATGTGCTTTGACCCTATTAAGCGCACCTTCTAAATCACGCACATTAGACTTAATATTCTGCGCAATAAAAAATGCAATGTCTTCTGGCAACCGAAAGCCCGCTAAATCTGCCTTTTTATGCAAAATGGCCACTCGCATTTCTAGTTCAGGAGGCTCAATTTGTACAGTCAGGCCCCAAGAAAATCGTGAAATCAAGCGTTTATCCAATTCCTTAATCTCAGTGGGTAGCCTATCAGAAGTGAGAATGATTTGTTTATCTCTATCGATGAACTGATTGAATAGGTAAAAGAACTCCTCCATGGTCTTCTCTTTACCTGCAATAAACTGTACATCATCCAAGATTAATAAATCTAGTTCTTGATAAGCACGCTTAAATCCATCAATATCTGACTTACGTACATATTTGACAAAGTCATTAATAAATTTTTCTGCGTGGATATAACGAATACGTGAACTTTGCCCTTCTAAAAATACACGATTGGCAATAGCCTGAACAAGATGAGTTTTACCCAAGCCAGTTGATCCATACACAAAGAGCGGGTTGTAGTCCTTTTTTCCGAGTTCTTCGGATACTGCCAGGCCTACACTATAAGCAATCCGATTACTTTTCCCTACCACCAAATTAACAAAAGTTAACCCAGATTTTAATCGCGTTTTTTCGTAACTAAACCCCCCACTAATCTGGTCACTAATCTGCGGCCTTCTATCTTCCTTGCACTCCTCTTTGTTGGACGTCTTCGTTACGCTCTGCACTACTCCTTCACCCTGCTTACTTGACTGGACTAAGGTGTCTTCTAAAGCTAAAACACATCTTTCCTCTTGCCCTAGCTCTACCAATCTCAGCTCGCCCTTGCCTACTTCAAGTACAATTAGGGGGAGCGTAGGGCTAAACTCTTCTCGTACTGCATTTATTTTGGGCAGACAATGCTCCCGAACCAGGCTGAGTATAAATTGGGTGGGGGCATACAAATACCAACTTTCTTCTCTTTGCGTGGCCGTCAGCAACGGTACCCACCTATTAAATTGGTAGGGGTCCATGTCCTGTTTGAGGCGGCCGACACACGCCAGCCAAAAGTTTGTGAAGTCTTCCATGCTTTATTGTGATTATTTTGATAAGTTCAACTCCGAAATATACCCAAATATTCCCCCTTCATCAAAACTGAAATTGATGCAATGTTGAGCCTGTAATTATACCCAAAGCTAGCTTCTTCTGCTACCGCAGGAAATTTTAATTTTGGCCGGTTTAGTCCAATAAATTAGATCAAGTATTTTCTTTCCCATTCTTATCAACTGAGCGTTCCAGCGTTGGTATAGCCCTTTTGGCCGAGTTGACAAGGGGTATAATAGAAAATAAAATGCCCGGTTGGCATAAGTCTAAATTTTAAAGGAACTCTCTACATGAAGCGTACCTATCAACCCTCTAATCTAAAAAGAAAGCGTACTCACGGTTTTTTGGTTCGTTCTAGGACTCGCGGAGGAAGGGCCGTTCTTGCCGCTCGACGCGCTAAAGGCAGAAGGTGCTTATCCGTTTAATCCGATTTCAGTGAAGCCGTATCTTTCCCTAAAAAAATCAGATAAGCTCCTAAGTTCAAAGGATTTTTCGTCTGTTTTTCGGAATAGGCGTGCGTGCGTTTCGCGCGGAAAAATTAAAATTTTCTATGCTTTAAGCGAACAGCAAATCAGTAGACTCGGTCTAATTGTTAGCAAAAAAGTAGCCAGGAAGGCCGTGGCTAGGAATTATATCAAACGTTGCTTAAGAGAGTGGTTTCGCACTAACCGTGCTTCTCTACCTACGGGGGATTATATTTTCTTGACCCAAAGTCAATTTGATGCCTCACAGCGAGAGCAGGTCTATCAAGAGTTAGAGAAGTTTAAACTTAACCTACAAAAAAAAGTATTATGAAGGTACTTGTGATTCAGCTTATTCGACTTTATCGTCAGGTTCTTAGCCCTTGTTTACCTGCCTCATGTCGCTATGAGCCCACATGCTCTGCCTACGCCATTGCCTGCTTAGAACGCTTTGGTTTCTTGCGTGGCAGTTGGCTTTCCATCAAAAGAATTTTGCGCTGCCACCCCTGGGGGGGGCACGGCTATGACCCGGTGCCGCAGCTAGAAATGGAGAAAACTAATGCATCCGGATCCCAATCGTAATCAAGATTACATTAAAAATACTTTCCTTTTTTTAACTTTAACTATGCTTCTTATCACTGCCTGGAACTGGCTGTATCCTTCACATCCAGCACAGAAAGCTGCGACGACTCAACCCACTGGATTACTTCAACCGAATTCTACAGTTAGCTTTCCTTCAGAAGAAGACAAAGACACTGTTGCAAAAGCTAATGCTTCTAGGGTCATTAGCGTTACTACTGACAACTACATAGCTAAAATTGATGAAGCAACGGGGGATATCACTGAATTAGAGTTAAGGAAACCGCAATCAGCAGGTAATCAGCCCTCTAAGATGAAGTTATTTCAATCTGAACGGCACTATCTGGCGCAGAGTCGGCTAATTAATGCTAATAATCAATTTTTACTGCCGGCCATTCCATTTAAAGCAACTACTACTCATTACGAACTTACGCCGAACCAAAAAGAATTGACGGTTATTCTAACCAAAGAGGGTAATGGCATCAGTCTTCAAAAACAAATTACCTTTAAAAAAGGGAGCTACATTATTGAATTGGGTTATTCTATCTCTAATGAAAATAGTGAGCCCCTGCGAGTGACTGCTCTATATCGCCTTTTACACGATGGGACCGCTGAACCGGCAAAATTTTTGAATAAGTTTTATACGGGACCAGTACTTTATACCCAGCAACATAAGTTTTCTAAACTTGCGTTTACAGATATCGCGCAAAATAAAGTTTCCCCTCCCGCAAATACCAACACTGGTTGGTTGGGTATTATTCAACATTACTTTGCTACAGTGTTTTTACTGAATCCCAAAGGTGCTCAAGCTGTATGCGGTCAAATGCCTTGTCAGTTATTTTTCGATCAACGATCCTCTGATCATAATTACGAAGTAGCATTTACCACTACATTGCCCACGCTAGCGGCTCATAATACTAAAAGCTTGACGGTTAGCCTATTTGCTGGACCACAAGAATATAAAACTCTAGCCGCTATTGATGAGAAACTACCACTAGTTAAAGACTATGGTATATGGCATATTTTTGCTAACCCTTTGTTCCTAACGCTGCAGTTTATACACGGTATTGTCAAAAACTGGGGGTGGGCGATTATCTTGCTTGTGCTTTTGTTAAAGCTAATTTTATTCCCACTGAGTAATGCTTCTACTAAAAGCATGGCTAAAATGCGGAAACTAGCTCCCAAAATGCAGGCCCTTAAAGAGCGATATGCAGACGATAAACTTAAACTGCAGCAAGAGACCATGGAGCTTTATAAAAAAGAGAAAATTAATCCCCTAGGAGGCTGTCTACCTATGTTAGTGCAGTTTCCTATTTTCCTTGGGCTATATTGGGCTTTATTTAATTCTGTCGAACTAATGGGAGCACCTTGGATCGGTTGGATTACTGATTTATCAAAGCCTGATCCTTATTATTTGCTTCCAGTACTAATGATGATCACTATGTTTTTACAAAGTTTCCTGAATCCTCCACCAGCAGACCCGACTCAAGCAAAAATGATGAAAATACTTCCCTTGTTGTTTTCTGTGATGTTCTTTTTCTTCCCGTCTGGTTTAGTTCTCTACTGGCTAGTCAACGGACTGTTAACGTTATTGCAGCAGTGGTTTATTAATCGGAGTATTGCAAAACAAGAGGACTTAGTTTCATAACTGCAAGCTCATAGGGAAAATCTTCCTCCTTCTACTTGGCTTTTAATTTAAATTAAGTAGCAAATGGTATGAAGAAAGAGGGTTGAGGTGTTGCGCGGTTTTTGGTGAGGTGCTAGATTCAGGGGGATATTTAACTAAATTACTTGAAGTTCCCCTTTCAGAATATGTTTCTATTGCAGGCTGAACTCTAGACAACCGAGAGGTTTACCTGATTACAAATCTTGGCCAGGTAGATTTAGCAGGCTTATATCGATTAAATCTAAAAACAGGAAAACTTCAAGCAATAGAGTCAGACCCTAAGGGGCATGTGGATATAGAGGGGGTTTCTTTCGATCGTAATACCCGAAAAATAATCTCCACTACTTATATTGATGATAAAACGGTTCGTTATTGGAGAGACAAACAAAGCGAAGCACAGTATTGTGTAATGCGCTAATCTATCTCTGGCGCCTCGCAGAGTAGCTTAGGAGAGCTGGCTCACTATTGAAAGCGCCTGTGTTTAATAGCTTGCCTGCGAGCCATCCGACATAATGATTAGTTAATCTGGGCAATGCTAGGATATTCAAATCAGAATCCTATACTGTCTTGCTTATGCTTAGCTTATGGGAGATGGGCGTAATCACACCGCTAATTCATCGTTATATCTAGGTGCGTTTGGGTAAGAGATCTTAACCACTAGCGATTAGAGCATCTCCTAAGGCGTAGCAAGTTAAAAAAGCAGCCTCCTTTACCTATCCCTCCAGTTCAATGGACCGTTTAAAAATTTGAAAGGGCTCCAAGCTTAACACTTATCAAATCAACCCATGGAAGCGTTAAGTGCTCCTGGCCTGCTGCTGAATTTTTCGCCATCTTTGCTACATCCCATTCACACTCAAAGTCTTTTTTGTTTTTAGCCCTTCCTGTCTACATAAAACTACCACTTCGGCCAAATGCCGAATATCAAAACAATAAGCTGACTTTTGTCAGTGAGCCCGGATCCACCTCTCTACCTTTTTAATCAACCGATAACGTCGCAAAGTGTTGCTGAAATATCACCCAAATTTTGTGAGTGAGCTTCTCTAATTAAAGGATGTACTAATAATTTCTCCGGGCTCCTAGAAATAATTGTAACCATGGACTGTATTCTCCCTCCCAATTGGATGGACACCAGCTTAACTGTACGTTTCGTACTACCCTCTCAGGATGAGGCATCAAAATCAGTACTCGGCCATCTTGACTACTTACTCCCGCAATTCCCTCTATTGAACCATTTGGATTCATTGGATAACGCCGCGTTACCCGTCCCAAACCATCTACATAACTCAATGCAAGGTTGAGTTCTTCTGGCAGCTTTTTACCTTGATGCTGTAATTGCGCTTGGTTAAACTCTACCCGACCTTCACCATGACTCACTACTACCGGTAAAACAGCACCCGTTAATTCTTTCAAAAAGACCGAATTAGAAGAAGCTACCTTAACTAGGACAAGTCGTGCTTCATATTGTTCAGAAGTATTTTTCCTAAATTTAGGCCAAGCATCAGTGCCAGGTATTAAACTACTCAATTGGCTCAACATCTGACACCCATTACAAACTCCCAAACTAAGTGTGTCAGAGCGCTCAAAAAATTGTTGAAAAGCGTCCCTCAGTGGTTCATGAAACAAAATAGTACTAGCCCAGCCCCTTCCCGCTCCCAATACATCACCATAGCTAAATCCTCCACAAGCCGCTAGGACCTGAAAAGAAGCTAAATCTACGCGCCCCGCCAACAAATCACTCATGTGTACATCACAGCTATCAAAACCCGCCTGATGAAAAGCAAAAGCCATTTCTGCATGACCATTAATGCCCTGCTCTCGTAAGATAGCCACCCGAGGCTTAAGACCTTTTTGTACTGTAGGCGCCTCAAAAGAAAAAGCTGCAGTTGAAACGTTTGTATACAACTTCTTTTCTTCGGTATGAAGTGCCATTCTCTCCTCTACAGCACTACTAGGACAATCACGTAACTTCTGTAGACAGAAGGAGGTATCAGCCCAAAGTTCTTGTAGCTGTACTCGTCCTTTGTTCAGACGTTCTTCTCCTCTTAAATGAATTATTAGTTGATCTGAAGTGTTGACTGTTCCTAATCTCACCAACAGTGAACCCAGGCCCATTTCCTCAAAACTGTTTTGCAACTCTTTTTCTACTTCTTCGCTAACCTGAATCACAAAGCCTAGTTCCTCGTTAAACAAAAGTCGTAATAGCATTTCCGACTCGGAAACTAGCATTGGCCAGTTGTCAACAGCTCGATTTAAGAAGGTCTCTAACTCAATGCTTAACCCCAATCTAGAAGTAAACATCATTTCTGCTAAAGTGGTAATAAGCCCCCCATCGGAACGATCATGAAAAGCCAGAATTTTTCCTTCTCTTAGGTAACTTTGTACCAGAGGAAAAATCTTTTTAAATGTCTCCACTGAATCAAAATCAGGTACGGGCGCCAGATAATATTGGTAAACCTGAGCAAGTGCAGACATTCCCATACGTGCCTTAAATTCACCCAGTTCTACCAATAATAATACAGAATCCTTCTGCTTCTTCAGTTCTGGAGTAACCGTTAAACGCACATTCTCCGTAATCGCAAAGGCGGATACTACAAGCGAAAGTGGCGAAATCACCTTTCTACTTTCACCAGCTTCTTCCCACACAGTTTTCATCGAAAGTGAATCCTTGCCGACGGGAATAGAAATGCTTAACTGCTGACAAAGCTCAGAAGCAGCTTCTACTGCTCGATATAAAACTGCATCCTCTCCAGGCTCCCCTGCAGCTGCCATCCAGTTAGCAGACAACTTAACTGCGGATAAATCACATCCCACATAAGCGCTCATTAAGTTAGTTAACGCCTCACCTATTGCCATCCTGACTGAACAAGGGCCATTTACCAACGCCAGAGGACTACGCTCTCCCATGCTCATGACTTCTCCAATATGCGTTTTAAAACCCATATTAGTCACTGCACAATCTGCAACTGGTACTTGATACGGCCCCACCATTTGATCTCTATGGGTCAGGCCCCCTACTGTTCTATCACCGATAGTAACCAAAAAATCTTTACCAGCTACACTAGGAAAACTTAAAACCCTTGAGACCGCTTCAGCAACAGAAATTTCAGCTAAGGAGGTCCATTCCTGAGTATTTATCCGTATTTCAGAATCAATGCGCTGACTCTTAGGTGGTTTTCCCAGTAGAACATCCATAGGCAAATCCACTGGTAGGTTGGAAAACAGCGCATCATTGACTTGAATAGTCTGTTCTTGGGTAGCTTTTCCTATTACTGTAAAAGGACAACGTTCACGAGCACAAATATCCTCAAAAAGCACTAAATGATTTTCTGAAATAGCTAGAACGTAACGCTCCTGAGATTCATTACACCAAATCTCTTTAGGTGACATGCCGCGCTCCTCAATAGGAATGCTACGCAATTGTACTATGCCTCCTCTGCTAGCATCATTTACTAGTTCGGGTAGAGCATTCGAAAGTCCGCCGGCACCTACGTCATGTATAGATATAATGGGATTACCCTCTCCGAGCTGCCAACATTGGTCGATAACTTCTTGACAACGTCTCTGTAGTTCAGGGTTACCTCTTTGAACAGAAGCAAAATCTAATTCACTCTGATTAGTACCAGAAACCATGCTAGAAGCAGCGCCTCCACCCAGTCCAATCAAAAAGCCTGGGCCGCCTAGTTGAATGAGTAAAGCGCCTGCAGGTATAGCACCCTTGAAGCTCTGCCTTGCCTGTATATTACCCAAACCGCCTGCTACCATAATGGGTTTGTGATATCCCCACTGTCGATCACGAAAATTTGCTTCAAAGCTCCTAAAGTAACCTAATAAATTGGGACGCCCAAATTCATTATTAAATGCTGCTGCTCCAACTGGAGCTTCTAACATAATTTCTAAAGCACTACTGATACGATGGGGGCGACCGTAGTCAACCCTCTCTTCTGTTAGGTATTCCCAACTTTTGGGAGGTTGAGGAAAAAGCAATTGAGAAACTGAAAACCCACATAAACCGGCTTTAGGTTTAGAACCACGGCCAGTGGCACCTTCATCTCTTATCTCCCCTCCAGCCCCTGTTAAAGCACCTGGGAAAGGAGCAATAGCGGTGGGATGATTATGCGTCTCAACCTTCATCAATACATGTGTTAATTCAGAATGCATCTGATAGATTTGCGAAGGACCATCAGCATACCAACGTTGAACCAAAGCCCCCTCAATAATCGAGGCATTATCTTTATAAGCTACCAGCGTCCCTTTAGGATTAGCTTTATGAGTTTCTCTAATGAGATCAAACAAGCTTGTGGGCATTGCTTTTCCATTCAACTTAAAAGTTGCATTGAAAATTTTATGCCGGCAATGTTCTGAATTCGCTTGAGCGAACATCATTAATTCAGCATCAGTTGGCTCTCTATTTAAGCTTTGGTAGCACTGGTAAATGTAATTAACCTCTTTTTCAGAGAGCGCCAAACCCAATTCTTGATTAAGTTCCAACAAGGCTTGGACACCTTGCTGCAGAATATTCATTCTTAAAAGCGGCTTGGGATTAGGTTGAGAAAACAGTAATTCTATATCAGCTGAATGTAGAAAAAGCTCTTCCGTCATGCGATCAGCTAATAGCGGAAAATAAGCACTGATTTCTTCAGCCTCTATGCCCTCTAGATAATAGCCTATACCTCTTTCCGCCCGAGTAACTTTGGACAGGCCCACCTCTTGAAGGATATTAGTTGCTTTTGAAGCCCATGGAGAAACCGTTCCCACGCGTGGAAAGACGGCCATCCATCCAGCTTTACCTAGCCATTGATCTAGAGAGTCCACAAAAGTAGCCTCCAACATTGTAGCTAACTTACTGCGCTCCTCTGCTGTTAACACACTTTTAACTTCTAATACATACCAGTAATCGGCTCTAATTGCCTTTGGCACACGTAAACGATGCTGTTTAGCCCGTTCAAGTAACGCATTTATCCTAAAAGAAGAAAGGGCAGCAGCCCCCCTCATGGCTATTATCATCACAGCTGAATTCCCTTTGAGTACGAGGCTTAAAAACTTTTGTTTGAAAACTCGTCTAAAAAAACTATGGTAGCCCGAATTATAAGTTCTGGTGTAACGATTCTCAATGGGCCGCAATGAAAAAGCTTTTCTATTCGTAGTCTACTCTATATTGTCCACTCTATGCTTTGGTAATGGGGCTAGGTATATGATTATGAGTAGCTATCTGTTCACTAATATACTGGGGAGATACCCGCCCAAGCAATTACTGAATACGAAATTCAACTCGAATCAGATTGAGTCAGAGTGAGAGTACTGACGTAAGCTATACACTAACTTTAGCGAGTAGTTGTTCTGTACTGGGGTTGTCTGTGGGCTACTCAAAAGTTATCTTGCTACTGAAAATACTTCCTAAGCACAGCTCCTAGAAAAACTATTAGCATTAACTCAATAACTTTTAATAGCTTTTAAAGTAAATATTGTCTTAAGCCGATACCTCGTAAAAGTTATTACTAGAACTGCTTTAAGACTCTTGTAGAACTATTAGTGAACTAAGAATAGGGAGGAAACGCTTTGACAAAATGAGGCACCTATTTTACATTACTCCATGCGCCTGATGAGTTATTTATCCTGAAACCAAATGGAGATTTAAGGTGCTTTCGGGGTCCGTGTGAGCTGCTATCCAGCCCGATTCTTTGCTTCTGGCTGGTCCTGGCTCAAAGCTATGGAACTAGTCAGTTACGTGGGCAGGAGAAAGTAAGGTTGAAAGCCCTTGCCTGTGTAGAATTGAGATTTATTGTTGATAAGCCTTTTAGCTGGGGTTCGTGCTTCTTCTTAGTCTTTTACCTGGGGTATCGGGCATCGCGGCTATATTTGGTAAAGTCAT
The DNA here is from genome assembly GCA_043842855.1 of Neisseriaceae bacterium. Classification (GTDB taxonomy): domain Bacteria; phylum Pseudomonadota; class Gammaproteobacteria; order Burkholderiales; family Neisseriaceae; genus QFNR01. The sequence goes on from JBBPJF010000001.1 coordinate 142,261, forward strand.
TGCTAATTACCAGCCTTTAAAGAGGAATTTTGAAATTAAAGTCCCGAAACGGGCTGTGTATAAAAGTTTAGTTGTTGGTGTAATAAATTTTTTCTTAAGACTCGTTATCTAGTAGTTTGTGTCTATCAATTTTTGTTTCCATTAACCATAGAAAGAAACTCGAGTATGGAGCACCTTTCGAGCTTATCAAACTCTAATAAAAATAATGACTTAAGTCTAATCCCTCCCCACAATGCTGGAGCAGAACAAGCGATATTAGGCTCTCTATTGCTAAACAATGAGCTATTTTATGAGCTACAGACGATAATAACGAGTACTGACTTCTACATCCATTCGCACCAAATCATTTACGAAGCTATTCTAAGCTTAATCAGCTCTCAACGCCCTGCTGATTTGCTAACCGTTGAAGATGAGTTAAACAAAATTGAAGAATTAGAACGCGTAGGTGGAAAAAGCTACCTTATAGAAATTATTAGCAACACACCTGCCGTAACCAATGTAGTTCACTATGCTGAGATTATTAGAAGCAAATCAGTCATGCGACAACTCTATAGCGTAGGCCAAAAGATTAGCCAACTCGCCTACACATCAGGAAAGAAAAAGGCTAGAGACATACTAGATGAAGCTGAGCAATTAATTTTTAATATTGCTGAACAGACTCAGCGTCATCAGTCTTCCCTGATACCTATTCGGGAAACTCTAGGCCACTTGATGCAAAGGCTCCAAACCCTATTTTCTAGTCCCAACAATGGGATTACCGGGGTAGCTACTGGCTTCTACGATTTGGATCATAAAACTTCAGGGCTACAATCAGGTGACCTCATCGTTATTGCGGGCCGACCATCCATGGGAAAAACAGCTTTTGCTGTTAATATTGCAGAATTCTGTGCACTACAAGGCAAGTCTACCGTCGCTATTTTCTCTATGGAAATGCCCGCTGAACAGGTTGCTACACGAATGATTAGTTCTAAGGCAGAAATCAGTTTATCTAAGCTTAGAAACGGAGATTTTAAAGAAAGTGACCATTATCGATTCAGTGAGGCGTATGATTCGCTGAAAGAAGCAAAAATTTTCATTGATGAAACTGGTGGCTTAACTGCTTTAGAAATTAAGGCTAAAGTCCGCCGTCTCAAGCGGCAACACCCTGACTTAAGTTTGGTAGTCATTGACTACATCCAATTAATGAGCGGATCCGGTAAAGGGGATAATCGCAATGCTGAACTCAGTGAAATTTCGAGAGCACTTAAAGCATTAGCTAAAGAGGTACAAATCCCCATCATCGCTCTATCCCAACTTTCACGTAATGTTGAGACTCGTGCTGACAAAAGGCCGGTGATGTCGGATCTTAGAGATTCTGGAGCTATTGAACAGGATGCTGACCTGATCATCTTCATGTATCGAGATTCCTACTATACAGAAGATAAAGAACAGACTGGTTCTAACTTTGACCAAGCCGAAGCTATCATCAGAAAGCATCGAAATGGAGCACTTGGCACCATTGACTTGATTTTTAAAGGCGAGTTTACTAAATTCCTTAATTTAAACAAAATAGAATATCCGGATCTTGGATGATTCACTCATCCTTATTTTTTTACCATTAATCCTAAAAAGAGTTAATTTAGTATAGGATTCAAGTAGCATAGGCGTATCGTATAGAGGCTGAATGATCATGCGGTCTAGACAACTGAAACAAGTTGGATTCACACTTATTGAGCTGATGGTATTGCTCGTTATTATTGGTGTTGGTGCAGCTATGGCCACCCCTTATTTTCTGCGGGCGATTCGGCGGGCAGAAACTCGTACTGCTGCGGAGGAGTTGGCAAGCCTAATTAATTATTCTCAAGTTGAAGCGAGTCGCCGTAACCAAAAAGTCTATGTCTATCCTGCTTTCTTTAGAGAAAATGGTAAATTATTGGGTACAGCTGCTGCCTGGGATCAAGCCAATGGGATGCTAGCTTTCATAGACCGGTTCAAAGAAGGCCATAGGGGAGTGGGACAGTACGATGCTGAGGAAGAAGTTAGGAGCTTACGGATTAAGAAAACCCTATCTCTCCAAAGCAAATTGGCTAATGATAAGATAGAACAGAAAGGGTTTGCATTAGGATTCATTCTTTACCCTACTGGTGAGATGAAAGTTAATATGAACTATCACGAAACTGCTATGGGCAATGCTGGTTATGTGGCTAAAATCATTGTCCAAAATAAAAAGTACCCTAGTTTTTGCCACGTGTTATGGATAGATAGTCTGGGCCATGCTAGAAGCTGCCCTGGTAATGCAGAGGCTACCAGTACGCCAGAATATATAAAGAAGATTTGTGCATGTCGCCAGACTGCTACAGATAGGTAGGATTCCTTTGATGAAATTGCCATTTGGGTTGAACTACTTTCCGCCCTCGAATAGGCCCCTAGGTGCTTCTTTTAGGAGCCTACAAACAGGCTTTACAATGATAGAAGTTGTGGTCTCTATGTTTATCTTAGCCTTGGGAATCATGGCGTTGGTTGGCATGCAAAACAGAACCTTGGGAAGTATTCGGCAGGCGGAAAATATTGAAAGGGTTTCGCAAGCGGTAGAAAATCTAGCAGAAGGCATGAGAATTAACCCCTATCTGCGGGTAAAGATTACACCTAAAGGCTACCTGACAAGTAGAGATTATGGCAACTATCTGCCATTCAGTGGCTGTACTGGGCAGGAAGCAGAGTGGGTCAACATCGGTAGCGATCTGGACCAGAAGCAATTAGCTCAGAGACAAATTAAGCAATTCTGCAAGGAAATTCGTCAAATCGAGGGGATTGATCCTAAAGAAATACAAATAAAAATTTGTACTCATTCTTCTTTAGAGGGGAATCTACCGTGGAATTTTTCCTGTAAAGCCAATGGGAGCGAGACCATATTGAAGGTGGTTTGGAAATTTCAAACTAATATGGAAACTCAGGGAAGCACCCCCCCTCGGGGTAGGTCCCCCTTAGTAGATGCAGAAAATAAGATTACCTTATCCTATGAAGTGCCTATCATTGAGGAATAAAGGCGGCAGTCGCCTATAATTGGAGTGCAAAAGTTATGTATGTATCCCGAAGCTTGACCCACCAGAGGGGCTTCACTCTAATAGAGTTCGTAGTGGCGAGCGCCTTGGGGTTATTACTTAGTGTAGTGGTAGCCTCCCTTTATTTTTATACCAATCGTTTGAACCACGTGGCACAGACTAGACTCGATGTTCAGGAAGAATTGCGTCAACTTTCACACTTAATCAATCAAGATGCCAGTCTAGCTGGGAACTTTGGTTGTTTATCGTTGACTTCGCTGTATCAGAAAGACAGTCGCAACACGGATAATAAATTCTTTCGCGAATTTCATGTATTTTCCTCACCTAACGTTCAAAAAAACGGTCCTATTCTCTTTGACCGTCCAGGAGAATCAGCTCAAACTAACAATCAAAATTTTGGGGTTAACCTGATTCCAGCCAATCAACTTGCTGTGCCCAATTTTCAGGGTCAGGGTGAAGCTTTAGTCTTCTACTATGGGCTGGGTAATTCAGCGCTTAGAAATATTGATTTTGGTCATGATGGCAGTAGAATCACAAGCCTTACCTTTCAAGATGGAGACCCTAATCAGTATCTCGCTAGCGTAGCTAATCAAGGCGGCTATCTTGCCATCGCCAGTTGTCAAACGCTTAACGTGTTTAAATCTCCGAAGCTTGATACGCATGAAGCCATTCATTTGCCTCCTAATAGTTTCGGGGATGTAAGAATTTCCTTTGATGAAGCAACTAATCACCACTCTTTATTACAAATAAGTTTACTGCGCTATATAGTTCACGCTTATGTAGTCGGAGTTGCCAATGGTCAAGCTGGGCTTTATAAGATTGAGTTAAACGAAACTGGACACTGGGGTCCACCCGTGCTGGTATCGCGTTATGTACACCAAATGCAAGTCTCTTTTGCCTACCCGACTACACTCAATAAAGCTGGCCAACCCGTAGGCTGTCCTAGCGCTTTTAATGATGACCTCTACGCTAATGACCGACAAACGCTGGAAGAAAAATTTAATGACTTTCGTTTCTATGAAAAAGATAATGCTACATTTACTCAGACGCATGCTCCAACTAACAGGAAACAACAGCAAGGGGTGGATTTGAGCCAACCACTAAAAGAGGAGCTTCATTATCAACCCCCAGTAGGGGTAAATGTAGTGCTAACCGTAGTCTATCCAAAATTAGGTAGGCCCTTCGGACTTGGAGTTTCTCAGCAAGACCGAAGCCTTTCAAATGAAGATTCTAGGGTATCGTTAAAGTCGGGTGAAGGTGAAAATACTAAAGTGTTTAGGATCTTTTCCTCTATCCGAGGAGGTAATCAATGCGCCAGCCGCAATTTAATCGATTAAATTCCCACCAAAGGGGCTATATACTAATTGTTGTACTGGCTATCCTGGTACTGATTTCGCTTCTAATCACAGCAACCTATATTGTCACTGCTACTTCATTAAAAAATAGTGCACATGAAATGGATCACCGCTACGCGCTGGGGCTGGCTGAAAAGGCCAGCCAGATCGCTTCTCGGGAAATTAGCCAGCAGTTTGCGGATCCTGATAACGATATTATCCCTCCAGTTACCAGTTTAAAAGCTGGTACGCCTATTCTTCGTCAACTTGCAGAAGAAAGCCCCGCATTAGTTACCCTAGATGGAAAGAAATGGCCACAATCTTTTACTGCTGATTGTGCAGGACGGAATGGACATAAAGGTTTTTGTAGTACTAGTTTTATGCAAGTGGATTCTGCTGGCCAGCCGCTTGACCGCCCTCCTCTTCCACCTGTATATGAAAGGAAGAATGTCTTCAATGCATATGAAGGAAAAAGCTGTGGTAATGCGGTGACTATCAGTACGGCGCAACTACCCCAAAATTCAGCCCGTCCTCCCTGCTACGTAGTTGAATTTTTGGGAATTCCTGCTGACAGTCGTACGTTGACTTACCGCATTACGGTGGTAGCTTGGGGCCGTGATCCCCATACCGTAGTCAAACTAGAATCTACTTATGAGATGAATTATGATTAAACACTTTCGCCTGCCATCAAATCCTAAACTATCTCAGGGTTATACGCTAATTGAGCTCATGGTTGTTTTAGTTGTACTAGGGATAATGGCCGCTTTTGCTATTACTACTTATTCCCGGTACCGCGAACGCGCTAATTTGGACATTGCACAAACCATGCTGACCATATACGCTCACGAGCTAGTAGTCTATCAACTAAAGGCCGGCCGGGCTCCTAACACTTCAGAAGAATATGCTATTTTTCTGAAACAATTTAAACACGACCCGAATCTAGATCCACAGTACCGAGATTACTTCCAAATTAAATTAGATGCTGCAAGCAAAGAACTTAAGGCTGTACCACAAAAAAAACACCGTTTTAAATCTTACGCCAAGATGGCTTTACGAGATTATTCTATTCAAGTATGTCACAAAGCCAGGGCATTGTACGTTGCTCAAGGCGGAATCTGTAAAAAAACCATTACCGCCACAGGGGTCAATCAGTAACTTTCCTTAATGATTAAACTGCCTTTGTGGTATATGCGCGGTACCTAATTCCCACAGCTTCAGCCAAGTAGCGCAATGCTAAACCAAGGGCTGCTTTGAGCTTTCTACCCTAGTTTTCAAACAGGTAAAGCCAGTTAGTAGAGCATTAGCTGACTAGTCCTATTTCTCAGAACCTCAAATAAACATTGCTAAAAATAAAGGCGGCGAGCCCAACCCTCGGCACTTATTCCATTGAAGTGGGCTGCTTGCTTCCACACCTGACCCGTTGTTTCAAAGATTAATGCGAGGAGACCCGCCATTCACGATACGTCCGGGTGATTCTAGCATATTCTTTTTTCTTTAAGGCTGAGTTTTTTAGTAGACATTGTCCTAATTCCCCGGTAGAATCCCGCCCGTTTAGCCATTTCTTCTGTAGGTCCTCCCCCGCTCTCACAGGATAGTTGTTGTTTTAGGTTGTTTGAATGAAACTGAAGTTATTTCTTGTATTTGCTTATTTACTAAGCACTGTCACTCTAAGTTTTGCCGCCCCTACCACCTACCTTCCCCCAGAATATGCTGGGGTAGAAACCAAGAGTACACCTCCTCCCTACATAAAAGGGCCCACTCACATCAAACTAAAGCACCAGAAGCGTTCCTATGTATGGCTAAAGGATGGTGCCTGTGGCGCTGTGGATGGCTTTATTGGATTTCATCTTTGTGGTGATGAGCATTCTCCTGCTTACCTAGTGGGTGAAGTAGGAGGTACGGTTGCTTCTGCTTTACAACCTGAACTTGCCATAGGGAAAATAGCTAAGGGTGTCTTCAAGGGTGCTAAGGGAATCAGCAGGATCTTCAAGTCCACTAAAGAAACGGAAAAAGCACTAGATCTATCCAAGAACCTTGGAAAAACTCCGGACGTGTTAAGAGATAAGCTTCAAAAACTTACTTCTACTTCTAAAGGAGGCGTGACAGAAGCCTCTACGGCCGGAAAGGGAACTAGATCAACAGGAGGAGTAAATTCCAAGGGAACCACGTCTTCGTCTGGAGCTTCTCATACAGAAACCTCTTCTAGTAAGACTAGTTCTTCAGGATCTTCTAACAAGAGTTCTGGTGGTTCAGGTCAGACGAAAGAATCTTCTAGTAAGTCCGGTTCTACGGGATCTTCTAAGAAAGCTTCTGGTGGTTCAGGTCAGACGAAAGAATCTTCTAGCAAAACCAGTACTTCAGGATCTTCTAAGAAGGGTTCTGGCAGCTCAAACCATACTAAAACCACCACCAATCACCACACTGAGGATGGAGGCGCCTCCGGTAGCCACTCAAACCAAAGTAAAACAACTGCTGAAGGATCTAAGCATTCAAGTCAGGCACCTAAAACAACTACAGAGCATCGAGGTAAAAGCACTACTTCTTCCTCTACCCCAACGTCTCAGACTAAGGATAAACAGGGCCGTAAATTATCTGCGCAACAGAGAAGAACAGAAGCCTTAGAACGACGTGAAGAGAAAGGACAAAACACCTCCACTTCCGGTGTCCGTAAACTACCGGAAAAAACTCCAGAGCAGAAAGAACGTGAAGCCTATCTGAAAGAGAAATTTAAACATGCAGAGGACATTCACGAACATATCTATGTAGAAAACAATCGTCGTATTGCGATAGAAGAAATGAAACGCCAGGGGGTTACTGAAAAAGAGCAACTTAAAGAGTATATTAAAGGCATTGACCTTAAAGAACAGGTTGAGGTTATCACGGTGAATCGTAATAAAAAGCTTATCCAATACCAACCACCTGGAAGAGGCCAGGGAGATTTCTATACAACGCAAAAGGTTAACCCAGATCACTTAGGGATTAATCCAAGAGGCACAGTTACTGATCCCAAAACAGGTATAGAGAAAAATATGAACAAACTCCCCAATACCTACTATACTCGGAAGAAGGTCGATGTGTTAAAGAGCACTGCTGGTCCTGAAAAAGATTATTGGTCAGTGCCAAAGGAACCACCCTATCCAGCCAAGGGCGGAGGGAAGCAGTTGTTCAGTCGTGACAAAGAGGCTTTCAAAAAGCAAAAACTATAAGGAGAAAATATTATGGACGAAGAAACTAGAGAGAAATGTTTGTTTTATGTAGATCGGGCGTTAAGGCTAGCTGAAAAAAGATATGCTAAGATATCAGCCATGGAAGCTCCAGATGATCGAGTTCTTTCCCCCATGTATGCTTCCATTCTTAATCAACTGATCTACCTACGTCGCGTGATCACTGGAGAAGAAAAAGATATCTACCGCATAGATACATTCACCATGGGAGCTTATGCAATGAAAGAAGAATTCCCTACTAATGATCCTCTCTTTGCTGATAGAATATTTTCTGCAGGTTATATAGCTGACCAAATTAGGTTGAGTAAAAAGAAAATCACTTTTCCTGATGATCCTACTGACAATCCAGGTCATTGGGATCGACAGGCTAAACTCAAAGCAGAATTTCCCGAGGAATATGACCTGTAGGCTTAACTATGACGGTGAAAGGCAATACTCAGCACTTAGGTGCACGAATAACCCCAGGCTATAGCATGGACGAAGAAACTAGAGAGAAGTGTTTGTTTTATGTAGATCGGGCGTTAAGGCTAGCTGAAAAAAGGTATGCCGAAATATCAGCTATTGAGGGCCCAGATGATCGTGAGTTATCCCCCATGTATGCTTCTATTCGTAACCAACTGATCTACCTACGCCGCGTAATCACTGGAGAAGAAAAAGATATCTACCGCATAGATACATTCACCATGGGAGTCTATGCCGTAAGAGAGTTTGATACCAATGACCCTCTCTTTGCTGACAGGATATCAAATGCAGATTATATAGCTGATCAAATTAGGGTAAGTAAAAAGAAAATCACTTTTCCTGATGATCCTGAAAAAAATCCATGTTATTGGGATCGACAGGCTAAACTCAAAGCTGAATTTCCTGAGGAATATGACCTGTAGGCTTAACTATGACGGTGAAAGTCAGTACTAAGCCCTTAGGCGAAAGAATAGCCCCAGGCTATAGCATGGATGAAGAAACTAGAGAAAAATGTTTGTTTTATGTAGATAGAGCATTAAGGCTGGCCGAAAAAAGGTATGCCGAAATATCAGCTATTGAGGGCCCAGATGATCGTGAGTTATCCCCCATGTATGCTTCTATTCGTAACCAACTGCTCTACCTACATCGTGTAGTCACTGGAGAAGAAAAAGATATCTACCGAATAGATACGTTTACCATGGGGGCCTATGCAGTGAAGGAATTCGTTACTAATGATCCTCTCTTTGCTGATAGAATAATTTCTGCAGGTTATATAGCTGACCAAATTAGGTTGAGTAAAAAGAAAATCACTTTTCCTGATGATCCTGAAAAAAACCCAGGTCATGAAGAAAAACAAGCCTGGCTTAAAGCTGAATATCCTGAAGAATATGATCTTTAAACTTAATTATGACAATAGAATTTAGTACCCAGAACGTAGCTGAACGAATGACCCCAGGCTATAGCATGGATGAAGAAACTAGAGAGATATGTCTAGCTTATGTAGAGAAGGCATTAAGGCTGGCTGAAAAGAGGTATGCCGAAATATCAGCTATTGAGGGCCCAGATGATCGTGAGTTATCCCCCATGTACGCCTCTATTCGTAACCAATTAATCTACCTACGCCGCGTAATCACTGGAGAAGAAAAAGATATCTACCGCATAGATACCTTCACCATGGGGATCTATGCGATAAGAGAATTCGAGGACAGTGATCCACTCTTTGCAGATAGGATTCATAGTGCTTCTTATATAGCTGACCAAATTAGGTTGAGTAAAAAGAAAATTCATTTACCTAATGATCCTGAAAAAAATCCAGACTATTGGGCTCAGCAAGCTGAACTCAAAGCCAAATACCCTGAGGAATATGACCTGTAGGCTTAACTATGACGGTGAAAGACAGTACCCAGGCTATAGTATGGATGAAGAAACTCGAGAAAAATGCTTGTTTTATGTAGATAGAGCGTTAAGGCTAGCTGAAAAAAGGTATGCCGAAATATCAGCTATTGAGGGCCCAGATGATCGTGAGTTATCCCCCATGTATGCTTCTATTCGTAATCAACTGATCTACCTACGTCGTGTAATCACTGGAGAAGAAAAAGATATCAAACGAATTAAAACCTTCACTATGGGGGTCTACGCGGTAAGAGAATTTGATACCAATGATCCTCTCTTTGCCGATAGAATATATTCCGCATGTTGTATAGCCGATCAAATTAGGATGAGTAAAAAGAACTTTCGCTTGCCTAATGATCCCCTTGAAAATCCTGGTGATAAAGAAAAACAAGCCTGGCTTAAAGCTAAATACCCGGAAGAATATGATCTTTAAAATTAACTATGACAATAGAATTTAGTACCCAGAACGTAGGTGAACGAATGACCCCAGGCTATAACATGGACGAAGAAACTAGAGAGAAATGTTTGTTTTATGTAGATAGAGCATTGAGGTTGGCTGAAAAAAGGTATACCGAAATATCAGCTATTGAGGGCCCAGATGATCGTGAGTTATTCCCCATGTATGCTTCTATTCGTAACCAACTGCTCTACCTACGTCGTGTAATCACTGGCGAAGAAAAAGATATCTACCGCATCAGCACTTTCACCATGGGGGCCTATGCGGCAAGAGAATTCGAGGACAGTGATCCCCTCTTTGCAGATAGAATTCATAGTGCTTCCTATATAGCAGATCAGATCAGAGCGTATAAGAAAAAGATTATTTTGCCTAATGATCCTAAAGAAATTCCTGGTTATGGAGGAAGACAAGCCAGACTCAAAGCAGAATTTCCTGAGGAATATGATCTTTAAAATTAACTATGACAATAGAATTTAGTACCCGTATTAGGTGCAAGAACACAGCCCCAGGCTATAGCATGGACGAAGAAATTGGAGAACGATATTTAGTCTACGCAGAAGGATATCCAGAATTTCTACTTTCTAAACTATATACTGCATCAAATTACTCTAACGCCTCCGCAAATGCATGAGCTACATAATCTAGGTTGTCCTCATTGAGGGCTGCTATGCAAATGCGACCATTTCCCACCAAATAGATGGCAAACTTCTTTCTTAAAAATTTTACTTTCTCTTGACTTAAACCAGTAAAGCTGAAAAGCCCTTTCTGTTGGATAAGGTAACTAAAATCTTTACAGGGTAGAACTTGAGTTAAATTTTGATATAGTCTATGACGCATCTGCTGAATTCTATCCCTCATTGCAGCCACCTCCTGCATCCAGCTCTCATATAATTTTGGTGTATTAAGTACAATGGAAGCCACATGCCCTCCATGGAAAGGAGGACTAGAATATAGACGACGAATGGCAAATTGAAATTGCCCAAATACTCGCTTGGCCTCCTCTTCCGTCTTACCTACCACTGATAGAGCACCTACCCGCTCCCCGTATAACGCCATATTTTTCGAGAAAGAAGTACTAAGGATGAAAGTAAGTCCTAAGTAAGCAGCTCGCCGAATAGCATAGGCATCTACTTCTAGCCCCTCCCCTAGACCTTGATAAGCCATATCCATAAAAGCAATTAAACCCTTTTCCTGAATCAAGGGTAATAACTCATCCCATTGTTCATGACTCAAATCAGTTCCAGTGGGATTATGACAACAAGGTTGTAACAAAACAATGGAACGCTCTGATAAAGTCTTCAAAAATTCAAGTAATTCTTTGAATTTTACTCTTCCCGTCTGGGGATCATAATAAGGGTATTCCTCCACTACAAAACCTGCTGCCCTAAAAGTAGCTAAATGATTACCCCAGGTAGGTGCACTTACATAAACGCGGCTATCTGGAAAATACTTATGCAGAAAATTTGCACCAACCCTCAAGGCCCCTGAACCTGCGACTGTCTGAACGGTTTGTACCCTATTCTCCTTTAAAGCGATGCAGTCTTCACCGAATATTAAGGTTTGTGTAGCCTTTCTAAATTCCGCCAGCCCCTCCATAGGTAGGTAGGCACAAGGGATATGCTGACTTATTAAGTGTTCCTGTGCCTGTTTTACTGAATCTAAAAGCGGTAACCTTCCTTTTGCATCACAATAAACTCCAATACTAAGGTTAACCTTTTGCTTCCTAACGTCCTGCTTAAAATCCTCCACCAAGGACAGTATCGGATCTCCTTCAAACCACTCAACCGACTCAAACATCCGCTTTCTTCTCCACTAAGTAAACACACTCCACTGTGCTGCACGCACTATTCAAAATAAACATCTATCTACCCTTTTCCAGCACTATTGATCTGCAAACGCTCTTTCCAGCAGGTAATCTCCTTTTTCACCTCTCTTGGGAGAAACCCGTAAACCAAATCCTTCTAATACTGCAGAGACATCTCTTAGCATGGCTGAACTACCGCAAAGCATCGCTCTATCCTTCTCAGGTGATATGGCCGGTAGGCCTAACTCCCTAGGTATTCTCCCAGTTTCTAGTCCAGCTGTCATACGTCCCTCATGTTTAAAAGGTTCACGAGAAACTAAGGGATAATAAAGCAATTTTTCTTTCACCATTTCTCCCAGGTACTCATGTTGAGGTAAGGCCGCAGTAAAGTGATTATAATAGGCCAAGTCATTGATATACCTAACTCCATGGACCAATATCACCTTTTTAAATAATTCATAGATCCTAGGGTCCCTAGTCAAACTAAGAAAAGGAGCTAGGCCCGTGCCCGTACCCAATAGATAAAGGTTCTCTCCTGGCGTTAGATCATCCAGCACTAAAGTTCCTGTGGGCTTTTTACTGATCAGTACTTCGTCCCCTACTTTGAGATGTTGTAAACGACTGGTTAGTGCTCCATCTGCTATTTTAATACTAAAAAATTCTAGATGTTCTTCCCAATTGGCACTTGCAATACTATAAGCCCTTACTATGGCCCTTTCCCCTCCATCAACCCACAAGCCTACTGTGACGAACTGACCGCTTTCAAACCGCAAACTATCATTACGTGTACAAGTAAAACTGAAATAGCTTTCATTCCAATGATAAACGGACAAAACTCTTTCTACATAATAAGCTGACACCCTAATTCCCCTGTTTAGTTTCTATTGTTAAGAAAACTGCATATTGTATAAAGCACGGTAATGACCATTAGACTGTAATAATGCTTCATGTTTTCCTGATTCAACAATTTTTCCTTCATGCATCACTACTATTAAATCAGCTGACTCTATAGTTGAAAGGCGATGAGCAATGACCACTGTAGTTTTCCCCTGCATCAGATGCTCTAATGCTTCTTGCACCTTTTTCTCAGAGGAAAGGTCCAGGGCGCTCGTCGCTTCATCTAAAATAAGAATAGGCGCATCTTTCAAAATGGCACGCGCAATCATTAAACGTTGCCGCTGACCACCTGAAAGTAGAGAACCATTTTCCCCAATTCTGCTGTCAATTCCATCAGGTAAATGCTGAACAAAATTCCACGCATTAGCTGCCTTAAGTGCTTCTATTATTAACTCTGGATCTTGTACATTCTCTCCATAGGCAACGTTGTTTCGTACTGTATCATCCAGTAAAAAAATATCCTGGCTAACCATAGCAATCTGTTTTCTTAAACATCGAAGACTAATTTCTCTGATATCAATGCCATCCATCAAAATTTGTCCTCTATCTACTTCATAAAAACGGGGAAGCAGGTTAGCTAACGTACTTTTTCCTGATCCAGAAGCTCCTACTAATGCTACTACTTGGCCCTTAGCAATACTCAAGTTAATGTCACTCAAATGGGGCACCTGCGCATTTGGATACGAGAAACTTACTTCCTTGAACCTAATTTCATGTTGAAAATTATTCAATTCCCGCTGCCCCTGATCTATTTCTAACTCCAGGTCTAAAAAATTAAAAACACTCTGTGTTCCAGCCATCCCCCTCTGAAGTGATTGCATAATATCTGTCATGCGTTTCATTGGATCGAACATAGCAATCATAGAGGTTAGAAAAGACATAAAAGCACCTGGCGTAAAACCTTGTTGAGCCCGCAAACCTGCAAAATAGATAATAGTACTTAGAGCTATCGCAATTAACCACTGTGTACTAGCCGTACTTAAAGAATTTGCCGAACGTTGCTTAACTAGGTTCAATCGCACGGCGTTGGTAATTCGGTCAAAAAAAACTTTCCCCTGCTCATATGCGTGGTAAATTTTAATTTCCCTAACTCCGGCAATACCCTCTTTGAGCAGCTGTGTCATACCGCCCATGTAAGTTTGGTTGAGGCTAGTCAATTTTCTCAAACGAAAACTAACCACCCGCACCAATACGGTCACTACCAATAAGGTGCCAAGGGTAATTAGGGTCAACTCCCAGTCTAAATAAAATAATACTGCTAATAGCCCTAAAACCATTACCCCATCTTTAGCTAAAACTGTAACAACATTAAAGCCTGCATCCGTAATCTGATTGGCATCATTAACTACTTTAGAGACAATAATGCCAGAGGGATATTCCTTAAAATAGGCCACCGGTAGCTGTACTATTTTTTCGTACATTTCCGCGCGGACCTTTTGTACTAGATGACTCGACAAATAAGTTACCAAATAATCGTTGATATAGGTAGCTACTCCCCGAACAAAGAACAGTCCCACTATAGCTAAAGGAATCACCAAAGTATAATAGTGATTCTGTTCTACAAAACCTCTATCGATCAATGGCTTTATCAATAGAGCAAAAACAGGAGTAGTTAAAGAAGCCACTACCATCGCCAGTACTGCTGCCAAAAAACCCTTCCAATAGACAGCTAAATATTGCCATAAGCGCCGATACAACTTTAAATTTTGAATGGGATTTTGCGAGGGCATGCGGTCTTCTAGATCTCTTAAAAGCAATGGGCATTATAAACTAATTCTGGTTCCTAGACGAGGCTGACCAAACTATGCCTATGCTAAATTAGCTATCTAGTCCCTGCTCCACCATTTTGATAGCCTTAACCAGCGCCATACCTTTATTCTGGGTTTCTTGTAGTTCTAGCTCTGGATCTGAATCAGCCACAATGCCAGCTCCTACCTGTATATAAGCTTTCTGATCTTTCAAGACAGCAGTTCGAATACCAATAGCTAGTTCCATATCTCCGGAAAAACTTAAGTAACCTAAGGCTCCCCCATAAATCCCCCGTTTAGAGGGTTCTAACTCCTGTATAATTTCCATGGCACGAATCTTTGGTGTTCCTGAAAGCGTTCCAGCAGGGAAAGTAGCCGAAAGAATTTGCATTAAAGAAATTTCCTCTTTGCATTCACTCTCTACCGAAGAAACCAGGTGCATCACGTGAGAGTATCTTTCTACACCCATTTTTTCTGTTACTTTAATGCTTCCTGTTTTACTAAATTTTCCTACATCGTTTCGCCCTAAATCTATAAGCATAATGTGTTCAGATCTCTCCTTTTCATCTGCTAATAGCTCTTGTTCATTGCGTAGATCTTCTTCAGGCGTCTGTCCCCTCTGTCGCGTCCCCGCTAAGGGTCGAACGGTTGTTATTAAACCTTTTTTCCTCACCAATACCTCAGGTGAGGCGCCCACTATTATGAAATCTTCAAAATGATAATAAATGAGAAAAGGGGAAGGATTCAGTGTACGCAATGCACGGTATAAACTAATAGCAGAATCCTGATACTCAATGAACATTTTTCTAGAAAGTACTACCTGCATGCAATCCCCAGCATAAATATATTCACGAATCTTTTCTACTCCTGCTTTATAATCCTCCGCACTCATCTCATACTGTAAGGATGCAGTTGGAGAGCCTAAAGATAAAGGTAAAGCAATACTTTGTCTAAGTTGTAGGCGCAACTCTTCCAAGCGGGCACATCCCTTAAAATAAGCATCTGGATCCTCTACCGAGGCATAGACAATTAAATATAACTTACCAGAAAAGTTATCTACAACGGCTAATTCTTTGGACAGTAATAGAAAGATGTCAGGAACATCTGGCCCAGTAGAAGGTATTTTTTGGGCCAGCTTTGCTTCGAGGTATCGATTAATTTCATAGCCAAAATAGCCTACTAACCCCCCCTGAAAGCATTTAATACCTTCAATGGGTGGCGCCTTAAAACGCTTAAAATATTGGTCGATCCACTCTAGGGGATTGCCTTGATGAACTTCAACTATCTTGTGATTTTCATAAACTTCTATTTTTTCATCCCTGACTACCAGGTAACTATTACAGGGCAAACCAATGAAAGAGTATCTTCCAAAGTGTTCTCCATTGACTGCAGATTCCAGTAGATAGCTGAAAGGCTGGTTAGCTAATTTCATATAGATAGATAAGGGTGTGTCCAAATCTACCAATAATTCGTAAACTAGAGGAATATGTGTAAAGCCCTTCTGTTTTTGTTCATTAAATACTTTAAAGCTGAGCATAAACGGTAGTATCCTTATCATGGTAGCAGGTAGTTAGTCATCAGGAACTTTTAGGATATCTACTCTAATTCCACCTGCCAGTAAATCAGAGCTAAAAAAACAAGAATGTCATATACCTCCAACCAACAAAAACTCCTCTCCAGGTAAGTATTGGTGGTTTTATCTGCTCATTGTCACTAAGCCGTTTCTGTCACCTATATACATATTTAAAACTTCCCATATGGCTGATGGCAAGTAATTTATGTACTACAAAAATTACACAGTAAAAGAAGATCCACATCCACAAGTAGTAACTGCATTGGGATTACGAATGACAAACTGGGAACCGTATAGGTTTTCTTTATAGTCAATTTCAGCGCCCCACAAATATTGGTAACTCATAGGATCTACCAAAAAGACCAGGCCTTCCTTTTGAAGCTGTACATCATCCTCGTTAACAATCTCATCAAAAGTAAACCCATATTGAAATCCTGAACAACCTCCGCCATGCACAAACACACGCAACTTCAAATCAGGATTACCTTCCTCTGCAATCAATTCTTTCACTTTATTACAACAATTTTCGGTAAAAAATATTGGCTCATCTGCTGTAGCCCGCGTACTCATCTCTTCATCCATTCCAGCACCTCCTATTGTTATGCATTCTGAACGGGTTAATGTGGGTGCATACCCAAAAAATACAATGCTTAAAATTCAATATCCAGTGAATAAAAAATACTCTAATGTCTTATGTTAACACTGCTTTTTACTTTTAATCATATTTTCCTTAATAAAATAAAAACTTAAAAAAACAGCTGTTTTTACCTCTATCCGCTTAGTGCGAGCTTCTTCTAATCAGATACCCAATATCGTATAATGGACCCCTGAAGTGACTGCTGCTCTTCTTTTTTTTCCGTTTACTTTCTAGACGTTATTCATTTTTAAGACATTTTAGCTTTTATTGGGGTTATCCATGCCAGACGTTAGTCAACTCAAGGTCACCAAGCGCAATGGTCGACTAGAACAATTGAATTTAGACAAAATTCACCGTGTGGTGACTTGGGCTGCAAAGGGGTTGAATAATGTTTCTGTTTCGCAAGTAGAACTGAAATCTCAAATTCAGTTCTACAACGGCATTCGCACCAAGGATATTCACGAAACTATTATCAAAGCCGCTGCTGATCTTATTTCAGCTGACTTTCCTGATTATCAATACCTTTCCGCACGCTTGGCTATCTTTCATTTGAGAAAAATTGCATTTGGACAATTTGAGCCTCCCTCTTTATGGGAACATGTGAACAACTTGGTGCAAGCAGGACGTTACGATAAACACTTGTTGGAGGATTACACTCAAGAAGAATTTGAGGCCCTGGAACACGTGATTAACCATGATAGAGATCTAAATTTTTCCTACACTGGAGTTAAGCAGTTAGAAGGCAAATACCTAGTACAAAATCGAGTTAGCAAACAAGTGTATGAAAGCCCCCAATTCCTCTATATGTTAGTGGCCATGTGCCTCTTTTCAAAATATCCTGTAAGCACTCGCTTAAGCTATGTAAAACGCTTCTATGATGCTGTTTCTACTTTTAAAATTTCCCTACCCACACCGATCATGGCCGGAGTACGTACTCCTTCTCGTCAATTTAGTTCCTGTGTGCTCATTGAATGCGGGGATAGCCTTGACTCCATCAACGCTACCACGTCGGCTATTGTAAAATACGTTTCGCAAAGAGCGGGAATTGGCATTAATGCGGGTAGAATCAGGGCACTAGGTAGCGAAATACGTGGTGGTGAAGCCCATCACACTGGCTGCATCCCCTTCTTTAAGTTATTCCAAGCTGCCGTTAAATCTTGTTCCCAAGGCGGAGTCCGTGGTGGTGCTGCTACCCTTTACTATCCTCTTTGGCACCTAGAAATAGAGTCCCTTTTAGTCCTCAAAAATAATCGTGGGGTTGAAGAAAATAGAATAAGGCATCTAGATTATGCTGTACAAATCAATAAACTCCTCTACCAAAGACTTATCAAAAATCAGTCTATTACCCTCTTCTCACCTCATGAGGTACCTGGCCTTTATGAGGCTTTTTTCTCAGACCAAGAACTCTTTCAAATGCTTTATCAAAAATACGAACAAGACCCTGCTATTAGGAAAAAAAAGCTTTCTGCAGTTGAGCTATTTTCCTTGTTGATGCAAGAAAGGGCGGGCACGGGAAGAATCTATATTCAAAATGTAGATCACTGTAATACGCATAGTGCTTTTAATCCCAAATTCGCACCGATTAGGCAATCTAATCTATGCTTAGAAATTACTCTCCCTACTCAAGCGCTAGATGATGTTAAAGATCCTAATGGAGAAGTTGCTCTTTGCACGCTTTCAGCTATAAATCTTGGATCTTTAACTCATTTAGACGAACTGGAAGATACCTGCGAACTAGCTGTGCGAGCTCTAGATGCACTATTAGATTATCAAGATTATCCTCTACCTGCCGCAAAAAACTCTACCCTCAAACGCCGTTCTTTAGGCATAGGTGTAATCAACTATGCCTATTATCTTGCTAAGCATGGCTTAAAGTACTCAGACGGATCCGGCATCTCCCTAACTCATAGGACTTTTGAAGCCTTGCAGTATTATCTTTTAAAAGCCTCAGTAAAATTGGCTAAAGAGAGGGGGGCCTGCCCAGGATTTGATGAAACTACATATGCTCAAGGATTACTCTGCATAGATACCTATAAAAAATCTATTGATGACTTTTGCTCTGAACCCCTGCATATGGACTGGGATGGATTGCGCCGAGAAATTGCCCAATATGGTCTAAGAAACTCCACAGTTTCTTCACTGATGCCTTCTGAAACTTCCAGCCAGGTTTCTAATGCAACTAATGGCATTGAACCGCCTCGTGGGTTAGTGTCTATTAAACAATCTAAAGATGGCATTTTAAGACAGGTGGTTCCAGAATATCATCACTTAAAAAATCAGTATGAACTACTATGGGATATGCCTAATAACGAGGGTTATTTACGACTAGTGGGTGTTATGCAAAAATTTATTGATCAATCTATTTCCGCTAATACTAACTATGATCCCAATCGGTTTCCTGACGGAAAGGTACCTATGAATCGTTTGCTCAAAGACCTGCTAGAAGCCTATAAATTGGGACTGAAAACTCTTTACTATCACAATACCCGTGATGGAGCCAACAACGGTCAGGAGAATATTACAGTAGATGAATGTTCAAGTGGCGCTTGTAAGATCTAACTTTATTGGAACCTCATGTATACTACGTTTAGCCAAATACAGAATGATCAACTCAGAGAGCCCATGTTTTTCGGTCATCCCGTGAATGTCTCTCGGTATGATCAACAAAAGTACCTTATCTTTGAACAACTGATTGAAAAGCAACTTTCATTTTTCTGGAGACCAGAAGAGGTAGACATTTCACAAGATCGTATTGATTTTGAACGGTTACCTGAAAATGAAAAGCATATATTTTTAAGCAATTTGAAATATCAAACTCTACTAGATTCTATACAGGGTAGGAGTCCTAATGTTGCTTTCCTTCCAATTGTCTCTTTACCCGAATTAGAAACTTGGATAGAAACCTGGTCTTTTGTTGAAACCATCCACTCTCGCTCCTATACCCACATTATTAGAAACATTGTACATAATCCTGCATTGGTATTTGACGATATTGTCCAAAATCAGGAAATCCTTAAAAGAGCTAAAGATATTTCCTACTATTATGACGATCTAATTCATTGCTGTAGCTTGAGGGAACACTGTCAGGACGGAAACCTTCTACTAAAGAATACAATAAACCTTAGTTTGAAAGAACTAAAGAAAAAACTTTATCTTTGTTTGATGTGCGTTAATATTTTAGAAGCCATTCGTTTCTACGTGAGCTTTGCCTGCTCTTTTGCTTTTGCAGAAAGAAGGCTAATGGAAGGAAATGCCAAAATCATCCGTCTTATCGCTCGTGATGAAGCACTTCATCTCACTGGGACGCAGCACATTATTAATCTTCTAAAAACAGGACAAGATGATCCTGAAATGGCCTCCATCGCTAAAATTTGTGAACCAGAATGTGTTCGTCTTTTCCAAGTAGCAGCTCAACAAGAGAAAGACTGGGCTAGTTATCTATTTAAAGAAGGCTCTATGATTGGACTTAATCGGGAAATTTTGTGTCAATATGTGGAATATATTACTAATATCCGTATGAAAAGCATTGGACTTACCTCTATATTTCCCCATGCAACGCAAAATCCGATTCCTTGGATTAATACCTGGCTGGTTTCAGATAATGTACAAGTAGCTCCTCAAGAAGTTGAGTTGAGTTCATATCTAACTGGCCAAATCGATTCTGAAGTAGATACAGATGATTTAGAAGAGTTTGAGCTGTAGCTATGTTAGTGACCACCCTCTCTGGTAGCTTTGAAATAAATGAGGGGGAGTCTTTGTTAGAATCCCTAGAAAAGCATGGATATACCGTAGAATACCAATGCAAAAATGGTTACTGCGGTGCCTGCAGACTTGGCCTAAAAAAAGGAAGAGTTGAATACAAAACTCCTCCGCTTGCTTTTATGCAGGAAAATGAGCTGTTGGCTTGTTGTTGTATTGTGAAGGAGGACCTCTGGATAGAGATTTCTTACCTAGAAAATCTCGATCAAGGCCTACAGGAAAATCTATTTGATGAAAATTAAAAAGCTTCCAGAATGGGTAAACTATAAGACTAGCAGTGAAAGAACTCTCTCCCTAACTTATACTTCCCTGCACAGGTAGAGGAAAGGAAGCTTCTCTCACTACTAGTTTGTAGCTGAAGATGATATCTAAATCAATGTATACATACCATCGATAAGACATGAAGCCGCCCGAATATCTGGACTGTCTTGGCCTTGGTATTTTTTAGTACATGCTTTTTCAAGTGCCTCACGCTTTTTCTTTACCCAATCAGAACTGTAAATGTTGTCTTTATTGAGTAATTTAGCTCTTTTGATAACTTCTGCTTGAATGCGATTTGCTTCTTCGTACATACAATTTGCGATTTTTGAAAAATCATCACCAGCTTTCTGAATACATCTGTCATCAATGTTATCTTCTTCGTAAAAAGGATGTTTGAAAAAATCTTCATTTTTTTCTATTTGATCGGCTTCTGATAGGTTATCACTTTCCTTTTCAGCATTATTTTTTTCTATGTCAGTGGAATTGGTTGTGTTACCAACTTTTTTTTCAGCGTTTCCCATACTTCTACCTAATGCATACGTCCCATTAGTAAGACACACAGCTATCTGAAAATATCCACTTTGGCCTTGATCTTTGTATTTTTTAGTACATTTTCTGTCAATTACTTTCTCCTTTTTAGCTAACCAGCTGGAAGTATAAACCTTTTCTTTATTAAGTAATTTGGCTTTTTTGAGAATTTCCTTTTCAATTTTAGGCATTCGGTCGTATGTACAAATTCCCATTCCGATCCAATCTCCATCAGATTTGTCAACACATTTGTTCTCAATGTCATCTGCTTCGTAATAAGGATTTTTGAAATAATCTTGATTTTTTTCTATGTGAATGGGTTTGGTTAGGTTGTTAATTTTTTCAGTATTTCCTAAATTGCCACAAGCAAAAAGCACTAAAAAGCTTAAGATATATGTATGTTTTTTCATTTTATCCTTCTGAATTTAATTTAAGTAAAGCTAGATGATAGACAGATGGTTGCTGAGGCTAATGCAATTTAGCGCAATTAGACCTTAATTTCCATTAACCTCTTCGGTTACCTGTAGGTGTTATTTAATACTTTTACCTAATGTATACATACCCCTGATAAGACATGCAGCAGTCCGAATATCTGCACTGTCTTGGCCTTTGTATTCTTTAGTACATTCTTTTTTAAGAGCCTCGCGCTTTTTATTTACCCAATCAGAACTGTAAATGTTGTCTTTATTGAGTAATTTAGCTCTTTTGATAACTTTTGCTTGAATGCGATTTGCTTCTTCATACATACAATTTGCGATTTTTGAAAAATCATCACCAGCTTTGTGAATACATCTGTCATCAATGTTATCTTCTTGGTACTCAGAATATTTGAAAAAATCTTCATTTTTTTCTATTTGATCGGCTTCTGATAGGTTATCACTTTCATTTTCAGCGTTATTTTTTTCTATATCAGTGGAATTGGTCGTGTTACCAACTTTTTTTTCAGCGTTTCCTATACTTTTACCTAATGCATACATGCCATCCCTAATACATGTAACAACCTCCATATCTCCAAGTTGGCTTTGATTTTGGTATTTTTTAGTACATTTTTTGTTAATTACTTTCTCCTTTTTAGCTAACCAGCTGGAAGTATAAACATTTGCTTTATTAAGTAATTTGGCTTTTTTGAGAATTTCCTTTTCAATTTTAGGTATTTGGTCGTATGTACAATTTCTCATTTCGACAAAATCACCACCAGCTTTGTCAAAACATTTGTTATCAATGTCATCTGCTTCGTAAAAAGGATTTTTGAAATAATCTTGATTTTTTTCTATGTGAATGGGTTTGGTTAGGTTGTTAATTTTTTCAGTATTTCCTAAATCACCACAAGCAAAAAGCACTAAAAAACTTAAGATATATAGATGTTTTTTCATTTTATCCTTCTGAATTTAATTTAAGTAAAGCTAAGGGAAGCTTTTTCTTTATTGAGAATTTTTTCTTATACTTCCTCTAACTTTTGGTTGAGAGTTTTTAGAATTTCCGTCTACAATTTTGAATTTATATGATGATATGCCGTTGATGTTTAAGCATTACTCATCTTCGACACAGCTTTTCCCTTCAAAGCATCCTGGATGATATTAGCATTGGCTCCATACTAAAGGAACGTACGCAGATTTTATCTTCGATCGCAGGCCCGTCTCTACCATTTTTAATCAATTGATTTATCTAGCACAGATAATGGGTTCTCTCGATGAAATCCTATTCATTCTGGCAAACCCTTTCGCATCTCTCCTGGCAATTGCTGGCATTTATTATGAAAACCTGCGTAGCGGGTTTTAGTCCTTTAAATTCATCTCACACTTTAGCCTTCAGCCATTCATTCCTTGCACTTAGCTTGGCAGTAATCCGGTGTTTACCATAGGACCAATCTCCTGTATCTCTAGCAGCAGCTTTAAGTACTACTTATTACTGCAATCCCTTATTACTGACTCAACTTGTGCTGAAGTCTGTCTTATTCCCATCCTCCATGAGGGCTCTCATTATACTGATCTCTCTGATAAATAGAAGGCTTTATGCTTACTAGAATCAGTTGAAGAAGTCCGGTGAATTCTATCTAGATGGCCATTTGATTAACTAGAAAAAAACCATCTACTCCCAAAGGCAGTAGATGGTCAAATGAACTATAAACAGCTTCCAATTTTCAATTGGAATAAATTCTTCAGAGGCTAGGAAGTTTCTATCGTGCTTTTACTAGCCAACTCCAACTAAACTTAATGACTCAATCTCAGCAAAAGCTTACTAAGCTGTTCATCGACTAAAGTATTTGCTTGTGACAATTCCTTCAAAAGAGCTAAGTTAGCAGGTGACAATTGACGTGCTTTGCCTTGCTCTTGCTGAAATTCTGGTGCTTTTTTTGCAACCTCCAACTGTTTTTGTAGAACAGTAATATTTTGATCCCGATAAGCCTTCACCTCAGGATCAGCAATTTTTAGACTTTGTAAATTGCTAAGTGTCTGCGCCATCAATTTCAGGTGTTCTTCCATC
Source organism: Neisseriaceae bacterium (assembly GCA_043842855.1). Lineage (GTDB taxonomy): Bacteria > Pseudomonadota > Gammaproteobacteria > Burkholderiales > Neisseriaceae > QFNR01. The sequence continues at coordinate 165,862 of JBBPJF010000001.1, forward strand.
AACCTCTTCTGCAGTTGCTCCCTGGTCTTAATGCTTCCATCACTTTTCAATTTTTCAGTAACCTCTTTGCCAGATTTTAGCGGAAAATTAAGAGAGGTTGCGACCTGATAGAACTCTTTAAGCGCAGGATTCTGAACAGTCGCTGAAAATTTATCCTCGATAGCCAGTTTTTTATTCAAGCCTTCTTCTTCTAATTTCAGAAGCTGCGTCACCAGCTCTCCATACTTTTTAGTTTCATTATCCCCGAGTTTTTTCTTACCAAAATCAGAGAGTTTGTTCAGCCTTTCCCCTTCCACCGCCAATTGCTGTTGCAGGGAAAAAGTTTGTTTTTGAGAATCAACATAAGCTCTAATGTCTTTGTCAGTTATTGCTAAAGATTGATAGTAAGTTGCTAACTCTTGCTGAATTTCATTCAACTTTGCCGCTGCCTTTTGAACTGTTTCAGCTCGTGCTGGAGCATTAGCAACTTGAGTAGACCGCAGCTGTTCCATATAATCCGAGAGCTTCTTTTGCTCTTCTAACTGCTTAGCTTGAATTTGCAAAAAGAGCTTGGCTTGGCCTTCTGCTGACTTAACTTGTTCTTGCTGCTGACCCGCAGTTCCCTGCCCCGCAGTGGCTGGCCCACTATTACCTGAACAAGCACTTAAGCCAATCATCAACCCTAGAAGAGGCCAATAACATCTTTTAAATTCCATTTACAGACTCCCTTGATAGCTAAGAATTTACAGGATAATAACCTAGCCGTCCAAAACACTCGTTTTTGAACTAAAAAACTGGCATCCAAGTGCTTCTCACTATAACAGAAACCTATCAATTTCTCTAACAGTTTTATACAATGATGCCAATTATTCTAGTCATTGGAATGGAGATGGGTTTCTTTAGTTAAAGAAGCTTCAAATAGCTACCAAAAAGGGTGGGGAGGTGAAATGGAATGAATAACAAGAAACTGAATTTCATGCTGTCCTATTTGGCTACTTTGCTGGTCAGTACTGCTCCCTTTGCCAAAGATTTAGCCCACAGTCCAGAAGACACTGTTAATTCTCTGCTTCATTTATTGATTAAACAGATGGACTTTGATCGGTTATTAGCTTTAGGAGACTTTCCTAGAGGATATTCTCGTAGTAGCTTGGATTTTCAACTCCTCGAAATGAGAAAACTTATACCTCAAGAGGGCTCTCTGTTTGCTGCTGGTCAACCTTGCACCTTATTACAACAGCATCTACGCCAACATCCAAATGGAAACTATCCTTTCTACCACCTGGAACGATCCTCCTGCGTTAAGCAAATGAACCAACTGGGAACAAAAAGTATTGCGCAAGCGTACGGACTTGAAAAGGGCTTGTATTTAACACGGATTAGTTACAATCCTTCCCACTGTAGAGCAATCCTGACCTATCGTACTCACTCAGACCACCGCGCTCTACAATTTCCTCTTGTTCGCAGAAAAAAAAGTTGGTATCTAGAAGAGCTTAGCTATGCCACCCTGGTTAATATACTAGGCTATCGTTGATATGTAATATCGAAAAATAACAGCCATTCATACTACACCACCGCGAATACTAATTATCTAATTTCTTTTAAAAGGATTATTTTTGCGCGCAAACGCTAGGGAATTTATTTGATTAGTACAAAAATCACCTAAAGCAAACTAGGCTGTCCCCTTCAAGCAAATATCACGACTTCCGTTTATTTATTGAAGCTAATTATTTTTTACTAGGCCTTCCTAAATGCTCGTAAGCCCTTTCAGTGACTATCCTACCTCTCGGCGTCCTTTGCAAAAAGCCTTGCTGAATAAGATAGGGTTCCAGCACATCTTCAATAGTATCAGTTGGTTCACCTATTGCTGCAGATAAGGTAGAAACTCCTACTGGTCCTCCAGAAAAATGATCAATCAGTGCCAAGAGAAATTTTCTGTCTACTAGATCTAACCCTTGAGTATCTATCTCTAACATGTCTAGGGCCGACTTTACTACCTCCACACTAATCTCACTTCTAGTTTTTACCTGTGCGTAGTCACGTACTCTACGCAAAACACGATTGGCAATTCTTGGTGTTCCTCTTGCCCGCCTGGCTATTTCCAGAGCACTATCTTCATCCAAACTCATCCCCAGCAACCTTGCAGAACGTTTAAGAATTAAGGCTAAATCTTCCACCTTGTAAAATTCTAAACGAATGACTATACCGAACCGATCTCGCAGTGGGTTAGTCAACATGCCCGCCCGTGTAGTGGCACCGATTAAGGTAAAGGGGGGTAAATCTATTTTCACGGAAGATGCACCGGGCCCTTCTCCTATCATAATATCTAACTGATAGTTCTCAAGTGCGGGATATAATACCTCCTCAATAGTAGGATTCAGACGATGTATTTCATCAATAAACAAAACATCAAAAGGTTCCAAACTGGTTAAAATCGCTGCTAAATCCCCTGCTTTCTCAAGTACTGGACCTGAAGTCTGTTTTAAATTACCTTCTAACTCATTCGCAATAATACAAGCTAAAGTCGTCTTCCCAAGACCAGGACATCCAAATAAAAGCGTGTGATCCAGAGCCTCTCGTCTATTGCGTGCAGCCTGGATAAAGATACCTAATTGTTCCTTCGCCTTATTTTGACCTAAATAGTCCTTTAAGCGTTTCGGCCTTAAAGCATGCTCTACAAGCTCTTCCCGGCTAGACAAGATCCGGCTAGAAGTGACGTGCTCTTGCTCTATTCGAAGATCATCAGTGGTAATCATACAAATGGGTCCTATCTCTACAACGCAATGTGCACTGGTGCGCCTTACAACCTACGTACGTCTAGTCGAAAAAAAATTCGCTAATAAAGCTCTACTTTCATCCGCCAACACACCCCCGAGGAAAGCCGTATGATGATTCATATGTCGATAAGTACGACAATCAAAGCTCTCTACCATACCTGATTTACTTTCGGCTGTAGCATAAACTACACGCGCCACACGAGCCTGCAGGATCGCTCCAGTACACATCATACAAGGCTCTAAAGTGACATAAAGATCACAATTCTCTAAACGGTAATTGCTAAGTCGCTCACTTGCCGATTTAATAGCCAAAAGCTCTGCATGATTGCCTACGTAACATCCCGATAAACACTGATTATAGCCAGTTGCAATTACGCGTTGATTTTGAACGATCACCGCTCCAACAGGAACCTCCTGCATTTCAAAAGCCTTATTGGCTTCCCGCAAGGCCAGCTCCATATAATACTGCATCTCGCTAGGGTGGGGAAAAACCCTATTAATAGGAACTTTTTTTATCTCATCTACCAACGATTGTTTTACATCAGAAGTAATAGCTTCCATACAGAGCCCTTGCTCTACAGCATAGAGCCGCCAAAGCACTGAATGCGTCAACCCGGGGTACAGAGCACGCAATCTTGCAAAAACGAACAATGCACCCTCCCTAACCAAATCCCTCTGCGAAATTATCTGAAGGCTACTGAGCTTCAACGCCAAACTTTTAAAAATTAAAGGATGTTTCTCCAAAACCAATGTTAATCCTCAACCTAATGAGTACTCTAAAACTACATTACATGCCGATTCATTTAGCTGGGTTATGGCCTTCTCTCTTTTCTTTTGCAATAACCTTTTTCTCATTAACTTTGTATTGGCCTAATGACTGTTTCCACAAAGCTTGATTTTGCGTTAATTCTATGGCTTTTCTCAACTGCTCATCTTCTTTGGGATCAGGCAAGTAGTTATAGGAACCCTGTTTAAGCAATTTCTCTCTCATATGCTTATTTTTTTCTTCCTGAACTTTTCTATTTACTACACCCTCTGTCTTCATAGAGCCAGCTTTTGTTTTTACTTCCGCTTTAACCTCTTCCTCTCCACTTGGATTAGATAAATGGTTGTCAAGGTCTGCCTCGTGAAAATCAAAGAAAAGATCATCATCTTTAGTGTGAACTACTACGTCCGGAACAATTCCTCTAGCCTGGATAGAGCGATCCTTAGGGGTGTAATATAAGGCAACGGTTAGCTTAAGTCCGTTATTGTTACTTAAAGGAATAATAGTTTGTACTGACCCTTTACCAAAGCTTTGAGTTCCTACTACTACCGCGCGTCTATAGTCTTGTAAGGCACCTGTGACAATCTCTGAAGCAGAAGCAGAACCCGAATTAATTAGCAGAGTGAGGGGTAATTTTTTTATTTCTGGTGGTAAACCGGCTAGGGGATCTTCGCTACTAAAACCTTCATTGACATTACGATAATCATTCTTGGTTGCCCTCAAAATAGTCTGAGTAACATTATTTCTACCTTTAGTGCTTACCACTACTTCATTTTGGGGAATAAACACTGCTGTCATCCCTATAGCAGAATTGAGCAAGCCTCCTCCATTATTTCTCAAATCCACAATTAAACCTTTGAGAGGTTGTGGACTAATTTTATAGAGCTCCTTGATGTGAGCAACGAAATCCTCTACAGTTTGCTCCTTAAAGCCATTCACTCGAATATAACCTATGCCAGGAGCCATTAGTTTACTCTTAACTGACTTCACATTGATGAGCGCTCGCTTCAGTCTAACCTCAAAAGGCGTTACCTGACTTTTTCTAGCAATCGTTAGTTTTACTTCAGTCCCCGGCTCACCTCGCATTTTTTTAGATGCTTCAAGTGTAGACATACCTTTAGTAGAAACACCATTGATTTTAACTATGTAATCATTAGACCTTAGTCCAGCTCTAAAAGCTGGAGTATCCTCTATAGGGGTGATAATCTTAATAAAACTTTCATCTTTAACGATTTCTAGACCCAAGCCCCCAAACTTGCCCGTAGTTTGCTCCATTAGACCCTTAAAATCTTCTTGGTCAAGGTATTCGGAATGAGGATCTAAACCCGAAACCATACCCTTCATAGCATTTTTAATTAGATCACTATCTTTTGTCGTCTGAAAATAATTTGCTTTTACCTGGCCGTACACTTCAGCAAAGCTTTTAATTTCATTAACCGGCAAGGACTCTTTAACTGTAACAGCTTGAGGATTAGCATGCGCTTGCAAGCTCAAACTTAGCCCAGCGCCAACCAATACCCCTATCACACAAATGGATATTTTCTTCATAAATTATTCACCACTCAAATTATCAAAACCAAGATTTTGGATTAATAGGCCTTGTATTCTCTCTTAGCTCAAAGTAAAGACCATTTTTCCCGCTGTATAAACTTCCTGTCACGCCTAAAGAACTGCCCGCTTGTACAGGATCCCCTTGGGAAATATCGACACTTGACAAACCTGTATAGATACTCGCGTAGGCCTGATCATGTTTCACTATTACTGTCAAGCCATAATCCTGTGTCGGTCCTACATAAGCTACTGTACCCTGCGCCACGCTGACTACCCTGCTCCCCGTTGGCGATTCTATAACAAATCCCTTAGTGACGCTACCATCCTCCTGCCTGTAACCATAAGGGTGAGTGACTTTCCCGCGCAAGACTGGAAAAACTAAATGACCCTTCTGATGTGCTAAACCCGAAACGCCTAAAGCCTCAGAACTATCCACAATGTTGTTATGTTGCTTGTCAATTAGGTGCAAATCTTCTTGAGTTAAATTTCCAGGGAGAGATCCTTTGTCTTCAGAAGCCCTATCCAACGCACTGGTACTTTTGCTGTAGGGATAATCACTCCGTGTAGTTTTACCTACAGACTGGATTGAAATGGCCTCATTTTTTTTGGATAAATTTCTAACCATTTGATTTAACTGAATTTGTAAGGACTTAAGTGAACGCAGTCGAGTTTTCCCCTGGACGATTTGCATTTGCAATGTTCGTTTGATTTGCTGCTGCTCTCTTTTTTTGCTCTGCCATTCTTTTATCAAAGTCTGCTGCCGTTGTTCCAGTATAGTTAGATAATTGTATCGATTTTGAAGCAAACGCTCTGACTGTTGTAATTGGCTTAATTGTACTTTTAAAGTTGAGAAATGCTGCTTCTGGGCCGCTTGTAGATACTTTACATAGGCCAGCTGTCGTTGTCGGTCACCTGGTTTCCCTGAGTGCTGAAGCAAGGACAGAAGGACTGAGGCAGGCGGATGCCGATAAAAATTTGCCAAAAACTGTCCTATATTCTTTCTCAAAAGGTCTATTTGTTTCTTTTGCCCTTGTACCTGCTCCTCTAGCAGCTGCCCCTCCTTACGGATACGCTGCATGAGAGCCTCTGTTGTAAGTATATTCTTTTGATAGCTTGCTTCCTGAAGTTTTAGCCGTGCTAATTCCTTTTCAATCCTAGCCTTTCTAATTTCTTTTTGCAGTACTATAGTGGTCTCTTTTTTGAGATCTTTTTGGACCGCGTTAAGCCTATTGTCTATTATGGTATCTGCCATTGCCCAACGCATTAACCACATAGAAATTAAAACGGAAAGCTGTCTTTTCATCTGATAATTTTAGTGCCAACGAACAAGATTCTTCCCAGTCATTTCAGGAGGTGGGTCAATTCCCAGCAAAGCTAGAATGGTCGGTGCTACATCCTTGAGAGCACCATTCTTTTCAATTTCTGCAGGCTCACCTACGTACAAAAAAGGAACCAAATTAGTAGTATGCTGCGTGTGGGGCTGCGCGCAGCTCTCGTCGTACATCTTTTCACAATTTCCGTGGTCAGCAGTAATCACCAATTCCCCTCCTCGTTGACGTACTTCCTGCGCTATTCGACCAATACACTTATCTAATGTCTCCACTGCAGTAATAGTAGCCTCCAAATTTCCTGTATGTCCTACCATGTCCGCATTAGCAAAATTACAAATAATCACTTCATAAAGCCCTTTATGTACACTTTCTACTACTTTGTCCGTCACTTCATAAGCGCTCATTTCTGGCTTTAAATCATACGTAGTAACCTTTGGCGAGGGTACAAGTACCCTGTTTTCGTTGGCATATGGCGTTTCTATTCCTCCGTTGAAAAAATAAGTTACGTGAGGATACTTCTCAGTTTCTGCAATACGAAGTTGCCTTAATCCTTGTTGAGATAGATATTCACCCAGCCCATTTTGGAGAGATATAGGCGGGAAGAGTACTGCACAATGAAACTGATCACCATAGTCCGTCATCGTAAAGACATCGCTTAATTTTGGTATTCTCTGTCTTGGAAACCCAGAAAAATTAATATCGCTTAGAGCAGTCAAAAGTTGTCTCGAACGATCCGCCCTAAAATTTAAGAACAGTACTGCATCTCCGTCTTTCAAATATGCAGAGGCATCTACTCTAGTAGGATATAGAAATTCATCTGTCTCTCCTCTTGCATAAGCCTGCTCTAGTGCCTCTAAAGCGTCTGGGCTATCATAGCGGGCGGCTCCTCCCGTTAATACATCGTAGACAGGCCGAATACGTTCCCAGCGATGGTCCCTATCCATTGCATAGAAGCGGCCTGAAACACTCCCTACTTTTATCTGCGGATGAGAAGCTTGATATTGTTGCAATCTTTGCAGGTAAATCCTTGCACTACGAGGCGGAGTATCCCTTCCATCTAAAAAAGGATGTACCACTACCTTTTTGAGCTTATGTTGAGTCAAAAGGTCTAAAATAGCAAAAAAATGCTCAATGTGACTGTGCACTCCCCCATCAGAAAATAGGCCCAGTAAATGTACTGTGCGATCAGGATCTGAACATAGTTCCTTCACAGCAGTATTATCCTTGAGAGTATCTTCCCTAATACTTGATTGGATACGAGTAATGTCCTGCTCCACTACCCTGCCTGCACCCATGTTTAAGTGGCCCACCTCCGAATTACCAAACTGACCAGCGGGAAGCCCCACCCTTTCCTCTGAGGCTTCGATCGTCCCGTAAGCAAATTGTTCCGTAAGCGCATCCCAGTAAGGCATGTGAGCTTTAAAAATGGCATTGTCCGTTTCCTTTTTACCGACTCCAAAACCGTCTAGTATCAACAACACTATCGGACTCTTTCTCAAACGGAGTGGCGCCTGGTTCATAAATCAATCTCCCTTACCCCAAATGAAACACATTATAGTACCCGCCCCTTGATAATCCATATATGAGCCCCCATTATACCTTTTGGGTGATCACCGTAGTGAGGATACTTTTATGAATACACATGCAGAGACCTTTTATTCGTTCAAAGATCATTTTTTAATAGCAACGCCACAGATTAATGACCCCTATTTTACTCATAGTGTTATCTACCTATTTGAACACAGTCCCAGTGGTGCTATGGGAGTGATTATCAATAAGCCATCTCCTCTTAAGATGGAGCACTTATTTAAGGCTATTGAAAAAGAGACGCCTAAACAGTTCCGTGAAGCTTGGTTACTTTTGGGAGGACCAATACAAGTAGATAGAGGCTTTTTAATCCATACTCCCGTTGGTAATTGGCAAAGTAGTCTTTCCATTAATGGTAAAATCGCAGTGACCACTTCGAAAGATATCATTGAAGGTTTATTTGAAGAAAATTCGCCTATTAAGTCTTTAGCAACCGTAGGCTACTCTGCTTGGGAGGAAGGTCAGTTAGAAGCTGAACTTAACGAGAATACTTGGATTACAATCCCTGTAGATCAAACGATTATGTTTGACCTGCCTTATCACCAGCGCTATGAAGCGGCACTGAATTCCTTGGGTATCAAGGCACAAAATATCATGGCAGGCATAGGGCATGCCTGATCGGGAAATAGGTACCGTTATCGCTATCGATTACGGTATCAAACGGATAGGCCTTGCCTGCGGGGATGTAGCGGTTGGCATTACGCACCCTTTAGTTACCATTAGAGAAAGCAATAAGAAAGCCAAACTCAGAGCACTTGAAAAGATCTCGCAAGAATGGCAGCCTATCTTCTGGGTGATGGGTGTCCCGTTTTATTCAGACGGCAGTAAGAACGAACTAACCTCCGTCTGCCTAAAATTTGCTTCAGACCTTAGCAAGCAATTGGGTTTATCGGTGCATCTAGTCAATGAGGCTTACACCTCTTGCTACGCCAGCTCATTACTTCAGGAAAGCTCGCTAAGCCTACCTAAACATCAAGCCGTTTTAGACCAAGTGTCAGCTCAAGCAATCCTACAAGCGTTTTTTTCTGCAGGCTCTTACGACTGTATCCACCCTCCTAAAGCTTGTACCCTTTTTGCAGATTAGTATTACTCATTGGGCTACCGTTTCATCCAATTTCCAATCAGTCGCTCCAATATCCTCCAGAGCCTTTGCCTTGAAATTTCCTCATCTTTCTATTTAATTTGACAAGTTTAACCACTTTCTTCTAGTTTTTTATCTAAGAAGCATTTTAGAAAAACTCTTCTTTAGCTAGCAGGCGCCATCGACCTAACGGTAGCTGAGCCAGTGAGATGCGGCCAATTCTTATTCGCTTTAGTTTTATTACCTTGAGGCCTACTAGTTCACACATGCGTCGTATTTGTCTTTTTTTGCCCTGTCGTAAAACAAACCGAAGTTGCTGCGGATCTACCCGGCTCACTACTGCAGGTAGAAGTGCTTCTCCATCCAGATGTAGTCCCTCTCTAAGCAATTTCAGCCCCTCAGCACTCAGAAAACCAGAGACTTTGACCAAATACTCTTTTTCCACCACAGAGTCTCTCCCAATAATTTGATTGGCTATCCGCCCATCCTGTGTCAATACTAGAAGACCAGTAGAATCAATATCTAAACGACCTGCAGGAGCCAGCCCTCTTAAAGGTAAGGTAAATTTAGGCGAAGAATTTTTTGGCCAATAGCGATCAATAGTAATGAGTTCTTGCGCGCTTGGATAATTTTTTTCCGGTTGAGAACTGACGTAACCCAGCGGCTTGTTGACCAATAAGGTTAACTTACGTGATTGTTGGATCTTGATTGATGATTTACATTGGACTACATCAGTTGTGGTTACTAATTGCCCAAGCTTTGCTACCTGCCCATTCACGTTTACCCATCCTCTAGCAATGTACTCATCTGCCTCCCGCCGCGAGCAAATCCCCAGTTGAGCTAAACGTTTATTAAGCCTTATAAACTCAGTAGACATGACGATGCTTAAACCTAGTTATTATGAGAATTCTTATTAATTCATGTATAAAAGCTAAACCTTCTCCCCTCTGGAAAACTACTTAGGATGAAAATTAACCGTCTCTTTCCTTTAACCAAAGGGCTACTTTGGGCGCATAATAAGTAAGTATGGCATCTGCGCCTGCCCGCTTACAGCACACTAGGCTTTCGTAAATCACTTCTTCTTCTAACCAGCCATTTTTAATGGCAGCACTCAACATCGCATACTCACCCGAGACCTGATAGACTAGGGTGGGGACCTTGAAGACTTCTTTGACACAGCGCACAATGTCTAGATAAGGTATCCCCGGTTTTACCATAACCATATCAGCGCCTTCTTTCAGATCAAGGGCAACTTCGTGTAGTGCCTCATCACGATTAGAAAAATCTAACTGGTAGGTCCTTTTGTCTCCCTTCAGCTGAGAGGCTGAACCTACTGCCTCTCGAAAAGGTGCGTAGAATCCAGAAGCATACTTAGCTGCGTAAGATAAAAGTAAGGTATCCTTGTACCCTGCAGCTTCTAATTCCCCTCGAATAGTACCTATCCTACCGTCCATCATATCACTAGGTGCAATAATATCAGTACCAGCCTCTGCATGAGATAAAGCTTGTTGGACTAAAACCTCCACAGTCTCATCATTCATAATCTCACCGTGCTCATTGATCAAACCATCTTGCCCATGCAGAGTATAGGGATCTAAAGCAACATCGGTAATAATACCTAACTCGGGGAGAGTTTGTTTAAGCACTCGTATAGCTCTAGGTACCAGGCCTTTGGGATTATAAGCTTCCTCTGCTCTCATACTCTTTTTAGCCATATCGATACGAGGAAATAACGCCAGCGTAGGAATACCTAGAGAAATACAGCGTTCTGCCTCTCTTAATAATAAATCTAGTGACAATACAGAAATTCCAGGTAAGGAGGCAACGGGGGTGGCCAATCGCTCCCCCTCTTGGATGAAGATAGGATAAATCAAGTCCTTAATGTGCAAGTGATGTTCAGCCAACATATCGCGGCTAAAAGCTCGTTGACGAATTCTTCGCAAGCGACTATTGGGAAATTGATAGTAAGAAGTAAAACTCATATAGTTATCGCCCTAGCCACGATGATAAGGATGGTTCTGAATGATACTTATCGCTCTATACAACTGCTCTAGAAGAATGATTCTAGCCAAGCCATGCGGAAGGGTCAACTGAGACAATTGTAAGGTTAAAGCACTTTCTTTTTTTAGTAGAGGGCTAACACCGTCTGAACTTCCAATAACAAAGCAAGGACTTTCGCTCTGTGCTTGCCAACGTCGGAGTAAGTCTACCCAACCCAGAGTATTCAAGCCTACACCTTTTTCATCTAGGACAACTAGGTAGGAACCAGGCTCAATGGACTGTCGTATACTTTCTTCCTCTCGAGCAAGTATTTGTTCAGTTGTATAAGAAGCTTTTCTTTTTTCAGGCTTAATTTCTTTAAGCTTAACTGTATATTCCCGCTTAAAGCGTTTGAGATATTCTTCACACGCCGCACTAACCCAAGTGGGCATTTTATTACTAACGGCCAAGATTTGTAACTTCACAAGCCTGACGCTTCTAGAATATCGTTAGAGAGTACCTTTGCTCCCCATAAGCTTTCAATATCATAGAAGTCTCGCACAGCTCGTTGCATTGCATGAATAATCACTTCTCCTGCGTCTACCAAAACCCATTCGCCATTTTCTAGACCCTCTATCCCAAGCACCTCATAACCCCCTGCTTTAAGTCCAGCCTCAATACGCTGACCCATAGCTTTAACTTGTCTATTACTTTCTCCAGTACCAAGCACCATGTAGGAAAACAAGCTACTTTGCTTACTAACATCCACCACAAGGATATCTTTAGCTTTCACTGCTTCAAGGTTATCAACTATAGTATGAATCAGCAAATTGGTAGAAGCACTAGTAGTCATAAACACCTTTCGTAAGTGGGTTATATAAGTGATGTCTCTTTATGTAGTTCATTACATCGTTTGGCAGCCATCCCTTTGGCACATCTTGCCTGCATCTAAAACAATGCCGAATATAGGTAGAGCTTATTGGAGAATTTAACGAATTCAGAAATAGCAAATGAGCTGGAAATTTAAAACTGGCATTTCTAGCCTCTATCTCCGACCGCGTATCCGTACCACGCATTACTACAATAAAAGTGGCTAATTGAAGCACTTCCTGATAACGATACCATTGATCTATCGTACAAAAGGAATCGCTACCTAATAACCATAATAAATGGCTACCAGGATAGAGGGCTTTAAGCTCGGTTAAAGTATGATAAGTACGGGTAGGACCAGTTTTTTCCAACTCAAAAGTAACCACTTCTACTTGAGGCAACCATTTAAACGCTAGCTGACACATGAAAAAACGATGACTTCCAGACAAAATCTTCTGCTTACCTAACTTGTGATATGCATTCCCTGAAGGGACCACCAAAAAACGATCAAAAGTGTATTCTTCAAGGCACTTTTTAACCAAGTAAACATGGCCATTGTGAACCGGATTGAAGGTTCCGCCTAATAATCCAATAACTTGCCCCAAACTTACGTTCCCGCTTCAACCACAGTCAACTCACCTGTGGAAGGATGAACAATCAAACCGTGAACTGCAATTCTACGTGGGAGCAAGGGATGGTGGTGAATACGTTGTACTGTATAAAGTACGCTCTCATTCACTGAGTCAAAACCCTTTAACCAAGTATCCAAGTCAATTCCTGAATAACGAATCAAATCAATGTCATCTTGTGAAATTCCTTCGTCCAAAGCCTTACTAATAATCTTGGAAGCTCGCATTCCCCTGGCACCACAATCATGGTGCCCAATGACCATAATTTCTTCAACTCCTAACTCATACACTGCAATCAACAAGCTACTCATTACTGAGCCCCAAGGATGTAACACCACAGCGCCTGCATTCTTAATCCATTGCGCATCTCCCTCTCTAAGGCCTAACGCCCGAGGTAACAGGCCCGTCATCCTGGCATCCATACAGCTGAGAATGGCTAGACGCAAACGAGGATACTTAGAAACGACTAGATGAGAACTTTGACCTGAGGCCAAAAACTGACGATTATGCTCTAAAATCTCTGACAACAAACTTGACATAAAAGGGACAAGTAAATAGTGACTCCCAGCCCTATTCTACCTGTAAAAAAACGGTTTTTGAATAGCCTACTAAAATGCTTACTCTCAATTTAGTATCGGAAATAGGCATAACTCCCTTCACCCTCAGCAAATTGACAATCAAGTAATAGAAAGAGAAGCATATTAGCAAGGTGAATCCTCTTTACCATCGGCCTAGAGCGCCCTAATGACTGCACTGAACTTAAGCACATCACAGCGAATTAGCTCCACTTTCAGACTACTGTATGTAAAGGTGAGACTAGGCCTCTCTTTTCTTTTAACGACACTAGGTGTAATACACGGTTTTAGATCTAGACTTTTGAAATTCCACCATAAATTGACATAACGCCTCCACCCCTCGTAAAGGCATAGCATTATAGATACTAGCTCGCATGCCCCCTACTGACCTATATCCCCTCAAGAAATGTAAATTTGCCTCAGTTGCTTTTTGAATAAATAGTTCATCTAATGCCTGACTAGGAGTTCTGAAGACAACATTCATTTGAGAACGAGCTCTTCTTTGTAGAGAATTAATATAAAATCCCTCACTTTCATCAATTGTCTTATATAGGAGCTCTGCCTTTTGGGTATTGATTTCTCTAATCCATGGTATCCCTCCATTTTTCAATAACCACCTAGTTACCAGCATGCATGCATAGATCCCAAAGGTATTTGGAGTATTATACATTCCATCCTTTTTCCAATACGCCCTATAAGCTAGAACATCTGGAACAACGTCTACCACATAGTCCAACCAATCTTTTTTTACGATAACTAAGGTGACTCCTGGTGGACCAAGGTTCTTCTGAGCACTGGCATAGATTAATCCATACTGACATACTTCGATTTCTCGAGCTAGTAGATCACTTGACATATCTACTACTAAGGCTGGATAGCTTGGATCAAGGCGTTTTGGTAGAACAGGAAATTGGATTCCATGTACTGTTTCATTACTAGCAAAGTGGATAAAGTCTAGTGGGGCTTCTATCTTCCAATCTTTCTGCTCTGGAATATCAGTAAACTGTCCTTCTTTTTCACTACTAGCTATTACCTCTGTTAAGATTAAGTTAGTTTTCCGCATTTGTTGGTAAGCTAAGCGGCTCCAATTACCGGAAATAACATAGCCCACTCGACGCTGACGCGATAGAGATAAATTCAAACAGATATCTATAAACTGTAAGCTAGCCCCACCCTGTAAACACAAAACAGCGTATTTGTCTTGAGGAATTTTAAGCAGCTCTGCTAAATTATTTTCTAGCTCCTTTAGTACCTCTAAGAAAATAGCACTACGGTGACTCACTGTCATCAGCGAAAGTCCCGTCCCTTTATAATCCAAAAGTTCCGTTTGTATTGCCTGCAGTACTTCGATTGGCATAACAGCTGGACCGGCTGAAAAATTAAATACTTCCTTATTTGACCTCTTAGTTCTCATTCTTCCTCACTAACTTTAAGTGAATACCCACGGCATCCCCTCTTAGCTTCAGGTGGGTAATTCCAGATCATAACGCAATTATTCTGTATTATCCTATAGGGTAAAGTACTCTGTAAGTCCCTTTTTACTTGAAATTCATATAGAAGCCCTCTGTTAACCTTTGTTTTTTTACAACTTTGAGTTATAATCGGGCGGACTTATCGAATGGGCAGGAGCCCATTTTTTTATGGTTAAAGACTTATGACCCTCGAAAAAATAATAGCCCGTTGTTTGCTGGCACTCGACTATGAGTTAGTTGATGTTGAGAAGACCCCCCACGGTACGCTGCGTGTCTACATAGATAAACCTCCAGCGGGCGTTACTATCGAAGATTGTGCCTGCGTTAGTCAGCAGCTTAACCGTGTACTGACCGTAGAAGGGATAGATTATAATAGGCTTGAGATCTCTAGTCCGGGCTTGGATAGGGTTTTAAAAAAACCGGAAGACTTTGTCAGATTTCTCGGTGCTAGAGTCCAAATCAAAACCAGACTACCCGTAAAAGAACAAAAGAGGTTCATTGGAAAAATAGTCGAGTTTCATAACCAGATTTTAACCTTGTCATGTGAAATGGAAACTAAACTGGTTTCCATTGCCTTCGATAATATAGAGAAGGCTCGATTAAAGCCAGAAATTTAGAGAAACTTCCTTGCGGAGAAAAGACAACTCATGAGTCGTGAAATATTATTATTGATTAACGCATTAGCTAGCGAAAAAAACGTAGGAAGTGACATTGTATTCGCTGCGGTAGAATTTGCCTTAGCAGGCGCTGCACGTAAAAAACTAGGGCTTGAGAATATTGATGTCCACGTTGATATTGATCGTGAAACTGGTCAGTATGAAGTGTTCCGCCGGTGGCTAATAGTGGAAGATCTGGATTATACAACACCATCTCTGCAAAAAACTATTGAGGAAATAAAGGAGCTAGAGCCTACTAGTACGCTTCAGGTAGGTGATTACTACACGGAACTTATCCCTGACGTTGACTTTGGCAGGATAGGTGCTCAGACAGCAAAAAGAATTATCTTACAAAAAATTAGGGAAGCTGAAAGAGAGCAAGTCCTCAATGAGTTTTTACAGAGGAAAGAGACTCTTGTTTCAGGCGTAGTCAAACGAATAGACCGTCATGGTGCTACGGTGGAGATTGGTCGTCTAGAAGCGCTGTTACCTCGTGATCAAATGATCCCAAGAGAAAATTTACGTGTTGGCGACCGTGTTCGAGCTACACTTTTAAAATTAGAGCAAAGAGGGGGGCATCCAGAAATAGTTCTAACCAGAACCTCTAAGGAATTTTTAATTCGTCTGTTTGAACTGGAGGTTCCAGAAATAGAGGAAGGGGCCATAGAAATTAAAGCAGTGAGCCGTGACCCTGGTATGAGAGCCAAGATAGCGGTTAAATCAAGCGATCCTAGAATAGATCCTCAGGGTACGTGTATAGGAGTAAGAAGTTCCAGAGTTAAAAATGTTTCCAATGCATTGAACGGAGAACGCATTGACGTTGTACTTTGGTCTCCGGAACCAGCGCAATTTATTATTAATGCGCTTTCTCCTACCACGGTTACACGTATACTAATAGATGAGGACAACCGTAGCGTTGATGTGGTGGTTGAAGAAGAACAGTTACCTATCGCTATTGGTAGGAGTGGACAAAATGTGAGACTTGCATCTGAATTAACTGGCTGGCATCTAAAAATACTGACGGTAGAACAAGCTGAGGAAGTGCATCAAACGCAAGATGAGAGCCTAAGGAATTACTTCATAGATAGTCTCACTATAGACGAGGACATTGCAGAAATCTTGGTACAAGAGGGATTTGTTTCTTTAGAGGAAATTGCCTATGTACCTTTAGAGGAGCTTTTAGCCATTGAAGAATTTGACGCTGAATTGGTAGATGACCTGCGCGCAAGAGCCAGAAACGAATTACTCATGCAGGCTATTGCTACTGAAGAAAAGTTGAGGGAAATGGATCCTCGACTTAAGCAGCTTGATGGTATGGATGAAAACCTACTAAAAAAATTATTAAGCCGAAATATATCGAATTTGAACGACTTTGCAGAATTATCCACCCACGAACTAAGAGAATTCACAGATCTTAGCACGCAGCAGGCTAGTGAGCTTATTTTAAAAGCACGGTCCCACTGGTTTAAAGAAGGAGAAACGAGTGACTAAAGAAACCCTTCAGAGCTTTGCTAAACAACTTAAGCTCCCTGAGAAAGAACTGATCGAACAGTTTCATTCTATTGGCATCAACTTTCGCTCTGCGGAGGATTTGGTTACAGATGAAAACAAAAAGGCTTTATTGATTAAGTTACAGGCAGATCATGAGGCTAAAACGCCTATCAAGAAAAGATTAAATATTAGTCGTAGGAAGACTGAAAGAGCTTTACCAACGGCCTCAGCAGCAGAAGTTCAGGTTGCAGGAGTGCAGGTGGAAACTAAACGTCGTAGAAAAATTTCTCTTCCCGGGGCCAGTGAGGGTGGACGTGCTTATCTCACCAAAGAGACCTCTGTACCAGGCTTTAAGAATACTCCTCCCGCGGCTGAAAATTTTGTAGCTGAACAAGCTAAAGGAATAGCTTCCAAACAACAAGAAACAGTTGTTGCTGCGTCAGTGGAGGAAAACGTATCTATTCCAGAAGTAGAGAAAGCTGCAGTTTCAGTAAATCCAATACCGTCCTCAAAAACTTCTAGCGTAGAGAATGCTAGTCCTTCCCCTCTACCACCGGTCCCTCCCGAATCTATTTTAACTCGTGAGGAAATAGCGCGTCGGAATGCTGAAAGAGTTAGTTCGGAACAATTAAGAGCTCATCAACAGGAATTGCTGAGGCAAAGAGAAGAATTACGTAGAAAAAAAGAAGTTAAAGCTAACCTCAATGAGATAAAGCCTGCTCCTAAGCCTAACAATTTGGTATCACCGGAAGCTATTCCTGCTAAGAAAACTAAAAAGAATTCGGTTCAGTCTCCGAAGGAAGAGTTAATTCCTTCAAAAAAAGTGAAGGCTAAATTAAAACCTCGAGAAATATATGAACAGAGCCTTAGTGATGAAGAGAAGGGCGTAGCCTGGCCTGCTGGTAAAAAAACAAATAAGAAAGTGACTAGAGAAGAAAATAAACATGCTTTTCAAGTACCTACGGAGCCCGTTATCCATGAAGTTACGGTCCCAGAAACTATCACGGTAGCAGAGCTAGCTAAAAAGATGTCAGTTAAGGCAGCTGAAGTTATCAAGGCGCTAATGAAGATGGGCGTTATGGTAACTATCAACCAAAATCTTGATCAGGAAACAGCTCTTATTGTAGTAGAAGAACTAGGTCATGTAGGTATAGCAGCTGGTAACATAAGTGATCCTGAAGTTTATTTAGACGAAACTACTGTTTCTAATAGCCCTCTTCTACCTCGAGCTCCAGTAGTGACGGTAATGGGTCATGTGGATCATGGTAAAACTTCTCTACTAGATTTTATGCGTCAGACAAAAGTTGTTGCAAATGAAGCCGGAGGTATTACCCAGCATATTGGGGCCTACACCCTTCAAACCCCTAAAGGCGGCATTACCTTCTTAGATACGCCTGGCCACGCTGCTTTCACGCAGATGCGTGCTAGGGGAGCAAAAGCTACTGATATCGTTATTTTGGTAGTAGCTGCTGATGATGGGGTTATGCCTCAAACCATAGAGGCTATTCACCATGCGAAGGCTGCACAAGTTCCAATCGTAGTGGCTGTTAATAAAATTGATAAAGAAGCTGCCAATCCAGAAAAGATTCGCCAAGAGCTTAGTCAACATCAGGTCATTCCTGATAATTGGGGTGGAGATACACAATTTATAGATATTTCTGCTAAACAGGGTACTAATATTGACCAACTGCTTGAGGCGGTTTTACTGGAGGCTGAAGTACTAGAATTAAAGGCTCAGGTGGATGCCCCTGCCAAGGGTGTAGTAATCGAATCTAGGTTGGATAAAAGTAAGGGCGCTGTCATCACCTTATTAGTGCAGTCTGGAACCCTAAAGAAGGGGGATGTACTGTTGGCTGGAAATGCCTACGGCAAGGTACGAGCCATGTATGATGAAAGAGGTAAGGAAACTAAGACAGCTCTACCTTCTACGCCAGTAGAGGTATTAGGTCTGTCCAGCGTTCCTCATTCTGGTGAGGATGCAATTGTTTTAAAAGATGAAAAGAAGGCAAGGGAAATAGCTCTGTTCCGGCAAGGCAAGTATCGTGACTTACGTCTAGCTAGGCAAGAAGCTGGTAAATTGGAAAACCTTTTTAATCAGGTTGATTCCGGTCAATTACAGCAACTCCCTATTATTATCAAGGCAGATGTTCAGGGCTCATATGAGGCTCTTGCTAATAGCCTAAAACAACTTTCTACTGATGAAATTAAAATAACTATTGTGCATGAGGGAGTTGGAGGTATCAATGAATCAGATATCAATTTGGCTATCGCCTCTAGAGCAATTATAGTTGCATTTAACGTTAGGGCAGATGCGAGTGCGCGAAAATTGGCTCAAACAGAGCATGTTGATGTACGGTACTATAACGTTATTTATGAAGCTATTAACGATATCAAAGCCGCTATGTCAGGTATGCTCTCTCCAGAAGAAAAAGAGAAGGTTTTAGGTTTACTGGAGGTGCGACAAGTTATCTCTATCTCTAAAGTTGGACAGGTTGCTGGTTGTATGGTTTTAGAAGGCCTAGTGCGCAATAACTCTAAGGTAAGAATCTTGCGAGATAATGTAGTTGTCTATACGGGAGCAATAGATTCATTAAAACGTTATAAAGATGATGTAAAAGAAGTAAAACAAGGTTTTGAATGTGGCCTTACTATTAAAAATTACAATGATATCCAAGAGAAAGACCAATTAGAAATATTTGAAATTATAGAAGTGCAGAGGAACTTGTGATAATAAGGACTTCCTAATGTGAAATACCTGTATAGTGAGCAAGCGTTCTAGCTGAAACAGCAAGAAGAGGGAATGTGAAAAAGAACTTTAGTCGGGCTGAACGCCTTAAAGAGCAAATTTTAAAGGAAATTGCCGAGATAATTTATCATTCAGTGAAAGATCCTGGAATGGGTTTTACTACTTTCACTGAAGTTGAATTAACCAAAGATTTGCAACATGCTACCGTTTACTATACTGTTTTAGATCAAAAGGATAAAAGCGGCACGTACCAAGCCTTGGAAAGATCTAAAGGTTTCGTTCGAAGTGAGCTAGCTAAACGCCTCACTCTCTATCATGTTCCCAATCTGAGTTTTAGTTATGACTCTAGCATAGAACAGGGAGAGAAAATAGTACGGATTTTAGGGCAGCTCTACCCGAATGAAAAGGGATGATAGGCGTCCCCTGCTGTTGGTTATCCTCATTTTACCCAAGATGACTCCCAGAATCTCATGACCAGTTTCAAGTCGCACCTTGAAACTGGCATTGGGTAGCATCTCTAAAATTTCCCCTTCCATTTGTAATGTGTCTTCTTTCGCCATGCCAAAACCACTTTCGCCAAATAGCTGAACGGTTCATCAAACTCTGATATGGTTGGCTAACTTGGAAAGAGTCCAACTGAGAACTAAAGTCTATGGTCATCATTACAAAGATCAAGAGAGATGTACCCCCCAAATAAATAGCTATATTAAAGAACTGAATTAGCAACTCTGGAATAATACAAACGACGATGATATATAACGCTCCATAGAAAGTTAACCGCAAAATTACTCTCTCTGGATACCTAGACGTTAACTCACCAGGACGAATACCTAGAATAAAAGCACTGCCTTCTTTAAGGTTCTCTGCAATTTCCCTCGGGCTATATACCTAACCAATATAATTCAGTTACTTAGGGCTCAAGTGCAGTCTCTATAGTTTTTGAGAGTGTACTTAGACTTATTGTTTACTAAGGCTGTAGCGGTTTCTTGTATACCACATAAAATGCTAAGCGTGGTGCCTATTCATCATTAATCACCGTTTGTCTGTACTGTTTACAGAATAGTGCAACCGGAAAACTTTAAATAGGTTCCCTCAATCAAACTGGGGCTGTACTAGCTAGCTACAATTACCCTAATCCATAGTCCTTATGATTTTCTCCGAGCTTTTTCTCTCTACCTTAATTTCAACCGTCCCCCTGCTGTTGATGAGTTTTTCTTATTTTCATGAATTTACTACTACGAATAGACATGGGGGAAAGAAACTACTCCTTAGAGGGGAACGATACTATTTCAGCAAACTCTCTGCGACTGGTTTTAAAAAGGCAAATAATTAGCCACGCAAACTTTCTAATTATTTGCCGAACTTATTCAAGTCATTTCTTTTCAGTGGTGAAGTACCTGTAGGCTTAACAGAGCTAGACAAACTTTCCTGCTTCGCTAAAAAGGCTCCATGTTCAAGTCCCTCTTGATAGTCCCTTAGCTTTTCTTTTTGCTGCTCTGCTGCTATTATGCCTTGACTCATACCGAGCTGAAATTGTTGCTGCCTTTCTCTCCCAAGTACTGCAATCTCCTCTCCCTTAGCCACCTGTACCGCCTCATGATAGTTACGTCGTTTATCTAGGCTTATTTTTTCCTGCTCCGCCCCAGCTTGCAAAGCATTCAGTAACCCTTTCTGCCTGCTTATATTCATTAGAGAAGATTCACTTTGCCGGCCTTGCTGTTCACCTAACTTTAACTGTTTTTGCTTCTGAATTTCTAAAAGCGCCACTGTCCTGCCCTTTTGAAGGGCTTCTTGAAACTGTATTTCCCTATTCAATTTCAATTCTTGCTGCTGGGACTTAGCCCCTGTTTCTGCAGCTGCCTGCCACAGCTGGTGCTTATATTTTTGTATCCCCTCCTTTTGCTCTCCAGCCTGTATACTTTTAGTTAGTAAGTTTCTTCTCTCAAGTTGCCGCACCTGCTGACTAATTTTTCCTTCTGCAACTGAATGCAAAAATAGAGCTGAAGGCGTCGCTGTATTTCCTTGCTGGGAGTCGCGAGGGGGAATAATCCATGCATCCCCAACTGTTTGCAATCCACTCTCTCTTCCAATGAGCTTAGCCGCCGGATATGAAACTAAATTTTCTACCCAGGTTCTTTGTAGAGGGTCGCTAGAAGCGGAATTCTGCCTATTTCCTAGTTCTGTCACTTGTTTAATCAATGCTCCCCCTCTGCCTATCCCTAACGTAGGTAGGAAACCCTCGTTAGTCCCACCAATAAGCTTCTGCTGTAGAGTAAATTCTGCATCCAATAAATTAGTATTTTTTCTATTTAAACGGGAGCTATCCAAGATAGAGTTCTCGTTAATTGAATAACTAGCACATGATGAGCATAATCCAGCAAAAAGTTTTACAGGACCAGAGCTCGATAAATCTACTTGAGAACCTACTTCAGAGTCTAAATTATTTCCACTACCATTCAGTGGTAGAAAAGCTTCCGCACGAACGCCTGTATTTGGGATTCCAGTCTCATTACGCTCTCCTTTTACAAAGCTCGAGAGGTGCTCACCTGACCAATCCTCTAGTTTCAAGAGTCGTTTTGCCTCAGTAGTGCAAAAAATGTCTGCTCCACATACTGATTGAATGAATCTATCCGCAGATACCCTGAACTCATCCTTAGTTTCTACCATGAAATTCTGGGGAAGGGTGTGGATTGAAGAAGGACTTATCTCCTGATTTTGCTGCTGAACGAGCGGTTCACTTCCTACAGTTTGGTAAACTACAGTAACAGCTGAAGGCTCATCCCAGATCCGCTCCATCTCCCTGCGTTCGCAAGGGTTCGTAATGGGCCCCAAACTCAAATCAGCATAACCAGCTGAATCCTCTCCTTGGCATTGCCAAAATTGCAGTGTAGGGCCGGCTCCCACAGTTTGCCCTAGCATGTTCTGAGAACTCTGTTCTGATGCACCCAAAGCTTTTTCTATCCAGTAACTCGCCCCCTTCAAAGTTTGAACAAAATCTAGACAGGCCCGGTACCCTCGGCTTTGCATATCACAGAATGAGGTTTCCCCAGGAGTATGCACATCTAATATTTGCATAGAAAACCCCACGCTATCAGTGAAACCTAAAAAGCTAACTCCTCGCCTTCGTTTTATGTCCTCTAAGCTATTTTCATTTACCAAGGGCCGTAAGGCAGAACATGCAATTGCATTACCCTGCTGGCAACCCAAAGCCGAAAAGTCAGATCTCAAAACAGGGTGCACTGACATTTGATAGGTATCTAATTCCCTTTCACACTCATGTGTAAAGTTCTTCTGGCAATCTATAACTTTCTCTTCTCGGGCTGAACAACTAACTAGTAGGGAAAAAATTATCACATTACTCAATGCATACATTCCTGCTCTCATGATTCCAAAGTTAGCCTCCGCCCACGCTAATATACATTCCTCATTGTAACCGATCACTCTTTATTTTTAAATCCTTTATCAGCAAGCCTACATTGAAATAATCTACTAGTAATCTTATACTCATGAGCTGAAGGTTGAATGTTCGCTCCTACCCACCTGCTCAAGGAAGCCTTATGAGACAAGTGATTCTGCGCTCTCTTCCCACTAAGCAAAAAATAGGCCTTGCCTTTTCAGGAGGCCTGGATACTTCAGTAGCTCTCTTATGGATGAGACAGCAAGGCGCCCGCCCCTATGCCTATACTGCCAATCTAGGCCAGCCCGATGAAATAGACTATGAAGCTATTCCTAAGTCAGCACTTCAATATGGTGCTGAAAAGGCAAGATTAATTGATTGTCGACTTACACTAGCCCAAGAAGGTATAGCAGCCATCCAATGTAATGCTTTTCATATTGCAACTGGCACTATGAAATACTTTAATACTACTCCTCTAGCTAGGGCCGTTACTGGAACTCTATTAATGCAAGCAATGGAGGAAGATGATGTGCATATCTGGGGTGATGGTAGTACTTATAAAGGAAATGACATAGAGCGTTTCTATCGTTATGGACTGCTAGCGGCATCTCAACTCTCCATCTACAAACCTTGGCTAGATGAATCCTTTACTCAGTCTTTGGGGGGCAGGGCTGAAATGTCCCAATTTCTCATTGACAACGGCTTTAACTATAAAATGTCCCAAGAAAAAGCCTACTCTACTGATTCCAATATGTTGGGGGCCACGCATGAAGCTAAGAGATTGGAATCTTTGGATAGTAGCCTTTACGAAGTAAACCCCATTATGGGAGTCCCATTCTGGGACCCACAACTTTCAATCCAAGCTGAAGAAATTAGTGTACGATTTGAAGAGGGAATTCCAGTAGGTATTAATGGTAGAACTTATACAAATCTTGTTGAAGTTATTTCTGAATTAAATCGCATTGGAGGCTATCATGGCTTCGGAATGAGTGATCAAATTGAAAATAGAATAATCGAAGCAAAATCACGGGGTATTTATGAAGCACCTGCCATGGCCCTGCTCCATACTTGTTATGAACGGCTCGTAACTGGTATCCATAATGAAGACACTATCGAACAATACCGGATAAATGGTTTGAAACTAGGGCGACTGTTATATCAAGGTCGTTGGTTTGACCCTCAGGCCCTCATGCTCCGAGAAGCTACCCAACGATGGGTCGCAAAACTCATCTCTGGAGAAGTTGTTCTTGAATTAAGAAGAGGTAATGATTACACCATCTTGTCTACATCCTCCCCCCATTTAACCTATCACCCTGAACGACTTACCATGGAAAAGGAAAGATCTGCTTTCTCTCCCAGGGATCGCATCGGTCAACTGACTCTGCAAAACCTTGATATCAAAGATTCACAGGAGAAATTAGTGCAATACCAACAAGCTGGGCTAGTCAAACTCGGGGAGGGCATTCCCAAACTCTAGGCTGTCTTCGTCCTCGCTAAATAAAATCCTGGGCAAATCCAACCGGCCCGATCAAGTAGGCTAAACAGTCAGATCAAAAAGTGGGTTAAGGAAGGACAAGAAACCTTTGGTACTGGGATTGGAATTCTACATGAGCCGCTAGCCTTCCTAGATAAAACCTCGCTGTCTCGCTCTATTTCAGAAATGAAGAACATTCCCTATCCACCACCATGTGCGACCCGATACGGCTTCCCAGCCTAGCTCCCTTAACTTACTGGGTGACTGTTTATAATGTACCTAATCGTGCTTTTAAACTAGTTTTAGTTGCATTGAGCAGCCGGGAGTAATAGAAGGTATTCTTCATCACTCTCTTGACGTACTCTCTTGTTTCATTAAAAGGAATAGTTTCAACATAGATAGCACCTTCCAAACCTGGCTGGCGCCATTTCCTCGCCCTGCTAGGCCCTGCATTATAAGCAGAGATAACTACAGGTTCAGAAGAAAATTGCCGATATAAGTCAGCCAGATACCAAATACCAAGGTTAAGGTTAGTACCAATATCCGATAGATCCGCTCCCTCTAGCCCAATTTGCTGAGCAATTCTCTGAGCTGAAGCTGGCAAGAGTTGCATCAATCCCATTGCTCCTCTATTACTCAGTGCCGTACGCATAAAGCGGCTTTCCTGACGTATTAGCCCCAGAACTCTTGAACTTTCAATAGAGTAAAGTTTAGCATAATTATCAATTAGATCTTTATAAGGGGTTGGAAATCTCAATTTAAAATTTAAATGTTGATCACTCTTATCTGCACTACTAATCGACATTTCATAAAACTGATAACGCGCTGCCAAAGCAGAAGCTACCAGTAGGGCCTCTTCAGGAAAATTACGTATTGCATAGTTCCATTGTTCCCTTGCTGCAGCCCTCAGTATCTTATCATTCTGCACTAATGAGTTCTTGAGGAGAACTAAAGCTCGGTGAATCTGAGTATTTCGCTCCATAGCAACTAGCTGTGCACTGCTAATATGCGCGCTGTTAGAAACAGTTGTAATAGGAAGATTTAATTCCTCATGAGCTAACACACTATAAAAATTTCTACCACTAGCAGCAGCCTTATGATATAACTTATTGGCCAGATTAATATTTCCTGAAGTACTTTTTACCCTTGCCAACCAATACCACCACGTTGGATTTTCTTGTATTTCTTTGGGCATACTCTCGATAATTTCGCCCAATTGCCTCCAATTCTTTAGTCTCAGAGCAGCTCTTGCATACCACTCCCACTGTGTTTTAGATAATTGGGATCTATCTGCACGATCGAAGTGTTGTAACGCAAGGCTCATCTCTAAATCTTTAGCACGCGACAAACCTGCTATACCTTCTGCAAAAGCTATTTCTTCTGGATCAACCACCCCATAAAGCGAATTAATAGCTGATTCTAAATCTGGTCGATTTCTTCCTTTTTGAGTAACTATTGAAAATAATTTGGAAATACTAGAAATCTTGGGATTAGCTGAGTTTTCTACTAGAGAATAACCTGTAGTACTAACTAGGCTTTTAGCTAAACTGAGGCGATTGTTGGCAATTAATATGCGCACTCTTCTCCATATATCTTTTTCTTGTAATAAATGCCGTAAAGCAGCAGTCTCAAGCATTTTATTACAACCATTTGATAAAGCTTCATTACTCTTTACCCACTTAGCCGCTAAGTCATTTAATGGTAATATCCCAGCCATAGCTGCATAGCAAGCAATTTCATTATCATGAATGTCAGTAGACAATTTTTTATAATAGTTGGAAAAATCCTCCCATCTTGATTGAGCTCCTAAAATTTTTAATAGTTCAAGCTGTACCCTCTCCAGCATAGCATTTGATTTTGTGGGATGCCTTTGTAGCATTTCTTCAGCTAACTCTGTGGAACCATTTTTCAATTGCTCTAAAACTGAGCTATACCACTGATATTCGCTCATAATCTCCGCATCATTTTGCCAACTGCCATCCTCTGGAATAATCTGTACTGGCAGCTCTCGGGACGGTATTTGCTTAGGTGCACTCAAACCTCCAGAGCGAGGTGCGGTGGCACAAGCACTTACTATGCCCAATATACACCAACCCACTATTAGTTTTAGCTTAGTCCCTTTCATGAGTTACCTTTCTAATTTTTCCAGTATGCAGGTAAAAATAAAATAAATACTGTAAATAATTCCAATCTTCCAATCAACATAGTAAAAATTCCTACTCCTTTTTCGAAACAAGTAAGGGCTGTATTTAAATCAGCCATAGGTCCTAATTGCCCAATGCCGGGACCAGAATTAGTTAGTAGGGCAATAGTGAAAGAAAAGGCGGAAACTATATCTTTTCCTGTAGATATGAAGACTAAAGTTACTGCCAATGCAGTTAATAGATAAACTAAAACAAAGGCCATAACGTTCAATGCAACCTTACTTTCCACTATACTATTGTTAATCTTAACTGTACGGACGGCATTGGGGTGAATAAGCAATACTAACTCACGGTAAAGAAATTTACATTGAATGATAAACCGGATCGTTTTAATCCCTCCCCCCGTAGATCCTGCATTAGGCACTAAATTAGAAAATACATACATGATGATCCCGATAAAAATGGGCCACTGCGCAAAGTCTACGGAACTAAAACCACACGTAGTGATAACTGATATGTAATTAAAGGCTACCTGACGAAGCGTACTCAAAAATCCATTCAACCCTGAGCCATAAGCGCCATAGTAATAAAATAAATAAATGGAAGCGAACAAAATGCTACAAAATAGAATAGTAGAAGTAGTCTGAACCTCTTTATCCTGCCAATAATGCCTAGGGTCCTTATTTCTCAACACCGTCACATGCGTCACAAAATTAACAGTGCCCAGTAACATTGCTACCATTAAAATAATTTCAATAGTTAGGGAGTGAAAATGACCCACACTATCCGAATAGGTAGAAAATCCCCCTAAGGATATGCTGGCAAAGGCATGACATACAGCATCGAATAAACTCATTCCCGCTATTTTAAGGGCCAGTATAATGAACAGGGTTAACACTAGATAGGCTCCCCAAAGAGACTTGGCTGTTTGTGTAATTCTAGGTTTAAGCTTTTTATCTTTATAGACTCCTGATACTTCAGCTCGCATAATGCTCGTTCCACCCACCCCTAATGTAGGAATAACTGCAACTGCCAGAACGATAATCCCCATTCCGCCTATCCAATTGAGAGTATGACGCCACAAATTTAAAGATGGCTCCAACTCCTCGATGTTAGAAAAGACACTACTTCCAGTAGTAGTCAGCCCTGAAATGGCTTCGTAATAAGCATTGATAAAAGGTACCTGAAGACGGTGGGAAAAATAAAGTGGTAATGCCGCGACTAAAGCAAAAACTAACCACAATAAGGTAGCTAATAGAAAACCATCCTTATTCTGTAGTTCACGCTGGTACGCCCTGGTCCCCCTCCATATTAGGAAAGAAAAGAAAAAACTTGTGGCTGAGATAAGTATCCATTCTGGAAATACCCCATCCTGTAAGTAGAAAGACACTAGGGCTGGTGCCCAAAGTATACAGGAGAAAAGAAGATTTAAACGAGCTAAGGTATGGATGATGGGTAAGAAACGATAAAGCATTTTTTTTCCTAAAAACTACCATCAAAAGGAAAATATCGGTAGTAAGGCGGTATAATAAACCATGTCCTAACAACCGTCTATCTTGAGAGATAGGCTTGAATGATTTTGCCCACTTACTCAAACTAGCTTAACCACCTTGAATTCAGATTCACTTAAAATAGCCATTGTGGCGGGGGAAGCCTCTGGAGATGTCCTAGGGGCTGCATTGATGCGCTCTATCCGTAACCATCATCCGGAAGTTACCTTTTTTGGCGTTGGTGGTCCTCTTATGGAAGCTGAAGGTATAAGCAACTATTTTAAGGCTGATCAGCTTGCGGTGATGGGTTTGGTAGAAATTTTAAAAAGCCTCCCTCAACTACTAAAAATTCGGCACCGCCTCCTTGAATATCTACTTTTATTAAAACCCGATGTTTACATCGGTATTGATGCCCCAGATTTTAACTTTTGGATAGAAAAAAAACTTCATGAACAGAAAATTGCTGTGGTGCATTATGTTTCACCCTCGGTGTGGGCCTGGCGCACTGGGCGGGTTAAGAAAATTGTTAAGTTCACTGACTTAGTTTTATGCCTTTTTCCAGAAGAGGCAGAGACTTACGTCAAGGCAGGCGGTAAGGCAATTTTTGTAGGACATCCGCTTGCCAGTGAAATTCCGCTGAATATTAGTCTAAAAAAATCTAGACAGAAGCTTGCTCTCCGTGAAGAGACTTTATTGATCAGTTTAATGCCAGGAAGCAGGCAGCAAGAAATCAAGAGACTTGCGCCTCTCTTTCTCTCTACTGCTAAACAGTTGTACTACTCATATCCTGAGCTGCAACTAGCTATTCCCTATTCTAGTCAGGTTAATCGTCAACTCATTGAGAAAATTATCCAGGAACATCATTGGCAGTTTTTACCCATACACTGGGTAGGCGCCAAGGAAAAACATTTTTATCTTAGCGCCTCCAACGTAACTCTCGTAGCTAGTGGAACAGCTACTCTAGAGGCAGCCCTCTGTCGTTGTCCCATGGTGATTGCCTATAAGCTTTCTTCAATATCGTATTTCCTACTTAAACGCTTAGTACATACCTCTCTATTTGGTCTACCCAACTTATTACTAAAAAGACAGGTTGTTCCCGAGTTGATACAGGATGCCGCGACTGAAGAAGGCTTACTGACTGCTACCCAGGCTTGGCTTAATAACGGGCAAAAGCTCGATGAAGTTTCTCAGCTTTTTTCACAATTGCATCAAAACCTGCATAAAAATACCTCTGAATTAGCTGCTACAGCAATACTCGAGCTCATTAAAGAACACAAAACTTAATCAAACCTCGCCCATAGTGTGGTAGACAGGGAGTTTAACGCCTCTTGAAAGCCCTCTTTCGATCTCAGCGTCCCCTGAGCCAGCTCGGCCTTCCCTCCCCCTTTACCTCCAAGGGGTTGAAGTATCCATTGCAGGATCTCCCTAGCCTCGACTCTATTACTTAATTCTCGGCTAACTCCCACTCCTAGCGTGATTAATGCTGATTCTTCTATATACAAAACCGCCACTGCTGCACTTTGAGAGGTACAGGCCCTCAAGGCCTCTCGCAGATTCTCTTTCCCTATTTCAACTTTCTCAATCACTAGTTTAAAATTCTTTAACACTTGAGCCCTTGCAAGCCAAGCTTTACTGTATACCTGCAATTGCTCTTTTCTTAAATTTATAAGTTCCCTTTCTATGCGCTGCTGATGCTGCGTCAACTGTTCTATTTTCTCTACTAGACTTTCCCGACTGGGAACTTTCAGCTGTTGTTGTAATCTTTTCAGTAGCTCTTCCTGTTTTTGCAACCAAGTAAAAAAACTTTCACCGGTGATTGCTTCTATGCGCCTTATTCCTGAAGCAATGCCTACTTCAGACAAAATCTTGAAAAAGCCTATCTCTCCACTACGACGCACGTGAGTACCCCCGCATAATTCGGCAGAAAACTCCCCTATTTGAATGACTCTAACCTCACTTTGATACTTTTCTCCAAACAAGGCGATAGCACCCGTTTTTAAAGCTTGATCATAGGGTAGCAATTGGGTAGTTACCTTATAATCTTGCAAAATCACATTATTAACCCATTCTTCTACCTGAAGTAACTCTTCATGAGTTAAGGATTGAGGATGTGTGAAATCAAAGCGCAGACGCTCCCCTGTCACTAGAGAACCTCTTTGCTGCACATGTGAGCCTAGCACCTTCCTCAGTGCACTATGCAATAGATGGGTTGCAGTATGATTTCTTTCAATACGTCTTCTTAAAGGGGCATCAAGTTTAGCTATTGCTTTTTGATGGACTACAATGTCCTCACTTAACACTGTCCCCATGTGAGCAAAAACTCCGGCCTTAATCTTCTGGGTATCATCTACCTGAAAGATGGGGCAACTATCTCTGTAAAGATAGCCTCTATCTCCAATTTGTCCTCCACCTTCTGCATAAAATGGAGTCTTATCCAACACAACTACTCCTACTTCTCCGGAAGCCAGTCTATCCACACACTCCTTCTTCGCGTTATAAAGCGCCAATATTTCGACTTCAATTTGATCCCCTTCCTCCCTACTAAATTTTGTATCAGCGCCAAAGTAGGCCCACTTCCCCTGCTGCCCCTGAAAGATAGATACTTTACGAGCACGTTCTCTCTGAAGTTCCATGTGTCGTTCAAATTCAAGCTTATCTACCTTAACATTTTTTTCTCGTGCAATTTCTACGGTCAAATCAAGAGGAAAACCATAAGTATCGTACAACTTAAAGGCTATTTCTCCTGAAATCACTGTAGTATTTGTAGCTAAAAAACCTTGGAGGTAATTCAAGCCTAAACTTAATGTATGGGAAAACTTTTCTTCTTCCTCTCTCAGAGTTTTTTGAATTAAGGAACATTTTTCTACCAATTCTGGGTACGCTCCTCCCATCAATTCAACTAAGGTTGGTACTAACTGATAGAAAAAAGGTTGGGTTTGGCCCAGCCTAAATCCATGTCTGACAGCTCGACGAATAATCCTTCTTAGTACATAGGAGCGTCCCTCATTACCGGGATATATTCCCTCCGCAATTAAAAAACTACAGGTACGAATATGATCAGCAATTACCCTTACCGAAGAAACTTCTTCCTTGTGCTTAAAACCTACCACCGCCATTATTGCTTCAATTAAGCACCGAAATAAATCAATCTCAAAATTATTCTTCACTTTTTGGAGTACGGCTGCAATACGCTCCAAACCCATCCCAGTATCTACACAAGGTTTATCTAATAAGTGAAGTTCCCCTTCTGCATCGCGATTGTATTGCATGAAGACACAGTTCCAGACTTCCACGAAACGATCTCCATCCTCTTGTGCACTGCCAGGTGGCCCTCCCCAAATTGTGTCCCCATGGTCATAAAAAATTTCTGTACATGGACCACACGGACCAGTATCACCCATTTGCCAAAAATTATCTGAAGCATAACGGGCTCCTTTGTTATCACCAATTTTAATAATTTTTTCTTCTGGTAAACCTATACATTGCCGCCACAGTTTATAAGCTTCAATATCTTCCTCGTATACCGTTACCCATAATTTTTCTGGAGGTAGGCTCAGCCACTCTGTAGAGGTTAGAAATTCCCAGGCATATTCAATCGCCTTCTCTTTAAAATAATCTCCAAAACTGAAATTCCCCAACATCTCAAAGAAAGTCAGGTGCCTAGTCGTGTAACCGACATTTTCTAAGTCATTATGCTTTCCTCCCGCCCTAACACATTTTTGAACGGAAGTTGCACGCGTATAGGGCCGTGTATCAAAACCTAAAAAGACATCCTTAAATTGGTTCATACCGGCATTAGTGAATAATAAACTATGATCATTCAATGGCGGTATCAAAGGGCTGGAAGCAACACGCGTGTGGCCTTTAGATTCAAAAAATTGTAAAAACTGCTCTCTTATGTCTGCTGTTTTCATTGTTCCCATTCTTTAAAAAACTAGTAAGCAACTATCAGGACTTTTCTGGTCGTAATTAAGAGTATTCTTTAATGATCTGTTAATTTTGATACGGACTATCCTAGATTTTATCTGATCAACAAAAATAGAATAAAGAAACACTTCACCCTTTAGGAAGAATTTAGGCTGATAGAGCTACTAAACTTATCCATAAACCTTTATACGATGACTACTAGTTTAGCCTAGCTTTTTTCTGAAAAAACACGACCCTGGATGCAACAGGTAATTAATTTAGCTAAACAAGTTACTAGCTAAACAAGTTACACTCAAATCTAATCTTCCATTCCATTTACCCTAGGCCAAGAGACATATCAAACTAACTCTTTAGGAGAAAAAAAGTAGTCACATCTAATAGGCATAACTCATGGTAGCATCCCATACTAAGAGGAAGACAGCCTCTATCGCGTAGAAAATATGACCATCATCTACCCTCTTTCTAATCTTAGGGAACTAGGATAAATCAAATATCTTCGGATCTTCTTTGAGTACCTTTGTGCAAAAAAGCTGCAGGCGATAATTACTTGACTCTACATGGAAACCTGTACTAACCAGTTCTCTAATTTCCTTGTCCTCCAGTAGATATGAGTAGGTTTCCAGAAGCTCTGCTAGTTGGTCAATGGTACCAATTTCAGCATAAAGGTTTCCTAGTTCCAAAATATGCTCTGGTTGTTGATAGTTTTTATTGTTTTCAATTAACTCACTCAGTACCTTGGAAGCATGATGTAAATAACCCAGTTCCTTAAACACACGGTACTCTGACAATTCATCAATAGCTCTTGTCGAAACAGAAGAAACCGTATTTTCGGCGGGCAGCTCCACTTCAGTGAGCTTCTTCTCACTTTTTCCTTTACGCTCTTCTTGCAAAATTTTTTCTTTAATCATTTTCTTATGTGCAGCGATTTCTTTTTTAGAAACACTATACCTCGACTGAGAATCCAGCCGGATGAGCAGAAAATAAAACAGGATAACCAAAGCCATTAGCACGATCAGAACTGTATTGTCCCCCATACTCTACCTCTCCTAATGTAACTTCTTAGCAGGAGTTGCGATCTTCATTGGCCCACAGCTCCCCCTGAAGAACCCGCCCCAAGCACTCCGTGTTCTCCCTTCCTCACCAAAACTTCAGATCTATTCCTTAAAAAGGACACTAGCCCCAGAACTGAGGCATCCAAGCAACTAGTACCGAAACTACCCCTGTGGCGGGTATACAATACCCGAAGCGTGCCACTGTCCGGAACGGTGACGGTAAAAGAATCCAAGAAACTCTACCAACCTAGCTGAAAACTAGAGAAACTGAGCCACTTAAATTTCCCAGTAGACCCAAACTGATACAGGAACTGTCTATCTTCAACTTCCCACCGGTTACACAGCCCTGACTACATCTTCATTTCTAGAAATAGAAGCACTGCATAAAAGGCAGCCAAAACTAGGCCACACAAGGCCATCGTTGGAGAAATCAAAGAAAGAAACATCACATACTCCGCAATAGATAATAACTGTCCCTCCCATTATACCCTATTGTCTAGCTAAGTCACCACCCCCTAAAAAACTTAAAGCTCTGTTTTTAGTAAAAGGGAAAAGCTGTGGATGGTCCTCTGCGATAAATTCTTCTGAAAAATTCAATCGCCCCATGCATTTTGAGCCAATAATCAAGCCAAATAAGTAAAAGATGAATACACAGCACTAGTTTGCCTAACTTCTATGAACCGATAAATCTAATCGGGTTTTTATAGCATCCACTTCGCAGATTTTAGGAAGAGCCCTCATAGGCAGCTGTTAATACCGCTACTTATTAAGCCCACCTGCTGCAGACCTTCGCCTCTTAAGATATTATGGGCAGTAAAAAGATAACATATAATTAAATCATGTTTGCCTAGAGTACAATCTAGACTATAATAAGCTATAATTGGGCTGGCGGTGGTTTGGTTATTTTCTATCTATCATTTGCTTATTATTCTGGTGATAAGGGAAGAGTCTGACAGTAGCTCATTCCCTGTCGTGCAAAATGGGGATTTAAAATTGAAAGACCTAAGCTTACTAGGAGATTTGACTCATACCATTGAGGATCGCAAGAGTTCGAATGCCTCTGATTCTTATGTTGCTTCTTTATTCCGCTCAGGGCAGGACCAATTGCTTAAGAAGGTCATCGAAGAGGCAGGTGAGGTTTTGATAGCTTCAAAAAACCAGGAAAGTTCCCAAATAGTTTATGAAGTAGCCGACCTACTCTTCCACCTCATGGTATTGTTAAGTTATCATGGCCTGAGTATGCAAGAGGTATTGGCTGAACTGGGTGCCCGTCAAACTATTTCTGGCTTCAAGGAGAAAAGTTTTGAGAACGCTTCTGCATAGACTTGGAAAAGTAAAAAGGAAAGTACGATGGGCAGTTTAAGTTTTTGGCATTGGTTGATTATAGCTTTAGTCATCGTGTTGGTTTTTGGTACCAGCAAGCTGAAGGATGCTGGCAAAGACCTGGGTTCTGCATTGCATGATTTCAAGAAAGGTCTAAATGGTGAAGACCAAATCTCGGAAAGTAAACTTTCGAAAGAGAAAAAGGATCCTGATCTGAATTAAGTTGATGAGCGTGTGTGAGCCATGTTTGATTTGGGTTTCTCCGAGGTGCTGGTTGTTTTCGTTATAGCTTTGGTTGTGCTTGGACCGGAAAAGTTACCTTCTTTTACACGAATGCTTACAGGCTTAGTCCAGAAACTTCGGGGGCTTAATCACCGTTTCCAGGAAGAATTAACCCAGTATCCAGCAGCTGCTGAATTGGAAGAGTTAGCTCAAGATTTGAAAAAAGGGGCTAGGGCTCTGAGCAATGAAGTGACAAAAGGGTACCTTACACATCAGGCGGTTGAATCGCAGTCTGCTTTAACTCCCACGCCCCTTCAGTCAGAAACTAACTCCGCGCCTACTGCCTTTGTAGGAAACTTCCCCTATAAATCTTCTCTACATCGCGATTACCGCCGGAATCAGAGAAGCCGCTACCAACAAAAACTTTCTAGGAAAGCGTACTCCCTGCGCCGTCCTCATTCCCCCTTTTTACATGAATGATTTGACACAGAAGGAAAAAAATATTTCTTTACTAGAGCACCTAGTAGAGCTTCGCTCTAGAATTTTGAAAATTGTGCTCGTTTGGTTGTCAGTAGTAGCCCTACTGTTCCCCTTTCTAGCTCAGTTAATGAACTATGTCACTCGTCCTATCTTGCTAGCTCTGCCTCACGGTAGCAAATTGAGTATTACCGGTGTACTAGAAGGGATACTTATTCCTCTTAAGTTGCTGCTAACTGTGGGCTTCATCATATCTTTACCCTTTAGCTTGTTTCAGGTTTGGGCATTTGTTGCCCCAGGGCTTTATAAAAAAGAAAAAAAGCTTATATTCGCCTTGGTAATTTCTAGCCTAATTTTTTTCTGTCTGGGGATGGTATTTTGTTACTTTGTTTTCTTTCCTTTATTATTTAAGGTAGCAGCTACTTTCACACCACAACAGATTGCCTACTATATACCCACTATCAGTAGCTATCTTTCCTTTAGTTTAACAATGCTTATGGTATTCGGTACAGCTTTCCAAGTACCTGTACTGATGTTAGTTTTACATCGTGCACAACTGGTTAAGCTTGAGCGTTTAAAAAAATTTCGTAGTTATGCCATTGTTGCTGCTTTTATTATTGCTGGGGTGCTCACGCCTCCTGACGTAGTATCTCAGCTACTACTTGCCATACCTCTAGTCCTGCTATACGAACTGGGTCTTTTAGCTTGTAAGTTGTTTCCTGGACAAAAATAGGTTTTAAATTGATTCGATCTCAACCAAAGGAAGCTCACTTTTTTAAACTGGCCTCTCTGCACTCATAGTTAACCTATTAAGTGTAGAATAATCTAACTTCATTCAATGGCAATGCTTCTAAAATAAAAGCTTATTGTTTACTTTTAAGTGATTAAGCAGTGCCTCTTCTTTTTATGCCCATTCCCATAAGCTCAACCCTTCTGATGAAAAACTATTAGTTTCCTGATAAAGGCACTATTATCAAACAATAACCCCTCCTCAGTTCTGGTATTTAGGATCCAGAATTTTTAAAGCTAGCCTTAGCCACTGCCAGGCTAATTCATCCTGCTTTGCAATAGCATCCCAAATTGTATCTTGAGACATAATATGATACGACCCAGACGCAGTGGTCATATCAATAGTCTGCCCTTCTTCTATGGCACGCTGATATTCTATCCAAGTATCTGCGCCGGGAGAAGCTAAATAGAATTCGCGAAGCTCTTGAATGAGTGTCTGTGCTTTAAACCAATCTTCCTGTGCAGTTTCGAGTTTAGGTACTAAAGCCAGCCATTCCTCATAGACCCTTTGCAGACCATCAATCTTCTGTTGCATTTTTGAAATAGTTATTTTCTTCATTACCCGGATTCTCCCTCATTGTTTAATCTTCGCTGCAATTTTCAGTGTAGCAATGCTAGTTTTAAGATTATTAGCACTTAAAATCCTAGCAACAGGTAGCTTAAATATATACTTAAGTCCAGAAAAACATACCCTCCACAAACTATAAGCCTTGTACTTACTTACAAAAGAATCTAGAGAGTTACCTCAAAGGTCTCTCATCCTTCTATTTTGCTATATCTCCTCTTTAAATTCATTAGATAGTCTCGAGCTTAGGCGGAATGGTAGTGGCCAATGGAATAATATGGTTTTACCTACCCCACTTTTTGGTGCATAAGCAAGCTCTAATTAAGAACTGGTTTAACCAGTGGGTCGTATAAAAATGACAAGGCTTACGAAATAGATCAGCTACTTATTAAAATAATATAGTTTCCGATTCTCTCAAAGAGCATAAACTCTAAATAAAATTATATTGGAGCAGCCCAGTTAGCATTATGAAAGTACTGTAATAACTAAGGCATTAGCAGGTTGCTAGAGCATGTCCATTAAAGAAAACTGAAAATACGCCGAAATAGAAACCGGATATTTTATTCTTTTAGTAAGTCTAATTTATCCAGATAATAAGTGGAACAAATACGGATATTAGTTTAAGAGTAACTAAGCCTCTTTCGTGTCATCTAAAACTCTCAGAACCCTAAGACTCTGCTACTTAACCTGTAAACCTCTAGGTTATGCTAAAAGTTAGGAGTAAAGGTGGCCTCATTTCCATTGCATCACCTCTATTCTCAGAGGGTTTTCCTCCTTCGAAGAGTTTGGAGGGGGGCTGATTAGGATGATCCTCGGAATGTTTTTTTAGTATAAATCCTTTAGGTTCTCCTTAGCTGCATTCGCAAGGTTAACTTGTAAGGATAAGGATCCGGACAAAACTGCTTCGTCCTAGTTTCTTTCTTTACTGTTAAAGCGTTAGTCTGTTGATTAAACCAACTGAGTGAACCTTTGACTGCTATAGGTATAGTTTAACTTATGGTTGGGATAAGCTCTTGCTTTAACTAAGCAGTTAAAATTTTTTCATCCATGAGATAAACTCAAAAAGTCTTTCCTCTCTTATTGGATGTCTCTTATAACATAATCAAGCTCAACAATGGGTGGCGCTGCTATAAGCGCAAGCGAGCTTATTAAAACTTTACCGAAAAACTTAATAGTCCTTAACCGCAAATAAAATAAAGTGTTATAAATTGAAACCTATAGAATCTATACAATTTGTCTATCTCTAAAATGAACCACCCTTAATTCATAACTCTCCCTACTCCCAATTCTAGCCAGGATAGGTTCCTTGGGTATATTGGTAATCCGATTTATAATCGTACCTTTGAACTATTTAACGAAGGTCTTTTTTATGAGGGAGTATGTGGTCGCTGATATTCACCAAAGTCACTGGGGTAGAAAGGAAATTAGTATTGCAGAATCAGAAATGCCCGGGTTAATGGCTCTGCGTGAAGAGTATTCGGCGTCTCAGCCATTAAAGGGTGCAAGAATTGCTGGCTCTTTACATATGACTGTACAGACTGCAGTGTTGATGGAAACGTTGGTAGCTTTAGGAGCTAAACTCCGTTGGGCTTCCTGTAATATTTTCTCTACACAAGATCAGGCTGCTGCAGCCATGGCTTCAGCAAACATCCCGGTTTTCGCTTATAAGGGTGAGTCTATAGAGGAGTACTGGGACTTTACGCACCGCTTGTTTGAATGGCCTGAGGGTCAAGCTGCTAATCTGATTTTAGACGATGGTGGAGATGCAACTTCACTACTCATTCTGGGGACCAAAGCGGAAAACAATCCCAAAATTCTTTCAAATCCAGTACAAACAGAACAGAAAATACTTTTTTCTAGTATAAAAAAACACCTAGCAGAAGATCCCAATTGGTATTCTAAGCGGCTTATGCAAATCAAGGGAACCACTGAGGAAACAACAACCGGAGTGCATCGACTCTATCAACTGGAAACTGCAGGTGAGTTACCTTTTCCCGCCATCAATGTCAACGATAGCGTTACTAAATCTAAGTTCGATAATCTGTATGGCTGCCGGGAAAGTTTAGTAGATGGCATTAAACGTGCCACTAATCTTATGATTGCAGGAAAAATAGCAATTGTCGCAGGTTATGGTGATGTAGGAAAAGGTTGTGCTCAAACTTTGAAAAATTTGGGTGCAACCGTTTGGATCACAGAAATCGATCCTATCTGTGCATTACAGGCTACTATGGAGGGCTATCGCGTAGTCTCCATGGAAGAAGCAGTATCCCAAGCGGATATTGTAGTCACCGCTACAGGCAATTTCCATGTATTGCGTCTCGAACATCTACTTGTAATGAAACATGAAGCGCTCATATGCAATATTGGACACTTTGATAATGAAATAGATGTAGCCTCTTTACGTCAGTATCCCTGGGAAAATATTAAACCTCAAGTCGATCATATTACGTTACCTAGTGGAAATCGGATTATCCTGTTGGCTGAAGGACGTCTAGTTAATCTAGGTTGTGCAAATGGACATCCTAGCTTTGTTATGAGTACTAGTTTTACCAATCAAGTGCTTGCGCAAATAGAATTATTTACCCAAGCCTATCGATACCAAAATAAGGTGTATACCCTTCCTAAAAAACTCGATGAGCAGGTCGCCCGACTACATTTGAAAAAGCTAGGAGCATGCCTTACTCAATTAACACCAGAACAAGCTCTATATTTAGGTATCCCAATAGAAGGCCCTTATAAAGCTGATCACTATCGCTATTAGCCTGGGGGTTTACTATGGCTAAAAAAGCAATTATCCTAGTAGCTATCTACCCAGCGATGCCCTGCTTTCCGTGGAGGCTGCTAGCTGTTTTTTTACCTTGAATGACGTGGGGCATCTCTTTGTAACCTCTGCCCATTTTTATCCAGCTATTCAAGCAGGCTTCTGTGTAAAAAACAGTAACCACATTTTTCAACAGTCCTCGGCGGCTTTCGATCGCTTCATGGGTACAGTTAGTTTATCCATAGAACTTAGTAGTCATGATACGAGATTCCTCAGCTTGGTTCTTTTACTAGCTATATAGCAAAGAATTTAGACAAATTCTAATAGACACTATTTTAAATAGCTTTGGGTAGAGCTTTTTAAGCATCGCTGTTGAGAGCGCACGAGCCCTCTTTAAGCCATCAACAGAGATAGACTGAACTATATGAAATTGAATTGATCAAGGAAAATAAATGAAAATAGCAGTTATCGACCACGGACAAAGGAGCAGGTCTCCGCTAAATACCGTACCACATGTTTATCCGCAAATGGATAAGCTCAGCCCTTTCTCTTTTAATGCTGAACTTAACAATAAAGAGCAAACGGCTGGTTGTTATAAAAGCCAGTTAGCAAAAAAAAACCAAACCCCACTGGCTAACTCCAGCGCAAATCAACTACTTAACATTCTATCCAAATTGTCTATTCCTGAAATTGCCCGCGCCACCCCTGCTTTTCTAAGAAGTAGCCCGTATAACTTTTTCTCCAATTTGCATAAAACATCCCCGGCCCCAGCAGAACTGCTTTCTTTCCGTTTGTCCATGCCGGTAATATCCAACGATTCAGCACGGACAACCATTTCTGACTTTCCACTTGGTTATGACGGAATCAAACAAAAGACAGGCATCGTCTGTTCCAGACTCTACTCTTATACAAAAAAAACTTCAAGCGGTTGTGTAACAATTTGTAAAGAGAAGGAGGTTTAAAGTGCATCATACCACCTCTTTTATTGTCAACCCATATTACACTCTTATCATTGCAGTTTTAGTAGTTTTACTAGGCCATCTGGTAACTAAAAAAGTGCCATTCCTAAGCCACTATAGTATTCCAGAACCCGTTACTGGCGGATTAATTATTGCACTGCTTCTCTCAATACTTTATGCCATACAGGGCTTCTCTTTCCAATTTAATGAATCTCTAAAAGATTTTTGTATGCTCTCTTTTTTTGCCTCTGTGGGATTAAGCGCTGATCTTAAAAAGCTCTATCGTGGAGGCAAACCTCTTGTCTTATTTACGGTTTGTATTTTCTTTTTTCTACTGTTGCAAAATATTGTGGGCGTAGGTTGTGCCTTCCTATTCAAACCATTGGCGCCTTTACATGGACTGATACTGGGTTCCATTCCTTTAGCTGGCGGACATTCAACTGCCAGCAGTTGGGGAAGTTGGTTCGAACAACAATACCACTTGATGGGCGCTTCTAGCTTGAGTGTTGCTGCTGCCACCTATGGACTTATTGCTGGAGGGCTAGTGGGTGGTCCCATTGCACACTTAATGATGCGAAAAATACAACCCCTAACTTCTGAGGAAGTACAAGCACGTCATCAAGAATTTATTTTATTTGAAAGTCATGAAAAGAATAGATTAATCACAGCAGACTCTACACTTGAAGTATTAGCTATGTTTGCTATTTGTTTAAGTGCTTCTTATTTTATTGCTGATAGCTTAAACACCTATTTCCCTCATAGTAAACTACGCATTCCTTCTTTTGTATGGGCATTGTTAACAGGGGCCCTCCTACGCAATACACTTACTTATGGTTTCAGCTACGAAGTATTTGATAGAAATATTGATATATTTGGTAATGTTACTTTATATTTATTTCTAGCAATAGCACTTATTTCTCTAAAATTATGGGAGTTATCTGGATTAAGCTTTGTGGCCATAATTATATTACTGATACAGACATTAACAGTTTTAGCTTATGTATATTGGGTAACCTTTAAAGTGATGGGGAAAGACTACGACGCCGTCATTTTATGTGCTGGTCAATGCGGCTTTGGCCTAGGTGCTACGCCTACAGCTATTGCCAATATGCAAGCACTGACGGATCATTATGGGCCATCCCCGAAAGCCTTTTTGATTGTGCCTATGGTGGGGGCGTTTTTTATTGATATTCTCAATGCTCTAATACTAACTTTTTTTCAGTATATATTAACCTAATTTCTAATGACTCAAAAAAAAGTTCTACCAGAGGAAATTGATCAAATACTTCCACAAACACAATGTCAACAGTGTGGTTACCAGGGCTGTCTGCCCTACGCACAGGCCCTTTCTGTGGGTGAAGCAAATATTAATTTATGTCTTCCGGGCCAAGAAGAGGTAATGTTAGATTTGGCTTTACTACTAGATAAATTACCCCAGCGCGTGCCCACATATCTAAATCGCACAGTCTATATCAAAGAGGAAGAGTGTATTGGCTGCAAAGCGTGTATCCGTGTTTGCCCAGTAGACGCGATCGTTGGAACTACTAAACAAATGCACACTGTCATCCGGCAAGAATGTACTGGTTGCCAACTTTGTGTATCGGCCTGTCCAGTAGATTGTATTTACCCTCGCGGGGAAAATAGTGCTTATTTACCACTTACGCCCTTTTTGAGCTCGGCTTCTAATTTAAGGAAAAGATCTTCAGAACATATTCGTTTAAGGATGAAGAATCGTCAGCTTCGTTTAAGTCGTCTCAAACTAAAGCCCAAGAAAACTCTAAAAATTGTGCCTACACAGCAAAGCTCCTCTGATTCTCTATCCCCACAATTAATTGATAAATTTTTGCTACAAGCTCAACAAAAAGCTGCTCAGCGCAGGTCTCAACGTATAAAAATTAATCATGAAGTTCATCAGCATCAAAACTTAGTGGAAGAAAAAAGACGGTCTGCATATCGTAAAGCTCAAAGAGATTTACGATATGGTACCATGGACCAGAAGGCTCAGGCTCTGACCTTTCTTAAGAAGTGGAAAGAACAGCAATCACAAGATTCAAAAGAAAATCTACTGAATCTTCAACTTAAAGCTGCAAGAGATAAAAACCATGTTAAGTAAAGATCTGAGGACTTATTTAGCAAAGGAGTTGGGTTGGGAATACGCTACTAGCCTCTCTCCTGAGAGAGCAATCCAAGCAAGAATACTTCTACTCGAGCATAGTATTAATCCTTCCTATAGTTTTTTTGATTAT
The DNA here is from genome assembly GCA_043842855.1 of Neisseriaceae bacterium. Classification (GTDB taxonomy): domain Bacteria; phylum Pseudomonadota; class Gammaproteobacteria; order Burkholderiales; family Neisseriaceae; genus QFNR01. The sequence goes on from JBBPJF010000001.1 coordinate 208,176, forward strand.
ATGACTCACTATAATAGCCAGTGTTCACAAGGTAGAACCCACTTGACTTCCTTTGGGGATGTCTTGAAATTACTTCAAGATATGCAGTGGAATAATCAACTTTATGCCATGGGACTCGCTAAAAATTATATTGCTATGAAAGAAACCCATGGTTGGTTATTTCTATATCAAAAAGATGAAGATGCTGTTATCTTAAACGACGATTTAGATATTCAGCGAATTAATCTGGAAGATTTTGATTACTATTGGCCTAGCTTCAATCATTTTTTACGCTATTTTTTTGGTCTATCTAAAAGTAAGTAAGCCCTAACACTAGGACTAAAACGGACTTTTAAAAAGCAAAACCTATGCCTTTACTTCTAAAGACATTCACACCCACGTTTATCTAAATTAATGACGAGCATCTGCTTTACTTTTCGCAAAAAAATAGAGCTAAACTTCTACTCCTACCTTATTCTAGCTGCATTGCTTCAAGCGGTCGCTCTTTTAATACCTTTATTAGGTTTGATAGATTTAGACTTGCTTTTCTTTTTCAATCGTGATGGGCGGTCTAGCTCTGCTCTGTCCTTGCCATTTTTATCCTTCTTGCCGCCTGAAACTAACACTAAATCTATCTTACAAGTGTCTAAATCTATTTGAGCTACCTTAACGATCACTCCATCCCCCACAGTGAATCGAACTTTCGTCCGTTCTCCTATTGCTGATAACTGTTCTGGAACGTAATGAAAATAGTCCTGGCCTAAATCTGAAATATGGATCATACCTTCAATATAAATTTCTTTGAGCATTACAAAGACGCCAAAGCTACTTAAACCACTGATAGTTCCCTCAAATATTTCCCCTAACTTATCTTTCATGTAGTACGTCTTTAACCACTTTTCAACCTCTCGAGAAGCTTCCTCTGCTCTTCTTTCAGTGCCAGAGCAGTGCAGCCCAATTTCACTCCAAGACTTAGGATGGTAAAACTGCTGCTTAAGAATTCCCTTGATGGCCCTGTGTACACATAAATCTGGGTAACGCCGGATGGGTGAGGTAAAATGTGTGTAAGCTTCATAGGCCAAGCCAAAATGGCCTACATTTTCTGGTTGGTAAACTGCCTGCTGTAATGAGCGCAACAACATGGTCTCTACCAGGGATTTATCAGCCCGTTCTTCTAATTGCCCCAACAATCTAGCATAATCCGTAGGCTTAGGGTCCTCATAATTTTTTAGACTCAAACCTAATAGACTCAGCTGCTGCTTCAAAATCTGTAATTTTTCCATGGTGGGCCCTTCATGCACTCTAAATAAAGCTTGCTGCTTATGGCGAAGAAGGAATTTTGCCGCTGAGACGTTGGCCGCTAACATGCACTCTTCTATTAATCGATGGGCATCATTACGCGTTTCTGGAATAATTTTTTTGATCTTATTATTTTCATCGAATATCATCTGTGTTTGTAGTCCTTCAAACTCAATAGCCCCCCGTTCTTTTCTCTGTTGTCTTAGATGTTGATACAACGTATAGAGAGTCATTAATTCTTTCTGACAAGGATGAGAAACCCTCGCTTGTAGTATATTCCAGACTTCTGTATAAGTTAAACGAGCTCGAGAGTGCATGATTCCAGGGTAAAACTCGTAGTGCCTAACAATCCCCGAAGCATCGATGGTCATATCGCAAACCATACATAATCTATCTGCCTGGGGCACAAGAGAACAAAGGCCATTGGATAATGCTTCAGGTAACATTGGTAATACCCGCCTAGGGAAATAAACGCTATTCCCTCTTTCATAAGCCTCCTGATCCAAGGTACTACCCGCCTGAACATAATGACTAACATCGGCAATAGCTACAATAAGCTGATAGCTCCCATCAGGTTTACTTACAGCACAAACCGCATCATCAAAATCCTTGGCAGTTTCCCCATCAATTGTTAACAGGGGAAGCTCTCTTAAATCCCTTCGATGCTGCACTTCTGCTGCACTAATTGTAGGTACTAGGGCTGCTGCTTCATCTAATGCAGTCTGAGAAAATTTATGTGCCAGATGGTGCTTGCGGACTGCTATTTCTATTTCCATCCCTGAGTCAGTGTAACATCCAAGAATCTCTTTAATATGGCCTGTAGCTGGTGTTACCCTATCCGGATAATGATCAATAACAATTACCGCAACTTGTCCTGTCAAGAATTTTTCTACCTCCGTTCCAGGTAGGAGAATAGTCTGATTAAGTCGCTTATCTTCTGGAATAGCGATAGTTACGCCGTCTGTTACATGGAGCCTTGCTACCACCTCCTGGTGTTTTCTCTGTAAGATTTCTACTACTCGGCCTTCTCTTCTACCTCGGCGATCAAAGGACCCCGGATGAATCATCACGATATCACCATGCATCAGTGCTCGCATAGTTTTCTCGCTTAGAAGATAATCACGTCCTGCTTTTTCTTCGAGAGGTACTGCAAATCCAAATCCATCCTTATGTGCTTCCACACGACATTTAACTAAGTCCAATTTTTCTGCTACACAAATCATCCTTCTTCGGTTAATATAGACCTGCCCGTCGCGTACCATAGCTTTGATACGATGGCGGAAAATTATCCTTTCTGCATCAGTGATTTCTAAAATCTCTTCTAGTGCCTCTTGCGTAATAGGAATGGCTTTAACTTCCAATATACGTAAAATCCATTCTCTACTAGGTAGCGGATGGGTATATTTTTCTTTCTCTCTTTCGAGATGAGGGTCACTTGTTCTTACAGACGAACGAACAGAGTTGGACATATGCTGCCTTCCATAATACATCTATAATAGAACTATTTTTCATTGAGATTCAATAAAATAGCAAGAATTCCCAGGGATAGCGTAATTATACTACCGTAATAATAAAAGCTCAGAAAAAAACCTGGAACTGCATTAAAAATGCTAAGATTCGTTAGCACAACAACGACCCCTGCCTACACAAACATAGCAAAAGCTCAGACCTCCAAACTTCTTATCCACCAAGCAGGCTTTATACTCAACACGCACAGGCCAGGGGGCCACTAATCTGGAGATTGCACGAAAAAGAAATTTATAAGTAGATTGAATAAAGGAAATAAAAAGGGCAGAAGGTCCCGAGTACGCCACGCTACCCAGGGCTAAATCAACCATCAGTAAAAAACTTTAACAAAGAAACCTAAGAGTTAGCAACTCCCTTTAAGTCTTTCTTGACAGCCTTCCGGTCTCCCAGAGTGCCAATAGGCAAACTACACTTAATAATCTGCCAAAACACTTCACCCAATTGTTTATAGAAAGGCCCAGTATCATAAGCAAGTCCGTATTTCGCACAAATTTCCCTCACGCGCGGAGCAATCTCCACATAACGGTTGCAGGGTAAATCCGGAAACAAGTGATGCTCAATTTGGTGGCTCAAGTTACCAGCCATAATGTGCAATAAACGGGAACCATTAAAATTCGAGGATCCTAGAATCTGCCGATAATACCAATGTCCCTTACTTTCATTTTCTAACACATCTTTCGAGAAAACCTGTACGTCCTTAGGGAAATGTCCACAAAAAATAACTACAGCAATCCACAAATTCCTCATCCCATTAGCTATCAAGTTACCCAAAAATACGTAGAAAAAGTAAGGCCCCGCCAATGCAGGAAAAAAGACATAATCTTTAAAAAGCTGCCGATAAATCTTTGGTAAATAAAAATTTGCCTGCTTAAACTTCTCTCTCAAGGAAGCGGTGCGGGTAACCAAGACTTCTTCTATACGCCAGGTTTGTACACATACTCCAAACTGAAAGATAAAGGCAACAATAATCACATAAAAAGGTTGTAGCAAATAGATAGGGTACCAGGGTTGCTCAGTACGTACACGGAAAAAACCATAGCCAAGGTCATGATCCATACCCAATACGTTTGTGTAATGATGATGGAGAAAATTATGACTAAGGCGCCAATTATCACCCGTACACATACAGTCCCATTCATACGAAAACCCCTGCAGCTTTTCATCATTGGTCCAATCAAACTGCCCATGAAGGATATTATGCCCAGCTTCCATATCTGAAAGTATTTTAGATAACCCTAGAAAAACTGTACCCAAGGCAATCGACATTGGCAACCACCAGCTACCTAGGGGAAGCCAACACAACCATAACAAACCGCGCCCTAGAACAGCTAAATACCGGACAACCGCCAGAATACGATGAATGTATTTGACATCTCGCTCACCCAAATCCTCCGTTACCTCACGACGTACAGCATCTAAATCCCTAGCTAAATTAGCTAACTCCCGCTCCGATAAAGCAGTCTTGTGCACGCTCATAATTAAGTTCCCTTCATAAGCTGGACTAGAGTAAACACCCTCATTTACAGGTCTAAGATGATATCACTTTCAGCATACGCTGTACATATCCGCAAGGCTGGCTCTTCTTCCGCATTAAACTCAAAACTCACACTATCTCTAACCTGTCCATCCACTTTGCGACAGACACAACTTTTACAGATACCTATTTTACAACCATGCGGATGAACGATACCGCTCTTCAACAGAGCATCTAGAATGGACTGTTTATTAGAAACGGTAATTGTTCTATTTTGCCTTAACAAAGTAGCCTTATAGGAATGTTCTTCTGCCCCGACTCCCTCGAACGTAGGAAGTGAAAAAGCTTCAGAAAGAAAACTCTTACTTTTATGAGCAAATAACCGATTGGTTTCCTTAACAAATCCATTAGCTCCACATGCAAGCACATGCGTATTTGCTAGTTTTTGAGCCTTGTCATACACCTGAGCAAAAACCTCGGTTATTCTTCCATTCTCCTCATTTTTTTTCTCTGCTTTTTGTTGGGTCAAATGTAGTTTAAAGCGGAAATTAGGATATCGCCTATTTAGTATTTCTAGTTCTTTAATAAAACAGGCCTCTTCCCTCGTTTTGCTCCAGTAGTGTAACTGTATAGGTTGCTCTCCATTAATATGTGCACGTAATAGCGATATTAGTGGAGTGATTCCTGTGCCTCCTGCAAGCAGTAAAACAGCCTCCTTACTATGGGGCCAAATAAAATCCCCGTATGGCAAACCAAACGTAACTATCTCATTGGTTCTCAACTTATTATTCAACCAAGTACTAACTAGACCCTTTTCCAAAGTCTTGACTGTAATTTCTATAATTCTATCTTTTGGGTCTACTCTCGTTGGACTATAGGATCTTATCAACCAACGTCCACCAATCTGCGTGTGGACATCAACATGTTGTCCTGGCCTAGGAAGTTGAGTTAAACGATTAACTTTAAAACGTAGAGTAAAAGTCTGTTTACCCTCCGAAACTCTACCCAACAATCTGCCTCTTCTCTCTGTTAGAGACCATATAGGATTGAATTGTTCTAACCAAAAGTTAAGTACTTCTGTAGGTAAACTGTGAGATAAGTAGCCTCGAAATTTTTGAGGTTTCCTATTGGGAGTTGTAGTAATAAGTGCCATGATAAAGTTCTTTTTCCTAAGCTTTGAGTAAGTGCTCTAGGCAACCAATGCCAGGAGCCCAATCAATAAAGCCACACTTTACTCCACCCTAAAAATATTGACAAACCGGAGCGCCTAAAAAACCACTTTCCTGAAGTACCAGCGTGATCTAGATAAGAGAATCTTGGTGGCCAACCTATGAATATCTTCCCCTCATTACTATCTACTTCTCTTATTAGGCTTGCTTAACCAAGACTTCTCAGCCCTCAGGTTAGCAACTCCTTTAGACTGTCTCTCAGCCTCGTACAACCTGACTTAGTTCACCTCTTCTACATACATATCCCCCTAAAGTTACCATTGATCGATTAAATTTAACTTACACTTTCGCATCAGCAAATCATACCGTAGCAAAGCTTCCTAGCCTATTGATAGTGCTAAGAATCTTGAGGTTCGCCTTAAAAACTCTAGTATTCATGCATAGTTTCTGTGAAATAAACCTTCTCTTGGCGTAGCCAACTTCGATTTAATAATCACATGGTCATACTAACTTAACTAAATATAAAAAATGATAAATTACCCTAAAAATAGTGCTTATTCAACAATTCTGTTAGCTCTATGTAAGTCAGTCCCGCCTTTTGTTATAGAAATTCAGTTAAAATCAGTCTTCGCACTTGGATGCTTCTGAAAAAGCTTTACTGTCAGAAGTTAGGCTGTATGTATACAGGACTATAGTAGAAAATTAAATGATACAGTTCATCGAACAACTCAAACAAGAAGCTGCACCAATAATTGATTGCATTTATGAAGATCCCTTTATACAGGGGTTATTAACGCTCGATATTGAAAAAGAAAGTATCGTCCATTATTTAAATGCGGACAGTAAATTCCTCTCTGAACTGGCTGCCGTATATTCATTCCTGCTTTCCAAAGCACCTAGTGAAATAAAAAAACAGTTTCTAAAGGATCAACTCAAAATCATCTTAGCAGGGGAAGAAGAGGCACATCATGTACTCAGAAACTTTACAATACAAACTCCTTATGATAAAAGAAATCTGTTTTATCCTGCGGTAGATTATTACCTCAAGCATATTTACTTGGCTGTCCAAGATCATATCTCATACGCAATTGCTGCTATGTTGCCCTGTGCCCATGTTTACCGAAACATAAGTGTAAGGGCCTTAGAAAGCTACAGCTGGCCTAAAGCCCATCCACTAAAGCCTTGGTTCGAATTTTATAGCTCAGGTTTCGAAGAACAAATAACATTTATGGAAACATGGATAGAGGAGACCGCGGCAAACAACAATATCGCAGTAAAACACAAACTTAAAAACTATTTTCTACAAAGCGTTTTTCTTGAAAGAAACTTTTTCCAAAAAGCGTGGGTAAAAGAGACCTGGCACTACAGCTTAACCTATCATTACTCACTACCTACGTTAGACCTTCGACTTTCCGACAGTCACACACCTTAGGCTTGAAGTAAGAACTGATAGGAATCAAGAGAAAATACCACGAACCGACGGACTGACACGTGGCGGAAGCGGTGAGATTCGAACTCACGAAGGGCGCAAACCCTCGACGGTTTTCAAGACCGTTGCATTCAACCACTCTGCCACGCTTCCAGACATACAATCCAACCGAGCTGAGGATTATAGTTTAAATACTAATGCTTTTCAAGCCTAGCTTCTCTGGAAAAGCTATCGCCTCTAATCATCAAATTTAAACTAGATATTCTCTCCTCTCAAATTTGAACTTTCTGGTACTATTTTCTATTTCTCAAAGAAGATAAGTAGCTTGCATTAGTGGCAATAACCAAATGCCAGATTCCTGCTCATTGTTCTGTTCCCAGAAAGTTATTTAATAAACTCTTTAAATTTAAAAAATTACTATTACCCAGGTCGTATTTATAAAAAATTATGTGTTAAGAAAAAATATATAATCAATAAGTTAAATTTACTCCAAGGAATAATTCTATTAGGGGGCTTGCTAAGTGAACAAATATTTGCTTAAATGTTCGCCCTTAAAGGGTGATTAGCTCAGTTGGTAGAGCGTCTGCCTTACAAGCAGAATGTCAGCGGTTCGACTCCGTTATCACCCACCAAGTAACTGCGGTGGTAGCTCAGTTGGTTAGAGTATCGGCCTGTCACGCCGAGGGTCGCGGGTTCGAGCCCCGTCCGCCGCGCCAGATTTCTCGCTTAGACTTCTTCTGAGATTCTCCAAGGTGACTTCCTGCAGGAAGCTTAGGCGAGATTCTTTCGCTGTGCCTTTTTTGACTGCTTCTTTAATGATGCAACCCGGCTCTTGATAATGCGTACAATTTTGAAAACGGCACCTACCCTCATAATCTCTAAATTCTGGGAATAGGGCTAGCAACCTAGCCACTGGTATGTAGCTTAAACCAAATTTTTGTATACCTGGTGCATCCACGATAGAGCTACTGGCATTCAAGTGATGCATAGTCGTGTGAGAGGTCGTATGTCTCCCCACAAGATGCTCAGAGACACCACCTACCTTGACCTTAGCCGTCTGCAGTAACTGATTAATAATAGTGGATTTCCCTACACCAGATTGTCCCACTAGAAGGCTTACTTTACCTTGCAAATGAGCGACCAATCTATCTACACTCTGAATTGCCGATATTGAAATGATAGGATAGCCTAGCGTACGATAAAATTCCAAGTCATGCCCAAGTTTGTTACTGCCAGGCATATCACTTTTATTCAAAATCAACACGAACGGCAAATTAGTATACGCTGCTCCCAACATCACTCGCTGCAAGAGGTCAACATTAACCCTTGGGACGCTGGCCACTACAAACAACACTTGGTCTAAATTACTGGCTATTACTTTAGTTTTTCGAAAATCTGCTCGACATAAGCAATTCCTTCGCCAAAGAAGTTTTTCAATAATAGCCTGTTGACCATTCAATATGCGCGCTTCGACCCAGTCGCCACAAGTATACCCAACTCTTTTTGCGCGCCCATAAGCCTGATATATCCTTCTTTTATCATCCTCAATCAAGTAGCCTTTACCAAAATCAGCCACCACCCTGGATTTGATTTCCACAGCTTCTTCTCGACTACTCCCCTATTTAGCGATTCCTCAAAAACGGCTACCGCGCTCTCTGTTTGTTTGTAGAGCATAGCTAGTAGCTTTCGTTCACCCTAGTATGTTTTATTCTCTGCTTAGGTGCTTTCCTAGCACAGGTTGGGCAAATCCCGTATATATACAGTGCATGATCTAAAATCTCATAGCCATATTTAGAAGCCATACGCACTTGCAATTCTTCTATTTCTGCTTCTAGGAATTCTCGCACTTCCCCACAACGAATACAAATCATGTGATCGTGGTGCTCCCCAGTATTAAGTTCATAAACTGCTTTCCCACTATCAAAGTGGTGTCGAGTCAAAATACCTGCCTCTTCAAATTGAGTCAGAACTCTGTACACCGTGGCCACCCCAATGTCCATATGCTTTTCCAGCACTATACGATACACATCATCTGCACTCATATGCATGTCAGGATGCATCTCAAATAAGTTTAAAATCTTCAGCCGAGGGCCAGTCACTTTCAAACCACTATTTTTTAATTGCTTAGTGTAATTCATTGATATCATCCAAAAATTACCTGATCCGTAGGAGCTTAACATTATAGCTTAAAATATTCAGAACTAGGGTTCTTTTGCTTCCATCCATTCCACTATACCCAAGCACTATTTAGCTCTTTCTAAAAATGCTATATAATCCGGGGTACCTGGGTTCTCTGAGTTTAATCATAGAGACAGCTAGTATATTTCTATCAAAGCTAATGAGGATTATTGTGAAATCAGTCATTCGATTTACCCTGTTGTCTACACTATTTTTGAGCCTAAGTGCCTGTTCTTATCTTAGAAGCCTAGATGATACTGTTCCCGGTTATAAAATAACCGTTATACAAGGTAATGAACTTTCGGAAGAACAGCTCAACCAGCTAAGAACCGGCATGACCAAACAGGAAGTGAGTGCTCTCTTAGGTGAACCTCAGCTTAATAACCCTTTTCGCAAAGATACCTGGCACTATGTTTATACCATAGTGCGGGGAGGTAAGTTTTTGGAGAAGAAATCTGTCACCCTCGTTTTTTCTGGTGATGCTCTCACCAATATCTTGTCTAATCCCGAGAAAGCCTTAACTAACTAGAGGTTCTTTTATTGTGGCTGGTTTTATCATTTCGGGAGCAAAGGGTAAGATGGGGCAGGCTCTGTTGGAGGCTGTTTCGCAGGAGCCGGGTGTTTCCCTAGCGGGAGCTCTGGTTAGAACAGCTAAGTTTGAAGCCTCTACTAACCTCCCTGATTCTTCACCTTCAGTGGATTTGCCACAGGGGGTTACTGTCAGCGATTCACTGGAAACGCTCCTACAGAAAACTTCCGCTAGTGTGCTAATTGACTTCACCCGTCCTGAGGCGACCCTTGAGTACTTGCCAATATGTATGAAATGCCACCTCCCCATGGTGATTGGAACTACCGGTTTTAGTGCTCAAGAAAAAATAAAAATCCATCACGCAAGTCAGGTAATCCCTATAGTTTTTTCCCCAAACTTCAGTGTGGGAGTTAACCTCACCTTTGCTCTAGTAGCCTTGGCTGCCCGTACTTTAGCAGCAGAATATGATGTAGAGGTAATTGAAGCCCATCACCGACATAAAGTAGATGCACCCTCTGGTACTTCTTTAAGGCTCGGGGAAATTATTGCAGAACAGAGGTATAGCAAACTCCAGGAACTTGCTGTATTTTGTAGACATGGAAATATAGGCTCAAGGAAACTTGGCTCTATTGGTTTCTCTGCTATACGAGCTGCTGATATCGTGGGGGAACATACGGTCCTTTTTGCTACAGAAGGAGAACGCTTGGAAATTACACATAAAGCTTCTAGTCGCCGTGCTTTTGCACAGGGAGCTATACAAGCTGCTCTTTGGCTACAGGCCCGTCCACCAGGACTCTATAGTATGCAAGAGGTGCTAGGCACTGAGAGCATATAGCTTAATCCAAGTGGCTTTTTTTAGTTACTGTAACCGTTGATTAGTTTATACATCTGGCTTTTTTTCAAAAAGCAGATCCCAGCTGGAATGACCCAAGCGTTGTCCTCGGAGCTCAAACTTGGTAAGCGGCCTTTCCGCCGGTCTCGGAGCAAATGCTGTAAACTTATTCACCAGTGTCTTCTCAGCAGTCAAAACTTCAAGCATTTGATAAGCGTATTCTTTCCAATCAGTTGCAAGATGAATGTAACCACTTTTTTTTACTTTTTGTACTAGTAACTGAATGAAAGGTGCTTGAATTAATCGGCGCTTATGGTGTCTTCTCTTTGGCCAGGGATCAGGAAAGTAAATATGTACCCCTGTTAATGCCTCATCCTGAAGCATGGACTCAAGTACTTGAACCGCATCATATTGAATTATTCGGATATTGGTTAAACCTTCTTGCTTAATCAGATGTAATAAATTACCGACTCCGGGACTATATACTTCAATACCCAAATAGTCTAAATCTGGTTGTCTTCTTGCCATTTCCGCAATAGTATGCCCCATCCCAAAACCGATTTCCAAAATTTTGGCATTTGTTCGACCAAATATTTCATCGAGTTTTATTATCTCTTTGCCATAGGGTAAACCCCAAATGGGCAGCCCCTCTTTGATTGCCCTTGTCTGTAAAACGGTAATTAAACCCTGTCTTAGTACATAACTTCTATTTCCTCGAGTTTGACTAAAAATAGTAAGCCTCTTATCATCCATCTCTATTTCCTTAAGTCTATCTATGAGACTGCGAACTACAAGCTATGTTAGAACTAAAGCACTCCGCCTTAATAGGAGGCGTAGACGAAGCCGGACGTGGACCGCTAGCCGGGGCTGTTTATGCCGCTGCTGTTATTCTCCCTCCTAGTTATCATCTCCCAGGACTTAAGGACTCAAAAAAGCTTAGTCCTTTCCAGCGGGAACGCCTCAGTCGAGCAATCAGCGAACAGGCGGTTAGTTTTGCGATTGCCAAAGCCACTGTCGCTGAAATTGAAAACTTAAATATTCTTCAAGCCTCTTTGCTAGCCATGTCACGCGCTATTACACAATTAGAGCCACAACCCACCTATATCCTTATTGACGGTAACCAGCTCCCAGCTCAACTCCCCTGCCCTGCACGTGCAATTATAAAAGGGGATGCAACTATAGCTTGTATTAGTGCTGCTTCTATTCTGGCCAAAGTAGCCCGAGATGCTGAAATGTTGCTCCTAGACCAAATTTACCCATGTTACGACTTTAAACATAACAAGGGATATGGTACAAAAACACACCTAGAAGCCCTCAGACGATATGGTTATAGCCCGATCCATAGAAAAAACTTTGCTCCCATAAAATACATGCTTTCAAGCTAGTCAATGCAGTCAAATAGTTTTGAGCACTTGATAGCCTCTTTTTGTGCTTGAAATAGTAACTCTATATTTGAAGCTGCTTTTTCCATCAGCTCTAGCAAACACCTTCCTTCAAATCCCGATTTTTCTGCTGTACCCTGAATTTCTATAATCTTCTTTGATTCAGCTATAACAAGATTGATATCACTATCGCATTCAGAATCTTCTATATAATCTAAGTCAACCAGTAGTTGCCCTTTCACAACCCCTACGGATAGCGCAGCAATAGCTTCTAATAAAGGATTACGGGTCAGAACCTTTTCCTTTAATAACTTGAGTACTGCTAGATGCAGAGCTACATATGCACCTGTAATGGAAGCTGTGCGAGTCCCCCCGTCTGCCTGAATAACATCACAATCTACGATAAACTGCAGTCCAGCAATAAATTCTAAATTAACTGCTTGTCTCAAAGCTCTACCAATTAGCCTCTGAATCTCCTGTGTACGTCCTGTTTGCTTACCTACAGCAGCTTCTCTCCTTGTTCTAGTTTCTGTAGAGCGAGGAAGCATGCTATATTCAGCAGTAATCCACCCTGAATTTTTACCCTTAAGAAAAGGGGGTACTTTCTCCTCCACAGTTACTGCACAAATCACTTTGGTTAAACCTACTTCAATTAGCACAGAGCCCTCGGGGTGCATTAAATAGTCAGGAGTTATCTTAATTACCCGCATTTCATTATTACCCCTTTTACCTCGTCTGGCTTCCATTCTTATTCCTTCCTCCTCTTGCTGGGCAGTATTATAGCGAAATTGCCTTAAATTAACAGGCTAACTTTTCATTCCAAACTGATTCAGGTATATTACGCCCCTTGGGCATCAACTGGACTTTCAAATGGTTTATAGCATGACTGGATATGCGACTATCCAAAGGTATTATGATCGTGTCAGCGTCAGCGTTGAACTAAAGTCTACTAACCACCGGCACTTAACGATCCTGCTTAAATTACCCGATGAGCTTCGTTTTCTGGAAGGTTCTATTCACTCACTACTCAATCAACACATCGGCCGAGGTAGGGTTGAATGTCGCTTTGAGTTAAATAACCAGGGAAGTTCAAGTAGTATTAACCTTAATGAACCCTTAGTCCAGCAACTATTAAAGTTAAATGAACGTTTAGTGCAACTTTCTAACTTAACGCCGCTCAGCGTTGGTGATTTGCTTAAATTTCCTGGAACAACGACTGTGCCAAATGTGGACTGGCTTACCTTTGAAAAATGCCTGCTGCAACAACTTAGCGAAACAATAACTTTATTTAATCAGTGCCGATCAAGAGAAGGTGCGGAGTTAAAAAAACACTTACTGACTAGACTCGAAAAAGTTGAAGTTATAGTTCAAGAAATTTTGTTTTCTCAACCTGAAAACATTCAGTGCTGCACGCAAAGACTTAGAGCTAAGTTAGAAACTCTCTCAGGCGCGTCTATCGAGCCTGAAAGGATTAACCAGGAACTGGCTTTTTATATCCAGAAAATCGACGTTGATGAAGAGCTTTCACGTCTTAAAACTCACATTCAGGAAGCTAAAAGGTTATTAATGGAAAACCAAAGCCAATCCCTAGGTAAGCGCCTTGATTTTATGATGCAAGAACTTAACCGAGAAGCCAACACACTTGCCAGCAAGTCTAATCTAATAACACTTAGTCAGGCAGCTATCGAAATAAAAGTGCTTATTGAACAAATGCGTGAACAGATTCAAAATCTAGAATAAAACTCTCACTCATTCCTGCAGCACATCTATCCCTTTGGGAGGCTTAAACTGATATTGATTCCTCTCAATAAAGCCATACTTAAGATTTTTTAACTCAATAAAGGACTGATTGCCAAGGCCATCCTTTAACTCCATCCTAGCTAGTTTACCTTCTCGGAAACCAATTTTAATATACTGGTATCCTGAATTGGCTTGTTTAGGCTTCGCTAATACATACTCTATACCTTCTCTATCACCAGCATTACTCAGTGTATAAACCTGTTCCAATGCTTCTTGACTAGCTAAAATGGCTGCAGGCGAAGTACCTAGCGCCTGAGCCTGTCTTCTTTTGACAACCTGTTTTAAATCAATATCATATACCCAAATAGTCTTTCCATCTGCAACAATTATTTGCTGATAAGGTTGATCATACCTCCACCTAAAAAAACTCGGACGAGAAATAGCAAAATGCCCCGAGGTAGATTTACTGCCCTTATTACTTTTAACTATCTGTGTAAACTCACCACTCAAATCAGTTACCGTCTTATTAAAAGTCTTTAATTGGCTCAGCCCATCAGCAAAGCTCTCCATTGAAGCTATCAATGCTAGCATGACTGAAACTATATAAACTGTTGATCGTTTCAAACTTCGTTTTCCTTACTATGTATGTACTAAAATAATTAAAAATTTACATCCAAATGTGTAATGGGGTATTGCCACTCACGCCCAAAACTTCTCTTACTTAGTTGAGGCCCTAAAACACCCTGTTGACGTTTAAATTCACTACTCCTAACCCTCTTCATTATATCTATTACTATAGTCTGGTCATATCCTGCCTGTACCAAATCCTGTAAACTTTTATTCTCCAGGATAAGCTTCAGTACCTTATCCAAGAAATCATACTCAGGCAAAGCATCCTGATCGGTTTGATTAAATTTTAATTCGGCCGTAGGCTTTCTCTTAATAATTTCTCCTGGAATAATTTCCCTGCCTTTCACTTCATTCAACCAATAAGCCATTTCATATACTTCTGTCTTATATAGATCTTTAATGGGCGCAAACCCGCCATTGGTATCCCCATACAAGGTACTATAACCTACAGCTTCCTCAGATTTATTACCCGTGCATAAGAGCAGAGCTCCAGTCTTATTAGACAGAGCCATGAGCAGCACCCCTCGAGTTCGAGCCTGTAAATTTTCTTCCGTAACATCCTCTGGCAAGCCTGAGAAACGTTCCTGTAGTGCATGTGAAAACTCTGCTACTATCGCTTGAATGGGCACTACATGATAGTTCACCTTTAAGGTTCTAACTAACTTCAAAGCTAATTCATTACTTATAGAACTGGTGTACTGACTAGGCATCAGAAACACTTCACAAGACTCAGCCCCTACTGCCTCGCAGGCTAAAGCTAAGACTAAAGCAGAGTCTATACCTCCGGATAAGCCTAGACAAACCCTAGTAAATTGATTCTTCCTCATGTACTCCTTCAAAGAAAAAACCACGGCTTGGTAGAGTAAAGCAATACGCTTGGGTGATTCTATGCCTAAAAAAGCTCCCCACCCTTTACCAGGGATATAGTCTAAACAATGGACGCCGTTTCCAAACATAGTTGCCTGGAACTGACAAAGACCCCTATCATCTAACGCAAACGACCCCCCATCATAAAGATACTGATCATTTGCTCCTAAGGGTACTGTCGCTAAAATAGGAATAGGCAATTGGCTACTCTCGCTATATGCTCTTTCTAACCGAGCTTGACCTATCTCTGCATAGAAAGGCTCCGTAAACTGGAGTAGCATAATATCCACGCTCTGTACAGACTCCATGGCCCTACTAAAATTATCTTGCTTTATTCCGATGGTTAAGCCCTCCCATCGAAAAGTTGGTAAGGCAGTTGAAACAGCTTCCTCAGATAGTGGCCTGGTTACCTGATAGATAAGCTTTCCCTCATGAATTATTGATTGACAGCTCTTTATCCCACTTTTTTCTCGTTTTGGGTAGCTCAATACTATCCCTATTCCTTCCACCAATAAAAGCTTTTGCAATGCCTCTTCAATGGCCTCAAATAGAAAATCATGCTGCAATAACTGCATCAGAGGCATACCAGTTACTGCCCAATAAGGGGTGACTAATAAGGAGGCTCCTTTTGCCTTTGCTTCTACAACAGCTTCCAAAATCGTATTTAAATTAGAGGTGATATCTGCACAAATAAAGGCTTTTTGCATCAAAGCAATTCTCATTTAACGCTTCTTCTCCTAGAAAGGGATATCCGATTCAATATCCATCACATCAATTTTCTTTTCTTCTATAACTGCCGATCGACTAGAAACAGAAGAGGCTTCTTCTACCTGTTCCGAAGGATATACTGTTCCTATTGGGGGTGGGTCAAAACTAGTAGACCCTTCTCCCTTAGAACCTAACATCACCATTTGATCGCACACAATATCATAAGCTATTCTTTCTGTATGATCTTTAGCCATATATTTTCTTGAACTAATCTTACCCTCTAAATAAACCTGCTGTCCCTTTTTAAGGTAACTACAAGCAACTTCCGCTAGCTTTCCAAATATTACAATATGGTGCCATTCTGTTCTTTCTTGCTTCTGTCCAGCTTTATCCTTCCAAAACTCACTGGTGGCTAAGGAAAAATTAGCTACCGGATCACCGGAAGGCATAAATCTCTTTTCTGGATCTCGACCCAGCCGTCCTATCAAGCTTACTCGGTTTAATGACATATCCTCGCTCCCTAATCTCATATTTTCTTTTAATCCCAATCTAAGGGTCCATTATACTGCCAATTCAGTTTCACTGCCCTCAGCACTGCGTTGGGGTAAACTGCACTTCCTAGGCTACCATTATAACGAGCTAATGCTCTGAATAGATTACCATTCTCTCTGTCGAGATAGTATCTTAAAATAGTACAGCCGTACCTCAAATTAGTACGCATGTCGAATAGATTATGCTCAGGGCTACCTATCTGTCTTACCCAGAAAGGCATTACCTGCATCAAACCCCTTGCACCAACAAGGGAAATAGCATAGCGCCTGAATCTACTCTCCACCTCCACTAACCCTAAAATCAGTTGTGGATCGAGGCCCGCCCGACTAGCTTCATATTGTAAGTGAATCAAAAGGTTTTTTCTTTCATTAGTAGAAGGAACAAAGCGACTTAACCTGCGATCCATTTCCTGAAACCAAGCCTGTGCTAGCCGTTCATTTGGAAAAATTAACCTTGCTGGATTAATGTTTTCAACAGATCGGCTCATAGTAGTTACTACACTACTAGCTAACTGCTCCTCCTGCTGATTACCTGCTCTACCTTGGTCAGACCATATTGAAAAAAAGCTTAGAAATATTACGTGTGGTAGAAAAAAATATCTTGCCAAAACATCTCCTACCTGAATACAGATTGTACTTGCCAGGTAAGTTCATACCCTGCCAACAAAGGAACTAGCATTACATTGGAAAATTTATAGTACTCAGGTATCTGCTGAGTTTTTTTAATCACAGTAATTCTTTCTCTATTTGGTGCTACTCCATAAAAGCGAGCCCCATTTAAAGAAATAAAAGCCTCTAGAGCATTTAAAGCTCCAGCTTCCTCAAAAATTTGTACACAAAGAGGGATAATCACGGATGCACTAAACACGCCGGCACAACCACAAGAACATTCCTTGTTATCTTTGGTGTGCGGAGCACTATCACTGCCTAAAAAGAACTTATGATTATCTCCTTCTTTACCGGTAACTGCTTCTAGTAAAGCTAATCGATGTGTTTCTCTCTTCAAAACTGGTAAACAATAATAGTGCGGCTTAATACCTCCCGCTAGCAGCATGTTCCGATTCAGACATAGATGATGAGGAGTAACCGTCGCAGCTAAATATTCGTCACTTCCCTGTACTAGCTCCACAGCTTCTTGCGTAGTAATATGTTCAAAAACTATTTTTAACTCAGGTACTTGTTGACGCAAAGGAATTAAAATTTGCTCGATAAACACTCGTTCTCGATCAAAAATATCTACTGAAGGATTTGTTACTTCGCCATGTACTAAAAGTAGTAGTCCGCACTTTTGCATCTCCTCTAGTACAGGTAATAAACGAAAAATATCTGTCACCCCAGCTTCTGAATGTGTCGTGGCCCCGCGGGGATAGAGTTTAAAAGCTACTATCCCAGCCTCTTTAGCCTGTTTAACCTGCGCGACAGAGGTCCGATCTGTCAAATATAGCGTCATTAGTGGCTCAAAAGCATGCTCCTTCGGTAAAGCTTCTAATATACGCCGGCGGTACTCCACCACTGCCTTCACCTGAGTTAGTGGCGGTGCTAAATTAGGCATGATGACTGCTCTCCCCATCACGTGGCTAGAAAAGGGCAGTACCGCCTCCATCATTTCCCCATCTCTCAAATGTAAGTGCCAATCATCTGGCTTAATTAAATTAAGTATCTGGCTTTCCATCCCCTTTTTGGTCTCACCTATGACTTATTACTATCTCAAAATACAGATCGTCTATTCGGCGGCTTGATTGAAGTGTATGTCCGGTTTGATGGCAAAAATACCTAAAATCAGCTGGTGCTTGTTCATCTGTCGTCAATATACAAAGCTTTTCCCCAGAATGCAGCCCAGTTAAAGCTTTTTTAGTCTTTAAAATAGGGATTGGGCATTTTAGACCTTTTAAGTCAATTACTTTCACTATTACTTCCAACCTTTTGTTTTACAAATGAAATCATAAGCACCTATGATCTCCTGACTTTTATTCTTAGCCATCTCTAATACAGCTGTCGGGACCTCTTTAAAGGCCAACTTATCCGGATGATACTCTTTGATTAATCTTCGATAGGCCTTTTTGACTGTAGAGTAGTCAGCCTGCTCCGATACTCCTAAGATCCGAAATTCATTTCGTGAATCAGACCCTAAAAGTTCCTCTTCCCAAGCTCCCGCTTCTCCATTAAAACTTCTATCCTCCCCTTGAGCCTTAGACCGGGCGTTTTCTTCATTCCAACTTTGATTTTGTGCTCTGAATTTTTGTTTTAAATTATAGCTTTCCTGAGCAGACTGGATTTTTTTAAGGAAAGAGTATTCGCTAATCCCTACATACCTCGCAATAATCTCTAGTAACTTAAACTCTTCTTCTAGTAAGGTTCCTTCCTTAAACACTGCCTTGAGCTGATAATTAAAAAAATAAGTTCTTACCCAAGGTTGATCCCTAAAATAGGCAGAAAATTCAGCTAATACACGCTTCAGGTCATATTGTTGAGCCTTCCCCTGTTTAAAACAATTAATTACATTTAGTTTAAACCACGAATCCTTGGGAATTCCAAACTCCCCCATCAAGCTTTCTGCGTATACAATATCTTCGGTAAGAATCCTACCCTTAACTTTCGTTAAACAACCCAAAGTATAGAAAGTAACCAGGACATTATATTCAAGGAGGGTCAATTCTCCAGGAAAGAACTGGGAATGAATGTACCGAACCTTCAAGTTCTGGTTTATTTCCCACCGAAGAAAATGTACGACTACCGCTATCCAGGCTGAAAACCAATAACTACCAGTGACAACCACTAATAAGAGATAGGTTACCCAAAAACTCCAATGACCCAAACTGGCCTTGATGACCCTCAGCAGAGCGAAGTTTTTAGAGGCTTTAGCTCCGAAAAAACTTTTGAAAGAAGCTTCTCCTTTTGTATCTGACAAAAACGTACTCCAAAGAAAACGACAACATACTGTATATTGACCCCACCCTGTCATTACGACTAAATTATAAATTGCCCAGCTAATGATGAGCTTTATTGCTAGGTCAGTTTTGTAAGTATATCAAAACCAGTAAAAATTACTTCCAACCCTTCGCCTTACAAATAAAGTGATAGGCAGCAATAATCTCCTGACTTTTTTGTTTTGCTTTTTCTAGAACTGCTGTGGGTACTTCTTTAGAAGCATAGCGATCTGGATGGTATTGTTTGATTAATTTACGATAAGCTTTCCTCACAGTAGAAAATTCATCACTTTCCTTAACCCCTAGGATAGCATAGGCATTTCTAAGTTTGTCAGTAATATTTTCTCCCCAGGACGCTCTGGAATAGTCACCTTGACCTTCTTTCTCACTTCTAAAATCCCACTCTCTCCTAGTTTCTTCCGCCTGTTTATACCCAAAACCCCGCCTAGTCCTATAAGCAGCTTGCGCTGCCTGGAGCTTAAGGGTGAAAATAAGGTCATTCATGCCCATCTGATAGGCTATGGTCCTTAAAATCGATAGCTCTCCTGGATGTAATTCTCCATCCTGTAATGCGGCATTAAGTTGGTACTCAAAGAAGTAATTTAAGACGTTACCGCGTTTTTTAAACCAGTGACAAAATTCAGCGATCAAACCTTCTAACTGGTAAGCATTAGCTTTACCTAGTGTAAATGCTTCAATAATCAAAGGACGCGAACTAGTATGAATTTGAAATTCACGCATCAAACTTTCTGCATACTCAATATCTGATTCTGTGACTCGCCCTTTTGCCTTAGCCATAGCCCCTAAAACATAAAAAGTTACTCGAACATGATAATCAAGCGCAGTAAGTTGTCCTGAAAAAAACTGAGAATAGATTTTTAAAGGTTTAGTTAAGTTCCTAATTCTAAAAAAATTTACTCCTATGCTAATTAACGTGAACAATAGTGCTAATTTCAGGTTACCGGCGGTTAACAGTAAGGTAATAAAGAAAGCAGGAACAGATTGGGCCACTAGCTGGCGCAACAAATTTATGCTGTTCATTTGCCCTCCCTTAAGATAACAAACGGCCATTTTACACTACAAACAGTGGGCTCCTAAATTCTTGGTGCTGTAACAGCCCTGCTAAAATTTCAAAGTTAGTTTTCTAGTTACGAACTAGTTCCTCTAATGCTCAAGTTCAGCCACTTCTCGCAATCTCGGAAGGGATTAGAACCTAACTAAAATATAGACTACAAAAAACACCTAAAGGACAGTCACAGATCATAATCGATATACCTAAATGGTAGAGCTGGTTGAAGAAGAGTCAATAACCTCATCTAACTTTTGACTAATCTTATTTTTAAACTCGTATAAAGCATTCATTGCTTTTTGAGGAGTCATTTCGTCTAGTGAGAGTTCATGAATATCATTTAATAGTTTGCGATACTCCTTTATCTTATTTTCTAAAAATTCTTCCCTTGAGTTATCAAAACTATCAAACAAACTTTCTTGGGGCCTGTTTTTTGCTAATTCTTCCTCTTGCCGTAGCATTAATCTATCTGCTTGAGCAATGACCTTTTTGGGTAAACCTGCCAGTTTGGCTACTGCAATTCCGTAACTTTTTAAGGCAGGACCTGACTCTATTTGGTGTAGAAAAAGTATATTCCCTTTCTCTTCTAGGGCTGAAAAATGCTGGTTTAATAAACTTGGTCGAGCTGTAGCCATGTGTGTCAGTTCAAAATAATGCGTAGAAAATAGGGTAAAACTTCTGTTAACTGTTAAAAGGTAGTCTAGTACGGCCTGGGCGAGTACTGATCCATCTAAACTCGCAGTTCCACGACCTACTTCATCCATCAAAACTAAAGACCGACCTGTTGCATGATGAAGGATATAAGCTGTCTCAGACATTTCAACCATGAAGGTCGAACGATTACTAGCGATATCGTCTGAAGCTCCAATACGGGTAAATATTTGATCTATAGGTCCTATTATGGCATTCTGAGCTGGAATAAATGCTCCCATATATGTCATCAAAACAAGTAATGCTATTTGTCTCATGTAAGTGGATTTACCACCCATATTTGGCCCTGTAATAAGTAATGCTTTGTGATTCTCATTCAGTTGACAATGATTATCCGTATAATGTTCAACCAGCTCTGAGACAACTGGATGCCGACCCCCTTTAATTTCAAGTATGGAATAATCTACTAAAGTTGGACAAGTATAATTACGCTGACAGGCTAATTCTGCTAGGTTATTCAGAACGTCTAGCATAGCTACCGAACGTGCTATTTGTTGTAACAAGTTCAATTCTTTTTGTAATTCCAATACCAGTTGTTCATACAGTTCTTTTTCTCGTGCCAGTGCTCGATCTTGAGCACTAAGTATTTTTTCTTCTAAGGTTTTTAGTTCAGGAGTGATAAAACGTTCTACATTCTTTAAGGTTTGCCTCCTTATATATTCTGAAGGGGCCTGTGCTGCATCTTTTTTGCTTAATTCAATATAAAATCCTTGAACGCGATTAAATTCGACTTTCAGGGTGGCTAATCCTGTCTTAGCTTGCTCCTTACGTTGAATATCACGTAATATGT
The DNA here is from genome assembly GCA_043842855.1 of Neisseriaceae bacterium. Classification (GTDB taxonomy): domain Bacteria; phylum Pseudomonadota; class Gammaproteobacteria; order Burkholderiales; family Neisseriaceae; genus QFNR01. The sequence continues at coordinate 229,967 of JBBPJF010000001.1, forward strand.
CGTCAGCGTTTGTTTGAAATCTTCTTAGTTCATCTAAAAGCGGGTCAAAACCACTATTGATGACCTGCCCCTCTCTCAGCCATACAGCCGGCTCTTCTAAAATCGTCGCCTTCAACTTTCTAACCAGTAAACTTCCCTGTGGGAACACTTCCTGTATAACTTGCAAAAGGCTACTATTAATTGAATCAGCTATTCTGAGCTCGAGCAGCAAAGATAAACTTTCCCTTAAAGCAGATAAATCCCTTGGCCGGACTGTTCCCAAAGCAATACGCGCATTAATTCTTTCAATATCCACAAGTTGTTTAAGAGAAAAAGCCAAGTTTTCTGGCTGCTGGCTCATTAGTTCACTTATCGCTTCTTGTCTAGCTCTAACTTGCCCAGCATCAGTTAAGGGATGATGAATCCACTGCCGCAAAAGGCGACTTCCCATTAGAGTGGCACAATGATCTAAAATTGAAAATAGTGTAGGTGAAGCCTGTCCCGTTAATGTTTGGGTTAATTCTAAATTACGGCGGGTAGCCGCATCTAAACCTATATAAGCCTCTGATCTTTCCAAACTAAGTTGATCCAGATGTTTAGGTAAACAACCCTGCGTTAATTCTATATAGTGCAGTAAAGCACCGGCAGCCCCAATCGCTAAACTAGCCGTCTTCGCATCTAACCCAAAAGCTAATAAATCTTGTGTTTGAAAAAAGCGGGTCAATAAATGAAATGCAGAATCACTGTCAAATTCCCATGCATTAACGTATGTTATCTTTTTCTTCCAACGCTCAGGCAATAAACTTCGATCAGTTTCTGTTAATAAAATTTCTGCTGGCATTATCCTTTGTAGTTCATTTTCTAATACGAATAATGGTATTTGCTTTACTCTAAATTCACCGCTTTCTAGCGCAAGCCAAGCTATTCCCAGTTCCTTTCTATTACGAGCAATTGATACAATGCGATTAGTCTGTTTACTGGCTAGTAAAGCTGTATCAGATAATGTCCCCGGAGTAATAATTTTAACTATTTTACGTTTTAGCGGGGCGCGAGCCTGATCAGGTGCTCCGATTTGTTCACAGATAGCAATACTTTTACCAGCCTTAACTAAGCGCGCTAAATATTGTTCTACGGCGTGATAGGGTACCCCAGCCATTTGAACGGGCCTGCCATTTAACTTCCCCCTACTGGTCAAAGTGATATCTAGTAGTTTGGCAGCTTCCACTGCATCTTCTAAAAAAAGCTCATAGAAATCTCCCATCCGATAAAACAATAATTTATCCAGACAAGTAGCCTTGATCGCTAAATACTGTTCCATCATGGGAGTAATTTTTTCTGAACTCATAGTGATAAATAATTAAGGAGATATCGAAATTTTGATAAGTAAATGGTTCATTGGCGAAACCAGCGCTTTTATTCTAAAATAGTTCCCTGACACGATCAAATCAAGGAGGGGTATGCATTTTATTAAGAAGCAACCTATTTGGGCCAAATTACAAGAACATCAGCGTCTCACGTGTTCGTTGCATATGCGAGAGCTGTTTCGGCAAGACCCACTTCGTTTCAATAAAATGCATCAAAGTTTGCATGGGTTATTGGTGGACTACAGCAAAAATCGTATCACCGATGAAACGCTCCGCCTATTGGTGGAACTAGCGGAGGTAGCTCAGGTAAGACAATGGGCAGACAAGATGCGTCAGGGCGAAAAAATTAACCTGAGTGAAAACCGTGCAGTATTGCATACTGCCCTCAGAAAGTCTGGAGAAGCTTCTATCTTCCTAGATGGTAAAAATATTATGCTTGAGATCCAACATCAACTTCAAAAAGCCCTAACTTTAGCAGAAGCAATTCGTTCCCAACGCTATCTGGGTTTTTCGCAGCAACCTATCCGCCATATTGTTAATATCGGCATTGGAGGATCAGATCTCGGCCCTTGCACATTATCACTGGCTCTTAAACCTTATCACCATCCAAATATTAATGTTCACTACGTTTCCAATGTTGATGCGGCTCATCTTTCGGAAGCTCTAGAGGGCCTAGACCCTGATACTACTTTATTCATAGTGGCTAGTAAATCTTTTACAACTCCTGAAACTCTTCTTAATGCTTCTTCTGCAAAAGATTGGTTCATACAAAGTACAAAACACCCTTGTTTTGAAAAACATTTCATTGCCATTACTAGTAATCGAGAGGCTGCTCTAGCTTTTGGAATTAAAGAGGAAAATATTTTTGAAATGTTCCCATGGGTGGGGGGCCGATACTCCTGTTGGTCTACTATTAGTTTTTCTGTCATGTGCCTCATTGGCAAGGAAAAATTCTTAGAATTTCTGCGGGGTGGAGAAACAATGGATGAGCATTTTTTTAGCGCCCCTTATGAAAAAAATATACCTGTAATCATGGGCCTAATTGGGATCTGGTATAACAATTTCTATCAGAGCAGTAGCCACGCTATTATTCCTTATGACCATAGTCTGAGGCGTCTACCCACTCACATTCAACAACTTACTATGGAAAGTAATGGTAAGAGAACAAGCAGGCAGGGTGAGCTCCTGGATTTTGATACCAGTGATATCATTTGGGGAGAAGAGGGAGTCAATTGTCAACATGCTTTTTTTCAGTTATTGCACCAAGGAACACGCCTAATTTGTTCTGACTTTATTTTAACTGCTAAAAGCTTTTACCCTGAGCAAAATCTACAGCATCAAACACTTATCGCTAATGCAGTGGCACAAACCAGGGCACTTATGCAAGGCAAGACAGAGGATGAGGTTCTACAAGAAATGGAACTACCAACTACTCCTGAAAAAGTTCACTTAGCTGCTCAAAAAAGTTTCCCAGGTAATCAACCTACCAATACTATTTTTCTAGAGGCCCTTACCCCTTTCAACCTTGGAATGTTGTTGGCTCTTTACGAACATAAAGTATTTGTTCAGGGGATTATATGGGGGATTAATTCATTTGATCAATGGGGAGTTGAATATGGTAAAGTTCTGGCCCAGGCTATTCAACCTCTACTATCCAACCGAGAAAAAGTGGACTATGATTCTTCGACTCAGCATCTAATCGAATATTTTAGACAAAATAATCCTATTCATGTCTAGTGAAGCCTTTAGGGAACTTGAAGAATTAGCTGACTTACTTATCCAGAGGGGTTGGACTATTGCAAGCGCTGAATCTTGTACTGGGGGCTTGGTAGCCAGCTATTTAACAGAGCTTCCTGGTAGCTCTCAATGGTTTAAAATGGGCTTCATTACTTATTCAAATGCAAGCAAGGCAGAAATATTAAACGTACCTTCAAACTTGCTGACACGTTATGGCCCTGTAAGTGAACAAGTTGCGCTTGAAATGGCAAAACAAACCCGGCTGCAAGCCAGGACTGACCTTGCTATTAGCACTACTGGTTTAGCTGGCCCTACTGGAGGGCTGCCCACACTGCCCATTGGCGTGGTTTGGTTTGGTATTGCTTCTTGTAAGTACACAGAAGCCTACCGGGTCCATTTTCAAGGGAACCGCCATTCTATTCGTATTCAAGCTGCTCAGCAGGCTATTATTTTTCTATTAAAATGGATACAAACGTGCTAACTATCGAGTTCCTTAAAAATTCCATGGTGAATTTTTTACTCCCTCCCTACTAGCTTTTACTATATTAATTACGCCTGCCTTAACTTTAAGCTCTAAAGCTGGGCCCCTCTCTTTTTTATTTCTAAACTTCATTATGCTTTAGAAAGACTGCAGCAGCTGCATCAGTGAAATGTATAGGCCGTAAATAGCAAGCGCTATTAATAAAGTAGCACACACACCCAGGATTTTCGGATAAATAGTACTGCCGGAAAGTAAATTAAATCCCTTATATATAAGAGATAAGGTGAACAGATCTACTATAACCCAAACCATAACCAGAATGAGTAAACCGGTATTAAGGTTAGTATGAACATTTACAAACTGTGGAAAAAGTGAGGTGAAGAAAATGATATCTCCGGGGTTGAAGATGCGTACCAAAAAGCCTTTTTTGAATCCTCCCTTGGTAGGTTTTAGAGGTTGTAACCCATTTTCTTTAATGAAGTAAGCTTCCTTCAAGAGTTTATAACCAATATGAGCAATATAAAGGCAACCTATTAATCTGATGAGTATAAAAATCCTCTGATCAATAACTAAGAGCCCCTTCAAAACAAAAATGGAAATCGTAGCTAAGATTAAGGAAGCAAGGTCTGCTCCAAGAATTGCTTTTAGTGCTGTACTATAGCGCTCCTTTAATCCTAAACTGGCAATGAGTAGTAAGACAGGACCTGGGGTAATAATTAATGTCATTACCGTTAATATGTACATACCCAAGACTAAAAAATTCATTGTTGACTAACCTCAATTCTAGGCAGTTGCTTTTTTTAAAGAGGAGTTTCAAAGGTATTCGGCTTATCAGATTAAACTAGTTACTCTTCCAAGTGCTACCCATTGTACGTACATATTCGAAACCATACTTCATAAAAGCTTGTTATTACGTCACACTTTGCTACCCTGGGCTTAACCTCTAAGTCCAGGGGCTCCCAACGGAATAAACTCGTCTAATTCTATATCCTGTCATCCTTTTCTCCGTTAAAACAAAATGGGTTTGAAGGCTACAAAGAAAAAGTAAACTAACTTTCCATGCTTCTCCAAACTAGGTAATTCTAGTCGCATGCGACACATGCATCAGATAATGGAAACCCAATAGACCAGAGTCCTCCTCAGAAGAGAAAGGTATTCCTAGATTGCAATAACTACTGGGTAACTGGTTTTATAAGGAAGTAAGCCTACTTTAGCTTACCAAATACAAGAGTGGCATTAGTTCCACCAAACCCAAAAGAATTATTAAGAGCTACATTAATTTTAAATTCTTTAGCTTCCCCAGCACAGAAATCAAGGTCACAGCCGTGCTCAATATCCTGGTGAAAAATATTAATCGTAGGGGGTGCCACCTGGTGGTAAATAGCCAACACAGAATATACTGATTCTATACCTCCTGCTCCTCCGAGAAGATGACCGGTCATCGATTTAGTAGAGCTGATTTTCAAAGAATAGGCGTGTTCTTGAAACAAACGTTTAACGGCTACCACTTCAGCGATATCACCTAGCTGTGTCGAAGTGGCATGTGCATTAATATAATCTACATCTTCAGGATTTAGCTGAGCATCTTTTAGGGCATTGCCCATCCCCAAGGCCGCCCCCGAACCATCAGGTAGAGGAGCCGTGATATGGTAAGCATCTGAACTCATCCCGTAGCCCAGCACTTCAGCATAGATCTTAGCTCCGCGTCTCTTAGCGTGTTCATATTCTTCTAGAACTAAAATACCTGAACCTTCACCAATCACAAAGCCATCTCGGCCTATATCCCAGGGCCGCGACGCAGTACTTGGATCTTCATTTCTAGTAGATAGGGCGCGTGCAGCATTGAATCCTGCCACTGCTAACCTCGAGATAGAGGCTTCTGCGCCCCCTGCGATTGCCACATCTATTCTTCCTGATTGAATCAGCATAAAGGAATCACCAATACTATGGGTACCCGTAGTACAAGCAGAAGTAATACTATAACTTGGGCCCTGGTAACCTTTAAGCATGGAGACGTGTCCAGCAACTAGATTGATAATGGTACTGGGGATGAAGAAAGGATTGATCCGTCGCGCATTATTCTTCTCCAGCAAGAGAGTATTAGCTTCAATATTTCTCACCCCTCCGATACCAGAGCCTATAATAACTCCTACCCTACCCAGGTCCAGATCTGGGGCCTCATCCAGGCCGGCGTCTTCTATAGCCTGTAAAGCAGCTGCCACTCCATAATGCATGAATAAATCCATATGACGAGCTTCTTTGGCAGAAATATACTGTTCTACATCAAACTCCTTCACCTCACCTGCAATTGTACAGGCCAACGTCGAAGCATCGAAACGGGTAATGCTCCCTACACCTCCCTTGCCCTCTAACAGGTTCTTCCAGGCTTGACTCACAGAGTTACCAACCGGTGAAACTTGTCCTAGGCCGGTGACAACGACTCTTCTTCTATTCATGTACTCACACCCTAAGAACTTGACCGAGCGTTGAACTCTCTACTTAGCTAATTAACTAGGTCAAGTTAACTCATATGGGAGTTACTGATGCGCACGGATGTAATCAATCGCTTGCTGAACAGTAGTGATTTTTTCAGCTTCTTCGTCCGGAATCTCACAGTCGAACGCCTCCTCTAAGCTCATCACTAGCTCCACCACATCCAAAGAATCTGCCCCTAAATCTTCTTGAAAAGCAGACTCGTTCTTAATCTTGCTTAACTCCACATCTAATTGTTCTGAAATAATTTCTTTAACCTTGTTCTCAATATTTTCCACAGACCTCTCCCAATTAAAGAAAACCACTACAAGCGGCCCGTCAGTAAGACCCCCAAAGCGGCTCAACGGCTCATTATAGCCCAAAACTAATAAAATTGAACAAAGAAATAGAACTAGTTACAAGCAAATCCTTTGCGGCCGCTTGAGAAGAAAATACCTATGCCAATTAAGCTTGAAAACCTTCTGTTTTCTTAGGACTATGGGAGGTGCGATAAAAGCAACTCTTAATTCCCAAATGATTATCCTTTCACCAGTTCATATTGGGCTGATAAATTTTCTGGGGAAGCTTATCAAACAATTTCCTTTGCTCCAGTAATCTTCCTGGTGCTTCTTTTTTTTCTTTCCCTGCAAATTCTCCCACTACCGCTAACTTAGCTAAATTCTTTGCATAAAGTTTAAGCCCTATACCCTTAACTTGGATTAGTTGTTCAGTACTTTTGAAGCCTCCGTGTTCCCTACGGTAAGCTATAATAGCGCTTGCTTTCTTAGGACCGATGCCTATCAAGCTCTGCAATTCTGCAATAGTCGCTGTGTTCAAGTTAACGGTAGACCAAGTTACAGCTGGCAAGTTGAGCCATAACAATGAAGTTATGACATAAGGTTTACACCATTTAAAAACCACTATTCCCTACTCCAAACCCCAAAAACAAACTTATACGTAATAAACTAAAAGGTCCCTCTCGACAATTATACGCAAGCCTCTAAGTTAATATTACTTTTTCCTACTTTTATAGGCAGGCTAAACTAAAAAATTATAGCCTTTCTCAAAAACAATTTCCCAGTGATAATGAGAGGAAGAGTAAACACCTGTCAAGAGCACACCGCTTAGTCCCTATAGCAAAAGCTCCTATTTGCAATTCAATTTTGCCAAGAGTAAAATGACCCCGATGGTTTCACAACTCTCTCTATTCAAATCTTCCCAAACTCCAGGGTCCTTGCCTGGTTTGTCCCGCCAATTGCTTTGGGCATAGCTGTTTCTTTGTGGATTTAAACTTTATGGATCTGAACACTAAGGCTGGTGATCGCGTTCTGCGCCGAAAAGGCTTATTGACCCGTAAACGTGTCATTATTGCACTGTTGTTATTAATGCTTTTTTTTCTCTATCTTTGCGCCCCAGGCTCTAAACAAAAACTTCTTTCAATCACTGAAAAAGTAACAAAGCAGGATATTGTTACTCAAGTGCTAGCTTCAGGAAAATTAGAGGCGGCTGAAGATACAACTGTGGGCGCTCAGACCACTGGTGAAATAAAAGCGTTACATGTCAAAATAGGAGACACCGTAAAAAAAGGGGATTTGATAGCTGAATTAGATCCTACTGTAGCTACTAATAATCTTGCTAAGACGAAGGATGAACTGACGGCTGATCAAGCACGGCTGAACTCACTCAAGAGAAAAATAGTAGTAGCAAAGTCTGAGCTTGACAGCTACACCTTACTCTATCGCGGGGGCGCTGCATCTAAAACTCAGTACGACGCACGCGTAACTAATTACCAAGAGTTGATCAATGAATCCATTCAAGTCAAGGCTAAAATTAACCAAGATGAACTGACTCTTCAGAATATGCACAAAAATCTTTCTTACACTCGGATCACTGCCCCCATGGCAGGTATTATTGTGTCCTTACCAGTGGACGTGGGACAAATTTTAACAGCTGGTTATACCACTCCTACTGTCGCTAAGATCGCTAATTTAGATCAAATGAATATTAGAGCAGAAATTTCAGAAGCCGATATAGTCCATATCAAAAAAGGGCAAAAAGCCAGCTTTACTTTAGTAGGCAATGGTAACAGGTCTTATCCTGCCACGGTTGAAATCGTACATCCCGCACCTATCTCGATAACCGATGGTATCGCTAGTAACTCTAATAACTACTATACCATTTTGAAAGTTGAACAAATAGATCCTAGTTTCAAAGTAAACTTAACGACTACTGTACATATTACGACGGGAGAAAAAGATGGCGTATTAGCTGTCTCAAGTAGTGCTATTCATGAAAGAAAGGGTAAAAGTTACGTAACGGTACTTGATTCACAACACAAAAAGCTAGAAAAGCAAGTCCAAACAGGTTTTTCCAACGGAACTAAAACTGAGATTCTCTCAGGCTTGGTAGAAGGAGAGACTGTACTCAAAGAAGCTATAGCAACCGAGCAGTAACTCAGTTAACGTCTAATACGGTGGAAGATGGCCCAAACCTACAGTTATATTTCGGGGTGGATGTGGAACGACCCATTATCAAGCTAAATCAAGTATATAAAGCCTTTCAGCAAGGCAGTGAGCAAGTTACTATTCTCAAGAACCTCAGCCTTGAAATTGAGGCAAATGACTTTGTAGCCATTGTTGGTCAGTCTGGTTCTGGTAAATCTACTTTAATGAATATTCTCGGCTGTCTAGATAGACCAACGCAGGGACGGTATGAGGTTTACGGAACCGAAATTAGTCAATTGGAGCCGGATGCATTAAGTGACTTACGCTGTAAACACTTCGGTTTCATCTTCCAACGCTATCAGTTAATCGGTGGTTTAACTGCACTAGAAAATGTTGAAATACCTGCAATTTATTTAGGCATGCCCTTCTCTAAACGCAGACAACGGGCCACACAATTACTAGCCCAGCTTGGACTAGCCGAGCGACTCAAACATACTCCAGGCAAATTATCTGGAGGTCAACAGCAGCGTGTTAGTATTGCCCGTGCTCTAATAAACGGTGGCGAGGTTATCTTTGCGGATGAACCGACGGGTGCTCTAGATAGCCAAAGTGGTCAAGAAGTGTTGCAAATTTTAAAAGATCTCAATCAACAGGGTCATACCATTATTATGGTTACCCATGATCCCAATCTGGCTAAAGAAGCTAAACGTATCATAGAGATGAGAGATGGAAAGATCTTGTCAGATACGCGCCTAACACCTATTAGAAGAGGGGAAAATCTACAGTCCTCTCTACCAACAGGGAAAAAACTTGAATTCTTTTCTTTGCTAAGCGGATGGAAAGAAAATTATAAGATGGCTATTCGGTCCATCCTACATAATAAACTACGCTCTATTCTTACAATGTTAGGTATTATTTTTGGGATTGCTTCAGTAGTAGCAATGGTTTCCATAGGTGAAGGGACCGTTGATAAGGTACTTGATAAAATGGGAGCAGATGCAGCTAGGACCATGGTACTTTATCCCGGGAAAACCGTACAGGAAACCTCTGAACATGTTCCTTCTACACCTTTTACCGAAACTGACCTTCAATACCTCAAAAGCTTGCCATATTTGAAAAATGTGTTACCCAATCTCGTTACTTCAGGTTCGCTAAAACGTGATAACCATATCCTTCGGGATGCTGCGGTATGGGGCTGTGACGTCAATTGCATTGCGGCTAAGGACTTAAAGCTGTTAAGAGGAACTTCTTTTACTCAAGTTTCAGTCGACAATGCTAAACAAGTTGCCCTAATAGATACCAATGCAGAAAAGGAACTCTTCCCCAATGAGAATCCCCTTAGGAAGATATTTATAGTTGAGGGAGTCCCCCTTGAGGTTATTGGTGTAATAGAAAATAAATCGGTACAAGGAGGTTTTCAAAAGGTGAGGTCTCAAATCTTTATCCCTTACTCTACTGCTTCTATCCGTTTTGCTGGTGCCAAACTAGCCTATCCAGCGCTTTCTATGACCGTCAAAAAAGGCTTTTCCCTTGCGAATGTGAAGGAAAAAATTGAACAATACTTCTATATTAAGCATGGTAGGAATAAGGATTTTGAAATCTTTTCCTATGATGATCTTATCAAAAAATTTAAAGTAGTCGCTCGAGGCCTAGAACTATTTATTTTATTGGTAGCCTTCATCGCTCTTCTAGTAGGTGGGATTGGCGTCATGAATATTATGCTTGTCTCAGTAACGGAACGTATGCCAGAAATTGGTATACGTATTGCTGTTGGGGCAAAGCAAAAAGCCATCAGACAACAATTCCTAATTGAGTCCATTATCCTATGTTTAATCGGAGGTGCAATAGGAGTAGTACTAGCCTTTTTAGCTGGTTTTCCTGTGAAACTGCTACTTGCTAAAAATCCAGATACATTGATTCGTTTCAATTTTTCCTTTTTGTCATTATTAGTAGCCGTCTTTTTTTCCACTATTATCGGTATTACTTTTGGCTATCTGCCTGCTAAAAATGCCTCTCAACTCGATCCAGTGGAAGCTTTGTCTCGGGAATAGGGATACCCTCCGCTTATTCAGTTTTTTGATGTCATCGCTCTAGTTGCTAACTAGTAATTAACAAATTCTCCGCTTATCTCTATGCTCAAAGCTTTACTTAAAGGCGATGAAAACCTGTTCTACCCAGAAGAAATTTGTACAAAACCAAAACCTTAGCTTTTTTCAAACTTTAAAGTACAGAACCCAGTCTATGGAACCGTGACTATCAGAGCTTCAGCTCAAACCATGTCTCTCATTGCAAGAAACTACCGGGTTTTCTCTACTAGGGCTGGATCTGCTCTCTCTGAACTAAGCACTAACTAAAATTAAAAGTTTTTTTAGTGCTCTTAAATTAATAAAAAAGTTACTCCTGTAAGTCTTTTAAATACTGAGATACGGCAAAATAGGCAATTTCAGAGGAAAATCCTCTGCTTTGCAGAAAACGGACTGCTCCTTGTTTTTTTTGCACTAATTCTTTGATTCTATATTTTTTAGCCAAGACATTTAGGGCAATTTCTTTTTGTTCTTCTATACTTGGTAAAAAATCCTTATAGCAAGAAGCATCAATACCCTTACCTTGCAATTCTTGAATCAGTCTTAAATTTCCATACCTCTTTTGTTTACTCAAAATAATATTTTGAATGCATCGGGTATCTGATTGCCAGCCTTTCGCTTTAAATTCAGCTAGTAGTACTTCAATTTGGCTTGGTTCGCCTCCCATCTGTGCTAATTTTTGCCGAAGCTCCGCAGCACTGTACTCGCGCCGGGCCAGCAAGCTAAATAAATACTGTTTTAACTTTCTATCGTTCTGTTTCAAATGCTCCATAAAGCTCTTCTAAATGCTGTATTAGCAATAAGTGTGGTATTTTTTGCTGTTGAAGCTTATTTTTTAACTCTAGTTCATACCCATAAGTGACCCCAATGAACCCTGCACCAGCGTTTTGTGCAGCCTTAGCATCATTTAATGAATCTCCTACTATAACCAACCTTTCCACAGGTATTTTAAAGACTTCAGCTATATGATTTAAGGGCAAAGCAGAAGGCTTTTTAGCTCCGAGCGTATCTCCCCCTACTAACAAACTAACAAAATTCGACATACCCAATTGTTTCAAAATTTTATTGGCAAACACTTCATTCTTGTTGGTGACAACGGCTACAGGATAGCCCAATTTTTTCAAGTAATGCAGTACCTCAAGTGCCTCAGGATAAGGCCGCGTGTGATCTGTTAAATGAGCTGCGTAATACGTTAGATAGTACTTAAAGCCTTTCTCCCACAATTCACTTTCCGCTAATTTATCTCTGGAAGCTGTTAGTGCTCGATGCACAAGAGTAGCTAGACCATCACCAACAAAAGATTTGAGCAAATCCACGGGTAAAGGGGGTAAATTGAGAAAACTTCTCATCGAATTAGCTGAAAGAGCCAAGTCTGTCAAGGAATCTACTAAAGTCCCATCTAAATCAAAACTAACAACTTGAACCTCATTTAATTGCATTGCTTCAGTACCTTCTCTAGAGGGTCTCTCAAGGCTCTGATAGCTTTCTTCCTATCAATTGCTTTAAAAATAGCAGAACCCGCTACAAAAATTTCTGCACCAGATTCCGCAATCATCTGGATATTAGAGGCCTTGATCCCTCCATCTACTTGTATAGCTATATGCCTGGTAGAAATTTTCTCATATTCCTCGCACAACTTCCTTAATTGCCTTATCTTTTGTAATGTAACAGGAATAAAGTCTTGTCCGGCAAACCCTGGATTCACTGACATCACTAGAAGATAGTCTAGCTTATCCAACAAAACTTCTGAAAGGATGGTAATAGGAGTAGCGGGATTAAGCGCTAAGCCTGCTTGTTGCCCCCCTTCTTTGATAAGGCTTATGCTACGATGCACATGACGGCTTGCTTCGGGATGAAAACTGATACAATCCGCACCAGCTTCTTGAAATGCGTTAATTAAGGGGTCAACAGGTTCGACCATCAGATGAACATCAATCGGGGTACTCTTTGCATAGGGTTTAATGGCTTCACATACCAAAGGGCCCACTGTAAGATTAGGAACATAGTGATTATCCATGACATCAAAATGAATCCAATCCGCACCCGCCTTCACCACTTCTTGCACCTCTTGCCCTAGCCTCGCGAAATCAGCGGACAAAAGACTGGGAGCGATTTTATACATATAGCTCTACTCCACCTATGAATCTCTAATCTTTCCGATTATAACCTAGCTTGTAGCCACCTGAAATAAGAGAACAATGGAAACTCAAGGAGTACTATCTAACAAATTTTGAAAAAAAACTTACCTGAGTCGTCTAGTTTAGTGTATTTTATACCGTCAACATCAATGGGGAAGCGTAACCATGAAGTTTTTCTTGAGTCAGCTAGAAGCACAACTTTGGGGACCCTGGACATTGGTACTCCTACTAGGTACAGGTTGTTTTTTAACAGTCAGACTAAATTTTTTACAGTTTAGTCAACTACCCTATGCTCTGAAACTTGTTTTCAGGCCCAGTTCTTCAAAAAGTGAACAGGCACCAGGTGATATTTCTAACTTCGCCGCACTTATGACCGCTCTGTCAGCCTCGATAGGAACTGGCAGCATTGTTGGAGTGGCTACAGCTGTCGTTTTAGGCGGCCCAGGCTCTATTTTCTGGATGTGGATCACTGCCTTGCTAGGAATGGCAACTAAATACGCAGAAGCAGTTTTAGCCGTCAAGTACCGTGTAGTTGATTCTCAAGGGCACGTCTGTGGAGGGCCCATGTATTATATCCAAAACGGCTTAGGCAAAAAGTGGCTTGCGGTCTTGTTTGCTATTTTTACTGTTATCGCTTCTTTTGGTATTGGTAGTACAGTTCAAGCTAATTCTATTGCTTTAGCACTGGAACAAAGTTTTCACATCAACGCTACCTTAACTGGTATCCTGCTAACTATACTGACGGCTGTGATAGTTTTAGGCGGCATCCACTCTATTGCTAAAGTTACCACTGTACTCATCCCTTTTATGGTGATAGTTTATTTCATTGGCGGTCTGATAATAGTTCTAACCCACATAACCTTTGTTTGGCCCGCTATAAAGCTTATCTTTACTGATGCTTTTACAGGAGCTGCTTTTGCTGGGGGAATGATAGGAAAAGTTATTCAAAGTGGCGTTTCAAGAGGCCTATTTTCTAATGAGGCGGGACTGGGTTCTTCTCCTATTGTTGCTGCTGCTGCAAAAACAGACCATTCCGTTAGACAAGCATTGATTGCTATGACTGGTACTTTCTTCACTACATTGGTGATGTGTACCATCACCGGTTTTGTTTTAGTGTTAGGTCTGGTTAGTCATAACTTTCCCATGAATTTAAATGGAGCGGCCCTAACCAATGCAGTATTTCAAAACTTTTTACCCTTTGCGGGTGCAGAACTGGCGACACTAGCGCTGATATTGGCCGCCTATTCTACTATCATTGGTTGGTTCTACTACGGCGAGAAAACTATCCATTATCTAGTAGGCAACCGAGGAGTAAAACTTTATGCGGTACTTTATACCGTAAGTGTGATGTTAGGCTCAGTACTAACACTAGAGACTGTGTGGAGCCTTGCTAATATTTTCAATGTATTAATGGCTATTCCCAACTTACTGGCATTACTAATATTATCAGGGCAGGTACGAGCTGAAACCCAGGATTTTTATCGTAAAAAATTGAGGGGAGAACTGCTTTGATCCGTATGATCAAAGCTAGTTCCACAGCTTTAATTGGTTTACCGAAGAGGATGGGAGTTTAACTTGAATGCCCAACAGACGGATGCTGTTGGGCTTGTGGTAGTGCCACAATTCTTCCAGCAAACTCTGGAAAAACCGTAGATCTAAATAAGGCTGAAGCCTTTCGATACGAAGGAGCTTAAAGTTACTTTGCTTAATTTTGACGCTTAACCGGCGTGATATCAGAAATTTTTCTTTCTGAAAATCATCTGGGATTCTAGACAATAAGCGCTGATAGAGTAACTTCAGTTGGAACTGAGCCTCCTCTAAGCGAGAGATATCCTTAATAAAAGTAGTTTCTGTTCCAACTGATTTCTTAGGACGGTTTACTTGAACTTTTCTGGTATCAACCCCATGACTATAGTTCCAGATCTGTTGGCCATGCTTACCAAATAGATGAAACAACTGATTCAGATCAAAATTCCTTATGTCTCTACAGGTAAATAGTTTTAGCTGAGCAAGTTTATGAGCGGTTACCTTTCCTACCCCCGGTAACTTTGCTAACGGTAATTCCAGGAGGAAAGGTTCTACCAGGGTGGGAGGTATTACAAACTGGTGGTCAGGTTTATTAATACCAGAAGCAATTTTAGCCAAAAATTTTAGTGGTGCTACGCCTGCTGAAGCTGTTAACCCTAAACGAACCTTCACTTTTTGGCGAATTTCCTGGGCTATTAAAGTAGCAGAACCTTGCAAGCACTGTGCGTCTCCTACTTCTAAGTAGGCCTCATCCAAAGAGATAGGTTCCACTAGATCGGTATATTCATGAAAAATTTCCTGTAATTGATTTGAAACCTCTCTATAATAAGCCATCCTAGGTGGTAAGATCACCAGTTCAGGGCATAGACGCAAGGCAGTAGCGCTAGGCATTGCACTATGTAAGCCATATTGGCGTGCCTTATAATTACAGGTAGCCAATACGCCTCGTTTTTGTGCGCCTCCACCTACTGCCACTGCCCGATGTTGTAGTTCAGGCCGGTCACGCATCTCGACCGCGGCATAAAAACAGTCCATATCTATATGGATGATTTTATTCGAACCCAGAACCTATTCCTTATTAAGAGTCTTAAATTACAAAAAAATAGCTTTGTAGAAAATTATTTCCAGTCCTTATGTTTACGGAAAATCAAGCGTATTTTAAATTTTTTATACTGATATATAAAGAAAAACTCTTGTTTTTCTACAGCTCTATATGTTTTGAAGCCAGCTTTAATTGGCCTATTTTTTCTTGCCAAACTTTGTTTTAAAGGCCTATGCTCTTTATCTAATAGCGCTTTGATAGAAGGTCAAATGACCTATTGAGAGGGAATCTTCAAATAAATCTGACTAATTTGATTGACCTCATCTGTCTCTTTCACTGTAAGATAAAAACCCTGTCCTAGAGCTATGCGATCTCCAGCAGTAGGAAGATTCTTTAATTTCCTTTTTAAATAAGTGCCCACTGTCCATTCTGAATATCCTATTTCTGGCTCAAAACCATACGCCTCTGCTAATTCGCGCATTAAGGCATCAGGGGCTACAGTAAACTCTCCATAGAACTTCAGATTCTCTTTGAGCTCTCGCTCAGTATTATTAAATAACCTAGCCAACCGGCCAGAAATACTGGCGGGCGCAACATACCAAAGAAAGTCTTTTTCCTGCACTCTTGTTTCTGGTTGAACTTCTACTACTTGATTATCTCGTAACATAGTAAAGAAGCGGGCTCCCTCTTCTTCTAATCCCCCTAATGCAGTAAGCGGATTTTTGTTTATTACTCTTGATTTAGCCTTGACCTTGTAGCCAAATAAGTCCACAGCGCTTTTATCACCTACCCAAATAGTTTGTGTGCTCTCTGCTTCAAACTTAATAGGTAGTATAACTCCTAACCACCTAGCAACCAGTGGAATACTAGTGCCTTGTACCAATAATGAAAGAACAACAATAGTAAAACCAATATCGAATAAAAAATAAGCATCTTTCATTCCCATCAGTACCGGTAAAATAGATAGTGCGACTGGAACAGCTCCTCTGAGTCCCACCCAGCTGATGAAATGCTTTTCATTACGAGTAAAGTCAAAAAAGCTCAAGCTAGTCCAAACTGCAAAAGGACGAGCAATTAAGATCAAAAATAATGCGATACCCAAAGCTTCTCCAAGACAATCTAGTAACCGAGCTGGAGAAACTAATAGACCTAAGACCAAAAACATTGAGGCCTGGGCTAGCCAGGCTAGCCCATCTGTCACACTGAGAATATAGTGTACTTTGTGACGTTGTAAATTACCAAGTAGTACCCCTGAAATATAGATAGCTAAAAAGCCACTCCCCCCGACACTATTCGTAAGTGTAAACACGAGCAGGCCCCCTGATAAAATAAGCAGGGCATACAGACCTTGGGGTAGATTGATGCGAACAAGCAATGAGCCCAATAAAGCTCCTCCCAATAGGCCTAAGATTATTCCCAGTACCAGTTGCTGTAACAACATGTAAAGTATAGAAATTAGACCCATAGTTTCTGGCCTTAAAATTAGTTCAATAAAAATGCTTACTAATAAAATACCCATTGGATCGTTAGTACCTGATTCAATTTCTAGAGTAGCTTTGACTTTCTCTACCAATCTAACACCGCTATTTCGCAATAAACTGAATACTGAAGCTGCATCGGTTGAGCCTAATATAGCGGCTATTAGAAATCCCATTTTCCAACTAAAATGGGTTGGGAATAGTAAAGTGGTGAATAGACCAAGGCTCAGCACAGTAGCTAAAACACCCCAGGTAGCTAGCATTACTGCTGGTCTAAATACTCGTTTGACGCTGCTAAGCTTAGTATTTAAACCACCATCTAGCAGAATAATCGCTAAACACAGTTGACTAATAAATCCAGCAAGGTAAAAATTATCAAACTTAATCCGTCCAATACCATCCTCACCTGCCAGCATCCCAACAAATAAAAATATCAAGAGGAATGGTAAACCTACACGCGCAGAAAGAGTGGTAGCAATAATGCTAAAAAATAGTAAAGCTCCTGTAAGAAAGAGAAAACTATTAATAAACTCCATAAAAACAGTAGGAAAAAACTACGATCCTAGCTATGCGACCCTTAAAGGATACGTGAACGATAAAAAAAGGTTCTCCATATGCTAATCGATAACATGTAGGCAGAACTTCCCCACCATAATATCCAGATAATAGTTTCTATGCTTCTTTCTCGAGCATATTCCGCCAGCATTAAACTAGTGGCAAACCAAATTCCCGTCATTAGTATATTGAGAGGCATAAGCCTTCTAACCCGGAAGGGATGTAGAAACTTACTGGTAGAAAATGTCAGTAAACACAATAGAAAGAAGATAATCTCATTAGCCCATGGTTTTAAATCTAAAACATAGCCATATAACGCTACTATATTCCAAGTCGCCGGAAATCCCACGAAATAGTTATCTCGACTCTTCATTTGTACATTGGAAAAACAGTACAACGAAGTCATTAAGATAGCAGCTAAAGTTACCAGTGCTAAATAGGCAGGCAGACGCACATAGTAGTAGATAAAAAGGGCCGGAATAAATACGTAGTTAAGGTAATCTACGATTAAATCTAAAGCTGATCCATCTACCTGTGGTAGGGTATTTTTGACGTCAAACTTCCGTGCTAAGGTTCCGTCAATCCCATCAATTAATAAAGAGACCGCTAACCACAGAACGCATTCTCCTGGCTGATCATTCAGGATTGCAAGCAACGCTAGGCCGCCAAATACAACTCCTGAAGCAGTAAACAAATGCACCGCCCAAGCCAGGGCTTTCGCTTTAGGTATATTCATCTTTAACACTTGCCCTTCGATAAACGGCTATTCTAACAAAAAAACCTACTTCCAAATGGGCAATTGCGCCCCTTTATAACGAAGCCAGTCTAGCGGTATCTTTAGCAATCATCAACTCTTCATTCGTCGGGATTACTAGGACAATAGGCCCTCTCCTAGAGAGAACTGAAATTTCCCCTTCTATAACTGACTCATTTGCTAAATCATCGAGTACAAAGCCTAGTATGCTTAGTTGATCTACTACGCTTTTCCTCACTAGAGCTGAATGCTCACCAATTCCACCCGTAAATACCAAGGCCTCTATTTTCTTTGTAGCTACTGCCATAGCAGCTATTCCTTGTGCAATTCGGTAAGTAAACATTTGAAGTGCCAGTTGTGCCTGCTCATGCCCTTGCTCTGCCGCTTGAGTGATCTCTCTTAAGTCATTTGAAACCCCAGAAATACCCAGCAAACCACTTTCCAGATTAAGTAATTGGGTAGTTTCCTTAATCCCCATATGTGCATTTTCTTGCAAAAAAGTGAAGATATTTGGATCTACACTACCACTTCTAGTGCCCATAATAAGACCTTCTAGAGGTGTTAAGCCCATAGTAGTATCCATGGATTGGCCCTCAAGCACTGCGCATAAGGAAGCACCATTCCCTAAATGCGCAATAACCATAGTAGAAATAGCTTTGCCTCTTCCCCTTAAAAAAAGCCTTGCCTCCTCACTAACATAACGGTAACTGGTTCCATGCATACCGTATTTTCTAATACCATATTTCTCATGATAGCCTAAAGGAATGCCATAAAGATAAGCATGGCGGGGCATAGTCTGGTGGAATGAGGTATCAAACACTGCTACTTGAGGTAATTGTGGAAATATCCTTTGGGCTAAACGGATACCTTGTAAATTAGCAGGGTTGTGCAATGGAGCGAGGACAATACAGTCCTCTATAGCCTGTAAAACTGTATCCGTAATCAGTGTAGAAGCTTTGAAGGCTTCTCCACCATGAATCACTCGATGGCCAACAGCTTGAATATTCTTATGTAACCCTCGTTTTTCTAAATCCTTTAACAATGCCTCCAGCGCTCCCTCATGAGTGAAGTTGCAACTTAAGTTAACTAAGCCTTTAGCTTCCCCTTTTCGAATATGTAGTTGTGCCGATGATGAATTTAATTTCTCAGCCAGATAACTAATTTGAATCTGGCCCGACTTATGATCTATTAGTACACTTTTGATAGAAGAGCTACCACAATTCAAGACTAATACTAGATTTTTCATAGACCTCCTTCCCAAAGCTCGGCCAGAAACCACCTCCCCTTTTAAATGGAGGAATGGAACCAGCCCAGAAAAAGAGCATAGCAAGGCTAGCTCACTACAACTCCAGAAAAATTTGACTAAGATCAGTTGACTGTTTCTAAGCTAAACTTTTTTATCATCACGATGTACCATCAAACCTGCGAAAGTTTGTGCTACTGGCATAATTTCTATCGAATTAATATTGACATGCGTGGGCTGTTGATAGATCCACAATACAATTTCAGCAATATCCTGCGGCTTGAGATAGTTTACCTCTCGATAAACAGCCCTCGCTTTCTGCTCATCTCCTTTAAAGCGCACTTGTGAAAATTCGGTTTCTCCACAGAGTCCTGGCTCAACATTAGTTATTCTTATACCCTTATCAGCCAGATCTGCTCTCAAATTTTTACTGAATTGTTTGACGAATGCTTTAGATGCTCCATATACGTTTGCTCCATAATAGGGATAAGAACCTGCTGTAGAGCCGATGTTAATGATGTGTCCACTTCTCTTTCTCACCAATGCAGGCAGTAACTTCCGAGTAACATATAGTAAGCCACTGATATTGGTCTGAACCATAATTTCCCAATCAATCCACTCAGTCTGATGTGCTGGTTCTAAACCTAGTGCCAACCCTGCATTGTTAATTAATAGGTCAATATCTTCCCAGTCCCCTTTCAATGAAGCTAAGCCCTGATCTACTGACTGATAACTACACAAATCCATTTCTAAGGGTAAAAAATTTTTCCCCAACTCACGTTGCAACTTACCTAGTTGCTCCGTTCTCCTACTGGCCCCAATCACTGAGTAACCTGCTTTTACAAAAATTTTACTAATTTCTTTTCCAAATCCTGAGGATGCCCCCGTTACTAAAACTGTCATACTTTTTACCATCCCTGAGGTCGGGAATATAATCCCTCGATTGGTCCCGCTCAAATCCAGTCTGTAGCAGGTACAAATAAACATTATTTGACGGAATATTATGTCATAGAAATTCTAGCGTTCCAAATAGCCTCTGTTTTGTGAGACAATGCCCCTTTAATAGGAACTAGCCTTAGATCAACTGGGAATGATCTTCAGAGTTCTCAATGTGTAAGGAATTAATCATGAGCCAAGCCAAAAAAACTCCCAAGACACTTAGTGAGCAGCGTACTCTTAGCAGTAATAAGGAGCTTTCCTTCGAAGCTGCAATGGAAAGACTGGAAGTGCTGACTACTCAGATGCAAGCTGCCGATATCACCTTAGAAGAAACCCTTAAATACTACGAAGAAGGCTTAGCTCTAACCGAATTTTGTCAGAAAAAACTGGAACAGATAGAGCAAAAAATACAAATCCTTAATAAAAAATCTAATGCTGAAAGTGAACAGTTCCGATTAGAGGAGTTTTTTCCTGATGAAAACTGAGGGTTTTACACAGTGGATGGCTGTCCAAAAAGAAAAAATTGAGGAGGCTATAGTTTCTTATCTGCCCAAAGAAGATGCACAGCCACAGCCGCTTAGCCAAGCGATGCATTACTCAGTATTGGGACAAGGGAAAAGAATTCGACCTCTACTCGTTATTGCTGCCTCGCAGCTAGGCGTACCTGATGAAATAGCTCTATCTCAACATCTTACCGCTGTGGAATTCATTCACACTTACTCGCTCTTACATGATGATTTGCCTGCTATGGATAATGATGATCTTCGGCGCAATAAGCCTACTTGTCATAAAGTATTTGGAGAAGCCATGGCCCTACTGGCAGGTGATACGCTGCAAAGTCTTGCCTTTGAAATCCTCACCCTTCCTAATACATTGGCTGCCGAACAAAAATTAAAAGCTTTTCAAATTTTGGCTCACTCAATTGGATTTGAAGGCATGGCAGGTGGCCAGGCTTTCGATTTACTCTATACCGCCCAGCCTATCCAACTCAATGAATTGAAGCTGCTACATCAAAAAAAGACGGGGGCCCTTATCGAGGCCTCTATACTCTTGGGTCTACTATCCTGCAAAAACTATAATCCTCAACTACTTAAAAAATTAAAAGTCTTTGCCAAAAAAATTGGACTAGCATTTCAAATAGTGGATGATATTCTTGATGAACAAGCCCCCACACATGTATTGGGAAAAACCGCTGGCAAAGACGCCAGAAACCAAAAGGCTACGTTCCCACTTCTTCTTGGAATAGATAAAGCATACCAGTGTGCACAAGAGCTTATTGCGGATGGTATAGAGCTGCTCCAGCCTTATGAGCCGGAAAGTTTGCGCCTAACCAGTCTTGCCAGCTATGTATTAGAACGTCACTTTTGACTAGTAGCCCACTGCCAAACCATCAGGATCTCGGCTATCAGAAGCTCCTTCGAGTTCTCCCTTTTCATTGATTCTGATACTTTGAGATCTGCCCATTGTAGGCTTTACCACTACTCGATGCCCCTTTTGTTCCAATAACCGAACAGTATCTGGATTCAGTGCTTTCTCTACCCGAAGTTCTTCTGGAATTCCCTGATGATGAACTCGAGGAAGCGCCACTGCTTCTGCAGGATTAAGGTGAAACTCAATGTCATTTAAAATAACCTGTAAAACAGTAGTGATAATCCTTGCACCACCCGGGCTACCAGTCACTAAATACAGCTGATTATTTTTTAAAACAAAGGTGGGCGTCATAGAAGACAGCGGGCGTTTACCCGGCTGTACGGCGTTTGCTTTACCCCCGCTCAAACCGTAAAGATTCAATGTTCCTGGCTGCAAGGCAAAATCATCCATCTCATTATTGAGTAAAATTCCAGTACCATCAGCCACTAGCCCGCTACCAAAATTACCATTCAGAGTATAAGTCATGGATACAGCGTTTTTATCCTTATCTACCACGGAAAAATGCGTTGTTTCATCCCTTTCATAATCCATAGGATTGCCTGCACTTATGGTCGACGGTGCAGAAGCTGTAGGCCTAATCTTCCCTGCCTGCGCATCAGCGTAACTCTTAGAGAGTAACCCTTTGACCGGTACATGAACAAAACCAGGATCCCCCAGATACACTGCCCTATCTGCATAGGCTAGCTTAGAAGCTTCAGCCATATAGTGGATAGTATTCGCACTATTCACCCCCCACTGTGCCAGTGGCCAACGTTCCAACAAATTCAAAATCTCCAAGAGATGTACTCCGCCGGAAGAAGGCGGAGGCATTGTCACTACCTCATACCCTTTGTAAGTTCCCTTAAGTGGCTGACGCTCTATTACACGATAATTTGCTAAATCTTTCCTATCAATCCAATGAAATGGGCGCATAGCTGCCGCAAGTTTGTCAGCAATCTTTCCATGGTAAAAGGCCCTTGCTCCATCTTTAGCAATTAATCGTAAAGACTGCGCTAAATCCTTTTGAACAAATAGGTCTCCTTCCTGTAAAAGTCTACCACCAGGAAAAAAGATTTTTTTGGTTGCAGGCCATCTGGCTAGATGCATTTGACTCGCATTCAAAGTGTTAGAAAATACTCTAGTAACTCGGAAACCTTTATCTGCTAACTTGATAGCAGGAGCTATCAAGGTCGCCCAGGGGAGCTTGCCGTACTTTTTCCATGCATACTCCAAGCCCCCCACAGTACCTGGCACACCTGAAGCGTATGGAGTATAGATTGATCTTCCATCAATAACTTTACCGGTAGAAGCATTAACGAAAGTGTCTTTTCCTACAGAATGAGGCGCCACCTCACGAAAGTCTATTGCAGTAATCTTACGAGGGCTATTATGATAAAGCATCATAAAACCTCCTCCGCCCAAATTACCAGCGCTAGGCAGCACCACAGCCAAACTAAAAGCTACAGCTACAGCTGCATCGACTGCGTTACCTCCTTTTTTTAAAATATCTAACCCTATCTGGGAAGCCAAAGCTTGTTCAGAGACCACCATACCATGCTTTGCATATATTGGAAATTGGATGGATATAGGCCCTTCATAGGCTGCACTAGCTTGCTGGGTTGCATTAGGCTGATATGTCTTTGCCTCAGCAATCTCAGACAGATGTGCACCTGCCAAAAACATCCACGCCCCTACCCAACAAAGGGCTAATCGTCTTTTTTGCTTAACCATACACAGGATTACTTTCTGAAAATATCGAATTTAGATAGGAAAGTTCTTCGCACCTTGACTATACCTTACAATCGCCCCTAAATAACTAGCCAATACGTAAATTAAGAAAAAACTAAAATAAACTACTGAGGGTACGGTAGTGCACAATAAAAAAAGCGTAAAGAAAATAAGCCCGTTGTTATACCATCTTAAGCGTTTATCTTCTATGCCTTTAAAACTCCAAAATTTGATAGGCACTACCATTGAAAAAGCTGCGAATAATGTAAATACTGTCCCTAACCCTGTACTATGCTCATAGGTTGGGAAAAAATTATGCCACACCCATATAAACCCAATGACTAGAGAAGCAGCAGAAGGACTTGGCAGCCCCATAAACCATTTTTTATCTGCTATCCCTATCAATGTATTGAATAAAGCTAAACGCATAGCAGCACAAACGCAGTAGATAAACATTACCAGATAACCTAATTTACCCAGAGGTTGCAGAAGTGCTATATACATTATCAGAGAAGGTGCTACTCCGAAACTTACCATATCAGCAATACTATCCAGTTCCTCTCCAAACCTTCCCTGTTTACCTGTCCAGCGTGCCACTCTTCCATCTAGGCCATCTAACAACAAGCAAGCCACCATGGCCCAGCCCACATGATCGTAATGGAGCTCCATAGCCTCTGTAATTGCGAAAAAAGCAAAAAAAAGGGCAGAAAATGTAAAAAGACTGGGTAACAAATAAAAACCCGTCTTCTCCCTAAAAGTTCTAGGAACCTGATTCACCGATTGATGCATGATTTATCTCTTTGATACATATTTATAATTAAGACGGAAAAGTAAACTCTCCAGCACGCCTATACACCCCTGCCACAGGTTTCGACAGGCCTCTCTATGACTGCCACACTACCTTCTTCTATATTAGCGATTAATGCTTATTCTTCTGAGGAAGCTTTCAAGTAGGCCAAAACTGAGCTAGTGGCACGCACCTTATCTCCGATCACCACACAGGGACGGGCATCTACAGGCAAATAAAGATCCACCCTAGAGCCAAAACGAATGAAGCCATACCGCTCACCTCTACTCACCTCATCCCCAGCCCTACAATAGCACAAAATCCGCCTAGCTATTAGACCTGCAATCTGAACTACCGTAACTTCTTCCCCTTGAGGTGTTTGAAACAAGACAGCATTACGTTCATTCTCTTTACTGGCCTTATCCAAAGAAGCATTGACAAAATTTCCAGGAAAATATCTCACCTCCTGCACCTTCCCTGCTAACGGCATACGATTAGAGTGTACGTTGAAAATATTCATAAAAATACTGATCTGTAAAGCTTCTTGCCGTCGGTAAGGATCCACTGTCTTCTGCACTACAATCACCTTTCCATCTGCAGGAGCGACAACTGAAGCTTCATTCTCATCAGCTAGATTTCTAGGAGGATCGCGAAAAAACTGCACGATCAGAGCCGTAAACAGATACATGAGTAAATCTAATATTTGGCAATCCAGTAAAAAAACACCCCAGGCAATCAACAATACCAGGATAATATAGGGATGTCCCTCACGAGCAATATAAGGGTGGGGATAATTATTTTTCAAGCTCATTTTCTAAATCCAATACTATTCTTCAACTTTTTGTGATTCGGACGACTTCTTCTCAGAAGCGAGATCGACCTTCTGTATTTTTTCAGGGCTATTTTTAAGTAATAAAGAAAGCAAAGTAAATACAGAACTACGCATTTCCCTTCGATCTACAATTTGATCCAATGCACCCTTAGTGAGTAAGAACTCTGCACGTTGAAACCCATCAGGTAAAGTCTCTCTGACTGTCTGTTCAATTACCCGGGGGCCAGCAAACCCAATTAAAGCTCCAGGTTCAGCAAGCACTAAGTCTCCTAAAAAGGCAAAACTAGCTGAAACTCCCCCCATGGTAGGATTTGTCAAAATCGATACAAAGGGTAAAGTTTTCTCAGTAAGCCAGTGTAAAGAAGCAGCAGTCTTAGACATTTGTAGCAAAGAAGTCAATCCTTCCTGCATTCTTGCACCTCCAGAAGCAGTAAAACAAATGAAGGGGCATTCTAACTCTGCAGCACGGTTCACAGCACGCACAAATTTCTCTCCTACTACAGAACCCATTGAGCCCCCTATGAACCTAAATTCAAACACAGCCACCACGACCGGCATACCCTGCAGAGTTCCGCTACCTGTAATCAAAGCGTCATTTTCATCTGTCGCTTTTTGTAGTGCACTTAAACGGTCGACGTACTTTTTTGTGTCCCTAAATTTAAGGAAGTCTACTGGCTTTAATTCAGCTGATAATTCCTGAAAAGAGTCCTTATCTAGGAAAACATTGATCCTATCTCTAGCTGGGAGGTAATTGTGGTAACTACATTTGGGACAAACATGTAAATTCTTAATCAATTCAGTAGTGTAAAGCGTAGCTAAACAAGAAGGACACTTAACCCATAACCCTTCCGGGATGGGAGATTTACTTTTAGCAGGGCTCTTTTTAATCTTAGGCGGCAAAAGCTTATCTAACCAGGACATACAGCTTACCCCTCCACACCCAAGCCAGCTGTGGCTTCCTTCAGTTCTCTAACAACTTTTCCTAGAGCAGGCAAAGCCGCTTCACCCGCTTTCTCTATCTCCTCAATCAACCGGCTGCCAACCACTATTCCATCTGCTGCCTGGCAAAGTAGTCGAACATCGCGCTTTTGTCGTACACCGAATCCCACGACCAAAGGTAAGCCCTCAAGCTGCGGTCTAAGCTCCTTAAGCCTATTTCTTACCTCTTGGGTATCCATTTGATGGCTACCAGTGACTCCCTTCACCGAAACATAGTAAAGGTACCCTCCCGCTTTTTGCACCACGATCCTAGCGCGTTCTCTCGGCGTTGTGGGTGTAAGCAAAAAGATATTTTCCACGCCTCTTTGCTCCAAAGCACTGTGCAATGGCTCTGTAATCTCCACTGGTAGGTCCACCACTAATACTCCATCTACGCCCATCTTAGCTGCTTTCTCTGCAAAAAGCTCTACACCTAAGTGAAACAATGGATTGAAGTACCCCATGAGCACAACCGGTGTAGTTTGATTACTCTTACGAAAAAGTCCTACCATATCTAACACTTGAGACAAAGTCGTTCCAGCCCTTAACGACCGCTCAACAGCCCGCTGGATCACGGGTCCATCTGCCACTGGCTCAGAAAATGGAAATCCTATTTCTAAGATATCTGCCCCGGCCTCTACTAGTTCATGCATTGCCTGGAGCGTAAAACTAAGACACGGATCCCCAGCAGTTATATAGGTGACTAATGCTTTTTTCCTTTGATCATGTAAACGAACAAAGGTCTGCGCAATCCTATTAATTTTTAAATTCATGTCCACCGCATCCCAGTAAATTGAGCCACAGTGTGGATATCCTTATCTCCTCGACCCGACAAATTAACAAAAACTATCTGTTCCTTATCCATGGTAGGAATTTGGCGAATAACCCAAGCAAGTGCATGGCTACTTTCTAAAGCAGGGATAATCCCCTCCTGCGTACTCAGTAAATGGAAGGCCTCTAGCGCTTCCTGATCAGTACAACTGGCATATTTTACTCGTTTGAGATCGTGCAAGAGGCAGTGCTCTGGACCAATACCGGGATAATCTAGTCCTGCTGAAATAGAATGGGTTGGTAGCACTTGACCATCCGCATCCTGCATTAAATAAGTTTTTGCTCCATGCAGAACACCCATCGCACTACCTGAGGAAATAGTAGCTGCATGGTGGCCTGTCGCTATACCGAGCCCTGCTGCCTCTACGCCCACCATTTCCACTTCCTTTTCTTCGAGAAAGTGGTAAAAAAATCCAATTGCATTTGACCCTCCCCCAACACATGCAACTAACGTATTTGGTAGTCTTCCTGTCAGTTCCAATAATTGGGCCTTAGCCTCTTGGCCGATGATACTTTGAAAATCTCGAACCATCTGAGGATAAGGGTGGGGTCCTGCTGCTGTACCAATAACATAAAACGTGTCGTCAATTCTAGTGACCCATTCTCGCATAGCTTCATTCATAGCATCCTTGAGAGTTCGTGTCCCACTAGCTACACTGACTACTGTGGCCCCAAGCAACTTCATTCGATAAACGTTTGAGGCCTGTCGCTGTAGATCTTCCTCTCCCATAAAAATAACGCATTCCATACCAAAACGCGCAGCAAGTACAGCGCTAGCGACGCCATGTTGACCAGCCCCCGTCTCTGCAATGATACGTTTTTTCCCCATGCGCTTAGCCAACAAAACTTGCCCCAACACATTATTGACTTTGTGTGCTCCAGTGTGACACAGATCTTCCCTTTTTAGAAATATCTTGCCGCCTCCCAGTTTCTGTGTCAATCTCTCTGCAAAATAGGTGGGCGTAGGCCTACCAACATAGTGGCGACAAAAATACCGATACATCTCCCAAAAAGAAGGGTCTTTTCTTGCTTCTCGGTAAGCTGACTCTAGCTCCTGTAAAGGTGCCATTAATATTTCTGCTACATACCGCCCGCCAAACTTTTCAAACCAGCCCCCTTCATTCGGGTACTTATACTCTTGCACGTTTCACTCCTGCTATTAAGGCCTGAAGTTTGACCTTATCTTTGACACCCAATATACTCTCTACACCACTAGAAACGTCGATACTTTGCGCACCCGTCTGCGAAATAGCCTCCAAGACATTACCTGGGCACAACCCCCCGGCTAGCACCCATGGCTTAGTCAGACCACTAGGAAGTAAGCTCCAATCAAAAACCTTACCAGTTCCACCAGCTTGCGTCTCTGAGTACGTATCATATAACAAGGCCTGGGCGGAGGCAAAGATCTGCTCCCAGTGTAAAGCGTCCTCTCCCTGTTTCATAGCAATAGCCTTCATATATGGTCTCTGAAAGTGTTGACAATAGTTTTCACTTTCCTTCCCGTGAAACTGCAATAGGTGTATAGGAACTTTTTTCAAAATATCTTCCACAGTCACTATGCTCTGATTAGCAAATAACCCTACCGTAGTAACAAATGGAGGCAGTTTTTTAATTATTTCATACGCGTGTTCAGGCGTTACATACCGTCGACTGCTACGAGCAAAAACAAAACCTAAGGCATCTACACCCAACTCAACACAATCTAGCGCGTCTTCAAGACGCGTAATACCACAAATTTTAATCCTGGTTGAAAAGCTCATTATACCCCCAAAATAACTCTGGTAATTTAGGCAAACTAACTCCGAAGGAGGAAGGGTACCTAGCTCCTAAAAAGTAGAGCCCCGAAGCACTAAATGTAGGTGGGGCCTCGCGTCTGCTCTTGGCTGCAACCAAGGCCTCAAACTGCGCCTTGCTTAGTCGACCCGCACCTACCTCAACCAGCGCCCCTACGATATTTCTTATCATGTGGTGTAAAAAACCATCTGCAGCAAAATCGAAGCAGATAGCTTCTTTAAATGGGTAGACCCGTCCATGGTAAAGGGTTTTCAAGGCCGTTTTCGCCTGGCAATCTTTGGAGCGAAAACTAGAAAAATCCTGTTTACCAAGCAACATATGCAGTGCTCTTTCCATTTCGGTTACTTTCAATGTTCGAAAAGTCCAACCTACTTTTTGGCGTAGAAAAATAGGTTGAATGCAGGAGGGATAGAGCAAATAACGGTAGAAACGTCTCTGAGCACAGTAACGCGCATGGAAATCCACTCCTACTTCCCGAGCATATTGCACAGAAATGTCTGCGGGCAGATAATGATTAACCCCCCTAATCCAGCTATGAAGCTTTCGCTCAGCACTAGTATCGAAGTGAGCAATTTGTCTTAAGGCGTGCACACCTTTATCGGTACGTCCACATACCGTCAAAGCTACCGGTTCTTGAGCAATTTTTGCTATGGCCAACTCTAAAGTAGCTTGTACAGTAGGTTCGACGCCTTCTTGCTTTTGCCACCCTCTGTACGCGGCACCATCATACGCGAAACAAATTGCAATTCTACGGATCATACTAAATTACCATTCTGCTCTGAAACCCTTCATTATAAACTTGCCCGGATAACTCGTCTTTTGAGATTAGACTAAGAAGCTAAAAAAATATAGAATGTGAGCCCCCCAAGTGATTGAAACTAATCCACCAACTAATCCATGCAAATCTATTACGGAATTGATCCTCCCCTACCCCGGTTAATGGGTAGTGCTGTTACTATTGGCAACTTCGATGGAGTCCACTGTGGGCACCGGCAGTTGTTGCAAATTCTCAGACAAACAGCTCAAACTTCTAAGCTTCCCTCCGTTCTCATTACCTTTGAACCGTTGTCTAAGGAATATTTTTCCACTTTGCATCCTGATCGCTATGACTGTCCTGTGAGGATTTCTCCTTTAAAGGATAAGCTTTCTATAATCGCTGACTCTGGCCTGGTTGATATCGTCATAGTTTTGAACTTTGACGCCAATCTAGCGCGCATGACGGCTGAGTCTTTTGTAAAGCTTGTTCTTCTTACTCAACTAAATACTCGTTATTTAATACTGGGAGCGGACTTTAAATTTGGTCATGATAGAAGAGGAGACTATCACTACCTATCGCAATTTAGTCAATTTAAAACTATCTGTTTGCCTTCTTTATTTGTCTCTGGAATACGCGTTTCTAGTTCAGTAATCCGTGCAACCTTACTTAAAGGTGACTTTAAACAAGCTGAACTTTTCCTAGGGCACAGTTATTCTCTCAGTGGAATAGTTAAACATGGTCTAAAATTGGGGAGAAAGCTTGGTTGCCCTACCGCTAATATAGATTTACAACAACGGCGATTTCCGCTACAAGGAATTTATGTGGTAGAAGTAGAGGGTAAATTTGGCCAAAGAAGAGGAGTAGCAAGCTTTGGTACCAATCCCACTATTAGCGATGACCCTAGTCTCAAATTTGAAGTACACCTTCTAGATTTTAATGACGATCTGTACGGTCAGACTTTGAAAATAACCTTCAAAGCAAAAATTCGAGATGAGCTAAAATTTGCAAATCTTGAGCAACTAAAGAAACAACTCACTAAAGATATTCAAGCTGCGAAAACCTGGTCAGCGCGTCCTTGATCCCTACAGCATATAATTTTTGTTATAATTTTCGGTTATACCTACGTTACAGCACTTAGCTTATAATCATAGGTTACTGACACTTAGCTTGTAATTATCAGAGAATATCATGATCAACTACCGCACTACGCTCAATTTACTGGACACTCCTTTCCCAATGAGGGCTAATCTAGCTCAGAGAGAGCCTCAATGGATAAAGGAATGGCAGCAGAATCAGCTTTATTCTAAATTACGCACATTCTGTAAAGGGCGTCCCAAGTTTATTTTACATGATGGCCCTCCATATGCTAATGGTGAAATCCATGCTGGCCATGCTGTCAATAAGATTTTAAAAGACATGATCATTCGAAGCAAAACTTGGGCAGGATACGATGCGCCTTATGTGCCTGGCTGGGATTGTCATGGTTTACCTATTGAATTAATGGTAGAGCGCCAACATGGTAAAGATATCACTACTCCTCAGTTCAGGCAGCTATGTCGACAATACGCAACAAAACAAGTAGCTAGACAAAGTGAAAGTTTTCAGCGTATGGGTGTTATTGCTGATTGGGAAAATCCTTACCTCACTATGGATTTTGCTACAGAAGCTAATATCGTACGTTATTTAGGACTGATTCTAAAAGCCGGGTATCTCGTACAGGGAGAAAAGCCTATTCACTATTGTATTGATTGTGGTTCTGCTCTGGCAGAAGCAGAAGTGGAATATCAAGATAAGCTCTCTGAATCAATTGATATCGGATTTGAAATTCTGAATAAATCTGCTCTGGAGAAATTATTTGGAAAACAAAATTCCAAAGAGAAAGCCTATGCTGTTATTTGGACTACCACCCCATGGACATTACCTGCTAATCGAGCAGTAAGTGTACATCCTGACTATGACTATAGCTTAGTTAAAACCTCTATAGGTAATCTCCTCTTGGAAACTACTTTGGTGGAAGAAAATCTAGCTAAATACCAGCTCCAGCCTCAGGCAATCATTGGTTCCGTTAAAGGAACTCAGCTTGAGGGTTTGATCCTAGCTCATCCATTCTTACCAGTCTCTGTACCCATAGTTTTAGGAAAGCATGTCACTAATACTACCGGAACAGGACTTGTGCATACGGCACCTGCTCACGGCGTAGAAGATTTCCATGTCGCACAAGTTTATAAGCTAGCCACGGACTCTCCTGTGATGCCAAGTGGTAAATTCGAAAACGACACACCTCATGTAGGAGGTTTATCCATCTGGCAGGCAAACCAAACGGTGCTAGAGCTACTTAGATCTAACGGGCTTCTACTTTCTCATACGCAAATACACCATAGCTACCCACATTGCTGGCGTCATAAAACTCCAACAATTTTTTTGACTACCCCCCAATGGTTTATTCGCCTAAGCTCTGATAGTTCATTAGAAAAATCTCTAAAAAACAAAGCATTAGATGAAATTAAAAAAACAAAGTTTTTCCCAGCTTGGGGTAAAAATCGCCTTTATACCATGGTGGAAAATCGTCCAGATTGGTGTATTTCTCGTCAGAGAGTGTGGGGTGTGCCTATACCATTGTTTGTTCATAAAAAAACTGGCAAGATGCACCCTAGATCCCTAGAGTGGATTGAAACTATTGCACAAATGATTGAAAAATCAGGTGTAGAAGCCTGGTTTTCTGTGGATAAACACCAATTCCTGAAGGGGGAAGAGTCAACTGAATATACTCCGCTTAAGGATGTGCTAGACGTATGGTTTGATTCAGGCACTACCCATTATTCAGTACTAAAACAAAGAAAGGAACTAGCTTGGCCTGCCGATCTCTATTTAGAAGGTAGTGATCAACATAGAGGTTGGTTTCAGTCTTCCTTATTAACCAGTTGCGCGGTGGAGGGGCAAGCTCCTTACCGACAAATATTGACCCATGGTTTCACTGTTGACGAAAAAGGTCGAAAAATGTCTAAATCCCTAGGCAACGTCATCGCACCCAATCAGATCTATGAACAATATGGTGCTGATATTATGAGGCTATGGATTGCTTCTACAGACACAGCTGGAGAAATCACTTTATCTACTGCAACCCTTAAACACACTGCAGATGCTTATCGCCGCCTGCGTAATACTCTTCGTTTCCTTTTAGCAAATCTAAATGATTTTGACCCCTCTAAACATATGGTTGCTGAAGACAGTTGGATTGAAATAGATCGGTACAGCCTCTATTTAATCAAAGGCCTACAAGAAGTAGTGGAAAACACTTACTATCCTCAATACAACTTTCACCATGCAATCCAAGAACTCGTGCAATTCTGTTCAGAGGATCTAGGAGCCTTTTACCTCGATATTCTGAAAGATCGCCTGTACACCATGCCAGCTAATAGTCATGGTAGAAGGAGTGCTCAAACAGCTTTATATCATTTGACCCAATCCCTGATTCTCATGCTTTCTCCTATAATATGCTTTACTGCAGAGGAAGCATGGAAAACTTTGCACCAGAACTCAGAAGATAGTGTCTTATTTCATACTGTTTATAGTTTCCCTGCTAGTTTTTCACAAAAAAATCCACAATCACTACTACAGCGCTGGGAAAAACTGCGTGCTATAAAAGCTGAGGTAACTAAAGCATTGGAACCATTAAGACAAGCTAATCAGATAGGTTCATCTTTACAAGCAAAGATTTCTATCACTGCTCCCGAAACTACCTTACAGTTATTAAATTCCTACAAGGCTGAACTAAAGTTTTTGTTCCTAGTTTCAGAAGTAGAAGTCTATGCTGGAAAAGAGTTCATGATTTATGCTTCTGTATCTAAAGAACCAAAATGTGAGCGGTGTTGGCACCATTCTGCTAGCGTAGGCACAGACCACACCCACCCTACCTTGTGTACACGTTGTATAGGCAATATAGGTTCCAAAGAAGAAGATCGTAATTTTATTTAATTTTCCTCCTTCTACTTGCAAGAGGGCACTATGAAAAATTGGCTTTATTTAATGTTAGCCTTATTTGGTGTACTATTTGATCAAGTCACCAAGTACTTGGTTCAATTGTATATTCCCTATCGGGGCAGAATCCAGCTTATTCCCCACTGGTTAGATCTAACTTTAGTGTATAACAAAGGAGTTGCATTCAGCTTATTTGATCATGCTTCCAATTGGCTTCCTTTTGTTATTGTCATATTGGCTGTTGCCATTTGTGTTTATCTACTTTACGTCATCTTTTTTACTAAGGCTCACCATATTCAAAAACTAGCTGCCGCACTAGTGATTGGGGGAAGCATTGGGAATGTGATGGATAGGTTCCTGCAT
Organism: Neisseriaceae bacterium; assembly: GCA_043842855.1. Classification (GTDB taxonomy): domain Bacteria; phylum Pseudomonadota; class Gammaproteobacteria; order Burkholderiales; family Neisseriaceae; genus QFNR01. The sequence goes on from JBBPJF010000001.1 coordinate 263,662, forward strand.
GGGCCTGTGGTTGATTTTATTCTTTTTTATCATAAAGGTTTTTCCTGGCCAGTATTTAATTTGGCTGATTCTTTTATCACCCTTGGAGCTCTAATCCTTATTCTAGAGGGACTGATAACCCAGCGAAGAGGAATCTAGCTTGTGAGTACCCCACTACCACCAGCTAAACGTATACTTCTAGCTAATCCAAGGGGGTTCTGTGCCGGAGTAGATCGTGCTATTAATATTGTTGAAATGGCTCTACTCAGGTTTGGCCCACCAATTTATGTACGTCATGAAGTAGTGCATAATAAATTTGTAGTGGATGGACTTAAGCAGAAGGGGGTTATTTTTGTTGAAGAACTGAGGGATGTACCAGAGAAAGCGACCCTTATTTATTCTGCTCATGGAGTCTCCCTTCAAGTACAGCGGGAAGCTGAACGGAGAGGGTTCCGACTATTTGATGCCACTTGCCCCCTCGTCACTAAAGTACATCGTGAGGTACAACGTCTGCATGCAGAAGGGTACTATATTCTTATGATTGGCCATAAAGGTCATCCTGAAGTAGAAGGAACTATGGGACAAGTCGATAGCCATATAGCTCTTATTGAAACCCTGGAAGATGTTAAAAAAATCTTTTTACCACAAATAGACAAATTGTCTTACGTTAGCCAAACCACACTGTCTATCGACGAAACTAAAACTATCATTGATGCATTAAAGATACGTTTTCCTCATATCAAGAGCCCTAGTAAAGCTGATATCTGTTATGCTACCCAAAATCGGCAGGATGCCGTTAAGTTATTAAGTGATAAATGTGATGTCATAGTGGTGGTGGGGTCCGCTAATAGTTCCAACAGCAACCGTCTGCGTGAGGTAGCTGAATTAAGAAACATCCCTGCCCATCAAGTGGACAACGCCCTCGCATTGCGTCCTGAATGGTTCAGTGATAAGTACTTTGTTGGTCTAACAGCTGGCGCTTCTGCACCTGAAATCCTAGTTCAGGAAGTCATTATGCAACTTAAAAAATGGGGGTTTAACCAGATTTTAGTGAACGAAGGGGTTGAAGAGTCTATTGTTTTTGTACTTCCTAGAGAGCTGCGCGTTGGCCCTCCGACAAAACTAAAATAAATAGCAAGAAGTATGAGCTACAGATTTGGGATTTTCCTTTTGACTCAGGTTTTTTCTTGGATCTAGATTTATTGTATAAAACCCTCTGAGAATAATCCATTTGACTAAGCTAAACTCGTTTTCCTATAGGTTAATTCTCATTGTACTCCAGCCAGGGAATTGAGCTCCTTTCCTGTCTCCCATTAGTAGAAATATACTTCTGTGAGGCAGTCAATCCTTTAAATATTCCAAATACACCTACAGATTCTCTAGACACGGACTCTGGGAGGCTATTTATGTGTCTAGCTCACTTCATCTGATGCATAAACTTCTAAATACCCTTAATCATCTAGCTTCCTTTTCCCGGTAGAAAACAGTCGCCGTGTTTTCTCCTGGCTCTTTTAAAAGCACGCTGATAAACCAGCTTTCTGAGTAGGCAGTCTGCAGAGATAGAGCACCCAGGCCCTATAATTTTTTTAGAGTTAGGCTATTCAAAAGTAGAGGTATGGCAACAGCATCTACGTCTCCAAGTTATAACTTAAAAATATCTACACCAGTAAGTGACCAATTCCGCCATAAATAACTTATTAGAACAGCTATCTCTATTACGAAAGGATAAAAAATTAACTTACTCTCACTAAAACTCTAATCCCAATTAGAACCTTTTATCAGTTACTTATAATTTTAAATATCCTCAAATAAAGCTACTTATAGAATTTAATTAAGTCAGATGACCTGGATCGAAAGCGAGAATGACATGCTACTAGAGATTACTTAATAGAAGTCTTTAGCATAAAAAAACATCTTAAGCTTCCCCCAGCGCCTTCATTAAATCAATAAAAAATTACACTTCCAAATACCCATCCTCCAGAGGACAAAGAAACCTATGAAGCTAAGTCCTTTGTAGTACGTCTAACAAAGACAGCCACTTCAGGACAGAGAGGGCCCCTTTTATTACTTTCCAAGAGCTTGGCTGTGGCTTAAAAAGTCAGCATCGCAGATTCCCCAATAGAGAAGTAGGATCGATTAACTGAGAAACACCAAACTCTATGCTAAAAAGGTAAAGAAAAAAGGAATAGGTCCTTAGGCGACCCTGACCTGCTGCAACTACCCAGTTTGGAGCTACAGTAATAAGTCAAAGTAGCAAAAATAAAACGGCGTGAACAAGTCACGCCTCTTATACAACTAAAATAAACAATACCTCCAAAAATCCTATCTAGGCATCCTTAATCGTCTCAGTCGACTTTACACTCTTCCTGTTTATCTCTCTCAACTGTTTGCGTATATCAAAGACGGATAACACAAACTCGAATAAAACCCGAATAACTAAAAAGAAAAAGAAAAAACTAACAATAGCCATAAAAAGACTATACAAGAAGGCAAAAAATCCACCAGCCGAAGTTGCCCCCCAAATAATAGGTAACCAAGTAGTAACCAATAAAAAAAGAGACAGCCAGTAAAGTATTGTAAAAGTATAGGGAGAAACGAGCTTTTTCAAGCTCAGCAAGTCTAACCAATTAAACCCAGCGCCATCTAGTTCATCTTTCATATTTAATTCATCTCGCATTTTAAGACTCCTTACTTACAGAAGATAGGAACACCGGAACTAACCTAAACTATCACCTCTGCCTAGCTTTGAACTTAGGATTACTCTTGCAGATTACGTAAACTTTACCACGCCTACGCACCACCTGACAATCACGATGACGGGTTTTAGCGGACTTTAATGAAGATAAAATTTGCATGATACTAACCTTTTTTTCGTAAAGAACCCATCACAGACTGGTAACGCTGATTAAACTTGCTAGCTCGCCCTTCATTCTGATATTCACGTTGCTTACCAGTGTACATGGGATGAGAAGCAGCAGAAGTGTCTAACATAAATACCGGGTACTCCTTCCCATCCTCCCACTTCATAGTCTGGGTGGTTCTGGTGCAGGATGGAATAACCCAACCCTTGTTAGCACCTCGATCGAAAAACAACACCTCCCGGTAATTTTCTGGATGAATCCCCTTCTTCATACTAGCCCCATAAAATAAGTTTCTCCAAGGGGCGATTCTCTCATTTTTCAACCACAAAAGCAATAGTGCAGAGAGCCTAAAAGGCTGCACTATGACCAGCTAAAAATTTACTTAATCTTCCCAGCGCCTGCTCTAACTGCCAACAAGAGGCCAAAGTTACAATCCTAAAATGATCGGGATAGGGCCAATTAAAGCCTGTCCCATGCACTAATAGCACTTTCTCCTGTCGTAAAAAATCTAGTACTAATTTAGCATCATCGGTCAAGTGAAAACGCCTTGTATCTAATTTTGGAAAGCAGTATAGCGCTCCCATTTGTTTAATACAGCTAATACCAGGAATGTCATTAAGCAACTTGTAAGCCATATTACGCTGCTCCAATAAACGCCCACCGGGTAGAATTAATTCTTTTATGCTTTCCTCTGCACCTAAGGCTGTCTGTATAGCTGCCTGCATAGGGACATTCGCACATAGTCGCATAGAAGATAAAAGATCTAACCCAGCAATATAATCTTTAGCTAGCTTTTTAGGGCCATAAATAACCATCCAGCCCTGTCTAAAGCCCGCAACCCTATAGGTTTTAGATAAACCACTCATAGTCACCGTTAGAATATCTGGCGCTAAAGTAGCTACGTGATGGTGTACTGCATCGTCAAATAGTATTTTTTCATAAATCTCATCGGCAAGAATAATCAGCTGTTGTTGTCTTGCTACTTCAATGATTTCTAATAGTACTTCTCTAGAATAAACTGCGCCTGTAGGATTATTGGGATTAACTATCACAATGGCTCTAGTATTAGGACTGAGTTTTTTTTTAATATCCTGTATATCTGGAAACCAATCCGTAGCCTCATCACAAAAATAATGGACCGCTGCTCCACCTGAAAGCTCCACTGCTGCCGTCCATAGAGGATAATCAGGCATTGGAACCAAAACCTCATCCCCAGGATTCAAAAGCGCCTGCATAGACATGATGATTAATTCAGAAACCCCATTACCGATATATATATCTTCTATCTCTAACAGTTCTAGACCTTTGCTCTGATAGTAACGCAGTATTGTTTCTCTCGCTTCATATAATCCTTTGGAATCACAATAACCTTGAGAACCTGGCAAATTTTTGACGACATCAATCAATATCCCTTCAGGAGCCTCAAAACCGAAGGCTGCTGGATCTCCTATATTTAGTTTAATTATTTCATTACCCTCTTTTTCTAGTCTAATTGCTTCGTGATGTATAGGCCCTCTAATCGCATAGTGGATACCACTTAATTTATCTGCTTTAGGAAATTGATTCATATCAAAAAATACTTCATTAAGGAAACGACAATTGTACTTTAAACTACAAAGCTTAGGTTAGCTCGTTACTTACTCGAAATCTCCTTCTGTCTAACTTCTACCCAATATCCATTGAGATAGACTAAAGGTAATCTTTACCATTCTCAGATATAATGGAGGGGTGGATTTTCACTCAGTTACTAAGTTCTTTTTTTGATCGGGAGGAGGAAGTATGAGTTTATTTGATGAATTGAAAGATAAAGTTTCACAATTAAGTAGATCTCTCAGTGATACGCTTTCGTCAGAGCCAAAGGAAAAACTCCAAGCTAATTTTGAACGAGTAAAAAGCGAGTTTAGTGACCTCGCTGGCCACGTAGAAAAGTTTCTAGGTAATGCTGAGCAAAATATGAAAAAAGAGGTAAAACACCTTCAACAGGCTCAACCTAAAGTCACTGATAAGGCCCAAGTCACTCCAACGGCTTATCCATCAAAATTATATCCTGCTGGTGACGGAATTGAGGCAGTTAAAAATATACTGGAACAACTGGAGAAGGATTTAGTCTGTTTAGTGGCCACTACTAAAGAAAAAATTAACCAATATATCGAACGAGGACAAGCGCCAGGTCGTGGTGATTGGGGTAATGAATTAAATTTTGCACACATGCAACTTGACGAAGCAAAGATTTCCCTAATTGAAACTCTAGAGAAGATTAAAAACAAGGAAGCTTGTAACAGAATCTCTGACCTTCTCTCTGAATTAGCGACTCGGCCCAGCGCCTCTGTCTCTGATATTAAAGGTAAGATAGAAGAGATAATGCATTCACGTCACTCTTAAAGGTAATTGTGTAAGCATTCTGCTCAGGCCTGCTTGCATCGGGGCCTGCTGCTGGCTCCGGCACTTGCCTTCCGCTTCTAAGGGGCTATCTAGCCTTTGTTAGGTGACGCATCTAGGAGAACCTGACCCACTGATCTCAAGGGCTATTTCATACTTTTGTCTACTGCTGATTACCTGAAATTTGAATTACACCTAAAAAATGGGAAGCTGCTTCCTGATACGTTGGATTTCGCTTTGCCTTACCCTCGCCGTGATCACGCCTTCCCCCGCCTCCAACTCGTTCAATACCGTTCCCCAAGGACTAATGATCATACTGTGTCCAAAAGTTCTTCTACCGCCTGCGTGAATTCCTCCCTGAGCAGAAGCTAAAACATAACACTGATTCTCGATAGCACGGGCTCTTAACAAGACTTCCCAATGTGCTTCGCCTGTGGCATAAGTAAAGGCTGCAGGTAAAACTAAAATTTCAAAAGGCAACTGTTGACGAAAAAACTCTGGAAATCTTATGTCAAAACAAATACCTTGTGCTATACGAAAGGAATCTATTTCGAGACTTTGAACTATTCCACTGCCTGGTTTGATTGTATTGGTCTCTTGATAGTTTTCGTTCTCTCCTTCATAGAGGAATAAGTGCTGCTTGTCATATCTCGAAATAATCTTCCCTTGCCTATCAAAGACCAACATACTATTAAAAACTTTATCCTTCTCCGGTGAAGACAAACTTAGGCTTCCACCGAAGATTACTAACTTTAAGCGAGAAGCTGCCTTACTCAAAATTTCTTGCAATCGCCCCTTGCCATAAGCTTCTCTAATAGCTAATTTTTCTTTCTCCTCTGTACTCAATAAGGACCAATATTCTGGTAATACCACCCAATCAGCTCCTTTTGAACTTGCCTGGCCTATTAATTTTAGGGCCTTATCGATATTTTCTTCTACATCTGCACTAGAAACCATCTGTATCACTGCAACCTTTTTCTCAATGGTTCGTGCAATAGAAGTCATGGCCTTCTACAGCCCTTGTTTTGTTTATATAGTATCCACATGAGGCTGAGGAAAAAAATCAATCCAGGAAAGACAGGGATCCATAAAGGATTACTCAAACTAACCTGAGTAAAAAAAACCATAAACTTCATCGTAACTAGATATACCAAACCTAATAAAATACTCAGCACCATCCTTAACCCTTCTTTACTGTACCGATGAATAATCGGTGTCAGTACTAAACCCAATAACACCATTATTATCATTGAAAATGGATAAATAATCTTCTTCACCAGTTCAGCTTCATAATCTATAGTTTTCTGATGATTGTTCTTGAGATAGCTAATATACTGCCAAATCATCCGTATAGACATGTTAGCAGGCTTATTGATTAATATACTTAATATATTTAACTTTAGATTGGGCTGCCAAATTTCAGTTGCTTCATAGGTACTGGAAATCTGATCTTTGCCAAAGCGTAAGGTTGATACTCCTTCCAGTTTCCAAGTATTTCCTCCCTGGTATTCCCCCTTTTTAGCAAATTTGATATAGCCCAATCGCTGGTTATCTATTACCTTATAGCGTAAAACGTTTTTTAGTGTGTAATCTGGTAATACTTCCCACAATTCGATTAGTTCGTCTTCCAGCTTCAACCATAAATTATGTCTGCCTAATTTGGCTACCTTTTCCGTTTTATCTAGTACGTGCAGTTGTTGTGTAACTTTTTCTGAAATCGGCACCAAGTATTCTCCTAGTATCCCAGTTAAGAACCCTGTTAAAAAAGCAAAATATAGTAATATTCTGGCTATTCGAAAAAGTGAAAAATGCATGCGCACTACGACATACTCATTGCTTCTAACCAGCCTTCCTAAAGAGATAACAGTCCCTACAACTACAGCAATCGGAGCAATTTGGTACAGATATACCGGCATACGTACCAAGAGGTACTGAAGCGTAACTAAAATGCCCCCTCCAGTTTTAGGATTTGTTTGTACCAAGCTATCAAATACCGCATAAACTGTCAGTAAAGCAAATAGCACATAGAATGTGGTATATAGAAGATAAGAAAATAAATATCTAGAAAGTTTGTTCAACCTTTACTCCTGTGGTCTGAAAAGAGACTTGCTAACTTTGAGTTGCCCTGAGGTAAAGAGCGATAATGAAATAAAAAATAGGTGACGAGCAGCATAGCAATAGGCAATGTACATAAAGCTGTAAGCCAACCTATATGCCCCTGTACCACTAAGTTCCTTAGCCAAATCAGTCCATTTTGGTAAAGGAAGAAGAATAGAATAGCTATAACTATGTTGTAATTCCTATTAGATCGGTTGTTCCTGTAGGACAGAGGGATAGCCAGTAAAGCTAAAACAAAAGCAGCAATAGGTAAAGAGAAACGCCACATCAAAGTCCCTTGCAACAGGGGGTCCTTGCTATGCCAAAGAGAAGCTGTCGTCAGGCTATCCTTTTGGGCTGCTAAATTTACTCCATCTGCAGAAGCTTGATTGGTCTGCACATAATATTCAGCCTTGGGTATATCAAAAACGCTAAAATCTGCTTGATTAGGATACCCCAAATAACGTCTTGCGTCCCAAAGAGTCATCTTGATACCTCCATCTCTTAGCTGGATCACACCCTTTTTAGCTAAAGTAATTTCAAACTTTGGAGAACCTGTGTCTACTTCATGACTAAAAAAAGAATTTAGCTCATTGGTACGCCGATTAAAATCTTCAAGGAAAATCACTCCATTATGAATAGGCAAAAAAACCCCTGGTTCTATAAAGCTTAAACTTGGTTTTGCTTTCACCAACTGGGTGTATTCAAAGCTCTTCTTGTGCACCACAGGAAGTACGTACAAGGTTAGAACAAATAGAAGTAAGATAAAAGGAGTAGCAAAAAATAAAACTGGGTTAATCCAATTTTTTAACTTAAGTCCGCTGGCGCTCCATATTACCATTTCACTATCAATCCAATAGCGTGAAAAAACCTTAAGAATGCTAATAAAGCAAGTAATACATAATAAAAAAGGTAATAAATCGACTAGGGCAACTGCCAATGCACCGGTAAAAAGAGACAAACTCATCACTCCTCTAGCTACCTGACCAAGTAGATTAACTAATTGAATTGAGAATAAAATGATCAGTAAAATGAAGAAGGTTCCAATGAAACTAGCACTCAATTCTTTAATAGTCTGTCTTCTGTAAATCATTATTCCCAACCATATCTAAAGCGTGTATTATATTGGATTTTTGGTTGCCTAACTAATTAGTAGCTTAAGGAATACGTATGAAGTGTAGTTTGTTAAGAAAGCAAGAAATACCGGCTGCAGATGGAAGCACGCACTTATTTTTACTTCCACATATGAAATACAATAGTACAGAGCTTGGAAAGCGTGACTTCCCCTTTCCTGAAGAGCTAGCCTCGCTATTGCAGAAAAAAAAAGATAATCCAGACACTTTCCGTTCTACCTTTTGCAAAAATCAGGCATTGGCCTATCTTAGCTTAGAAAACTTTAAGCACCCAACCACAAAAGATAGACAAGGACTAAGTATTTGTTACAAGTGGTTGGATGAACAAAAAGATACTGAAATTTTTGTTCATCTGGATCAATTGGATGAAGAAAAAGCTGAAGAGGCCATACGTCTTTTAGTGGTAGGTTATGCCGATGCTAATTATAAGTTCACTCAGTTTAAGCAAAATAAAACTTCGTCGATCGAATCAAAGTTAACTTTTCTATGTCAAGAAGTGAATCGTTTTAAGCCGCTGTTGAGGGAGACTCACGCTATTGCCCGATACCTCCACGAGGCTAAAAATTTAGCTAATTTACCTGGCAATATCTGCACCCCTAAATATCTAGCTGACTTTGCTTCTACTAAAGCTACCCAGCTAAAGGTAGCATGTAATATCTGGGGAAAAGAGAAAATTGAAGAAGTAGGCATGCACTCCTTTTTGTCAGTGGCAAAAGGAAGTGTTCAACCACCCTATTTTATTGAACTAACCTATCACGGAAAGGGTCCTGAACTCACAGCCCCCATTGTCCTAATAGGTAAAGGCATCACTTTTGATAGCGGTGGAATTTCTCTCAAACCAGCTAAAGGCATGGATGAGATGAAATATGACATGTGCGGTGCAGCTTCAGTGTTAGCCACTTTCTTCCTAGCTGCTGAACTACAACTTCCTATTAATCTAGTTGCTTTGGTTCCTACCTGCGAAAATCTGCCTTCAGGAACTGCTAACAAGCCAGGGGATATAGTTCAAAGCCTTAAGGGTTTATCTATTGAAGTACTTAATACAGATGCAGAAGGTCGTCTAATTTTATGTGATGCACTGACATATTCTGAAAAATACCAGCCCAAGTTTGTCATAGATGTTGCCACCTTAACCGGTGCATGCTCTATTGCTTTAGGAACGGTAGCCAGTGGAATTTTAGGTAACAACCAAGCTTTATTAAACGAATTAATTCGTTCTTCGGAGCGTGCCAACGATCGTGTATGGCAATTGCCTTTATGGGAAGAGTACAATCAGGAACTAGAAAGTAACTTTGCTGATCTGGCTAATGTAGCAGAAAGTGGTTATGCTGGCACAATCACTGCCGCGGCATTTCTTTCTCATTTCATCGAGCCAAATTTTCCCTGGGCACATATCGATATTGCAGGCACTGCTTGGAAAAAAGGAGGGGCCAAGGGAGCAACTGGCCGTCCTGTTCCTTTACTATTTGATTTTCTAAAGCATCAAGCTAATTAGAGGATGGAAGTATATTTCTATATCAACCTAACTAATCCTGTTATTTTTTTGTGTGAATTATTGCAGAAAATTTTAGATAGCTCTGAAGGTTTAGTCACTATCTTGACTAAGCCCGACGAGGCCTATCAGCTGGAGCTATCGGATGCGCTTTGGGTTGCTGTGCCCAATAGTTTTCTGCCTAATGTTATTAGTAAAGATGATGAAAGCGATAATCTTCCTCTCTCTCCCATTTTGATTACTGCAAACCCATTGAATGTAGCTTCTTCTTGTTCTCCTATCTGGATTAATTTGAGCGAGAAAAAGCTTGAGGCTCCATTCATTAAGAAACAATTATTACTATTTTCTGCTGAAGCTGAGGAGCTGGTAAAAGCTAGAAAAGTTTATAGTTATTATCTAAGGAAAGGGCACTCGCTTAAATATTTTGACATGTCTTCACAAAGAGTGAGTTAGCCTTCTAATAGTTGCTTATAGTAGCCCTAGGACCGGCCTAAACTCCAAAGAGGGGTGTGTGTAGGCGAAGATTCGTCCGATTCTCGCGGCATACATTAAAAATCAAGCTTTTAAGAAGGCTTCTGTACACTAACTAAAATGTTTTTTACTACTAATCTCAATATTGAGCTTCTAACTCATAAAGTTGTCTCTCGTATATATCCTTTTTAAACTATTATCACGCTTTTGAAAAATAAGAAATAAAAGATAAAGAACTCTTTTCGGCATCATATCAGCTTTAACTTTGTGGAGGGAGAAAGTTTAATGATGGCTGTCAAGGAGCTGGCTGTTTCCAGTGGTTCGGCCTGTACTTCTGCTAGCCTAGAGCCCTCTTATGTGCTAAGAGCATTAGGGCGTAACGATGAATTAGCTCATAGTTCACTACGTATTAGTTTTGGGCGTTTTACTACTGAGGATGAGGTAAGCTACGCCGCTCGTTTAATAAAAGAAAAAGTAGCTAAACTAAGGAATTTATCTCCTCTTTGGGAGATGTACCAAGAAGGCATTGATCTCAACAGTGTCCAATGGTCTGACCATTAACTATTATTAATCTTAAGGAGTTTTGTCATGGCTTATAGTAGAAAAGTTATCGATCACTATGAGAATCCGAGAAATGTCGGCTCTCTGGATAAAGCAGATAGCCATGTAGGGACAGGTATGGTGGGGGCTCCTGCTTGTGGTGATGTAATGAAATTGCAGATTAAAGTGAATGATCAAGGGGTAATAGAAGATGCCAAATTTAAAACCTATGGATGCGGATCTGCTATCGCTTCTTCTTTATTAATCATTGAATGGGTTAAAAGCTGACAGAGAACATGTGCTATCTCCTAATAGCGCTGTTCTAGGAGATTCCGTAGCCAATAAGCAACCTACCACCTCCTACATAAGACAAGCAACAAGTTAAATCCATTCAAGCTAAATCTTTGCCAACTCCTTCTACTAGTAATCAAAGTCGCTCTATTTGTTGCTTTTACCTTAAGTATCCCCCCAGGAAATAGCTTATGCCTTTTAGGAAAAAGACTGCCATTCAATCTAAAACAAATCGCTAATAAACTTGAAATACAGAATATTGTAGGCAATAAACTATTGACCACCCTCTCCTCTCCATAGACTTTCCCCTCTTATTAATAAATAAAATACACATCCATGGTACACAAACACTGTGCACCTTTACTCGCCTAGCCCTATTCTATTACGTAGGATGCTCTCTTCTATCACGCCTATCTATCACGCCTAGCCATTGCTTAAAAGATAATTTCAACTTCTATAAACTGGAACTTCTAAAAGCAAGAATTTCAGTCATGGCAAAGCGAAGCGTGAATCATGCGTACATAAGGGCACCTAGGTTAAAAACAGAAGGCCTCTGGGATAGCATAAGAACTGGTGGAGAATTATTAACAGTTGGCTTCTCACTAGCGGTAAGGCCCTGCCCTCCCCCAAAAGAAACAAAATTAACTAACTACCAAACAATTGGCAGAAGCCTTTAGAAGGAGACCAGAAGCCACCTAAATTTTTAACCCATCAGTTAGGCTACCGGAAGACTTTAATCAAACAGGCAAATTAAAACACCCTAGCTCCGCTTCAACACATGCTAGCAAAAGCCTGTGAGACCCCTATACTTTTTTACCTAACAGCGCCTAAGAGGACAATCTCACTACTTTCCCCAAGAAAGCTTTTACAGTGCTGCTGGATATAGCTTAATCCGATAGTTTTTTTTCAATCGTTGAGACTCCTGCGCAAACTCATTGCTTAACATCTCATTGCGTAATTTACCCTTAATTTTCTCGTAGCTAGGGATTTGTGCCGGTCTTTTATCTAGTACTTTGATAACTAGGTAACGGTTACCTGCAACCAAAGGGTTTTGAGTAAATTGACCCTTGCTTAGAGAATTTACTACTTGGTAATAACTAGGAGAAACCACCTGCATATCCTTTAAATTTAAGTAGTTAGCATAAACACCAGAAGTTTTTTTCAAAGCAGGGTCTGTGGTGTACCTACTAGCGACAGCAGTAAACGGTTCATTTCTTTTTAAGGCTGCAATAGCTTGCTCAGCATTTAATTGATCTTTGGCTAAAATTTCTCCTATTTTAACCTCTTGGCTTCCTTTATAAAATTGTACTCGTTGGGTATAAGCTGACCTAATTTTTTGTTCAGAAATAGGATGCGTTTTAAGAAAATTAACCGCATAAACGTTGGCTAATAAAACCTCACTATAAGCAGCGAAATCTCCATTAAATCCAGGCTGCTTAGCCCAGCCCTTCTGATTTGCCTGCTCTCGTGCTGTTTCTAGCTGTTGTAAATAAGCTTGACTCTTGTCCAATTGAAGTCTTTTAGCTTCCTGCACTGCTACTTTCCTAGAAACTAGTTTTTGCAAAATATCAAGCCTCAAGTTATGACTATCTTGTATTTTACCGTTAGATGCTTTCACGATTAACTTAGCCTGAGTAGCCACTTCAGAACTATCTATCTTGGTATCCCCTACAGTAGCTACAACTTTAGCAAGTCCAATATCAGACAACAGGACCAAACTCAAACCTAATAACCAATTGGTATACTTCATTTTTTTCTCCTATCCAGACTTTCTTTCCGCAATACAATCACTCTACAAGTATAAAGCGGGAAAAGTCTTTTACAAAAAACCTCTTAAAACTGGCTGCTTCTATTGGAGAGACAAGCCGACGATGCACGTTAAAGACACCCAACACGAGAACCTCAATAGAAAGCTATGCACGGGAAGTACTAGACTTAACTGACCATTATCCTTTTCTAGGGGGAGTACTCTTAAAGAAAGGATAGATATAGATTCCCTGTAGTATTAAGAAAAGGATTAAAAGGGCAGTTGTACCAAAAACCTTAAAGGTTACCCATTGACCTAAACTGAACTGATGGACTACCCACCAATTTAACATTCCTAAGCATACAAAAAAGACTATCCACGCCCAAAGTAGATGGTTCCATATTCTAGCTGGTAGCGCTAATCCATCACCCAGCATTTTCCTTAGTAGATTTTTTTGAAATACCCTTCCTCCTGATAATATCAATGCAAAGGTCCAATAAAGGATAGTAGGTTTTAATTGAATCCATACCTTATCTCTCAACAGAAGAGTCGCTCCCCCAAAAATCAGCACTATGAGAAAATTTACTACTTGCATTCCCTCTAAGCGTCTTAGCTGAATCCATGCTACTAACAATTGCAGCAGCCCGCCTCCTATCGCTACCTCCGTAGCTGTGTAGATGTTCTTAGTAATCGAGTACGTACCAAAAAATAGCACTAGGACCAGAAAATCTAACAAGAATTTCATACTAACCTTTATCCAATTAAGCTATCAGCTTGCTTGGTTAAATAAGCCTAAAGGACAAATCAAACATAGCCCTTGCAGTATTTAGCATCTGACAACTAAAACCCCACTCATTATCATACCAAGCCAACACCTTTACTAAGTCCCCTTCAATCACCTTAGTCAAGGTTTCATCAAAAATTGAAGCCTCATGCCTATGATTAAAATCACTTGAAACTAAAGGCAGTGTGTTATATCCCAACACACCTTTCATCTCATTCTCAGAAGCCTGCTTCATAATATCATTTACTTCCTGTACGGTAGTGCTTTTCGCTGCATGGAAAGTAAGGTCTACTAGTGAAACATTCATGGTAGGCACCCTTATGGCAAAACCCTCTAGCCTGCCTTCTAATTCCGGTAATACCAAGCCCAATGCCTGAGCCGCTCCCGTCTTTGTAGGAATTAGGTTAGCGACGGCACTCCGCGCTCGTCTCAAGTCTTTATGCCGTACATCTACCAATACCTGATCATTAGTAAACGCGTGCACAGTAGTCATCAGACCTTTAAGGATGCCTAACTCATTATGTAGTGGCTTAACCAAAGGTGCCAAACAATTAGTAGTACAAGAACCATTTGAGACTACAACCATGTCTGAAGTAAGCACCTGGTGATTCACTCCATACACAATAGTTGCATCCACTTCCTCTCTTGCTGCAGGTGCTGAGATTAATACTTTCTTTGCACCTGCTTCTAAATGTGCTTGACACTTAGTCTTGTTAGTAAATACTCCCGTGCACTCCATTACCAAATCTACCTCTAACTCTTTCCAAGGTAATTTGGCAGGATCACGTGTACTATAGAAGGGTATTTTATCTCCATCCACCACCAAGCAATCTTCCTCATAACCTACTTTATGAGGGAAAAGACCATGGGTAGTATCATACTGTGTAAGGTGTGCATTCGTCTGTAGCCCTCCAGAAGCATTGACAGCTACTATTTTTAGTTGTTTATTCAAGCCATTTTCATAAACTGCTCGCAGTATCTGTCTTCCAATTCGACCATACCCATTAATTGCAATTCTCAAACTCATACTTCTTCCTTTTGCTATCTCCGCCTCACAGCCAAAAACACCTATAAAATTTACCAGACACCTGAAAACCTCACTACCATTATGATGAGATTTTAAGTGCTAATCTTAAAAATAAACTAGTTGAACTCACCCTTTTAGATAAGGTACGACAAAGTAGGCAGCCACAATAGCCCAACCAAATAACCATACAAGACTCCTAATGGGTGGTTTGTGTGCAGCATATGCCAAAATGTAAACCACCCTGCTCACTAGAAAAGCTACTGCTAGAGCATCAATGGTATATTGGGACAATTTTCCTACTAGCTGGGAAATAATGACAGCAGTAGCAAAAAAAGGAAACATTTCAAGGGAGTTAAGGTGAGCATTGTATAGGCGCTTCACAGTACCTGACTTATTTTCCAGAAAGATTCTTGGGTCGCGGTTCATCACTCGAAAATTTCCTGCCAGAATCTTACTAATACCTACTGGCAAGTAAGCCAGTATGAAAAAGATAAATACGCACCAATAAGCGATAGTCATTATAACCCTCCACGTAAAATAGAAAAAAAGCTAGCCAGAGAGTATTTCCCACTAAATAACTAGATAAATGGCAGGAATAAAGAGATTATCTCAAACGTTCAGCTAGCTACCATTACCCCAATCTTCTCATTTCTACTAAACAATAGGGACATCCGGCTAAGGTTAGCAGACTACTTATCATTTGCCAACCCACTCACGTAGTTGTTGGCAAGAAGTAACTCGCTCAATGCCATCATTCATTCAAGCTTAATGTAAATACACAAGGATACTTGTGCAACGCAGGCCAAAGATCCTTATGCTGGCGCCACTCGTGCACCAGGTGACTGCAGATCACTTCTAAAGTTGGGTGCGTCAAATTAATTGCTAAATTTAACCTTAAATCTGTAGGCACAGTTTGCAATAAAAATTCAAATATTTTTTGATTCCGGTAGGGCGTTTCAATGAAAATTTGCGTTTCGTGATATTGGTATAAGTTTCTCACCATACTGGTAAGATACTTACTTCTTTGAGGCTCCTCAATGGGTAAATAGCCGTGAAAACTAAAACGTTGGCCATTGCCACCTGAAGCCATCAATGCAAGTAAAAGACTACTGGGTCCTACCATAGGAATCACCTTAAAGCCTACCTGATAGGCCAAACGCACTATCTTAGCTCCAGGATCAGCAATTGCAGGACAACCTGCTTCGCTCATCAATCCTATCCGTTGTCCCTTTAACATAAACTCCAAAAAGAAATCTAATGGTAACTTTCTATTGGTATCCAATTCCATCATTTTTACCTGTGAGATAGGCGAAAATATTTCGAATAGCTTAAGGTGCCTCCTAGCTGTCTTAGCCCTTTCTACTATGAAATATTGTAGTTGTCTGACGATATCGAGATCTTTTGGTAACAAACATGGCCCTACTCCCTCACTTATAGGAGTTGGAATCAAGTATAAAGTCTTCGCTTCTATTTTATTCATAGCAAAGGTATGCCCTCTTTCATTAAAACTTCTACTACAAAATACATCGGTAAACCTATGACAGCAGTAGGATCCGAAGCATGCATTTCTTTCACTAATAACATACCTAATCCTTCGCTCTTTATACCCCCAGCACAGTAAAGTGCTTCTGGTTCTTTATCCAAGTAAACTTCAAGCTGTTCTGGCTTCAGCTTCCTTAATCTGACCCATGTTTCCTCTACGTGCTGGTAACTCCTACCTGTCTGCGTATTCAAAAAATAGGCCCCAGAAAAAATTTTTAAGTGCTTACCATTAATCTTTTTTAGAAGAGCTAAACCTCGCTCACGTAAAAGTGGTTTACCCAGAATCAAGTGCTCACATGCAATTACTTGGTCAGAAGCAATAATTAAGGCATTAGAGTAGTCCCCTTGGACAGCCTTGGCTTTCTCCTTGGAAAGTCGAGCTGCCATCTCACAGGCTAACTCTTGTGGCAATCTCCTCTCATCAATATTAGGAGCACGTGCGATAAAATCTAGCCCTATCTGTTGCAACTGCCACTTTCGAGATAAAGAGCTAGAAGCTAGTATTATTTTCACAAAATTCCTTTTAGAAGTAGAATTGCCCTAGCTGTCCCCTATCCTGCCAGGACGATTGACACTGAAAGCTGTTCATCATATCATGAGGCTGCCTGCTCTGGGAGCTGCTGGTCATGGTCTTGTATCGACTTTAAGTGTGGGTTCTTGTGGAGGCACCTACGTGTGAAATGAGAGCGGAGCTTGAGAGGGCTGTTTTGGCTAGGTGTAGACACTGTTGGGAGCTGTGGCTGTGCTTGGCTTTGTTTTAAGATCCTGTTCGTAGGTGTGCTTTTACACTGCTAGGGCCTTTTTTGGGGGTATCTTATCCCTCTTATTAGAAATTATAGGTTACTTTGGGAGCAAGTTTTTGTGGCTATTACTGGTTCCCGGAAAACGTTGTTTAAGGAGTTCTAAATGGCTGTTCAACAAAATAAAAAGTCCCCTTCTAAGAGGGGCATGCATCGTTCACATGATGCCTTGAAAATACCCGGACTCAGTAGGGATAAAAATACTGGAGAGGTTCATTTGTCCCATCATATTTCTCCCAAAGGAATGTACAGGGGAAAAAAGGTTGTCAATAAGGAAGGGTAACGCCTTGCCCTGGTACGATTAACTGTCGACCTGAGTAGCTTGCGACATAGTTTATTTATTAGGTCTTTTTTTCCTCGTGCGCTTGTATTAAACCTTTAAAACTAGTTCATTTATGGTTACATTATCAATTGATGCAATGGGCGGGGATGCAGGCCTGGATGTTACTCTGCCTGGCTCTAAGTTGTTTCTTCAGGATGTGTCTGATGTAGATTTAATTTTGGTAGGCGATAAAACTCAGATTCAGGCAAAGTTGAATCAGTACCAGCTACCTTCTAACAGGATAACCGTTCGGCATGCTGCTGAGGTTATCTCCATGGCTGAAAATCCTCTTAGTGCTCTAAAAAATAAGAAGAATTCTTCCATGCGTCTGGCTGTGGAATTGGTTAAAGAAGGCCAAGCACATGCCGCCGTCTCTGCGGGTAATACCGGTGCATTGATTGCTATTTCTAAGTTTGTTCTCAAAACTCTTCCAGGGATCAGTCGTCCTGCTCTTGCTAAATTCTTACCTGGTTTTAAAAACAGGAAGGTTTGTGCGCTAGACCTCGGGGCTAATATTGACTGTTCTGCTGAGCATTTGCTGCAATTTGCTATTTTAGCTTCGGAGCTATGTAAATCCGTGAAAGCGGTTAACCCTCACCCAAGAGTCGGTTTAATGAATATAGGGAGTGAAGAAGGTAAGGGTAATGAGGTTGCAAAGCAAGCATTTAAATTGTTTTCTAAAACAGAGTTGAATTTTGTCGGTAATGTAGAGGGTAATGACTTATTCAGCAATAAAGTTGATATTATCGTCTGTGATGGATTTGTTGGGAACATCATGCTGAAGACTATGGAGGGATCTATGCGCTTTGTAACTAGTATGCTAAAAAATGAATTTGAGAAAAATACTTTCTCAAGGCTAGTTGCCCTCGCAGCTACTCCGGTGTTCAAACAACTAAAACAGGAATTGGATCCAAGGTATTTTAATGGAGCTAATATATTAGGCCTTAATGGTATTGTGGTTAAAAGTCATGGCGGTACAGATGCACTTGGTTTTTCTTTTGCTCTTAAAGAAGCCTGTCAAGAAGCACGCACCTTAAAAATTGATACTCTTAAATCCGTTATTTCGGAACAACTAGCGAAAATCGATTGCTCATCCATTTAGAAATGGGCCTATTTTCGTACATAAAAAAAAATACCACTTTACTGGAGTTATTTGAAGAACAGAAAGTTTGTGAGTCAGCTACGCAAGTTATCCGGCCGTTCATTCCTGAGCCCTACCGAAATCAAGTTCGAGTAGTTCGGTTGCGCAATCGAAAGCTCCTTATTTTTGCCAACTCTGGCTCAGTAGCTAATCATATTAAGTTTCATCAAAGTGAGATTCTAGCTAGTTTAGCTAACTGGGAAATTTCTCAGTTGGAAGTCAAAGTATATGTTAAATACTAACCCTTCTCTCACCATAAATATTAATCTTAAAGTTTATAATGTTTCTGCTTGGGCCAGGCATAAGAATCTATCAATACATAGTGGAGGGGTGCAGAAAAACTTAGAAGGTTCGTTTTTCATGTCCCTTCCATCATCCATTTAAACTAAAAGCAACATCATATTGTCAGTATTTAGTACCTAGTCAAATACTACCAATTTTTTTAAGCTAGTTATTAATGACTGTGGAAATAGTTCTATTTGCCATGGTAGGAATGCTAAAATCGAGCCCTCTGTATGAAACACAATTAGAAGGACCTTTTTTATGAGTAGGAAAAAACTAAATACCACCGTCATTCATTCTTCCTATGTGCCGGAAGAGCATAATCAAGCTGTCATGCCTCCTATCTATCAAAACAGTATGTTTAAACTACAGGAAATCGGCGGAAAGCCAGCCTACGATTATTCTCGACTAGGCAATCCTACTCGCGATATTTTAGAAAAAACCGTAGCTGAATTAGAGGGAGGGTGCTCTGCCTTTGCGTTTGGAAGTGGCGTTGCTGCTATCGATGCCATTTGGAGAAGTGTTTTAAAGCCAGGGGGAACTATCTTAGCAGTGGCTGATATTTATGGAGGCAGTTACGAGCTACTTACTCAAGTCTACCAGCCTTGGGGCGTTGAAGTCATTTTTGTTGACATGACCCAACCTGACCGCTTAATTCCCTTAATCAAGCAGAAAGCTGTACAGCTAATTTGGCTTGAAAGTCCAAGTAACCCTCTTTTAAAACTAATTGACATTAAGCAAATCACTAGCTTAGCTCAAACTTATCAAATTCCTGTCGGTATTGACAACACTTTTGCTACCCCCTATCTACAACAACCTTTTACTTTTGGAGTTGACTTTATAGCTCACTCTGCTACTAAATACTTATGCGGGCACTCTGATGTAGTGCTGGGTATTGCCGTGGTTAGGGAACCTAAATACGCTACTAAATTGAAAGTCCTACAAAAGAGTACTGGAGGGATTGCTGGTCCCGTTGATTGCTCTCTAGTTTTAAGAGGGATTAAAACCTTAGCAGTGCGCATGAAACAGCACCAGATAAATGCCAGTATTATTGCTGAACGTTTACTGACACACCCTCAAATTAGCGAGGTTTATTACCCTGGTTTGTCACATCATCCCCAGCACGATCTAGCTAAGAAACAAATGTCAGGCTTTGGGGGTATTGTTTCTTTTCGTTTAAAAAACGATACTCAAGAAGCTGCTAACAAGCTAGTTAAAAAATTAAAATTATTCCAGTTGTCTTTTAGTTTAGGTGGAGTAGAAAGCCTAATTAACCACTCCTTCACACAGTCTCATAGTAATATGAATGCTCTAGTTAAAAAACAATTAGGCATTACAGAGGGCTTACTAAGGCTTTCTATCGGTATTGAAGATGTAGAAGACATATGGCAAGATCTAGAACAGGCCTTGTCTTAGGAATCCACCTGATGTCATTGAAAATTCACACCATCCCAGTAACGGCTTTTATGCAAAATTGTTGTATTTTGTGGGATTCGATCACTAGGGATTGTGTTATTTCAGATCTTGGAGGGAAGGTAGAAGAAGTACTCGCCTTTATTCAAACTCAAGGGTTGCGCTTAAAGGCTGTCTGGCTTACCCATGGACATCTAGATCATGTAATGGGAGTAGCTCAATTAATGCATGATCAGCCTGAAGTCGAAGTTCTGGGCCCGCATCAAGATGATCTATTTTGGTTGCAACAGCTAACCCATACTGCACAATTATTTGGCTTCCCTCCAGCTGAGACCTTTACACCAACTCGTTGGCTCAAAGAGAATGATATTCTGACTATTGGTAGTTATTCTTTCACGGTCTTGAAAATCTCCGGCCATAGCCCCGGCCATGTAGTATTTTATTCAAAGCAAGCTCAACTGTTGATTGCAGGGGATGTTCTATTTTTAAACTCTATTGGACGTTCCGATTTACCCGGTGGTAATCATGAAGTTCTAGTCCAACAAATAAAACAGAAACTATTAACTCTGCCCGAGGCTACTCAAGTCATCACGGGCCATGGACCCTTTACCACTATTGGGCAGGAAAAGCTTCATAATCCTTTTCTTCAGTAGTGTGCTGACAGACTATTGCATTGTGTAGTAGGCGGGCCGCATCTGTGAGTTCTGAAGCAGTTAAGCCGATCGGTCCAATACCATTAAAAACCAACCAATCAGCCGCCAAGCCATGTAAAAAAACCCCAGCCGTCGCTGCTTCCCATGGAGCATAGCCCTGTGCTAGAAAACTCCCGATCATCCCTGCTAATACATCTCCTGTTCCCGCAGTAGCTAAACCTGCATTACCTGTTGAATTACTATAGGTCTTCTTTTCAGAAGAAGAATAAACAATGGTGGAAGGACCTTTTAAAACTACTATTGCTGCATATTTCTCAGATAAAATTTGCGCCGCATGCAAACGCGCATCCTGGACCTGCTTTATGGTTACTCCTAACAGACGCGCTGCTTCTCCCATGTGAGGGGTAAGTATATGCTGCTGAGGGTTTAATTTAATGGCTCCACTATATTTAGTCAATAAATTCAAGGCATCAGCATCCAGTACAGTTCTACTATCTTTTGAAGCGTCGAGCAATATATAAAAAACTTCCTCAGCTAGCGAACTTAATCCTAATCCACAGCCAAACACTGTTGCCGAAAAACTACCAGCAAGCTCTAGATAATCTCGGTAGGAACGTACCATCAACTCAGGCGCACTATCTACGTATTTTAGAGGTACTTTTCGCTGCGTAAAATGCAGAAAAACTTTTCCACATCCTGCTTTCAAAGCACTTCTACCCGCCAAAATCAGCGCCCCTTCCATACCTCTGCTTCCACCTAAAACAGCTAAACTTCCAAGGCTTCCTTTGTGAGCATCTGGGGGACGACCTTTATAAAGCATAGGGAAATTTTTTTCTATGAGATTACTTTCTAACCGTAGGAGAAAATGTTCTAACTTATCCAACATTCCTCCCCAGCCAATAGTTTTGAAACTCTGCCAATGCCTCCACCGTTGGCACAACCAGATCTACAAAGGATTCTGTACCAACTACTGAAGAAGTTTCACTCTCAAGTAAAACTGTTCTTAGACCAAACTTCTTAGCTGTTTTAAGATTATTGCGATGATCATCTATCAAAATACAGTGGTTAGGAAAAATACCTGCCATTTCAATTCGACCAAACAAAGACTTATACGCCAAAGCATTGGGCTTACAGTACCAACTTAGGTCATCACAACCATAGATGCCCTGAAAATAAGATTCTAAATGTAGAGCTTTTAGAACTGCTTGAACATAAAAATGCGGCGCGTTAGAAAAAACGAAAAGCTTACCTTTGAGCTGGCTTAATCCACGATGTAAACCCGTTTCAACTACAATACAAGGTAAAAGCTGCTCCAAAGAATGAGTATTAGCTAAGAAATCATTTACATCAATCTCAGGATGATGTCGAATTAGGCCAGATAAAGTCGCTCCATAATCCAGCCAATAGCGCTCCCACAGACAAGAGGCCTGGTACTCTGAAAGCCTCAAATGTTGCATTAAATACTGAGTCATTGCCTGATTGATGCGTTCGAAAACCCCGAATCCTGCTTGATACAGAGTATTATCTAGATCAAACAACCAACATAAAGAGTCCATGTATTTAGCCTCACGCCTTATTAAAGGGAAACTACCTACACCACTTAAACCTATCTTCTACAAGCTTAACTCCTATTACAAATAACTATGAAACAACAAAGTAAAGAATCACTTTTCAAGCTAATTTTTCTGCTTTAGAGATCACGATAGGTTCCAACGGCACATCACTATGCATACCACGCCGCCCCGTAGCCTGCTGCTTGATCTTGTCTACAACCTCTTCTCCAGCAACGACTTTGCCGAATACACAATACCCCCAGCCCATCTCATTTTTTGCTGTGTAATTAAGAAAATCGTTATCTTTAACATTAATAAAGAATTGTGCTGTCGCAGAGTGAGGATCATTGGTTCTGGCCATAGCTACAGAATATTGCTCGTTCCTTAAACCATTATCTGCCTCATTCTTAATAGGCTCCCGGGTAGACCTCAGTTGCATATCCTGATCGAATCCGCCCCCTTGAATCATAAACCCATCAATTACTCGGTGAAAAATCGTACCATCATAGAATCCTGAAGTAACGTAGTCTTCAAAATTCTTAACCGTTAAGGGTGCCTTTTTCTCATTTAGTTCAATATCAATATTACCCAAACTAGTGTACAGCCTAATCATAATAATCCTCTTTTTAAAACCTATAAGTGCAAACGTTGGACATAAAGTACTTCTTCCGAAGAGCCCAAAACTACGGGCACCCTTTGATGCAGCATTTTGGGTTCTATTTGTAGAATATCACCCTCTAGATTACTAGCCCTCCCCCCGGCCGCTGTAATCAAAAAACTCATGGGATTTGCTTCGTAAAGTAGCCTTAGCTTACCATTGGTTGCTGCAGGACGAGTATCCTTAGGGTACAAAAATATTCCCCCTCTAGTGAGAATTCTGTGTACTTCGGCCACCATAGAAGCTACCCAACGCAAGTTGTAATTTTTTTTTCGTATTCCTTCCTCGCCTTCTAAAAGTTCATCTACATACTGACGCATTGCAGACTGCCAGTACCGATAATTGGAGACGTTAATAGCAAACTCTTGCGTAGTCTGGGGAACGTGTAACTTATTCTGCGTTAAGACAAAATCACCTTGCTCATTCAAGGTGAACATAAGTACTTCTGCACCAAAACTAAGAACTAATACCGTTTGAGGACCATAGAGAACGTATCCTGCAGCCCGTTGATCCACTCCTGGCTGTAGAAAGTGAGCTTCACTTAGCTTCCCCCCCGGATTGTCTAAAATAGAAAAAATCGTGCCAATAGAAATGTTGACATCAACATTTGAAGAACCATCTAAAGGATCAAACAAAACCAGGTATTCTCCCCCTTCAGCAACAGGCAAAAAATGCTCTTCCTCTTCAGAAGCTAATCCAGCGACTATAGGCAGCTTAGACAGCTTGTCTATCAGAAGATTATTAGCAATTACATCTAATTTTTTCTGTTGCTCTCCCTGGACATTACCGGTGCCAGCTTCACCTAGCACTCCAGATAACTGGCCCAGACGCACCCTCTGATTAATATCTAAACAGCAGCTTACCAAGCTAGTGACCAAAGATACCAGACTAGAAGGTAACTTTTTGTGCTGCGCGTATTCATTGAGTTCGTTTACAAGGGCTTTCATTACCTGATTCCTCCAGACTATACCGATTCTATCATAAGTATCTCTTAAAGCCCTTCTGTTATAATCTACCTACCTCTAAACTGTGCCTTGCTCCTTGATCCTGCCCCAGTAAAGTAGTCAGCTGTGGCAGCGTTTCCCTTAAATATTCATCCAGATGAAATGGAGGATTGATCACCCACACGCCACTCCCTTGCAATCCCCTAGCCATTGTTTTCCCTCTAATCCATAGACTGACTCGAATATATTTAGTGCTTATCTGTCTTAATGCTTCAAAAAATCCTTGTAGTGGCCGATGTGCTAAGTAAGGGTACCAAACTATGTAGCAGCCTGTAGCAAACTTTTTATGTGCCTTTCTGACTGTCTCTACTACTTGCCCATATTCTCTGCTGACTTCATAGGATGGGTCCAATAGAATGACACCCCGTCTTGAAGCTGGAGGTAACAGAGCCAATAAACCCTTCAAGCCATCTTGATGCAGCAAAGTAACTCGCCTTGAAAGACAGGCATCAAAATACTGCCTTAATGAATAAAATTCAACAGGATGTAGTTCAAATAACTGCAGAGGAAATTTGTCAGAAATTAACTTTTGCGCTATACAGGGAGATCCTGGGTAGGTACATTCTTCAAAGGTTCTTAAGAAAAGTTGAAATGCCTTCAATCGGGCGCTTAAAATCAAACGATTCCTCATTAATTTTGCAATCCCAGATTGGTATTCCTTATTTTTTAGTGACTCAGTTGAATCTAGGTAATATAGCCCTCGTCCGGCATGCGTATCAATATAGCTAAAAGGCTTACCCTTCTTGCTGTAATAAGAAAGTATCTCAAAGAGGCAGTAGTGTTTTAGAATATCCGCATGATTACCTGCATGATATTCGTGTTGATAGCTGAGCATTGTCTAAAACTCGAAAAAATTTAATGAATAAGGAGCGAGTTAAATTATAATTGAACAGCTGCTGGAGAGCCTAGGCTAATAACTCCTGTGTGGTGTCCCTCCTTCTGTTAAGTGTTAGTAAGTACTGCTACATGGACAAAGTATCTACTAGTTTTTTAAAGAAACTCAATTCTGAGCAGTTGTCGGCTGTTACCCATCCTTTCGACCAGTCACTTTTAGTATTGGCAGGGGCAGGAAGTGGTAAAACTCGGGTTTTAATCTCTAGGATTTTTTGGCTTTTATCCACCGGACGTGCCAATACAGCTGAAGTTTTAGCGGTTACCTTCACGAACAAGGCAGCCAAAGAGATGCGTTCCCGCTTAGAGGCACTTCTAGGCCATGCTATTCCCACACTCTGGTTAGGTACTTTTCATAGCTTATGCCATCGCTTACTTAGAAGCTTTTATAAGAGTGCTAACCTTTCTATTCATTTTCAGCTCTTGGATACCCAAGATCAGTTATCTATTATCAAACGACTCCAAAAAAATAATCCTGCCTCCCCCCCCACTTCTTGTACTACACAGGAAATAGTTCAATACATTAATGCACAGAAAGAAAAAGGTCTCAGGAGCCAACAAATAAGTGAGTTTCCCACTCCCCGGTACCGAGAATTACTATACTACTATCAACGTTACGAAGAACTTTGTCAAAGAGAAAACCTAGTAGATTTCACTGAGCTGCTATTACGTTGCGTAGAAATGCTACAAACTAATCCATCTTTACGGGCCTCACTCCAAAAAAGATTTAGGTATGTATTGGTTGATGAATTCCAAGATACAAATGATCTTCAATACCAGTGGTTACAACTACTTCGAGGAGAAGAGTCAGTTATTTTTGCCGTAGGTGACGATGATCAAAGCATTTATTCTTTTCGTGGTGCTAACGTTGATAACATGCAACGACTACGTCGTGATTTTAACATTCCACATCTAATTAAATTAGAACGAAACTATCGTTCTACACAAACTATCTTAGAAGTTGCTAATGGCTTAATCGCCCACAATCAAAACCGTATTGGTAAAAATCTGCAAAGTATGCAGAAACAAGGTGAACCTGTTCGTTATTGGCAAACGCTTTCAGACTGGCAAGAAAGCCAGTTAGTTACTAACGAGATAAATGCTCTCCATAAAGAAGGCTTTCCTTACCATCATATAGCTGTCCTTTATCGGAATAATGCTCAGTCAAGACTTATCGAACAAGCGCTTTTTAATGCCAATATACCCTATAAAGTCTATGGAGGATTACGTTTTTATGAGCGCGAAGAAATTAAACATGCCTTGGCTTATTTACGACTGTTAGTTATTCCAGAAGATAATCAAGCTTTACTTCGGGTAATCAACTTTCCTCCTCGCGGTATCGGCCCCAGAACCGTAGAAAGTCTGCACCAAAAAGCTCATCACCAGAGTGTTTCTCTTTGGCAAGTGTTGGAAGTTGAAAGAATCAGACAGCGTTGCCTAGCCGTTTTCTATGATTTAATTCAGCAGCTACAAACCCAAATGGAAACTTTAAGCTTTCCTCAACTGATGCAGAAAATCATTGATACTACTGGTTTAGCCCAACATTACCGTGAAAAAAAAGGTGATTTCCAAAATAAATTAGATAATTTGGATGAATTGGTGAGTGCTACCAACTACCTGAATCCCAATGAAGTTAAGCTCCTTTTCTCTGAAAGCCTTCCTGTTGTTACCACTAAAGAAAAAATACTAACCTTCCTAGCAAATGCTAGTTTAGAGGCAGGAGAACGTAATTCTCTAACTGGACAGCAATATGCTTCCAGGGGTGAGGCTGTACAACTGATGACTATCCATTCGGCCAAAGGGCTGGAATTCGACATAGTTTTTCTCATCGCCTTAGAAGAAGGGATCTTTCCAAGCGAATACACCTTATCTAAGCCTGATGGCCTAGAAGAAGAGAGGAGGCTAATGTACGTTGCTACCACTAGAGCTAAACAAAAACTCTATCTAACTTCTGCCATTGAACGATCCCACCGAGGAAAAAAAGAGTTTTCTATTCAATCAAGATTTATTAATGAATTGCCGGCACATTTAGTTCAACGTCCACTAGAAGCAGAAGGCATACATACCACGCCATTTTTGGCAAAAAGAACCCTTCTTTCTACAAGGGATAAAGCAAACGCTGCTTATACTATAGGATCGCTAGTCCAGCACCCAAAGTTTGGCACTGGAACGATTATCGACAGACGCAGCAAAAGCCATTCCTACGCCTTAACCATTAATTTTGGAAAAGAGGGTATCAAAATACTGGATACAGCAGTCGCCAAACTAAGTTTACTTTCTTAGTGGTAGCGGTATCACTCCTTCGTTTAGCGAAACCACCAGAGCATTGCTTAGATATTCCTATTTTCATCACAGGGTACAGCTGATTACTCGATACGCAAACTAAGTGATAAAGCAAAAGCTCCATGTTTTAAAGCGCCGAGCACGTGCGAACCACGCCAATCCACTCAACGCCTTACGCGGAGCCAAACTATTAGTGAAACTAATGGTACCCAGGGTCGGACTCGAACCGACACACCTTGCGGCGGGGGATTTTGAGTCCCCTGCGTCTACCAATTTCGCCACCTGGGCAAGACTTCAGGAAGAAACGCATTCTACCGACGATTTTTTCAAAAGTAAAGCTGGTACTTGCGCCAACCTATTTAACCCCTGCTTTTTTCAGAGCCACAATAAACTCGTACAACTCCCCTTTATCAACTGGAACTAAGTTTGCTAATAATTGAGTGATCGTTTTACTTGGAATTTTGTAGGCTACTAATTCCTGCGCAACCTCTTTAACGGATTGAGTAAGTGCCGGAGTGAAAGACATCTCTGCTTGATCAAAAATTAGTACCATTTCTCCCCTTTGCTGCTGACTATCCGCTACTATCATTTCTTTCAGAGAAGCTGCATTTCCCTCCAAGACTGTTTCAAACGTTTTAGTCAACTCCCTCAGTAGCACTAGCTTACGGTGCGGCATAAGTGACATGGCATATGTCAGTGTCGATAAAATCCGATGGGGTACTTCATAGCATAGTGTCACTTCATTCTTACTTGCTATTTTTTCTAATACCTTAATTCTATGAGAAGATTTTGCAGGTAAAAAACCTTCAAAAAAAAACTGCTGTGTACTAATTCCTGAAATACTTAGTGCAGTAATTAAAGCTGAAGGTCCAGGAATGGAGTAGACACTCAATCCAGCCTGCCTTACCCGTTTTACTAAATAACTGCCCGGGTCACAGATACCAGGCGTTCCTGCATCTGAAACTTGTACTATCATTTCCCCCTCAGCTAACCAGCCACAAATTTTTTCTGTCATCAACGCTTCATTCTGAGCTCTAAGACTGACTAGTTTCGTACTGATACCGTAGGCTTTCAGTAATTTTTGTGTCACACGCGTATCTTCTGCACAAATACGATTGGCTCTTTTAAAAGCCGCAAGTGCCCTAAAACTAAGGTCTCCTAAATTACCTATAGGGGTTCCCACCACATATAGGGCGGGTGCTTGAAACACTCCCTCTTTGGCTAAGCTATCCATAAATACTTTTCTATGCAAAATTCCTTGTAATCCCAACGACTCAATTCTACCTCATCGGAAGTTATCCTAGCCTACCTCCTCTAAAGAAAACAAGCCAGCCTTTGCTGTTGTAGTAGCCTAATTCTGCTAAAGGGATAGCATCCAGATTTAACGTTATGCCTGATAATTTTTTTAAAGTAGAATTACGCTAGTTTCATAAGTTTGAAGGTATAACGGTAAGGGATTGGATCTATTCGTTAGTTGTTTTATTGGCAGCCAACGGCCACATATTCTCTTCATCACTTTTTTATCCTAAACATTATTGCTGAAAAAAATTGTCATATTACTGCTCTCTCCTCTAAACTTAGGATCGTTTACCTCCTGTAATTTAAAGATTAGGAATGCATCATGGATCTTACACACTGCATAGTAGAACATTTTGAGGAAAGTATTGCCTTGTTAAGCGACTGTAAAAGCCGTTTGCTTCAGGGACTTATCTTGGCCAGCCATACTATTGCTAACTCTTTGATGCAAGATGGAAAAATACTAGCTTGTGGTAACGGAGGGTCAGCCGCAGATGCGCAACACTTTTCGGCTGAATTAATAGGCCGATTTGAGAGGGAGAGAATAAGTTTGGCTGCTATCGCCTTAACCACTGATAGCTCTATTTTGACTGCTATTGCTAACGATTATGAATTCAAAAAGGTTTTTTCCAAGCAGGTAACTGCTCTTGGTGACCGAAATGATGTACTGCTTGCTATTTCTACTTCAGGCAATTCGGATAACGTTATTGAAGCCATTCATGCTGCACACGAAAAACAGATGACCGTAATAGCTATGACGGGAAGAAATGGTGGTAAAATAGCCGGACTTTTAGACACTGATGATATACTGCTCAATGTCCCTCATATGAGGACTGCCAGAATTCAAGAAGTACATGCTTTAATGATCCATGCTATCTGCGACGGTATAGACAGGATGTTGTTTGGTGAAAATAATTAGTTATTCTTATAATAAAATCCTTGTTAGGTTCTCGACTAGGAAGATACCATGCGCAAATACATTCACTATTTGATTTTTTTGATTTTCTCTTCTGTAACTTTAAGTAGCTGCACACCACTATTACTGGGCAGTGCCGTGACGGCAGGGGGGCTAGCCTTAACTGACCGTAGGACTAAGGGTACTATTGTGGATGACCGAGTAGCGCAATTAACTATTAGAGCTCAAATTAGAAGACAATACCCTCGCCTGATCGATTTAAATGATGCAACAAAAGTGAGTATTCCTGCTTTCAACGTCATATGTTACAACCATAAGGTCTTATTGGTTGGTTTGGTAGAGAATGATCATCAAAGAAAGCAGTTAGAACAAATTGCCCAGTCACAAAAGGCTGTTACAAAGGTCTATAATTATCTAAAAGTTTATGATCAGAGGAGTTTAGCTGACGCTGCGAATGATGTTTTTCTCACCTCTCAGATCAGGCTACACTTGCTTGCTGCTCCGGGTTTTTCTCCCAACGATGTCAAAGTGATGACCTATTCTGGTACTACATACGTGTTTGGACTTTTGACTCCAGAGGAACAACGCAAAGCTTCACTGGCTATCAGCAAAGTGCCTGGAGTTCGCAAGGTAGTGACTTTGTATGAAACTTTTGACCCACAAACAGGGCGGGCTTCTCAGTAATTTTCTCACCTCCGCCCCGCTGTATAAGGCAGTGAAATATTTTTCAAGGATTTGATATGAGTGCATTTACCGATAAGCTTCTAAGGTTTATGAGTTATTTGATCGTGCTAATTTTAATTTTATTAGCTTGTATTGTGGCTTATCTAGTTTACTCATTTCTCACTAATCCAAAACTAGAGAACCCTGATTCTCAGGACACACCCGCTACTAGCATAGATAAGGATTTGCAACAAGAGTTAAATAAATCTAATCAGGTTAATCTTGATAATTTACCGAAACCTGAAACAGAAAATGAAGCTGTTGTCGCGGAACCAGCCCCCACAAGTAAGCAAATTCCAGATCAAGATTATTACAATCCTTTTGAAGATGACGATAAACCTGTCACTCAACCTAATCCTAATCAGCGCCCAGCGTTGGAAAAAGCATTTGATAGTAAACCTTCTGATGAATCAGTAGAGAAGGCCCCTAAACCCATAGATCCTACTAGTAAAAACCAACAGCCTGACTTAAATGCTCTGTTTTGAACGTTTTGAATAATTATCCTTCATTGTTTTCCCCTGCTTTAATCTTTAGGAGACCATTTTTGGCAGAAGGTATGAAACCTGAACTATTAACTATGAAGCACCATGGGCTCTATACAGCCATTTTTTCTCTATGTGTTCTTTTCACAGGATGTCATTACACACAAAAAGAACAGCAAATACATCTTTCTGATGAAGAGCAGCAAATGAAGGCAATTGATTCTAATAAGCTCCCTACAGGCACGGTAGTTGTCTCCCACCAAAATCCTAGCGTTAGGTATACTGTAGTGGACTATGCTCATCTGCCTGGCTGGGGGTCTCAACAGTTTGAACTCAGCTTGCAAGCTTTTAAAAAAGGTTGTAGCGCTATTTCACAAGAACCGAAATGGCGAGCTGTATGTCATGTAGCTGAAAAAATAGAAAATAATCGCAGTAATGCTAAGCAATTCTTTGAAGAAAATTTTCAGGTCTGGAGATTAAGTAATGAGCATGGTGGCCTAGATGGTAAGGTTACGGGCTATTACGAGCCAGCTATATCAGGTTCAAAAACTCGAACAAGACTTGCACAGTATCCCATCTATGGTATGCCCCGCGATTTAATAAGTGTCCCTATACCAGCTGAGCTAATAAATTCTCAAGAACCTATACATCTGCGTAAAACTCTTAAAGGAGCAACAGTAGATCCTACTGGTACTTATTTTGCTAATCCAACAAAATTCTCTCTTTCAAATAAAAATAAAATTCTTCGGGGACGTTTTCTCGGTAAAGAATTAATTCCCTATTATTCAAGAAAAGAAATTGATCAGGGTGCAATACGAAATCAAGCCCCCATCCTAGCTTATGCTAATGATCCCGTGGATCTGTTTTTCTTGCATGTACAAGGCTCTGGCCGTGTAATTACAGGGGAACGCCAAATGCTTCGTTTAGCATATGCTGAGAAAAACGGTCTACCATATCAGTCTATAGGTGCTTATTTAGTAAAACAGGGCTATCTGCCCCTCCATCAGGTGAGTAAGCAGTCTATTCAGCAATACATTGCTCAACACCCGGAAAAAAGAGAGGAAATATTGCATGTCAATCCAAGCTTTATCTTTTTCAAGCTGGCAGATAATCAGTCTAGTGACGGAGGGCCGAAGGGTACGTTGGGAGTAACCCTTTCTAAAGAATACTCTGGTGCTGTAGATACCCGTTATATAGAATTAGGTACGCCTTTGTATCTGGCTACAACTGATCCTAGAAATAATAAAGCCCTCAATCGTTTACTTATGGCTCAAGATACCGGCTCTGCTATTACAGGAAGTGTTAGAGTAGACCTGTTTTGGGGGTATGGAGATGAAGCTGGTGAACTAGCTGGAAAAATGAATCATACTGGTTACGTTTGGGTATTGTTACCGAATGGTCAACCTCCCCATTAAACGTTTACATCGTTTTTATACCACCTATCCCCTAGAAATAAACTGTACCGTGGTCCTACCACTCTCCACCGCGGTGCACTTGCGTGCGCTTCGGATAGCTGTCGGACAAACTATACAGCTATTTAATGGGGATGGCTTTAACTACGATGCTATGCTTACTGCTGTAGAAAAAAAAAGTGCTACTGCCCAGGTAATTTCCAAGCAATTGGCTGTCACAGAATCACCTCTCAAGATCAGTCTTTTGCAATGCTTTTCTACGAGTACTAAGATGGATTGGATCTTGCAAAAAGCGGTAGAGCTTGGAGTTTATGCCTTTTGTCCACTTGTATCTGAGCGCAGTAACGTAAAACTAGGAGAAACCAAAACTGTATGTAAATTGAATCGATGGAGACAAATTTGCTTGTCAGCCTGTGAGCAGACTGGTCGAGCTGAATTACCTATACTCCACCCTCTTACTGATTTTCAGACAGCGGTTAGCAATATTGATACAGAAATCAAACTAATCTTAGATCCTAATGCTTCTTACCCGACGTATTCTATCCGAGATTTAAAGCAACCACCTGCTCTAGCAGTATTAGTTGGTCCGGAAGGAGGATTTTCAAAGCAAGAACTTCAGCTGGCGAATGATTATGGCTTCATTAGTTGTACCTTGGGGCCAAGAGTTTTACGTACAGAAACAGCACCGCTTGCCGCTCTCTCAAGTTTACAGGCCCTTTACGGCGATTTTTAAATACTTTGGTTTAATTTATTAAAGAATAAATGTATCAGCAGAACCACTCTCCCCCTGACTGAAGTCCTGTTACTGACACGTGCAAATAAGCAAAGCTTATCCTACTGCGCTTCTGCACCATCAGTGTTGCTGTCAATTCCCCCCTCAAAGTACCGTAATAAATTCCATTGTTGCTTAATAAAACGCTTTAGCATTTTTTCTTTGTTTTCAGCGCGTTCTACCCAGCCAACCATTTTTTTATAATCTAAATACACATCAGGCCCAGACAAAGGTCCAGCCATACGAACTGGGATAGTAAAGTTAAATTTTTTCTCACCTCTAGTTGCACTGCCTGATAGCACTAGCGAATAATCGATCAATCGCTGCTTTAAATCAGCCGTCCCCGTGCCCTCAACCTGAAATTGTGGCCCCTGAAACTCCAAAGCAATAGTTTCACCAATTCCATTGGACCAGTAGCTAGCTAGTTTTAAATGATCGAACCAAGTTTTTGCTGCTTTTGAAATGCTAGGAGTAAGTAACTGCAAGAACTTCAACTGCTCTTGAAGAGTAGAAGAGAAAAATACTTTCGAGTACTTGTGCAGCAATTGATCTAGACCTAGACCCTCTAGATAACCCTGCTGTACTTCTAAAATAGAAACGCCTGCAAGGTGGTCGAGTAATTCAACAATATTTTTACCCTCTGTTTTTAATGAACCATAAGCGGTGCCTTGCCCAGAAAGAAAAGGCAAGTTACTGACAGAAGCCAGCACTGACTCTAGTTTGAAGTTCTCTAGCCGTGCGTCTATCTTGTAGTTTGGTAGTTGACCTAATTTTAATTCAACCTCTGACTGAAACTCACCCTCAAAGAGTTTCCCTTTTAAATTCCTTAAATAAATATAGGGGTATTGATAAGCCAGTACCCCTGAGAAATCAAAGAAAGGAAAATTAAAAAAATGAAAATGCCCTAAACTGAAGTTTAGCATGACTTGTTTATTGCTCAAGGTGTTTAAATAATTGAGTGTTTTTTTAAGCCAAATATCGTACTTCTCTAGTGAAAAATTTGAGTTTGGCTGGTTTCCTAACCAATCTAATCCTAATAAATAAACCCAAATTTCCCAGCTTTCTAAATTTTGTAGAGTTTTATTTCGTTGCTTAATCACTACTTTCAATGGTTGCCGATTCAGAAATCCAGTGAGATATACCGACATTTGATTTCCCAGGCTCAACAAAGAAGAGTCCTCTAACTTCAACATAAGGGGTATGGCACCCCTTTCCGAGAGAAACCTGCCCTCTGCAATTAATTGGTCTAATAAAATTAAGTTTTTAGACCAATCTAGACCTAAAGAGACTGTTCCACTCGCAGTGAAAATAGCTGGCCCTTTCTGATAATTAGTACCAAATCTTATATTTTCTACCGTACAAATAGGAAACTGACAGGCTAACTCACTCAGTACTAAATAGCCCTCTAATTTCTTAACCTGTTCCTGACGAAAATCAATACTCACTCGAGGTAGAAATATTTGATGAAAATCTTTTAAAAGCAACTCCTCTATATTGCCTTGGTAACTCAATTGCTTTGATGCTTCGATTCCAGAGAAATGAATTTTTTTTAGAGCAAGAAAATTTTGCTCTAGTAACCAATTAAAATCAAATCTAGCATTCAGCTGATAAAGCTTAGGGTACATGTTTAGATTACCAATGAGGTACAGTCCCTCTGATTGAATATTTTTGCTATTAACCCTCAATAATCCTCTAAGCACAAAACGAGTTGGGCTCAGGTTCCAAAGTCCAGCCATAGTTGTACTTGCTTCCACGTAAGATAAATTGGATTTAGGACTATAAAGTTGTAGATTAAGGTGCTCAAAATGAAAAGTATGCTGTGCTTTAGTAAGCGAAAGATTACTATCTTTAATTTCAATATATTTAGGTAAAACTAAGTTCTGAAGAAAATAGCTTTTAGTAGATGCGATACTTGAAAGCGGTAAATTATCCCTCTCATTGACCCTTATCTGTGCAGAATTCATTCTTAAACGATAAGGGTTAATTTTTTTCCAAAAAAAAGAATAAGAAAACGAAATTTCAAGTTTTTTCGCCGCCAGATAATAGGAATATCCTTTAGTCCTTTTAAAAATTTTGACATTTTTTAAAAGTACAGTAGGACGCCATAGGAAACTTTGTTCTACTTCTGACAACTGGAGTATAAAGCCTTGCCGACGAAAGTACTGCTCAAGCAATCCCTTTAACTGAATCTCTGAATAACTAAACTCCCTTCGTATAAAAAAACCGCCTAGAAAGAACAGGCACAAAAGTACAAAAAGGACTATAAGCGATTGAAAGATAAACCGAACCGAAAACAAATAACGGGCGCTCATCAACTGATATTAAGCTGCCTAAGGATTAAGGCCGAGAATCAATGAGAGCATTCTTCTAATGGGTTCTGCAGCTCCCCATAGTAACTGGTCTCCAACAGTGAAAGCTGTCAGGTAAGCCGCCCCGAAATTAGCTTTTTTAATTCTTCCAATTGGAATGGTAAGAGTCCCAGCAACTGCTGCTGGTGTCAATTCTCTGAGAGTAGCTTCTTTTTCGTTGGGGACTACATGCACCCACTGATGCGCTTTATGTAATAATTTTTCAATTTCCTTTACAGGTATATCTTCTTTTAACTTAATAGTTAAAGCTTGACTATGACACCTCATCGCTCCAATTCTCACACATAGCCCGTCTACTTTCACCGTTTTAGGTGGTAAACCAAGTAATTTATTGGTTTCCATCATCCCTTTCCACTCTTCTCGAGATTGCCCGTTACCTAAATCATCATCAACCCAAGGCAATAAATTAGCAACTAGTGGAAATCTAGCCTTTCGCAATGAAAAATCTTCTGAACGTAAAAAATTTGTTACCTGACGATCGATTTCCAATATTCCTGCTGCCGGATCTTGCAAGAGTCCTTTCACTCTATCGCTAACCCCTTGCATATCCAACAGTAATTCTTTCATACTCTGTGCTCCAGCACCGCTAGCCGATTGATAGGTCATGCTAGATACCCATTCAATTAAATCTGCTCGAAATAGCCCAGTAAGTGCCATTAGCATCAAAGAGACCGTACAATTCCCTCCAACAAAATCTTTAACTCCTCTATCAATAGCCCTTTTAATTAAGCTATGATTTACAGGATCTAAAACAAGCATTGCGCCTGCAGAAGTCCTCAAAGGCGACGCTGCATCCAACCAGAAGCCCTTCCAACCCCTATCTCTTAGTTTTTGATGAACAGCTTTAGTGTAAGCTCCTCCCTGACAAGTTACCAGTATCTCCATCTGGGCTAACGAGGTTAAATCATTGGCATCTCTTAAATAGATCTCTTTCTGACCTAAATTGGGTGCCTCCCCCCCTACATTTGAGGTGGAAAAAAAGACCGCATCTCGGATATTTTCAAAATCATTTTCTTCTACCATCCTGGATAGAAGAACGGACCCCACCATCCCTCGCCAGCCCACAAAACCAACTTTCTTCATTGACACTAGCACACACCCCCACCGTTATCATACCAATATAAAGCCAGAAGCTGGCTCACTCCAAACTACCATCTCCATTTATCTTTGACAATAAATCTTCTATCCGATCTGGATTTTCATTGTATAGGAGTCTTGTTACGTACCCTTCCAAATCACGGATATCAGTATTTACTATAGCGCTTTTTACTGGTAGAACACTCGAAAAATTAAGCGAAAAACTCCGTAGGCCTAAACCCAGCAACACACGCGTCAACCGGGGATCTGCAGCCATCTCTCCGCAAATAGTTACAGGCTTATGTTGTTTAAATGCAGTTTTAATCGTGTGGTTAATTAATTTTAAAACGGCGGGATGAAGAGGTTGGTAGAGGTAATTAACAGTGTCATCGCTGCGATCGACCGCCATGGTATACTGAATCAAGTCATTGGTTCCAATAGAAATAAAATCTATATACTTAAGTAAACTGGCAATAGTTAAAGCCGCAGAGGGAATTTCCACCATGATTCCCACCTCTATGTTGCTATTAAAAGGTTCTCCCCTGCTACTTAATTGTTCCTTAGCTATCTCCAGATGGGAAAGACATCGCTTTAATTCACTCAAAGAGGCAATCATAGGCCACAGCAATTTTATTTTGCCATACAGCCCAGCTCTTAAAATAGCCCTCATCTGAGTTCTAAACATGATCGGCTCCGCTAGACTAAGCCGAATACCTGTCAGACCCATAGCGGGGTTAAGCACGCCCGTTGGACGAAGCCATGTAGGCTTCTTTTCCCTACCTATGTCTATGGTTCTAATTGTGAGAGGCTTACCACCTAAGCTTTCTACTAATTGCATATAGTACTCAAATTGCTCATCTTCTGTGGGCATATTGGGGCGATTTAGAAACAGGAATTCACTTCTAAAAAGACCAATCCCCACAACTTGAGCTTTATTGGATGCTGTTATATCGGCAATACTTTCTATATTAGCCAATAGCTCTATAGAAACTCCATCCTTGGTCTTAGCACTAATATTTCTAAACTTATTCAGCTTAAGTTGGTTTTTTTTAGCAAGCTGAATTTTCTCTCTATATTCCTCTAAAATGACTTTATCTGGATCTAAAATTACTACTCCATTTACCCCATCGACGATTACCCACTCATCCTCCTTAAGTAAGTCTCTTGCATTACGTAGTCCAAATACCGAAGGGATGTCCAGGGTCCTGCCTAAAATCGCAGTATGACTAGTCGGTCCGCCTAAATCTGTGGTAAAAGCAACTACCCCACTGCCCCTGAACAGCATGACTTCAGCAGGAGAAATATCAGTAGCGACTAACACGACATCTTCAAATAAATCATTTGGCTGTATGTTGCTTAGCTTAACACCGCTTAGAGAATTATATA
The DNA here is from genome assembly GCA_043842855.1 of Neisseriaceae bacterium. GTDB lineage: Bacteria > Pseudomonadota > Gammaproteobacteria > Burkholderiales > Neisseriaceae > QFNR01. The sequence continues at coordinate 301,438 of JBBPJF010000001.1, forward strand.
TTTTTTCGACTACTTGTATTAAATCCTGCTTACGAGTGCGCAAATACTCATCCGTCATCGAATCAAATTGACCTAAAAGCTTAGTTAATTGTTGGCGAAGTGCCCACTCTGTATTAATTTTTTTCTCTCTAATTAACTCTATGGGTGCTTGTGAAAGATTGGCGTCAGCCAGTAACATCAAATGGAAAGAGAGGAAAGTACCGAGTTCTGTAGGTGCATCACTAGGAATATTTTTCTTCAAGTCGATTAAGTGTTCTTTTGTGCGCCTAACTGCACTCTCATAACGTTTTACTTCAGCTTCTAGTTCTTCCTCCTTGATACTGTACTGGGGGACATCATCCAAACCAGAACTTAGCAGGTGCACCCTCCCCACTGCATAGCCCTGTCCGACGCCAACGCCATACAGTACCAAGCTCATACTTAGCTTTCTTCACCAAAGCTGTGGTTGATTAGACTACTAAGAGCTTTCACTGCTTGAGCTTCATCTGGACCTTCTACCCTTAAAGTGATCACAGATCCCTGAGTAGCTTCAAGCATCATTAATCCCAGAATACTTTTTCCATTGATGGTATTTCCTCTTAAAGTCACCTTAATGTCAGACTGAAAGCGGCTCGCTAGTTGTACGAAGGAACTAGCAGCCCTTGCATGTAAACCTAGCTCATTAATAATCTTCAGTGGTAATTCTAACATTTATGATCCTTCACCAAATCAAAAAGCATAATTCCATTTCTAGCAGCTAAAAGCACTCTTTCTGCTAATTCCCTTACATCTGCGATTCGATCAACATCCTGGAAGGCCTTGACAAGCATGGGAACATTGAGCCCTGTTAACATACTAATTTTTCTATTACTTCTTATTTCTTTGAGTACATTACAAGGCGTTGCTCCTAGAACATCAGCCAAGATCAATACTGACTGGTTGTCAGGAATTTCTAGTAGCGCTCGCTCAATTTTCATCGCTAAGCTCGCCTTTGTATCAAACTGACCACTAGAGACTAACCTTACACGAGAAGCTGCATCCTGGCCATAAAAATGGCTAATAATCGCTCGATAAGCATCCCCTAGGGAATAGTGTGTCACTATGAGTAGAGAGACCATAACCCGTCCTATAGTGCGTAAATAGCTGGTAAATTACGCCAATAACCTTTCACATCCATACCGTACCCAAAGACATAACGATCAGGAACTTCCAAACCAAAAAAATCTACTTCCAAGGCTTTCTTTTGAGTTAGGATTTTGTTGGCAAAGACGGCGGTATAGCAGTTAGAAGCTCCTAATTCTAGGACTCTCTTCTTGATTTCCAGCAGCGTTTTACCTTCATCCAATAAGTCATCTATCACGAGCACATTTCTCTGGTGGACACTTTTTTGTCCTGGGCATCTAAACCAGGTGGGCGTAGAACCTACGAGGGCTTTCTGGTAGCGAGAGACATGGACATAGTCAAAATCCAGCGGGAAATTGAGTAATGGCAACAATTTCCCGGTAAAGACGACTCCGCCCTCCATTACTGAGATGACCAAGGGAAAAGCTTGCCGCAGCTCTTTAGTGATCTCCTTAGCCACCTTTCTAAGGCTGCTTTCGCAGTAAGCTTCCTCGCAAAGGAGTTCAGCCCGATTTAATAAGGAAGAAACCTCCTGAAGGTTCATCCTGCCCTCCCAAAATATTACCTATAGAACCAGTGAGTAACCTCCTATTCTACTTTACTTTGTAATTTAGGTTAAGTGACCATTTGGCTATCGTCCAACAATATTACCTGAGGGAAAAGTGCTTTTTTGCATAGCTTGCATCCCTTAGACACTTGAAGGCTTTTGCTTTTTGGTATAGTATTCTTCGGCGTAGCAGGGGATCTGTCGTCTCTGGAACCCTGCAACGGTAACCTTTTCCAGGTTGCTTTTTTGTCCATCCGTGGAGAAGCTGGGCAAATTATGAATTTACATACGAATGAACACGTTTGAAGTTAAGTCTGCCCAAGTTAATGCCTTGTCTCTTCTCTTGAAGAGCCTGGACCTCGATGCCGTTCAAGCTGAGTTTCTCGCTAGTGTCGACCGTATAAGACCTTTGTGCGCTTTACCTTTCATGCTTGATCTCTCTCACTGTGAGGCTTCCCTTCTCTCACGCGATAGCATAGGGCGACTGATAAGCTTTTTAAAAACACTCAAGCTCAATATGATAGGCATCATCCATCATGATGAGACGCTTGCGCCAATGGCAGATTCGCTTGGTTTACCTTTCCAGCTCTTGGCTAAATCCAAAAAACAGCACCTTACTTCTTCCTTCCAAACAAGTACCCCACAAAAAGACGAAGCTGGCTTTATTCCTACAGTCAGAATAGAACGTCCTGTTAGGTCAGGCCAGCAAATCTATGCAAAAAATGGTGATCTCATTATCACCTCTTTAGTCAGTGAGGGAGCTGAAGTTGTAGCAGATGGTAATGTCCACATCTATGCGCCTGCAAGAGGTCGAGTATTTGCCGGTGCATCGGGGGATATTAATGCAAGAATATTCATCTTTTCAATGCAGGCACAGCTCGTCTGTATTGCTGGGGTGTATAGGATCTTTGATCAGAGTTTACCCAATACCTTGTACAAGCAACCGGTGAGTATCTCCCTGTTGGGTAATAAATTAGCTATCACTGCTATTCGTACCTAATCCAATCGTCAATAAGGAAAAAAAGTGAGTAAAATTATCGTAGTAACTTCTGGTAAAGGTGGGGTAGGAAAGACAACGACTAGTGCAAGTATCGCAGCGGGACTTGCGCTCAGGAATTTTAAAACGGTGGTCATAGATTTTGATGTAGGTCTACGTAATCTTGACCTTATCATGGGGTGTGAGCGTCGGGTTGTATACGATTTAGTTAACGTCATCAACGAGGAGGCTACGCTTAATCAGGCATTAATCAGGGACAAACACTGCGAAAACTTGTATATTCTGCCTGCCTCCCAGACTAAGGATAAAGATGCACTTAATATTCGTGGTATACAAAAAATTCTCACTACTCTGGCTGAAACCTTAAAGTTTGATTACATCATCTGTGATTCTCCTGCTGGAATAGAAACAGGAGCTTGTACAGCACTCTACTTCGCTGATGAGGCTATCGTAACTACTAATCCAGAAGTCTCTAGTGTACGAGATTCAGACCGTATCTTAGGTATCTTACAAAGCAAGAGCCTCAAAGCTGAACAAGGAGAATCAGTTAAAGAGCATCTCCTGGTTAACCGCTACGCGCCAGAAAGGGTTGAGTCGGGAGATATGCTGTCTATTAAGGACATTGAAGAACTATTGGGAATCCCACTGATTGGAGTAATCCCGGAATCTAAAGAAGTTTTACAGGCTTCAAATTCAGGAACCCCTGCTATTTTCTTACCTAATAGCGATGTTGCTGAGGCTTATAAAGACGTAGTAGCTCGATTGCTTGGTGAAAGTCGACCTATGCGCTTTACCACTGTCGTTAAAAAGGGACTGATTAAGCGTTTATTTGGGGGGTAGAAAATGTCAATATTTAATTTCTTATTCGGAAAAAAAGAAAAGTCTGCAGCTATTGCTAAAGATCGCTTACAAATTATCATCGCCCAAGAACGAGTACAAGCTCATGCACCTGATTATCTGCCTATGCTGCAGAAAGAGCTGATGGAGGTTTTAGCTAGATATGTCCATATTTCTATTGAAGATATTAAGATCCAGCAGGACAACAGAGATGGAGTGGATGTACTAGAACTGAATATTACGCTGCCAGAAGAAAAAATAAATCCAGTCTCCGCACAGAATCCTACCTCTATAAAATAGCTACTAGTCTATTTCACTATTTATAGTACTGCTCCCAGTAGGGCTGCTTGGGAGCTGTCTTTTGTCGCTTATCATCTACTCCTCTTGAAGATGAATAAGCACAATTTTTAGGCAAAATTTTTTACAAAAAAAAACTGCTTTATGCTACCATTGGCCGATTTTTTATCCCTAAAAGGATAGTTTATTAAGGATAAATTTAAACCAGCTTTTCTAACTCACTCTGGAAAGAAAAAAATGAAAAAATACTTGTGTAGCGTTACTTTAGCCCTCTCTCTAGGCAATGCCTATGCTGTTTCCTTACTTACTATTCCTCCTCTCTTATCCGAACGCGCAAGTGACATGGCTGAACTAGGGCCACAGCAAAAGTATGAGTTTCCTGAGCAGCATTGGCAAGGCATTAGGCATGGTTATGAATTTAATAGCATTGTAGCCTTAGGTGACAGTATAACTGATGAAGGCTCAAGTGGTCGTCTAAATCGCTACATTGCTGGTGGCTATGCCTCCCCTCTTTATATCGAACACCTTAGTAACATGCTTACAGGAAAAGCAGCCCTACCGGCTACTCTAGGAGGAGAAAACTATGCAGTTATCGGCGCAACCTATCTGCAACTAGAACAAGGCCGTACTACACTTCAACAGCAATACAAGCGTTTATTGCGCAAGCAGGCAGGCCAACTAGACCGCAATGCACTATATATCTTATGGGGTGGTAATATGGATCTAGAGATTCTAGCCGGAGGGGCCATAGGTCGAATTCTACGGGGACAGTATGATCTAAATAATCAAAATTTTACACTAGGCCCTGCTCCACAGGCTACAGCACGCCTTGCGCAGAAGCTAATTAACCATGGAGCACCTTATGTAGTTGTACCTAATATACCTAACCCTGATTTATTACCAAGAAATGTAATATACTTCACCAGCGCTTGGGTAGGTTTACTAACCCAGCCGTTTTCTCTGCCCACAGGCTGGTTTATCAAGCAAATAGCTACTAATTTGGACAATTATCTGAGGGATCCCAGCCATCTTATACCTGCACAGGGGCAGGATTTTATCAGAATTAATCGTCTACAGGCGTTACACTCCCAGCTCTATTGGATGCTGCCTATGAAGTGGGTGGCAGCTCTATACGATCGCACTGCCTTCATCCAGAACCGTATAGTCGATCAATACAATCATAGTCTTAATCGAGCTTTGAGTCAGGTAAAGGGGAATATTGTTTACTTTGATTTTAAAGCATTACTAGAAGAAGTGGCGTACCACTACAAGGATTATGGTTTAGATACCGTCTTAGTTCCTACCTGTACTTTGGGTTACTCCTCTCGTTTTTGTAATCGCACCTCTCCACATTACCATTATACTACTGCTCTATTTAGTGATTCTGCTCATCCTAGTCCCGAATTCCACTTAATGATCGCACAGACCATTAAGTCTATCCTCACTGCACCAGTATACGTTAGTGCTATTATAAAACAGCTGGATAATATTAATACCTCTAGGCAATTTTTCGTTGATAGCCAGTTAGATCGACTGAAACTCCAAACAACAAACCGCGTATCGCACCCTACCCTACTTCTGGGATACTCAGGCTCTACTAATCAAAACAATAGTTATTATAAGTCTCGTACCACCTATACTAACTTACTCAACCTTGGCGCCTATACCTATCTCAGGCCTAACTGGTTGATGGGAAGCTTTGTGTCTCTGGGTTTCGGTGTCAACCAACCTTTCAAGGGGTTTGTATACCACTTCAATCATCAGAATTTAACTTGGTTCACCCAATACTCGCCTAACCAACATCTGTGGTTCAACCTTAACTTTAGCCTCGGGCGTATTAAAGCTAATGATATAATTCGTTCTGTTCAAATCTACAAGAAAAATATCAAAACTTCTGGAGCCACAGAGGGCATTGCTTTTAGTACACTGGCAACTTTAGGGGTTAATCTCTCAAGCAGTACTCAGGTAGACAAGCTCAAAGGGGAAACAGGGCCACTTTTCCAGATAGGCCTTAATCGCTTTAAAGTATCTGCCTATCAGGAAAGTGGTAAGAAATTCCTTGCAATGAACTATAAAGGGCACCACTATACTAAGAATTTTATCGGAGCAGGTTGGTACTATCAGCACCCAGCGTTGAATATCGCTACCAAGCCTGTGAGCATTTCCTTTGCTGCTACCATTAATCGTAGACTTGGGGAAGAGAAATTTGAAATTCCATCTGGCCTGACTACTGCCCCTATTAGGTTTAAGCGTATAATCAGAGATACTCCCAGAAGCTGGATACAGGCAAGATTGGCTTTAGAGACTAGACTCAGTCAAAATGCAACCATCTCCGCTGGTTTAGGAATAAACTCTGATTTAAAAGGAAATAATAAAAACTTTCAGTATTCGGTAGCTTTGAAGCAGAGCTTTTAATGAATAGATAAGATCTGTTGTAAGTTAATAAAAGAGGAAAACAAAATAGAGGAGGGTCTCTGCTGACTCAAGCCGGACCCATCTCCTGAAAAGCTACAGGGATATGGCATTAAGTGTAGTCGAAACAACGCTTGACGCACACTCTGTGCTTGGCATAAATATTTAATTTACTAGAACGGCAACAAAGTTTGGAGCCGCGGCCAGCCCCGCGTGTTCAATAAAACCAGACACAAAGCAAACACTACCTCATTTATGTATCAACGAAAGCACAGGAGCATCGTCCTGACCTAGAGACAACAAGCCAAACGCCTGCAAAATCAGACTGCTCTTCGCAAGAGCCATCTTTTTTTAAACCTGGTGCCGGCACCAAGAATCGAACTCGGGACCTTCTGATTACAAGTCAGCTGCTCTACCAACTGAGCTACGCCGGCACAATCAAGCCGCCATTATCCATGATTTCTTCTTCTTTGACAAGAGAAGGTATCTGACAATCTCTAGAGATTGAAGCTGGTCTTTTAGAATTTAATAAAACTTGAATACAAGTAGATACTGGCTTAAAGGATTACTCTAAACACGGCTTGCCAAATAGAAGCTATTAGCCTTATAATCCCACCTACTTTTAGACTGCGGAAGTGGCGAAATTGGTAGACGCACTAGACTTAGGATCTAGCGCCGCAAGGTGTGAGAGTTCGAGTCTCTCCTTCCGCACCAGGTTTGTCTGGTTTCTGTGTGCTGTTCCCTATAGCTGGGCTGTTATCCACCCGCGGTGCGGTCGCGGTTTGGTCGTACCCGTTGGTTTTTTTGAGTTCTCGTTCGTATTGCTCCCTTACCGTCTGTTTTACTCGACTTGCACAAGCTAGGCACAGAAAGCCCCTCAGCTTCGCACGAATCTGTGCCTGAAAGGACTCATTTAGCTTGTTTATCTCTCACTAACCATCATAGTGGTTAACTCTATTAGATTAGTAAAGAAAACTTTTTATAATTATAACTTGTGTAAAGAGCTTAATAAGTTAAGCTCTATGTGATCTATCTAGTAAAGTCCTAACAGATTGACGACACATGTATTTGCAAGTAGAGTGAATGGATATCCCTCTTTTAACCAGGGTTTTATGTGAGTCTTCCTTATTTTCTTATCTCGGGTTTATGTTTATTTCTCCTATACCTATCAGTCAAGCTAGTCCCGCAGCAAAAAGCTTATGTTGTTGAGCGATTAAGTAAGTACTACCAGACTCTCAATGCTGGTTTGAATTTTATTATCCCCTTCATCGATAGGGTTGCTTACATACATAGCCTAAAGGAAATCCCCCTCGATCTTCCCAGTCAGGTATGTATCACTCGGGATAATACGCAATTGACAGTAGATGATATTATCTACTTCCAAGTCCTTGATCCTAAATTAGCTTCCTATGGTAGTAGTAACTATATTTTTGCTATTACACAGCTTGCACAAACTACATTACGTTCTGTAATTGGTCGCATGGATCTGGATAGGACTTTTGAGGAAAGGGAAGAAATAAATCGTGCGGTTATCACTTCCCTCGATGAAGCGGCTGTGTCCTGGGGGGTTGGTGTTACGGTATGAAATTAAGGATTTAGTTCCTCCCAAAGTCATACTTCAGGCCATGCAGGCACAAATTACTGCCGAAAGAGAAAAAAGAGCTCAGATAGCCACCTCTGAGGGAATCAAGATAGAACAAATTAACCTTGCCTTAGGTAAAAAAGAGGCTTCCATTCAAGAATCTGAGGGAGAAAGGCAAGCACAAATCAATCGCGCCACTGCTCAAGCTGAGACCCTCCGATTAGTGGCTAAAGCCAACCCTGAAGCCATTCAATTAGTCGCAACGGCTATTTCCCAACCTGGAGGTTCTAATGCAGTGAACTATAAGGTAGCTGAACAGTACGTAGATGCCTTTAAAGCCCTGGCTAAAACCAACAACACACTCATTCTTCCTGCCAATGTAGCGGATATTGGAAGCTTAGTAGCTTCTGGACTGCAAATCGTTACAGCACATGGAAACCCTAAGACTAAGCCCTAGTCTGCCCTGTATCTAATCAAATTTCCAATTAGCTCAACCGTAAAAATGCCACTCTCTTCTCCATCAAGAAACTAAGGAAAAAATAGAATAACAGATTACTTAAAGAGGCAGAATCTGCGCATCAAGTATAATTTTTTCTTGTTCAGTACGTTCCAAAGAGTAGGACCAGGTACCATCCTCAGCAGGAAAGCTAAATAGCTCTGCCCGCCCTGGCACCAAAAAAGGTTTGCCAAAATTTATTTGGTAACGGCAAGCCTCCGGGAGCTCATTCTCACTGCAGGATAAGATTCTTGCCATCATCCAACTCCCATGCGCAATCATCCGTGGAAACCCAAAAGCTTTTGCCATTAAAGCGGACATATGGATAGGATTACGATCCCCAGAAATCCTTGCGTAGGCACGAATCAGGTCAGGTGTAACTTCTATAGTCTGTTGTCGATACTGAACACTTTTATCAAAAGCGGGGCGCGCTTCTTTGTGTGTTTTCTTTAAAGAAGTTTTTTGCTTATGCAACATTGTACTGACCTGGCTCCAGACCAAATCTGAACCCATATATACCTCGGTGATCACGTCAAATAACATTCCTGCACGGTGCTCTCTCAAGTTTGTGCTGTAGACATAAAGGTCTACTAGCGCATCTAGCTTAAGCGTACGGTATCTATCAATCTGATTGTGTAAGTGGACTAATCCTACAGGGCTATAGGGAAAATCCTGCTCAGTCAATAGCTTAATCATCATGGGAAAAGCCAGAGAGTACAAATACGTTAATGGCAGCCACTCACCTTGGGGGAGTTGAGTAACCGCTCTATAGACCTCTACTTGCTCGGGTTGTAACAAGTAGTTTTTTAGTACTAGTCTCTTTTGGGGGAGGGTACTACCTTGCCGGGCACCATGTTGCGCCGTTAGAGATTTCCACACTAGCCGTCCAGCGGCTTTTATATAACCTTTTGTTAGAGAAGGTAAGGCAAGTAGTTCAACGTCTTTATAGGCAACCATGAAACAACTCCAATCAATTCGGTAAGTGCCCCATACTAGCAAATATGCTTCGCTTTGGGTAGTAATCCTAAAGCTGGAAAGGATTAGTATTTTGAGCTGCCAGTACAGAGAAGATTTTACTATTTATCTTTTTCTACAAAATAGAGCCAACCAATGTTAAACTGCGAAAAAATTAAATATTGCTTTATGTTGCCTTATGTTTAAAAAAGTACTTCCTATAGGTTTGACTTTGTTTGCTCTGTTCTTTGGTGCAGGCAATTTGATATTCCCCATCAAGTTAGGTTGGGACAGTGGTAACCTTTTTCCCCAGGCTATTCTTGGTTTTCTTGTCACAGGGGTGGGTTTTCCCCTACTAGGCATAATTGCCAACTCAACTTGTCCAGAAGGAATTCTAGGTATTCTTCGAGAGAAGGTAGGCCGCGTTTTTTCTTTAACACTTCTAACCAGTATTTATTTAACTATTGGCCCCCTCTTTGCTATCCCGCGGACAGCAACTACCTCCTACACCATCGGAGTAGTGCCCAACCTGGGTCAAGATTCGCCTGTCTACTTACTTGTTTTCAGTGCACTTTACCTATTACTAGTACTGGCACTAAGTCTTAAGCCCAATCGTATAGTGGATATGGTAGGTAAGATATTGACTCCAACTTTGCTATTGGTCATTGCTTTATTGGCGCTATTGGCTTTTCTACATCTGAATCAACCCGTTCTTGAGGTCAAGGGTCCGTATCTAAAGAATTCAGCCTTTGCTGAAGGTTTTAGCGCTGGCTACCTGACTATGGACGCCATCGGTTCCATAACCTTTTCCATGATTTCCCTAACTGCCATTAATGCTATAGGTATCCAGGAGAAGGGAGCAATCCTAAAAGCCTCGACTTTCGCGGCTTTAGTGGCTGGAATAAGTTTGACATTAGTTTACCTAAGCTTGGGTTGGATCGGCAATCACTATCAATTAAGTTCACATCAACTCCAATGGTTGCAGCAAAATCAGGTACATGAAGGAGCTTATATCTTAACTGCATCTGCTAACAGTTTACTTAGCTCTTGGGGTCCTGTTGCTGTCTCTGTCATCGTCGGGCTTGCTTGCCTTACTACAGCTGTGGGATTGACAGTTGCAATTTCCGATTTCTTTTTTCAGCTACTTCGGCCCTACGTACCTAAGCTTAAATATTCCTTTTGTGTCGGATTCATTTCACTAATTAGCTTTATATTAGCTAATCAAGGCTTGAACCAGGTAATTAAAGCCTCAATCCCTATTTTGAATATCCTTTATCCTGTTACTATTCTGATTATTTTCCTTGTCCTACTTGATCAGGGTCTTTTTGATGTGCCCCGGTTAGCTTTTCGTTTAGCAATTGGAGTAACAGCTCTTATTAGTGTTGCTTGCACTCTATTTCCAAACCACATGCAGCTATACTTTAGCCGCATCTACCAACTACTAGGACTCCCTATTCAGAGTATAATTTTTGTTTGGATCCCACCTGCCATAGTTGCATTTTCCGTTGGTTATCTGCTTCATTTTTTCTTGAAACAGCGCTAACTTTTTAAAGTTCTTCTGGGCAGTGTGTTATGATGGGCAAGTACCTGGGGGTAGTATACTTTTGATTGGATAGTTATTTTTTTCAAAATGGATGAGCAATTGGGCGCAGCGGCCTAGAAAGTGAATTACTATTTTAGGCTTTTCTGGTCATCAGCTTAGTCTGCTTCGTCAGTATGGGTAATTTTTGGGGACTTTTGCATAGCTTGCGGGACTAGCCCTGGGTATGGCGTTTCTACTTCTGCATCTTTTCCTGCATACCAAAATATCGATAGGCTTGTGGAGATCTCCTTGGATATGCCCAGTGATTTTTAGGCTTGTTTAGAACAAATTTGACTTTCTTCAATATACATGTTGACTTATATACCTCCCGAAAAAAAATCTCCACCCAAATTACCAAAAAAACCTTGGCTACTTGTATGCTTAACTTTTATTTGGTTATGGACAGGGATCATCGGGAAAAATTTATGGGATAACGAAGAGCTTCAACTTTACAGTTATGTTGGTTCCATTTTAGATACCCACCAATGGCTCTTACCCACCATTTATGGCGTCCCTTATCTATCTAGTTCTCCACTTTTTCTCTGGCTTGGTGCAATAAGTAAGTGGTTTTTTACTCAGTTAGGCGTATCCAATTATCTTGCTATTCGCTTACTCACCCTCTTCCTGATGTCCTTCGATTTATTTCTATTGGCTATCTCTGCTAAAAACTTTCTGGGTCGATACCAGGGCCGCTTAGTAGTCTTAATAACTATCGGCTGTATCGGTATCATTATTTTCGGTCACCAAATCAGTTCTCTACCTCTACTGCTACTTTCTTTAGCTCTCTATAGTTATGCTATTAGCCAGTGGCATAGCCAGCGAATTTTCCTTACCGGTTTTCAGGTCGCTCTAAGCTGGACTATTGCTTTCTATACGCAAAATTTACCTCCACTAATTCTGTTAGTTTCGCTCTCACTATTGCTTCTCTTACATCCCAGTTGGAGAACTCGTCCATATTACTTAATACTACTAGTGAGCTTTGCTGTTTTTTTACCCTTAGCCTCTTTATGGTTGAGTGCCCTCTATGTCAGTAATCCCTCTCATTTCTATTTCTGGCTGGCTAACTATTCCCTGGGCGCTTATGGAGGCCTCAAAAACCTTAAAGTTGCTTTTGCCGGTATCTATTACTTAAAAAATATGCTTTGGTATGCTTTTCCAGCTTGGTTAATAGCTGCCTGGGCTCTGACAAAACTAAAAGCAGAAAGCTACCGAAATCCCACTTATTTTTTCTTTTTATTATGGCTGATACTTGGATTTTTACTCATTTGCTTCCAAGAAGAGCCAGCTAATAATCAACTAATTTTTATTATTCCCCCCCTAACCTTCTTAGCTGCTGTACGTATTGATTTACTGAAAAGGGGGTGGGCAGCTTTCCTGAATTGGCTAGGTATTGCTGCCTTTGGTTCCGTTGCATTATTCATCTGGTTGGAATATTTTGCAATCAACTTACTCCTTTCCAAAGCTTTGTCGGAGCGAGCATCCTATTTTAATCCCCACTATGTACCACACATTTCTATTTTCTCTATCCTTATTGCGCTAGCCTTTACCCCTATTTGGCTTTATGCAGTTTCGCGAAAAAGAATAGAAGGTAGACAAGCTATCAATAATTGGGCTACTGGGGTTACTTTTATCTGGTTACTCAACTGTACCTTATTCCTGTCTTGGTGGAATACCAATAAAGCTCACCAACCACTGGTAAGCGAACTAGAACACACGCTACCTACTTCTTTTCAAAAAAAAGTACAAAAAAAACAAATTTGTGTTGATAGTGACAACCTAGAAGCTTTAATCATATGGAACCAATATGGACATTTCCCGGTATATTCAGCTATAGCTCCAGCGAGTTCACATTGCCGGTACCATCTCAGCTTAGGCTCACAAACAACATTACAAATCAAAATGCCCATAGTTAAAATTATCTATGGCAAAGCCCAAGCTCGGAGGAAAAATAGATTTTTCATTATATGGAAATCTTAAACTTTAGTAGTCTTTTAAATTAAAACTAGAAAATCCATGGAAAAAGCTGTTGTCGTTTTATTTCAAATTCTTCAATAGTAGTCGCATGCTGTAAGGTAAGTCCTATCTCATCTAGACCATTTAGTAGGCAGTATTTTCGATGTGGAGTAATCTCAAAAGAAAAGCACTTGCCCCCAGGAGTGGTGACCTTTTGTTCCGCTAATGATATCTTTAGGACATAGCCTTCTTGCCCCTCTACAGCCTTAAATAGTCCTTCCACCTCCTCCTCAGTGAGAATAATAGGTAGCAGGCCATTTTGATAACAGTTATTCAGAAAAATATCAGCGAAACTTGGAGCTATTAATATTTTAAAACCATATTCTTTCAAGGCCCAAGGAGCATGCTCCCGACTAGAGCCACATCCAAAATTACGCCGTGTCAGTAAAATACTGGCTCCTTGATAACGAGGTTGGTTAAGAATAAAGGCAGGATTCAAAGGACGCTGACTGTTATCCATACCTAATTCTCCTATGTCTAAATACCTCCATTGATCAAAGCAGTATCCGCCATAACCTGTCCGCTTGATAGAACGTAAGAATTGTTTAGGAAGAATTGCATCAGTGTCTATATTAGCTCGATCCAAGGGAGCAACTAAGCCTTCAAATTCCACTAACTTTTCCATATTTTCTCTATTCAAGATTTAACTCTCTATGATCGACAAAATGACCAGCGATAGCAGCTGCAGCTGCCATAGCTGGACTCATTAAATGCGTTCGTCCACCTGCCCCTTGCCTCCCCTCAAAATTGCGATTAGAAGTCGAGGCACAGCGCTCATTGGGGGATAACTTGTCTTCATTCATAGCCAAGCACATGGAACAACCAGGTTCACGCCATTCAAATCCTGCACTGGTGAATATTTTTGCTAAACCCTCTTCCTCAGCCTGGGCTTTAACCAATCCAGAACCCGGAACAACCAGTGCTCTTTTTATGTTGGCCGCCTTCTTTTTTCCTTTTACAACACGCGCTGCTTGCCGAAGATCTTCCACACGGCCGTTCGTGCATGAACCAATAAAAACTACATCTACCGGCAGATCAGTCATCGCCAACCCTGGCTCCAGCCCCATATAGTCTAGAGCTCGCTGGTAATTCTTTCGTTTAATTGGATCCGATAGTTTCTCAGGATAAGGCACGCGTTCATCAATTGAAATTACCATTTCAGGAGTTGTACCCCAGGTAATTTGAGGCTTTACCTCACCTGCATCAAATAAGCGAATTTGATCAAAAAATGCATTAGAATCAGATACTAAATTTATCCAGTGCTTTACAGCTTCTTCCCACTGTTTGCCTTTGGGCGCAAAAGGTCGGCCTTCCAGGTATTGAATGGTTGAAGCATCCACTCCCACTAAGCCGGAACGCGCGCCAGCTTCTATAGCCAAATTACATAAGGTCATACGGCCCTCCATACTCAACTGCTCTACTGCAGAGCCACAAAACTCAATGGTATAGCCGGTACCAGCTGCAGTCCCAAGCTGACCTAACAAATATAGAGCCAAATCTTTAGCTACAATACCAGATGATAGTTTACCTTTAATTTCCACCTTTAAATTAGCAGATTTTTTTGCAACTAAACATTGAGTTGCCAATACATGTTCGACTTCCGATGTACCTATACCATAGGCTAATGCAGCAAAAGCTCCATGAGTAGAAGTGTGAGAATCACCACACACAATCGTCATTCCCGGCAGTGTAGCCCCCTGCTCTGGACCTATCACATGCACAATACCTTGACGCTTATCCAACTGATACGGAAAATAATTTTGGATGTTAAAGAGTTTTATATTACGATTCAGTGTTTCTATCTGCAGCTGGGCAATGGGATCAACAATACCGGTGGAACCTGGCTGAGTTGCTACGTTATGATCAGCAGTAGCCACTATACTCGAAGTACGCCACGGCTGGCGTCCAGCTAAAGATAACCCTTCAAAGGCCTGGGCTGACGTCACTTCATGTATGAAATGACGATCTATGTATAATAGAGCCGTGCCATCCTGCGCTTGTCGGACCACATGAGCGTCCCATAATTTATCGTATAGCGTTCTAGCTTCCATACTTGTAGCTTTAGCCTTTAGATTACGTAGTCTAATTCCGCTTCCTTGCTGAGTCGCTCTATCTTTTCTCTAGTTAGTCTGGGATTTAAAAGTTGAATCAGCTCATAAAGATGCTTACTGATGTACTGATCTTTACGTAGGATTAATCTTGTTTCTACTTCAGGCAATAAGTGCGATACTGAGATCACCTCTAACTCTTCATCCAAATTTTCCAATCCTAGCGCCATAGATTCTATTAAACCAATCCCTAATCCCTTTTGAACAAATGCTTTGACCATCTCGGCATCAGCAACTACTAGATCTATTGTAGGAAACTCAATACCAGCTTTTTCAAATAAACTCGTTGATCTTTCTAAGCCTATGCTGTCGTCGCTTGAGATGATCAGAGGATAACGAACCAAATCTTGCAACTCAATAACAGATTTGCTGGCCAGGACATGAGAGGTGGGCATTAATAGTTGATAGGACCAGCTCGTACAGGGCAGGTAGTACAATTCGGGATTACAGCTAGCCTGTTGATGTACCACTCCTATATCTGCTTCATAGTCGCGAACTAGCCGGGCCACCTCTGCTGAAGTTCCAGAGAGGATGGAGAGCTTAACTGCCGGATAGGCTTTTTTAAGAGCACCTATTTTATCCGGTAATTCATAGTGAATAAATGCATATACACCCGCCAATCGAATACTGCCAGAATTCTGAATGGATAGATCCTCACCAATTTTTTTAATATTTTCCACTTCACCCATTAGTCTCTGGGCCATTTCTAAAATTAACTGACCAGGCTTAGTTACACCAACCATTCTTTTGCCCTGGCGAACAAAAATACTTACACCTAATTCCTCCTCTAATAAGAGAATTTGCTTAGAAATAGCTGGTTGTGAAGTGTATAAACTTTGAGCAGCTTCCGATACATTTAAATTTTTCTTGTAAACCTCCAAAATATACTTTAGTTGCTGTAATTTCATATTGATAGAGCTCTCAGTAGTACTTTCCTATCCATAAAACCATTATAATCAATCCAGATTAGCTTGCCAAAATAACCACTCTTTATCTCATGAACTCCCAAGAAATTCAATTTGCACAAATAGAAACGGCTAAAACTCTTAGCTGGATGACGGCTCATACACAGTTTCACCAACTTAAGGAGACTATACAAAATATCCTTGAAAGCAATGAACATATTCCTTATTGTGAACACCATCAGGATAAAATGTACCATCTACTACAAAATGAGGAGTATCCTAAAGGACTGTATCGTATGTGCCTTGCCAGCGATTATCGAAGAGGATGTCCTCAATGGAAGTCTCTATTAAATGTTGCTGATTTAGATGGGCACTTACAAGATGATGTTTACCTAGAAAGTTATCAACATTGCACACAGGCCCCCCACCTTCTACTTCTGCACTTAAGCAGTCAGGGCCAAGACGCGCACTATACTGTAGAATTTGACTTGCGAACACAAACTCTTACGCCTAAAGGCTTTCATTTACCCCTGTCTCATTCGATTGTCACGTGGAAAGATGAGGATAGTGTCTGGCTATGTCCTGCTTCTATAGACACAACTACTAGCCGAACTAGTCATCCCAAAGAGGTTTATTTACTAGAAAGAGGACAAACCTTAGAGGATGCTAAACTTATCTTTCAGGTAGAAAACGAGCATTTCTGGGTAGAAGCTTGGCGTTATTTAGATCCACACGGGTCGCCCCTAGATATTGTGAAACAATACCACTCTTTTTATCATTTTACCTATTATGTAGTAAAACCTAATCTTAGCCTCTTCTCGCTCAAGCTACCTCCTGATTGTGAACTATGTGGTTATTTGAATGGCCTATTAATTATTCTCCTTAAATCAAATTGGAAAAAATCTAAAACTCAACAATACACACTAGGTAGCGTGTTGGCCGTACAACTAAACAAGGGCTTAATCCGTGTTCACACGCTTTTATTCGTTCCCAAAGCTACTCAAGTAGTAGAGAGCATAGAAACCAGTAAGGATTTCATCTTCATTCACTACTTAGAAAGTATCTATAGCCAAGCCTGTGTCTGGAAAATGCAAGGACAAAATTTAATGCCCATCAGCTTTCCCAAACTTAAAGCCATTAATTTTGAATTAATCGATCAGCCCTGGGGAACTAATCTATTCTATATAGTGGCTAATGATTTGATCACGGAGCCAATTCTATACTTATGGGATGCTAAACGCCAGGAACTTAGCATATTGCGGCGGCAAAAACCCATGTTTGATACCACAGCATTACAATTAAAACAGTTCTGGGCTACTTCGACAGACAGTACTCAGGTTCCTTATTTTTGGTGCGGTTCTTCTTCAAATCCCGTCCCTACACTAGTTTACTGCTACGGAGGTTTTGGAGTTAATGAATTGCCACATTACATGCCTATTCTAGGTAAAGTATGGTTAGAGGCTGGGTATTCTTTTGTCATTGCAAACCTGAGGGGAGGTGCGGAACTAGGAGAATATTGGCATCAAAGTGCTATCCGCCACAATAAGTATAGGAGTATTGAAGATCTGGTTGCAATTATCACTGACTTACAAGAAAGACAAAAAACTCTGCCTTCTATGACAGCTATTCAAGGGGCTAGCAATGGTGGGCTGATTGTTGCTAATGCGCTAATAAGTGCCCCTGAGCAGCTTAGAGCGGTAGTATGTGAGGTTCCTCTCATCGATATGCTGCACTATCCCAACTATGCGAGTGGCCAACTGTGGCAAGAGGAATATGGTGATCCCCAAAACCCTTGCGATTTCCCTTCACTCCAACAAATAACTGTTTTGCATCAAATAAAGGGTGATGTTTCCTATCCAAAACTACTACTTACTTCGAGTCTAAAAGATGATCGTGTAGATCCTACTCATGCGGTGTTATTTCACAAAGCAATGGTTTCCTTTGGACACTGCAGTCACTTAATCTGCGAAGAGACTGGAGGGCATGAAGTAATTGCCCAAGAACATTACATTCAAAGCCTGACGTGTATTTGGTTTTTTCTATATAATGCTTTGCAGTTAGTTTTTAAACCACATGAATCATAAGCCTGATGATAGATACTCCTGTAGAACATGATCCCTCCCTACAATTAGCAGAATATGCTGAAAAGGCCTACTTGGCATACGCCATGAGTGTCATCAAGGGAAGAGCCATTCCTTCTATTTCGGATGGTCAAAAACCTGTGCAACGACGTATTCTATTTGCCATGCGTGCTTTGGGCTTAACTGTGCCATCTAGCCCAGTTAAGTCATCACGTGTAGTAGGAGACGTTATCGGTAAATACCATCCACATGGAGATGCTTCTGCCTATGAGGCTATGGTAAGAATGGCACAAGATTTTACCCTACGCTACCCTCTAGTGGATGGCGTGGGGAACTATGGGTCACGGGATGGTGACCCCGCCGCAGCAATGCGTTACACAGAAGCAAGACTAACCCCCTTTTCTGAGCTACTTTTGGCGGAATTGGAGCTCGGTACTGTCGATTTTATGCCTAACTACGATGGAAAAAATCAAGAACCAGTAGAGTTACCCGCGAGGCTACCCGTTATACTCCTAAATGGGGCTACAGGTATTGCAGTTGGACTTGCTACTGAGATTCCTTCTCACAATTTACAAGAAGTTGCCGACGCCACGGTGGCTCTTCTTAAACAACCACAGTTATCCACACAAGACTTAATGCGTTACATACAAGGGCCTGATTTTGCTACAGGTGCGCAAATTATCAATACCAAGGAAGACTTGGTTCGTCTATACGAATCAGGAAAAGGTAGTGTTCGCGTCCGCGCCAAGTATCGCATAGAAAAATTAGCCCGCAGCCAATGGCGTATAGTGGTCTATGAAATCCCCCACCTAACTTCTGCACAAAAGATATTGACTCAGATTGAAGATCAGACTAACCCTAAAGCAAGATTAGGCAAAAAAACACTCTCTAAGGAGCAATATAACACTCGTTCCCTTTTACTCTCAGTACTAGACAGAGTGAGAGATGAGTCGGATTATGAACAACCTACTAGGCTGGTCTTTGAACCAAAATCTAGTCGGCAGGATCCCGAAGAGTTTATGAATGTATTAATGGCACAGACTGATTTAGAGGTCAATATACCTGTGCATCTGATTATGATTGGATTAGATGGACGGCCGCAACAAAAGTCTCTCAAGCAAATCTTGGAAGAGTGGATAAGCTTCCGCCGCCTTGCAGTCACGCGACGCTTAAAGCAGCGCCTAGATTATGTCAACCGCCGTATGCATATACTTTCAGGACGCTTAACTGTTTTTTTACACTTAGATGCTGTGATCACTCTTATTAGGGAATCAGAACACCCCAAAGAAGAATTGATAGCACGCTTCAAACTAAGTGAAACTCAAACCGAGGACATCCTAGAGCTGCGTCTAAGACAGCTAGCTAAGTTAGAATGGCTTAAATTAGAAAAGGAATTAAATCAGCTAGGAGATGAGGCTAAAGAACTAGAACACTTGATTACAAATGAAGGGGCTAAAAATGCTCTTATCATCAAAGAAATTCAATCAGATAAAAAGAAATTCGGTGATTCTAGAAGAACAGAAATTCGTCCCGCAGAACGGTCTACATTGACTCATACCATCCCCGATGAAGCCGTTACTATCATTTTGTCACGCAAGGGTTGGATACGTTCTCGCGCTGGACATCAGTTGGACATAGGTGCGCTTACTTTCAAGGAGGGAGATAGCTTACAGCAAAGCTTGGAAACTAGGACTATAAGTACTATCCAATTGCTAGATCAACGTGGGCGTTCCTACACAATTGATCCAGCAAACATTCCTAACGGGCGGGGGGATGGAATCCCAATAAGCACCCTAATAGACATGGAGATCCAATGTCCAGTTGTGGGTATGCTCTCGGGCACTACTTCACACCGTGTATTATTGGCAAGTAGCTCGGGCTATGCTTTTATTACTTCCATCGAGCATATGGTCACTAAATTGAAAGCAGGCAAAAGCTTAATCTCTATCTCTGAAAATGACCAAGCTTTAGCCCCCTTGTTGGTCCCCAGTGACAAGCCTATAGAAAGTCTCGTACTCATTGCAGTAAGTGATGAGCCAAGGTTGTTAGCTTTTCCCCTTCAGCAAATTCGGACAATGAGCAGAGGCCGGGGTTTAAAAATAATGGAATTACCACATCAGTATCGGCTACACCATCTCTTGATCACTCACCATACAAACTATCAACTTCATCTTCAGCTCAAACAAAGAAATTGGGTAGAAACCTATCCTGTTAGCGATCTCTTAAGTCAACGTGGTAAGAAAGGAAAGCCTTATAAATTTAGTGGGACTATTATGGGAATCTCAAGTGCTTAGCTGTATAACAGAGCTCTCTACTTATTTTTTTCCTGCTATTGTATAACTTCATTTAAAATAGTCTCAGTTAAGTACTTCCCTGTTTTAAGTTTTCCGGGTATGTATCACGCTCATTGCAAGTGCTTTTGCTTGCCAGAGTCAAACAAGACCTGGCATAGTGGTTTTTTGTTCAATCACTCGAGATTTAGATTTTAGGTATAATAATCCCGCTATGACAGGGGATGGTTTTACCTCTTAGTGAATAGATTTATAGCAAAGTAGAGATTTCGTATGCTTTCATCCTATTGTATTCAGTTAAAACGTTTTCTTAGAACTTTTCCTTATAGTTGGGTGAGTGTAGGCCTTTTTTTCAATGCGTGTGCCTTAGGCCCTGAGCATTCATTGCCCATAGTACGAAGTAACGTTCCTCTAGCTACTCCAACTATGCTTTCGTCACATATACAAGCCAAAGCACACACCATTAGCTGGAGAAATTACTTTACAGACCCACGTCTGAAAACATTGATTGAGGCTGGATTAAAAAATAATTACGAGGTCCGTAAAGCGATGCTTAATCTTAAAGCCGCGAGGGCTGAATATGGTTTAGATATCTATCACCTTATCCCTAATTTTCACTTTGATGGGGTCAGTAAATCACGTACCGGGAGTTTTAACCGTACTTATACTCAACATGTCATACAGCAAGGTTATACGTCTGGCCTAGGAGTTACACGCTTCGAACTAGATATCTATAAAAAATTTGATCAGGGCCGTGCTGCTGAGCATGCTTTGAAAGCAAGCTATTATGATCAAGTGAAAGCAAAAATCACTCTGATTGCTTCCATTGCAAAAAAATACTTTATGGTTCGGACCAATGAGGAACTTCTAAAAAATGCGCTCAAGACCTTAGCCTATCAAAAAGAATTATATCGTATTCAAACCCTAAGGAATAAAGCAGGCATCTTATCAGACCTAGAACTTCTAAAACATCGCACCGCCTTGGATAGAGCCCAAGCGATCTATCTAGATAGAAAACAAAATTATGCTAATAGCCTTGATGAAATGGCCATCCTTATCGGCAGCCCTCTTTCTGAGCTACAGCTTCCTCAGGGCACTGCATTGACCACTCAGTTCAACTATTTAACCTGGCCACAGGATATTCCTTCTGAGGTTATGTTGTACCGGCCGGACATTCGAGCAATGGAAGAACGCTTACAACAAAGTGCAGCTGAAGTCCGGGTAGCTCGAGCTGCTTTTTTTCCTCATATTATTCTAAATGGAGCAATAACAGCAGCGGCTCCTCATCTCAGTTCTTTGTTTCACACAGGCCAAATGCATTGGGATGTTGGTTCCTCTCTCTCCATCCCTGTCCTGGATATTTTTCCTAATGTTACTAACTTAAAGTTAGCTAAAATAAAAAAAGAAGCTTTGATCTTAGAGTATCAACATGCTGTACAACAAGCATTTTTTGAGGTGGTGACAGCCCTGCAAGTTTATCAGCGATTAGATGCCCAATATAAATTGGCTTATTCTGTCATGCTCAATACGAAAAAAGTCAGAGATTTAACTCGTCTCAAGTTTAATCAAGGTGTTACAGACCGAGATGAAATGCTAGATGTAGAAAACCAATTTATCCAAAGTCAAAATGATTTCTTAACTAGACAACAGATCAAACTTTTTAATCAAGTAGATTTATATACTACTTTAGGGGGCGGTATAGATGAAATAATGCCGAAAACTACGGAAAAAAAGTAGCTCTAAATCCTGTTCAGTAGGAGCTTCAGTCAAAGTTTCCGTAGGTGCAACCTACATAGCTTCCTCTTCATTGACAGCTAGTGTGTTTGAACTCTTAGCTTTACTTTGCTAGCCTCATGTTATAAGCTTAATCATAATTTTGATAAGAGCGGATTGTGTGCTAGAATTCGCCGTTCTTACTGTCTATCGGTAAAAAAGAATTTAATTTTAGTAGGAGTGGTTAGGCCATGGCTAGGACGTGTATAGTGACGGGGAAACGCCCTGTGGTGGGGAATCGTGTTTCCCATGCTAATAATAAAACTAAGCGCCGCTTTTTGCCCAATTTGCAAGCACGCAGATTCTGGTCCGAAAGGGAAAATCGCTGGGTTTATCTAAAGGTTTCAAATGCCGGTTTGAGAATGATTGACAAGGTGGGTGTGGATGCTATTTTAGCTGAGCTTCGTGTTCGTCGCCAGCGTTAGTTTTTTTGAGGATGATAAAAAATGCGTGATAAGATAAGGCTAGAATCTACCGCTGGCACAGGTCATTTCTATGTGACAACTAAAAATAAGAGAACTATGGCGGGAAAGTTTGAGATCAAGAAGTTTGATCCCGTAGTGCGCAAACATGTTGTCTATAAGGAAAACAAAATTAAGTAAGTCTGGTCCTTGCGTTTACTGATTCAATTTTAAAAATTAGATTAACGATGGAAGGAAAGTACAATGAAAGCACTAAAACTTAGATGGATCTCTCTGGCTTTGTTTGGCTTGGTTGTTGCGTGCAGCAACCAGAAGTCTACTGAAACACCTGCTGCAACTGCGTCGGGGAATCCTACCGGCCCTACCCTCTCTAGCGTTAATCAGAAGTTAGCAGAAAATTGTGCTAAGAGTAATCAGGCGGAATGTAAGAGCCTGATCGAAAATCTTGCTAACGAGTGTTTACAGCATAATGCTCAGTCCTGTGTAGATTCGGCTGTTATTTTTATTAAGTTAAATGATGAAGCAGTGAAGGCAAAGAATCCGACTTTAGCTTCTCACTCTTACAACTTAGCCGTTAGTGCTCTGGTAAGGGCTTGTGAACTAAAAAATCAAGCGGCGTGTAATAGTCTGAAAGAGTTAAGTAACAATATTTATAAGAATTTGAAGACCTTAAGTGCTCAGTGTACACAGGGTAGTAAAGAAGCTTGTCAAGTTATCAGCCAGGCGAAGGGCGTATTGGAAAAATCCTGCAAGGCTGGGCGTGAACAAGACTGTCAATACCTAAATGGACTTTGAGTGGTAGTAATCTAACTCACCTAAAGCACAGCCCCCCAGCTGTGCTTTTTTAGGTCTATCCTTTCGTATTCGCTCTTGGTCTAGCCCCCGTGAAGCTTAGGGAGCGATTCATCTCCTACTTGCTAAATACCTTTTTCAAGTAATCTAAAAATACTGGATCTACAGTCATGGTTTTTCCTGGACTATCAGATAACTTGGCTACAGCTTGACCATTGCAGCTGACAAGCTTGAGTACAATATTCAACGGAGTAAAGCCCATATCATTGGTTAAATGGGTGCCTATACCAAAACTAGTCTTAAACCTATCCTTAAAGTATTGATAAAGCTTCCAAGCTTTTTCTAGGTCCAACTCATCACTGAAAGTTAAGATCTTAGTTTTAGTATTAATTCCCAGCTTCTTATAGTGCCTATAAACCTTCTCTCCCCATTCATAGGCATCCCCACTGTCATGTCTTAGCCCATCAAATAGCTTAGCAAAGTAAAGATCAAAATCCCTTAAAAAAGCATCTATTCCGACTACATCAGTCAAAGCAATGCCCAAATCCCCTCGATATTCCTGGACCCAGCTTTCCAAAGCAGCCTTCTGAAAATCACGAAGTCGCACATTAATTGCCTGAAAAGCTTGAAGAAACTCATGGGCCATGGTGCCGATTGGTTGTACTTTAAATTTCTTCGCTAAAAAAACGTTACTTGTTCCTCTAAATAAGCGCGGAACTGAGTCAACTAGCCGCTCTACTACATGTTCCTGCCAAGCTGCACTGAACCTCCTCCTTGTCCCAAAATCAGAGATAAAAAATGCATTATCATTATCTTGCAAACTTTCAAATTGTTTTAAACGAGATATTTTTGCAGAAAGCCTTTTCTCTCCTTCTGTAATTTGTTCTTGTACTCCTAAATAACGATAATAAAGCTCACTTACTAGAGCGAGAAGAAAAGTTTCAAAAAACATCGCCTGTATCATAGGCCCTTCAATCTCGATATTTAGTTGTTGCTTCTCATCTATCCATAGATGTACAAACCTTCTTTTTAAATGAAATAATTCTAAATAATCAACGAAATCTTCCTTGATAAAGCGTAATTGTCTTAGATAATCTAGTTCTTCTAATTGAAATTTAAGCTCACATAAATAATCTAACTGACATTCCAATTCAGCTTTAATATTTCCTAAGGGAAAAGGTAACTCCTTCAAATTTCTACATTTGAAACGATAAACACTATGCGTTTGCGGGAAGCGGTGGAGCATAGTTTGTAGCATTGTGAACTTATATAAATCAGTATCAAGTAAAGAACGAATAATGGGTTGGCAAAACATGTAAACCTTTACCTTTAAAGCTTTCATCATAGCAACCAGCTATAAAAAACACCATACTTTCGAGGTGTAGGTGTGCCTTATAAAAGCAGTATATTTAGAATACTTAGCTATATAGAAACTGTGAGTCAATTCCTTTAGTACGAAAGCTTAACTCAAACTAATTGATTTTGTTGGTAACTTACATAACTCTGCTATCCTCGACTACGGAAATAAGTTGAAACTATGCTACAATGCACCCAAATTTAGGATTCAGCTGGTAAAATCAAGGAGAAAAGATGCCTATTTCAATTAGTTCGGTCCGCTGTGCCTCGCTCATTATTATTTCTCTATTGTGTGTCTCTTTTGGCTATGCCAACCAGGCGCAAGATGAAATCAGAGCTGTTCAAAAATTCAGCAAGTTTGATCAACAGTGTGCAAAGTTTAATAGGGCTGCATGTCAGACTCTTCTAAATAATTTAGGAACTCTCTGTAAGAAAAATAACTCATTTGCATGCTTTAGAATAGGTGAGATTGCTACTATTAATAGCGAGGTAGCTGCGAAACAGGCCTTAAAAGCAGATGCTGTTAAATGGTTGGATGTTGCTGTTGGTAGTACTAAAAAATCTTGCCAACTTAAACTGCGCCAAGCGTGTACACAGATGCAGAAATTTAAAACTGATTTTCAAAAAGCCTGTAAAAAAGGAGATCAGTTTTTCTGTAAGGCCAGTAAAACCCTTTAATTCATATAGTTACAAGTTTGGTACTAACACCGAGGTATGACTGCTCTGCCTCGGTGTTCCATAGCGGGGCCTTATCCATATGAAAATACCCGAATTGCTACTGCCTGCAGGTGGATTAGAAAGAATGCGTGTCGCCTATGACTACGGTGCAGACGCGGTGTACGCAGGATTACCAAGGTATTCGCTCAGAGCAAGAAATAATGAATTCTCTCATTTGCGTGAACTTTCAAAAGGTATTCAGGAGGCTCATCAGAGAGGTAAAAAGTTTTATGTTGCTGCGAACATCCTAGCTCACAATGCTAAGCTGAGGACCTTTCTGGAGGATATGGCTCCTATTCTCGAGCTACAGCCAGATGCTTTAATTATGGCTGATCCTGGGTTAATCTCGAAAGTAAAGGAAAATTGGCCTGACATGCCAATTCATTTGTCAGTTCAGGCTAACACTACCAATTATTGGGGAGTAGATTTTTGGCATAGCCTTGGTATTTCCCGTATCATTTTGTCACGAGAACTTTCTCTGGAAGAGATTGCAGAAATTAGGGAAAATTGTCCTGATATTGAGTTGGAAGTATTTGTACATGGTGCTCTCTGTATCGCCTATTCTGGCCGCTGCTTACTTTCAGGCTATTTTAATCATAGAGATCCTAACCAGGGCACTTGTACCAATGCCTGCCGCTGGAACTACTCTATACACCCAACTTCAAATCATGAAAAGCGTCCAGAAGGAGAAACCTCCACTTCCCACCCCCCTCAGGATTTGGTAAGTAGTTGCGATACACAGATAAGACATCCACTTGCCAACCAAGTCTATTACCTGGAAGAAACTAACCGCAAGGGTGCTTTATTACCGATTATAGAAGATGAACACGGCACTTATATTATGAACTCCAAAGATTTACGAGCCGTGGAAAATATAGCTAAACTAGTTCAAATAGGGGTTGACTCTTTTAAAATCGAAGGGAGAACTAAGTCAGAATACTATGTAGCTCGCGTTGCACAGGTATACCGTCAAGCCATAGATGATGCATTGGCACATAGACCTTTTAATTATTCTTTACTAACGGAGTTAGAAGGCTTAGCCAACCGGGGTTATACCACTGGATTTTTAGACCGTCACCCACCTCAGGATTATCAAAATTATTTGACAGGCCATTCTGTGAACCGGCGTTCTATTTATGTAGGTAAAGTACTGGCTGTTGGTACAGATGGGTGGGGCACGGTTGAGGTTAAAAATAAATTTGCCGTTGGGGATCAGCTAGAGGTTATTCATCCCCAAGGCAACGAAATTATCACACTCACGCAAATTAAATATAAACAAAACCTAGTCGAAGAAGCTAGAGGCAATGGGATGGAGGTCTCTATACCACAATTAAAAGGGAAAAATAGAGCGCTCTTGGCTAGAATAATACCCAATACAGTAGCCTAACAGATGCTGAAATTTAAAGTTTTAAGTCAAGATGGTTTAGCTCGCAGGGGAGAAATGGAGCTTAACCATGGCACTGTTCAAACTCCCATTTTTATGCCGGTCGGTACGCTGGGTTCTGTTAAGGGGATGAGTCCAGAAAATCTCATGCAAGTCCATGCGCAAATCATTCTAGGGAATACCTTTCATCTATGGCTTAGGCCTGGTCTAGATGTAATTGATTCTTTTGGCGGACTGCATGAATTTATCGGTTGGCAGGGACCTATTCTTACGGATTCAGGAGGTTTTCAAGTTTTTTCTCTAGCAAAACTAAGAAAGCTAACAGAAGAAGGATGTCATTTTAAAAATCCCATTAATGGGGCAAAGCTCTTTCTATCCCCCGAAATTTCCATCAAGATACAAACTATTCTTAACTCTGATATTGCTATGCAGTTAGATGAATGTTTAGAAGGAACGGCTACTAAAGAAGCGACAGCTAAATCGGTTGATCTTAGCCTCAGATGGGCTGAACGTTCGATCAATACTTTTCGAGCTTTGCGTAACCCAAATGCACTTTTTGGGATTGTCCAAGGAGGTATGTTTGAAGAGCTAAGAGAATATTCACTTAGAAATCTGTTATCTCTTAATTTTGATGGTTTAGCGCTCGGTGGTCTATCAGTAGGAGAAAGCAAAGAAGAGATGTACCGTATTCTTTCTCACACAGCCCCCCTATTGCCTAAAGACAAACCACACTACTTAATGGGTGTGGGCACACCAGAAGACATCGTGACAGCAGTATCATATGGCGTAGATCTATTCGATTGCGTGATGCCCACAAGAAATGCAAGGAATGGTTGGCTTTTTACTCGATTTGGGAATATTACTATTAAAAATACTCGCTATAAAAACGACCCTCTACCCCTAGATGAAACTTGTGAGTGTTATACGTGCCAACATTTCTCTCGAGCCTATTTACACCATCTATATAAGTGTGGAGAATTATTGGGCCTACAGCTCAATACCATACATAATCTTTACTACTACCTAAACCTATTACAGGAAATTAGAAAAAGTATTGAAACAGGGCGATTTAAATCTTTCTCAGAGGAATTCCAGGAAAATAGGGCGAGAGGCATTTGACTAGTAGCTGATTGGTTTATGTTTCCTATAACCCTGGTCAATAAATTTTCTCAGGGGCTCTTTTTTACCGGATTCAGCCTATTCATTTCACAGGGTCTGGAAACCAGTGGGTCAACTGCTCTTCAACCAATTTGTTTTGCTAAAAACGCTATATCCTCACTTTTTCCATGCCGAGTTGTAATACTACGCTGTAGCATTTACTTTTTACCAGACATTAATTGCGATAGAGCCTTGATTTGTTATTACTAGTAGTTGTCTCTAAATAATGGAAAACCCCATACCTAGGCATGCAAACTCATATTTATAATTACTTATCTGTGTTCAACAAAGCTGCTTTTATGGTGTTCAGCATTTAACCGCCTGCCTATAGAGAGTAATTACTTGGTTTTTATTTTGGCAGCCTTTGACCATTATCAAACGTACGTTAGACTTGAAACAAGCGAGAAAGGTCAGAGCAAAATTTTTAGATCTTTTACTGGCAGATAGCTATATAAAAACCCAAGGTTATTTATTTAATGAGCGCAGCGCGCGATTCAATCTATTTCTGACTAACAGTTAAAAGCAAGTCTAAATAACCTGCTCTTTCCACCAACTTTATTTGGCTAGTTTAATTCTCGTTACTTAGGCTTATTAATCCTTCTCCAACTCCTATTATCGGGTTCCCCTGATGTAGAACTCCTTTTCCGCTGGTGCTGTTTCATTAGATAAAAAGCTTGACAGGCACGATGTGCTGTAGTTAGAAAGACAGTGAGAGATAAAAAAGCGAGCGGATAGGCAATCGTCTGGGGCAGATAGAAGAAAAGGATAGCAACTATCAAAGAAAAAATACTGATGAGAAGGAAAGAATAAGCTTCAGACTTTTCTACTACTGTCTCTTTTTCTGCACCTGTAAAGAGCATACCATCTAAGCTTTTTCCCCATGTAAGCACCTGTCTCACCAATAACCTAGACCTATAATTTAAAAAGGCCACTTTCTTTCTATCTTTTAGTTTTAATTTTTCATGTTTCAAATGAGATTGACTGATATCACTCAAAATCATTTCGGTAGAATGCTGGATATCCTCCAAATAAGCTAAAACTAAGGGCCTTACGCTTTCTTGCCCCTCCAAAATAATATCAAGTTCACTATTAGCAAGCCAACTATTTACATTTAGATTAGTTGAACCCACGCGCGCCCAACGATTATCTACTACCAAGGTTTTTGCATGCATCATGGAGCCATTCCATTCAAATATACGAACGCCTGCTTCCAATAGACTTCTATATTGAGTCCTAGAAATTGCTGCAATCCAAGGTACATCTGAAGTACATGGAGCCAAAATTCTCACATCAACCCCATCCTTAGCTGCATTGATTAGAAGCTGGAGATAAAGTTTAGTCGGCATGAAGTATGCATCAGCAATCCAAATACTTGTCTTCGCAAAAGTAATGGCTAATAGATCCAGCCTTAACATGTTGACCTTAAAAAGCTTTGTAGCAACCACTCTAGCTTTTGCTAGAGCTTGTTCTTCATGCCTGGCCTGGAGAGGTAAAGCCTCCTCATTGAAGGATGTGTGGGAAAGATGAGACCAGGTATCCTTAAAAGCTTTAAGCACTTCTAGACTAACTAATCCTTCCATAGCTAGACCGCTGTCACGCCAGGGCTCAATAGCTTTTTCTACATTACCTTCCCAATCAGAAGAGATACATAAGCCTGAAACATAGGAAAGCCTTCCATCAATAATAATAGTCTTGCGATGATCGCGAAATAATATTCCTGGAATAGAAAATAAACTTAACTTATTAAAAGCATAGACCTGTGCCCCTTGTTGCCTTAAAGGTCTAAAAAAACCTTTCCAGTGCGCCTTTAAGCTGCCAAACCAATCATAAATAATATAAACACGTATCCCTTGTTGAAGTTTTTGGATTAACAGTTCCCTGACTTCCTGTCCAAAACCAACTACATCCCACTTGTACATTTCAATACAGATAAAACTTTCTGCTGAAGCAATGCCCTCTAGCCAAGCAGGAAAATTTTCTTCTGCATTTTTAAGATAAGTAATTCGATTCCCTTCGGTCAGAATTGCTCCACCAGTGGTCCGCGCTACAGCACTATCCCATAGCGTAGAAAACACTTTCTTTGAATCCTCATTTCTAGTTCTTTGTTGCTGATGATCTTTTACTTTCATGCCCATGCTTTATTCAAGCTTTTACCCGAGTAACGTTTTAATTCTAAACGAATATAGTCTTTCATATCAAATTGGTTCTGCTTATGGTACAATCGCGGCGTTTCTGAAGCAATGCACAGGAATTATCAAGATGAGTTTAAAATGCGGTATTGTAGGTCTACCTAATGTGGGTAAGTCTACGCTTTTTAACGCTTTGACTAAGGCCAGTATCGAAGCTGCTAATTATCCCTTTTGCACTATTGAGCCAAATACTGGGATTGTTGAAGTCCCAGATAGTCGCCTGTTGACTTTAGCTCAGATTGTTCAACCCCAAAAAATACAGTCTGCAGTGGTTGAATTTACAGATATTGCAGGCTTAGTTGCCGGAGCAAATCAAGGAGAAGGCTTAGGAAACCAATTCTTGGCTAATATACGAGAAACTAATGCCATGATTCATGTAGTGCGCTGCTTTGAGGACCCAAATGTTGTACATGTAAGCGGGAAAGTAGATCCCATTGACGATGTGGAAATAATCTCAACTGAACTAGCACTCGCTGACCTTGCAACAGTAGAAAAGGCCATCCAGAGAGAAGACAAAAAAGCTAAAGCGGGTCAGAAAGAAGCAAAAAGCCTACTCAGTCTGCTAGATTCACTGCTTCCTGTCTTAAAAGAAGGCAAGGCTCTGAGACAAATTGCTTTTTCTCCTGAAGAGCAGAAACTATTAAAACCTCTAAGCTTACTTACTCTTAAACCAACTTTATATGTAGCTAATGTATTAGAAGACGGCTTTACAAATAATCCTTTACTAGAGAAGTTGCAAGCACTGGCAGCACAGGAAAATTGTCCTGTCATTCCTATTTGTGCTTTGCTAGAAGCTGAGCTCGGTGATTTAGAAGAAAAAGAAAAGAAAGCTTTCTTAATGGAGTTGGGGCTAGAAGAACCTGGTCTCAATCGTCTTATACGGGCAGCTTACCATTTATTAGGCTTACAGACCTATTTTACTGCTGGAGTCAAAGAAGTTAGAGCTTGGACCATCCGACGGGGAGATACAGCACCTCAAGCTGCCGCTGTTATTCATACAGATTTTGAGAAGGGTTTTATAAGGGCCCAGGTAATTCCTTATGAGGACTTTGTTCTTTTGGGTGGAGAGAATAAGGCAAAGGAGGCGGGTAAGATGCGGGTTGAGGGGAAGGAGTATGTTGTACAAGATGGTGATGTCATTCATTTCCTGTTTAACGTATAGGTTAGTGATCAACTAATAACTGTGGTCTGACTACTCATCCTCTCCTAAACAAACCAGGATCCTACTACTTGTTCTACTTCCCCAATATTCATTTTCTCAAGGCTAGAAAATACTTGACTAGTAATGGGATTGCTCTGACCATGCTGGAGAATTAGTGACTTTTGCATTTCCTTCAATGACTTGCGCTGTTGCTGCTTAGATAATTTATCTGCCTTAGTAAGTAATATATGGATAGGTAATTTTCTAGGAGCAAAAAAATCTAGCATTTTCTGATCCAATTCTTTTAGAGGGTGCCTGATATCCATGATCATTACTAGTCCTAAGAGAGAAGTTCTCGTCGCTAAATAATCTCCCAGTAACGATACCCAATGCCTCCGCATTTCACTTGGGACAGCTGCGTAACCATAGCCTGGCAAATCTACTATGAACCCCTCATTTTTTAATTGAAAGTAATTAATATACTGGGTTCGTCCAGGCGTTTTAGATACATAGGCCAATCTACGGTGGCCTGTCAATGCGTTAATTGCACTGGATTTACCTGCGTTACTCCTGCCTACAAAAGCTACCTCCTTCTTTACAGAAGGCAAATCTTTGAGATGATTAATAGTTGTAAAGAACTGAGCTCCACGAAAAAAATCCTTGCACATAATATGGGGAAACCTCAAATTCTACAGAAAAGATGACTTTTGTAAGTTTAATTGTCACTTCGTCAATACGCAAATAATGATTTTTTTCACTGTGCGCTACCAGAAAAATTATATTCTAAATTAAGCATTACTGATAGAATGGTTTGTCGTTGATTACTTAATCACTCTATGGATGCCGGTTGGCTATTAGACCCTAACGTCCTTATTGGTTTTCTTACCTTAGTTATTCTAGAAATAGTCCTCGGAATAGACAACTTGGTCTTCGTTGCTATTGTTGTAAACAAAGCTAATCCCCAGCAGCGTGATCGTGCGCGAGTAATAGGCTTAAGTTTAGCTATTATCATCCGTATACTGATGCTTGCGATTGCTTCCTATCTAGTTTCACTAACTCGCCCTTTATTTACTATTGCTACTTTCTCTATTTCCGGTAAAGACATTCTAATGATGGTCGGAGGTTTCTTTCTCATATACAAAGCAACTTCTGAACTACACGAAAAAATCGATGCTGACACACAATATCTAGAGGAATATCAAACCAAGAAACAATATACCCCTGCCTACCTAGTAACTATTCAAATTCTCCTTATCGATGCTGTTTTTTCCCTAGACTCGGTTATGACTTCGGTAGGTATGGTTGACCATATTATTGTGGCTATGTTCGCGGTCAGTGTGGCAATGGTGGTTATGATTATTGGTAGTAAATATCTGACTGAGTTTATTAATCACCATCCTACGGTCGTTGTACTATGTTTGTGCTTCCTCCTTATGATTGGCTTGACACTTATTTTAGAAGGTTTTCATAAACATATTCCTAAGGGCTATCTTTACGCTTCTATTCTATTTGCTATTTTGATTGAAATACTCAATCAGGTTTCAGCTAAAAATCTCAGGAAAAATGCCTACACTAGCCTAAGTTGGCGGCGTAAAACTATTGATTCAGTTTTGGGTATGTTAGGCATTAGAGAAGCCGCCCTAGCGCACGCAAATCAAAATGGGGAGCACCTTGAAGATCAAGATATCTTTGAAGATAATGAAAAAAATATGATTCGCAGTGTACTCACCCTTGCAGAAAAACCCGTTGAATCGATCATAACCCCCCGTAGAGAAATTGCTAAACTTAATCTCTCTAAATCTCTACAGGAACAACGTGAGGAGCTAAAAAGTACACCTTATGGGCGCCTAATTGTAGTGGGCAAGGCCGGAATTGAAGAACCTTTGGGCTATATTAGCAAAAAAGATGTTTTATCGGCTTTACTTGAAAATCAAAACTACGATCTAACAAAACTGATTAAGCAGCCTTTATTCATTCCTAATACCGCCACTGTTTTAAGTGCTTTAGAATTATTTCGCCGTTCACCAGCTGATATAGCCTTAGTAGTAGACGAATTTGGTGCAATATTGGGTCTGTTGAGCATTAAAGATATTACGGAAGCTATTGCTGGGGAATTTCCTGAAGAATACGAACAAGCCAGTAGTCCCTCTATACAAACCAATGAGGATAACAGTATTACCGTTGATGGCTCTTTGGACTATGATACACTTGCACAGAAACTAAATCTTCCACCACTCCCAGAAAACACTGAATTTCACTCAGTAGCTGGACTTTTGATGGAGGAGTTACAGAGAATCCCGAACGTAGGAGATACTATTGAATACTATGACCATATCTTTGAAGTGATAGAAAGAAGTGGGCAAAAAATACAACGCGTTAGAATTAAGCCCCGCTCTACTGAAATAGACTTAGCTCAATTATCCCATTAAGTAGTTCTTCTTCTCCGCCCTGTATTCTGGACTTTTGATACGCTTTATTTGATAATACACCTCGTGTTATTCGTGGGAGGGTGGTGTGTCTACCTCGCTAAGGATTTTCCTTTTGTTCTTTCTGGTTTTTTGCTCCCCCTTCGTGGTAGCAAAGACTTATCTCTGTATCAATTTAGAAGGTGAAAAAGTTTATACTGATAAACCTTCCGGGGGTAATTGTTCCATATCACAGCTAGAAGCTTTGAATACTTACACCGCGCCGCTTTTTTCTACAAAATCTGCTACTAGCAAAAATACTAAGAAGTTTGCCTCTGGGATCCACAAAACCGGTTTTAGTAGAAAAGCTACAGCGGCTAATACCAGTACTGAATTTCTTGTTTCAGCGCCCACACAAATTCGGAGGGACGAGACGCGTAAACAAATACTTACTAATGAACTTATCAATGAAGTGCAAGCACTAAGGAGTGTTCAACAACAAATACAACTCTCCCATTCCTCCTTTTCTAAAAATAAGCAAGTCCAACAGTTTGAATTACAAGCGCTCGAACGGCAACAAAATATTGAAGCAATCTCTCAGGAATTGGCTAGGCTGAAATAAGTATGGGCTTAGTCACTTTAATACGCAGGGTTACCCCCTATGATTGTGAAGCAATTTATAATGCACACCTCTATGCAGTCCAATACGCTTGTAAGAATTGCTATAACGAACGGATACTTGAAGCTTGGTCCAGTCTACTTTATCCTGAAAGCTACTTGGAAAGCCTAAAGAATAAGGAGCTGTGGCTCATTGAATACAAGCACAAAATCCAGGGATTTTTCCAGTTAGATCTTAAGAATGCAGAACTGGATGCCCTGTATGTTCATCCTTTTGTGCACAATCAAGGGCTAGGAACTGCCCTTATTCAAAAAGCGGAAGCGCTTGCAACAGCAGCAGAGTTGGGCTCTATTAAGTTATACGCTTCGCTCAACTCCATATACTTTTATGAACTGTGTGGCTACCAGAAGCTTCAAAAATATCAACTTATGTTAGACAACGAGATAGGTGTTGATTGCGTCTTGATGAAAAAAGAATTACAAGAATATTAGTTCTGGACGCTAATAACTAACTTTTTCTGAAGCTGAAACTATATAACCAATTGTCAGCTCGATCGAAAGCAAGGCCTGTGATCATCTGCGCCTAATACCAAAAATTGCTTCTGACAGAAAGTTTAGTTTTAATCTGCTGACCTAGCTATGCTCACCACACTGCGATACATCCCGTATTGCTCCCCTGTCTGCACTTGTCGTCATAGCAGCGTAGGCTTTCAGTGCAGTGGAT
This sequence comes from Neisseriaceae bacterium, assembly GCA_043842855.1. Lineage (GTDB taxonomy): Bacteria > Pseudomonadota > Gammaproteobacteria > Burkholderiales > Neisseriaceae > QFNR01. Next base: position 336,320 of record JBBPJF010000001.1, read on the forward strand.
ATTTTTCTTCTCCTTGAGTGAGGCTTCCAGGCTTTTGATCCCAGGTTTATCATCTCAGCTCGTCTTTTCGCTAACTCTTCCTCTGTTACTAGCAAATTGATGCAACGACTCGGTATATCGATTTCAATTAGGTCACCATCCTGCACTAGTGCAATTTCACCTTTTTCGGCAGCTTCAGGAGATATATGGCCAATAGATAATCCAGAAGTACCTCCAGAAAAACGACCATCAGTTAGTAAAGCACATTCCTTTCCTAATCCCTTAGATTTTAAATAAGAGGTGGGATAAAGCATCTCCTGCATTCCGGGCCCTCCTTTCGGCCCCTCATACCTGATGACTACCACATGACCAGCTCTAATTCGCTCTGATAAAATCGCTTCTACTGCTTCCTCCTGACTTTCTAACACTACTGCTTCACCTCTGAAATGCCAGATTGATTCATCTACTCCAGCTGTCTTGACGACGCAGCCACGCCTTGCAATATTGCCAAAGAGTACTGCCAACCCACCCTCTTGTGAGTAAGCATATTTTATAGAGCGAACACAACCAGTTTTTACATCACTATCCAACTCTTCATACTCGCTAGCTTGACTAAATGCCTGCGTAGTTAATTTGCCGCCTGGACTAGCACGATAAAGCTCCAATGCTTTTTCGCTCACGGTGGATGAACGAATATCCCATTCATCTATGACTTCTGCAAGGCTTTTGCAAAATACGGTCATTACCCCTCCATGAATGAGATTATGACGCTTGAGTTCACCTAAAATTCTCATTACGCCTCCTGCGCGGTGCACATCTTCCATATAAAACTGACTGGAATTAGGAGCTACCTTACATAAACAGGGTATTTTACGACTAAGCTGATCGATATCTTTCATTTTAAACTCTACTCCTGCTTCATTGGCAGCAGCTAATAAGTGTAGAATAGTATTTGTAGACCCTCCCATTGCGATATCTAGTTTCATTGCATTCTCAAAACCCAGTTTAGTCACTATATTCCTGGGTAAAATGGCTGTATTACCTAGTACATAAAACTGTTCCGTTAACTTCAGAATTTGTTGTGCTGCCTCTAAAAATAGAAATCTACGCTTTTCATGTGTCGCTAACAAGGAACCATTACCTGGCAAGGCTAAGCCTAAGGCTTCCATAAGACAGTTCATAGAATTAGCTGTAAACATACCAGAACAGGAACCACAGGTTGGACAAGCTAGCTGCTCTGTATTCTCTACTTGCTCATTAGAAAAATGATCATCGGCAGCCTCAACCATTGCATCGACTAAATCCAACCTTCTCAAGATTTGGCTACCGGGACCTTTCAATCTACCGGCTTCCATAGGACCACCTGAAACAAAAATAGTGGGTATATTAAGTCGTAACGTTGCTAAAAGCATGCCAGGAGTGATTTTGTCACAGTTGGAAATACAAACCATGGCATCTATACAATGGGCATTAACCATATACTCTACTGAATCAGCAATTAATTCTCTACTGGGTAAACTATAAAGCATACCCCCATGCCCCATAGCGATCCCATCATCTATAGCAATAGTATTAAACTCTTTGGCAATACCACCCCTCTTTTCAATTTCACGAACCACCAATTGACCTACCTCGTGTAAATGCACGTGGCCAGGCACAAGCTGGGTGAAGGAGTTTACTACAGCAATAATTGGCTTACCAAAATCCTCATTTTTTACTCCTGTCGCTCTCCATAAAGCACGAGCCCCTGCGGCATTTCTACCTTCTATTGATTTTTTCGAACGATACTCCGGCATGGCTATTCCTTAATATTTAACTTTACTTTAGGTAAGACAAATGATCATTCTAACAATTTTTTATACCCCTATAGCAACTTACCTTGGCCTTATTTAAATCCCATTCATTATGTTGTTATAATATTCGCTCTCAAAGAGAGGAAAACTAATCATGCTAATGCATCCCAACTTGTCTCCTGTTATTTTTTCAATTGGCCCTTTGGCCGTACGCTGGTATGCGCTGGCTTATGTATTAGGCTTTCTGTTCTTTTTCTATATGAGTAAGAGACAAATTGAAAAAGCGAAATCTCCTCTTCGCTCTCTCGAAGATCTAGATTCCTTATTCCTATATGGGGTCCTAGGAGTGGTAGTGGGTGGGCGATTAGGTTATGTTTGTTTCTATAACTTGCATCACTACCTTACGCAACCCCTAGATATTTTTAAAGTTTGGCAAGGAGGCATGTCTTTTCATGGCGGCCTGGTTGGAGTTGTGATAGCTATGGCCTTATTCGCTTATCAGAAACGCTACCATTTTCTGGAAATTTCTGACCTCGTAGCACCCCTAGCTCCTGTAGGACTAGGATTAGGTAGAATAGGAAATTTTATTAATGGCGAACTTTGGGGTAGAATCACCGCTCCTTATCATTTTTGGGCTATGGGTTTTCCACAAGCTCAGTTAGCAGATAAAAATTTGGTAGGCTCTCTTCCCCAAATTTATCAGGATGCCTTTGGCCTTTGGGGCGCTTTGCCACGCCACCCATCGCAATTGTACGAAGCTTTGCTAGAAGGACTAACGCTTTTCCTAATTCTTCTAGTTTTTAATAGAAAAAAACGCCCTACGGGTTCAATTACTGCCTTATTCTTGATTCTTTATGGAATTTTCAGGTTTATTATTGAATTCAGTAGACAGCCTGACGCTCAGATAGGTCTTTTAGCACTAAACCTTTCAATGGGGCAGTGGCTATCTCTACCTATGTTAGTTATCGGCCTGGGCCTTTATATTTTCTCAAAAAGGGAACCTTAATACATCCATAGTAGGAAAATTTACCATAATTATATACTGTTAAAAACAACGATCTTTATTGAAGTTTAACCATTGTGCTATTCTTCTCTGTCTTTGTTTGGACCAGATTTTCCACGTGAGTAACTTCTTTTTTTGAATTAGCCCTGAAGCTACTTTATTAACTAGTACCCTAAGCTTGAAAGTATATTCTTTCTGAATGACAACGCTATATTTCCCTAGTGTATGACTACTTAGCCTCAGCCAACGTGCTGCTAATAAGCTCTAATAGATCTAGAGGGGACTCGAGAATAAAATTTGCTCCCCATTCCAGGGGCTTATCTTCAGTTGTAAGATAGCCCCATGCCGCCACAGCTGTCAACATAGAGGCAGTCCGGCCTGCCTCTATATCTCTCCTAGCATCGCCCACATAAAGACATGTTTGCGGAGCTATCTTCAATTGCTCACAGGCAAACAGCAACGGCTTTGGGCTAGGTTTGCACTCAATTAAGGTATCACCACTGACGACTATTTCGGGAGGTGGCTCAAAATTTAAGTGTGCAACCAATGGCCCTGTGAATCTTTGCACCTTATTAGTCACGATACCCCACCTTAAACCCTTAGCTACCAACTGTTTAATTAGTGGCTTAATCTGAGAAAAAGGCTTTGTTTGCTGGGTGCATACCTCTGCATAGTTCTCTATAAATACAGAGTTTAAATGCTCTAACTTCTCTTTACTGGTTTTTTTCCCAAGCCCTAGTTGCAGTAAACCGCGGGAACCTTGGCTAACACTAGCTCGGATTTTCTCTTGGGAAATTGGCTCTCGTCCCTCTAAACGCAATATAGCATTCAATGCCGTTCCTAAATCAGGGGCAGTATCAGCTAAGGTACCATCTAAATCAAATAAAATTGTTCCCAACATTCTGGTACTTTTATCTCTCTGTTTTCCAAATTCATTAAGTGCTAAATTTCTAGGTTTGACTAGGTATGGAAATTTTCCCAAAACAAATCAATGAGTTTCTAATTCTTAAGTTAAAAAAATCAGCCTTTGTCTTACTATTGATTAACAGGCACTTAAACATAAACCATTCAGCAATTTCCAATAAGCATTAAAGATGCAGTAGCCACTCTAAAATCCTCTGCTGGCGATGTATTACAAAGATCCATCTCATAGTCCTATAAGCCCAATGCCAGCTTCATAAATAGGGTCTCTTACCTAACCAATTTATTAGCCACCTAACAAGGTACTATACCTGATCAACAACAACCAATACCTACTCTTAATGAATGCTCATAAAAAAATCGCTGCTACCTAAGCTTAGCAGTCTTCTTCTCTAGCTAGAAAATATCTACCGGCTCAAATATCTCAGATAGCTAGACCAAGACAAAATTTTTAAACTCCTACTGAAAAACAACACCAAAGCCTGGAATCAAATTACTGTATTTAGTTCAATAGCCCTCATTCAGTTTGATTCTGAAAGCTAGCGCCAAAGTCCAAAATCAAACCTTTATAGTTAAAACTCGCACAAGCAAAAAGCCCGAAACTTTTCTTGCTTAGAACTCACCTGTAATAGCCTGCCTTCTTCTCCTGCCTAGTTTAGAGAATAAACTCATGCTTTAACTTTTAAAGTTTGAACAAAGCTCAGCACACCTTCACTAATGGAACGAGCTATACGTGCCTTAAATGCATTTCCCCTCAACAAATGCTCCTCAATAGGATTAGAAATAAAAGCAGATTCTACTAGTACAGAAGGTATATCAGGTGCTTTTAGCACAGCAAAATTAGCCTGATCAACTGTCTTTTTGTGCAATTGATTAACTTTACCTAATTCTCTCAAAAGTACATTGCCTAAGCTTAGACTTCTGTTAATCGTTGCAGTCTGGGTCAAATCAAATAAAGTACTATCCACATTCTTATCTCCCACCTTTTTAACTCCACCGATTTCATCAGCCCTATTCTGTGTTTGCGCTAAATATCGGGCAGCCTCATTTGTGGCACCTTTTTGGCTCAAAGCATATACGCCCGTCCCCCTAGAGGTAGGATTATTAAAAGAATCTGCATGGATGGAGACAAAGATACTTGCTTTAAGTTTTCTAGCTTTAGCTACTCTCACACGCAACGGCACAAATACATCTTCGTCACGCGTCATATGAACCTTAAGTCCTTTTTTCCTTAGTTCACTGCGCACCCGTCGTGCAATATCTAATACCACATCCTTTTCACGTGTACCTAATGCTCCTATTGCTCCCGGATCTTCCCCTCCATGGCCGGGATCTAAGACCACAATGATCTCCTTAGATTTTCGGGTTCCAACGGGCTGCATAATTTGGATATCTTGAGACGAACTACTTGCCTCAACCACCGTGCCTACTCTTGAGGTTGGCTTAATTGGCCTACGACGAGGGTCTAAAATTTCAGTAATTTTCTTTCCTAGAGAATCTTCCTTCTTCACATAGCCAGAAGTCGGACCAATAGTCTCTCCGTTAGTAGACACGCCTCCCCGATTATATTCCTGAAGCAAGGCTAAAAGAGGATCATCCTCTTGTAGTACAGTGGAAGGATAAAGATCCACCACTAACCGATTTTTGAAGCTTGAAACAGGCTTCAAGGTAAAAAGTTGCGGTTTAATGCGCTTCTTTAAATCAAACACTATACGCACAGTATTTTCATTATACTGTCCCACTCTTGCCTGGGCGATATAGGGATCATTTTTTAGTATTTTGTCGGAAATCGTTTTGACTACCTGATTCAATCTAGTATTTTGTAAATCTAATACTAACCTTTCAGGATTTTGTAAATAAAAGTATTTATAGTCAATTTGTGTCTGTGATTCAAGTGTCACTCTAGTGTAAGCAGAAGCTGGCCAAATACGAATTGCTATCAGCTTACTACTCGAAAGTGATGTGCCATATATAGGTACTATTCTTAACAAACAGATACCACTCAGTAAGCTTAAAGCTTGTCTACGTGTTAATTTTTTCTCCATCGCCTTACCAATTCTTTTCCTACATCAGTCTGGCCTATGATCTCTATGCGCCGGCCCCTGGTTTCATAGCTCAAAGTACAGAGTACATCAGGACACAAATTTAAAGGGGCAATTCTTTCAGGCCATTCAACCAGATTAATGGCCTTACTACTGACTACTTCATCAAATCCAAGGACATACCACTCCCTAGCATCCGCTAAGCGATACAAGTCGAAGTGATTTACCACAGCTTTTAGGGTTGAATAAGTTTCCAACAAGGCATAAGTAGGGCTTTTAACCGAGCCGGAATAACCAAGTGAGTGAATTAATGATCGTGCCCAAAAAGTCTTCCCCGTACCTAGGTCCCCTTTTAAGAAAATTAGTAGGGGTTCCCCGATCACATCAGCAAAGCTTTGTGCTAATTGTCGAGTTTCAACTTCATCTGCCAGAAGCACCTGGAAATAATGACGAATCGTTTATCAATTCTCCTCTTAATGAAAAAGTATGCGCCTGAGTGATTCTAATGCTTACCATCTGATTTAACAAGCCAGTAGACCCAGTAAAATTGACTATACGATTGTTAGCTGTACGTGCCTGTAACTGTTCTGGGTCTTTTTTAGAAATTCCTTCTACTAAACACCTCTGTACAGTGCCTATCATATTTTGATTAATTCTCAAAGTTTCGGTCTCAATTAACTCATTTAAACGTTCTAACCGCTGTACCTTAACTTCATAGGGGGTCGTATCTGCTAATTCTGAGGCTGGGGTTCCCGGACGGGGACTGTAAATAAATACAAAACTAAGATCAAACGCTAACTCTTCTACTAAACGAAGTGTTTTCTCAAATTCTCCCTCTGTTTCTGTGGGAAATCCTACAATAAAATCCGAACTTAGACACAGGTCAGGCCTATATTTCCTTAGCTTTCTTATGATAGATTTATATTCTAGGGTGGTGTAACCTCGCTTCATTGCAGTCAGCACTTTATCAGAACCACTCTGTATTGGTAAATGTAGATGCGATACCAATTTAGGCAAATCTCGGTAACAATCAATTAAAGTATCTGTAAACTCTCGTGGATGACTAGTAGTAAAACGAATCCTTTCAATTGCAGGAATCTCATGAATAATTCTCAATAATGAGGCAAAATCACATATGGTATTCCCTGCTTGACCCTTGTAAGCATTAACATTTTGTCCAAGTAAATTAATTTCCTTTACTCCTTGATCGACCAATTCCATAATCTCTGCTAGCACATCCTCTAGTGGCCGCGAGAATTCTTCTCCCCGGGTGTAAGGAACTATACAAAAACTACAGTACTTCGAGCACCCCTCCATAATAGAAAGAAATGCACTTCCCTCCTTAACTTCGGCTGGAGGTAAATGATCGAATTTTTCTATCTCTGGAAAAGAAATATCTACCTGCGCATACCCTGTTTTTCTTCGAGCCTGGATTAGATTCGGCAAGCGGTGCAAGGTCTGTGGGCCAAATACTATATCAACGAAGGGAGCCCTCTTAATAATATACTCACCTTCCTGCGAAGCTACGCAGCCACCTACGCCAATAATAATATCTCCCTTTTGTTCCTTTAAATGTTTGATCCGACCCAAGTCAGAAAAAACTTTCTCTTGCGCCTTTTCCCTCACACTACAAGTATTAAAAAGGATAATATCGGCATCTTCCGGATGGTTAACAGGTTCACATAATTCTTCCTTAGATAGCACCGCAAGCATCTTATCTGAATCATATTCATTCATCTGACAACCAAATGTTCTAATGTATACCTTTTTCATTTTTTATTTCCTACGACAAAGAAGAACATGCCTTCTAAAAGCAAAAAAGCTAACCCAATACCACGGTTAGCTTCTACTAGCTCTTAACTGCTGGCCAGCCCTATGCTTCAAGCCCTGCTCAAGCATCACCAATATAGCGGAGCAAAGCTCAAATTATAATTTCTCACTTATCATCCTCAGTCATAAGTTCTGTCGTTTCAGCCTTAATGCCAACCTCAGGAGAGGTTGCTTCTATTACATCTGCTACAGATGAGCTAATTTTCTCTTGCTCCGCACTCTTTCCACCAACATTAACTACCGGTATCTGTTCTTCCTGAACAACAGAACCAGGAATAGCCAAATCTACAAGCCGGACCAAGGCCAAAGGAGCGCTATCTCCCTCTCGAAAACCGAATTTCAAGATACTAATATAACCACCCTTTCGTTTAGCAAATCGCGGGCCCAAATCTGCAAAAAGTTTTACTACAACTTCTCGATTACGTGTACGGTTAAACGCTAAACGGCGGTTAGATAAGCTTGCCTTCTTACCCAAGGTAATCAAGGGTTCAGCTACGCGACGTAATTCTTTAGCCTTCGGCAACGTGGTGAGGATGGTTTCCTCTAACAGCAAAGAATTCGCCATGTTTCGGAACATAGCCAACCTATGGCTACTAGTCCTATTGAGTTTACGATTAGAGCTGCGATGCCGCATGTTACTATCCTTCTTAAATAATTATAACTTATTACCTAAACTAGCCGGCGGCCAAGCTTCCAGCTCAGTGCCCAAGGCCAACCCTTTAGATTCCAAGACCTCTTTAATCTCATTTAAAGATTTTCTGCCTAAATTAGGTGTTTTCAATAATTCCGTCTCTGTACGCTGCACCAGATCACCTATATAGTAGATGCTTTCAGCTTTCAAACAATTTGCCGAGCGAACAGTTAGATCCAAATCATCTACTGGTTGAAGTAGAACCGGATCAATTTCTGGCTCTTCCTGTGCTATCTTTTCTTCTGATTTGCTCTTCAAATCAGCAAAAATCGACATTTGGTCTATTAAAATCCTAGCAGCAGTCCGAACGGCATCCTCCGCACTCATCAAGCCGTTAGTTTCGATATCTAACACCAGACAATCCAAATCTGTTCTCTGCTTTACACGTGCAGGTTTGACCTCAAAACTAACACAATTAATCGGAGAAAAACTTGCATCTAATTGAATAGCTCCTACCTGCCTAGTGTCTTCATTAGACTGTCTTGAAGAGACGGGTTGATAACCTATACCGCTTTCTACTTTAATGAGTAATTCTAATTCCCCCCCTTCAGCCAAGTGGCAAATCACATGCTCAGGATTGACTACCTCAACTTCATGGGTTAGCTGAATATCTGATGCAAAAACTACACCTGCTTCACTTTTCTTTAAAAGCAGGGTCACTTCATCCGTACCATGCAATCTAAATACTACCCCTTTCAGGTTCAAGAGTACGTCTACTACATCTTCCTGAACATGATCAATAGTAGAGTATTCATGCAATACCCCAGTAATAGTAACCTCTGTGGGAGCGTAGCCGGTCATGGATGATAGCAAGATCCTTCTTAGGGCATTGCCCAGCGTGTGTCCAAAGCCTCTTTCGAAGGGTTCCATTGTAACCAAAGTACGATTAGGGGAAATTTCCTCCACCTCAATACTACGGGGTTTTAAAAATTCAGAAGTATTGTTATGCATTTACTTTTCCTAAAATAGCCACAGAGGTCGTCTCACTATTACTTAGAATAAAACTCGACGACCAACTGTTCATTAATCTCTTGGTTTAGCTCCGAGCGATCAGGATCTTGTCTATACTCAGCTGACATCTGGCCGGTATTGACCGACAACCAGGTAGGGAATCCAGCCTGCTCTGCCAGCTGAAGAGATTCCTGTATACGGAGCTGCTTCCTAGCCTTTTCTTTTACAGAAACTACTTGCCCTGGTTTAACAAGGTAAGAAGCAATATTCACGCGCTCTCCATTAACCAAAATGGCTCCATGTGAAACCAGTTGTCTAGCCTCGGCTCGCGTAGATCCAAATCCTGACCTATAAACTACATTGTCCAACCTAGACTCTAATAGCTTTAATAGATTTTCCCCAGTAGAGCCCTTTCTCCTATCTGCCTCAGCAAAATAATTACGGAATTGTTTTTCTAAAACTCCATAAATTCTACGAATCTTTTGCTTTTCCCTCAACTGTAACCCAAAGCCAGACAACTGCTTAGGTCGTATACCATGTTGACCCGGTGCCACATTAAACTTTTTACTTTTATCTTCAAAAGAACGGCGCCGGCTTTTCAATTCTAAATCGGTTCCTTCTCGACGCGAAAGCTTACATTTAGGTCCTAAATAACGTGCCATTACATTCCTCCTGATTAAATACGACGACGCTTCGGAGGACGACATCCATTATGCGGTATAGGTGTCACATCCGAAATACTGGTAATCTTAAAACCAAGAGCATTTAGAGAACGGACTGAAGATTCCCTTCCTGGACCAGGACCGTTGATTAACACTTCCAGGTTCTTCACACCATACTCCTGAGCTACTTTACCAGCTGTTTCCGCTGCAATTTGTGCAGCAAAAGGTGTACTTTTTCGGGACCCCTTAAACCCTGTCCCACCAGAGGTAGCCCAAGATAACGCATTACCCTGACGATCAGTGATCGTGATGATAGTGTTATTAAAAGACGCATGCACATGCACTACACCATCACTGACAGTTTTTCGTATTTTCTTGCGTATACGGGCTGTATTTACTTTAGCCATTCCCTATCCTTAAAAATTAAACCTACTGACCTTATTTCTTACCTGCGATCGCTTTACGGGGACCTTTACGTGTCCTAGCATTAGTGCGAGTACGCTGGCCACGACAAGGAAGACCACGACGATGGCGAAATCCACGATAAGAGCCCATATCCATCAATCGTCTAATAGACATCATGACTTCACGACGTAAATCGCCTTCCACCCCATATTTTGCTACTTCTTCACGTAATCTTTCCAATTCATTTTCAGTCAAATCCTGTACCCTCTTCGAGGGTTCAACTCCCGCAGCAGCACAAACTAGTTTGGCTCGAGAAGTTCCGATGCCATAGATAGCCTGCAGGCCTATCACAGTATGCGCCTTATTGGGGATATTTACTCCAGCTATACGAGCCATAGATATTTCCTCATTTTTCTAACAACTAGCCTACCGAGATCGGAAAATAATCCGACCCTTACTCAAATCATAGGGAGTCAATTCCACAGTCACCCTATCTCCAGGGGAAATACGAATATAATTCATCCTCATTTTACCTGAGATAACCCCGAGAACCTCATGACCATTTTCAAGTCGAACCTTAAAAGTGGCATTGGGTAGCATCTCTAAAATTTCCCCTTCCATTTGTAATGTGTCTTCTTTCGCCATGCTAAAACTACTTTCTCCGAACAGCTGAACGGTTCATCAAACTCTGATATTGCTGGCTAACTTGGAAAGAAGCCAACTGAGAACTAAAGTCCATGGTTACCACTACCAGAATCAAGAGAGATGTACCCCCCAAATAAACAGGTATATTAAAGAACTGAATTAGCAACTCTGGAATGATACAAACAACGGTGATATATAGCGCTCCATAGAAAGTTAACCGCAAAATCACTCTCTCTAAGTACCTAGACGTTAACTCACCAGGTCGAATACCCGGAATAAAAGCACCGCCTTTTTTAAGGTTCTCCGCAATTTCCCTTGGGCTATACATAACACTTGTATAAAAATAACTGAAAAAAATAACCGAAATGGCAAATATAATTAAATAAACTGGCTGCCCTCTGGATATCATCACAGAAAAACTGTGCAAGAAGGCCAAAAAACCGAAAGAACCAGCCCAAGTCAAGCCCACACTTAAAAAAGCTAAGATACTAGAGGCAAAAATTGGGGGGATAACCCCTGACATATTTAACTTAAAGGGCACATGAGAAGTTTGCCCGCCCGACATAGACTTCGCAGTCAACTGACGCTTAGCATAATGGATTGGTATCTTCCGCTGTCCACTCTCCACAAATACAACAAAATAAACTAAACCAATAGCTCCTACAAAAAGCATCACCCCTATCAATAGATTCAACGAACCACTACTAACCATCTCTAAAACTCTATAAATTCCGGCAGGAATAGAAGCAGCAATACCCGCGCAAATAATTATAGAGATACCATTGCCAACACCACGTTCTGTAATCTGTTCACCCAACCACATCAAGAACATAGTCCCCGTAACTAAGCAAACCATGGTTGTAAGATAAAATTCATGTGGGCTAATAAGTACAACTCCCGGTTGAGCGAGTAGAAGCCTCGCCATACCGAGAGACTGAAAACTAGCTAACACAATAGTACCTACCCGAGTGTACTGTGTAATCTTCCTCTTACCTGCTTCTCCTTCCTTCTTTAAAGCCTGCAAAGAAGGAACTATCTCTCCCGCCAACTGCATCACAATAGAAGAGGAAATATATGGCATAATGCCAATAGCAAAAAGCGAAAACCGACGAAGGGCTCCCCCTGAGAACAAATTTAACATACCTAACAACCCGCCACCAGCTTGCTGAATTAGGTTAGACATTGCAATTGGATCGACGCCGGGAACAGGAATATGCGCGCCCAATCTATATACAAATAACGCAGCCAACACAAATAGCAACCGGCTTACCAAGTCAGAGGAAAAATTTGCCGTATTTAACTTCTGAGAATTACTGACCACTCAATTATCCCTTCGTAAGGACTGCCACACTCCCACCCGCAGCCTCAATGGCCTTCCTCGCAGAAGCGGTTGCGCTTAACCCCTTTAAGTGATAGCTCTTCTCTACAGCGCCAGTAGCAATTACTTTTACGTAACGGACACCAGACCCCAGAAAGCCGGCCTCTTTTAACACCGTCAAGTCCACCATAGAAACGGCCAACTGATTTAACTGCTTCAAAGTGACTTCCCCACTAAGTTGCTTCTTACAAGACTTAAACCCTCTCTTAGGTATTCGACGCTGAATAGGCATCTGTCCACCCTCAAAGCCAACCTTATGATAGCCACCCGCACGGCTCTTTTGTCCTTTATGACCACGACCACACGTCTTCCCCAACCCAGACCCGATTCCTCTACCGACTCTTTTAGGAGACTTCTTTGAATTTTCTCCGGGTGCAATGGTATTTAAATGCATATCTTCACTCCACTTTAAGTAGATAACCGATCTTATTTATCATCCCTTTATTTTCTGGCGTATCTAAAACCTCAACGGTATGTTGACGTCGGCGTAGTCCCAGACCTCTTGCACAAGCCCGATGCGACTCCTTACAACCAATCAAACTCCTCTGTAAAGTAACTTTGAGTCTCTTAGAAGTTACCGCGGGTAAATTCTGCTCAGGTTCCAGGGCTATGTCTTCAACTTTAGAAACCACAGGCTTATTAACCTTATTTTTTTTAATAGGGCCATTTAGATATCTTCTAGAAGTCTTTGATTCTAAATCAGGCTCTTTATCCTTTGATTTACCTTTGTTATCTTTTATTCCTTTAGCTTTCCTAGTCTCAGCAGGAGTATTTGCTACCTCCTTCTTAACAGAACGATTACTACCTTCGGTCAAGCTCTTTAATTCATCTTTCATGACCGCTCCTACCTAAAATTGCCTCTACAGATAACCCACGCTTACGAGCAATCTCATCGGGGGTTTTTAGCTTCATCAGAGCATCCAACGTGGCACGCACTATGTTATATGGATTAGTAGAACCATGAATTTTAGCCGAGACATTATGCACACCGAGTACGTCAAATACTGTACGCATAGGCCCACCAGCCTTAACCCCGCTTCCCTCTTTAGCTGGTTGCATAAAGACCTTAGTCGCTCCATTTTTACCGGTTACTTCATGGTGAATAGTACGTCCATCCAGTGGCACACTAATCATATTCTTTCTAGCCTGATCCTTAGCTTTCTGAAGTGCTAAGGGTACTTCTTTCGCTTTACCCTTACCCATGCCTACCTGCCCATCTGCATTGCCCACAACAACAAGCGCAGCAAACGACATGATCCGACCTCCTTTGACTACTTTAGTGACGCGATTAACTGCAACCATCTTTTCTAGCAATCCATCTCCGCGCTCTTCTGTAACTTTCTTGACCATTGTTGACCCCATTTTAAACTAGCAACTAACACCACTTTCCCTAACAGCTTCGGCTAACGCCTTCACACGTCCGTGGTATTTATAGCCTGATCTATCAAATGCCACTTGATTGATACCCTGTAACTTTACCCGATGAGCAACCAGTTTGCCCACTTCCGCAGCAACTTCAGCAGTGTTTCCCAACTTATACTTACCTCGAACCTCTGCCTCTAAGCTAGAAGCCTGAACTAAAACCTTTGTATTATCTGGAGATAATACCTGCGCATAAATATGATGATTACTTCGGTACACAGTCAAGCGAACAGCCCTAGAAGCCGCTATTTTCGCGCGAGTTTTGCGTGCTCTACGTACTCTCTCTTGATTTTTATTCATTTTGATACCCCATCCTCAACTATTTCTTCTTAGCCGTTTCTTTAATTACAATCTGCTCATCAAAATAACGGACTCCTTTTCCTTTATAGGGTTCTGGAAACCTATAATCTCTGATTTCGGCTGCCACTTGACCTACTCTCTGCTTATCTACACCAGAAATAATAATTTCTGTTGGTGAAGGTGTCTGAGCAGTTATACCGGCAGGTAAACGATAAGTAATCGGGTGTGAAAAACCCAAGGAAAGATTCAAAATGTCACCCTGTGTTTGCGCACGATATCCCACGCCCACCAAACGTAGTTTTTTTTCAAAACCCTTGGATACTCCCTGGATGAAATTAGCGACTAAAGCCCGCAAAGTACCAGAAAGAGCATCCGCTTTTGCCAAGGATACCCTAGCATTAAATTTAATTTCATTAGATTCAATTAAGAGCTCAACTAAATTCGAGTCAAAAGAATGCTCGAGTTCTCCAAGTTTCCCCTTCACTGTAATCTTGCCATCCACCAGCTTAACTTCAACATCTGCCGGAATAGATATGGGATTTTTCGCAATTCTAGACATAAGTTATTCCTTCTACTAAGCAACAATGCAAAGAAGCTCACCACCTACCTGACTAGCTCGTGCTTGACGATCTGTCATTACTCCTTTTGAGGTACTCACAATCGCCACACCCAATCCATTCATCACACTAGGTAATTCTTTCACTCCTCTATAGACACGTAAACCAGGCCGTGAAACCCGCTTTAGCACCTCGATAACTGGTTTCCCTGAATAATACTTCAACTCTATCTCTAAGATTGGCTTTAGCTCACCGCTTAGTGTAAAACCCTCAATGTAACCCTCCGCCTTTAAAACTTTTGCAATAGAACATTTCAACTTAGAAGATGGCATAGCCACCGAAGGTTTACCTGCCATCTGCCCATTGCGAATACGAGTTAACATATCAGAAACAGGATCATGCATACTCATTAGTTTATTCTCCCACTTACCAACTGGATTTGACAACGCCAGGAATCTCACCACGCATTGCGATCTCACGAATCTTAGTGCGTGCCAACCCAAATTTTCTAAAAGTACCACGTGGCCTACCAGTTATAGCACAACGCCTCCTCTGACGAACAGGCATTGCGTTACGTGGAATTGACTGAAACTGCAAACGTGCCTCAAACTTCTCTTCTGGCGAAGCATTAGAATCTCTGATAACTGATAAAATAGCACTACGCTTTGTTTTGTACTGCTCAACCAAGCGAGAGCGTTTCATCTCCCTACAAACTAAAGATTTTTTCGCCATGCCACTCAACTCCTAAAAGGAAAATTCATTAACGCCAGTAATTCTCTTGCTTCCTCATCGCTCCTAGCAGTGGTAGTGATAGAAACGTTAAGTCCACGCAAAGCATCAATTTTATCATATTCAATTTCAGGGAATATAATCTGCTCCTTCAGTCCCATATTATAATTGCCCTGCCCATCAAACCCCTGGGGATTCAAACCTCTAAAATCACGTATGCGTGGCAAAGAAACCATTACCAACCTCTCCAAGAATTCATACATTCTAGTACGGCGTAAAGTCACCTTGCAGCCAATAGGATAGCCATCCCTGATCTTAAAAGCAGCGACCGACTTCTTTGACTTGGTAACTACTGGTTTTTGCCCAGCAATCTTAGCTAAATCAGCTAAGGCAAACTCCATAACCTTCTTATCTGCCACAGCCTCGCCGACACCCATATTTAACGTAACCTTTGTAACACGTGGCACTTCCATAACAGAACGGTAACCCCTTTTCTCAATGAGCTTCGGAGTAATCTCTTCTAAATAACGCTTTTTTAAACTAGACATTTATACCCCTTCAACTCTCAATAGGTTGACCATCTGACTTATAAATCCGGATACGATGTACCTTACTACCCGTCTCCCCTACAAGTTTGATACCTACACGATCAGCTTTATTGGTTCTGGGATTTAAAATAGCAATGTTGGAAATAGCAAGCGGCATATTTTTAAGAACAATCCCTCCTAAATCATTATTGCTCGGATTTGGCTTGCTATGACGCTTCACCACATTAATGCCCTCAATCACTACCCTATCACCGCATAGGCGTAAGACCTTACCTTGTCGTCCTCTATCTTTTCCTGCAATGACGATAACTTGATCGCCCTTACGAATTTTATTCATTGTGCTCCCCCTCAAAGAACTTCTGGTGCTAGAGAAACAATTTTCATGAAACGTTCTGAACGTAATTCACGCGTTACAGGACCAAAAATACGAGTACCTAAAGGCTCTAACTTGTTGTTCAGTAACACTGCTGCATTGCGATCAAATTTAATCACATTCCCATCAGGTCGACGTACCTCCTTAGCAGTTCGAACTACAACTGCATCATATACATCCCCTTTTTTTACGCGGCCATGCGGCGCTGCATCCTTTACCGTAACTTTGACGACATCGCCCACAGTAGCATAGCGACGCTTAGAGCCGCCCATTACCTTAATGCACATCACCCTACGCGCGCCAGAATTATCCGCCACATCCAATACGGTTTGCATCTGGATCATGATAATTACCTTTACTTACTCTTCAGTTAATTAAAAACCAACTTAACTTATCTAAACAGAGAATACTTTAAACAAACCCTGTCACCCCCCAGGAGGTTTAAACAAGTTAGTCTTGGCTCCCCAAAAGGAATTTTGACTTATTCAAGCTGGCGATCTTAGCAGCTTCTACAAGCTTCTGCAACCCCCAGAAAAGTCTACTTTAGATATCTAAATTACCCTAGCCTTCTCAACAAGCTGTGTTATCTTCCACGCTTTAAACTTAGAAATAGGCCTAGTTTCTACAATACGAACAATATCTCCTTCACGGCACTCATTTTTCTCATCATGAGCATGAATTTTGCTTATCTTACGAACAAATTTACCATAAAGGGGATGCTTAACTCTCCTTTCAATTAGCACAGTCACTGTCTTATCCATCTTATGACTAACTACACGCCCCGTCAAACTACGTACATTCTGGACGCTCATCTCAACATTCCTTTCTCTCCTAGGACCGTTTTAACTCTAGCAATTTCTAACTTAATCTTCCGAATCTCGCTGACTTTAGATAGCTGTCCAGCTGCCTTTTGCATTCTCAACTCAAATTTAACCCTACTCAGATTTAGAAGCTCTTGTGTCAATTCTTCTAAACTCTTTTTTCGCATTTCCTGTATCTTCATCATTGACCCACCTGTCTGGTCACAAATATAGTTGAAACCGGTAATTTAGCAGCTGCTAGGGCAAATGCCTGACGAGCAAGTTCTTCCGAAACACCATCCATTTCATAAAGGATTTTACCGGGTTGAATTTCGCTCACAAAATACTCAGGTGACCCTTTACCCCCCCCCATACGAACACCAATTGCCTTCTCAGTGATAGGTTTATCCGGGAAAACTCTAATCCAGATTCTACCCCCACGCTTGATATGCCGCGTCATAGCACGACGAGCCGCCTCAATTTGTCTTGAAGTAAGCCGGCCCCGCCCAGTAGCCTTTAGTCCAAATTCACCAAAATCCACGGTAATACCGTTAGTAGCCACCCCAGTATTGCGACCTTTATGTTGTTTGCGAAATTTCAACTTACTTGGTTGCAGCATTTCTTACTCCCGTTTTTCTTTTCTTCTCCAAGGAGAGCTTTTCCCTAGAAATATGATCAGGCGATCCAACTTCTCCCTTATAAATCCAAACTTTAACTCCAATAATGCCATAAGTTGTTTGCGCTTCACTAGTGGCATAATCCACATCTGCTCGCAAAGTGTGTAGAGGGACACGCCCTTCTCTATACCACTCACTTCTCGCAATATCTATGCCATTTAAACGCCCAGAACACATCACCTTAATACCTTTGGCACCTTGACGCATCGCATTTTGCATCGCCCGACGCATCGCCCTTCTAAAAGCAATACGCTTCTCCAACTGCTGAGCTATACTATCAGCCACCACTTGAGCATTTAATTCCGGTTTCCGTATTTCCTCTATATTAACATGCACCGGTATACCCATCGACTTTTGTAAGTCGCTCCTTAAAACCTCAATTCCCTCACCTTTTTTACCAATTACCACTCCAGGACGAGCACTGTATATGGTAATACGAGCTGATTTTGCTGGTCGTTCAATAAGTATCTTCCCAATAGAAGCCCCAACCAGTCTCTTTTTCAGATATTCTCTTATTTCAATATCCTGCTTAAGCAAAGTAGAGAAATCGCCTGATTTAGCATACCACCTCGAGGCCCAATCCTTATTAACTGACAAACGGAAACCCGTCGGATTAATTTTTTGACCCATTACCTTTCCTCTAATCGCTTAAAGTCACATTGATGTGACATAGTTGTTTTTCAATTCGATTACCACGGCCCTTCGCTCTGGCATGAAACCTTTTCAAACTACCAGCCTTATTCACAAAAATCTCTTGGACTCGAAGAAGATCTATATCCGCACCTTCGTTATTCTCCGCATTAGACATAGCTGAAAACAGGACCTTGCGAACTAGATGGGCTGCCCTGCGACGGCTAAAGCTTAAAATAGCCAGAGCTTCTTCAACTGATTTACCACGAACCATATCCACCACTAATCTTACTTTCTGGGCAGATATCCTCGCATTTGCATGACGCGCTTTTACCCTCATAATAACCGACTCCTTATTATTTCTTAGCTTTCTTATCTGCCAAATGTCCTTTGAAGGTACGTGTTAGAGAAAATTCACCCAACTTATGACCCACCATGCTATCACTAATATAAACAGGAACATGGGTGCGTCCGTTATGAATTGCGATAGTCAACCCAATAAATTCCGGCAAAATGGTAGAGCGACGAGACCAAGTCTTAATTGGCCGCTTATCGTTACTAGCACGAGCCTCATCTACCTTCTTCAACAAGTGTAAATCCACATAAGGACCTTTTTTTAATGAACGTGCCATGATCAATTAACCTCTATTAGAATAACGACGACGTACTATCATATTATCTGTACGTTTGTTAGAACGAGTCCGATAGCCTTTAGTAGGAGTACCCCAAGGGCTAACTGGTACGCGGGCTTCACCAGTCTTACCTTCCCCTCCTCCATGTGGATGATCAATAGGGTTCATAGCTACTCCTCTTACTGTAGGACGAATGCCCCGCCAACGATTAGCTCCTGCCTTACCCAAACTTCTGGCACTTTTCTCCTCGTTACCTACCTCACCCACAGTTGCTCTACAACTGATATGTACCTTACGAATTTCCTCAGAACGTAAACGAATCTGTGCATAGACCCCTTCTTTTGCCAGTAGAACAGCAGAAGAACCCGCTGACCGGGCCAGCTGCCCTCCCTTTCCAGGTTTTAATTCTATACAATGAATAGTCGTTCCTACGGGTATATTCTGAATAGGCAGATTATTTCCTACTTTAATGGGGGCAGTGGCACCGGACAACAGAATATCTCCGGCCTTAACACCTCTCGGAGCTAAAATATAACTTCTCTCACCATCTAAGTAACAAAGTAGCGCTATTAATGCACTACGGTTAGGATCATATTCAACTCTTTCTACCTTAGCACGAATACCATCCTTACTATTTCTTTTGAAATCAATAATACGATAATTCCTTTTGTGCCCCCCTCCGCGATGCCGCGTAGTAATGTGCCCATTGTTATTACGGCCCGAACATTTCCTCTTTTTTTCTAAAAGTGGAGCATAAGGCGCACCCCTATATAGTTCCTCCACCTTTACACGAATCATCCCTCGCTGACCAGCAGATGTCGGATTCATTTTTACTATAGCCATTCTTTTCTCCTTAATCCAGCACCGCCTTAGTAGTGGCGCCTGCTCCCACATCTAAATGTTGTCCAGGCACTAGCGTAATATAGGCCTTCTTTATTTCTTGCCTCTTCCCCATATGCCGCCCAAAACGTTTCTTTTTCCCCTTTTGCCTTAAAGTATTAACTACCCGGACCTGAGCTTGAAACAAAAGTTCTACTGCAGCTTTAATCTCTTGTTTACTCGCATCACGAAGAACTCTTAATACAATCTGCTCTTCTTTCTCTGCTAAATTATTTGTTTTTTCAGACACTACCGGAGCAACGATCACTCTCATTAAACGTTCTTGATTCATGCCAATTGCTCCTCTAAAGAAATAACTGCCTCTTTTGTCAATACAACTTTCTTGTAGTACAACAAACTATAAGGATCCACACGGCGAGTTTCTAATACCAACACATTGGGAAGATTCCTACTTGACAGGTAAAGATTTTCCGAAAGCTCATTAGTTAAGAATAAGGTCTGTTCTAAGCCCATCGCGCGCAACTTACCAGCAAACTCTTTCGTCTTAGGAGAGGTAACTGCTAAATTTTCTATAACAAATAAGCGATCATCCCTTAATAGTTGCGAAAGAATAGCAGCCATGCCAGCACGATACATCTTCCTATTAAGTTTCTGAGCAAAGTTTTCCCATGGGCGGCTTGGAAAAGCCCGACCACCTTTTCGCCATAAGGGTGAAGCTACTGATCCTGCCCGAGCCCGGCCTGTCCCCTTCTGTTTCCAAGGTTTTTTAGTAGAATGTCTAACCTCAGCTCTGCTCTTCTGGGCACGTGTGCCCTGCCTAGCATTGGCTAGGTAAGCAGTTATAACTTGATGAATCAACGCTTCATTATATTCTCTGCCAAATAAAACATCAGAGACTGAGAGACTACCCGAAACTTTACCCTGATCATCCAGTATTTTAAGGTCCATTATGCTACCCCCTTCTTTACACTGGGACGGATCAACACATCACCATTAACTGCACCAGGAACCGAGCCTCGGATGAGCAGTAATCCACGCTCCACATCCACTCTCACCACTAACAAGTTCTGTGTAGTAGTCCGCTTAGAACCGAGATGTCCTGGCATCTTCTTACCTTTAAAAACTCTTCCTGGATCCTGACACTGCCCTATGGAACCAGGAACTCTATGTGAAAGGGAGTTACCATGAGACGCACGCTGAGAACTAAACCCATGGCGTTTAATATTACCAGCAAAGCCCTTTCCCTTGCTAATGCCAGTAATGTCAACCCATTGCCCAGTCTCGAAAATAGAAACTCCTATACGTTCCCCAAGTTGTAATGCATCCAATTCAGTCTCAGTAACGACAAATTCTTTCAAGCCTTTCCCTGCTTCCACACCTGCCTTGGAAAAATGGCCAGCCTGAGCTCGATTGACTCGATTAGCTTTTTTCGTACCAAAACTCAACTGAACTGCAGCATATCGATCTGTTGCAACTAATTTTTTCTGAGTAACTTGATGGGTAGGAATTTCGAGGACAGTCACCGGAACAGCTTCTCCGCGACTGCCAAAAATCCTAGTCATACCGACTTTACGCCCTACTAAACCCAAAGACATATTCATAACCTTTACTAGATATTATTATTCTAGGTAATTGCGATTGACTACCTAGCGCTGTTAAAAGTCTACACTTAAAACCGGTTAAACCGAGCCTTTCATTCTAACAACTATTCTTCAAAATGAGAAGGACTCTCCAGAAGACCTGCATTATTGAACCTTAATCTCTACATCTACTCCTGCAGGCAAATCAAGCTTCATAAGCGCATCAGTAGTCTTATCTGTCCAGTCTACTATATCCATCAATCTTAAATGCGTTCTTATCTCTAACTGTTCACGAGAAGTTTTATTCACATGTGGGGAACGTAATATATCAAAGCGCTCGGTTTTTGTGGGCAGGGGCACTGGTCCTTTGACCACTGCTCCTGTACGCTTAGCAGTCTCCACTATCTCCTGAGCTGAACGGTCGATCAGATGATAATCATATGCCTTTAATCTAATTCTAATTTTTTGAGTTTTCATAACCTTCCTCAAGTACTACGCGATGATTTTAGAGACGACACCGGCACCCACTGTGCGGCCCCCTTCTCTAATCGCAAACCTTAAGCCCTCTTCCATCGCAATTGGGGCTATCAACTCTACTGTCAAGGTTACATTCTCTCCTGGCATTACCATCTCTGTGCCCGCTTCTAATGAAACAGAACCCGTTACATCAGTCGTCCTAAAGTAAAATTGCGGCCTATAGTTACTGAAAAATGGCGTATGTCTACCACCTTCCTCTTTACTAAGTACATAAACCTCTGCTGAAAATTTCGTATGGGGAGTAATAGAACCTGGTTTCGCTAAAACTTGACCGCGCTCAACCTCCTCACGCTTCGTGCCTCTCAACAGCACCCCTACATTATCTCCCGCCTGTCCTTGATCCAACAGCTTACGGAACATCTCTACTCCCGTTACCGTCGTCTTCTGCGTCGGCTTTAAACCCACTATCTCTACTTCATCACCTACATTAACTATCCCACGCTCCACACGTCCAGTAACTACCGTGCCTCGCCCTGAAATCGAAAAAATATCCTCGATCGGAAGTAAAAACGTCTTGTCTACTGCCCTTTGGGGAGTCGGTATATAACTATCTAGGGCTTCCGCTAAAGCCAATATCGAAGGCTCTCCTATCTCTGATGTATCCCCCTCCAACGCCTTTAACGCCGAACCCTTGATAATCGGTGTGTCATCTCCAGGAAACTCATAGCTCGATAGCATATCCCTAACTTCCATCTCCACCAGCTCCAGCAACTCCTCATCATCTACCTGATCACACTTGTTTAGATAAACTAGAATATAAGGAACCCCTACTTGTCTACCCAATAAAATATGCTCCCGCGTCTGTGGCATCGGACCATCTGCCGCAGATACAACCAAAATCGCCCCATCCATCTGCGCCGCACCAGTTATCATGTTCTTCACATAATCCGCGTGTCCCGGGCAATCTACGTGGGCATAATGTCTATGCTCCGTCTCATACTCAACGTGTGCCGTATTGATCGTAATCCCTCTGGCCTTCTCCTCCGGAGCATTATCTATCTGGTCATAAGCCTTCGCTAACCCACCATACTTCTTCGATAATATCGTCGTCAACGCCGCCGTTAAAGTCGTCTTACCATGGTCAACGTGACCTATAGTCCCTACATTGACGTGCGGTTTCTTCCTCTCAAACTTCTCTTTAGCCATGGCTAATCTTCCTTTTATAAAAATTAAAGAACGCACCCTCCCTTTAGGGGGTAAATAATAAACTAAGCTTTCCTATTTTCAATAATCTTCTGCGCTACGTGCTGTGGGGACTCTGCATAGTGTTTAAATTCCATACTAAAAGTCGCTCGACCCTGAGTTAGGGAACGCAATGAAGTAGCATAACCAAACATTTCAGACAATGGGACTTCCACCTGCAGCTTCTTACCCCCTATACCATCATCCTCCATTCCCTGGGGAATCCCTCGCCGAGAAGTTAAATCACCCATGACATCCCCCATATATTCTTCAGGAGTTTCCACTTCGACAGCCATAATGGGTTCTAAAAGTACTGGATTAGCTCTCCTCATCCCGTCTTTAAAACCAATTGACCCAGCCAACTCAAAAGCTAACTGCGAAGAGTCGACATCATGATAAGAACCAAAAACTAACCTTACCCTCACATCCACTACCGGGTAACCAGCCAAGACGCCACTTTGCAAAGTTTCCTTAATACCCTTATCCACCGATGGAATAAATTCCCTTGGTACCACACCCCCCTTAATTTCGTCCACAAATTCATACCCTGAACCTGGCGGAAGTGGCTCAAGTTTCAATACAACATGACCATACTGCCCCTTGCCCCCTGATTGCTTGATATGTTTTCCCTCAGATTCTACTTCTTTACGAATGGTTTCACGGTAAGCCACCTGTGGCGCACCCACTGCAGCCTCCACCCCAAACTCTCGCTTCATGCGATCTACAATAATCTCTAAATGTAACTCACCCATACCAGAAATAATCGTCTGCCCAGATTCTTCATCTGAACGTACACGGAAGGAAGGATCTTCTTTAGCTAGACGATTAAGAGCCAGGCCCATCTTCTCTTGATCAGCTTTGGTTTTAGGCTCAACCGCCACATGTATGACTGGTTCCGGAAACTCCATCCTCTCCAAAATAATAGGTGCATTCTCAGCACTTAAAGTTTCTCCCGTGATCACGTCTTTTAAACCGATAGCTGCAGCAATATCTCCCGCTCTTACTTCATCAATTTCATCTCGTTCATTCGCTTTCATCTGCACCAGACGTCCAATTCGTTCACGTGTGCCTTTAACTGTATTAACTACGGTATCTCCTGATTTTAGTACACCAGAATATACACGGATGAAAGTTAACTGACCTACATACTTATCATTCATCAATTTAAAAGCCAGTGCCGAAAACTTTTCATCATCTGCAGCT
Source organism: Neisseriaceae bacterium (assembly GCA_043842855.1). Taxonomy (GTDB): domain Bacteria; phylum Pseudomonadota; class Gammaproteobacteria; order Burkholderiales; family Neisseriaceae; genus QFNR01. Next base: position 360,630 of record JBBPJF010000001.1, read on the forward strand.
TTTCTACTTCCCTTCTCTCCAGAGGGTATCTCTCCTACGACAGGTGGAATATCTGTTGGAGCTGGTAAAAACTCTATTACCGCATCCAACATTCGCTGCACACCCTTATTTTTGAACGCAGAACCGCAAAGGACGGGTTGAATCTCCGTTGCAAGAGTGCGCTTCCGAAGAGCCTGCACAATCTCCTCCTCACTGAGTTCGTCCCCCCCTAGATACTTATCCATCAATTCATCATCAGCCTCAGCAGCAGCTTCAACCATGTTCTCACGCCACTTTTGCGCGATTTCCTTTAAATCTTCGGGAATTTCTATATATTCAAAATTAATACCTTGAGATGCCTCATCCCAAATGATGCCCCTCATCTTTATCAAGTCTACTACCCCTTGAAAATGATCTTCAGCCCCGATAGGAATCACGATTGGGACGGGGGTGCCACGCAATCGCGTTTTCATCTGCTCAACTGCGCGAAAAAAATTTGCTCCCTGCCGATCCATTTTGTTGATAAAAGCCAAGCGAGGAACTCTGTACTTATTAGCTTGCCTCCATACTGTCTCTGACTGAGGCTGCACGCCCGCCACCGCGCAATAAACCATTACCGCCCCATCCAACACCCGCATAGAGCGCTCAACCTCAACTGTAAAATCAACGTGACCAGGAGTATCAATAATGTTAAATCGATGCTTAGGAAATTGGTGAGCCATGCCCTCCCAGAATGTAGTCACTGCCGCCGAAGTAATCGTAATACCACGTTCTTGTTCTTGCTCCATCCAGTCTGTAGTAGCTGCACCATCATGCACCTCACCTAACCGGTGATTAACGCCAGTATAAAATAAAATACGCTCTGAAGTTGTTGTCTTCCCAGCATCAATGTGGGCACTAATACCAATATTACGGTACAAATTAATCGGCGTTTTACGAGCCATGGTCCAATTACCTCCAGTAAATTAAAAACGGAAATGTGAAAACGCCTTATTGGCTTCAGCCATGCGATGTACTTCATCACGCTTCTTCATCGCGCCGCCCCTGCCTTCAGTAGCATCCAAAAGCTCCGCCGCCAAGCGTAAGGCCATAGACTTTTCACCCCGTTTACGCGCAGAATCACGTAGCCAGCGCATAGCTAGAGCACTCCTGCGAGAAGGACGTACCTCCACAGGAACCTGGTAATTCGCTCCTCCAACGCGGCGACTTTTAACCTCCACTACTGGCTTGACCCTAGCAAGTGCCTCATCAAACACTTCAATAGCCGACTTCCCCGTTTTCTTTGCTATTACTTCCAAAGAACCATACACTATGTGTTCAGCAACGGATTTTTTACCACTGACCATCACCACATTCATAAACTTGGTCAACTCGGTACTACCAAATTTTGGATCCGGCAATACCTCCCTCTTAGCTACTTCTCTTCTTCTAGGCATGTATTTATATACTCCAGTTAAGTTAAACCCCACAAATATTCACCACAACAAAATCCCATCGGTAGAAAGACCGTTTGTCATTGAGTATTCAACCTCAATAGCTTACTTAGGCTTCTTTGCTCCATATTTAGAACGCGCCTGCTTTCTATCCTTGACACCTGCCGTGTCCAAGGCACCACGAACAGTATGGTAACGAACCCCAGGTAAGTCAGGTACACGTCCACCTCTAACGAGAACTACGCTATGCTCCTGCAAATTGTGTCCCTCTCCCCCAATGTAAGAAATTACTTCATAGCCACTAGTCAACTTAACCTTACAGACCTTTCTCATGGCTGAATTAGGCTTCTTCGGAGTCGAAGTGTAGACCCGTGTACAGACACCCCGGCGTTGGGGGCACTGCTTCAAGGCAGGGACCTTATTAGCGTAAATAGGGGCCTTACGTCCCTTGCGAACTAATTGATTCATTGTGGGCATTTTTTATAACATTCCTTTCCTTCTCGATGCAGCCTGCCAAAATAAATTACTGACGCACTGCCTCCAGTGATTAAAAAAGCTACCGATTCTACTGAATATTCAATTCCCCGTCAACTCGGAGGGCAAAACACTGAGTTTTCCCCAACGTCTCCCCTCTAACTTTCACATTTACTCATTTACAACTAAACCTTCTTCCACCAAGCGCTGTTCCTTCTGCTGCTTACTATATCGATGATGAATATAGCCTGTCCCAGCAGGAATTAAACGCCCTACAATAATATTTTCCTTCAAGCCCCTTAATTCATCTGTTTTTCCCATAATAGCCGCTTCTGTAAGGACCCGAGTAGTCTCTTGGAATGAGGCTGCTGATAAAAAAGAATCTGTTGAGAGAGAGGCTTTAGTTATACCCAAAAGAACATTTTCATGTTTGGCTGGTTGTTTACCTTCGGCTAGAAGTTTTTCGTTTGTAATCATCAACTCAGTTCGTTCTACCTGTTCACCAGCCAAAAAGTGACTATCACCTGCGTCCACTATGTTAACGCGGCGCAACATTTGTCGAATAATCACTTCAATATGCTTATCACTAATTCTCACCCCTTGTAAACGATAAACTTCCTGTACCTCCTGTACTATATAACGAGTTAAGGCTCCTAACCCTTGTAACCTCAATATATCATGCGAATCACTGCTGCCGGCTACTACCATTTCCCCCTTATTAACCAATTGCCCATCATGTACCAATAGTTGCCTTTCTTTGGGAATCAAGGTCTCATATTCATTCCCCTCTGAGTCAGTGATGATTAACCTTTGCTTACCCTTTGTCTCTTTTCCATAGGATACTGTACCCGTTATCTCCGCTAATACCCCTGCATCCTTGGGTACACGAGCTTCAAATAACTCTGCTACTCTAGGCAACCCACCCGTAATATCACGTGTTTTAGTGGAAGCTTTGGGTAACTTAGCCAGTACATCCCCCCTACTTACCATCTGCCCTTCTTTGACAGTAATCACTGTGTCTACTGGAAAAGAAGTAAAAATAACTGGAGTTTCTGTACCTGGATAATTTAAATCCTTGCCAGATTCATCTAACAATTTAATAACTGCTTTGGCTTGTTTATTTTTAGCTGAGCTAATCTTGTGATCTAAAACAACCCAAGTAGAAATACCTGTGATTGGATCAGTTTGACGCTCAACATTCACCCCTTCTTCCATATTCTCAAAAGCAATAATACCTTCGTGTTCGGTGATCATTGGATGAGTATGAGGATCCCAAGTAGCTAAGATTGTCCCTTCTTGAACTTCCTGACCATCTACTACCAACAAAGTAGCTCCATAAGGAATCTTATGCCTTTCTCGTTCTCGACCAATATTGTCATGCATTACAATTTCGCAGGAACGGCCGATAACGATAAGCTCATTTTTCTTATTAGCTACATAACGCATATGGGTAGAAAAACGTACCGTGCCCCGCGTCTTCACTTCTATCTGGCTAGCAGAAGCTGAACGTGAAGCTGCACCCCCAATGTGGAAAGTACGCATGGTCAACTGAGTACCTGGCTCTCCAATAGACTGAGCCGCAATCACGCCAACTGCTTCTCCAATATCTACTAGCTTGCCTCTAGCCAAATCACGTCCGTAACAGCTTGCACACAACCCATAGTGTGTTTTACAAGTAATTGGAGTCCTAACCTTAACCTCATCAATTCCTAAATTATCGATTAGTTCCGACAATTCTTCTGAAATCAAAACGTTGCGTTCAATTAACGTTTCTCCCGATACAGGATCCAAAACGGGATCTGCTAACACTCTCCCCAAGACCCGATCTCGCAAGGATTCAATTACATCCCCTCCTTGGACTACTGCTTTCAAAATTAAACCATCTCGTGTACCACAATCGTCCTCTATTACTACTAAATCTTGGGTGACATCCACCAAACGCCTCGTTAAATAACCAGAATTTGCTGTTTTTAAAGCTGTGTCCGCCAAGCCCTTTCTCGCTCCATGTGTAGAAATAAAATATTGTAATACCGTAAGCCCCTCTCGAAAGTTAGAGGTAATGGGAGTCTCAATAATCGAACCATCTGGTTTAGACATCAAACCTCGCATACCAGATAGCTGCTTAATTTGAGCAGCGGAACCTCGAGCACCTGAATCCGCCATCATATAGATAGAATTGAAAGATTCTTGGGAAATCTCATGACCAGCCTTGTCAAAAGTTTTTTCAAAAGACAAGTTGTCCATCATAGACTTAGCGATCTTATCTCCAATCTTGCCCCAAATATCTACTACCTTATTGTAACGCTCCCCCTGTGTCACTAACCCATGACGATACTGCTCTTCTATATTTCTAACCTCTTCTTGAGCTTCTTGGAGAATAGCTGGTTTTTCTTCCGGAACCAGCATATCATCTATCGCGATGGAGATACCCCCTCGAGTAGAATAAGCAAAGCCTGTGTACATCAAATGATCGGCAAACACCACCGTATCGCGTAAACCACATAGCCTAAAAGAGGCATTAATCAGTTTGAGGATTTCTTTCTTCTTCAGAACCGTATTAATATACCTGAAGGGCAAACCCTTAGGTAGTATAGCCGAAAGCAAAGCTCGGCCGACAGTGGTTTCATGTCGATTTACTACCGGAACTAAGTGCCCGCCTTCTTCCTTATTCCACTCATTAATCCTGACCGTAATTTTGGTAGACAGCTCTACATTACCAGTTTCGTAAGCTCGATAAACTTCCTTCACATCTGCAAAAAGCCCACCTTCATTCTTTGCATTAACTTTACTACGAGTCATGTAATAAAGCCCTAGTACAATGTCTTGAGAAGGCACAATGATAGGGTCCCCATTAGCTGGAGAAAGTACATTGTTAGAGGCCAACATTAGAGTTCTTGCTTCTTCCTGCGCCTCTAGGGATAAAGGAATATGAACCGCCATCTGATCGCCATCAAAGTCTGCGTTAAACGCCGCGCAAACCAAAGGGTGTAGCTGAATAGCCTTTCCTTCAATTAAAATAGGTTCAAATGCTTGTATACCTAGCCGGTGTAAAGTAGGCGCTCGGTTAAGTAATACTGGATGTTCTCGAATTACTTCTTCTAAAATATCCCAAACTTCAGGGATTTCCTGTTCCACCAGTTTTTTTGCAGCCTTGACTGTACCAGTCAAACCTCTTTCTGCTAATTTATTAAAAATAAAAGGTTTAAATAGCTCAAGGGCCATTTTTTTAGGTAAGCCACATTGATGTAGACGCAAATAAGGACCAACAGTAATTACCGAGCGACCTGAGTAATCCACACGCTTACCCAATAGATTCTTGCGAAAACGACCACCCTTGCCCTTGATCATGTCAGCCAGAGATTTTAAAGAACGTTTATCTGCTCCAGCCATCGCTCTTCCGCGGCGACCATTGTCTAATAAGGAATCTACTGCCTCCTGTAACATCCTTTTCTCATTACGAACAATAATCTCTGGTGCTCGTAGCTCCAGTAAACGGTACAAGCGATTATTCCTATTAATAACCCTACGATACAAGTCATTGAGATCAGATGTTGCGAAGCGCCCCCCATCCAAAGGTACTAAAGGTCTTAAGTCGGGAGGAAGTACAGGCAGAACCTCTAAAATCATCCACTCTAGCTTCATTCCTGTACGTAGAAAAGCTTCTAATATCTTCAGACGCTTAGCTAATTTCTTAATCTTACCTTCTGAATGAGTCGTTTGCAGCTCTTGACTCAACAACCTTGTCTCAGCCTCTAGATTAAAGCGTTTAAGCAATTCCCTAATTGCTTCCGCTCCCATCTGTGCGACAAATTCACCTTCCCCATACTGCTCGAGCAAACCATGATACTCTTCCTCTGTAAGAAGCTGTCCAACCCTAAGTGGGGTAAGTAAAGGATCTATCACTATGTACGCTTCAAAATAAAGCACCTTCTCAATATCTCGCAGGGTCATATCCAGCACCATGCCTAGACGTGAAGGAAGAGATTTTAGGAACCAAATATGGGCAACAGGACTAGCTAAATTAATGTGTCCCATTCTTTCGCGTCTAACTTTGGAGAGTGTAACTTCCACGCCACACTTTTCACAGATAGCACCTTTATATTTCAGCCGCTTATACTTGCCACATAGACATTCATAATCTTTTACGGGGCCAAATATTTTGGCACAGAAAAGTCCATCTCTTTCAGGCTTGAAAGTCCGGTAATTAATAGTCTCTGGCTTTTTCACCTCTCCATAGGACCAGGCTCGAATTGTCTCTGGAGAGGCAATCCCAATTTTAATCGCGTCAAAATCTTCCTCTTGTGTCATTTGAAACGGATTGTACAACCCTAACAAAGCTCTCATTATTCCCTCTGCTCCAAGTCTTCTAAATGGTTTTAATGTTAACTAACCTACTGACGTTTTTCCAAATCAATATCTAAACCAAGTGACCGAATTTCTCTTACCAGTACATTAAACGACTCGGGCATACCAGCCACCATTTTGTGTTCACCTTTGACAATGTTCTCATACATAGCCGTGCGACCAGTCACATCATCTGATTTTACAGTTAGCATTTCTTGCAAAGTGTAAGCAGCACCATAAGCTTCCAATGCCCATACCTCCATTTCACCAAACCTTTGTCCTCCAAACTGAGCTTTGCCTCCAAGAGGCTGCTGTGTAACTAAACTATAAGGCCCAGTAGAACGTGCATGCATCTTTTCATCTACCAGATGATGCAGTTTCAAATAATGCATTACCCCCACAGTCACCTTACGATCAAAAGGCTCCCCTGTGCGACCATCAAACAAGGTAATCTGTGTTTTACTATCGTTAAATCCAAGCTTCTGAATTTCAGGATCATCACTGGGATAGGCTAAATCTAACATCTGCTTGATCTCTGCCTCCTGTGCACCGTCAAATACTGGTGAAGCAAAGCAAGCGCCATTACGTAGATTTTGAGCCAATTGCATAATCTCCTCATCGCTTAAAGTTTTCAAATCTTCTTTTTTACCACTGCTACCGTATATTTTCTCTAGAAACGTTCTCAACTCAGAGACTTTTCTATTCTGCTCCAGCATCTTATTGATTCTCTCTCCTATACCCTTAGCGGCCCAGCCCAAATGGACTTCTAAAATCTGTCCAATATTCATACGGCTGGGAACACCGAGAGGATTCAACACAATATCTACAGGCCGCCCATCAGCCATATAGGGGAGATCTTCTACCGGAAGTATCTTAGAAACTACACCCTTATTACCGTGTCGACCTGCCATCTTATCCCCTGCCTGCAAGCGGCGCTTCACAGCTACGAAAACTTTAACCATCTTCTGTACGCCAGGTTGAAGCTCATCACCTCTACTTAGTTTATTTTTCTTAATTTCGTACAAAGCATCTGCTTCTTGGCGCTTCTGTTCCAAACTTACCTTTACACGGATTAGTTGTTTAGAAAGCTGCTCATCCTCTACTCGGATATCAAACCAGTCATACTTCGAATCAAGAGAATCTAAATATTCTTGGGTAATCTTCTGTCCCTTAGCTAGCTTTTTGGGTCCGCCCTTAACCTTCTGATTCAAAAGTGCCTTCTGTAATCGCGCAAAAGCGTCATTGTCATAAATTCTTAGCTGGTCATTCAAATCTTGTCGATATTTTTTAAGTTCAAAATCAATAATCGTTTGAGAACGGGCATCTCGCTTAATTCCCTCTCTAGTAAATACTTGGACATTAATCACCGTACCACTAATGCCAGTTGGCATTCTCAAAGAAGTATCTTTCACATCAGAAGCCTTTTCACCAAAAATGGCTTTCAGCAACTTCTCTTCTGGAGTTAATTGTGTCTCTCCCTTGGGGGTCACCTTGCCCACCAATACATCTCCAGGTGAGACCTCACTACCAATATAAATAATGCCCGATTCATCTAACCGATTTTGCATTCTCTCCGCTAAATTAGGAATGTCTCTAGTAATCTCTTCAGGACCCAACTTGGTATCACGGGCTATAATATTTAATTCTTCAATATGTATAGATGTGTAGCGGTCAGCAGCAACTACTCTTTCAGAAATTAAGATGGAATCCTCAAAATTGTAGCCGTTCCATGGCATGAAGGCGATTGTGACATTTTGTCCTAAAGCTAGCTCTCCTAGATCCGTTGAGGCTCCATCCGCAATAACATCTCCCGCCTGTAAAATATCACCAACTTGTACAATCGGCTTTTGATTAATGTTGGTATTTTGGTTAGAGCGAGTGAACTTCATTAAGTTATAAATATCTACTCCAATTTCTCCTACTGCGGTTTCTGCATCATTCACGCGGATCACCACTCTCCCCGCATCGACATAATCAACTACACCTCCTCGTTTAGCCATTACTAACGTAGCTGAATCCCGAGCCACTGCTCTTTCAATCCCAGTTCCAACCAAAGGTTTTTCTGGAATTAAACAAGGTACTGCTTGTCGTTGCATGTTAGCTCCCATCAAAGCTCGATTGGCGTCATTATGTTCCAAAAATGGAATTAGGGAAGCAGCAACTGAAACAATCTGCCCAGTAGAAACATCCATGTAATCTACACGATCTGGCGTGGCAAAAATGGTTTCGCCATTTTCCCGGCAAGTAACTAACTCATCGATTAAGTAGCCCTTACTATCCAGATTAGAATTAGCCTGTGCAATAATATAACGTCCCTCTTCAATTGCTGATAGGTAGTCGATTCTCTGAATCACCCGACCTTTTTCTACTTTAATATAAGGCGTTTCCAAAAAACCATACTCATTGGTACGTGAATAAACAGCCAGGGAATTGATCAACCCAATGTTAGGACCTTCAGGGGTTTCAATAGGACACACACGACCATAGTGTGTTGGGTGCACATCTCGCACTTCAAAGCCAGCCCTCTCCCGTGTAAGTCCTCCCGGCCCCAGGGCGGAGACGCGGCGCTTGTGAGTAATCTCCGAAAGAGGATTAGTCTGATCCATAAACTGACTAAGTTGGCTGGAACCAAAAAACTCCTTAATTGCGGCACTAACTGGTTTAGCATTCACTAGATCATGTGGCATTAAATTTTCAGACTCTGCCTGGTTTAAACGCTCTTTGACTGCCCGTTCGACCCTGGCTAAACCTGACCTAAATTGGTTTTCAACTAGCTCGCCGACTGAACGTACTCTTCGATTACCCAAATGGTCGATGTCATCTACCTCTCCGTGCCCATTTCGCAACTCAACTAAAACAGCAATAACTACCAGAATGTCACTATAAGTTAACACCAATCCATCTTGCTTATCTTTCTGTTCTAACGACAGTTGACCCATTAAATTTTTAAACCATTCATTAGCATTCTCAGGTAATTTATGTTCATAAGTACGTGTATTAAACTTCATGCGTCCAACTCTAGACAGATCATACACATCATGGTCAAAGAATAAGCGCTGGAATAACTGGTTAACTGCTTCATCAGTGGGTGGTTCTCCCGGTCGCATCATACGATAAATAGCAATCTTCGCGGATAACTCATCAGTAGTCTCATCCATACGTAAGGTGCTTGAAATATAGCCCCCCTGGTTTAGCTCGTTCACATGCGTGGTATAAAGTGTCTGCACGCCATGTGCTTTAAAACGCTGTAAGAGTTCTTCTGTTACTTCGGTGTTAGCCATGGCAAGTAACTCCCCAGTTTCAGGGATGATAATGTCTTTAGCTAGAACTTTTCCTGTGATGGCATCTGCTGGAATCTCTATTTCACTGATTTTAGCCTTTTCAATGTCGCGTAAATTCTTTTTAGTGACTTTAGTTCCTTTGCTAACAATAACCTGATTATTTCCATCTATAATATCGAAGTTACTCTTCTCTCCGAGTAAGTAACGGGGAACCAACCTTGTTCTTAAATTTCCCTCTTGAGTAAAGTGATATTCTTCTGACTCATAAAAGGTAGCTAAAATTTCTTCTACTGAATACCCTAAAGCCTTAAGAAGGATGGTAACAGGCATCTTTCTTCTTCTGTCAATTCTGAAATACAGTAGATCCTTTGAATCAAATTCAAAATCCAACCACGAGCCCCGGTAAGGGATAATTCGTGCAGAAAAAAGTTTTTTGCCCGATGCATGGCCTTTGCCTTTATCATGCTCAAAAAATACGCCAGGTGAACGATGCAACTGAGACACCACTACACGCTCTGTCCCGTTAATTACAAAGGAACCGCTAGGAGTCATAAAAGGGATCTGTCCCATGTAGACTTCGTTTTCTCGCACTTCCTTGATTTTTTTCTTAGTAGATTCTTTATCCAGAATAACTAGGCGAATTTTAGCCTTTAGAGAGACATCGTACGTAACCCCTCGCACCTGGCATTCCTGAATATCAAACTCTGGCTTACCCAATTTGTATTCTACAAATTCCAACCTCGCAAAACCATTGTGACTCACTATGGGAAAAATAGACTTAAAGGCAGCTTGTAAACCCTCATTTTTTCTCTTGTCAGGGGAAAGCTCTTGCTGTAAAAATTGAGCATAAGAGTCCTTTTGGGTAGCAAGTAAGTAAGGAAAGTCCAAAACATTTTGACGCTTAGCAAAGGATTTACGAATACGTTTTTTATCAGTGGCAGAGTAACCCATGAACAAAGTCTCCAGGTAATGAACAACAACAGAACAAGCAAATATAAGCATCCAGGTTCTGGAGCCTTATATTTAATTACTCAGAATACTCAGAAAATAAGAGCAAGGCTGGCACAAAAGCACCCAGCCCTCCTTATAAAAATATCAAACTAAATTATTTAATTTCTACTTTAGCACCAGCTTCCTGCAACTGCTTTGCAATATCTTCAGCTTCAGCTTTGGAAACGCCTTCCTTAACAGTCTTAGGTGCGCCATCCACTAAATCTTTAGCATCCTTCAACCCCAGTCCAGTAATGGCCCTTACTACCTTAATAACTCCTACTTTTTGTGCGCCAGCTTCCTGCAATACCACATCAAATTCTGTCTTTTCCTCTACCTCAGCAGCTCCTGCCGCAGCACCAGGTCCAGCAGCCACCGCTAATGCTGCCGCAGAAACCTCAAATTTCTCCTCAAAGGCTTTGATCAAATCATTCAGCTCGATTAAGGTTAAACTACCAATACTTTCTAAAATTTCCTCTTTTGAAACCGCCATTCTATTACTCCTAAAATTAAATAAATATTAACCTGCATTCGCTGGAATTTCAGCTTCAGCTTCTTGCCTCTTTTCCACCAAGGCCGCTAAAGCACGTGCAAACGTAGCAAGAGGTGCTTTCATTAAACCCGCCATCTTTGCCAGTAATTCTTCTTTGGGCAAAATAGAAGCAAGTTCTGCTACTTTTGCGGCTGACAAAACCTCACCCCCGAAAGATCCAGCTTTAATCACTAAAGTACTCTCTTTTTTCGAGTAGGCGTGCAACAATTTTGCTGCACTTACAGGCTCCTCTGAAGCTGCATAAATCAACGGTCCAACCATCTGATCAGCCAGTGGCTCGAAAGTAGTGCCCTGCACTGCACGTCGTGCTAAAGTATTTTTTAACACACGCAGATAAACGTTCTTCCCCCGAGCTTCCGAACGAAGTTTAGTTAGGCTAGAAACTTTGATACCTCTATATTCTGCAAGTACCAGGATCTGTGTATTGACAAGGTTAGTATTAATTTCTTTGACTGCTCTCTTTTTATCTTCAAGTTTGAAATGCAAGTTCACCTCCTGTTGTTAATTAAGACCTGAGCAAAACCTTTGCTCTTCAACAACCAGCTCGGCAAATATCAAAGGCTATTTTAGAAACCTATGGTAAACTACCGTCTGCGTGGGGTTTTATTTTTAAATCACTAGGATCCCTACGGTCTCCGACCATCTATAACAAAAAAGTTATAGATCCACCCAATACTGGCTAACCTTCTAGAAACTCAAAAGGAAAGCCAGTTATTATTTAGTAACTGTGGCAGTATCTACTCCCACTCCTATACCCATGGTACTTGAAAGCGCAACTTTCTTAATGTACTGTCCTTTAGAAGTAGCTGGTTTCGCTTTTATTAGAGCCTCCAAAACAGCCTCAAAGTTTTCCTTCAAAGCTAATTCTTCAAAAGAAGCTCGGCCTATCGTCGTATGAATAATCCCGTTCTTATCCGCACGATACTGAACACCTACCTTTGCATTCCTAACAGCCTGTGCCACATCTACAGCTACTGTCCCTACTTTTGGATTAGGCATCAATCCACGAGGTCCTAAAATGGTTCCAAGTTGGCCAACCACCCGCATTGCATCCGGGGAGGCAATCACTACATCAAAGTTAAGCTGCCCTGCTTTGACTTCCTGCGCTAGATCCTCCAAACCGACTAGGTCAGCTCCCGCTTTCTGAGCTAACTCCACATTGGCCCCCTGAGTAAAAACCGCCACACGTGTCGTCCTCCCTGTCCCATTCGGTAGCACTACCGAGCCTCGTATTGCTTGATCAGATTTACGGGGATCTATCCCCAAGCTGACTGCCAAATCAACAGACTCATCAAACTTAGCAGTTGCAGTATTTTTTATCATTGCAATGGCTTCTTCCAGTGCATAGAGCTTATTGAGATCTAAATCCAGCTTGAGTGCTTTAAATCTCTTTGAATACTTAGCCATTGACGTCCTCCACTTCGATCCCCATAGATCTTGCGCTACCCGCAATAATACGCACATTAGCCTCTAGATCCACCCCAGTTAGATCCGCCTCTTTGGTTTTAGCAATAGCCTCAAGTTGCTCTTTAGTCACCTTACCCACTTTCTTTGTATGTGGAGTAGGACTCCCCTTATCCAGGCCAGCTGCTTTTTTTAGCAATACAGTAGCAGGAGGAGTTTTCAGCACAAAAGTAAAGGATTTGTCTGCATAGGCAGTAATCACTACCGGAACCGGCATACCTGGTTCCAGCCCCTGCGTAGCAGCATTAAAAGCCTTACAAAATTCCATAATGTTAAGCCCCCTCTGCCCCAAGGCTGGCCCAACCGGTGGCGAAGGATTAGCCTTGCCAGCAGGTACTTGCAGCTTAATATAAGCTGTTATTTTTTTTGCCACTATATCTCTCCTTACATGGGTGGTAGCGTGTTATTAAACACTCCCCAATTTGTTCTTTTGTCGAATGATGCTAAGTGCTTTCAGAAAATTGAGCCGGCCATTTTACTTTACTTTTGTTGAAAAAGCAAATCGTCCGCCCTGGGACGCTGAGAAAATTCTTTTAGCAACGCTAACATCACCATACAAAACCTGTAAATGATCCCAACATTCGCCCCTTCAAACCTTCTCTACTTGGGTAAAATCCAACTCCACCGGTGTTTCTCGCCCAAAGATTTGAACTGAAACCTTTAATTTATTTCTTTCATAATTAGCTTCTTCTACCATTCCGTTGAAATCGGCAAAAGGACCTTTCGTAACCCTAACATGTTCTCCCACTTCGAACTCCACCTTAGGCTTGGGTTTCTCAACCCCTGATTGAACCTGATTGAGGATACGATCAACCTCTCTTTGACTGATAGGGACTGGTTTATGCGCAGTACCACCAATAAAACCATTAATTTTTGGCGTACTTTTAACTAAATGCCATGTCTCATCGGACATTTCCATCTGAATAAGTATGTACCCTGGAAAGAATTTTCTTTCTGTAATTTTTTTCTTACCATCTTTAATATCTACTACTTCCTCCGTAGGAATAAGAATTTCACCAAACTTATCCTCCAAATTATTCCTAACTACGTGTTCCTTTAGGTGCTTGACTACTTTCTTTTCAAATCCAGAATAAGCATGAACCACATACCACTGCTTAGCCATTTAACTACCCCGCTTAAGTATAATGTCGTATAAAACCCACTGAATAAAAGAATCAGCAAGCCACATAGAGAGCGCTAAAATTGCAACAAAAGCCAATACTACCAGCGTCATACGACCAGCAGTTTTCCGCTCTGGCCAAACCACCTTTTTTAATTCAACTGTTGCGTCCCTCACGTAAGTAACCAAGTTAAAGCCAAATGAACACCAATAAAATACTGTAACTAGGAATAGCACTATGCCAAGTAATGGAGAAGCATAGGCCAGAACCATACTACCTGAAGAATATAAAAAATTGGGCGATCTAAAAAAATAAAATCCAGCTATACTTAATATTAACAACAAAGTAGACAGAGATAATTTTAGCTTATCACCAGTGCTCACTTGACGCTCTTTAGAAGCGCCCAAACCCAACTTGGCTCCCCGTTGAGCTTTTAGCCTGGACCTACCGTTCTTCGATAAGGGACGTTCACTCGTTACTCTAGCATCAATGGAGGGAACTTTTTTTGTCCTAACACTCTTCTTCTGCTTCATTGCCTAATCCACTTCAATTCAAAACCACAAGGATGACCAGTCTCTAAGTTTATTACGGCTACCGTTCATCTCTCCCAAGAAATTATATAAAAAAACTAATCGGCCCCAGCCGATTAGTCTATTTCTGGCAGGCCAGGAGGGTTTCGAACCCCCAACCCTCGGTTTTGGAGACCGATACTCTACCAATTGAGCTACTGACCTAGCGAATTCACGCGATGATTTTAGAGACGACACCGGCACCCACTGTGCGGCCCCCTTCTCTAATCGCAAACCTTAAGCCCTCTTCCATCGCAATTGGGGCTATCAACTCTACTGTCAAGGTTACATTCTCTCCTGGCATTACCATCTCTGTGCCCGCTTCTAATGAAACAGAACCCGTTACATCAGTCGTCCTAAAGTAAAATTGCGGCCTATAGTTACTGAAAAATGGCGTATGTCTACCACCTTCCTCTTTACTAAGTACATAAACCTCTGCTGAAAATTTCGTATGGGGAGTAATAGAACCTGGTTTCGCTAAAACTTGACCGCGCTCAACCTCCTCACGCTTCGTGCCTCTCAACAGCACCCCTACATTATCTCCCGCCTGTCCTTGATCCAACAGCTTACGGAACATCTCTACTCCCGTTACCGTCGTCTTCTGCGTCGGCTTTAAACCCACTATCTCTACTTCATCACCTACATTAACTATCCCACGCTCCACACGTCCAGTAACTACCGTGCCTCGCCCTGAAATCGAAAAAATATCCTCGATCGGAAGTAAAAACGTCTTGTCTACTGCCCTTTGGGGAGTCGGTATATAACTATCTAGGGCTTCCGCTAAAGCCAATATCGAAGGCTCTCCTATCTCTGATGTATCCCCCTCCAACGCCTTTAACGCCGAACCCTTGATAATCGGTGTGTCATCTCCAGGAAACTCATAGCTCGATAGCATATCCCTAACTTCCATCTCCACCAGCTCCAGCAACTCCTCATCATCTACCTGATCACACTTGTTTAGATAAACTAGAATATAAGGAACCCCTACTTGTCTACCCAATAAAATATGCTCCCGCGTCTGTGGCATCGGACCATCTGCCGCAGATACAACCAAAATCGCCCCATCCATCTGCGCCGCACCAGTTATCATGTTCTTCACATAATCCGCGTGTCCCGGGCAATCTACGTGGGCATAATGTCTATGCTCCGTCTCATACTCAACGTGTGCCGTATTGATCGTAATCCCTCTGGCCTTCTCCTCCGGAGCATTATCTATCTGGTCATAAGCCTTCGCTAACCCACCATACTTCTTCGATAATATCGTCGTCAACGCCGCCGTTAAAGTCGTCTTACCATGGTCAACGTGACCTATAGTCCCTACATTGACGTGCGGTTTCTTCCTCTCAAACTTCTCTTTAGCCATGGCAACTATTCCTCTAAGCAAAAACGAATTCTAACTGACAAATAATGGTCTTAGGTATCAAGCCACAATTTCTGGTGCCCATGGGCAGATTTGAACTGCCGACCTCTCCCTTACCAAGGGAGTGCTCTACCCCTAAGCCACATGGGCAAAAACTGGAGCGGGTGAAGGGAATCGAACCCTCACCGTAAGCTTGGAAGGCTTCTGCTCTACCATTGAGCTACACCCGCTTAATATCTACCCTAACCAGTAGGATTTTGGTGGAGGGAGAAGGATTCGAACCTTCGAAGCTCTCACAGCAGATTTACAGTCTGCCCCCTTTGACCGCTCGGGAATCCCTCCAGTTAAGAGCCCAAGATACTACCCTAACTCCGATAAAGGAGTCAAGCTCTTTTTAAACGCTCGACCCCTTTAGATAAAGACTGCTCAGCTAAACCTGTTTCTTAGAACACCGGTTACCTGTTAGCTGCGTGTATTTATCCCACAGCTGCTCTTCAGTCTCAGGGTTTCCTGTATCTATCAAAATGCAGTCTACCGGACATACCTGCTGGCACTGAGGCTCATTATAGTGGCCTACACACTGGGTACACAAATCTGGATTAATCTCATAGATTTCTTGCCCCTGAGAAATAGCTTCGTTAGGACACTCTGGTTCACACACATCACAATTAATACAATCTTCTGTTATATACAATGACATAATTTTCCACCTTGCCCATTTAATCTGCAAAAACGGGACTCTTTCCATTATAGTTCTTCTACAAATGGAGTGCTACCTGGTACAATGCTTGACGTATGCGTACTAATAACGCGGGAAGTGGCTTTCAAACTAACTTCTAACGTGTGGATCCGTGAATAGTAGACGCACTCATTGGCTATTATTTTTCCCCGCTATACAGTAAGCGGCGATTTGTGCGATGTTTAGACTGATAAAGACTCTATTCTATTCCTTATTTTTGAGTTACTCGATGCTTTTTACCTGGGTTGTCCTGGATCAATATAAGCACCGCCCCCTTAAATCTGCAGATGCTGCTATCATCCTAGGAGCTGCTGCATGGGGAAAATATCCATCCCCAGTGTTAAAAAACAGAATCAAGCACGCCGTAGAACTTTACAAAAAAGGCCTCGTTAGAGCTCTGGTCTTTACAGGTGGAACCCCAAAACAGGGCTTCGCGTCCGAGGCGGAAGTAGCTAGTCGATGGGCCCACAGGCAACACATACCACTCTCCAATATACTGCAAGAAAATAGCAGTCGGAATACCTATGAAAATCTTCTTAATACTAAAAAAATAACGCAGAGCAGGAACTTAAGCAGTTTTATCCTAGTGAGTGATGCTTATCATCTGCCACGCGCTAAAGTCATTAGTTGGTTATTAGGGATGCAAGTACAAACTTCAGCAGCTACTCCTGCAGAAAATCCCTTCAAAGATCGCAAACACTTCTACTTGTTCTTACAGGAAACGGCTTCTACTTACCATGCCGTTTTATACCATTTCTTCAATCTGGCTAGAGCTTATTTTTCATCTTAATTAAACTCGTTTAGAAAGCCAGATGACCCCTGTCAAACAAACAAATATAATAGCTGATACATAAAATATTTCATTACTCGCAGCTATGTAAGCTTGCTGGGTAATTAACCGTTCCGCTAATGCATAAGCTGCATGTTTTGGCAGGCCTAAGTGAGTAGTCTGGTGAAGCCAATCTATAGTATTGGAACGGTCTAGAGTGAAATACTCTGTCAGTCTCTGATGATAAAAAGCCTCTCTCCGCTCCCATAAATTGATGGTTAAAGAAGCTCCTACCGCGCCAGAAAGAGTACGCAAAAAGCTAGATAGACTTGAAGCTTGAGCAATCATATCAGGCTTTAATTGAGAAAATACTATTGTAGTCAGAGGCATAAAGAACAGCGCCACACCTATGCCCTGCACAAGTTGAGGCCAAAATACGGATTGAAAGGTTACTTGTGCATTAAATAAACTTCTCCAATAGAAAGTTAAAGCAAAAATTAGAAAACTAATCGTAATTAAGATTCTCATGTCTAATTTTGATGCAAATTTACCCACAATGGGAGCCAGTAGAATGGGAAAGAAGGCAATAGGAGCCACAGCCAGGCCTGCTGTAATTGACGTATAGCCTAATTGTGTTTGAAGCAATTGTGGTAGTAAAACACTATTGCCTAGGTAAATAATGAATGCAAGGCAGGATATCAATGTACCAATACTAAAATTACTATATCGAAATAAAGAAAGCTCAACTACTGGGTGAGGTTCATCCTTTTCCCATAAAAGAAAATAAATTAAAGCTAAAAAACTAATGGCAGCCAATACTAAGATCTCCATTGACTCAAACCAGCCTAGATCCCTCCCCCTGTCTAACATTAATTGGAAACTAGCTACCCCTACGACCATAAGCCCAATTCCCATCCAGTCTACAGGTCCCTTATCGGTTATATTTTCTCTATTTTTCAAATAGTGCCAGCAAATTGCTAAGGCCACTATACCTACTGGAAGATTGAGAAAAAAAATCCATCCCCAAGCATAGTTCTCACTAATGTAGCCCCCTAATATTGGCCCTAAAATGGGCGCTGTTACTATGACCATGGCCCATAAAGCTAAGGCAAGACCGTGCTTAGCTGGTGGATAACAAGTCAACAATAAACTTTGTGATAAAGGGATCATGGGGCCGGAGACTAGTCCCTGGAAAGCTCTAAAGAAAACCAATAGTCCCAAACTACTGGCCAAACCACATAGCCAAGAAGCAAGTACGAAAAGGAAAGTAGAAATCAAAAATAGTCTCACTTCTCCAATTCTTTTTGCTAAAAAACCCGTAAGAGGAATGGATATAGCGTTTGCTACCCCAAAGGAAGTAATTACCCAAACCCCTTGGGAGATACTTACACCTAAATTACCGGAAATAGTCGGTAGAGCAACGTTGGCGATCGTCGAATCCAAAACTTGCATAAAAACTACTAATGAAAGACCGACAGTAAGCCAAAAAAGCTCTCTTCCCTCTAAACATTGATTCATACAAAGATCTGTCTACCTCATGGAGAGAATATCTCGAATAATTTTTTCAACAGGTTGATAGTCTACCGGCAGCAATTCCTGTTGTGCCTGTATAACTGTAGCCGTTGGCTCTCTCTCCAAGTGTCTGGAACCATCTTTAATCGAAATTTTTACTTTCATTGATAAACCGATAGATAATGGATGCTGCTTTAATTCATTCTGATCAAGTGTGATGCGAACAGGAACTCTTTGAGCTATTTTTATCCAATTACCACTTGCATTCTGGGCAGGTAGGAGCGCAAAAGCACTTCCTGTGCCAGCTGAAACTCCAGACACTCTTCCATGGTATATGACTCTTGAACCATATAAGTCCGAAGTTATTTCCGCTGACTGGCCGATCCTTAAATTCCTAAGTTGACTTTCCTTAAAATTAGCATCTACCCACAGGCCCTGATCGGAAATCACCGATAACATGCTCTGTCCTGTTACAACTTTCTGGCCAATTTGGATGCTTTTTCTAGCAATCTTTCCAGAAATGGGTGCTCTCACTTCAGTTCTCTGCAAATTTAACCAGGCTTCTTTGACCTCCGAGATAGCTTCCTGAATATTCGGCTGGCTACTTATTTCAGCTCCTTGACTGACACTAGTCAAAGCATTTTCGTAAGCCTGTTTTGCAATGGCTAGATCGGCCTGCGCCTGTGTAGCCTGCAGACTGAGATGGGCCAATTCTTCTTTAGAAACAGCACCTGCCTTCACTAAACCCGCTCTTCTGGCATAATCTTGTTTAACCTTAAGCAAAGTGGCCGATTTAAGATTAACAAGTAATTTAGCTTGTTCCACAGATCGATTAAGCTTCTTAAATTGATTTACTTCTCGCTTTAGATGGCTGATTGCTTTATCGTAAAGCAGCTGGTAATCCTCTTTGGCAAAAGCAACCAACAGCTCTCCCCTCTGAACTTTCTGAGTATCTTCTACCATTAACTTACTTACTGTACCAGTCAGCTGAGCATTAACCTGAACACCCATTCCACTCACATAGGCATCTTCTGTTGTTACTTCGTAGCGCCAGCGTGATAAATACAGTATTAGGAATATTATTATTGCTAGGCCTAATACAAAAGTTGCGACAAACATACTTTTAAGTCGCTTACTTTTGCCAAGCTTACTCGACTTAGACCGGTCAGTTACGTTCTCAGAAACAGAAAATTTTCTCTCTTCGTTTTCTTTATCCATTTTACTTCAGCTAGTCTTCTCTTTTACGATACTAAATATTAGTCTAATAAACTCAAAATTACCGGATTACTGAGATAAACCACTATAAAACCACCTTTCCTTAGATAGACTCTAATGGACTTGAAGGTGCCTGGTGGATTGTGCTAAGATCCACCGGCCTGGCGTCACGCGTCGGATCAAGTAACCTTAGCGCCTGAGCCCGTACTTTTTTAAGTTCTCTTACTGCTCTAAAAATTTGGCCCTATGAATTATCTAGCTAAGAAAAGATTCGGTCAGCACTTTCTGCAAGATGATTATCTCATACACTCCATTATAAAACTTATTGATCCTTCACCCTCGGAAACGCTTGTGGAAATTGGCCCGGGGAGAGGAGCCTTAACTAAGCCCCTTTGTCAGCTAGTCGAGCACCTGCACGTCATTGAGCTGGATAGGGATCTGATTCATTTCCTACAGCAGACTTCCTATTCGCAGCAGCTCATTATACATCATCAAAATGTTTTAACCTTTGAGTTTCAAACTTTGCCAGCGCCTTATAAAATTGTAGGCAATCTTCCTTACAACATTTCTACTCCCCTCCTCTTCTACTTGCTTCAGTACGAGAAGTTTATTCATAGCACTTATTTTATGTTACAAAAGGAGGTTGCTTTACGTTTAACCGCGAAACCAGGAACCTCTCAGTTTAGCAAATTGAGTGTCTTATTGCAGTATCACTTTGATATTGAAATTTTATTAAACGTTCCAGCTGACGCTTTTGTCCCAAAGCCCAAAGTAGAGTCTGCTGTTATACGCATGATTCCCCGTCCTCCCCCACTAAAAGCAAAAAATTGGCAGCAATTCTCTCGATTGATCACCCACGCTTTCCAAATGAAGCGAAAAACTATTTTCAACAATTTGCGTTCCTTAGTGTCAAAAGAGGAATTGCTTAATCTAGATATTGATCCCCAGCAACGCCCCGAAACTATTTCTATTGAAAAGTATGTGCGTTTGAGTAATTCACTCTCTAATAGAAACAAGACAAGCTAAATAGTTGTAATTAGCGTACGATAAAGGTATTAAAATTTAGAAGTTTAAAAACACTTCCCTTTATTGGAGTTATCTGTGATGAGTTTTACTATTGAAACACTCATTGAGCTCTTCCTAGAACATCTTTGGTTAACAGAACAACTTTCTGCTAATACACTGAAGTCTTATCGATACGACCTATACAAACTTGATCGACGACTTACCCAGCAAAATTGTAACCCTCTGACCGTTGACCGGTATTCACTTGCACAAGCTCTATTTGATAACCAAGAAAAGAAAAGCTCTCAAGCTCGCGCTTTATCGGCCAGTAAAAAATTCTTTGCTTTCCTCTATCTAGAAAAACACCGCCCAGATAATCCAACTCTAGAACTTAAATCTCCAAGGAAAGCGAAAGACCTACCTCCTATTCTCACTGAACATGCCGTTGAAACCTTACTTAGCCTTCCCAATACTTCAACGCCTCATGGCTTAAGAGATAAAGCCTTGTTGGAATTCCTTTATGCAACTGGTATGAGAATTTCTGAACTTATCCACCTACAGCTTAATGAAATTGATCTTAACCGAGGAGTACTGAGTACTATTGGCAAAGGCAACAAACAGCGAATTCTTCCCTTTGGAGAAGTAGCAAACGAATGGTTAGTACGCTATCTTAAAATAGCAAGACCTCGTCTGCTTAAAAATTATCGCTGTGATAGCTTATTCGTTAGTCAAAAAAGAGGAGCTATGTCGCGACAATTAGCCTGGATGATCGTTAAAAGATATGCCCTCGCTGCGGGGTTTGAAGATATTAGTCCTCATACCCTTCGTCATGCTTTTGCCACCCATCTACTTCATCATGGAGCAGATTTACGAGTTGTACAGTTGCTGCTGGGACATGCAGAAATCAATTCCACTCAGATCTATACTCATGTCGCTAATGAACGCCTAAAATCTATCGTTGATCAGTTTCATCCAAGAAGCAAAGGCTGAACTAGTGCCACACCCCGCCTAGGCAGCAAATCTTAAAATTTGTTGTTTTTCTATATTATACTTAAGTTGTGTTTGACTAATAGCGGTCGAGTATATCACTTTTATCTGTTTATTCCTGAGGAAATGCATAATGATTTATCAACATCTCGCAGTAGCAATAGACGATAGCAGGACATCTTTCTTGGCGCTTGAGCATGCTATTAGGCTAGCTAAAATAACCCAGGGGCGGTTAATCCTTATCACTGTCGTTAGCCCTGCAGAATTCATAGCACTGTCACCAGAAATTATCCCTTATGAAAACTATAAGTTAGCAGCTGAAGCTGAGGGAAAAAAACTATTAGAAAAAGCTACCCACTTCATCCAAAAAGCAGGTTTACAAAAAATTGATCAAGAAATTATTATAACTTCCCAAAGTCCGTCTGCTATGGCGAGTAAATTGCTTCATCGTGCAGAAGCCTTGGGAGCACAAATACTTGTATTAGGCACTCACGGCCGAACCGGTTTGAAGCATCTGCTAGTAGGAAGCTTTGCTGAAACAGTCATGCGCCAGGCGAAGCTCCCTCTGCTTATTCTACCCTCAAAGTTAGATAAGCAAGACAATAAAGATTAAGTCCTCATAGACTCTTTCCTCTAGCGCCCCCTCCCGGCAAGCTTCTTAGGAAGTGAGGCGGCCTGATTTTTGTCGGGGTAAGTGCTATCTCCCAGCATCCATAGCTTCTAGGATTCTTTGGATAAAACTTTTCCGTTCCAGTGGATGCTGATAAAGACTCAGAGCCAATTGGGTTACTACGTACACTAGCTCAAAGGTTGCGGATAAGCCGCTAATACACCCCATGGCTAATAGTTTCTTGCCAGGCCCATATTCTCCTCCCACTCTACCCCTAAGTACTTGAGTTACATTTAAAATAGGAATACCTCGAGCTAGATGATAATTAAGTTCCTTGCATAAAGCGCCTGTTACTGGAATATTCCCATTTCCAAAGGTCTGTAGAATGATAGCATCCCATAACTGGCTAGCTATTATCTTACTCATAGCCCACTGATTACCTGGGGCCACCCATAAAGTACAGACTCGAGTATCATTACGAAACTTAGTCAAGGGTCCTGGTAAGCCTGCAATTTTTGACATGGAGGACCTAGGCTTTCCTTTAGGGTAATACCAACGCTTTAACTTATAGCTGTACTGTGCTAAAGCCTGATTATGTGGGGTGCAAAAAGCATTTTTTTCTCGTGTACTGACTTTGACACAATCCTCTGCAGCCCAGAGCTTGCAATTAAAAACTACAAAAACACCTTCTTGTAAACTTTCTAGAGCTGAACAGGCGCTAATTAAATTGGTTTCCCCATCAGAAGTAGGGCTGTTTATAGGCTCCATTGCGCCTGTTAGTATAATTGGTATTGTAGAATTACTATAAAGTATGCTCAGCATAGCAGCAGTGTAAGCCAACGTGTCTGTGCCATGCAAAATGATTACGCCCTGATATTGCTCTAAGTCCCGATTGATTAATTCTATCCAACGATTCCAACAATTGAAGTCTAGTGCGCTAGAATCAATCAATGGTTCATCTGTGTATAACATTATTTTCTGGTTTGAGAACCGGGATAGTAGAAAGCGCTCAATAGCGTCAGCATCAGGCAGCAGACCGTCAGCTGTAGATTTCATACCGATCGTGCCACCGGTATAGATCATCTTAATAGAGTGAATCTTTCGCACCTTGTACTTTATGCCTATAATTAGATATTTACTGTCCCTAATTCTAAGCTGAAAACTATGTTAAGTGCTATTATTTTAGAGGATGAGATACTGGCCCAGGAAAGATTAAAGCTTCTTTTGAAGGATAACAAAGTGGCTGTGCTAGAAACGTTCAAAAGCGCTAGCTCAGCTTTAATTTGGTTGGAAGGACACGTTACCGACATTATATTTGTGGATATTGGTTTGCCTGAAATAAATGGAATCGAGTTTGTCCGGCAACTTCGGCAAAAAAAAATTTCTGCTGCTTCAGTAATTTTCTCCACTGCTTATGATAATTTCGCTGTTGAGGCTTTTACCTTGAATGCTACCGACTATTTGCTTAAACCCATTCGTGCTAAACGCCTGAAGGAAGCTCTCAACAAAATTCCCAATTATCAACAGGAAAAAGAAAATGGTTTCCACTTTTTTAAAATACAACTTAAGAAGAATTTACTGAAAATACCGTGGCAGAAAGTTGTCTATCTACAAGCCGAGGATAAAAGCGTGTTTCTATTTACCGTTCAACAAGAAATCTATGAGTTACCCTATAGCCTAACTTACTGGGAAAATCAGTTGCAGGATAAGGCTATTAGAATACATAGGAATACTTTAGTAATAAAACCTATGTTAGAGGCCCTCGTTAAACGGGAAATTAATAACCACCTTAAATGGCATGCTAAAATTGCCAACAGTGACTTGCTACTACCTATTAGCCGTAGACAACTTAGTCAAGTACAGCAACAATTCTATGAAACTGCTACACCATGAACTATATTGATGAAGCTGTGATCGAAGTCATAGCTGGAGACGGAGGCGATGGTGCCGTTAGCTTTCGCCGTGAAAAATTTGTCCCTAAAGGTGGGCCCGATGGCGGAGATGGCGGCAAGGGAGGCAGCATTTTTGCTTTGGCAGACCATAATCTAAATACTCTTTTTGAATATCGCTTCAAAAGAATTTTTCGTGCACAAAGGGGGGAAAAAGGCCAGGGAAGTAATCGATATGGTAAAAGTGCTAAAGACGTTTACCTCAGGATGCCCGTAGGTACTGTTATCAAAGATTATGAATCCCAGAGCCTTTTGGCCGATCTGACTCACACTCAACAAACTGTATGCTTAGTTAAGGGAGGGAAAGGAGGCTGGGGTAATGTTCATTTCAAGTCTTCTACGAATCGAACTCCTAGGCAATTTACTCGGGGAGAAACGGGAGAAATCAAACGCCTGAGCTTGGAACTGAAGCTAATGGCTGATGTTGGACTATTGGGGCTTCCCAATGCTGGGAAATCTACTTTTATCCGAGCAGTTTCAGCTGCACAACCAAAAGTTGCAGATTATCCCTTCACTACACTTTATCCAACTTTGGGTGTAGTCAGACTTGAACCAGATAAACATTTTGTCGTGGCCGATATTCCTGGCCTTATCGAGGGTGCAGCTGAGGGGGCTGGTTTAGGTCATCAATTCTTGAGACATCTTACTCGAAACAACTTATTACTGCATATCATTGATATTGCCCAACAGGATAGCTCACACGATCCTGCTGTCCAAGCTATAGGGCTTTTGAAGGAATTAAAAAAATTTCAAAAAACCTTATTTGAAAAACCTCGGTGGATCGTTTTTAATAAAATAGACCTCTTAGATGCTACTACAGCAGAAATAAGGAAAAAACATGTTTTGCAAAGTCTACTTGCAGAATGCCTAGTAGCCCCTGATATTCCTACCTTCAGTATAAGTGCTATGCACAAAACTGAATTACAACCTTTACTGCTTGCTATCAGTAACTATCTAAAACAACTTAAAACTAGCTTAGTCGATCCCTTAGCAGAGAAACCAGATTTGATCTCTTCCAAACTAAGTTAAAAATAATTTGAAAGATTAGTGAGTGAACAGTAACATTAGCACCACTGAATTTTCCCCTGTTATTTATGTTAAAAATTTACAATAGCCTCACTAAGCAGAAAGAAGTATTTAAGCCACTTGATCCCCAACGGGTGCGTATGTACGTCTGTGGTATGACTGTATATGATTATTGTCATTTGGGACATGCCCGAGTGATGGTAGTCTTTGATGTAATTGCCCGTTGGCTCCGGACCCTTGGTTACCCCTTAACTTACGTCAGAAATATCACTGATATAGACGATAAAATTATTACCGTAGCTAAAAACTCACAGAAGGATTATAAAGAGGTAACCGCTTTCTTTATCAAGGCTATGCATGAGGACTCTAGAGCCCTGGGTGTGCTCTCCCCGGATAGGGAGCCTAGGGCTACTGATTATATTCCTCAAGTTATCCAAATGATTGCAACCCTGATACAAAATCAAAAGGCTTACGTAGCGGATAACGGTGATGTTTACTATGCTGTGCGGAGTTTCGCTGCTTACGGCCAATTATCAGGAAAACATTTAGAAGAGCTAAGGGCTGGGGAACGAGTAGAAATTAATAGTGCCAAGAGAGATCCACTGGATTTTGTTCTCTGGAAGCAGGCAAAACCCGATGAACCATCTTGGTCGAGCCCATGGGGAAAAGGAAGACCAGGCTGGCATATTGAATGCTCTGCTATGAGTGCTAACTTGCTTGGAGAAAGTTTTGACCTACATGGAGGGGGGATCGACTTACAATTTCCCCACCATGAAAATGAGTTAGCACAAAGTTGCGGAGTGTTCCCATCCCTGTGTAATTTTCAGCATATTGATCATCAAAGATGTATCCAAAGCCATGTCAGGTACTGGTTGCATAATGGCTTTGTTCGAATTAATAATGAGAAAATGTCAAAATCCCTAGGTAATTTCTTTACTATTCGAGAAATATTAGGCCAATATTCTGCTGAAGTATTAAGATTTTTCTTGCTTCGGACTCACTATAGAAGTCCCTTAAACTATTCTACTCAACATCTCCAAGATGCTAAGAATGCCCTGACTCGTCTTTACAACGCCTTGAAACATACTTCTGTAGATTCCTTTCTCCATCTACGTTTAGACCATCAGGCAAATCGCTATACTCGGGCTTTTTTTGACGCAATGAATGAAGATTTCAACACAACTGAAGCCCTTTCTGTTCTATTTGAATTGGCAGGTGAAGTCAATAGGACGAATGATCCACAGTTAGGCGGCTATCTAAAACTTCTAGGGGAAACACTTGGACTTCTGCAACAAGCTCCTAATGAATTTCTTCAATCTCAGAAAAGTGTGACTCAACTCGATACAGACCGTATAGAAAAACTTATTCAAGAAAGAACACTAGCTCGACAGAAAAAAAATTGGGCTGAATCGGATAGAATCAGAGACTACCTGCTGGAACAGAATATTCTTTTAGAAGATTCTGCCCAAGGTACTACCTGGCGATATAAGTGAAGTGTACTGCCATGTACTGGCTATAGTTGAAGTGTGCCTCTACCCCTTAACAGAGCAACTACTTTAGCTTCTAGCAGAGCTGTTGCCTGGATAAAATTATTTAATTGAGTAAATGACAATCCAGCTCAGAACGCCGATTCTACTGGGTTGTGCTTCTCCCTAAAATTCCGTAATTTACAACTGACATTACTTCTCGAGGGGGCGGGAGGCACGTATACCTATGCCTTATTGGTATTCTCTTACATGACGTCTTTTAGTCTATTTTGCCCTCGGAGTCTGCTTCTTCAATTAAACTTATTTCAGCTCCCCTAGTTAAAAAAACCATAGAAGACCCCATCCTTAAGAGATTGCCTTTAGATTCGCAAGCCCTCCTAAACTAATAAGCTTAGGTGCAGAACTACAAAACTAAATAGTAAATACCTTCTTCAAATTTTATCTCTCGTAACATGAGAAAAGCTTATTTACCTATTTCCATTCTAAATGGACGTTTGAACTTCCAATCAAATTTTCCAATGCATCTAATAGATCTTCTCGAGGGCTTAATTTCCATTTAACAGAAGGCTTCAAATAACCCCTAACACAAGAATCTTGGTAAGCTATTTTCAGGGGTACGCCTACTATAGGATCTTGGCTCCTATAGGTATTTAATAGGGCTAAGAGAGACTCTAAAGGGGTATCAGGGGTAATTTGCACCTCTAAACAATGGGCGTAACGAGACCTAACTTCCTCTAAATCAATTATTTTTTTTACGACTACCCTTAATTCATCGGCTTGATGGTATTCAATCTTCTTGATATGAACTTGACAAAATATAGGTATATCGACCTGTAATGATTTTGCATAGTCTTCCAAAACTTCTTCGCTTAGACTCACTTCACACCTCTGCGTACGATCATCTAACTCCATCAACCACAGTTTTCGTCCTGATCTGGTAATCAAGCTTCTAAGTTTATTAATAACTCCACCAATCCAAAAGCCCTCCCCTACCTTTAGCTGGGCTAACTTGAGCCGTTTTGGTAAGTGTTCCAAAACAGCTTGATAGGGTTCAAATGGATGCCCTGAAATATAAAAACCAACTGCTTGTTTTTCCTCTTGAAGCCTACGACTCAGTTTCCAATTAGGGCTCGGCTTCATTCGAACCACTTGCTTTATTTCCTGATCCAAATCAAATAGCCCACCCTGAACCTTATGAGTTTTCCGCTGCTCCGCGTAATCTAAGGCTAATGTAATATTTTCAAATAATATTGCCCGATTACTTTCTAATTCATCAAAAGCCCCAGCCCTTATTAATGATTCAAGTACCCGCTTATTAATCACACTTTTGCCCAATCGGGCGCAAAAATCAAATAAATCCCGATAAGCACCATGTTCTTTTCTTTCTTTAACTATGCAGTCAACTGCATATTCTCCCACCCCTTTAATAGCACCTAGGGCATAGCGTAAACTATCTGTACTCTCCGGTACAAAATAGTAAAAAGATTGATTAATCGAGGGTGGAAGTATCCGCAACTGGTTTCTCTTGGCGTCTTCATAGAAAACTTCTAGCTGATCTGTATTATTTAATTCACTAGACATCGTTGCGCTCATAAATTCTACGTTGTAATGTGCCTTTAACCAAGCTGTCTGGTAAGCAATTAGGGCATAAGCTGCAGCATGGGATTTATTAAAACCATATCCTGCAAAACGTTCCATGTAATCGAACACTTCGTTAGCCTTTTCTTTTTCTAATCCCCTATGCAAAGCGCCTTCGACGAAAACAGCCCTTTGCTTCAGCATTTCTTCTAGCTTTTTCTTACCCATAGCTCTGCGTAATAAATCAGCTTGTCCCAAAGTATACCCAGCACAAACTTGTGCAGTTTGCATTACCTGTTCCTGATAGACCATAATACCGTACGTGGGCCCTAGTATTTCCTGTACATAGGGATGTAAATACTCAAAGGGCTCTCCTTGCATTCGCCTAATAAAATCAGGGATAAGATCCATAGGACCAGGTCTATAGAGCGCAACAAATGCTATAATTTCTTCAAACTTTGACGGTTTTGCTTCAACTAACATTCGCTTCATTCCTGAAGACTCAAATTGAAAGATAGCCGTGGTATTAGCCTCTTGAAAAATTTGAAAGGCTTTTTCATCTTCTAAGGAAATATTTGCAAGGTTGATAGAGGTCCCTCTATGCTGGGTAACCAATTCCTGCGCCATCTGCAAAATAGTTAGATTCCTCAAACCTAAAAAATCAAACTTAATTAAGCCCACTGCCTCCACGTCGTCTTTATCATACATAGAAACAGGGGCGGTATCTGTACCAGAGGCTTTGTATATCGGGCAAAAATCTGTCAATTTTCTAGGAGCAATTAATACACCCCCAGCGTGCATACCCATATTGCGTACAAGATTTTCTAGTTTAAGTGCTAACTCCATTAATTCTTCTGCCGATTCTTCCTTAAGTAACCTAGGTATTTCTGGTTCTAATTCCATGGATCTTTTTAATCCAACCGGTCTATTAGCCTCTATAGGAATTAGCTTAGATAACTTGTCACAAAAACTAAAGGGTAAACCCAGCACTCTACCCACGTCCCTTATGACTGCCTTAGAAGACATCGTGCCAAACGTTATGATCTGACTAACTGCTTCTGTGCCGTACTTTTCTCGAACATATTCAATCACCCGATTTCGATTCTCCTGACAAAAGTCAATGTCAAAATCTGGCATAGAAACACGCTCTGGATTTAAAAACCTCTCAAATAACAACCCATATTGGATGGGGTCCAATTCTGTTATATTTAAGCTGTAGGCAACCAGGGATCCCGCTCCTGAGCCCCTACCAGGCCCCACGGGACAATTATTATTTTTCGCCCAATTAATAAAATCCGCCACAATAAGAAAATAGCCAGCAAACCCCATTTGAACAATAATTTCGAGCTCGAAGTCGAGCCGTTCTCGGTAGATGGGTATCTTGTTTTGCCGTAATTCCTCTGCAGGGAATAATTGAAATAATCTATTTTCTAGTCCTTTATGGGCAACCTTGGTTAAATAACTAGCCAAATCTTCTCCCTCAGGAATGGGAAAATTAGGCAAGCAGGTTTGTCCTAAAGCTAAGCTTACAGTACAGCGCTTAGCAATTTCAAAACTATTCTCGAGAGCACTGGGCAGATCTTGGAATAGCTCTTCCATCTCTAACGCAGTTAGGCTATATTGACTTGGATGAAAAAGCTGCTTTCTTTTAGGGTCTGCTAAAATATCACCCCTAGTGATGCATACCTTCACTTCCTGAGCTGCGAAATCCTCCCGTTTCAAAAATTGTGCCGAATGGGTTGCTACAAGTGGGAGCTCTAGTTCCTGAGCCAATTTAATCGATCCTAGCAAACTTTTTTCTGCCTGAGCTCGCAGCATTTGAAAATTAAGCTTAACCGTTTCATCTACCTGAACTGGTACCTCAAAGAAACGCTGTATTTCTAAATAAAAGGTTCCACTAAACCAATTGCTCAACCTCTTGGCCCAACTAAGTGCTTTATCCCACTGTTCTTGAAGTATATAGTAACCAATTACTCCACTCTGGGCTCCTGATAGGGCAATTAGGTGATCCCTTTCTATCGTTTCTAACCAATCCCACTCGATACCAGGTATAGCGCTGCCATCATCGCTTTCTACATACGCCCTAGTTAAAAGTTGACATAATTGCAGGTAGCCTTTGTAATCTTTAGCCAACAAAACTAAGTGAAAAGGTTCGTGTATATTTTCTGGATTATTAATCGCAAAATCAGCCCCAAAAATGGGCTTTATGCCATTTTCGCGACATACTTTATAAAACTTGATAGCAGCAAACATATTCATGCTATCCGTTAGGGCTAAAGCGGGGAACTTTTCTTGTTTGGCAAACGCGATAAGTTCCTCCAGCCGAATGATGCTACTATCAACTGAATATTCTGAATAAAACCTAAGAGGAACAAATGAAGTCATAAAAAGGGGAAATTAGCGAAGGATGCACCGCGTTGCTGTCTCAAAAAAACGATCAAAGACAGCTAGCTCCGGGTATACCTTAGACAGAGGCTGAATTTTACTCTTGGCCTCTTCTATAGTTAAATCTTGTCGGTAAAGAATGCGGTAAACTTCTTTAATTCGATTGATTGACTCTCTAGTAAAACCACGGCGCCTCAAACCCTCTAGATTAAGACCTACTGGCTTTAACTTAAACCCAGCAGCCATTACATATGGCGGTATATCTTTATCAACACGCGATGAAAAAGCCGTCATAGCATGCTCGCCAATCTGACAAAACTGTATAACCAACGTACCTCCCCCTGTGAGCACCCAATCCCTAAGCGTCACATGACCAGCCAAAGTGGTATTATTGGCTAAGATAGTGTTATTTCCCACCACACAATCGTGGGCGATGTGTACATAAGCCATAATCCAATTATTATCGCCTACACGGGTTTCTTCTATTCCCGTCACAGTACCTAAATTGATAGTACAGCCCTCGCGGATGGTATTGTTATCCCCAATCAAAAGCCTAGTTTTTTCTCCCTGATACTTTTTATCCTGGGGTATCGCACCAAGAGAAGCAAATTGAAAGATGTGATTATCCCTGCCAATAGTCGTGTGGCCTTCAATTACAACATGAGACTTGACTATGGTTCCGGTATCAATTTTAACATTTGGACCAATAACGCTATAGGGTCCAACCACAACATCTGATGCCAACTCTGCTTGTGGGTCAACTATAGCTGTAGGGTGTATACGTACCACTTTACTTTACCTTCTTCTGGGCACAAGTAAGTTTAGCCTGTACCGCAACTCTCTCTTCAACTAAGGCATAAGCCGAAAATCTACCTACTCCACTTTTATGATTAAGTAAGTTGACATTCAAGATCAATGTATCTCCTGGATAAACCGGCTTTTTGAACCGGGCTTCCGAGATGGCTGCAAAAAGATACATCATATCTTTCTGAGCTTCAAAACTCGCACTAGCCAAAATAGCAGCTGCCTGAGCTAAGGCCTCAATAATGAGTACACCTGGCATGATAGGCTGCTGCGGAAAATGCCCACTGAAATAACTTTCATTAATAGTGACATTTTTTAGAGCTTTTATACGCCCGAAGCGCTCTAATTCCAATACCCTATCCACTAACAAAAAAGGGAACTGGTGCGGTATCAAACCCTGAAGATCTTTCGCCTCTAGAGGTAAAACTAATCTACTTTCTTCCATACCTATCTTCTTGTATCATTTTCAGCCATAGCTCTTTCTAGCTGCTTCAAACGTTGTAGGAAAGCCCTTAGTTGCTTCAAACAAGCAGCATTGTATTGCCAATCATGATACTCTTGGAAGGGATAAGACCCCGCATATTTTCCACCAGGCTGCTTGATAGAGCGACTTACTATGCATGCTCCAGCTATAAAGGTATCTTCCGCTATTTCCAAATGTCCTACTGTTTTTGCAGCCCCAGCTATACGACAGCGAGCTCCTATTTTAGTACTTCCAGCCAAACCTACCATGCCAGCCAGAGCTGTATGTTCCCCTATATCACAATTATGAGCAATCTGTACCAAGTTATCTACCTTCACACCTGTTCGGATAACAGTATTACCTATTGCTCCCCTATCAATACATACATTAGCGCCAATCTCTACTGAATTCTGGATCTCTACCCCGCCCACTTGAGGGATTTTTTCCCAACTTTCTCCAGTCCAAGCTAATCCAAATCCGTCAGAACCAATGACTGCACCTGAATGAATCTCCACATCATCCCCAACTTTAACCCCTTGCAAAAGAGTTACCTGAGGATGTATTAGGCAATTTTGACCAATTTCCACACCAGCTTCTATGATACACCCCGCCAAGATTCTAGTATTTTCCCCTATCTTCACACCCGAACCAATCACTACTAGTGGCCCAATTTCTACTGAATCATCTATCTGGTCTGAATCAATAACGGCACTAGGATGTCTAGTACCGTTAGCTGGCTTTAAGGGATAAAAAAAGCGAGAAATCCTTGCATAATAGAGATAGGGATTTTGGGTGATAATAAAGCTCTTCTGTGGATAATCCTCAACCTGAAAATCTACACCCACAATTAAAGACTTAGCCTTAGTATCCTTCAACAGAAACCTAAGCTTCGGATCGGTGTAAAAAGTTAATTCCTCCTCACCAGCTTCCTGCAATGAAGAAATCCCTCGCACCTCAATATCGGCACCGACCAACTTACCACCAAACCTAGCAGTTAACTCAGATAAGTACACCAACTTAGGTACAACCACTCCTCTCCACCTTCTTAATAGTTGTTTAGTCCCTATAAACCCGCAATGAGCAATGCACTAAAGCGCTCCTGTACCTAGTCAAACTAGAATGTGTTACCAATATTAAACTGGAAGCTTTGCTGTCTATCACCGGGCTTTTTATTCAAAGGCTTAGCCCAACTAAACCTTAGAGCTCCTAATGGAGAGAACCACACTACCCCAAGACCAGTACTATAACGCAGCTCATTCTTAAAACTACTCTTATATTTTTCCGGATACTCGAAATTATCTATAGGACCGCGTGTTTTACCATCCCATAGACTTGCTGCATCAGCAAAAAGACTTAGACGAACCGAACGGGAATTTTTTAACCCTGGCATTGGAAAGAAAAGTTCCGCGGTACCTGAAACCAATTTAGTTCCCCCTAGATAATCTACATCTCCATACCAGTTATTGATCTTCGGGCCCAGGGAAGAGGCATCATATCCCCTTAGCGATCCCATGCCACCGGTATGGAAATTATAGAAAAAAGGTACATCCTTACTTTTACCATAATTCTTGATATAACCTAACTGACCCGTTAGCATAAAGGTTAAATTGTCAGTTAATGGCAAGAACCACCATTCCTGATGGGTCAATTTATAGTATTGGTGATCACTAATGTGGGGTAATGTCGCCTCAAACTGGCTATCCAATATATAGCCTCTAGTCGGCCACATGTAATCATCCACTGTAGAACGCTTCCACGAAATAGAGAGAGGAAAAATATTACTCGAATGCCCATGGTTCTTAATATAATCCTTATAATAAATGGGACTCCTTTCATACAAATCGATTCTTCTATGCTGAGCACTCAACCTTATATTCACTTTATCCCAATCAGAAACTGGCACCACCAGACGTGTTCCACCAGTAAAAGTTTTTTCTTTGTAAGAGCTCGTTTCAATATCATTAGGATCAAATTTTAGAGCACTAAAGTCAAAGCCCAGCCCAATCCCATGTTTAGTGAAATAAGGATTTAAATAATCCAAACTCAAAGACTTACTAGTACCTCCGGTTGAGACACTCGCTGCCACCTGTCTTCCCGTACCCCATAGATTATCGTGCTTGAAATCTCCAGCAACCACAACACCATCGTCCTGTACATAACCTACCCTGAAATTGAATAAGCCTGCATTGGTCTCCTTCAGTTTTACCCCTAAGTCAATTTCATCATCAGACCCTGCTACAGCATTTTCTTCAACTTTCAAATCTTCAAAATAACCAAGTTCCCCCACGCGATCTTTGGAACGGTTAATCTTCTCGATGTTATACGGTGCATTTTCCTGTTGCCGCGTTTCTCGGCGAATAACCTCATCCCTAGTTCTAGTATTTCCTTTAATGTTAATTTGGCGAACATATATCTTCTTATTTGCAGCCACGACGATATCAAAGTCTAACGCACCGTCAGGGTTACGAATCGGATTAACTTGAAGGTCTGCCTTAGCATAACCCCGCTTGCCTAATTCAAATTTAATATCACTTAAAACTCTGTCTAACTGGGACTGGTCAAACCACTTAGACAGGGCAAAAGCAAAGCGCTGGCCATGGCCATCTGCTATCTTTTGTAAACGTGCTATAGGCACTTCCTTGGTTTCACCTGATACTCTAATCTTTCCCCATTTGAAGCGAGTCCCCTCCTCCATAACCACCTTGATAGTCAAATTCTTAGGATCCTTCTCATTGACAATAGGCTGCATACTAAGCAATTTGAAATCATAGAAACCTTTATCTTTATAGAAGCGCACCAAGGCCTTTTTATCCTCCTCACTCTTGCTTTGAGCATAGATATCATCCTTAGTGAGGAAAGAAAGTAAATTATGTTTAGAAAGGGACATATGTCTTCTTAGCACTCGCCCAGAAAAGGACTTATTTCCCTCAAAAACAAAGTTTCTAATCTTAGTAGTTATACCCTCATCAATGTTTAGCCTAACTGCAACCCGATTTCTTTCTAAGGGGTCCACCTTCAGATCTACTTTTGCGTTATTTTTACCAAAATTAACATATTCCTGCTGCAGTCCTTCCACTACTGCTTTTAAAACAGCGGGATCATATACTTTGGCTTCTTTTATTCCCAGCCGGCCTAAGTTTTCTTTGATCAATTGGTTAGAGATCACTTTACCCCCAGACACACTAACCGTATCTACAATCGGACGCTCCACTACTGTCAATAAGACCTGCTGACCTTGCACCTCCACCTGTACATCTTGAAAATACCCTGTGGCATACAAATCTTTGATGATTTGCTCACCCTTAGTCGAAGTAAACTTTTCTCCCACATGTATCGGCAAATAGTCAAATACCGTGTCCGCTTCTATCCTCTGCAGACCCTCTACACGTATATCCTTAATAATGAAATCACCGGCTATTGCAGAAGTTGATAGCAATAGACTTGCCAGACCAATTACTGTTAATTTTTTATTCATTTTTCTACCTAAAATTTTAACAAAAGCATTGAAAAGGGTCACCTGCACCAAAAGTTAGGATCCGAACCAATCCTAACTACACTGCATCACCAAACCAACTTCCTTTAACTCAACTACATCCACTCATCCTGGAAATTCTGCTCTACTTTAAACAACGTCTGACGCAGACTAAATCCTATTTTTAGATCGAGAGATGAAAAGGACAGTAGATACCCTGCGATCCCAGTTAGTGTAACACACCACGTCCAAACGACACCGACGTCTTAGCAAAATCTTTCAACCACCTCTAGTTTCTCTCAAACATCAATGCTCGCCTAATCAAATACCGTAAGCCTATTTCCGTCAAACCAGCAGATCAAGTTGCATGATAAATGCCTCAATTTATTTTGGCAAGCCCACAATTCTCTCACCCCAACTAAGCAAATCCTTATAGTTTCCTTGATGAAACCCACCCTCCCGAATGATTCAAGTCTACAGACAAGTAAACTTCTTAGTTGAAATTCTCTATCACTAACTTCTCAGATGTTTAGTAAAAAGTAATAAATTTCAGCTTCCTATGCCTCAAGCCCTATGTCAAAACTAAGAAAAACTTAACCTGACCTCTAACTCCTGTTTAAAAACCCCGAAAGTATTTTTCAAACTAAAGCAAGCGCAACTCAATTACTCTATAGTAAAGCGTCCCAGAAATTTTCCTCCAATAAAACAAAAGCAGAAGTTACTGGTTAAATTGTATCCTTAACGCAATGCTTTACACGCCTCTCAATCTCTTTCCTTACCCTTTGTTCCTTTAACAACAAACTTTCTAAACTATCATGTTTTTCCAATTCAAAATAATTCAAGGCTTCCGAAACTAATCTATAAATCGAGGTAAATTTTATTCTTCCTTGTAAAAATAAATTAACTGCTGTCTCATTGGCAGCATTGAATATACAACCAGCATCAAGGCCTTGAGCTAACACCTCATAAGCTAGTCGCAACGCAGGGAAGCGAGCTTCTTCCACACCCTCAAAATGAAGCCCAGCCAAAACTTCTAAACACAGAGCATTAGACCCCGAAATAATCCGCTCAGGATAAGCTAGAGCATACGCAATAGGGACTTTCATATCCGGTACTGACAGCTGTGCTAACACTGAACCATCAATAAGCTCAACTAGACTATGTATTACACTTTCCGGATGAATGACGACACTAATCTGAGTACTATCAATATTAAACAACCAATATGCTTCAATTACTTCCAAAGCTTTATTCATCATAGTCGCAGAATCAACAGAAATCTTCTTCCCCATACACCAGTTGGGATGTTTTAAAGCATGCGCAACCGTAGCCTGAGGCAGTGTATCAAGCTCCCATCTTAAAAAAGGACCCCCTGAAGCTGTTAAAATAACCCTTTTGAGCTGCTTTCTATCCGATGGTAAAACCTGGAATATAGCACTATGCTCACTATCAAGTGGTAATACCAAAGCTCCTGACTTTTTAACTTGTTCATAAAATAACCCCCCAGCAACTACGAGGGTCTCCTTATTGGCAAGCAAAATCTTTTTTCCAGCTCTAGCAGCTGCAAAAGTGGGCAAGGCCCCGGCAGACCCGACTATCGCCGCAAGTACAGTATCTACTTCAGGCGCACTAGCTACCCAATCTAAAGCCTCAACGCCTGTTAAAACAGTGGTAACCTTGTCGCCCCCAAGGGATTCTCTTAACCATTGACCATCTGCCTCATTCATTAATACTGCATATTTGGGTTGGTAGCGCTTACACTGCTCCAACAACTTTTCTTTGTTTAGACAAGCAGTCAGAGCAAAAACCTCAAATAATTCTGGATGTACGGCCATCACCTGTAGTGCACTAGTACCCACACTGCCAGTAGCACCTAATACTGTTACGCTTTGCTTAGTCATCCATCAATTTCTTCTTTAGTATTGTAAGCAGTAGCTTATCAATGGATACATAGCCAACACAGAGATCCATGAATCAATCCTGTCGTAAACCCCCCCGTGCCCAGGTAATAATCGGCTACTATCCTTTACCGCAGCACATCTTTTCAACCAACTTTCCAGTAAATCCCCCAATACACTGACACCTGTCAAAGGGATAGACAATAATACCCATACCAACAGCCGATCCCACCTGAAAGGCTGCTCCAGATGGTAGGTAAGTAATGCATAATAAAGGGCTGTATAAAGCATAACCGACACGATTGCCCCTATAAGGCCTTCTATACTCTTTCCTGGACTAATCCGTGGTACTAACTTATGCCTTCCCCAAATTTTACCTACAAAATAAGCTGCTGTATCCGCCCACCAAACTAGCAACAGTAGATAAAGAAGTAGCCAATTGACCTGTTCTAGACTATCTAGACCCACCTTAGTCTTATTAAAAAACAAAGCGCCCAAATAATAAGCAAAGGGTAGAAACATCAACCATCCAAGCGGTAAGGTGAGCAGGGGATTTTTCAGAACGATACCTCTCTTCAAAATATACGGGACCAATACTATCCAGCACAAAAGTGATAATGTCATTACTATATCAAAGCCAGACAAATGCATAGTGAAGCGTTTTACATCTCCATAAAATAATAATAAAAGCAATCCTAAACTAACCGACAGATAAACTATCTTACTGGCCGTATTCATGGAGACTATCCGGCTATATTCCCATTGTCCCAAAAGGGTTAGCACTAATGTTAACCCCAACCAACCTCTGTAATCACTTCCTAACAATATCCCCATAACTATTAGTAAAAGGATCAGGGCTGTTGAAACTCGTTGCATTAGCATGCTTAATCCCTTCTTTCTGCTAGAGGAAGTTGCTCAGAAACACGCCCGAACCTTCTTTCACGTTGTTGAAAGGAAGCAATAGCCTCTACCAACTCCTTCTTACCAAAATCAGGCCAGAGAGTGTCTGTAAAATAGAACTCTGTGTACGCCATCTGCCATAAAAGAAAATTACTCAATCTCAATTCTCCTGCCGTGCGTATATACAACTGAGGCTCCGGTAAATCAGCTAAAGCCAAAAACGGCTTGATATTCTCTTCTGTTACCTCTTTACATCCCCCTTTGATCAAATGGTTAACTGCATTCACAATATCCCAACGTCCTCCGTAATCCACTGCTACCGTGAGCATAAAGCGTTTATTACCAAGTGTAAGCGCTTCTGCTTTATTAATTTTTGACACAATTTCCTTTCCTAGTCTGGCTGTATTACCTATAAATCTAAAGCGGATATTATTTTTATGTAATTGCTGAATTTTTTCTTCCAAAGATTTTGAAAATAGATTCATAAGGAAATTGACTTCAAGAGGGGGGCGTCTCCAATTTTCCGTAGAAAAAGCAAACACTGTGAGATAAGAAATGTCCAACTCCACACACGCTTGCACAACTCTTTCAAGCGCTTTCAATCCCTTCCTATGGCCCACAAAACGTGGCAGCCCCCGCTGACTAGCCCATCGCCCATTCCCATCCATCACCATTGCTATGTGCGAAGGAACTGATCCACTTTGAGGGGAAATGCTCTCTTCCACTATATTACCCATCAAGTGAATAGACTAAAGCTCTAATAAGTCTTTCTCTTTTTCTGTCACTATGTGCTCAATTCGTTCGGTATATCTATTAGTGATTTTCTGTATCTTCTCCTCTAATTGATGGGCATCATCTTCAGTTAATTCCTTCTCTTTTAAACCCCTTTTTATATCTTGGTTAGCCTCTCTCCTTATATTTCGAAGTGCTACTTTGGTCTCCTCACCCTCTGCACGAACTATCTTGGTCATATCCTTTCTCGTTTCTTCCGTTAGCATAGGCATTGGGACACGCAAAGCTTCTCCAAAGGAAGCAGGATTTAAGCCCAAATTAGAAACTCGAATCGCCTTCTCTATAGGAGCTAACATACTCTTCTCATAAGGTTTTACCCCCAAAGTCCTGGAATCCAATAAAGTGACATTCGCTACCTGTGTCAAAGGTACCGCACTTCCGTAATACTCCACGGTTATTTGATCCAAAAAACCAATGTGAGCCCGGCCGGTTCTAAGCTTTGCTAGGTTCTCTTTAAGTACTTCAAGCGATTTAGTCATCTTCTCTTCTATAGCTTTTTCAATCTCACTAAACATAAATTAAACTCTCTTCAGCATTTCTAATGCTGCCATTATATACAAAAGCTCCAAGCTTTTCTTGCGAACCCTTAGTTGTGTACCAGGGTCCCGTGAGCTTCTCCCAATACTACTTTTCTTAATGCATCTGGCTCAGATAGTTTCAAAACAATAATATTAAGATTCTGCTCTTGGCACAAAGTGAAAGCTGTAGAGTCCATCACCTTTAACTTCTTTGTTAAGGCTTCCTCAAAAGTGATAGTTTCGTACTTTAAAGCATTAGGATTTTTTTGTGGATCATCATTGTAAATTCCATCTACTTGGGTTGCTTTAATTAAAATATCACATTTCATTTCCAATGCTCTCAATGCAGCAGCTGTATCTGTGGTAAAAAAAGGATTTCCCGTACCCCCTGCAAAAATTACAACTTTTCCTTCTTCCAGATATTTTAAGGCCTTAGATCTAGTATAAACCTCTGCTACCTGGTGTATGTTAAATGCAGACTGAACACGACTGCTTATTCCTATACTGGTAAAAGCCTCACTAAGCGCAAGGGCATTCATTATCGTAGCTAACATACCAATATAATCTGCAGTAGAGCGCTCCATCCCCTTGGCAGCAGCTGATAAGCCTCGAAACATATTACCACCGCCTATCACAATAGCTACCTCAACACCCAGCTTTACTATTCTTTCAACTTCAGTAATAACCGCGTTTACCGCACTCTGATTAATTCCAAAAGCAGCGCCCCCCATTAGCGCTTCCCCCGAGAGCTTCACTAAAACTCTTGTGTACTTTAACTCTGACATAATATCTTCCTTCAGTTCGCTCTAAATCCTTACCCTATCATAAAAAAAAACACTCTAACTTTCTTAGAGTGTTTTCACTATCGAAATCAGCGTAAAAGCCAACTACAGGTGTTAAACTTTTGCCGCAGCTGCAACTTCAGCGGCATAATCCACCACCTTCTTCTCTATGCCTTCCCCAACATGGTAATAGGTAAAATTAAGCACTCGCGTTTTCTTTTCTTTTAAAAGAGTCGCAACTGTCTGTTCAGGATTTTTCACGAAATCCTGGCCTAACAAAGTAATTTCTGCAAGAAACTTTCTAATTCGACCTTCTACCATTTTATTAACTATATCATTTGGTTTACCACTTTGTGCGGCCTGCTCGGTATAGATACGTCTCTCCTTCTCGATTATTTCTACATCAACCTGTTCACTCGAAACACACTGAGGTTTTAAAGCAGCAATATGCATTGCCACATCTCTTGCAGTAGATTCATCGCCTTCAAACTCAACCATCACACCAATCTTACTGCCGTGTAAGTAAACGCTTAGCTGGTGTTGTGTTGCATAATATTTAAAACGACGAATAGTAATATTTTCGCCCAACTTGGCAATCACTTCCTTACGTTTTTCCTCTACTGTTTGATTATCCTTGGTAGGAGTTACCTTTAGCTCCTCTAAACTAGTAGGTTGCTGCTTAGCAATTACTTCAGCTACCTCCTCTGCAAAGCATCTAAAACTGCTATCCTTTGCTACAAAATCTGTTTCACAGTTTATCTCTACCAATGAACCAATACCACCATCCAAATAACTTGCTACTACACCTTCTGCAGCAGTACGACTAGCCAGCTTGCTAGCTTTAGCTCCAGATTTAACTCGTAAAACTTCCTCAGCTTTCTCGAAGTCCCCCCCAGCTTCCACAAGGGCCTTCTTGCATTCCATTAATCCCAGGCCGGTGGCAGCCCTCAAATCTGCTACCATTTTTGCTGTTATTGCCATCCTATCCCTTTCCCATCGTTAAATACTCTATCACACGGTATTTACTAAATTATTCCATTGCCTTTTTTTCGGTTTCTATCTCTTCAGTATTCAAAGCTTCGCCCCTTGCTGTGGCGTGCGATTCCGCCGCCTCAGTTGTATCTTCTCTGAGAGAATCCACCATTTGCTGAAGAGACAGAGCTTTACCTTCCAAAATAGCATCTGCTATCCCACGTGCGTACAGGCGAATAGCTTTGGTAGAATCATCATTGCCTGGTATTACGTAGGTTACTCCGTCAGGACTATTATTGGTATCCACCACAGCAATGATAGGTATCCCTAATTTGTTGGCTTCAATGACTGTACTGGCCTGATACCCAGCATCAATCACAAATATGGCGTCGGGTAGGCCTTTCATTTCTTTAATCCCTCCTAAAGACCGCCCTAGCTTGTAGACTTCTCTTTGTAAATTAAGAAGTTCTTTCTTACTGTAAGTCCCTTCGGCTGCATTATTCAATAACTCCTGCTTTTCCTCTAGCCGCTTGATAGACTGTTTTACAGTTTTGTAATTGGTCAACATCCCTCCCAACCATCTGTGATCAACGTAAGGAGCTCCTGCCCGTATAGCTTCTTCCCTAATAATGTCTCTGGCCTGTTTTTTTGTGCCCACGAACAAGATCGTACCTCGATTGGAGGCTAACCGCCGTACGTACTCCTGTGCCTGAGTAAACATGGGCAAAGTTTTTTCAAGATTGATAATATGGATTTTATTACGTGAGCCAAAGATATAAGGACCCATCTTCGGATTCCAAAACCGCGTTTGATGACCGAAGTGAACTCCCGACTCTAACATTAAACGAAGCGTGATAGTTGACATACTTTTTTTCCTAAGTGTAAAGGGTTATTACTGACACATCTCATAAGAACCTCTCGGCACCCTTCAATGGATGTGCGCTCTCTATCTCATCCTATAAAGTTAGAATGAAAACCCCAGATTCTAAATCAATTTACGGTAAATTTCAATTTAGCCCCAGTTAAATTAACCTATCGCAAACAAACAACTTTCTGTTACAATCCACCACGTCTGAAGGCACAAGGTTATTTATGCAAGTATTACATACTCTATCTCAATTACAAGTATGGTGTTCTGAGAATGGTCCTATTGCGCTGGTCCCTACTATGGGTAATTTACACCGAGGACACACAAAGCTTCTAGAAGAAGCGAAAAATAAAACCGATGCTGTTCTATTAAGTATTTTTGTGAACCCAACTCAATTTGGTGAAAATGAGGATTTTAATACCTATCCTAGGACTTTAGAGACAGATCTCAAGAAAGCTGAAGCAGTAGGTTCAAGTGCAGTTTTTTGCCCTTCAGTTGCCGAACTCTTTCCCTATGAAAGACAGACTGTCTGGGTTAGACATGACCTAAGTAGCAGTTACTGCGGTCAATTTCGCCCCATATTTTTTCGAGGTATAGCTACCGTTGTTACAAAACTTTTTCATCTATCCTCGCCTCGTTGGGCTTTTTTCGGTAAGAAAGATTTCCAGCAGCTGGTGATCATCCGGCAAATGGTTGAGCAATTAAACTTTCCTGTCGAAATAATTGGTGTAGAAACACAAAGAGATCCTGATGGGCTAGCCTTAGCAAGTAGAAATCAGTACCTTACGCCGGAAGAAAGAAAAGTGGCCCCTCAACTCCAACGGGAACTTAAAACCATTAAGCAGGCTATTCTGGGCGGAGCTATCGATTTCCGTGCACTATGTCAACAAGCTGTACAGCGTCTTAGTGAATCCGGTTGGGAGGTGGATTACATTGAAGTTGCTCATCAACATCGCTTGGAACCAGCTTCCCCTGATGATTGCGAACTAGTTATACTGGCAGCAGCACGACTAGGAACTACAAGGCTTATTGACAATCTAGATTTTCAACGCACTCTCCCCGTATAAAATCATTGGCAAGTTTTTAGGTTTCTGGGTTTTATCCAGGTACTATGCTTGTCTGTGTAACAAACTTATCTTTAGGCGACAAAAATATTTGTTTCAGCTGCTATAATTCTTCCTTGTAGTTGAATTTAAATACATCTCCCTCCAATAGAAAGCAAGTCATGATCACAGCAACGGTCCTAATGTTATATATTCCAACTACTCTTCTAGCCTATGTTTTACCTGGCCCAGATTGGTTGGTAGTCACACAAAATACCTTTGTGAGTAAAAAAAATGGCCTTTTCGCGGCTATGGGAGTACAAAGCGGTTTACTTTTTCACATTTTCCTAGGCACAATGGCCACGTATGCTCTATTTCTTATCTCTGAGCATACCATGTCTCTTATTCAGGCAATCGGAGCACTCTATACAATCTGGCTAGGCTATCAAGCCATTCAAGATGCTCTAACTCACCATCGTGATCCTCGCCTAAAAAAGAGACCTAAACAGCCAATAAAATCCTACATTGCTGGCTTTATCACCGATTTTTCTAATCCTAAAGCTGCTCTATTTTTCATCAGTATTTTCCCACAATTTATTGACCGAAATCATAACCTTTTATCACAAATACTAATATTAGGAGTCACAGACATACTAATCGGTTTCCTCTGGTGGCTTTTATTTATCCAGATAATGAGTAAAATCGGAAGTTACCAGCAAGATGCTGGATTTAAGGTAAAAATAGAGATTTTTGCAGGTAGTCTCCTAATTCTATTGGGTATAACGTTCTTTCTCAGAACTTTGAAGTTTTTGTTGTAATAGCTTAGCCCCCAAAAACTGAGATCATAATCTTATTCTTCGTAACTTAGGCTCTATATTTTTTCAGAATATTGGTTCAGTTAAGCATAAGACTACATATAGATACTCTCCACCCTATATCCCTATTGCATAGGACCTACTAGATCAAAATCTGTCTCGATTCCCTGGAACCAGTTATCTACCCATTCCACTACCTGTTGACTAAAACATAAAGGTAGATGCGATAAATGGATACTCTTGGTAGCACGAAATTGAGGCATTTGTGTTTCAACTAAAGCAACTAAAGAGTCATTTTTTTCCCCTTTAGGAAAAACACGGAGTAGCAAATTTTCTATATTACTCATAGTACCTGCAATACTTAAGAGGGGGATTTCTCCATCCCATAAGGGTACCTCACCATTGAGTGAACGCTCCCAAGAGCTTCCCAACATCCACGGAAAATAACCCTGTATAGTCTGTGCAAATTGGCTACCTCTATGTGGCGTTCCTAATGTAACTACCCGACTTTCCACAAATAAATCTGGAAAAAATTCGCGTAAATACCTAAGCATGAGTCCCCCCATGCTATGTCCCACGAAATACACTGGGTCTGCTGCTTTAAAAGAACGAACTTTTTGTTCCAATTCCTTTGCTCCGTCTCCTATCCACTGTTTAACAGTTGAATAAGAGGGTGATATAACTAAATAACCGCGCTTTCTTAATTGATATGCTAAGAAAGCCATAATCCAACCATTGCAATAAAGCCCATGTAACAGAACTACTTTTTTTTTATTAGGTTGTTGCATATACCCCCTCCACTTATCAAGGTTTCCTTCTTTCCTAAC
Organism: Neisseriaceae bacterium; assembly: GCA_043842855.1. Taxonomy (GTDB): domain Bacteria; phylum Pseudomonadota; class Gammaproteobacteria; order Burkholderiales; family Neisseriaceae; genus QFNR01. Next base: position 405,614 of record JBBPJF010000001.1, read on the forward strand.
CCAGTTTCACTAATTGGCCATCCATAATACCTTTGCATTTATCTAAAATAAAGTTTTCTAACCGTTCTTACTGACAAAAAAACCCCGGCGTAAACACCGGGGCTCTAGAACTAAATTACATGTAACTAGAATTCATACCTGTAACCCACTGAATAGGACAAGTTCTTATTCTTAGACTTCTTCCTATCAAAGCTATAGCTAACAGAAGTCGTAATACGAGAATTCTTGTTCAACTTAAACTGCACAGTCGGCTTAATCTCATACCAGCCCTTTGAATCCTTCACCAAACGATTAGCTTCCCTCGAGAAGGTGGTGGTATATCGTTTTAAGCCCCCTTCTCCAATAAGCTTGTTCTTATCATGATTTAACTCCTGGTTATAAGTTAAATCCACTGAACCTCTTAACCAAGCAGAATCATCTGGACAGTCATCAGAGATCCTAAAACCAAAAGTTGCGTACTCTTGGTTACGGGACTGCTTCTTGAATCTCATCGCAGTACTCGAATTACCATCCTCTTCAAAACCTTTTACCTCATAATGATTCTTAGTATAGGCAACCATTGGCGCTAAGACCCAGGTTGTACCGAGGGAGAACTCATAACCAGTCTCTACCCTTGCTCCCCACGAACTACCCTCTGTCTCAGATTTCTCGACCCTAGTCTTAGCGCCAAGGGGAACTGAACGCTTAATGTCGTCAAACTTAGTACTACCTGCAGACACTTGGCCATTAATCCACCAAGGGCCGGCACTATACTGAGCGAAGGCTGTCAACGCTAAATCTAATTGATTAAACTTCAAATTACGATGGGGCTGCACTTTGCTCAAACCTAAAGAACCCATAATACCTAAATCCGCTCCCTCGGTAGGTCGATAACCGTAACCGATGTTCAAACCATTGTAAACTACAGAGTGATTATTCAAGGACCTCTTCTGTTTGCTGAACCCGCCAGAGAAGCCACCAAATACATAAGTTTGACCCTGTCCCTCATAGAGACGAGAATTAATACGAGTAAGTTCACTCAATAAATAATCCTGTCTTGCTTTCGTACCCAGCTCCAAAGAACGGCTCAAACCAGTTATGTAGGCCGGTGCATTGACAGTAGCAATCGCATACTCAGCTACTATCCGGTGCATCAAAGCACTTGGATGGTGCCAATCAGTGTACATATACCGACGACCATCTCTGCCGTGATAATAGTCATCTCCCTCATCACAGTTAGGCGCTACATGACCAATTCCACATTCAGGAACCAATATCTCATCAATACCATAGGCCAACGGATCATCAATTACTTCTTTAAATAATTGATTCACATCTAACTGAACTACATTACCTCCCCTAACCTTTGCTACACGGTTTTCCTGAGCCTGGTTGAACCAATTAACCACATTATTTTGCCCATTGAACATAGTGTCAAAGTAAGCTTCCACGAGGGCACGGGGAATGAATGGATAACGATGCTGAATTGCATTGATGTTGTTTTCCCTAAAGTATTCAATTCCCTTGCCTGCTGCCAAGTCGCCTACGCGGTTAGCTGGATTCCTCAAATAGTCATCCTGAGCCTTCATTAACCAGCCGCCCAAATTGAACACATCGAAGGGGGTTCCTCCAGTGATCATACCGAGATCCATAGTGCCTTCAAACATGACTCCGGTAAACGATGTATAAGCCGAGCTAGGTAGATTCATAACCAGTATCGGACCTCGAGCACCATGATCAATCAGAGATTGTGCCAATAAGCCCGGATAGTCCGCTTTATCGTTTAAGTAAGCCTGGTCTTTACCTGGCCCAGAAAAAACAGTGCTCCAATTAAAGGGGTTAGCTAGTGCTAATTGTATATCCTGAGTCACATCATTACCCCCGCCCCAAATTACGAATGCATCATCTGGATGCGCCCTGCCTCCATTTCTAGCCAAATAACGTGCTACTTGATTTTTTAGTGTATCTCTTGGCATGATCCAACTTAATGGATCTAAAGGATCAGATCGTAATACAGCACCGGACATTGCATAGTTGGCACCACCAAATTTTTCTGGCGTTACCGGTTTACCACTTAGCGCTAAAGCTAGGTAAGAATTATAGAATACATAAGGGTTACCGTCGGCCATGTAGATGGAGCCTCGGCCAAACGAACCTGTATCCGACAAGGAGTCACCGAAGGTCACAAGATTTCTAAATTCAAAATCTTGTGGTACAGCCTCATAATTGTAGTCATGGAAGCCATACTTCCAAGTACTTCTACTAGGATGTGTTGCCTTCCAAGATAGAGCACTGCCGGCACCAGAGATAATAGGACCATAGCTAGAAGACATAGCGATCGGCGCTACCGAACCACTTAAAGGTGCTAAAGAAGAAAGGCTAGGTAGCCCAGAGGAAGGTAGCAAACTAGAAGATAAAGGTGCTGAACTAGAAGCTAGTGGCAAGCTACTAGAAAGCAGAGGAGCTGCCGAACTACTTAAGGGAATCGAAGAAGCTAGACTAGGCAAGCTCAAGCTAGAAGATAGAGGAGCCAAACTAGACAACAATGGTAGGCTACTAGAAAGCAACGGAGCTGCCGAACTACTTAAGGGAATCGAAGAAGCTAGACTAGGCAAGCTCAAGCTAGAAGATAGAGGCGCCAAACTAGACAACAATGGTAGGCTACTAGAAAGCAACGGAGCCGCCGAACTACTTAAAGGAATCGAAGAAGCTAGACTAGGCAGGCTCAGGCTAGAAGATAGAGGTGCCAGACTAGATAACAACGGTAGGCTACTAGAAGCCAACGGAGCCGCCGAACTACTTAAAGGAATCGAAGAAGCTAGACTAGGCAGGCTCAGGCTAGAAGATAGAGGTGCAAGACTAGACAACAACGGTAAGCCACTAGAAATTAAGGGTACAGCACTAGAGGTTAAAGATACGCTACTAGAAGCTAAAAGCAAAGGTATTGCACTGGAAGAAGCTAATGATGAGCTACTAGTAACTGAAGATTGTGACGAAGAAGCTAATGGTGTACTGAGCAATGAAGAAGTTGTAAAGCTAGCATCTAAAGGCAAAGAAATAGAAGTGGAAGGTAGACTACTTGCAGCCATAGCCGAAGTGCTAAGTGCTAAAGGCAAGCTACTCAACGTCAAAGGTATACCAGTTGCTAGGGAAGAAAGACCCAAACCTAGTGAAGTTAAACCAGCAGAAAAAGAGGCCAAGCCAGTCAGACTAGGATTCAAAAGAGAAAGAGACGTTAAGCTGCTGGCAAGAGACGAATTCAAAGGCAGAGAGGAAGTCAAAGAAGCAGGAACTAGAACGCTACTTAGCAAAGTACTACCTAACCCCAGACTAGGTAAAGCACTACTCAAAAGAGGCAGTGAAATAGTAGACAGAGTTAATGCAGACAACAAAGAAGGCACAGCCCCACTAAGACCACTTAGAGAAGCACTCGGTACCAAAGAACTTGCTAGGGGCAGAAGAACACTCGGCAAACTGCTGGTCAGCGCACCTAAACTCAAATTAACCAAGCCAGAAGCAGCCACTGGCAAACTACTCAAGGCCGAAGCAGCAGGCAACGACGCCAGTGAAATCAACGACATCAGAGGTATAGCCAGTAATGATGGCGGTAAAGATAACACCGGAGAAATCGAAGCGGATACCAGGAGGCTGGCATTTATCAGCTTGCTACTAGAGTGTATATCCGTCAGTATTGCAAAACTAGTAAACGGTGCGGCTAGAGAGGCCGCAACACTAACAGAAGCACCCGCAAAAGCCGAGGGCACACTAGGCACACTTAACGAACTGGAAGGTAAACTGAATGAAGCTAGACTTAAATTGGTTGCCGCTGAAAGTGAAGCAAGTCCAGCAGAAGCAAGACTAGAAACAAGTTCACCATCCAGTGAAATTAGAGAGGAGAAAATGGGAGCATCAGACACAGATGAGACCAATCCACTCAGCCCAGGCAATGCAGAACTCAAACCAATAGAAACTACTGGCGCTAGGGAAGCTAAAAGCGAAGAAGGCCATGAGCTTAGGAGGCTAACCGCAATAGCTGAAGCGGTAAAGGGTAGTATGCTGCTTGTTCCTAACGCCAAGCTAAGGCCAGGCAGACTGCCTAAGCTGGCACTAGCAAGTAAGCTTAAGCTTGCAAGCGTTGAAAAAGTGGCCCCTGAAGATAAGCTCAATAGCGTAGAAGGTAGTTCTATGCTGGCAAGAGAAGAAGTTAGTCCTGCTAGACTAGTCCCGAGAGTTAATGAAGAAAGCGCCAATGGCACAGCTGAGCTAGCTGGTACTACAGATAAACTATCCAAGAGCGGTAGGCCGATGACCGCACTCCAAGTTAGTGCAAGGGGTAGCAAGCTACTTGAAACTAAGCTAGGAGAAAGTGTAGAAGAAACCGCTAAAGCAGAATTCAAAGAACCCAAGCCCAAACTAATCATCGCAGGACCAGAAGCTAAACTTGCAGCAGGTAGAGAACCAAGTGGTGCCAGAGAAGGTGCTAGTAAGCTAGAAGGTATACTCAAACTAGAATTAATAGGGGCAGATAATAACTGACTAAAAGAAGTTAAAGCCAGAACTGCATGCATTGAAGCACTAGAAGAGGCTGAACTAGCCAAAGGTGCACTACTAGAAATCAATGGCAATTGTGAAGAAGAAGAAGAGAGCGGTGCCAAAGATAAAGATGGTAGCGCTGATAGTGAGCTGCTAGGCAACAATAACGCTGAAGAAGATTGTAATGAAGCCAAGCTTGCACTCAACGGAGCAAGTACAGAAGCACTGCTACTCAACGGTAAAGAAGAAAGCGGTACTGATGAACTTGAAGACAACGCTAGTGAAGAATTAATCGGTCCACTAGAAGAGGCTGAACTAGCCAAAGGTGCACTACTAGAAATCAATGGCAATTGCGAAGAAGAAGAGAGTGGTGCCAAAGATAAAGATGGTAGCGCTGATAGTGAGCTGCTAGGCAACAATAACGCTGAAGAAGATTGTAATGAAGCCAAGCTTGCACTCAACGGAGCAAGTACAGAAGCACTGCTACTCAACGGTA
>JBBPJF010000001.1:410721-412999 GCA_043842855.1 Neisseriaceae bacterium
GCAATTGCGAAGAAGAAGAGAGTGGTGCCAAAGATAAAGATGGTAGCGCTGATAGTGAGCTGCTAGGCAACAATAACGCTGAAGAAGATTGTAATGAAGCCAAGCTTGCACTCAACGGAGCAAGTACGGAAGCACTGCTACTCAACGGTAAAGAAGAAAGAGAGGTAAGCGAACTAGACAACGCCGTAGGAATCGAACTAGAAGACAAACTCAATGAGGAACTAAGAGGCAATGAAGCCGAACTTTGGGCCGGCAAACTAGAAAGAGCAGAAGATGAAGAAACCAAAGAAGAAATGCTAGAGCTAACAGCGCTGGAGGTTGTCAAAGGCAAGGAAGACAAAGAAGGCAAGGCTGAAGCTGAAAGACTACTCTCTGACGCTAGGCTGGAAGAAAGTGGTAACTCGGAAGAGGAGGATAAGCTTGCGCCCAAAGCATTAGATGAAGCAAGGCTTGAGGAAGAAACCGCTGGCAAAGTAAGCAAAGACGGAACGAGTGAAGAGGGTAAAGAAGAACTACTTAATACAGACAAACTACCAGCCGAACTCAACAAGGGGACCCCACTTAGAGCACTAGGAAGCGCGCTCAATGATGATGAAAGACTAGAAGAAGTCAATAAACTAGAAGGTAAAGAGGAGGATACTGGAACAAGGGAGGACAGACTACCTAAAGAAGAGGAACTCAGAGGAAGACTAGATAGACTGCTAGGAATGGAGGAGAGGGAGCTAGAGATACCCGTAGAAGAAGCCAGAGGGATAGAAGAAGCGGAAAGTCCCAAAGAACTGGAGCCCAGGCTAGATAAAGGTACAGAAGAGGAAGCCAAAGAAGAAGTCAATGAGGCACTTAAACTTCCAGGAACAGCTGATGAAGAAGCTGACGAGGCTGATGGAAGCGCAACAGAGGAACTAGGCGGTAAGGAAGCTGAGGGACCGGAGGAGATAGAAGGAGCCGACAAAGAAGAGCTAGAAAGCAATAGCGAACTAGAACTCGAGCTCAAGGGAAGGGTTAAAGAAGAACTGCTAGATTGACTAGAAAGCGAAGTCAACCCAGACAGCGAAGAAGGTAAGGATGACAGCAAAGAAGACGAAGATGAACTCGCTAGAGGTAAGGAGCTAATTGCGGAGCTACTACTAGGAAGTGAAAGCAAGCCTGAAGAACTCAGAGGTACACTTGAGCTGGAAGAAAGAGCAGAACTACTACTCAGTGAGCTATCTAAAAGGCTAGAAGGCACAGCAGAAGAGAGTAAAGGCAAGCTACTAACCAAGCTGGAAGAGCCCAAAGCACTCGATACTAGATCTAAAGAAGGTAATATACCACTAGATGAAGCAGAGAGAGAACTAGGTAAAACAGAAGAACCAGAAGAAGAGGCCAATGGAGCACTTATCGCTGCAGAAGAGGAAGAAGGTAAGGAAGAAAGCGTAGAAAGCCCAACCAAACTACTACTAGAAAGCGAAGGAACACTGGACGAAAGTGGTAAAGCACTAACTAGAGAATTTAGACTAGAAAGTGAACTTGACAGGGGAGATGCAGAAGATAATAAAGGCAATAGTGAGGAAGGTAAACTACTCGAAGATGCCAGAGACTCTGATGGCAGAGCAGAAGACAGGGAGAGTGACTGCAATGGTAACGAAGAAAGGGTACCTGATGAGCTTATGCTTGGCAAAGAAGACAAGCTCAAGGGTAACAACGAGTTAGAAAGTGCACTAGAAGAACTCAACAAACTTCCAGGTACAGAAGACGCTCCCAATGAAGAACTGGGTAAAGAAGATGGAAGTACGCTAGAAGGTAAGGAACTAGATAGTGAACTTAATGGTAACGAGCTCAATGGCAGTGAAGTGCTGCTCAATGAGGAAAGGTTCAAACTCAACCCAGAACTTGGTAGTGAACTCAAAGAAGCAGGTAAAGAACTGGATAAAGGTAATAACGAATTAGAAAGCGCACTAGAAGAACTCAACAAACTTCCAGGTACAGAAGACGCTCCCAATGAAGAACTGGGTAAAGAAGATGGAAGTACGCTAGAAGGTAAGGAACTAGATAGTGAACTCAATGGTAACGAGCTCAATGGCAGTGAAGTGCTGCTCAATGAGGAAAGGTTCAAACTCAACCCAGAACTTGGTAGTGAACTCAAAGAAGCAGGTAAAGAACTGGATAAAGGTAATAACGAGTTAGAAAGTGCACTAGAAGAACTCAACAAACTTCCAGGTACAGAAGACGCTCCCAATGAAGAACTGGGTAAAGAAGATGGAAGTACGCTAGAAGGTAAGGAACTAGATAGTGAACT
>JBBPJF010000001.1:413099-444041 GCA_043842855.1 Neisseriaceae bacterium
GTAATAACGAGTTAGAAAGTGCACTAGAAGAACTCAACAAACTTCCAGGTACAGAAGACGCTCCCAATGAAGAACTGGGTAAAGAAGATGGAAGTACGCTAGAAGGTAAGGAACTAGATAGTGAACTCAATGGTAACGAGCTCAATGGCAGTGAAGTGCTGCTCAATGAGGAAAGGTTCAAACTCAACCCAGAACTTGGTAGTGAACTCAAAGAAGCAGGTAAAGAACTGGATAAAGGTAATAACGAGTTAGAAAGTGCACTAGAAGAACTCAACAAACTTCCAGGTACAGAAGACGCTCCCAATGAAGAACTGGGTAAAGAAGATGGAAGTACGCTAGAAGGTAAGGAACTAGATAGTGAACTTAATGGTAACGAGCTCAATGGCAGTGAAGTGCTGCTCAATGAGGAAAGGTTCAAACTCAACCCAGAACTTGGTAGTGAACTCAAAGAAGCAGGTAAAGAACTGGATAAAGGTAATAACGAATTAGAAAGTGCACTAGAAGAACTCAACAAACTTCCAGGTACAGAAGACGCTCCCAATGAAGAACTGGGTAAAGAAGATGGAAGTACGCTAGAAGGTAAGGAACTAGATAGTGAACTTAATGGTAACGAGCTCAATGGCAGTGAAGTGCTGCTCAATGAGGAAAGGTTCAAACTCAACCCAGAACTTGGTAGTGAACTCAAAGAAGCAGGTAAAGAACTGGATAAAGGTAATAACGAATTAGAAAGTGCACTAGAAGAACTCAACAAACTTCCAGGTACAGAAGACGCTCCCAATGAAGAACTGGGTAAAGAAGATGGAAGTACGCTAGAAGGTAAGGAACTAGATAGTGAACTTAATGGTAACGAGCTCAATGGCAGTGAAGTGCTGCTCAATGAGGAAAGGTTCAAACTCAACCCAGAACTTGGTAGTGAACTCAAAGGTCCAGATAATGAACCAGACAAAGGCGCTAAGCTATTCAATGAAGGTAAAGAGCTCAATGGAGCACTTGAAGGTAGACTAGAAAGCGTAGGTAAACTCGATAATGGGACGGGGATGGAAGAGCTTAGTGCCAGAGAACTTTCAATTGGTGCGGAAGAAAGAAGTGAAAGTAGAGGAAAAGAGGAAACTGGCGAAGAGCTCAACAAGGCAGCCCCACTGGATATAAGTGGTAAGCCAACTAAAGAAACTAAACTCACCGAGAGCGGCAAGGAAGAACTTGGGATCAACAAACTAGATGAAGAGGCTAAGGCTAAATTCAGCGGCAACGCACTCAGCGCCGGTAAGCTGAGGGAAGGTATTAGAGAGGGAAAAGAAGAAAGTAAAGGTAAACTACTGGGCACAACGAGAGGCAAGCTAGGCAAACTTAAAGGGAAACTCAGAGGGAAAGAAAATATACTTGGTAATGACAGACTTGAAAGCAAAGGCCCAGCAACTGGAAGTAGACTCAAGCCTAGGGGTACGCTAGTCGTCAACAAGGACAACGTCAGCGGTAATGCAGACAGAGACAGTAATCCATCTGGTCTGACTGCACCAAGATAGGCCTCCACCCCTCCTTGATATCCCTCGGGCTTAACCATTTCTTCCAGCTTAGGTAGTTCTCCCAGCTCATCATTTTCATGATCAAAAAAGCCCGCCGCAAGCAAGCCAGCTTGTAAAATACCGGCTCCAATACCTCCTATTTGTTGACAGCAACCCTCCCCGGATTCTTGTACAGATGGTTCTGCTACCTGCTGCGGCTGTTCTTCCACCTCGGGTACTTCTTCAGCCTGTGGCTGTACAGGAGCTATAACGGGTTCAGGCTCATGTGACATGGCAACTTTCAATCCAGATACGGAAGGTTGCGCTGAAGTCATGGTAGCTATGCAGGATAGAATTAGGGAACTTAAATATCTCTTATTAAAATCTCTCACTTACTATACTCCCTTCAATTTTTCACGTGAAGTTACTCAGTAAGCCTCTCTATTCTGCTCATGGGAAACCCAAGCACCAAACACCCCCCAGACATAGATTGGCGATCACTCTCATGCTATCACAGTTCCCTATGAGTTATTCTCCCTCTTCCACCTCTATGACGGCTTAATAACAAAATTCAGACAATTCGTTGCTTATCTACAACACTGTCGTAAAAACCAATGGCTTCCCCGGTACTGAATTAGAAGGCTTTCGTACACTGTAATAACTCTACATAGACACATAATTTGGCCCGTTTCCTCCCTCAGGGGGTGTCCAAACAATATTTTGGGTGGGATCTTTGATATCACAAGCTTTGCAATGTAAGCAATTAGTGCTATTAATTTTCAAATAAGTCAATCCACTCTCTTCAAATATTTGGTATACCCCTGCAGGGCAATAACGTGTTTCTGGAGAGGCATAAATATCATGATTGACTTTTATGGCTAAAGCTGAATCAATTAATTTCAAGTGACAAGGCTGATCCTCAGTATGATAAACACCTGAAAAAAATACACTAGAGGCTCTATCAAAGCTAAGTACCCCATCCGGTTTACCGTACTCTATAGGTTTCACCCGTTTTTTGGGCAAGAGCATCTGATAATCCCATCCTTGCTGACGTAAAGTCCAAAACCCCCTTCCTTTAAGAAGATAGTCCTCTAAAGCACAATACATCAGGGCAGGTAAAAGTCCCCACTTAAAAGCTGGACGATAGTTTCGTACGGCTTTTAATTCCTTATACAACCAACTTGAATCAAATAAGCGTGGATATTTACTAGCCGTGCAACTCGTCCGAAGCTCTATCCCTGAATGTAAAACTTCCCATATTCCCTCTGCAGCGAGTATTCCTGACTTAATAGCTGCATGCGTGCCCTTCATGCGCGGTACATTCAAAAAACCCGCAGCATCTCCTACTAAAACACCCCCTGGAAAACTCAGCTGAGGTAAACTTTGTATGCCCCCTTCTGTTAAAGACCTGGCCCCATAAGCGATTCTACGCCCGCCACTTAATATTTCTCGAACCATAGGGTGCTGCTTATAGCGCTGAAATTCCTCAAAAGGAGAAAGGTAAGGATTACGATAGTCTAACCCTACCACATACCCTAGGGAGACCTTGTTATCAGGAAGATGATAGATAAAGGAGCCTCCGTAGGTTTTTCTGTCTAAGGGCCACCCTACCGTATGCAAGACTGAACCTTCTCGGTAATGCGCTGAATTGACTTCCCAAATTTCTTTAAGTCCCAGCGCATAAGTCTGGGGCGCTGCGCCTTCATCTAAAGCTAATTTATGCAGGAGCTGTTGAGTTAAATTCCCCCGAGAGCCTTCTGCAAAAATAACTTGCTGCGCTAATAAATTGATGCCTTCCTGATAGTTCTTAGTAGCTAAACCTTCAGCATTCACTCCCATCTCTCCAGTCTTTATGCCCCTAATAGAACCATCTGTGTGATATAAAACTTCTACAGCAGCAAAACCTGGATAAATTTCTACACCTAGCAATTCTGCCTGTTGAGCTAGCCACTGACAGAGCTGCTCTAAGCTAATAATATAATTGCCTTGGTTATTCAGACTAGGTGGCGTAGGCAAGCGAATGGCATTACGTGCTGTTAACCATAATAAACAATCCTCTTTTACCTTACACGTAAGTGGAGCACCGAGTTTCTGCCAATCAGGTAAGAGTTCTGTTAATGCCTTAGGATCCATCACTGCTCCTGAGATAAGATGGGCGCCCACTCGAGAACCTTTTTCTACTACCACTACACTTACTGCTTTTTTAAACTTTTGCGCTAATTGCTTAAGACGAATAGCGGCACTCAAGCCTGCTGGTCCTGCCCCCACTATTACTACATCAAAGTGTAATGAATTTTCTGCTGTATACTGGCTCATTTCTTACTTTCTGCAACTCCCTACAATCTGCCGCATACCGAACTAGTTTTAGCGACAAAGAAAATACCTCTTAGCCCAACAGCTTCCCCGGGTTCATAATGTGATGGGGATCTAGTCGGGCCTTGAAATCTTTCATGAGTTTAATTTCTGTTGGCGTTTTGATCCAGCTAAGCCAGGGTACCTTTAGCTGGCCTATTCCATGCTCTGCCGCTATAGTTCCCGAAGCATTAAGTACTTCCTCATAAACTAATTGGTTTATTTCAGCTTCAAAACGATAAACGCCTGCACTATGATCTCTAGCAAGCGCTACATCATAATGAAGGCTTCCATCACCAAAATGTCCAAATAAAAGTATTTTTGCATCTGGAAAGCATTGCATAATGTGCTTTTGAGAGTTGGTAATAAAACTATCCAACTTTTCAATGGGTACCGCGATATCGTGCTTAAGGGTTACTCCCCAACAAAATTTTTGTGCTGCTGAAATATTTTCTCGGACCGTCCACATTTGTCTTGCTTCTCTTGGAGAACGTGCCACGATAGCTTCAAAAATTCCTAGACTAACTAGAATTTCGTAAAATTTTTCTATAGGGCTAAAATCAGGATTAGATCCGCTGAGTTCACACAGCACAATCTCTGGCCCTTCTAATCTAAAGAAAATACCACTAAAGGTCTCTGACCAATTAAATAAAGTTGCTTGAATATATTCAAAGCTAGTCAGCTCCGTCACGTATTCTTGTCTTAACGCTCTCAACAAGGTTAAGACCTGCACTCTATCCTTGCAAGTCAGCAATACCGTTATCTTTTCTCTCGCTGGAGGGAATACTTTTAAAGTAGCAGCCGTAATCACCCCTAAAGTTCCCTCACTGCCAATCCAAAGATGTTTACTCTCGAAACCTGTCGTATTTTTGTGTAGACTGGCTAAGTGACTGATGATTTCACCATTGGGTAAAACCACCTCTAACCCTACCACTAGATCTCTCATCGTACCATAACGCAAAACGTGTATCCCGCCAGCATTACAAGCAATATTACCCCCAATCTGGCAGCTTGCTTCACTTGCTAGACTCAAAGGAAAGTAAAAACCTTGTGCTGCGACATAATCCTGTAACTTCGAAAGAACCATACCAGCTTCAACCGTCACGGTCTGATCTAGTGCACTAAAAGAGCGTACTGAAGCTATACGTTCTAACAGCAAAATGACGCTGTTAGGAACGCTTGGGATACTACCCCCACATAAACTTGTGTTACCTCCTTGAGGTGTAACCGCTATTCCTTCTGCGTGTGCTATCCTGAGAACTTCTTGAAGTTTAGAGATATCCCTGGGCACCAATACACATCCACAATCACTGGTATAACGCCCTCGCCAATCAACTGTATGAGCCTTAATACGCGCCTCATCTGAAATAATCTCATCTTCAGTTAAAACCTTCCGAAATAGTGAGGCTATTTGCATCTGACTACCCCCTTTTTTACTAACTTAAATCAAAGTTATAGTAATAAATTACTCAACCTGCACATGACATCAACTCTTTTCATTAACAATCCTGCAAGATGTTCTCTATAAAAGCGATTGGTTTGGACTTTTTACTTCTAAGAAACCATACGCCTATGCGTCCGAGCTGCCCTGGCTATTTACCCAACAGTGATCTCCTTATCTAGACACCTTTTATGCTCAGCTGAGCTTACTTGATTGAACTTTAGTAAATTATCCAAAAAAAGTTATCCGCCTTCCAGAAAATCTTCAAACTTATAAAAGCTACTTCACACATATCAATTCCGCCTTGCTAAGCCTTACTAGTGACACCAACATCTATTCCTTGTAGAACTTTGTATGCATCCAATTTTGAGTTGAGTACCTAACACGGTGTTTCACTAGACGAATATAGGATAGTCATAGAGCGGATTTGACTTGCTAATTTTACTCAAACCCTAACCGTGTTCCTCTTTCTCCAGCGGCTCAGCTCTATTAATGGAGAATTAAACCTCCTATGAAAAAGTTCTTCTTAGTTTAGACTTAAAAATAAATGCCAAAAATGCTATAAATCTTCTCAACCCTAGAATGAAAAGTCTGCTTAACTCTTTTCAGCTACCATTTGCCTAAGTTTTACTGCAAATTTCGCCCTGGTGAGAGATCAATTATCTGCCTATGAATTTCCCCAGCCTAAAAAGGCCAGGATTGGTAGAAAGGCGCTGAAAGCAACCATTAAAACGCAATTGGTATGAGAACCAGTTGTGATTCACTAGTAAACTTATTCAGCGTAGTTATCCTTTGGGGCTACTGAGCTGAATAAAACCACTTACTCTATTTTTTTTCCTGGTTGTGATTTGTCCTTATCTTTATGAATACTTTCTCGACCAGTTCATCTCGATGCCCATCTATACAAGCAGCTGACCTGCACTGAGGACAAATCCACAGATTTCAAAGCTAATTTGAAGGATGAAAATTGTCAGAATGGATAGGCGCCATGATTATATGCTCGTGAAGTATAGTGCACTGAAACCGCTATTCAGAGTTTGTTATCCCTAAGGGCTTTAGCGTTGGTGAATATTTAACCCTTCTCGAACACTAGAGAAGATATTGGCACCTACATGCCAAAACTTAAATAACGTGCTGTCAGCGTGCCCCTACCCTGAACCTCTCCCAAAAGCGTTTCAGTTAAATCAATTCTCAGGGTATAACAAAATGCGCTGTCCATAATAGTGACCTAATAGTACCAACACAGCACATCACCTCGCTTCAAGGTCAATTTCATTTTTAGTGATTTCCTTTATACCCTACCCTCACTTCTTTCTAATAACCCGCCTAGCACAAACATATCTCCTATCAAAGGAGATATGTTTGTCGCTATAGTGGTACCTAATTTATTCCTCTAGCCCTTTTTCAAGTAACCAGTAGTTCTTTGAAAAATGAAAAGCTTGATAGTTCTTATCCCTATTCAGAATCCAGTGCTTCTTGTTCCACAAACTTATCAAATTCGTATACATTGGATCCGCCCTTAACTGAAAATTGTTTTACTTGTATCACCTCCCTTACATTTTTGGCTGGCTGAGTATAATTTTGTACCTTAGGTAAGCCCAGATGCCACTGCCCATAAAGTTTCTGATGGGGATCAATATAATTGATAAAGCGATAATGATAAGTCCCTGCAGCGAGCTTCTCTTTAGCTACCTTTTTGGGAGCAATTTCTATGAAGACCTCTATAGGATTAGGACCATAAAGCTCATTCTCATTTAAAATACTATTAAAGCTTAAAGTTTCTTGCCGGCCATTAATCAGCCTTAAGCTAGCCCCCTGCCCCAACTTTTGAACTTGATAATGAATAGTTTGACGATTAAAAAAATGCGCTAACAAGCTATCCTCACGCATTAAATAATCCGGACACAATTTCAGACTAGTAGTAATTTGTTCTGTTTTAAAAGAGGACGGTGAAATTTCCACCGAAGAAAATTGACTATTACAGCCTCCGCTCAAACTTATTCGATTCGGTTCCAAGGATATACTAAGTTCAGTATTTTTTAATTCTGAAATAGGTCGTTGTTTTTGATCCGTACCCCCAACTAGTTGCCACCTATAATGGGTAAGCTCACTTCCAGCATCCCTACCTTGTTTTTCTCCTGCCTGAAAAATACAACCGGACAAGAACAATATGGGCAGTGAGTAGATAAAAACCTGTTTAGTCATTTTATTCCTCTAAGTTTAAGTTTGAAGATATGAAGTAGCTGGCTTCTCCCATAAAGCTTCTGGCTACTTTAAGCTAAATATTTCGCCCTATTGTATAGGGAGAAATACCGTACTTAAAGGGCATTTCAACCTATTTTTCACTCAAAGAAAATTTTGATATCTATTGGAGGGTTGCCTCCAAGAAACCTGGCTTAAAGTAAGCTTTCACCCCTACCTAAATTTTAAAAAAACTGGCCAAAACAAGTTAAAATGGAGCTAAGACCTGTCTCCCACTGCAGCTAACTTGCTACAGCTAAGTTTAACTGCATACTGCACTTCCAAAACGTATTATTCTACTGTTACTGATTTAGCCAAGTTTCGGGGTTTATCCACATCTGTGCCCTTAGCAAGGGCAGTATGGTAGGCCAATAGTTGCACGGGAATCGCATGCACAACTGCTGAAAGAGTCCCTATATGCCGTGGAGTACGAATTACATGCACTCCTGCTGAAGCTTGATAATCTGAATCTGCATCGGTAAATACAAACAGTTCTCCACCTCGAGCAGCAACTTCTTGCATATTATTCTTTAATTTATTCAACAAGCTATCATTAGGAGCAATAACCACCACAGGAATATCTCTATCTACCAGAGCTAAAGGTCCATGCTTTAATTCCCCAGCTGCATACGCTTCTGCATGAATATAGGTGATTTCCTTTAACTTAAGTGCCCCTTCTAAGGCCACGCAGTAATGAATTCCTCGTCCTAAAAACAGGACGTTCTTCTTAAGCACAAAATTATTAGCCCAGCGTCTGATTTGAGGTTCAAGATTGAGGGCTGCCTGTATATGGCCAGGAAGATGCCTTAATTGCTCTAAATAGTCATGTGCTTGACTCTCTGTTATGCTTGCTCTCAATTTAGCTAAGGTAATCGTTAAGCAAAATAACGCCACCAATTGGGTAGTAAATGCTTTGGTAGAAGCAACGCAGATCTCAATACCAGCTCGAGTGTAAAAAACCAATTGGTTTTCCCGTGCTAAGCTACTTTCCATAACATTACATATACCTAAGGTACGCTCATGTCCTAAACTCTTAGCTCGTTTTAAAGCTTCAATGGTATCTAGAGTCTCTCCTGACTGTGAAACTGTCACAATTAACTGCCTCGGATTAAAAATAACCTCTCGATACCGGTATTCACTCGCTATTTCCACCTCTACAGGCAGTTTAGCAATACTCTCCAACCAATATTTGGCTACCAATCCCGCATAATAAGAACTGCCGCAGGCTAGAATCCGAACTCCCTCAATTCCCTCTAGAAGCTCTTCAGCACGATCTCCAAATAGCTCAGGTATAAAACCTGATAACATTACTACCTCAGAAGTATCCGTAATGGCCTTGGGTTGCTCATAAATTTCTTTCTGCATAAAATGGCTGTAGGGGCCCAACTCTAGCGAAGTCAAATTAACCTCAGATTCGCTAACCCGACGCTTAACAGACTGTCCCTCTTGGTCTAGTATTCTTTCCACCCCCTGCGAACTAATTTGCGCCACATCTCCATCTTTCAGATAAATGATTTTTCTAGTGAACGGTACTAAGGCAGCTACATCAGAAGCAAAAAAAGTTTCCCCTTCTGCCAATCCGACTAGAACGGGACAACCCCTTTGAACTAGTATAATTGTTTCCTTTTGCTCCATCCCCATGACACCAATGGCATAGGTCCCCTCAAATCGTTTAATGGCTCTGCGCACAGCTGTAAACAAATCGCAAGCAGTAGTCTGCCACTCGTGGTAGATACTGTGTGCAATAACCTCAGTATCCGTTTGTGATTTAAAAGAATAACCTAAACGCTGTAAACGAACTTTTTCTTCTTCGTAATTTTCGATAATACCGTTGTGCACAATTGCAACTTTTCCATGAGAAATATGGGGGTGCGCATTGGTTTCGTTTACCTCACCATGAGTAGCCCACCGAGTATGGGCAATCCCTAGTCTACTCTCCTTCAAATTACTGAGCTTAACTGCTGTTTCAAGCTCCCTCACTCTACCAACCCGACGAAGCCTCGCTATCTCTTGACCCTCTAGAATAGCTAGTCCTGACGAGTCATACCCACGATACTCCATTCTTTTCAGGGCTTCTAACAAGAATGAAACTACAGTCGCTTTTCCACGCACGGCTCCAGCAATACCACACATGATTTATTTCTCTTCCTTTTTAGGCCTATGCCAACCAGACAGGGATACTTGCTTACTTCGAGCAATGGTTAGCTGCTTTTCAGGACAGGACTTAGTAATAGTACTCCCAGCGGCCACTGTTGCTCCATCTCCCACCGTCACCGGTGCCACTAACATAGTCCCTGATCCTATAAAGCAATCAGCCCCGATGGTTGTACGATATTTAGTAACCCCATTATAATTACAAGTCACTGTTCCAGCTCCTATATTGGTGTTTTCTCCTACGGTTGTATCTCCAATATAGCTGAGATGATTGACCTTGCTTTTCTGTCCAATCTGAGCACTCTTTATTTCCACAAAATTTCCTACTTGAGAACCTCTAGCTAAGGTAGCTTTTGGTCGCAACCGAGCATAGGGGCCTACCTTAACGTCTTCATTCACCACACAATCTTCTAGATGAGAAAAGGGATAGATAGTAGCCCCGTCACGGATAGTTACATCTTTTAGTACACAATTGGCGCCTATAGTTACTTGATTCCCTAGTACGTTTTTCCCCTCAAAAACAACATTCACATCTACCACAACATCCTTGCCAAAGCAAATCGTGCCGCGTAGATCAAATCGACTTGGATCCCGTAAGGTTAGGCCTTTTTGCATTAATTGCTCCGCCTGTTGTTGCTGAAATAATCTCTCTAATTTTGCAAGTTGAATTGAGTTATTAACGCCCATTGTAAGATAGCTGTGAGAAACTTGAACTGACTCAATACAAACTCCTGCTTCATAAGCTAATTGGATAATATCGGTTAAATAATACTCTCCCTGTGCATTATGATTTTTGATATTTTTCAACCATAGATGGAGGTAGGGATTAGGAACTAGATAAATTCCTGTATTGATTTCCTTAATCTGTTTTTCCTCTTTACTAGCATCTTTCTCTTCCACAATACGAGCTATTTTCCCAGCTAAGTCACGGATAATCCTTCCGTACCCCGTGGGCATATCGGAAATGTCGGTTAAAAGGACTAAACTTTCTTTATTTCCCTTCTCAACTAGGGCGGTCAGATTAGAGGTGTCAATACAGGGTATATCCCCATACAAAATAAGGGTCTTTCCCTTGTAGTCGCTAATATAGGGGAGAGCCATCTTTACCGCGTGAGCGGTACCCAGTTGTTCCGCTTGCTCTATCCATCGTACAGGTAAATCAATCTGCCGCTGCAACTGTTCCTTGGCATGTCCGACCACTACCTGAACATCCTGTGTGAGCGACAAGGCTGTCTCAATCACACGGGACAACATTGGTTTACCCCCTAAAGTATGCAATACCTTAGGTAAATCAGAGCGCATCCGCAAACCCTGCCCTGCTGCCAAGATTACTACCGATAAATCGTCAACCATACCCCTAAACCTAAAATAAAAGTCTTAATTAACCGCCTGTAAAGAAAAAATATCCTCTATTCCCACTCAATAGTAGCCGGAGGCTTACTCGAGAAATCATATACTACCCGATTAATACCTGGAACTTCATTGATAATACGACTAGACACTCTGGTCAAGAGAGCATAGGGTAGCTCAGCAGTATGTGCTGTCATAAAATCGTTAGTAACCACTGCCCTTAGTGCTACCACATATTCGTAAGTTCGTGCATCTCCCATCACCCCCACTGAACGCACTGGTAAAAAAACTGCAAAAGCTTGGGCGGTTTTATCATACCAAGAACACCCTTGCTCATCATAACTTTGACGGAGTTCCTCTATAAAAATATGATCTGCTAAACGCAGTAACTCTGCATATTCTGAACGAATTTCCCCCAAGATACGTACTCCTAAACCTGGACCAGGGAAAGGATGACGATAAACTAACGTTCTTGGCAAGCCTAATTCTATCCCTAGCTTACGCACCTCGTCTTTGAATAGGTTCCTTAAAGGCTCTAACAATTGTAGTTGTAACTTTTCTGGTAGTCCTCCTACATTATGATGACTTTTAATAGCGTGTGCCTTTTTGGTTGTTCCACCGGCTGATTCGATGACGTCGGGATAGATGGTCCCCTGGGCTAGCCATCTTACTTCAACGTTCTTATGTGCCTCCTCTTGGAAAACTTCTATAAATTGGGCACCAATAATTCGACGTTTTTGTTCGGGGTCAGTTACACCGGCTAATGCTGCCATAAAACGCTTTTCAGCATTAATGGCTGTCACCTGCACTCCTAAGTGCTCATGCAGTTGCTCCATAACCTGCTGAGCTTCATTTAAACGTAACAACCCATGATCAACAAAAATACAACTTAGCTGTTCCCCTATTGCCTTATGAATCAAAACTGCTGCCACAGAAGAATCAACCCCTCCAGAAAGCGCTAAAATAACTTTATCTGTCCCGACTTGTCTTCTAATTTGTTCTACCATTTCCTCCACGTAGTGAGACATAGTCCAATCAGGCTGGATGCAACAAATTTCATAGACAAACTTTTTCAGTAAGCTGGTACCCGATCTAGTATGAGTCACCTCGGGATGAAACTGTACCCCATAGTAACCCTTCTCCTCATTGGCCACTATGGCGTAGTTACAATTTTCTGACCAACCTATTTGGCTAAATTCAGAAGGCAGGGTCACCACTTGGTCCCCATGACTCATCCAAACCTCTAGTGCTTTTTCTTGTGGATAATCTGAAATTCCTTCAGTTAAGGGTGAATCTAGCACCTGCACTTTAGCATGACCAAATTCTCTTTTATCAGCAGCCAAAACTGTCCCACCCAATACCTGAACCATCCACTGCATCCCATAACAAATCCCTAAAATAGGTATTCCTAATTCAAAAATTCTAGGATCTGCCTGATATTTCCCTGTTTGGACAGACTCTGGTCCACCAGATAAAATAATACCCCTGGGCTTAAACTGCCGAATCTTATCCAACGGCCAGTCAAAAGGGTGTAACTCGCAATATACCTGTAATTCTCTGATGCGTCTGGCAATTAGCTGACTCAACTGGGAGCCAAAATCCAGTATCAGGATAGCATTATCCATCTTGCTCCTCTTTATTTTTGTCTCTGCAACTTCAAAAGACGTTGCTGTTCACGCTTCCAATCTTTCTCTTTAATAGACTGGCGTTTATCATGTTGTTTCTTCCCCTTAGCCAGTCCTACCCCCAATTTAATATAGCCCTTTTTAAAGTGCATATTAAGCGGTACTAGGGTATAACCAGTCTGCTCTACCTTACCTACCAGTTTGTTGATTTCTCTTTGATGAAGTAATAACTTCCGTGATCGGTTAGCCTCAGGCTTGATATGGGTAGAAGCTTCTGGCAAAGCGGTGATATGGCAACCTACAAGGTAAAAAGCCCCTTTAAGCCACCGAATATAACCCTCCTTTAACTGTATACGTCCTGCTCGAATCGCTTTGACTTCCCATCCCATCAAAACCAACCCGGCCTCAAAAGTATCTTCAATAAAGTAATCATGAAAAGCTTTTTTATTATTTGCAATATTCATCGTTCACCATTACCTACTAACTCAAAAATCGCCCTAGCAAAGATATCTCTAGCAAAATCAAATATTCTACCCATTCCGTCATACTGTCTAAATATGACCTAGTTTCCAGTTAATAAGCTGAAGCAATTTATGATTTACACTGATTTAGCTTTTGTTCTGCCTGAATAGCAGTAATAGCAATAGTGAAAACTATATCCATAACTGTTGCGCCACGAGAAAGATCATTAACTGCCCGAGCAAGACCTTGTAGCATAGGTCCTACACTAAGTATATTTCCAGTCCTTTGCACTGCCTTATAGACGGTATTTCCTGTGTTTAAATCAGGAAAAATAAATACATTTACCTGCCCCGCTACCAAACTATCAGGAGCCTTAAGAGAGGCTACTCTGGGAATACTAGCTGCATCATACTGTAAAGGTCCATCTATCAAAATGTCCGGGCGCTTACTTTGCACCAGACGGGTGGCCTCCCGCACCACATCCACAGAAGCCCCACTACCTGAATCTTTAGTAGAGAAAGAAATCATCCCTACCTTAGGCTCTAGTCCGAAAGCTTTAGCAGAATCGGCCGTTTGGATAGCAACCTCTGCTAATTGATCTGCTCTCAATACTACATTCACAGCACAGTCAGCAAAAAGCATCACTTCGGTAGGCATAAGCATAAAAAATACACTAGATACCAGGGTGGATTGATGTTCAGTTTTAATCAGTTGAAGTGCTGGCCGGACAGTGTCAGCGGTAGTATGAACTGCTCCCGAGACTAAACCATCTACTACTCCTTGTTGTAACATCATAGTTGCTACATAAACATCATCCTTTAAAACCTCTCGAGCCTTCTGTTCAGTCATGCCTTTATGCTGACGCAACGCAACCAGAGGCTTAACAAATTGTTCTCTTATCTTATCAGGGTCAACTACCTCTAAGCCCTCGGGCAACTGCATATTGAGGGATTTTAAAGTCTGTTCCAGCGCATCCTGTTTGGTTAGTAATATACAGTGCGCAATCTTCTTTTGCTGACAGAGAACGGCAGCTTGAACCGTTCTAGGCTCGCTACCCTCAGGTAATACAATTTTTTTAGGAACAGCCCTAGCTTTTTCCAACAACCACCTACGATAAACCGAGGGGGGCATCATATCCTCTGGCCGTAATGCACGTGCTAGCGCTTTTTCAAATTCATTAAATTGGACCCGATCAGCCAAAGCACTCTTCATTTTAGGAGAAAGTTTTCCCTCCACTCCACCCTTTAAGGCCAGCAAACAAGGAAGTTCCACACGATCGCTTATCAAGATCTGTTGTAAGGAGTTTACGTACTGCTCGGTAGCTTCACCCGCCTCCGTCAAGATATAACCTAAGCGTTTCCTATAAAGTGCGCAGCAGAGGTGGCTAACAGTTTGTAGCCGTTGTGCTGTCCAGCCAACCTTCCGATGCTTTGCATTGACTACAAAAATCACATCAGCACGCAGCAATTCTGCCAAAGAACGATTCATAAAGAAAAGATAGGGCCTCTCCAAACTGGGTAAAAATCCTTCTACTATGGCCATCTCACGAGCTTGATACGCAGAAGCATAAAAATAGTCCGTTAGTTTATCTTCTAATTCATCGACCCCTAAAGTAGCTAAAATTTCATCCACAGTTTCAAGTTTAAGCACTTCGTGCGCAGTCTCCTCGCCGCTAGTATGACTTTCTTCTTCGGGAGAATCAGATTGGACCACCCGAACGTGAAGCACATCCTTATGTCGTTTCCTAGCTGCGCACAACAGCAGTCCTCCTAACTCCGACAGATAACTGCATTCATCGATGGGAATCAATAGAAAATTCTTCATTCTCCTCCAATTGTTCAGATAGTTATCTCTTTTTTATCACACCAAGAATAGTACGCGTGATACCTTTGGACAAGCCTTGTTTAAATTCTTTACCCAACTGGTTAGAAATCTCATACCCCATACCTGCACGTTGATGCTTTCTTAGGCCAAACAAACCCCTAAAAAAACCTACTATAGGGCTAGGGTCAGAAGCCACCTGTCTCTCTCCTTTCACCGGTGAATTTTGAATACGCGTTTCAACGTCTGCTTCCTGAAGTACTTGTCTTTCCTCTAATATAGCTTCAAAAGCAGAATAATTATCTACCGTATCTTTGTATTTTTCATATAAGGGGTCTTGTTCAATAAGTTGAGACAAGTCTGCTGCGCCTAAAGGGGTTAATTGGCTAGCTGGCACCAAAATAAGTGCATACTCCACTGGCTGAGGCATACCCTTTTCATCAAGGAATGACACTAAGGCCTCTCCAACTCCAAGTGTAGAAATAGTTTCAGCTACGTTTAACTTCGGATTAGACCTAAAGGTTTCAGCAGCAGCTCTTACCGCCTTCTGGTCTTTTGGCGTATAGGCCCTCAGAGCATGCTGTATGCGATTACCCAGCTGCCCCAAGATAGTCTGAGGTAAATCTAAAGGGCTTTGAGTACAAAAGTATACTCCAACCCCCTTAGAACGAATCAAGCGTACCACTTGCTCTATTTGCGATAGCAATTCCTGAGAAGCATCCTTAAAGAGGAGATGAGCTTCATCAAAAAACAAGACCAACTTAGGTAATTCCAAGTCCCCTACTTCTGGAAAGTCCGTATATAACTGCGCAAGTAACCAAAGTAAAAAAGCACTAAAACTACTCGGTGACCGCAGGAGACGTTCAGCAATTAATACATTCACTAAACCCCGCCCATCTTGTATTTGGCAAAAATCCCCCAACTCAATAGCAGGTTCTCCAAATAGTAAATCACCCCCATCTTGTTCCAAGCTTAGCAATTGTCTTTGAATGGCTCCTATAGTGACCGAAGAAACACTCCCGTAGGTGGTCTTATACTTACTTGCGTGATCAGCCACATGTTTTAGTAGGGCTCTAAGATCTTTTAAATCTACCAACAACCATTCATTATCATCGGCTACTTTAAAAACTAAATTCAGCACGCCTTCTTGGATTTTATTAAGCCCCAGTAACCTAGCTAATAACATAGAACCTATGCTAGATAGCTTAATACGCAGTGGAATACCCAACTGCCCATAGACATCCCAAAAGCGAACAGGAAATCCATGGTAATAAGTCTCGTCAAGGCCAAATTTCTGAGCTCTCTCTGCTACTTTACCCTCGGGTAGTCCCCTTTTAGTCAAGCCTGAAAACTCTCCTTTGACATCTACTAAAAAGACTGGGACTCCAGCGTCGCTCAAGCTTTCAGCCATTTTTCTTAGGGAAACAGATTTTCCCGTACCCGTAGCTCCCGCAATCAGACCATGTCGATTAACCATATTGCCAAGTAACTGAATCGGCTCCTGTTCCTGATCATGCTTTCTTGCTACATTTAAGTGCTGCATCTTCTTATTTCCCCAATTTACCAATCCATGTCTTGAAACTTTTTCGAATAATACTCATCAAAGGTTTCTTTATCTTTCTCATCCAAGTATGGCTTGAGCAGCCCCAATGCAAGCAAACTGCCACGTGCACTTGAAGTTGAGCCTAATGTTCCTGACCTCAGTTTGTCGTAACTATACCAATACCTGCATAACAACCAAAAGTTGTGTTTAAACACCTTTAAGTCAACGGCTGACATATGCAACCTCCCTTTGTCTACCAGTGCCTGCAAGTACCCACTAATAAGTGGTTCCACCCTATTTAGGGTATAATCCTTTTGCAGGGCCTTCAACCTTTTACTTCTGCTAAATAGGCCTCCTAGATCCATGAATATGAAGCGATAATTCCACATGGTATCAAATATCTTGCCTACATAGTGCAAGGCGTCCTCAATCTCTGTCTGAGGCACCTCCACACCAATGAACGCTAGAAGCTCTTTCTCATAACGCTTAAAGATCTCCTCAATGATAGCTTCCTTATTTTTGAAATAGTAATAGAGGTTTCCAGGGCTGATACCTAAATGAGCCACGATATGATTGGTGGTTACATATCTCTCTCCTCGCTCATTAAAAAGTTTAATCGAAGCCTGAATAATGCGCTCGTAAGTATTTTCCTTAGAAGAATTTTCCATTCATCAGCCGCCTATATTAAAGTAGAGCTAAACCAAATTTGGCTCAACCGTTAGACAAATTCCGTATTGGTGCTTTACTGCGTCCGTGATAATAGCCATTAGTCTCAATAACTGCTCTGCTGTTCCATTCTTTTGATTAACAATAACTAAAGCCTGATTTTGATAGACAGACATCTGCCCAACTGTAAATCCCTTTAGGCCTAGTTGATCAATTAACCAAGATGCTGCTATCTTGTATCGTTTATCTTCTACTGCATACCAGGGTAGCTTCCTAAAGCGTTCTTTAAGCTCGTGGAATTTTTCTTTACTGACTATAGGATTATGGAAAAAACTGCCACTATTTCCTAAGCTATCTGGATCTGGTAGCCTGGCCCGACGTAAATGCTGAATGTAATTTACCAACTGCTGTGCTGATAGTTTGCAAGCTCCCCCCATTTGGGCTACCCAATCCTTCAAAGCTTGATAGCTTAATTGGGGTGTGAATTGCTTGTGTAAACTAAACACAACTGCGAGAACAAGCCAATCTTTTTTATTCTTAAAAATACTGCTTCTGTACTTAAATTTACATTCATTATTATCTAGACAAAATTGTTGCCCAGAAGAGACCTCTAGTACTTCCACTGAACTAATCACATCTTTCACTTCTGCTCCATAGGCACCAATATTTTGAATTGGCGCTGCGCCTACCGTGCCAGGGATTAGACTCAGGTTTTCCAAACCATACCAACCTTGGCTTAAGCAGGTCTGTATCCAGTGGTGCCAATTTTCACCAGCAGCTACTCTCACTTTTACCGTTTGAGCATCTTCCTCTAAGACAGTTATGCCTTTAGTCTGCACATGAACAACTAGACCATCAAAATCTTTCAGAAAAATAGTGTTACTACCCCCCCCTAACCAGTAGACTCTTTCAAACTCACGGATTTCTCTGAGACCCCTTAGTAACTCTTCTGGGGTATTAATGCGTGCATAATAGGCAGCCGTGGCCTTAAAATGCATAGTATGCAACGCCTGAAGAGGCTGGTGAGGTTGGCAGGCAAGTACCATGATTTTCTAAAACTGTTTTAACCACTGAATTATACCACTGCTAAAATCTCCTTGGGTATGTGCCTCTCACGACCCACTTAGCTGGCAATCTAGTTAAGATTCAATTAAAGTCTCAAGCTAGGCTCGACTATTCCACGTCAAGAAAACTAATTTCCTTCTGAGCTTAGTATAAAATCACATGAAGGTGCTTTCAGAACGACTATGTTAAAATCGCGCGATTCGGGTAGAATGATCGTCTCGGTCGATGCCCCGTCCTAATCCTAACTTTAATTAAATGCATGAAAACAACTACTATCCAGGACCTAATTAAACGACAGGGGGACTGTATTTTACCCACAAAATGGGGTCCGTTCACCCTGGTAGTTTATCAAGAATTGACTAGTCTTGCGGAACATGTTGCCTTGCATAGGGGGCAGCTAAAAGCCGAGATGCCCATTCTACTTAGGATTCATTCTGAATGCCTAACAGGAGATACTTTCTTCTCACAAAAATGTGATTGTGGCTTACAGTTAAAAAAATCCTTTCAATTAATTGCCAAAGAAGACAGGGGTGTGATTATCTATCTTCGCCAAGAAGGCAGAGGCATTGGGTTAACTAATAAGATAAAAGCCTATCGATTACAGGAAGAAGGTTTGGACACCGTGGAGGCTAATCTAGCCTTACAGTTCCCAGCAGATGCTAGATCCTTTAATGTAGTTCACGATATCCTTAGAGACCTAGGCATTAAGCGGGTGAGACTAATGACTAATAACCCTGATAAAGTGCAAGCCCTAAACGAGGGAGGCATTGAAGTGGTAGAGAGAATACCTCTGATTACACGCACGAATAGGTATAACAAAAGTTACATACAAACTAAGAAAAAAAAGTTAAACCACCTTTTCTAGACATCAACTTACCTACTGTGGAATGAGCCAGAGAGATTTTATTAGGAGCGTTTTAAGAAACATGAAGGCTATTTATACATTATTTTCACTTTTTCTGGCTGCATTGTTTTTGTTTTCGGGAAATGTATTATTTCTGAATTCAAGCAATTTGCTGATGGGCCACGCCACGGTTCCACAAACACTGATCGGTCTGATCAATACAGTCTATTTCCTAGGTGCCATCATGAGTTCTGTAGCGGCTCATCGCATAGTCTCACGTGTTGGGCATGCACGAAGCTTCAGTTTTTTCGCCTCAATCATGGCTATATGCATCCTCCTATATGGACTTAGTTTTCAACTGTACGTATGGGCTATCTTGCGATTTATCCAGGGGTTTGCCTACTATGCTGTTCTAATGATTATTGAAAGCTGGTTGAATGAGAAAAGCGATCCCTCCTCTCGTTCTCGCTTATTGGGCATCTACGAAATAGTATTTTATATGGCTTTCTCCATAGGGGCGCTACTCTTAAACCTCAGTAATAGTTTCGTTCATATCACCCAATTTAGCGTTATCTTACTCATACTCGCGATTTTACCCTTAAGTCTAACTAAAATTCCCGCGCCCATTATTCCTGAACCTAAAAAGATAAGTATTCCCTCCCTATTTGCCCTAGCCCCTCTGGCCCTAATGGGTAGCCTTATTGGCGGTTTCATTGCTAATGGGTTTATGAGTATGATCCCAGTGTATACTTCAAACTTGCATTTTAATGTTCGGGAAACCTCTATCTTTATGACTTGTGCTATGGCTGGAGGCTTACTCATTCAATTGCCTATGGGTAGATTTTCTGATACTTATGGCCGGCGAATTGCTATCTCCATCGCTGCCAGTATTACCTGTGCTGCTGCTCTACTTTCTCTTTTCTTGGTTCATGTAACCTATGCACAGTATTTGCTTGCTGCAGGCTTTGGTCTAGGCGCTTTCAGTATTTATCCACTCAGTCTAGCAAGAGCACATGACGTCCTACCCGCGGATTCCCCTAGCCGAATAGAGATCAGCCGTAGCGTACTCTTTGCTTATAGTCTGGGCGCATTAGCTGCGCCTCTCACGCTAGGGATTTCTACTCAAATTCTAGGGGCTGTAGGCTTTGAAACTCCCTTTATCTTGCTCAGTGCCTTCTTAGCTTTTTTTGCTATCCGACAACCTGTTATTCCTCAAGAGGAAAGGACCTCTTATGTACACGTTACTCCAAGCGCTACCAATACTTTAATTGCAGAGTCAGATAGTATTAAAGAAACAGAAAAACTTTGAATTGACCTGCCACCATGAAAACCACTATTAATTTTAAAAATACAGCTATTTTTTTAGCTTATAGTTTTAATTTCCTTTTCTGCCTTGTTCTTTTTTTAATGAATTCCATTAGCTGGAAATACCTTCAGCAAGGCGCTCTGCCTAGCGATAATTTCTTCTACTTACCTTTGGATGAACTGTATCTAGGCGTTTTATTTATTGCATTTGGCTATCATACTTTGTTCACTACCTGGTTATCTCATAGCTCTTTCTACAGTAATCGCTCCTGGTATCTATACATCAGTTGGTTCATAGATTCTGCCCTTATATTTTCACTTTTTTCATACCTATTGATAGTAAACTATATTTCCTATTATGATGAAAATAAATGGAAAATTTCCTCTATCATGAAAAACTTCTTGCTATTGAACCCTAATTTTTATTTTTCTCTGGGCTTATATCTTTCATTGAACTTCCTTGTTTATTTTCTCTCTAATCGAAAGAAGATACATGCCTAAAATTACTCTGCTTCCCCATGAAACTCTTTGTCCTGAGGGTTTGACC
Source organism: Neisseriaceae bacterium (assembly GCA_043842855.1). Lineage (GTDB taxonomy): Bacteria > Pseudomonadota > Gammaproteobacteria > Burkholderiales > Neisseriaceae > QFNR01. The sequence continues at coordinate 434,018 of JBBPJF010000001.1, forward strand.
ATAGAGAACGCTACTAAGGGAGAAAGCATATGCAATCTTTTACTTGAGGCCAATGTACCCATCGAACACGCCTGTGAACAATCTTGTGCTTGTGCTACTTGTCACGTACACGTCAGGGAAGGCTATGATTCCCTTAACGCACCTTCAGAAATAGAGGAAGATCTGCTTGATCAAGCCTGGGACTTAGAAGAAGACTCTAGACTGAGCTGTCAGGCGCTGGTGGGGGATGAAGATTTAGTAGTTGAAATTCCTAAATACTCCATCAATCACGCCAAGGAAAATCACTGATAGCAAACTATGGGTATAAGCGCTGTTTTTTCCAACGGCCCCCACTCAAAATATATTCCACTCGGTCGTGTAGGCGGTTCGGACGACCTTGCCAGAATTCTACGCGATCAGGGATAACTATATATCCCCCCCAAAAGGCTGGCCTCTTTATTTGCCTGGGATTCCTGGCTCGTGTCAAAGCAAAAGAAGTTAACAAAGCCGTTTTACTGGTAAGTATTTTACTTTGTTTACTTACCCAAGCGCCAATCTGGCTTTTGTATGGTCTACTTTCAAAGTATTCATCTGACAGCTGTGTTTCTAGTACCTCAGCTATCCCTTCGATTCGAACCTGGCGTTCCAATTCAGGCCAAAAAAAAGTTAGCGCCACATAAGGGTTTTGCTGTATGCATAGCCCCTTTCGACTCTTATAATTAGTAAAAAATATAAATCCCTTATCATTAATTTCTTTCAAAAGCACCATCCGAGCACTCGGCCTTTTATTTTCGTCCACAGTAGCCAAATTCATGGCATTGCATTCGCGTACTCTTGACTTTAATGCTTGTTGAAACCACAACTTAAATTGTGCTAAAGGATGAGCCTGGCATTCTGCTATAGACAATTTTTCCTTAGTGTATTCCTGACGTACCTCGTGCAAATCTATTTTCATTTCAATTTCCCTTCTAAAGCGCCCCTCCGGGTCGTACATCATAGCACAACCCCTTTGCAAAAATAAAAATAGGCATGCTAGACTATCGGTGATAATATGAACAGAGAGTTGGTGGAGCATTGCTTTCTTTCATTAGACTCTTCAATTTATATTTTGTCCCTGAGGATTAATGAAAACAGTAGAAACTCTGGATTTTTCGAATGTTAAACATCGTACGTTACAGCGCTTATGTGGCTCCTTAGATCAGAACTTGCGCTATATAGGTGAACAGCTTAACCTCTCTATAAAAAGACGGTTGGATCACCTAACCGTTACAGGGAAAGAAGCTGCTTTGGGTTTACAAGCACTGCAGCGACTAATGGAGGTTGCTGAAACAAAGGAGCTAGACCACCAGGATATTCACCTTACTCTGCTCACGCTTGGAAGGCAGGCTTCAGCTCAACCCGATGTGCTGACTAGGACCTCATTAAAGACTCATAGGGGTACTATACAAGCAAAAACTCACAACCAAGAGACTTATATCAACGCCCTACTTGAATACGACATAGTATTTGGCTTGGGACCAGCAGGTACTGGGAAAACTTATCTAGCCGTGGCTGCGGCAGTAGACGCCATGAATAAGCGCCAAGTACAAAAAATTATTCTGGTCCGCCCTGCCGTAGAAGCTGGAGAAAAATTAGGGTTTCTACCAGGTGATTTATCTCAAAAAATTGATCCTTACCTACGTCCATTGTACGACGCTCTCTACGAGTTTATGGGCCCTGAAAGTGTGAATAAATCACTCGAAAGAGGTTTGATTGAGCTTGCGCCTTTGGCCTATATGCGCGGTAGAACCCTTAATAATTCTTTCATTATTCTAGATGAAGCGCAAAATACTACCAAAGAGCAAATGAAAATGTTTCTTACCCGCATTGGTTTTGGGAGTAAGACCGTCATTACTGGAGATTTAGGACAAATAGATTTACCTTCCCATATAGGCAGTGGACTGAAAGATGCTTGTGAACGGCTATCCAGTATTGAAGGGATTTGCTTTCACGCATTTAATGCCAAAGATATTCTGCGACACCCGTTAGTACAGGCTATTGTTAATGCATATGAAGTGTCTGCTGACCCTACGGGTTCTTAACTTGCTGCGTCCATGAAAGTAATTAACGCAGAAAATATGGCACTAGCTTTGGGACACCACGACTTATTGCACAAAGCTTCTTTTAGTCTTGCATCTCAAGAGAAAGTAGGCCTAATTGGGCGCAATGGGACAGGAAAATCTTCTCTATTAAGGGTACTGGCAGGAAAATTAAACTTAGATAATGGCACTGTACAAATTCAGAGAGGTACCCGAATAACCTACGTTAGCCAATTACCTGAATTAAATCCTGATTCTACGATATCAGAGATAGTGGCCGAAGGCCTGGGAAAGGCACAAGCTCTAATTAATGCTTATCATCAGCAAAGCTCTATTTTAGCTAAGGATCCTAGTAATTTAGAAATTTTAAAAAACCTCCATCAGCTACAACTTGAACTAGAAACACAGCATGGCTGGGCCTTAGAATCCTTAACTCGGGAAGCTTTAGAACATACTCGAATTCCCCCCAGCCAATTTATCCGAAATCTTTCTGGTGGACAAAAAAAACAAGTACAGCTGGCTCAAGCATGGGTACAAAAACCTGATCTCTTACTGTTGGATGAGCCTACCAATCACCTAGATATTGATTCTATCTATTGGTTAGAAAATCTTTTGCTTAAGTTCAAAGGTAGTCTTATAGTTGTTACTCATGACCGCCAATTTTTAGATAATGTAGTAGATCGCATCGTTGAACTAGATCGTGGACTACTCATTAGTTACCCAGGTAATTTTCAGTACTATCAAGCGAAGAAAAAACTTGCTTTAGAAACGGAAATCAAACATCAGAGGCAATTTGATAAATTTCATGCCCAGGAAGAAGCTTGGATTAGAAAAGGAATTGAAGCAAGGCGAACGCGAAATGAAGGCCGCGTCAAGCGCCTAGAAGCTTTGAGAAAAGAACGTCAAAGTCGCCGTGAGGTTGTTGGTAACGTTGCGTTTTCCTCAAATAGTGCGCCTAAAAGTGGAAAGCTAGTCATTGAATTCAACGAAGTAAGCTTTTACTATCCTAACCAGTCACCTATCATTGAGCGATACAGTGGTATTGTTCAACGAGGTGACAAAATTGGTCTCGTTGGTCCAAATGGTTGTGGTAAAACTACCTTTATTAAATTAATTTTAGGAGAGCTAGAACCTAAAGCAGGATTTATTAAACGGGGGAGTCTACAAAAAATAGCTTATGTAGATCAGTTCAGAAGTTCCTTAAGAGATAGTGACACTCTATTCGAAGCTATTGGAGAAGGTAAAGAAAATTTAGTGGTTAATGGTAAAGAAAGACATGTGATTGGCTATTTACAAGATTTCCTTTTCCCTCCTGCTCGAATTAATAGTCCGGTTGCTTCCCTTTCAGGCGGAGAAAAAAATCGTCTTTTATTAGCAAAATTATTTACTCAACCTGCCAATATTCTTATTCTAGATGAGCCTACCAATGACTTAGATATTGAAACTCAGGAACTGTTAGAGCAATTACTGAAGACTTTCTCTGGTACTGTATTCCTAGTTAGCCATGATAGAACTTTTTTAAACAATGTTATTACACAGACTATTGGGTTTGAGGGTAACGGCCAGCTTATTAATTACGTTGGAAATTACCAAAATTATCGACTCAAACAGCAAAAAAATTTAGCTCCTAGCCTATCTAATAATAAATTTTCTAAATTGCCCTTCCACCCTAGAACTCCTTCAAAACAAACCATAACTTTCAAGGAAAAACAGGAATTAGCATCCCTTCCTCAGGAAATTGAAAAGCTTGAAAGGGAACAAAATACCCTGAACCTACAGCTGCTACAGCCTGAAATCTTTAAAACACAACCTTTAGAAGCTCGACAGTGGCAAAAAAGAACTGAAGAAATAGAGTTACTTCTCACAGAAAAGCTAAGTCGCTGGGATTTCCTAGAAAAAAAACAGGATAACAAAAAAGAACGCTGAAAAAATCATCTGAGACTTTCTTCACCACGCCCTTCATCAAAGAAAAACACAGGGGAAGTAACCGAAGCTAAGCGCCAATAACCCAACAACGCGCCCAGATCCTATGCCTGCCCCTGCAAAAAGTGGAGAAGCAACAAACTCAAAACAGGGGATTATTTTTCAGTCTGTCACCCCTCCTTTGGCCGTTAGAAGAAAATGCAAAAGGGTAAACTATTTTCTAAACTTCTAAACGTCCTCACACCGGGTAACGATGTGAACCTGGGAGAAAACCCCTCCCTAAAGTTGACAGCATTGTAACATAAAATAGTTATTAAGTAGTTAATATTTGCTAGTTACCAATATTTAATGTCTATTCTCTGTTTTTAGTAACATCCGTATAAATGATAAATTTGGGTCTGCAGTTCTTGTTTACACTCTTTCCAGTCCGGTAATACTTGACACAAAAGCTGATAAAATCTTGGCCCATGATTAGCTTCCTTTAAGTGACATAGCTCATGTAAGATCACGTAATCAATTAAATGGGGTACTAATTTAATTAAATGTATGTTTAGTGTTATTGTCCCATCGGTACTGCAGTTCCCCCATTGACCTTTCATCTTTCTTACCCGCACATTGGGAGTGATCTTTGTCCAAGTGGCTTTCTCCAGCAGTACTGTCAATCTAGCTTTAAAATAACCTTGAGCTGTAGAGCGATACCAATTTTCTATCTTTTTTTGTAAACTTCCCCGTTTTAGCCAGCGTTCCCCAACATAAATACCATCTTCTTTAAGATGGAAACTAACTAATTTTTTGGGCACTATTTTAAGCTCATAGGTATTTCCTAAATAAAATAAAGGCTCACTGTGTAAATATCTGAGAGGCTTTCTTACACCGACTATAGCTTGGTACTTAAGTAATTGTTTCTGAATCCAGAAAACATTCTCCTGTAGGATTTTTTTTGCAAAAGTTTCGGTAACCGCTAAACCCGCATATACCTGCAGATTTCCCTGTGGATCGAAAGAAATAGCCAGAGAATCCCTGCGCCGTTTTGAACTATATTTTAAAAAACAGGGGATATTGCTTCCAAAAACTTCTAAATAGCCTAAATCTTTAGCTACCATTAATTGCCCGATAAGTTAATAACCCCTGGCGCGTTTGCCTGACATTGTGCGTCCTAATAATGGAAGCTCCCCGGCGTACTCCTTCAATTTCAGCCACTACTCCTGAACCAATTCTCTGCTGGGGTTCTTTTTCCCCTGCTATTGACTCAAACATTCTTTTTCTGGAAAGACCGATAACCACTGGCCGCCCAATACTCTTGTTAAATTGAGCTAGGTTTCGAAGTAAACTTAGATTATGCTCCAAGGTTTTTCCAAAACCAAAGCCTGGGTCCACTAACAATCTTTGTTTTTGAATGCCTTCTTCTACACAGACCGCAATACGGTCATGCAAGAATTGTATGACTTCCTCTACCACCTGCCCATATACAGGTTTCTCCTGCATACTTTGAGGATTACCTTGCATATGCATCAGAACGATTGCCACGGAAGGAGCCTGCCGAAGGACCTTGATTGAGTTCTCACCTCTCAAGGCTTCAACATCATTCACTATGTCAACTACACCGCTGTCTAATGCTTGTTGCATGATCCAACTTTTCCTAGTATCTAGCGAAATGGGTAACTGCCACCTTCTTATTTCCCCTAAAACTTCTTTAATACGTTTCCATTCCTGCTTTTCTGGAATACATACAGCCCCAGGTCGAGTAGACTCACCTCCTACATCTAAAATATCCGCACCATCCTCTACTAGTTTTTCAGCATGCCGTAGTGCAGTGGTTGTATTAAAGGAATAACAACCCCCATCGGAAAAAGAATCCGGGGTTAAATTAACTATTCCCATGATTTTAGGAATTGTTAAGTCTAAAAAAAATCTACCACATTGGATTTTCACAAGCTAAAAACTCTGTTCATAGCATCTTAATAAAAAAGCCTTGTCCTACTTAGTTCAGGGCCCAAAATATTTGTTTAATTGCCTCTGTCTTTTCAAGCTCTTGTACTAAAGCTTCAATTTTATCGACTTGCGCCCGATCAACATTCAGACGCAAACTGATTTCTACCTCCTTTTTGCCAAAAGGCTGAATATCAAAATGCTCCATAAAAATATCATATTGGCTACATAACTCTTGTACCAGTACTAAAATTTCCTTTTGCTGCCTGCTATGAGTCATTAGATTCAGATCTATACCAATACCAAACGAGAAAATACTAGGCCGACCCTGGATATAATTAACTAAAGGACGCAGTATTGTATTGGCAGATAAAACAAAAAAACAAGCGACGAGGGCTTCCGAATAACATCCAGCTCCACAACACGCCCCAATACCCGCTGCTCCCCATAACGTAGCTGCTGTATTCACACCATGCACGCTACCTTCATCTCTAAGGATCACCCCAGCACCTAGAAAACCAATACCTGAAACAACATACGAGACTACTCGTGCTATGCCTTCAGTACCAAAGTGAGTACTCATGTTAACAAATATGGCAGCCCCTAGGCAGACCAATACGTTTGTTCTAATTCCAGCAGTACGATGTCGGTACTGGCGTTCAAGACCAATCAAACTACCTAGAAAAAAGGCTAGTCCTAAATTCAGAAATGTAGACCCTATACCGGTATTGAAAAACCCATTCAGAGCCGTCCACATGCCTTCCCCACTCCTTATGTAGCGATAAGATGTGTCTTTCCCAACAACTACTGAGTATAATTCATTTGCCCATTAGTTAGAGGAACCCCCTATTTTTCTACACACCTTACCCTGTTCCAATTTTAATTTCTCGCTAAATTTATACTTAACTCCACTGACGTTTAGCGTGCTTGAGCGCAGTCTCCAAACCTTCTTCAATGACGGGGTGATAAAAAGGCATATCCAGCATTTGGTTGATAGTCAGGCCACTTTGCTTTGACCAAGCTAGTAAATGGCCAAGATGCTCTGCGTCGGGGCCCACTCCCTCTGCGCCTATCAAACGTCTACTTGTACGATCGAAATAAACTCTCAAGGTTCCTTGATTTACCTGCATAATTCTAGACCGACCTTGATTTTCAAATTCCACCTCTCCAATTATTGTTTCTTGCAAATTTAAATCACGATAAAGATCCCCTACCGTAATTATCTGTGGCTCTGAAAAAATAATACCCAATGGTACTCTAATTAGGCCCTTTTCAATCTTGGGATATTTTGCAGCATTGCTTCCAGCTATCGCACCCTGTTCTGAAGCAATATGTTTCAATGGCAGAATTCCGGATGCATCCCCGGCAATGAAAATATGTGGCACACTAGTCTGCATAGTGTAGGGATCTGCTACTATAGGCACGCCTCGTTCGTTAACCGCTACCCCCGTTTTTTCTAATGACATTTTATCTATATTAGGAATCCTACCGGCTACAGCAAGTATAAGATCTACGTGATCGCTGTATACTTTTCCTCCTTCGCTGTACTCTACCCGCACGCCTTCACCTTCTAAACTAAACTTTGGCTCGGTTTTAAAGTGAAGCTCCAAATCATGCGCAAAAATAGACCTAGCCTTTTGAACTACTTTAGGATCAGAAAGGAAAGCAATATGCTCACTGTGACTAAATAGGTGTGTTTTGACACCTAGATGAGCCAGAGCCTGCCCCAGTTCCAAACCTATGGCGCCAGTACCCACTACTGCAATACTTTTAGGCAAATCATTCCAATGAAATACCTTCTCACTGCTCTGCAACTTGCAGCCCAATTTTTTCCACTCAGGTAATATTCTTGGCCTAGAACCTGTCGCAAGGATAAAAGTCTTACCCTCCACACGAGTTTCTCCATTGACCAAAACTGTATTAGCATCAATAAATTCAGCCCAACCATTAAGTATATGCTCTGCTCCATAAGATTTTATAGTCTCTAGAACGAAGCCTACGAAGCGGTCACGCTCCGTTTTCAGCCTATTCATCACCGCCTGACCGTTGACTTTGATTCGACCATCTATTTCTATCCCCAAAGTTTTGAACTTGCGCGTATCTTGCACTGCCCTAGCCGCTGCTACTAAAAGTTTAGACGGCATACACCCGGCTCGAGCACAGGTTGTGCCCCACTGCACTCCTTCTATGATCAAAATACTATCCGTATGACGTCGGGCGGCACGGTAAGCAGACATGCCCGCCGATCCCCCGCCGATGATAACTACATCTGCCTTCAATGTTTTCATAATTTAATAGCTTCCTAAGTAAACCAGTTAATAAGTCTATTAACTGGTTTGTTACGGATAGATTTATTTTTTATTCTTCTCCAAATATTTCTCTAATTCTTCACTGCCTCCTATGTATTCTCCTCCGATAAACACTTGAGGTGCACTAGTTTTACCTGTAATGGCACGAATAGAAACTACAGTAGCCCCCTGTCCCAAAATAATTTCTTCATACTGATAACCGTGTTCACTCAATAACTTCTTAGCCTTGGCACAGAAAGGACAACCCGGCTTTGCAAATAAAGTTACTGACACCTCTCCTTCATAGCCAGGCTTGATATATTTCATCATCGTGTCTGCATCAGAGACTCGGAAAGGATCGCCGGGTTCATCAGGTTCAATAAACATTTTCTCAATTACCCCATCATTTACAAGCATTGAGTAACGCCACGACCGCACTCCAAATCCCAAATCCTCTTTTAGGACATCCATGCCCATTCCTTTAGTAAATTCTGCATTCCCATCCGGTAAGAAGATTATGTTTGTCGCTTTCTCTTGCCTTTGCCATTCATTCATAACAAATGTATCATTTACGGATAAGCATACCACGCTGTCTACGCCGTTCTTTCTAAAACTCTGGTATAACTCGTTATAACGAGGTAAATGACTGGAGGAACAAGTGGGTGTAAAAGCTCCTGGCAAAGCGAAAAGAACTACTTTTTTACCTTTAAATATTTCATCTGTAGTTACATCTACCCACTGGTCGTCCTTACGAGTATGAAAGGTAACTTGTGGGACTTTCTGCCCTTCTCTATTCTTAAACATATATTCTCCTTAGATTTAAAAATTTAACACAACAACCGACTCATTATAGCGCATCTCTTCTATTTTTTTAGAACCCTGCCAATAGCAAGCTGTGCTCGTACAATTAACTCTGGTAGAAGATAACCTGCAGACTTCAATAGGTTTTTTCCTCTGCTTAGTGCTAACTATTGTACTACTTTAGTTCTCTGAGTCGCTTAAGTAAAAAAGCTTACCTCAAACGGTGATCTAGATAGGTCCCATTTAACCAATGAAACCTTTATGTTATCATTCGGCTTCGCAGTAGTTTAGGTTGCGCGAGTGGTGGAATGGTAGACGCGCTGGCTTCAGGTGCCAGTGTCCTTTGGGACGTGGGGGTTCAAGTCCCCCTTCGCGCACCAAATTTCGGCCGAACTCATCAAGCGTAGAGCCTAAAGATAATTTTTCAACAGTTGAAGCTACTGTCCTTAACTGCTCTCTTCGCTAGTTTTGCCTAGATGCTGTTTGCTTGATTTTATTTTCCAGCGATGCTAGAACAAAACGCTGCCGTTTTCAAAATCTTTGGCCTTTAAAAGATAGTTGACCTCTTGTAGATATCACCAAAAATGAAAGTATTTGACTAGATTATAGGCATCAAGAAGCACGCTAGGCCCTAGCCTCATATGAAAAACCATCCGAAAAATAAACTGCCATGGGCTAGTTTTAAAATGGAAGCATATAATTGTCGGAAACTAAGAGCTAACTTATTTATTTGCAAGTTATACCCCTATTCCTTTCGACTTTACCCCTTAAGCACAGACATACTAGAGTACTTTGGATATATTTGGCGATAAATTAGGTGGTCTCTACGCTTACATTTTTATCCTTCTCTAAACTTTGCTGCAGCACGCCCATCTCTAATCAATGTCTTTGGAACCTTACCCAAAAAAGCAGGCCCCCTAGGGGGCCTTAGTGAAAGGATAAGAGATACTATTTAAAGGTCTTACGTACTCCCAGTGAACCATTCAGTTGAGTAAACTTGCTAGTACCGTAGTTGTAATTCAAACT
>JBBPJF010000002.1:0-433180 GCA_043842855.1 Neisseriaceae bacterium
ATCCTAACTTCTTAATCTATTTCTGGTCTTATTCTCAAAAGTATTAACGTCTCTACGTCTCATACTTCTTCAAACCAGTGTGAGGCTCTCGCACTCACACTTATCAGTAATCAATTGTTAAAGAACATATCGAGGAACTAAACTCAGAACCGCGATTGGGTCACTAGACTGGAGGTGAATCCTACCGGTTCTAACAACAAATGTCAACGGGACACAGCTTAAAAAAATCTAATCTGCATGCTATCTCTAGAAAATAAAAATACTAACCTACTAAAGTTATTGAGAATATTTGGTAGTCAACTGAGCGCTCATTTTACTTAGCTCAATGGCCTCATCACTTAACTTTTTAAGTATTTGCTCTTGTTCTGGAGACAATTTCTCTGTCGTATTAGTAGCTACATTTTGGCTATTCATCAGTTTAGCAGGATAGGCTTTTCGTGCTTTAGCCTTCAGTTCTCCCAGTGCAACTAAGCGATTCCGATATTCATTAATTTCTGGCGTATTAATAACTAGTTTTTTCAATTCTGCAATTGTGTTTTCATCCACAGAACGAGAAAGGTCAACAGATTTTTGCATACTCTCCGTTGACGCGGTGGCTTTAGGCAGATCATTCCACAAAGCCATGAACTGAATCATCTCTTTATTTTGAATATTCTTAATTTGTAAAAGTTCCTTAGCTGGACTAGCAGAACCGGCTTGCGAGAGTTTTTCTGTAAGTACAGCCTCTTGTTGAAGTAATTGCCCCTGACTCGCCCGCAATTCTTTCAACAGAGCTATGTTGGCCTCTGTAACTCCCCCACTTTTAGTTTGACGAGTAATTTCTGTCTGCTTTTCATGCAATTGCTTATTCAATTCAAGTTGCTTATGCTGCTTCTCAACATAATTTCTAATATCTTGGTTAGTCACTTTAATCTGGTCTATCTCTTGCTGCGTGTTCACAGAAAGCTGATAAATTCTATCCGATAATTTCTGCATAGCCTCTTCCCGAGACGTGGTAACTCCTAAATTACGGCTAAATTCTAGAATATCATTAGCAATTGCTTCCTTAAAACTAATAATTTTTAACCATTCCTTTTGTGCTACAGCCGCCTCTTCATCACCTAACTGTTGAACAGAAGTCGTTCCCCCCGGACCTAAAACACTATTATCTTTAGTAGCAATGCTATTGGACTGCGCAGTACTATTTATGTCTGCAATCTTCCTTTTTTGGCTTGAATCACCACAACCCACTAGTAAAGAAGCAGATAACACTAACGCTAAAAATTTTCTTTTCATTTACTGGTCCCTAAATAAAATTAAAAATAACCAAGATTCCTACTAACTAGCAAACTGCTTTTTCATCTGCTCTCTACGTTCTTGAGCTTCCACAGACAGGGTCGCTGTTGGCCTAGCGAGCAGCCTTTTCAACCCTATGGGCTCCCCAGTATCTAAACAATACCCATAGGTACCCTCATCTATTTGCTTCAAAGAAGCTTGAACCTTAGCTAATAATTTACGCTCCCTATCCCTCGTCCGCAGTTCCAATGCATACTCCTCTTCGAGAGTTGCCCGATCTGCAGGATCTGAAGTGGCCTCCTGCTCCTGCAAATAACCCGTAGTCTGATCCGCCTTATTGATCAAATCCTCTTGGAGCGCTAGCAACATCTCCCTAAAAAACTCTAACTGGGCACCGTTCATATAATCTTGCTCGGGGCCTGACCAATTTCTGATATCCTCAGTCGTTAATTTAGTCTTTTTTTCCATAACTCATCCAAATTATTCTGCAATCTGACGACCCCAATTCATGGCGCAATCACGACCACGAGATAAAAAACCCCTAAATCCTTTTCACAGCGCCTGAGTTGCGATTCGCCCTGCACGAGTTGTGCATCATACCATACTTTGCAAGTATACCGGAAGAAAATGGTTCCTAACCCTTTACCACCAATAATCTCTAAGTGATAGACTGGGCGCAGAAAGCCAAAAAAAATCTCGGTTTATACCAATCCAAAAATCACTTGAATCTGATCTAACCAAACGAGGCTCAATAAAAACACTTGTATTTATTTAGAAACCTAGCCCAGCTCGAAATAAGTAACAAAACGACTAAAAATTACTAAACTGAAGCCAACCATTACTGTTAGTTAAATGGAACAAAGGGAGTAACAGCTAAAAATCACTGGTGATGTAGCTTGATATAATCTAAAGCCTTTAACTCTGCTATGGCAGCAGCTAACGCTGCCTCTGCATGGGCTTTTTGTCTAGCATCTGAAGCAGCTAACTTAAGCTTTTCTTCAGCTAGCTGTTTAGATTGCGCTGCTCTCTCTTTGTCCAATGCTTCAGAGCGAATGGCTACGTCTGAAAGTATTGTAACCCGTTCTGGCTGCACCTCTATAAGACCACCAGAGAGAGCAATTAACTCTTCTTTCTGTTCTGTAGGAATAACTATTCTTAATGCACCCGGTTTCAAGAGGCTCATAATAGGAGTATGACCAGGATAAATCCCCAGTTCACCCTGATAGGTTGAAACTACTATAAAACTAGCTTCACCTGAATAGATATATTCCTCGTTACTCACCACCTCAACGTGCATAGTTCTTTTCATATCCCATTCCTACTTAAAGAGACTTGCCTTTTTCTATCGCTTCTTCAATGGAACCTACCATATAAAAAGCCTGTTCGGGTAAATGGTCATAAGCTCCATCTAGAATACCTTTAAAGCCAGCAATCGTATCTTTTAAGGATACATATTTACCTGGTGCACCGGTGAATACTTCAGCTACATGGAATGGCTGCGATAGGAATTTTTGTATTTTTCTGGCGCGCATCACGGTCAAACGATCTTGATCCGATAATTCATCCATTCCTAAAATAGCAATGATGTCCTGTAGTTCCTTATACTTCTGTAGAGTAGTCTGTACACCGCGAGCTACCTCGTAATGCTCCTCGCCTAATACTTCAGGATCTAATTGTCTCGAAGTAGAGCCCAGCGGGTCTACTGCTGGGTAAATACCTAAGGAGGCTATATCTCGGCTCAGAACTACGGTTGCATCCAAATGAGCAAAAGTCGTAGCCGGTGAAGGATCCGTCAAATCATCTGCTGGTACATAAACAGCCTGGATTGAAGTAATAGAACCTGTTTGTGTAGAAGTAATGCGTTCTTGCAAACGTCCCATTTCCTCTGCTAAAGTCGGCTGGTATCCTACAGCCGACGGCATCCGCCCCAGCAAAGCGGAAACCTCAGTTCCAGCTAAAGTGTAGCGATAAATATTGTCAATAAATAACAACACATCCCGGCCCTTACCAGAGGCATCTTTTTCATCACGGAAATACTCGGCCATGGTCAAACCCGTGAGGGCAACACGCAAGCGATTCCCGGGGGGCTCATTCATCTGCCCATACACCATTGCTACTTTGTCTAAAACTTTCGACTCTTTCATTTCATGGTAAAAATCGTTACCTTCCCGTGTTCTTTCTCCCACGCCAGTAAATACGGAAAGTCCACTGTGAGCCTTGGCAATATTATTGATAAGCTCCATCATATTGACAGTCTTCCCAACTCCGGCTCCGCCGAAGAGACCCACCTTACCTCCTTTAGCAAAAGGACAAAGTAGGTCAATTACCTTAATACCAGTCTCAAGGAGTTCTGTCGCACCTGATAGCTCATCAAACTTTGGGGCTAATTGGTGGATGGAGCGTTTTTGTTTAGCACCAATAGGACCAGCTTCATCTACAGGGTTGCCCAATACATCCATGATCCTACCCAAAGTTTCAAGGCCAACAGGAACCATAATAGGTTGACCAGTATTTTCTACCTCTAAGCCTCGTCGCAATCCATCAGAGGAACCCATAGCAATGGTCCGGACAACCCCGTCCCCGAGCTGCTGCTGAACTTCTAAAGTTAACTCTTTTTCCTTTAATCTCAAGGCATCAAATACCCGAGGAATTGCGTCCCTGGGAAATTCTACGTCCACTACCGCCCCAATGATTTGTACAATTTTACCTTGGCCCATAAAAGCTATTTCCTTAATTATATCTATCTGCCCTAACCATATCTAAACTGCCGCAGCACCTGCCACGATTTCCGATAACTCCGTAGTAATTGCTGCCTGACGAGATTGGTTATATTTAAGTTTCAAAAATTTAATGGCGTTATTCGCATTATCAGTAGCCGACTTCATGGCCACCATTCTTGCTGCCTGTTCAGAAGCCATGTTGTCACAAATTGCTTGGTACACCACCGACTCTAAATATCGTCTAACCAAAAATTCAAGTACCTGCCCAGGGCTTGGCTCAAAAATATATTCAAGTTGATACTTGCTATGAGGCCGCGTGTTGTCAAGCACTAGAGACTCTGCTTGCAAAATCTCCTTACCCATAGGCAAAAAATACTCCTCTACGGGAATTTGTTTCATAGTGTTAACAAAATTCGAATAAATTAAGTGAACAACATCAATCTCTTTTTCAGCATACTTATCAAATACTACCTTAAGAGATCCCAGCACTACCTCTAGCTTGGGTATATCCCCCAAACCTACCGTACTAGATACAATGTCCAAGCCTACCCTTTGGCAAGCAACTAACCCCTTAGAACCTAAACAAACCACTTCAACGGGGATATTCTTCTGATTGTATTCCTGAACTTTAGCAAAAAAGAGTTTCAATACGTTCGAATTTAACCCCCCACAAAGTCCTTTATCTGTGGTGATTAAAATAATACACGCCCGCTTTATTTCTTTTCTTGTCTGTAACAAAGCAGGCATTTCATCTACATGAGCCGAAGCGAGACTCCGAGTGACCGAACGTATCTTTTCTGCATACGGCCTTGCCTTGGCCATCCGCTCCTGAGTCTTTCTCATCTTAGAAGTAGAAACCATTTGCATAGCTTTAGTGATCTTCTGCGTGTTTTGCACACTTCTAATCTTTGTAACGATCTCTCTACCTATTGCCATGTTTTAATCCCTTTTTTCTTCTAATTGGAAGGCTATTAAGCAACCATAAAGGTTTTCTTAAACGTCTGCATTTCTGCCTTCAATATCCTTTCATCCTCTTCGCTCATAACACCTGAGCGATCGATGTGATGAATGATCTCTGGATGAGCCGTTTGGATAAGTTCTAAAAATTCACTCTCTAGACGCAATGCATCAGCAATTTTTACATCATCATAAACATGCTCATTGATAGCCCATAATGTAATAGCCATCTGTCCTACACTTAAAGTATGGAACTGCTTTTGTTTCATCAATTCAGTTACTACTTCTCCATGCTGAAGCTGTTTACGCGTTGCCTCATCTAAATCAGAAGCAAACTGAGCAAAAGCAGCTAATTCACGATATTGTGCAAGGGCTAAGCGAATCCCCCCTCCTAATTTCTTGATCACCTTAGTTTGCGCGGCGCCCCCTACTCTAGAAACGGAGATACCTGCGTTAAGAGCTGGTCTAATGCCAGAATTAAACAAATCTGTCTCTAGGAAAATCTGCCCATCTGTAATTGAAATCACATTGGTCGGTACAAAGGCTGATACATCCCCTGCCTGTGTCTCAATAATAGGTAGAGCTGTCAAAGAACCTGTTTTTCCTACTACCTTCCCACCTGTCAACCTTTCAACTTCCTTGGCATTAATCCTTGCGGCACGCTCTAAAAGCCGTGAATGTAAATAAAATATATCTCCTGGAAAAGCCTCCCTTCCAGGGGGTCTACGAAGTAATAGTGAAATCTGCCGATAAGCAACTGCTTGCTTGGATAAGTCATCGTAAATAATCAGCGCATCTTCGCCATTATCACGAAAAAACTCCCCCATGGTGCAACCCGAATACGGCGCGATGTACTGCAAGGCAGCAGACTCAGAAGCAGAAGCTGCTACTATAATCGTATGCTCCAGAGCACCTTGCTCCTCTAATTTTCTTACTACATTAGCAATAGAGGAAGCCTTTTGTGCAATCGCTACATAAATACAGATAACCCCAGTAGACTTTTGATTAACAATAGTATCTAAGGCTACTGATGTCTTACCAGTTTGGCGGTCACCTATGATCAGCTCTCTTTGCCCCCTGCCAATAGGAACCATGGAATCTACCGCCTTAATACCCGTCTGTAATGGTTGATCAACTGACTGTCGACTAATTACTCCCGGTGCAATTTTTTCTATTGGTGCAGTAGCCTGAGTACCAAGCGGTCCCTTACCATCAATAGGTATTCCCAAGGCATTTACTACCCGACCCACTAAGGCATTACCCACGGGGACCTCTAATATACGGCCCGTACAAGTAACTTCATCACCTTCTTTAATACCTTCATACTCCCCAAGAATAACCGCCCCTACAAAATCTCGCTCTAGATTCATAGCTAGGCCATAGACACCCCCAGGAAACTCTATCATTTCCCCTAACATTACATCGGACAAGCCATGGATTCTAACAATGCCATCGGTTACAGAAATAACCGTACCGCGGGTGCGTACTTCCTCGCCTAAATTCAAATTCTGAATTCTACTCTTAATTAATTCACTAATCTCTGCAGAATTAAGCTGCATGAACCTCTCCTAATTTATCATAACGCGGTGAAGGGCCTTCAACTCACTTTTCACCGACATATCTAATACCTGATCACCAAATTCTACTTTGAAGCCACCTATTAACTCTGGGTCTACAACCACGCGCCCTACTAGCTTAACTTTACAGTGACGTTCCACCGCCTGTAGTAACTCCCTTAATTCCGCGTCAGAAAGCTGATAGGCACAATATACATTTGCCTCTTCTGTACGACTTCTAGCTAACCAGCTTTGATAGTACAAGTTATAAATAGTAGGCAATAATGTTAATCTATAATTCTGTGCTAAAATCTCTAGAAAGCGACGTAGCGCAGGAATCAAGTTATTTTCACCATATACTCTGACAAGCGACTCTAACTTATCCCTCTGTGACCATCGGGGAGATTGGAGCATCAGTTTGATCTTAGCATTAGAGGCTATATCTGCCAGAATCGACAACTCGCGCAGCCAATTCTCTAATTGATTCTCCTCATCTGCTAGCTCATATAAAGCTCGGGCATAGGGCCGGGCCACTGTTACCAATTCAGCCATCTCCTATAACTCCCGCTGCAAGCTTTTTAAAAGCTCTGCATGATTACTAGGATTGATCTCTCGACGTAAAATTCTTTCTGCTCCTTTTATAGCCAACTCAGCTACCTGAACACGCAAATCCTCTTTCGCCTTATTGATCGCTTGCTCCACCTCTAGCCTTGCCTGTGCCAGAATTTTATCGGCCTCTAGCTGTGCTTGATGTCTAGCTTGTTCAGTAATCAATCCCGCTCTCTTATCTGCACTGGCAATCATATCCGTGACTTGTCGTCGACCCTGAGCTAGTGATTCTGCAACTTTTTGCTCTGCTTGTTCAAAATCGCTTTTACCGCGTTCAGCTGCAGCCAATCCCTCGGCTATTTTGTTAGCACGCTCATCGAGTGCCTGAGCCAGTGGAGGCCACACAAATCTCATCGTGAACCAAACTAACGCAATAAAAACAACTATCTGTGCAATTAAAGTGGCATTAATATTCACAATAAACCTTCAACTTTCGTTAACCCAACATAAAAGTAAGCTCGGTCCAGCCAGCAACTTTACTCTCAGCTGATCTTTGAATAATACAAGAAAGACAGACCAACGCTGATAATAAAAGCTGCATCAATAATCCCAGCAATCAAGAAAAATTTAATTTGAAGAGGTCCCATCAACTCTGGCTGACGACCTGCTGATTCCATGTATTTTGATCCCAAAATACCAATTCCTATAGCGGCACCCATTGCAGGCAAACCAATCATTAACCCACAAGCGACCGCAATCAATCCACCTATACCCGACATGTTAAACTCCTCAGACTAAAATTAACCAACAAAAAAATGCCCCAAGCTAATGAGAATCATGCGCCTGACCTATATAAACAAACGCTAAAATCATAAATAAATAGGCCTGCAACGCAATAATCAAAATATGAAATATAGCCCAAGCAAGGCCTAAAATAACGTGTAAAGCGAATAAAGCCAGATTGCCAAATAGGCTGTCAGTGCTCTGCCAGGCTCCCCCTAACAAAGCAATAACCATGAATACAATTTCACCCGCATATAGATTTCCCCATAACCGCATCCCATGGGAAAGCGTTTTAGAAAGATATTCCACCAAATTCATTAAAAAATTGAAAATAGATAAACTGATGTTTGAACCAAAGGGTGCGGAAACTAACTCATGCATCCATCCCCTAAAACCCTTGATCTTAATACTATAAAAGAAACAAAGCCCTAATACAGAAATTGCTAGAGCCAAGGCCGTATTAATATCAGCCGTAGGGACCACTCTTAAGGCAGCCTCTTCCTTACCCAAAGCAGTTCTCCACAACCACGGCAACAAGTCAACCGGCAACAAATCCATAGCATTCATAAAAAATACCCATACTAAAAGAGCCATCCCCAAAGGCGCGACCACCCGCCTGGAAGAAGCACTATGGATCATTTCCTTACAACTATTATCTACAAACTCAAATAAAAGTTCTACAGCTGCTTGAAAACGACCAGGAACACCGCTAGAGGCACGTTTAGCTGCTACTCTCAGCAGGAAGCACGTCAAAAAGCCTAACAATACTGTTAAAAAAATCGTATCTAGATTCAGTACAGAAAAATCTACCAGACTCCTCTGGGCGCTACCCGATGAGGTGTAATTAATCAGATGGTGATTAATATACTGGTTGGGCGTCATACCTATCTCACTCATACCAATGATTTTTTCCTCAATATTAGTCTTGCCAAACCAAACTGACTCATCAAAAATAAACCCAGCATGTAACTAAGCCAATCAGTAGCAAGCCGTAAAAAATAAGTTATTGCCATTAAGGCAAATATTAAAAATACTTTCTGTATCTCCACGAATAACCAAGCCCAGTATACTTCCTGGATCAGTACCCTAACTCTCAGGATCTGCTCAGATAGCAACTGCGGTATGAGATAGGTCATACCTCCAACTATAAAGGACAAAACGACCTGCCCATCTCCACTAATGCCCCAAACTAAGAGAGAAACTGAACCCAGTACTAAAGCAGCGCTTAAACCTATCACTTTTGCCTCCCCCCTGGATCCAAAAAAAGGCGGCCCATTATGCTTGAGTTTAACAAGAAGGTCAAGCCAGACCCATCCAGAAGTAGCTTCCTTTTACGGTCAGCCAAATTTTCCCGTCCTAAAATTACTCCTGGAAGGGCAACTGAAATTTACCCAATAAAGCTGTTAATTGCTCAGAAGAGGCAAAGGAAAATGAAAGAATCCCAGCTTCTTGATCTTTTTTTTGCTTAAAAGTAACCTTAACACCGAAATATTGACTTAGCTGTTCTTCTAGGCTTCGGCTTTTTGGTGACTTGATTTGTCGCTGCTTGGGCAAACCGGTCAATCGAGCTCTCTCTTCTAACTCTCGTACGGACCAGCCCCCTTTTATAGCCTTGTTAGCTAACTTTAACTGTACTTCCTTTGGTAAAGTACTGAGAGCCCGAACATGTCCCACTGTCAGCTCTCCTCTAACCAAGAAGTCCTGTATTTCTGCAGGAAGTTGGAGCAAACGCATAGTATTCGTAACATTGCTTCGAGAACGACCCACTGCATTAGCAATCTTTTCGTGAGTCAGTCCGAATTCGTTTTTCAAACGCTGCAGCCCCCGCGCTTCTTCAATAGGATTCAAAGCTTGCCGTTGAATATTTTCAATTAAACCAAGAGCCAAAGCATTCTCATTATTAATAGATTTAATAATGGCAGGTATCTGACTTAACCCAAGTAGCTGGCTTGCTCGCCATCTCCTTTCACCTACGACAACTTCATATTGCGTAGCTGATTTAGGTCTAACTAGAATAGGCTGTATGACCCCGTGGGCACGGATGGATTGAGCCAAATCCTTCAGTTCTTCCTCATCCACTACTGTTCTAGGTTGGTATATCCCTGGACAAAGAAAATTTAGGTCGATCAACTCTACTACAGATCCGTGATGTTCCGAGTCTAACTCCGTGCTTAATAGGGCTTCTAAGCCCCTACCCAACGTATTTCTCTTGCCCATACATAGCCTTAACTGATTCCCTTTCTTTTATCTTTTTATGTAATTCCTTGGCTAAGGCTAAGTAACTTTTTGCTCCCTTAGAATGCTTGTCATATGCCAAGATGGATACTCCGTAACTTGGAGCTTCTGCTAATTTAATATTACGAGGAATCATAGTTTCAAAAAGATCCCCCTTAAAATAATTCTCCAGTTGTGCTGACACTTCCCTAGCCAAGTTATTACGCCTGTCAAACATTGTACGCAATATACCAATCACTTCTAAACCAGGATTAATTCTCGCTTTCTTAATTTTACTGATAGTATCCAGAAGATCAGAAATTCCCTCAAGTGCATAGTACTCACAACTCACCGGAATTAAAACAAAATCCGCAGCAGTCAACCCGTTAATCGTCAGCAATGTTAAAGTCGGAGGTGAATCTATAAGTACATAATCATACTGACTCCTTACTTTTTCAAGAGCATTTTTGAGTTTACTCTCCCGACCTAATTCTTGCACTAATTCTACTTCGGCTCCAACTAGTAATCGATTAGAGGCCAGAACATCATACTTCCCTTTTTCAGAGCGCAGCAAACCTTCCTCTATAAGTGATTCTTCAAATAAAATGTCATAAACTCCTAATTTCATTCGATTTTTATCTATACCACTGCCTGTCGTAGCATTGCCTTGTGGATCTAAATCTACCAAAAGCACCTTAGCGGCTAACTCAGCTAAAGAAGCAGCTAAATTTACCACCGTTGTAGTTTTTCCCACGCCACCCTTCTGATTGACTACTACTAGTACATGACCTTTCATTATCAGCCCTTATGACAGCTCAGACGCACCAGGTGTCTTTGAGCATTTAAGCCAGGAACATATATCGATTTTACTTCATCCAATATGATCCACTCAGGAAGCTGCGATAATTCTTCATAAGGATACGTACCTTTCATGGCCAGCCAACAGCCACCATCAGCTAGCAACTGTTTCGTAACCCTAACAAACTCTCCCAGTTCAGCAAAGGCACGACTCACTATTACTTCAAATTTTAGATCTTGTAGCACTTCTACCCTTCCTTGTACGGCAGTAGCATTTTTTAAACCTATTTCCGCAATGACTTGGCGTATAAAAGCCATCTTCTTACTACTAGCATCTATTAAGGTAACAGACATTTCTGGTTTTGCTATCGTTAAAGGTATACCAGGCATTCCTCCACCACAGCCCACATCCGCCAAGCAACTCACTCCTGCTAATTCAGGCAGAATACTCAAGCTATCTAATACGTGATAGGTATACATCTGAAATTTCTTTCTTAATCCTGTCAAGTTATAAACCTGATTCCATTTGTATAGAAGTTCTACATACTGAATTAACTGCGTCTGGGCCTCTCTGGATAAAGAGAAATCAAATTCGGTGATTTCGCGGACGAACTTTGAAGTATCTGGCTCATCCACTATACTTTTCACGCCCAAAACCCTTTTTTGCATGCACTAATAATAGCATGACTGCTGCTGGTGTAACGCCTGAAATCCTAGAAGCTTGTCCTATTGTCTGTGGTCTAAATTGCGCCAGTTTTTGCCTGACTTCGTTAGATAGACCTCTAATATGTTCATAATCTAAATCTACGGGCAGCTTACATTCGTCCCATTGTCTACTCTTAATCACTTCTTCTTTTTGTCTCTCAATATAGCCCTGGTATTTCAACTGAATCTCAATTTGTTCTATCTCTTCCAAAGATAATTTCTCCTCACTTTCTTTAGTGTGACGCCACTCAGCCAGCTGCGCATAGGTTACACACGGCCGTTTCAACAATTGAGCTAAACTGTATTCATGGTCAATAGTGGTGCCTAAGACTCTACACTGTTCCTCTTTAGGTATGCGTTGCGGACTGACCCAACTATTCCTCAAAAGCTGTAGCTCTCTCTCAATTCTTTCTTGTTTATCTAGGTAGGCTTGCCACTGCATTTGGCCTACCAAACCCATTTGATAACCTTTCTCCGTCAGTCTTTGATCGGCATTATCCTCTCTTAGCTGTAAACGATATTCTGCACGACTAGTAAACATTCGGTAGGGCTCTGTTACTCCTTTCGTCAGCAAATCATCCACTAGAACACCCATATAAGCTTCGTCTCTGGCTGGAGTCCAGGGCGCTTCACCTCTTACCTTTAGTACTGCATTTAGTCCCGCTAATAGGCCTTGAGCAGCAGCCTCTTCATAACCTGTAGTACCATTAATCTGCCCAGCAAAAAATAAGTTTTTAATTAACTTACTTTCTAAGCTAGACTTCAGCGCTCTGGGGTCAAAATAATCATATTCAATAGCATAACCTGGTCTCACAATATGCGCTTCTTCTAAGCCTTTGATACTCCTTACCAGCTGCAGTTGAACATCAAAAGGCAAACTAGTGGATATACCATTGGGATAGACTTCATGAGTTGTTAGACCTTCCGGCTCTAAAAAAATTTGATGGCTCTCCTTATCCTTAAAGCGTTCTATCTTGTCTTCAATAGAAGGACAGTAACGAGGTCCTATGCCTTCAATTACACCAGTCCATAAGGGACTTCTATCCAAACTGGATTGAACAATTTCATGTGTTCTGATATTGGTATGAGTGATCCAACAAGGGAGCTGTCGTGGATGGCTTCCTTTAACTGAACGAACTGAAAAGTAACTCTCTTCCTTATCGCCTGGTTGCTCTCTCAGGCTTTTGAAATTAATCGTACGCCCATCGATCCTAGGTGGCGTCCCTGTTTTTAAACGTCCTTTAGGGAGGTCAAGCCCATCTAAGGCATAACTTAGTTGATCTGCTGCTGATTCCCCTGCCCTACCTGCCGCGTAATGCTCCATACCTATA
Organism: Neisseriaceae bacterium; assembly: GCA_043842855.1. GTDB lineage: Bacteria > Pseudomonadota > Gammaproteobacteria > Burkholderiales > Neisseriaceae > QFNR01. The sequence goes on from JBBPJF010000002.1 coordinate 12,889, forward strand.
TGAATTTTGCCTGAAAGGAAGGTTCCTACTGTTAATATAACAGTTCTTGACTCAAAACTTACACCGATAGAAGTGCGTACCCCTGCTACCTGATCTTGCTTAAAAATTAGCTCTTCTACATCTTGCTGAAACAAATCAAGCTGGGTTTGATTTTCCAGGAGTTCTCTAATAGCAGCTTTATACAAAAGTCGATCTGCTTGAGCTCTAGTTGCCCTAACAGCCGGCCCTTTAGAAGCATTCAATTTCCTGAATTGAATACCAGCTTGATCAGCAGCCCAGCCCATTGCACCACCAAGGGCATCTACTTCTCTGACGAGATGTCCTTTACCAATCCCACCAATGGAGGGATTACAAGACATCTGGCCTAAGGTTTCAATTTGGTGCGTTAATAAAAGGGTTTTAGCTCCCATTCTAGCAGCCGCTAAAGCCGCTTCAGTGCCAGCATGTCCTCCGCCTACTACAATTACATCATAACTTGTTGGGTGAATCATATTTTGCTCTACTGTTAGTTTACGATCGACCTTCTACCGCCATTATTATAGCCACAAACCATACGCACTGTGAGAGGCCAACAAGACATATGCTCAAACTCCAATTAGCAGTGCTTCGCCAAATTTCCAGAATACTTCAACTCTCTTAACAAAAAGCAAATAGCGATCTCTATACCCAGAGTTCCTATTTTCTTTAGTCAAAAAGAGGCTGTTTCATTTAATTGGTTAGTTTTTGATATTACTATATTTTTTAGTTAAATAACTAACGCTAAAGGACCCTTATTCACTAAAAACTTTAATAAGACCTTACTAAACTAATACTTTACCATGGCACCACTTGCTTGCTTAACTGCTAAAATCATATGGCCACTGTTTTACTACTTGGTCAAAGCCATAGGTCCAGGCCAATTGTCTTAGTTCTACCTCAAACTACTCCCTAGCAGCCATTGGACAATTACCCCAATACAGACTATTAATTTTTTAAAACCCTATCAAGCTCTACTAAATTGGAAGATACCTAAAAGCTGAATAGGATGGATAAGGAAATTCTGTTGAGTAAGTATTGAGATAACTAACTAATCAGTTTAATTTGCGTAACCTTCTACTCTAGGTGCTCTGTGCAGGAAACAAAGCAGGATAACTCCTTGAAGGGCTCCTCACCTATCCCTTTTTAATACCAGCAATGAAACTATAGCCTAAGGAATAATTTGATAGTAAACCTCTCCTGACTGAATGAAGCCTAATTCTCTTCTTGAAGTCTCTGTGATTGCTTGGCTACCATGTTTTAGGTCCTCTAGTTCAGCCCTCAAAGCATTATTACGCACCTGCAATGCTCTATTAGACTGTTCAACTAAGGCAAGGTTTTTTTCAACGGAAGAAAAATTGCGCCAGCCACCACTTCTATCTACCCATATCGCATATTGTAAAAGCACGATACTAACAACCAAAATTCCAGTAATTACCTTCATAGATGGCGCACCCTAAAGTAGTAATGCATTCTAGGAGAATGCAAACTGATATACTCTTAGCAATAGAAAACGAAAACAAACCCCAACACAGGCAGTCAGCCATGAAACTCTAGGGTCACGCATACCGCCTCTATGACCTCCAGGGAATTTATAGCTGGTAGAAGGCTTCCCTACCTGGATAGTAAGCCCATTGCCCTAATTGCTCCTCTATTCTAAGCAGTTGATTATATTTAGCCACACGATCAGAACGTGAAAGAGAACCCGTTTTAATTTGCAGGCAATTGGTAGCTACCGCTAAATCCGCGATAGTACTATCTTCGGTTTCTCCCGAGCGGTGACTCATAATACTAGTATAACCATGCCTTTTAGCTAAATCTACCGTCTCCAAAGTTTCAAACAAGGTCCCAATTTGATTGACTTTAACAAGCACTGAATTAGCCAATCCATCCTCGATACCTTGATGCAGTATCTTCGGATGGGTTACAAAAAGATCATCACCCACTAGCTGAATCCGTTGACCTAGTCTCTCTGTCAGCAGCTTCCAACCTTCCCGATCATTTTCTGCCATTCCATCCTCTATAGAGATGATAGGATACTTCTCAACCAGGTCAGTCAGATAGTCAACTAGCTCGCCACTAGACAATACCCTTTTTTCTACACCCAAATGATAAGCCCCATCTTTATAAAATTCAGAGGCTGCACAATCCAACGCTAGTAAAATCTGTTCACCACTCCTATACCCAGCTTTTTCAATACCTGCCAGAATGAGTTCAATTGCTTCCTCATGACTCTTTAAACTAGGCGCAAACCCCCCCTCGTCTCCGACTGCAGTAGAATAGTTTCTCTCCTGACATACAGCCTTGAGACATTGGAATATCTCTACACCAGCCCTCAATGCTTCTTTAAAACTAGGAAATTGGGCAGGTATTAGCATAAACTCTTGTATATCTAGAGAATTACTCGCATGCGCACCCCCATTGATGACATTCATCATAGGTACCGGCAGCGCCATAGGCCCAGCTCCCCCGAGGTAACGATACAAGGGTAAGCCTGCTTCCTCTGCAGACGCCTTGGCTACCGCAAGTGAAACCGCAAGTAGCGCATTTGCTCCCAGTCTAGCCTTATTTTCTGTGCCATCCAAATCAATAAGTAGATGATCTAAGTCACACTGACTTTCAGCACTGGTCCCGATAATAGCCTCTGCAATCTCACCATTGATATGGTTCACTGCTTTAAGCACGCCTCTCCCTGAAAATCGTGATGCGTCCTGATCTCTTAGTTCCACGGCTTCCCGACTGCCAGTGGAAGCTCCTGATGGAACAGCGGCCCTGCCCAAAGCACCGCTTTCTAGAAGGATATCACACTCGACAGTGGGATTACCTCTTGAATCTAAGATCTCTCGAGCTAACACATCAACGATATTACTCACAACTTATTCTCCCAAACCTGTTCTATCCAAAGTAAACCGTAGAGCCTACTTATGAAGCTCTCTTTCTAAATTCATTAGTACGTGTGTCTATTTCAATCTTATCCCCATTTTCAATAAATGAGGGTACATTCAACTCGTAGCCACTACTTAAACGTGCGGGCTTCATTACTTTCCCTGAAGTATCGCCCTTAACTACTGGCTCTGTATATTCAACCTCTCGGACTATAATAGTAGGTAGCTCTACGGAAATAGCCTTCCCCTGATAAAAAGTGACCTCACAAACGTCCTCCATCCCATCAACAATGTAATGGACCGTTTCTGCCATATTATCAGCCTCAATTTCGTATTGATTAAACTCTTCATCCATGAATACATAAAGTGGATCAGAGAAATAAGAGTAGGTACATTGTTTTTTCTCTAAGACGATATCATCCAGTTTGTCATCAGCTCGATAAACCGCTTCAGTCACATGCCCATTTAGTAAATTCTTCAACTTCATTTTCACGACTGCAGCGTTACGACCAGACTTATTGTATTCTGCTTTCTGAACAACCATGGCATTGTCTCCAACCATAAAGACATTACCAGCTCTGAGTTCTTGTGCTGTTTTCATCTTCTCCTCTACTTCTTCAGCTCTATAGGCGGGGGCTCATTTTATCGGGTTTTCAAGGAATTGTGTTAACTTTTCATAAGCTGTAGGCTGCGAAAACAAAAACTCTCTCCACGCTTGGCATGCCTCCTTCCAAACCTCTATATGTGTTAACAGAAAGACCCAACTAGCTTGTCTTTGCTCACGCTGAAGTGAAAGACCACCATTTAGTTCTAATAATAAGCGTTTATAGTGAAAAAAAACCTTTAGTGGATAGAACGGAGCTAATAGGGATAAAAAAGCCTGGAGTTTTTTTAAGTGAATCGCATCTGCTTGAGGATAGATATGCCAAAAGAAGGGTATACCTGCCAATTGGGCTCTGACAAAACTATCTTCACCCCTAACAATTACAATACCACAAAGCCACAACAGACCATCAAAGTCTGCTTGACTCACCCATGGCGCTCTTTTAACCCTTGGGAGCGACCAATTCATCTCATTTATGGCTCCACAGGCCAGTTCGCCCGCTATCCATAACTCGTAGTTCAGACCTATTTCTTCCCAGGCCTCTATCCATCTGTTCCAAAGAGGAGTTGCATACCCAAAAAGTAGGATAACAATTCTTTCAGCCTCTACAGTCAGACCGTACCTATTCAAAAAATTTGTCTTTACAGGATTAGGCGAAGGTGCCTTGAATATTGCCTCCTTACTACGGTAATCATGCTCTATAAGTAGACCTCCACTTTGTGGTAAGAACCCTAGAAAATAGAAAAATCTGTCCTGCTGTAAACCGATAGACGGCTTTAGATGATGGTCCAGGGTCCACTGCTCAGCACTCAAATATTCAATTAGTAGGTGAAGTGGCCTACCTTTCACATTTAAAACTAAAGGCCGTTCTGAAAAACAGCCAAACATCTCCACTATTACCGCCGGCTCAATTGTATTCTGAAGGAGAAATTCATCTCTCCATAGAACAACATTCACTCCATGAATCCGCTGTTTCTCTTGTTGTACTAATATTCCAGGTTCAATTGCTGCTAAAACTGATAGGGTGTCGGTCCACAAGAAAACTTCATAGTATTGATTTTTACTCAATTCTCGTGCCAAGCGGTAAGCCACCCCTATGTCACCAAAATTATCGACGACTAATGAAAAAATCCACAGAAGTTTTTTGCTCATGCTTAATAGGACTAGCTAGACAAGATGCGAAATTTATCCACAGAAAGGCTTTACAAACCTGGGCTTATTTGTCTAAAGTTCAGAACAGCTACCAAACGAGGCAGCCGATTTAACCTATTGTTAAATATTAATTTTTGAAAAATATTTTTTTGTTATTATACCAACAGTTCGCAATTATCTCCGGAAAAAAAAGTTTTTAAAAACAGAGAAAAAAGTTATACACAAAGTTTTCCACAGCCCAGATGAGCCTACCAACTGCTAGTTTTCTAGCTATAAACACAAAGCAAACATTAAAAATAGAAACTGAAATAGAAACTGGGTGAAGAGTGAGAAGAAATCAATAATCAATAATAATAACGACGGTCTCCAGCTTTCTTCATTTTAATCAAAACATACATCATAATTCCCACAGGAGCTAAAATTATGGCGTAGGCCCAACAGACCGCTAGATAAAGGCCCTGAACGAGCCAACGCAAGACCAGCGGCGCTTCAAGTCGGTTACCACTAATCACATAACCTACAATGGAATCTAGCGCATACTTAGCAAAAGGGAAAAGCAACGTATTGAGAAGAAAGCAGCCAACCACAAAAACTGCAAGTGCCGGATTATTCCTGGCCATCAACAATGAATGATAATCCATATAGCCAAAAACAAGACAGAAAAAAACTGCAACCAAATATTGCCTGGATAAATAGGCTACAGAGATCTGCCGAGAGGTTCTAATGAAAAAATCATAAATTCCCACGTAGTCGATTACCTCAAATGTTCTTCTTATTTTTCAAATGCACAGAAACCTCGCACGCCAGCGGGAGTCGCCTGGCCTCATCCTACGAGCCAAAGCCAACGAGAACAAAGGATCACTCATCTTAAGACAAAATAGACCATCTGACAACTGTCTTTTCTTCACCGACCCTTTATAGTGCAGGGATGTGTTAGAATAATGCATTTAGAATCATCTGAGAATTTTGTTATGTCCGAGTCTTTTGTGGCTAAAGAAACCCTTCCCATTAGTCTAGAAGAAGAAATGAAGCAGTCCTATCTCGATTATGCGATGAGCGTTATAGTCGGTAGAGCTCTGCCAGATATACGTGATGGCATGAAGCCTGTGCATCGAAGAGTTTTATATGCCATGCATGAATTACATAACGATTGGAACAAACCTTTCAAGAAATCGGCGAGGGTAGTTGGTGATGTAATTGGTAAATATCATCCTCATGGAGAAACTGCTGTTTACGATACCATCGTTCGCTTAGCACAAGATTTTTCTATGCGCTATCAGCTAATTGACGGGCAAGGAAATTTTGGCTCCATGGATGGAGATGGAGCGGCAGCAATGCGGTATACAGAAATACGTATGCATAAAATTACTCATGAAATCTTGGCTGACATAGACAAAGAGACAGTAGACTTTGTGCCTAATTATGATAACGTGGAAAAAGAACCAGTTGTTTTTCCCTCTAAGCTACCAGTCCTATTGGTAAACGGCTCTTCAGGAATTGCCGTTGGTATGGCTACTAACATCCCTCCTCATAACCTCTCTGAAGTTATTGAAGCCTGTTTGGCAGTGCTGGCTAATGAGACTATTAGCTTGGAAGAACTCTTGCAAATCATACCAGCTCCCGATTTTCCGACAGGAGGCATTATCTATGGAGTAGCTGGCGTTAGAGAAGGTTATAAAACCGGTAGAGGAAGGATTATCGTACGCGGTAAAGTACACATTGAGAAGCTTTCCAAAGGCGTCGATCGAGAAGCTATTGTAATTGATGAGCTTCCATACCAAGTTAATAAAGCTAAGCTAGTGGAGAGGATTGGGGTCCTCGTTCGGGAAAAAAGTATAGAGGGGATTTCTGAGCTGCGAGATGAATCAGACAAGGCGGGGATACGCGTAGTTATCGAACTGAAAAAAAATCAGAATGCACAGGTGCTTCTCAATCAACTTTATAAAATGACTCCTCTGCAGGATACCTTTGGTATGAATATGATCGCACTGGTGGATGGGTATCCTAAGCAGTTGACTTTGAAAGATTTTATCCTAGAATTTTTAAAACACAGGAGAGAGGTAGTCTACCGTAGGACGGTGTTTGAGCTCAATAAAGCCAGAAGTCGAGCCCACATATTAGAAGGGTTAGCGATAGCTTTAGCCAATTTGGATGAAATAGTCCAATTAATTAAGACCAGTCCCACGCCACCCAAAGCTAAGGAAGCTTTGTTAGCTAAAAGTTGGCATTCTAAGGTAGTAGAAGCTATGCTAGAGCGAGTTGATGTTGCGCTGCTATCTTTGCCTGAGGAATCCACCAGATTAAAGGAAGAGGGTTATTATCTCTCAGAAACCCAGGCCCAAGCCATCCTAGATATGCGTCTGCAAAGATTAACTGGACTTGAACAAGAGAAAGTTATCAGCGAGTATAGGGAGGTCTTAGAACTTATGCTAGATCTTATGGATACTCTTTCCAAACCAGAGCGTATCACTGAGGTTGTACGTGATGAACTCAAAGCTATCAAAACACAGTTTGGAGATGCAAGAAGGAGCGAAATTGATGCTACCGGAGGCGGGGAGATTGAAGTTGAAGATTTAATACCTTCACAGGAGCTAATTGTGACCCTTTCTCATGGAGGCTATATTAAGTCTCAACCCGTGGCAGATTACCAAGCACAAAATCGAGGCGGGAGAGGACGACTCGCCACTGCTACAAAAGAAGAGGATTTTATCAAAACGCTTTTTGTTGCTAATAGTCATGATTACTTACTTTGTTTTACCTCTTTAGGAAAATGCTACTGGATTAAAGTCTATAAACTACCTACTGGCGGACGAGCTAGTAGGGGCAGACCAGTTAATAATGTACTTGACCTAGCTGAAAATGAAACTGTGAGTGCTATCTTACCCGTTCGGACATTTACAGAAAATGAGTACGTACTCATGGCAACTAAACTTGGAATTGTAAAGAAGACCTCTATAATGGAATTCTCAAAGCCAAGAAGCCTGGGTATTATTGCCATTTCCTTAGCCGAACAGGATAGCTTAATAGGTGTAGTAAAAACTTCAGGTAATCACGAAGTTATGCTATTTTCTGATCAGGGTAAAGCTGTTCGTTTTGCAGAAACAGATGTTCGACCTACGGGAAGAACTGCTCAGGGTGTCAAAGGAATGACGTTGAGTACAGGCGCTAAAGTAGTTAGTTTATTAGCCGTGCTCGATAAGGAACAACAGACTGCCATGATTTTAGCTGCTACAGAAAAGGGTTATGGGAAAAGAACTCCTGTTAGTAGTTACCGTAAAAGCCGCCGGGGTAGCCAAGGGGTGATTGCAATTGATACAGGTGAACGTAACGGCAAACTTGCTGCAGCTGCATTGGTAGAGCCTTCCGATAGTGTAATGCTTATCACTTCTGGAGGAGTGCTCATACGCTTCCAAGTATCCCAGATTAGAGAAACTGGAAGAGCTGCTCAGGGAGTAAGGTTAATTAATCTAGATCATTCTGAGATCTTGGTGAGCATGGAGAAGGTGGCTGAAGCAAAGTCTGTAGAAGAGGTAAACCTTTCTTCTGAAGAAACTACTGTGGTTCACTAAAGGCTCACTTAATAACCTATCCTATTTATCCTTCTACGTCCTATCAATGAGGCCCTTAACTGCTTATCTTGATCTTTCCGCCCTGGTGCACAATTACCTTTATCTTAAAAAGCTCCATGGTAAACAGGTATTTGCTGTTGTCAAAGCAGATGCTTATGGCCATGGTGCTGTCATGTGTGCGAAAACTCTAGATGCTTATGTAGATGGTTTTGCGGTAGCTTTTTTGGAGGAGGCTACTGAACTGAGAGAAGAAGGTGTTAATAAACCTATCCTTTTGTTGGAGGGTGTATTTTGCGCAAGCGATTATAGCTTAGTTGAAGAAAAGCGATTACTTCCCGTCATTCAAAATGAAGCTCAATTAAAGTGGTTCCTAGAATATAGCTGGAAAAAACCTATAACCGTATGGTTGAAGATGGATACAGGTATGCGCCGGGCTGGTTTCATGCCCAAGGAATTTCTTCTAGCAGAGCAACTATTGAAGGCTGACGCTAGCGTAGCTGGAATAGTAGAAATGACTCATTTATGTTGTGCAGATCTCTTAGATAACGAGTTTACCGAACAACAATTAAATTGTTTTACCACACAATCTTCTCAGACGGCTAATCTAAAAAGTATCTGTAATTCTGCTGGGGTACTATATCATCCGCGTGCTTATCAAGACATTGCTAGAGTGGGAATTGCTATGTACGGCATAAATCCTATTGCAACTACTTATTCGGATAAACATCTAAAACCAGTAATGCATCTTTATTCAAAAATTTTCTCAGTAAAACTACTTCGAAGGGGTGAAAAAATTGGATATGGTGGAATTTTCACCGCCCCTTATGACATGCGGATTGGATTAGTTGCTTGCGGTTACGCGGATGGTTATCCCCGAGTGCCTTCACAAGATAACTGTGTATGGATAGACCAGGTAAAGAGCAGAATTATCGGAAGAGTTTCTATGGATATGCTATCCGTGGAACTGAACAGACCCCAACAAGGCATCGGTAGCCAGGTAGAATTGTGGGGAGCCCATATCTCCGTTAATGAGATCGCTTTACGAGCCAACACTATTTCCTATGAATTGCTATCTCATAATAGAAGAGCCAAGCGCGTCTACAGCCCCCCCACTATTTACTAACTGATTAAGGAATCCTAAAAAACAAATTCGCACCCCTTAATAGAAGCGGGTTCCTCTTCCAGATAGGTAGCATTGGTCTCAAACAGCTGTGCTTCCACTATATTTGAAGCTTCTTTGGTATATAAAGTAGCATGCATCAATGGAGTTAACCCAACGATAGCCACTAACTTCCCTCCAGGCTTGAGCTGATCTAATAAAAACTGAGGAACATGGTGCAGCGCTCCTCCAATATAAATTGCATCATACTCAGCCTTTGCTTTTGTATAGCTAGCCGCACGTAGTCCATCTAATGGTTGAAAACTAACATTAGTTAGTGCTAATTCACCAATTACTCGTTGAGCAAAACGCAATTGTTCCTCATCTTTGTCCCAAGAGTCCACTTGTTTAGAAAGGCGGGCTAATACAGCTGTAGCATAACCTGAACCGGTACCAATTTCTAACACACTTTTAGAAGTATCCAGTTCTAAAGCTTGAATCAAGCGTGCAACCAATTTAGGCTCCAACATTTTTGACCCATTCTTCAGCGAAAGAGCTAACTCTGCATAGGAAAACTCCAATTGATGAGGCAAAACAAATTTCTCTCTTGGAATCTCACTAAGCGCTTCCAAGAGAAGCGGATCAAGGACATCCCACGGTCTTATCTGTTGTTCAACCATATAATACCGAGCTTTCACATAATCCATTTTTCCTCCAATAAAATCTATATACCGCGACATTCTATCTGAATTAAACTAAGCTCTCAATGAGCTCTACACATCCTTTGAGGTCAATACCAAGTATTAGTAAGCGGTTGAGTTTCCAGCTTATAGTTTATTCAGCCCATGCTTGCAACGATAAGTATTTGTTCGTTTCATGGTATCTAAAAGTGCTTGATTTTTTCCCAAACTTTCTTTGGACCGCTCCGGATGATGAAGGTGGTACTGGATAGCACTTAGCTTAATAGATTTGAGCCATAGACCTTTTCTCAATAGCCTCAGAGCTAACTCCGAATCTTCCCGGCCCCAACCTTCAAAAGCTTCATTAAAACCATTCACAGCAATTAGATCTTGGTAATGACAAGCAAAGTTACAACTTCGCACCTGGAAAATAAGTTTTTCAACCGGCTCTTTTCTTTTTTTAGCTAAACACCGTGACAAAGTGGGAAAATACAGCGCATTTAATCGGTTAGATGCTTCTGTAGTTATATAGTTATAGCAAAATTTTTGTGAAGTTAAAAAATTTGCCGTACTGTTGGATCCCAAAAGTACTCTGGAACCTATTACAAAGGTATTAATTTCTCGATGAACAAGATGATCCTGAATAAATGCAGGATGTAATATTGTATCTCCATCTACGAAAACTATGTAGCTCCTTTTAGCCAGTAAAAGCGCTTGGTTCCTTGCGCGAGCCACCCTAAAACCCAAGTCTTCCTGCCAGGCATGAAGAATAGGGATAGTGGTCCTCTCTCTTATCCTTTCAATTAGCTGGCGCGTTTCCAGCCTGGATCCATCATCTGCTACGATGATCTCGTTAGGTTTTACTGTCTGCTTAATAGCGCTCTCTAATACTAAGGATAAGGCTGCGGGCCAATTATAAGTAGTTACGATTAAACTAACACCAGCATTCATAAAAACCTAATTTAAAGGATACTTAAGATAATAAAAACGCACGTATTTTGTATAGGTATAGAAATAGTGGTTTTTTGCCAAGATCCAGCCTAATTTTCCATCTAAAATTCCCAAGCGCAAAAAATACATATTAAAGAATGCCCAGAAAGGTCTGAGGATAAGATCTAAAAAAAAGGAAAAACCCCTCCCCTCTTCCAAATACTTTTCTGCACATAGTCTAGTATAACGCTCAAATTTGGCATAATACTCTCCCCAATTCTCATAGGTGTAATGAAGCAAGCCCCCCTTCTTTATTTTTTTCTCAAGATAAGAATGTTGAAGCTGTTGATGCACCCGACCCCGAAACTGAACCTGATTCCTAGGTAAAAACCGAGTGACGTAATCAGCCCGCATAGGTCCAAAATAAAGTCTCTTAGAACCAAAATAGTTGAGTCTTTTAATTCGATAGGCAGTGGAGAGAGGCCCTTGGCTTAGCCGTTGTAATTCTTTTTTTAGACGAGGTGTAACACGCTCATCACTATCAATAAACAACAACCAGTCTCCTTTAGCTTTAGAGATGGCATAATTCTGCTGCGCAGAATAATCTCCTCGCATAGCCCTCGAATAAACTACAGCTCCAGCTGCCTGAGCTAAAGCTACGGTATCATCCTCACTTTCATCATCAATAACAATGATTTCTTGACAAAAAGCTACACTTTGAATACATGAAACTATGTTGCGACCCTCATTTTTAGCAATGATTAAAGCAGAAATAGTAAGCATAGCCCTACTCTTGATAAGGGCTCTCTAGGGAAGAAACAATAGCCAACATCACCTCTTTGATCTGAACTTCCTGACAACCCATCAGAAGAGCGTCTTCTAAAATATCCTGGCTAACTTGCCTGAACTCTTCTAGATTCTCACGCATGACCTTGTTTTTCTCCTTACAGGCAATTAGGTCGCCATTCCTATCTAACCAATTGGGTAGTAAATGAGACATAAATTCCTCATCTAACGATTAATTCTTCGTGCCCAAAGATAAGCCTTTGCCCAATAGGGATTATCAAGAGGACGGATTTCAACTGCCTTTCCAGTGCGAGGTGTATGAATAAACTTTCCATTTCCTATGTATACAGCTACATGCGATACCTGCCCCGGCTGCTGAGTGGCAAAGAAGAGAATATCCCCTGGTTGTAACTTATCTCTAGGAACTAACATCCCCTCCTGGGACATCATTCTCGCTGTTCTGGGCAAATTTACGTCCCTAGTTGTCTTAAAGAGATAGTGAATAAAGCCGCTACAATCCATGCCCTGACTGGGATTACTTCCTCCCCACTTATAATTGACTCCCAGTAATCCCATAGCTGTCATCAGAAGATCATCAGCTTTTTGCTGCTGAACCGTTTTCTCTCTGATGACACGTACATCTTTATCTTCAGAGGCAAGTGTAGGAGAAGAACCTAATCGTTCCAATAAAATGCCAACCCTGTCATCTGCAAGTACAGTTGAAGCAACACAAAAACAGACCAAAAATCTAAGTAACTGAATGCGGCTGATAATTTTCATTATATAAAACGGAAACCCTGGAATAAAAACTTCCCTTAAAGAAGCGGACCAGCTGATGGGTAACATGGTAGCATAAAAAATTAAATTGAGCACCGCGGAAAGCACAAACACGTTACAGGAGTTTAACTCAACTCACTCTGTCAGGATAGTAAACTCAGTAATCATTGACTATTTTAAAAGACTTTCCATTTAAGACTCAAAATTAAGAAAGAATAGCCCAATGCACACGGTTCTATTATTTATGCTCTATGCTTCTGCACCAATAACTTATTAAAACTTTCCTATAAGCCATAAAAGCATCTAGTATATATATGCTTCTCCCTCTTTAAATAATCATAGCAACTAAGTAATATGAAAAAATTTTTACTATTTATCCTTTCAAGCTTTATTGCTATAGGAAGTTTCACCGCTATTGATGTTTTGTTTTACCTTAATAAAGGTATCAATTTTCAGCAAATTTCTTATCTGGCAATCATACTTAATATCACGGTCTTACTAGCTGAAGTTCCCACTGGCATATTGGGGGACCGTCTGGGGTCCATCAGAGCGCTAATGTTAGGATCTTTATTAAGGGCCATTGCTTGTATTATGTATATTGTTGATTTTCCATTTCACCTTTATTTGGCGGCAGCAGTTTCTGGGCTGAGCCTTGCCTTTTATACTGGATCTATCAATGCTGTAGTGTTTTATTATAAATTCCAACACACCGTAGATCGAATTTTTGCTCAGGTTAATTTTTATAGATGTCTTGCATTAAGCTTGGGCGGGGTTATCGGTTATGCACTGTTTCAGCTAAATCCCAATTATCCTTGGTTACTAGCCAGTATATTCATGCTACTCTCTATCCTTCCATTGGTATGGCTAAAACCACCTACTCAACCATATTTTACTAATAAATCTCAAAGCAACTGGCATGCTTTTATCTATCTAATACGCGATCTCCATAATAAAACTTATTTTTGGGCGGCAGCTCTCAACGGTCTTTCTACTACGGCACCCTTATTAACTTGGCAATTTTTCTTTCAGAAATTTACCCATGGTGTCCTACTGGGTTTCCTATTTATGCAACTCGCTAGCATTTTAGCCTCTAGACTAATGAGTCGGTTCTCCTTTCACTATAGGACCAAATTCATGTTCATGTGTATAAACACATTGGCTATTCTTATCATCCCCCTATTAAAATCCAATCTTTGGCTACTTAATTGTGCTATTTTTCTGCATACCATGGCCTGGGTCACGCAGTATCTCAGTACTTACGCACAATTCCATGAAAACATAGCAGATTCCCTGCGCAATACCTCTGAATCTTTTATTTCTGCTACCCACTGCTTACTTATCGTGCCCGTAAATCTTTTAGTTGGATACTTATTAAACTCACACCTCACTTTCACTGCTTTTATCATTTCTGCCTTAATTTCACTTCTATCTGCCCTTTTATATCTTTCCTCTGTCATAAAGCAACCTAAGCAAACCTTTTCCTGAACAAAGGATTATAGTTATCAAACTTTTGATTCAACGGTGCCATCATACTTTTTAACTCACCTTCTACCCTAGAAATCTCGGCTAAGCATAAATGGTAAACATTAGACTCCTAGATTTAACGCTTTACCAGAAGGTCATTTGAAGAAAGAAATCACTCTTAATTCTAGTTTTCCCATTTCCCCTGAACTCTGTGGTCAAAGCAAAAAATCTTTAAAAGCTTTTTTCCACGACACATGTGCAAATTTATAAATAAAGTCTCTGTTTAATTTGCTATTTTCTAAGTTTAGTGTCCAAATATCTATGCCAGACCCTCTCACAATCCTCTAGTCCTAAAGAAATCCTACTGACTAAAGTTATGAAAGCCAATCAAGCATACAGTAAATCCTTACAGTGTTCATAGCTTAGTGAAGGCTCTTACCTAATTCACCTAGACTCCGTATACTTTTTTGCTGGACTAGAGAAATTACTCTAAAAAAAGAAATTTCTGTTACAATGCAGTGGAGACTAGATTTTATGTCAAATTTAATTAGGAGTTTGTATGCTGAAAAATAAATTACTACTATTAGTGCTGTTCAGCTTTGGGACCCTCGCTTCTGCTGCTTCCATTGAGGGAAAGTGGAGAACCATTGATGACAAAACTCATCAAGCTAAGAGTATTGTCGAAATTTATAGGGTAGGATCTACTTATTCTGGACGGGTGGTTAAGCTACTTCCCGCAGCTACAGCTAAATTATGCTATAAATGTACCGGAGCTGCTAAAAACCGTCCGGTTGAAGGGATGACTATTCTCACGGGACTGAAAAAAACAGGACCTAACTTATATGATGGTGGTAAATTACTGGATCCTGAAAGTGGTAACACCTATAGTGGATCAGCTCAAGTCCTTAATGATGGTAAATCGCTCAGTTTGCGGGGCTATATAGGTTTTAAACTATTTGGTAGGAGTCAGGTTTGGCAGCGTGTTCAATAAGTAGTTTTTCTCTTTAAAAAAAACGGTACCTAATAGGTACCGTTTTTTTTAAAGAGAATGGGGGCTGTTACATCATACCGCCCATACCACCCATTCCGCCCATCCCGGCCATTGCAGCAGGATCAGGAGCAGCCTTATCTTCAGGCAAATCGGTGATCATGCAATCTGTGGTCAACATCAGTCCTGCCACCGAAGCCGCGTGCTGCAAAGCAGTACGAGTAACCTTAGCTGGATCTAACACCCCCATCTCGAACATATCGCCATACTCACCAGTAGCAGCATTATATCCATAGTTCCCCTTACCGTTTAGCACTTTGTTCACAACTACCGCAGGTTCTTCGCCTGCATTAGCCACTATTTGACGTAAGGGAGAAGAAACCGCTCTCAAAACGATTTGAATACCAGCATTCTGCTCAGCGTTACCCCCCTTTAAACTAGAGATAGCATCACAAGCACGTAATAGAGCAACTCCACCACCAGGGACAATACCCTCTTCAACTGCAGCACGAGTAGCATGTAAAGCATCATCTACACGATCTTTCTTTTCTTTCATTTCTACTTCTGTAGCGGCCCCTACTCTAATAACAGCTACGCCACCAGCAAGCTTAGCTACACGTTCCTGTAACTTCTCTTTATCATAATCGCTAGTAGCATTCTCTATTTGAATGCGAATCTCACTCACTCTAGCTTTGATGTCTGCACTCTTACCTGCACCATCAATAATAGTGGTATTTTCCTTGCCAATCTCTACCCGCTTAGCTTGTCCTAAATGCTCCAGCTCTGCTTTTTCTAGTGACAAACCAACTTCCTCAGCAATAACGGTGCCCCCAGTTAAAATAGCAATGTCTTGTAACATAGCTTTGCGTCGATCGCCAAAACCTGGAGCTTTCACAGCCACAGTCTTTAATATACCTCGAATATTATTGACCACCAGCGTAGCTAGAGCTTCCCCTTCAATATCCTCAGCGATGAGCAATAAAGGTCTTCCTGCCTTAGCAACATTCTCAAGTACTGGCAATAACTCCCGAATATTACTTATTTTTTTATCTGTCAACAAAATGTAGGGATTATCTAAAGCCGCTATTTGTTTCTCGGTATCTGTGATAAAGTAAGGTGATAGATATCCTCTGTCAAATTGCATACCTTCTACGACTTCAAGCTCATTTTCCAAGGATTTACCATCTTCAACAGTGATCACGCCTTCTTTACCAACTTTTTCCATCGCTTCAGCGATAATATCACCTATTGATTCATCTGAATTAGCAGAAATTGAGCCTACTTGCTGAATAGATTTGGTACTTTCACAGGGTTTACTGATCTTTTGAATCTCTGCCACCAATGAGGCAACTGCCTTATCAATACCCCTTTTCAGATCCATTGGGTTCATTCCTGCTGCCACATACTTCATTCCTTCAGTGACAATAGCCTGAGCCAATACAGTTGCCGTGGTAGTTCCATCGCCGGCAACATCAGAAGTCTTAGAGGCTACCTGTTTAACCATTTGCGCCCCCATGTTTTCAAACTTGTCTTTAAGCTCGACTTCTTTAGCAACCGTCACTCCGTCCTTGGTAATATTTGGCCCGCCGAATGAACGATCAATCACAACATTTCTACCTTTAGGTCCTAAAGTAACCTTTACGGCGTCGGCCAAAACGTTCACCCCTTTGACCATCTTCTGGCGGGCACTATTCCCAAATTGTATTTCTTTTGCTGACATATTCTTCTCCAGTACTTTAAAGTTCTTTCGTTTTCGATCCGTTTACCTAGTTTTAGTCTACAATAGCCAAAACATCTTCCTCGCGTACTACGTGGTACTCTTCACCTTCTACCTTGACTGTTTGTCCACTGTATTTACCAAATAAAACCTTGTCACCTACTTTTACACTAAGTTTTTGAACGTTACCGGTGTCTAGTGGTTTACCAGGACCAATTGCAACCACCTCGCCTATATCAGGCTTTTCCGCTGCAGAACCTGGCAACACAATACCTGATTGTGTTTTTTCTTCTGCTTCTAAACGTTTAATCACTACACGATCGTGTAACGGACGAATTGCCATAAACTTCCTCCTAAAACTAACAATGGTTATCAAAATTTTTCAATCGGTCTGTATAGTAGGGTCTAAAAAATGTATTTCAAGAGCAAAGTTTTTTTTTTTTGGATTCCGCTCCTACCCTTTAGCTTAGCACCTACATTAAATCATTAAGCTATATCAACGGCGTATCTCAGACTTATGGCTATAACTACATGCAGTAAACCAAAGAAGGAAAATAAAAGGTGATCTCTGCTGTGACCCGCAAAAACCATATCACCCTCACTCCTGCCAATCTCAAAACTAAGGCAAATTTTTCCTATTACTTCTACCCAGTTCTACCCAGCGACGCTGTAGGCTTAAATACTAACTAAGGTCAAATAGAGAAGCACGGTAGTACTTTAATTCCTCGATGGTTTCTAAAATATCTTCCAAGGCCTGGTGCGCTCCTTTTTTTGTTAAGCTGCCTAAAATCTCAGGCTTCCATCTTCTAGCCAACTCTTTCAAAGTAGAAACATCAATATTTCTATAGTGAAAATAGGCTTCAAGCTCTGGCATATACTTTTGCAAAAAACGACGATCCTGATGGATCGTATTACCACAAAGAGGGGACTGACCAGCTGGAATCCAGGCTTTAACAAACTGTAACATCAGCTTTTCTGCTTCTTGTTCTGTCAAACTAGAAGCTTTAACCCGCTCAATCAACCCCGTTCGCGTGTGCGTCTGAATATTCCATTCATCCATACTAGCCAATAAACTTTCCTCCTGGTAAATAACATAGACAGGAGATTGAGCCAATAGATTTAAATCTTTATCAGTTACTACAATGGCTGCCTCAATAATCCTCGCTGTTGCTGGATCTAGCCCCGTCATTTCTAGGTCTAGCCAGACCAGATTGTCTGCTTTTTTCATTTTTGTTCCTTCCCGTGAATCCTCGCATTAAGCCTTAGCTTCTTCCCCGGTTCCGCTAGCCAATTTTCTTAACCTTAAACCTAATTCCCTCAGCTGTATTTCGCTGACTTGGTTGGGGGCATGAGTAAGTAAACATTGAGCCCTCTGAGTTTTAGGAAAAGCAATAACGTCTCTTATAGATTCTGCCTCAGCCATCAAGGTCACAAGTCGATCCAATCCAATAGCTAGACCACCATGAGGTGGTGCCCCATATTGTAGATTTTCTAATAAAAATCCAAACTTATTTTCTTGTTCTTCCTTCGAAATCTTCAGAGCCCTGAAAACTTTTTCCTGAGTATCATGCTGGTGAATACGTATAGACCCTCCCCCTAATTCCCAACCGTTAAGTACAAGATCATATGCCCTCGCCAAACATCTTTCGGGATGAGTTTCCATCCAATCCTCATGTCCTACTTTTGGAGACGTAAAAGGATGGTGCATCGCAACATAACGATCTTCCTCTTCAACATACTCAAACATAGGGAAATCCGTAACCCACAACAGCTGCCATCCCGCCTTAAAATAACCATTCTGTGGCCCATGATCTTTTCCTATTTTCACCCTCAATTGTCCTAATGATTCATAAACAATTTTAGCTTTGTCTGCTCCAAAGAAAATGATATCTCCACTTTGTGCTTGCGTCTTCTCCACGATTACTCTCAAGGTTTCAATTGAAAGAAATTTAATAATGGGGGACTGCAAGCCACTATTCTCAGAATTACTAATTTTGCTGATGTCGTTAACTTTAATATAAGCTAAGCCTCGAGCTCCATATATCCCTACAAATTTGGTGTATTCATCGATTTCCTTACGAGTCAGGCCTGAGCCTCCTGGGACCCGCAACGCAATCACCTTTCCATCTGGTAGGTTAGCTGCCTCCCTGAATACCTTAAAATTTTCTGTTTGCATCAGTTCCGTCAAGTCAGTCAACCTTAAATCAATACGCAAATCAGGCTTATCAGAACCATATAGACTCATAGCAGTCGCGAATGTCATCCTAGGAACAAAATCAATCTCTACTTTTAAAACTTCAGCAATAATTTTTTTGACCAGCTGCTCAGACCAACTCATGATATCTATTTCAGTCACAAAAGAGGCTTCTAAGTCAATTTGAGTAAATTCTGGTTGTCTATCCGCCCTTAAATCTTCATCACGGAAGCACTTGGTGATCTGGTAGTAACGATCAAACCCTGCTACCATCAATAGCTGTTTAAAAAGTTGGGGAGACTGAGGTAAAGCATAAAAATGGCCCAGGTTAACCCGCGAAGGAACCAAGTAATCTCGAGCACCCTCAGGAGTAGAACGGGTCAAAACCGGGGTCTCAATATCGATGAACCCCAGTTCGTCTAAATATTGGCGGGCTAACTTCATAATTAAGTGACGCAGCCTTAAATTGCGTTGCATTGCAGGACGACGCAAATCAATTACTCGATGGGCAAGTCGCACAGCTTCAGAGATATGTACCTCATCAAGGGAGAAGGGTG
The DNA here is from genome assembly GCA_043842855.1 of Neisseriaceae bacterium. Classification (GTDB taxonomy): domain Bacteria; phylum Pseudomonadota; class Gammaproteobacteria; order Burkholderiales; family Neisseriaceae; genus QFNR01. The sequence goes on from JBBPJF010000002.1 coordinate 32,306, forward strand.
GAGTTTTAGCTGAATTAAGTAGCTCAATTTGCTGAGCTAAAATTTCGATTTTCCCCGATACCATAGACTCATTAACTGTACCGTCTGGGCGTAAACGAACTATACCTGTGACTGAAATTACATATTCGCTGCGACTTCTATCGGCTACGGAAAAAGCCTCTTGGGTCTCAGGATTAACGACTATCTGAACCAAACCTTCTCTATCTCTTAAATCAATGAAAATAACGCCCCCGTGATCACGCCGCCTATGTACCCAGCCTTGTACAGTTACCGTTTTGCCTAAATAAAGCTCACTTATCAAACCACAGTAGTTTGTTCTCATCATCGTTCTCTTAATTTTAAATCCAGCTCAATCCAAACCACCAAAAGCTTCAAAGCCCACCTTGTTCAGATGAATAAATCCGAACGTATAAGAGGTCAGAACTTTGCTAGCCTTTCAACCAACCATTTATTTTTAAAATCAATTTTTAAAACACACCACACCAAGTCCCTCTACTCAACCAGTAGTTAAGACTTTTCGGTAAAAACAAAAAAACTCCGAGCCAATGCTCAGAGTTCTACATCACTGCATTAAACTAGGCCATCTGCTTAATTCGTTGTGAAAGCCGACTTTTATGCCTAGCTGCCTTATTCTTATGATAAATACCTTTATCAGCAACGCTGTCAAGCGTCTTTACCGCCGCACTAAAAGTAGCCTGCGCTAGCGTCTTGTCACCTGTCTCAATAGCCTTAATAGTCTTCTTCACTGCTGTACGAAAAGCTGTACGCAAACTAACATTATGTGCACGCCTTTTTTCCGCCTGAATAGCGCGCTTATACGCCTGAGCGCTGTTTGCCATAAATTTCTCCAGAATCTTAAACAACTGTTTAAAAGGGTGGATTTTACCTTAGTAGGCTACTAAGAGCAAGCACGTCAGGCCTGGGAAGGAGAATCTGCCACAGCTGCCGCAACAAGACTTGTGGCAAACGTTACTACTTCTTTACAAGTTGTAGAAAAACACTACTTATATATAAATTAAGCCATTTTATTCATACACAAAAAATTACTGCGCAAAAAACGATGCGATAAGTAATTAGCCATCTGAACACCCTAGGGTAAGTACGTAAGCGGATTAACCGCCTTGCTGTGAACACGAATTTCGAAATAAAGTACGGGCTGATTTGCATCATTTGTACCTACTGTCGAAATTTCTTGACCTTTCTGTACACGCTGGTTCAACTTAACCTTGACATTCTGATTATTACCGTACACCGTTAACACAGAATTATCTGCTGTGTGACTGATCAATATTAAATTACCATACCCTTCCACATAATCACTATACAAAACTTTACCACTCTCTACAGCGTGTACCGATTCAAAAGCCTTAGTAAGAATAGTCACGCCTTTATGCGCGGGGGAATCATAAGGTTGCAACACTTGGCCTCTAACAGGCCAAATGAAATGCATGCTAGACAAAGCAGCACTACCTCTTGGAAAGGTAGAGGCATACTTTCGTTGCCCTTCATTATGGTGAATTGGTATCTTAATTAGCTGACCTACCCTAAGTTCAGAAGCACTAGAAAGATGATTCAATCTGAGCAAGGTTGCTACCGTGGTCTTATACTTCAGACTGAGGCGGTAAAGATTTTCACCTGCTTGCACACGATGATACCCGCCCGAGTGGCCTTGCGTCGTACTACGGAGTGAAGGGGGCTCCTGAGGTCCAGTACCACAAGCAGCTAAAAGAACCAAAAATAAGCTCAAAAACAGCCCCGATGGCATCCTATGGACTCTCATTTTTTCCTCTTTTCCGTTGGCAAGGGATAGCCTTACCTAATATACTGACTTTTCCTTTCCAGGTCTAGTTTTGAATCTCTTATGCAACCAAAAATATTGCTCTGGATACTGTCGTATAATCTCTTCGAGGAATTGATTAATTCTTTGCATGTCATCAACTACATCATCACTGGGAAAGTTATCTAAAATAGGAAAAACTTTTAATCTAATCTGATTTTTCTGCCGAATAGGAACAATGGGCAGCACTTTCCTGCCTGATATCCTGCTGAGGCGAGACAAGCCAGTATTAGTTGCAGCCGCAAGGTTAAAGAAGGGTACAAAAACTGAATTTTTGGCACCAAAATCCTGATCAGAAAGATAGAGGAATAAAGCATCAGAATGCTTGAGCTTCTGGAAGATAGAAACCAGTTTTTTAGTCCGGCACTGTAGATATACAGGATGAAATTTATGGAACCTTGTACGACCTTCATAAATCTTTTGGTTGATAATAGAGTTTCTTTGCTCGGCAAAAATGCTGATAATGGGATAATCCAAGTTTAAACGCAGCGCTCCTAGCTCTAGTGCCGAAAAATGAGGGTAAAACACCGTTAAAGGAATAGCCTGTTCTTCCGCTTTTTTTAGCCAATCCTTTCCTTCATAGACTACTAGTCTTCTAATTCTTTTAGGCGAGGCATACCAGGCTATACTATATTCCAGGAACATAACTGCCATATGATGAAAATTAGCCTTCAATATTTTTCTCCTCTCTTCCGGAGACTTTTCAGGGAAGCAGAGCGCAAGGTTTACTTGGCCAATATGTTTCCTGCCTTTTAAAAAGACATAAGCCAAACGTCCGATGGGCCAAGCAATCCAATATAACAAAAATAACGGTAGAAAATGTATCGGATATAGCAACCACAAAAATAATTGAAACCTATTTTTTTTTCCCATGCTGCACAGTTCCTTAGGTTAGCCTTGGATTTTACCCAATTTGATTGAGCTGCCCAAATGCTTTTATCACCTACATCTAGCCGGTCATATACTGCTATAATGTCGAGTTAAACTAACGAAAATACGAGTTTCCCCTAGACAGGGGCCCATAACTACGTTGAAACATGGAGCAATCCTGACAGCAGTTAAAGGAAAATAAGTGTGTGATTATTTGTTTACTTCCGAATCAGTTTCCGAAGGCCATCCTGATAAAGTGGCCGATAAAATCTCTGACAGTATCTTAGACGCTATTTTAGAACAAGACCCCACAGCCAGGGTAGCTGCAGAGACCCTTGTCAATACAGGTTTGATAGTATTGGCTGGTGAAATTTCTACTTCTGCCCATATTAATTACTCTGAAATAGCACGGACTGCAGTACGTGAGGTAGGTTACACTCAGCCAGGCTCCGGTTTTAGTGCGGACGATTGTGCAGTAATGGTATGTTATGATAAGCAATCACCCGACATTGCCCGCGGGGTAGATGGGTCAACCAGGCTTAGTACGAGATTAGGCGCAGGGGATCAAGGATTGATGTTTGGCTACGCCTGTGATGAAACACCAACCCTAATGCCTTTTTGTATTTATTATGCACATCTCTTGATGAAGAAGCAGGCTGAACTGAGGAAATCCGGTCAGTATCCATGGTTACGTCCTGATGCCAAATGCCAGATCACAGCTGTATACGATAGTCGTACAGGTCAACCTAAGTCTATTCAAAGTGTGGTACTTTCCACGCAACATACCCCAGAAGTGTCACCATCAACTCTGAAGGAAATGGTAATTGAAGAAATCATTAAATCAGTTCTTCCATCTGCAATGCTTGAGAACACTCAATATCATATTAACCCTACCGGACAATTTATTATTGGGGGACCCAAAGGTGATTGCGGATTGACTGGCCGCAAAATTATTGTAGATACATATGGAGGGGCCGCTCCTCATGGTGGTGGAGCTTTTTCAGGTAAGGATGCCACTAAGGTTGATAGATCCGCTTCATATGCTTGTCGCTACGTAGCTAAGAACATCGTTGCTGCAGGGATTGCTAGACATTGCCAGATACAGGTTTCTTATACTATTGGTATAGATAAGCCTAATTCTGTTTCTATTGACACTTTTGGCACTAGTCAATTGGCTGAAACAGAGATTCTTAAAATAATCGATGAATATTTCGATTTAACGCCCAAAGGGATTATTGATACCCTGCGCTTACAGCGACCTATCTTTTCAAAAACCGTAAATTATGGACATTTTGGTAGAGAAGATAGCGACTTTAGCTGGGAAGATACCAGTATCTCAACAAAACTTAAAGCTGCAGCGGGCTTTTAGTCGTGCCCGTTCCCTGTTCATCCTTCACGGATCATAAACCAGCTACAGAGCAGTGTTCACCCTGGAAATTATCGGTAGCTCCTATGTTGGATTGGACAGATCGACATTACCGCTACTTAGCTCGCCTTCTCAGTCCTCATGCCCGTCTTTATACCGAAATGGTTCACGCAGGGGCTATTTTATACGGAGAGCGAGAAAATTTTTTAAAATTTCACTCACTAGAGCATCCGCTTGCCTTGCAACTTGGGGGGAATGATCCCAAGCAGTTAGCTCAAGCATGTCGTCTAGCGCAAAAATATCAATTTGATGAAATTAATCTCAACGGCGGCTGCCCAAGTCCCCGTGTGACCAAGGGCTCTTTCGGCGCAACTCTTATGCTACAAGTAAAATTGGCTATAGATTGCTTAAGGGCAATGCAGGACAGTACGGAGCTTGAAGTTACTTTTAAACATCGGATTGGTGTTGACAAAGAATGTTCCTACTCCTGGTTGAGAGATTTTGTTGGCCAAATAGCATACGAATCTCAGTGTCAAGTCTTCATTGTGCACGCCAGGAATGCTTGGTTGAAGGGCCTATCTCCTAAAGAAAATAGAAGAGTGCCACCTTTAAACTACGAATATGTACACCGACTTAAACAAGACTTTCCTCAACTAACCATTGTGCTTAACGGCGGCATAACAGACCTCCAAGCTGTTCAGACACAAATAGCCCACGTAGATGGCGTTATGGTAGGCCGCCAGGCCTATCGCTATCCGCTCTCCCTGCTGAGTTGGGAGCAGGTTCTTTTCAATGAAAGCTACAATTTAGATGAAACCACTTTAATTCAACAGCTTTACCTCTATGCCGAGGAAGAGCTGAAAGCTAATCCTCAAATAAAACTAAAGAATATAGTAAAGCACTACCTTGGACTTTTTCATGGCTGGCCTAACGCTAGAATTTGGCGGCGTATGCTCTCAAATACTGTGCACTTAGAAGCCAACAACCCCCAGATAATTCTAGATGCATTCGCCGCTTTTCGCCAAACCTCACCCCTAAAAATTAAGGAGCTTTAACTCAACTTAGCTCTCGTCTCCCTACAGAAATCCTGTTAAGCCGCCACCTTCCCCACTAACTTTTCATACGTCCGATAGCAGCTCAGCAGCATAATGTAAGCTGGGCATATACACCACAGAAAGAGAACTAAATTATTCCACGGCTGGAGAAGTTGATAGAGCGTAGTCCCCCATTGATAATCTTTGATTAAAACATGACCTACATTAACATTCATGTAAGGAAAAACTTTGTTGAAGTGTGCTGGTTCACTGAACATCATAATCAGGGTTGTCACTGTCCAAATTACTGTAACCGTAATAGTTAACTTCCTTAGACGTTTTACGCGGAAGGGATGAACAAAGTTAAAGTCCACATTTTGCAGTATACAAAATAAGATAGTAAGCAAAAAATTTACCCAAGGCATATTAAAGCTAAGGATATACATGTAAACAGCGATCATTTGCCACATGGTAGGAATACCATTAAAGTAATAATCGTGTGTTTTCATGTTATTTTTAAAGAAAAAGTACATTGAACTAATCAAGATCAAAGCAATACTTAAAATTTTTAAGCCACTAGGATAATCTACATAGAAATAAATAATAAAAACAGGGATAAATACATAGCTTGTATAGTCTATGATTGAGTCCATGATGAATCCATCATAGTTAGTTAGTATTTCCACCTTTACTGCTCTAGCTAAAGTTCCATCTAAGCCATCAATAATATAGGCTACAATCAACCAGAAAAGGCATAAGGAAGGTTCATTTTGGAATAAGGCTAACATAGCCAGAGCACAGGCAACGATCCCTAGCGCTGTAAATAAGTGAGCAGTCCAAGCCCAAGCATATTGGGACTGGGTATAAGTCGGCTGGTTCATAGTAGTTTCTTCTTTCCTTTGCAGATTAGATTAAGACATACTTCACTGGAAGGCTAATACCCTTGGGCGTTGATTATACCGAAAAATAAAGCCGCCATAGTGAGATTAAATAAAAACCGTAATACAATCTGCATTCAAGACAACTGATTACGAAGGAAAGCTGATGGAACACTTGCTTGTTCTAGCTGGAGAGCAGCTCCCACAGCTTGATCTCCAGCTTCTGCTGGGTAATCAACCAACCCTTTATGACCAACATAAAAATGTGGTGCGCTACTCGGTTACTGCATCTTTTCACTTAACTGCAGCTATGAAAAAAAAATTAAGCATAGCCAACGTGGATTGGGCCATCCTTCCCAAACGTTCTTTTAGTGAAATAGGCTTAATTGTCAGTGATATGGATTCTACCTTCATTTCTATAGAGTGCATCGATGAATTAGCCGATGCAGTAGGCCTCAAACCACAGGTTGCCCATATTACCCAAGCCGCTATGCGGGGTGAGCTAGATTTTGAATCCTCTCTAAGAAAACGGGTGGCATTACTTAGGGGGCTAGCTACCCAAGAACTGGAAAAAATACTCTCAAAGGGGATCCAACTCTCCCCAGGCGCTCAACTCCTGGTAGAAGAATGTCATCGACATGCTGTTGCCTTTGTTTTAGTTTCTGGTGGCTTTTCCTTTTTTGCGGAAGCCCTCAAAAAAAAATATCTACTAACTGATGCCGTAGCCAACACACTGGAAATAGAGAACCAAAGATTAACTGGTGAAATAGTAGGTGAAATAATTGATGCTTCAGCCAAAGCCAAATACCTAAAAAGCTATCAGGCTCAGTATAATTTGCATCCCAACCAGGTCGTCGCCGTAGGAGATGGGGCTAACGATATTTCTATGTTAAAAAAAGCGGGCCTTTCTTTTGCCTACCATGCTAAAGCCCCTGTGAAAGCCATAGCCAATTTTTCTATAGATTTTGTGGGATTAGAATTTATTCGCCATTGTTTTTTATAAACCTTGCTGCTATCTTAATGAAGAGAAGTAGATTACCCATCCTTATCCCGGCTATTAATATTTACTTTAAGCATTAAATCTAGATAAGGTCCTATAGTAAAAATTGTCTTCCTTTCAGCTAAGAAGCTATTTATTTTACAGCTTTAATAGTTAACTCATGCTAACGGTCGATAGTTTTGGGTGTATCATGCGCGGATGTGCTGGAATGAGAAGGTCCTTTTGAAAATTCTGAGTGAGGTATTTGGCTATTCACGCTTCAAGCCCTTACAGCTTAGTATTATCCGAGCTATTCTCATGAACCAGAATGTTTTCGTACAATTAATGCCAGGTGCAGGAAAATCCGTTTGTTATCAGCTTCCTGCACTCTTAGGCGAAGGGGTGACTGTGGTTATTTCCCCTTTAATGGCTCTCATGCATGATCAGGTCCTTGCCTTAAGAGCGCTTAATATTGCCGCTTCTTATTTAGACAGTAGCCTAAACAGTATCGAACAAAATGCTTTGTACCAGGCACTAAAATCTAATCAGATTAGACTATTGTATGTATCACCAGAACGATTTAAAAATCAATTCTTCCTTTCCTTAATAAAGGAAATCAAAATTGACCGCTTTGTCGTGGACGAAGCTCACTGTATCAGTCAATGGGGTCATGATTTCAGGAAAGACTATCTTAACTTACGTATCTTAGCAGATTATCTTCCTTCTATCCCACGAGTTGCCCTGACCGCTACAGCAGATACAGAAACTAAAAAAGATATTATCCAAGCTCTCAGCCTATCCCCCATTCAATTATTTGAATGTTATGAACATCCAGAACATTTAAGGGTCAACTTTCTTCCCAAAAATAATGTCAAGCAGCAGCTATTACAATTTCTAAAAAACCGCCCTGAATCTGAATGTGGACTAGTATACTGTTTCTCTAGGAACCAAGCAGAAAAAATAGCCCATTTTTTAGAGCAAGAAGGATATAAAACCTACCTTTACCATGCTGGTTTGGCTACCCACATCAGGCTACTTAATCAAAAACTCTTTAAAACAGCTAAGTCTGGGATCATGGTTGCTACCATTGCCTTCGGCCTGGGTATAGATAAACCCAATATACGCTTTGTAGCCCATCTAAATCTTCCTACTAGCATTGAACGTTATATTCAGGAAGCAGGAAGAGCTGGTAGAGATGGTCTTCCTGCAGTTAGTTGGGTTTGTTACGGTTTAAATGATTTCATTCTACAAAATGAGTGCATCAAAAATGACGAGCTAGCTGATCAGCAAAAAAAACTTAAATTGAAAAAATTAAGGCAAATGTTAATGTTATGCGATACGCCCCTCAATAAGAAAACTCTCCTTCAACAGTATTTCACCTTTGAACGGGATCTGGAAACCTTCTGTTCCAATGAGCCAGGAGAACGAAGTACTGATATTTCACCTTACGCTGTCTCTATATTAACTGTAGTATTTTACACAGATCAAAACGCTAATATCACCGAAACTATACAAATCCTACAGGGAAAAGCGGGCCAGCTAAAAGAACAATTCAAGTTGTTTAACACCATGATCTTCGGTAGTTATCCCCAAACTTCTACCACGTTTTGGCGTTCTATCATTCGCTGTATGCTTGGTTTAAACTTGCTAGAAGTTAGCAATCGCGCCCAACTACTGAGACTTACCCCCTGTTCCATTACTTTTATGAAAAAAAAACCTACTTTATGGATTAGAAAGGAAGTACTAAGTCACTCTGTAGCTGTAAATTATTTACCCCCTTCTCCCATCAAAGCCAATAGCTAGGAAGGATCACACCTGCAAAATAGCCATAAAACTATGCAATGGTATACCTTTCTTCTGCTCCAACTACTAACCCCCGGTTCCTTAGCATACGGATTTCTTTTTCCTTGTGTTCAGCTTCTATAGTCTGATGCCAGCCTCAATCTTCTTTAACTAGCCCTCTCATTCACTATATAATATTGATAACCTAAAAGACTATATTTTTCACTACCCCAACCTTTATCCCTAAAGAGCATAAACTACGTTATGCATGCCATTACAAAAATAGGCTTATACGGCCTATATAGTTCTGTTTTAACTGGATATACCACCAGCGGAATTTTACTCCTGCTCCTCACCCAACGCTGAAAATTGCTTCTTGCCAAACAAAGAATCGCTATCTAATAAAGCATTGTCTAATCACCCGATGGTACTTTCCGCTCTCAGAGATAGGCATTACTGAGAATATCCCCTATAAAAAGGGAACAAGCTTAAAATATCCACTCTTTGCTTGTCCCTGACCCCCCTTGTTCAAAGTTATTCCGATCTACGTTCCTTGCACTACTAGAAGTTGCTTGTAGCAGCATCTTTTCCTGTTTAGCTTTTTCAATAGCAGCTTTAATTTTGGGTAAGGCACGTCGAGCAGCTCTTTCCCCTGCCTCAATGGTAGAATCCATACTAAAAAAATTTAAAAATTCAGTACTTGAAAGTTTGGGCTGAATGACCACATCAGCTTTTTTTAATTCGCCTTCAACCTGTTTATTAATAAGTATTGAAATACTATGGTCGATGGTAGAAAACCAGGAACTGGGTTGGTACAAAGCACCCTGCTCTGCCGGATGACTAGAAATATCAACTGCAATCACTACATCAGCTCCTAAACGTCTCGCTTGAGATACTGGCACTGGTGCGCTTAATCCCCCATCAACATATAAACGCCCTGCGATTTCGGCAGGCTTAAATATAGCTGGAATGCTTGAGGAAGCCCGCACAGCCTGACCCGCATCTCCCTGTGTCAGCAGTATAGTATCACCTGAGCTAAAATCAGTGGCTACCACCCCAAACTTCTTCGATAACGCTTCTAGAGGCAAGTGATTAATACTTCTATTGACCAATTCCTTTAACTTCTTGCCTTGAATAAAGCCCGTAAAAGATAAATCAAAATCCATTAATGCAAAACCCACATCTGTCAAAATTCTCTGAATAGCCTTAGCATCAAATCCGTAAGCATAAAGCACCCCCACAACGGAACCAGCACTAGTACCTACGACTATGCGGACTGGGATACCATTCTCCTGTAGTACCTTAATCACTCCTATATGTGCAAATCCTTTGGCTCCTCCTGCGCCTAAAGCTAGACCTATCTTGACACCCTTATAAGGTTTGACTATTTTTTGGTGCACAGACGAGAGCTGTTGTTCAATTTGCTTTTTATTAAGTGCCTTTTGCTGTATTCGATCAGAATGGTAAATAAACAACAAAATTAAAAAGAATAAAATACCCAGCGGGATAGTAAGCTGAAGGACTGCTTGTATACGCTTATAGAACGTCATTGAACTTTTCCTATGCATTGGAAAGACTAGCGTGGCTTGTAAAATCTAATCTCCTGCTCAGAAGTACCCTTCGTGCTCTTTAAAGCGTGAGCAAAGACAAACTCATAAGTTACCTGAAATGTAGTGAGCTCAAAAATAGCTTTCCTCAGAACCTCTCCAAAGCGATGCTGGGAGATATTAAGCCAACTTAACATACTTGACAATACCCCCAAGTCCTCTAAATCTTTGATCAAAGTCCCTAATTTTCTATAGGTTAAATGTAAAGATTCAGAACTTATAACAGGTTCTATAAAACCCTGCTGCAATAACTCGTCACCTATCATTTGCATATCCAATTGATAGGTAGGTGACTCCGCAGAGCGATACTGATCGAATAGTCTATAAATTTCCGCAAAACTCTCTGGCCCCAAAAAACTAAAAAATAGCCAGCCTCCAGGGCATAAGAAAGTTCTCCACATAGTAAACAACTGTCTCTTGTAAAGAGATTTTCTTACCAGGTATAAATTAGAAACTAATACATCAAAGGTTTCTATACCTTCCTCCCAAAAGGGAGGCTCTAAACTCACTAACTGAAACCTATTTTTGGATCCTTTAAACCATCTATGCCAACTTGACTGAGCCTTCCCTTGCCGAAACTCTGAATCCTTGACATCTATCTCCATCACGGGAATATTGTAAAGTTTTCTGAGACTGTTACGACAGCTGTGATGGTCTAATCCTACCACACCCAGACTTTTGGGAATTCGTTTAGTAAATTTTAAACGTTCTTCTAACAAATCAGAACTTAACTTAAAAATACTGCCTTTCATTTTAGTCTCAACTTATTTAATTAAGAGAAGCTGCAAGGCATCTAATCTGCTACAATCCGGGCAGAGGTTTTACTATCCATGTTCCAATGTCCTCTTTGTAATCAATTTTCTGCTACACAAGTCATTTGTCACCAATGCTGGCCTCTGATCACTAAATTGTTTAAACAGGCTCGTTATTGCCGCCACTGCGGTCAACGCATATTGAGTGGCTTAATTTGCGTCTCTTGTAGTTTTAGTCCTACGGCCATCGATTATTTTTGGGCGAGCTGCTACTACCGCCCTCCACTCACTCAATTACTCCAACGATGGAAATTTCAATCTAAGCTTCAATATTCTACTATTTTGTCCAAAATTATGCTCGCCAATCCTCCGCATTGGATTAAAAGCTCGCAACTTGAAAATATCCTAGCTATGCCTACTACAACCTCTAGTTATGCTAGTCGACTATTTAATCCTAGCCTAGAACTTACACGCGGTATACTTAAGCATTATTCAATCCGCTTAATTTCTACAAATTTGATCACTAAATGCAACCTATTGCCACAGCATCAATTGTCCCAAAAAGCTCGTATGTCCAACCTTCAGGGAGCTTTTAAACTTCATGCTACTCTCAATAGCCCTTCTATTTTAATTATTGATGATGTTGCCACTACCCTAGCTACACTTAATGAATTAGCTAAGCTACTGAAACAGACGCAAGTGACTACCGTTTATGCTTGGGTATTGGCTCAATCGGAGAATTCATGACACAGCACATTATTCTCTTTGAACCAGAAATCCCTCAAAACACTGGTAACATCATTAGGCTTTGTGCGAATACTGGGTTTACTTTGCACTTAGTAGAGCCCCTAGGCTTTATTTTTAATTCCTCTAAGATGAGAAGAGCAGGATTGGATTATCACGAATTCACTACTGTTTATCTGCATGCAGACTGGCAAGAATGTCGAGCTGCTCTCCCTAACAGTACTTTCTATGCACTTACTACTAAAGCGCACATTCGCTATGATAGTCCCTGTTTTCCTGACGAAGCTGCTTTTGTTTTTGGACCCGAAACTAGGGGGCTTCCAGATACACTTTTAGATTCATTCCCCGCCCAACATCGTCTACGCATTCCCATGCTCCCCCTAAGTCGTAGTATGAATCTGTCCAATGCAGTGGCTGTCATGTTATTTGAAGCATGGCAACAAAGAAACTTCGTAGGTATTGATTAAATCACTCTTTGTGTCATTAGATAAGAGCAACACTGCTCAGCACATCAGACTAACGTGGAGTACATGGTCTATACCTACCTATTTTTCCTTAATACAAAAATATAAGCATATCTAAGGTAAAAATAGGGACAAGAATAAGCGCTGCGTAGATTGTGTACCTAAAGAAACCGGGTAACTTAACGTTTCTTTGCTCAGCAATTGCTTTGATCATAAAATTCGGAGCATTTCCTATGTAGGTTAAAGCTCCCATAAATACCGAACCCATAGATATGGCTAACAAAGTTTTAGGAGCTTCATGCATCAAAAATTGTGCGTCACCTCCACTAGCTAAATTGAAAAATACTAAATAGGTTGGAGCATTATCTAATAAAGAAGATAAAGTTCCCGAAACCCAAAAATATAGGCTATTTATTGGGTGCCCTTGGGTATCGGTTACTAGATTAACTAATCCAGCTAGAGCCCCCTCTTTTCCAGCTTTTAGAATAATTACGACTGGTATAATCGCAATGAAAATTGCTAAGAATAATTTTCCTACTTCTAAAATAGGCTCCCAATTAAATTCATTACCATTTCTTACGGGTTTTGGAGTTTTTACTAGCGAAATCAAAGTAATAAAAGATAAAATTATGTCCCTAATTAAGGACTCATAACTAAGCTGCGTATGGCCTATTTGCCAGTAGCCATTAGATTTCCACACCCCAGAAAACACTACAGTAACTACTATTAAGAGTAGAAGTAGTAGGTTAAATTTTCCATATAAGACAATTTTTTCTTTTTTTCGAACTAATGTAAGAGCCTTTCCTGTACCTTGTGTTTTGAGCTCTTTCTGGTATAAAAAACGATCTAAACCATAGAATGCTCCTAGTAAAAGTAAGGTATTCAATAAGACAGGGGCAGCCATATGCTCAATAGTCCAAAAGAAATCCACCCCTTGTAAAAAACCTAAAAATAATGGGGGATCACCTATCGGAGTCAGGCCCCCTCCTATATTTGCTACTAAAAAAATTAAGAATAAAACAGAATGACTTCTATATTTCCGCTTTTCATTAGCTCGTAATAGAGGCCTAATTAGTAGCATGGCGGCCCCAGTTGTACCCATCAGTGAAGCTAAAAAGGTACCAATAGTTAGGATTAGAAGGTTATTTCTAGGCTTCCCTTCTAACGTTCCCCATACAAGAATGCCACCAGATACTGTATACAAAGCAGTGATGAGGATAATAAACGGCAAGTATTCTAATAATAGACAATCCAATACTTCATTAAAAACTGTAGAAATACCATAGATATAAGCAAATGGTATTACTAGGGTTAGAGTCCAAAATAAGAATATTTTGCCATGATGATGTATCCAAAACCGTCGGTTCAAAATAGGCATTAAGGCCACGCTAAGTAGGATCAAGACAAAGGGTAGACCCCAAGCTAAACTAAAATTTCTACCATCTAATTCTGCCGCCCAGGCAGGAGAACTCATTAATAAAAATAACACAAGGACCAATAATCGAAACATGTAAATTTTCTCTAAAACGTAAGCTGTCTGATTGTAACCTAACTGCTATTAAAGCTTAAGCGAGGTAACTCACCCCTAGCACCTCATACCATCCCTACTCTAAAGCTTATCTTTAAATTCGTTCAGCTCCACAACTGTAGTAGAATCGGGCTTGCTTAATTTTATTACCTTGGATATGACTATGCAAAAAAATAACTTGCTGGAAGAAACTACTGTGGAACCCCATGACCATAACACCGCTACTGGGCCAGTACTAGATAATGCTCAAAGTCTCTTGGCTACCGAAGAAACTATGGCTGCTACACTACCAGAAAATTATCCCTATAAAACTCGAATGCAAAGAAAAATTTATGAGAAGCAAAAGAAAGCCCTACAAATAGAGCTACTAAAGGTACAAAGCTGGGTTAAAGAAAGCGGACAAAAAATTGTCTGTTTATTTGAAGGTCGAGATGCTGCAGGAAAAGGAGGCGCTATAAAAAGGTTCATGGAACACCTGAATCCCCGAGGAGCTAGAGTTGTCGCTCTAGAGAAACCTACAACTGTAGAAAAAGGAGAATGGTACTTTCAGCGCTACATTAGACAACTTCCCACAGCAGGTGAGATAGTGTTCTTCGATCGCTCTTGGTACAACCGCGCCGGTGTCGAAAAGGTAATGGGCTTCTGCGAGCCTCATGAATATCTTCAGTTCATGCGACAGACACCTGAACTGGAAAGAATGCTAGTCAATTCAGGGATTCTTCTGTTCAAATTTTGGTTTTCTGTAAGCCGAGAAGAGCAATTGAGGCGTTTTATGTCCCGACAGACTGACCCACTTAAGCATTGGAAACTATCCCCCATCGATATCCAATCTTTGGATAAGTGGGACGATTATACTAAAGCTAAAAACGCCATGTTTTTCCATACACATACTGGAGATGCTCCTTGGACTGTGATCAAATCGGACGATAAAAAAAGAGCCCGAATCAACGCCATTCGCTACTTCCTCAGCCGTCTAAATTATCCCGATGCTAACAAAAAACTTATCCACATGCTAGACCATGCTATCGTCTATAACCCTGACTTACAGTCAACCGCAAATCCCCCACCCTCATCCAGCGCTGAATAACCTCTTCACCTTGGTAAAAGAGGAGATCCATTAGCCGGCGAACACAATGCCGGCGTTTCTTCTGCAGCTCGACCTAGGGCTTCTAAGTGAAACTTCTGTACATTGAAATAGGGATAGTGACTAAAGTTAACTGTGTAGCCAGAATTATGCGGATCTATCCTTGCGAAGGCTCCAAGCGGCATAGTCACTTTGTCTGCCACATGACCAAAAGGAAAACTAGTTAACACTGGAATCTTAAGGATACGTCGAAGACGTTCCACGACTGTGCTGAAGGTATAATTAGCATCGTAGCTGTCCTTAGCATCATTATCCAGATTAAAGTTACCCAGGACAATAGCTTTTTGTTGACTCAGAATACCCGCCAAATAAAGCGTCTGCAACATTCTTTCGATACGGTAGGGCTGCTCAGAAACATCCTCGATGAACAAAATACCTCCTCTAATCCTTGGCATATAGTTGCTACCAACTAGAGCAGATAGAATGCTCAAATTACCTCCCCAGAACACTCCTTCAATAGATTGACTTATCTGACTTTCCTCCACCACAACGGTAAAAGAAGGATTGCCAAGACACTGAACCAGTCCTTGCAACATATAGGATGAAGGTTCGGGTACGCCCAGGTCCCCAACTAACATAGGGCCTGCAAAGCTGGTCGTTTTCCCTCGAGCCAATAAAGCGAGCTGTATGGCAGTAATATCACTATAACCCAAGAGCAATGTGCCACATTCCTGCATCATACTACCCAAGCTAGCCCAATCCACTAAAGGTAGGATACGCATAGATCCGTAACCGCCGCGCAGAGCCAATAGTATTTTGGGTAATTGTACACGCCTCTCGATGATTGCCTGAAAGTCTCCTGCACGTTGAGCATCGGTACCAGCAAAGCGGCTCATTTTTCTGTATGCCGCCGTCTGATTATCAACAGCAAAACCAGCTAGTTGCAATCGAGAAATAGCTAAAGCGATAGCCTCGTACTTTTCACTGTATCCAGATGGGGCAAAAAGGCGGACCACGTTGCCCTCTCTACCATACACAGGTTTAACTGTCTGTACACAATCCTCTTTAGGACCTCCCTGTGACACGGCAGGAGGACCAGACATAGCACAAGCTCGCAAAAACGTAAGCGTCGTTAATAAGGCACTACCTCGCAAAAAATCTCTTCTATTTGCTCTTAGATTTAAGTTAATTTTTCAGCCCTCCGTGCGTCTACTGCCGCAATGGCACATAAATTCACAATCCTTCTAGGGGAAGCAATAGGTGTAACAATATGGCAAGGTTTAGCCATGCCCATCAAGATGGGACCAATAGTCACCCCGTCAGAAGCGGAAACTCGCAAAAGATTATAACTGATATTGGCAGCAAAAACATTAGGCATTACCAATAAATTAGCCGACCCGGTGGTTAAAGTAGTATCGGGCATAATGCTCAGGCGCATTTCTTCAATCAATGCAACATCGCCTTGCATCTCACCATCAATTTCTAATGCAGGGCAACGTTTACGGATAATTTCTAGCGCTTTAGTCATTTTCAGACTTACTTCTGTCTCTAGCGAACCAAAATTAGTATTGGATAGTAGAGCTACTTTTGGTTTTACACCAAAACGTAGCATTTCCTTACTTGCTAATTCCGTAATTCGTGCTATCTGCTCTGCAGTGGGATTGTCGTTAACATAAGTATCAGTAATAAAAATATTACCCTGAGAAAGAATAAGAGCATTCATTGCACAAGCAATTCTTTCTGGATTATCGTAACCAATAATCTCTTCTAGGATCTTAAAATGGTTCCTAAAGGGTCCTACCGTACCACAGATCAAAGCATCAGCCTCATTTTTATATAGCATGAGAGCACCTACTAAAGTGGGTGCATGTACTAACTTTTCCCTTGCCATCGCACGCGTCACTCCGTGTCTCTTGCGCAACTGATAATAGGTTTCACAGTAATCCTGATACCTAAGATCTTGTGCTCCATTAAATATCTCAAAATCCTCCCCTACCTTTAGCTGAATACGTAGAGATTTCAGACGTTCTTCAATGACACTTCGACGGCCTACCAAAATCGGTTGACAAATGCCACCCTCAATAACTGCATGAGCAGCATGTAAAACCCTTTCTTCCTCACCATTACACAACACTACACGTTTTTTACTCCGCTTAGCCTTAGAAAATATGGGCCGCATGAATAAATTAGTTTTGTAGACATATTGGGTCAAGGAATTAACATAACTATCAAAATCTTTAATTGGGCGGGTCGCCACCCCAGAATCCATAGCAGCCCTAGCGACTGCTGGGGCAATTTCTATGATAAGACGTGGATCAAAGGGTGAAGGAATTACATACTCTGGCCCAAAATCTAGTTCTTTACTGCCCACCGCATTGCGTACTAAATCACTTTTTTCCGCCTTGGCTAAGTCAGCGATAGCTTTAACACAAGCGATCTTCATTTCTTCACTAATCGTAGTTGCACCAACGTCCAAAGCTCCTCTAAATAAGAAAGGAAAACACAATACATTATTGACCTGATTAGGGAAATCTGATCGTCCCGTACAGATGATTACATCAGATCTTTCCGCCTTAGCTAGTGGTGGCCATATTTCAGGCTCTGGATTAGCCAGTGCCATGATGATAGGTTGGCTATTCATACTTCTAAGCATCTCTACTGACAATAAGTTTGGTGCTGACAAACCCAAGAATATATCAGCTCCCAAAATAACCTCTTGCAGGGTCCTCGCTCCAGTATCTGGTACCTGATATTTCTGCTTAGACGGATCTAATTTACCACGACCTTCATAAATCACCCCTTTAGAGTCACAGACCACTACATGTTTTCTGTCTAAACCCAAAGAAATCAATAAGTCTAAACAAGCAATAGCAGCTGCACCTGCCCCTGAACAAACTAGTCGAACCTTTTTAATATCTTTTTTCACGATTTCCAACGAATTAAGAATAGCCGCGGCTGTAATAATAGCCGTACCATGTTGATCATCATGAAAAACTGGTATTTTCATCCTTTCGCGTAACTTTTTCTCGATATAAAAACATTCAGGCGCCTTGATATCCTCTAAATTAATCCCACCAAAAGTTGGCTCGAGAGAGGCAACAATATCGATAATTTTATCTGGATCTTTTTCATTAATTTCAATATCAAATACGTCAATTCCAGCAAATTTCTTGAATAAAACCCCCTTGCCTTCCATAACTGGTTTGCCAGCCAAAGGTCCGATGTCCCCTAGCCCAAGAACAGCTGTTCCATTAGAAATAACACCCACTAAATTACCTCTAGCTGTATATCTAGAAGCTAGCTTTGGGTCTTCATAAATCGCCATACATGGAGCCGCTACTCCTGGTGAATAGGCTAAAGATAAGTCATATTGAGTAGCAAGCGGTTTTGTGGGAACCACCTGAATTTTTCCTGGTCTTAAATATTCATGAAACTCTAAAGCTGCTTTTTTTAAACCTTCATCCATCTAAAGCTCCCAAACCTCTTTTTCTTCACTAATTAAATGAATGTGGAGAAAAAATTACCCTAAGTTTATCTAACCAATTGTCCCAAGTAAGAGATTGATTAGAATCTTTATCAGCTTCTCTCTCAGGCAATGGTAATAGACAACCCGCCCTATGCTGCAGTATATCACCTGCAACAGGTAACTTTTGCGAGCAAACAGTAACTTCCTCTCTCGGGTCAGCCCAAGCCAAACCAATGGTAATCAATAAAATATTTAATACTGTTATTTTTTTCGACATTATCAAAACTCCTCCGTCTGAAGGTTCCGACCCATATAGCTCGGATTCTAACATGCACCAACTGCTGCTCCAACCAGCCCACTACTATTCCACTGACCTTTTACTGGCTAGAAATAACCAGTAATTAGTCAAAATCTAGAAAGAAGAATTAAAATGCCAGTCGAATTAATATAAACTGCCAATAAAACTAAACTGTAAACCTCTCTAAATACAGATTCAAATTGAAGTTGAACCTTACAGAAACAGCCTACTTCGGCCCCATAGCCACTTTAGTTGGCACTATTTCAGCTCCCTTAGTTCTCTACTTGGTTTGTAACCTTATTATTTTTGGCAGCCTCACAGGTCTTCTCTTAAGCGTATCCATATCTTTACCTACCATTCATCCTGCTACCACCATCACCTATGCTTGAAAATTTTCTTAGCTTCATACACCATATACATCACTTTAAGCTAACAGGCTGGCTTCCTTTATTTTTAAAAAAGTCATCCTTTGTATTCTAACCACTTTAACTGCTAGATCCCTTCTCTAGACTTAGGCTAAGTTACAAAAAGACTGATAGCCAAAACCTCTGCCCAGCACTACTGGGATAATTTCATAAAACTTTCTCTCTTAGCTTGAGGGGAACCTCAAATGCCTCCTCTAAAAGCTATCTATACAGGCTTTAAGCTTTGTTTATTATTTGAATTTAATAGTTATCCATAGACATTACCAATATCTTTTCGATACCGCATTCCCTCAAAGTGAATCTTTTGCACCTCTGAATAGGCAAGTTTTTGTGCCTCTTCCAGATTTTTTCCCAAGCCCGTTACACAGAGCACACGGCCACCGTTAGTTAAAATCTGGTTTTCTTCAATCCTAGTACCTGCATGAAAAATTTTAACTTCTTCTGTAATTTTAGATAACCCTTCTATAACCACACTTTTCTCCGAACCTTGCGGATAATTTTGAGTCGCTAGTACAACAGCTACAGCCGTTCTTGTATCCCATTTTGCCTCACATTGATGCAAACGACCTTCACAAGCCGCTTCCAATAAATCAACTAAATCGCTTTGTAAACGCATCAGGATAGGCTCCGTTTCTGGGTCTCCCAAGCGGCAATTGAATTCCACGGTATGTGGTTTTTGATCCTTATCAATCATTAAACCTGCATATAAAAAACCCTTAAAGGGACAACCTTCCTTGGCTAAAGCATCAACTATCGGTTTAACAATAGTTTCCATTGTCTTTTCAAAGACTGTCTCACTCACCCGAACAGTTGGACTATAGGCCCCCATACCTCCTGTATTGGGCCCTTTATCTTGCTCTAACAACCTCTTATAGTCTTGGCTGCTAGCTAGCGGAAGAATATGACTTCCATCTACCATCACGATAAAACTCGCTTCCACACCGGGTAAAAAATCCTCTATCAAAACCCGGTTACCTTTTTGCGCCAACATTTTTTCCAACGTTTTATACGCTTCCGTGAGTGAATTAGCTACTACCACTCCTTTACCTGCTGCTAATCCATCCAATTTAAGTACTATAGGTAACTGTTTTCGTGAAATATAGGCTCTCGCCTCCTCTAAATCTTCAAATAGTTCGTATCTTGCGGTAGGTATCCCATATTTTTTCATCAACTGCTTAGCATAACTCTTGGAGCTTTCCAAACGAGCTGCTGCTTTTGTAGGCCCAAAAATTTTTAGCTTTGCCTTTTCGAAAATATCCACTATACCTGCGGCCAACGGAGCTTCTGGCCCGACCACAGTTAAATCTACCACTTCTTTTTGACAAAACTCAACTAAAGCCTCTATCTCGGTTATAGGAATGTTTTTTACCTTTTTTTCCTTTACAGTACCTCCATTTCCAGGGGCTACAAAAACCTGATCTACCTTAGGTGAAGCAGCTAGTTTCCACGCCAAAGCGTGCTCTCTGGCTCCTGCACCTACCACTAAAATTTTCATTTTTGTTCTCCTATTACCACCGTGTGAGATAGACAAGCTAAAAATCTTTCATATTCTTCAATTGGGATATCAACCACTAATTTACAACGTAACTCCGTTGCTTGATTGATCACTTGGCCACCTAATTGCTTTATCCGGTAAAGTAATTGCCGCATATCTTTATATTCACAGTATAGCTGCACACGTTTACATATCTTCTGTTTTACTACTGTAGAGACACTCAAAGCTTCTCTGGTTGCAGTTTTATAAGCCTTGATTAGACCAGGTATACCCAGCAACACCCCTCCAAAATACCGCACCACCATGACTGCAGTGTTGGTTAAATTGAAAGAGTCTATCTGGCCTAAGATAGGCAAACCAGCAGAACCCGAGGGCTCCCCATCATCATTCGCCATATGGCTGTCATAAAAAGGGCCTAAGCGACATCCATAACAGATATGTACGGCTTTCAAGTGTTCGTTTCGCAGTGAGCTGTACCAAGCTTTAACCTGTTGCTTTGAAGTAACATGACGAGCATACGCAATAAATCGACTGCCTTTATTCCTATATTCTCCCTCACCTAAGCCTTCAATTGTCCAGAAAGTATCTCTTGTCAATTCATTAATCCAAAAATATAAGCTTCAGTCAGACTGTTTGAGAGCTTGAACCAGCTGAGGTACGATTTCGAATAAATCTCCTACCATTGCATAATCTGCTATTTTTAAGATAGGAGCATCAGGATCCTTATTAATTGCAACCACTATACGGCTGTCTTGCATGCCAGCTAAGTGTTGTAAAGCCCCTGATATACCCACTGCAATGTAAAGATCAGGCGCTACTACTTTACCTGTTTGTCCAACTTGATAGTCGTTGGGAGCGTACTGTGCATCTACCGCTGCCCGAGAAGCCCCGATGGCTGCCTGTAAAATCTCAGCAAGTGGAGTAAGCAACCTTACAAAATTCTCTTGACTCCCCAAGCCACGCCCACCGGCAACTACTACTTCCGCATGAGCTAACTGGGGGCGATCTTTATCCGATCCTTCATGCTTTATCCAGGTACTTAAGCCTAGAGCAGGCAAAGGATCTAAAGAAACTACCTCAGCTTGACCGCCTATAGTACTAGCTTCGAATGAGGTTTTACGAATGGTCAAAAAAACAGGCCCTTCCACCAACACTGTCTCTAAAATACTACCTGCATAGATAGGATGCACAAAGATTTGTTTATCTTTGATCTCAATAACTTCTGAAATCATGGGTCTATCTAACAGAGCTGCAGCTCGAGGTAAGAGATTTTTTCCAAAGGTATTTGCGCTCGCTAAAACATACTGGTAGGGTTTCGCTAATGACTGAATGAGTGCTGCTATTTCTTCGGCCAATTGATGTTCATAATGGGCTGCTGTACTCTCCCATACCGTATGCACTCCTTCTATTCTTGAAGCTTCTTCCGCCGCTTGCTTGGTTGCTGCTCCTGCTACCAATATATCTACCTGACCAAGTTGCTTCGCTGCTGTTACTACCTGGTAGATTTCACCCGTTAGTCTATTTTCCTGAAGTTGTGCTATAACCAACGCTTTCATCTTAACCTCTTATCTCTACCTTCTTCAGTACCTTGGCTTCATTTTTAAGCTTTTCAACTAGCTCAAAAACGTTATCTATCCGCCTCCCTGCAGTTTTAACTGGGGGTTCTTCATACTTAAGGACTTTTAATTGAGGAACACTATTTATACCCAAATCTGCAAAATTAATCTTTTCAATTATTTTTCTTTTAGCTTGCATTAAATTAGGTAACTTGACATAGCGGGGCTCATTCAAGCGTAAATCAGTAGTAATGACTGCAGGTAGGCTTAGACTAAGTGTTTCTAAACCACCATCAATTTCTCGAACCACGTTTAACTTATCCCCTAGGCATTCCAAATCACTTATAAAGGTCCCCTGGGCTACTTGCAATAAACCTGCTAACATTTGGCCCACTTGGTTGGCATCATTATCAATCGCTTGTTTACCCAGAAATATTAAGTCAACTTTCTCTCGATGGACTAGCTTCTCTAGACATTTGGCAAGAGCTATAGATTCTAGTTCTTTCTCTATCTCTACACGCAAAGCTCTGTCTGCGCCCATAGCCAAGGCTGTGCGTAGCACATCTTCGCTCTCCTTTGTGCCGATCGTGACAACTATTATTTCACTTACTTTTTTTGCTTCTTTTAATCGCACTGCCGCCTCTATCGCCACTTCATCGAAAGGGTTCACGGACATTTTTGCATGTTCAATATCTAAAGCCTCACCACCTGGTTTTACTCTAACTCTGATATTGAAATCTACTACTCTTTTGATGGCTACCAATACTTTCACTTTATGCCTCTTTGTTTCCCTTTTGAAGTTTTTTATAAGCAAACAAAACCTTATTCCAGTTTTCAAATGCCTCCGAAACACTAACTTGCGTGTTTATGCCGCCTACCACGACTTCCCATTCTCTATTTTCTACCCTGGTATTTTGCGTAGAACTATTAAGATAAATACCCACAGTTGGCTTATTTAAAGCATTAGCGAGATGGAGTAGTCCCGTATCTAGAGAAACCACTGAATGGCTCCAATCCAAAAGGCTAGCTACTTGTTCTAAAGGCATTTTAGGGCAAACCCCTACAAAATCTAGAGACCTTGCTATTCTCTTGCTACGTCTGTATTCCTCTTCTGATCCCCATACTAGCCAGACTGGTAAATGATCTTCTGCATGCCTAAGTTTTAAGAGCTTCCGCCAATGATCGTCTTTCCAGAGTTTCTCATCCTTACTGGCACCGGTGATGACTACATGGAAACGGTCTTTCTCCAAGTTTCCCATAGGAAGCATTGCCGGAACCGAAAGATTGACTCCGTATTCTTCTCTATGAATAAAGGGTTCATACTGGAAAATCTTTGAGAACAATTGCCTGTTTTTCCAGATGACATTGTCTTTATTAGGAATAGAATACTGATTTTGATAAAAAAAACAGGCTAATTTCTCTCGAATGGAGTCCTTAGCAAAGCCGTGGACAGGAGCTCTTGCCCATCGAGCAAAGTACGCACTTTTCAAAAGTCCTTGGCTGTCAATTACCAGGTCATACTGTTCGTTAGCAAGTTCTCTACTTTTTTGCACCAACTTTTTCCACGTAGAGGGAAAGATTAAATGCTTCCTGTATGTTCTCCAGGGGAAAGGAATAACCTTTTTCACAAATGGGTGTAGCTTGGGTATATCAGCAAAGGCTCCCTCACAAAACCAATGAAGCTCTATCTCTGGTCTATGAGTAGCTAAATCTTCTACTGCATACAAGGTGTGTACTAGATCCCCCATGCTTGAAGTTCTTACAAGTAGGATTTTCATTAAGCTGCCTTAGTATTGGTCCAATGTTTGGAGAATACCGCAATCCTCTGCTAAAAACAAATACTGCTTCTTTTTTCATGTTTGAATATTATTGTTATCTATATTATGAATGTTTATATTTAAACATTAAAATATATCTGGTCTGTTAATATTGTGGATATAGCATCTTACTTTTAAAATTCAAGTAGTTATAATGATCTAGGGATAGAATAAGCTAGGGATAATTGATTGCAAAAAAAGGAGTAAAAAAAAAGTTTAATTCAAACTACGTGAATAAGACTCAGTTATTCACAGTCTATACACAGCTTTATAACGAAGGATTTTAGCTAAATAAAATGTTACAAAGAACCTTAAAAAGTGAAGTCAGACTAATAGGTGTTGGTCTACATTCTGGAGAAAGGGTCAACTTAAGTCTTTCTCCTCTTGGGGAAAGTGAGGGAGTACAATTTCTTCGCACTGACTTAGAAAAAGCTCATATACCTATTAAATTAGATCCTTATTTGATAAACGATACGCGTCTTTCAAGTACAATTGTTACAAGAGCAGGTATCAAAATAGGAACTATTGAACATTTGATGTCAGCTTTATGCGCTCTAGGAATAGATAATATTTTAATCACTCTAGATGGACCAGAAATTCCTATTATGGACGGTTCTAGTTTATCTTTTATTCATGTGATGCAAGAAGTGGGCATTCAAGAACAGCGGAAGGAAAAAACCTTTTTGAGGATAAAAAAGCCTATCCGTATAGAAGAGGGTGATAAAGAAGTGGAACTGGTTCCTTATGAAGGTTTTAAAATAAAACTAACCATTGATTTTGAACATCCTGTTTTTAAAAAAGCTCTTTCTAGCCTTGAAATTGATTTTTCAAAAGTTTCTTATATTGAGGAAATAGCCAGGGCAAGAACTTTTGGATTTATGCATGAGATAGAATTTATGCGATCCCATCAACTTGGTTTAGGGGGTAATTTGAGTAATGCTATAGTGGTCAGTGATACTGATGTTCTCAATGTCGAAGGTTTACGGTACCCAGATGAATTTGTTAGACACAAAATACTTGACGCAATAGGTGATCTTTATGTCATTGGATATCCTGTCATTGGTTACTTCAAAGGATATAAATCAGGCCATGCAATCAATAACGCTTTGCTGAGAAAATTATTAGAGGACAAAAATAACTACGAAAAAGTCACCTTCGTGCATGATCAAAAATTACCCAATGCCTTTCATCACTTATAGCTATTTACCAATGCAAAATTGGCTAAAAATAGCGCCCAGAAGTTCATCCGAGGTATGTTGGCCTGTAATCTCATCTAGAGCCAGCTGAGCCCGCTTTAAATGTTCGGCAAGTAAGTCAATAAAAGTATATTGTTGTATAGCTTCCTCAAGCTCGTCTTCTACTCTTTTTAAGGCCGTTACGTGTCGCTTCCTTGCAAGAAATAAACTGTCATTTTCTCCGGGATAAGAAACCTGGTTTAGGATGGTTTGTTTTAGTAAATCTAGGCCCCAATCTTCTTTAACTGATATTTTTACTAAGGGTTCACCACTTGGATGTTGAGTAATTTCAGGCTTGCCACTAATCAAGTCTATTTTATTGAGAATGTAAATTCTTTTGCAATGCTTAGGGAGTTGGTCTAAAAGTGTTTTGGTACTAGCATTGAGGTCGGACTGTGGCTCCATGATAATCAGGGCTAGGTCGGCTGATTGGACTGCTTTATAAGTTTTCTTTATACCTAAAGATTCTATCCAATCTTCAGTAAGCCGGAGACCAGCAGTATCGGTAACATGAAAACTTAGCCCATTCAGTAGAATTTTTTCTCGAAGGTTATCCCGGGTAGTACCCGCTATAGGCGTAACAATGGCTACTTCATCTTCTGCTAGATGATTAAGTAACGAAGATTTGCCTACGTTGGGCGCTCCAATTAGAACCAGTGAGCAACCCTCTCGTAAGCGAGAGCCCTGTTCTGCATTTGGCAACAGTTCCATTACTTGAGAATGTAATTCGAGTAACTGTTTATTTACTGAAAGCTCAGCCATAAAGTCGATATCTTCTTCTGGAAAATCAAGAGATCCTTCTACAATTATTCTAAGTGTAGTTAACTGTTTTTGAAGGGCTTGAATTCGTTGAGAGAATATCCCCTGTAAAGACCTTGAGGCCATTCTAGAAGCACTTTCGCTTTCAGCTTCAATAAAATCCGCAATACTTTCAGCTTGGATCAAATCTATCTTGTCATTGAGGAAAGCTCTTTTGCTAAATTCTCCAGGCAGAGCTAGACGGGCTCCTAATTCAATACAACGGGTCAATAATCGTTGCAAACCTACAGGGCTCCCGTGAGCTTGGAGCTCGATTACGTCCTCACCAGTAAAACTATATGGAGCTTCAAAAAAAAGTAACACACCAGTATCTATTACTGCTTGATCAGTAGCATAAAAGGAGCAAAAGTAGGCTTGTCTTGGAGTAATATTGAGCTTATTAGTTAGGGTTAAAGCAAAAGATTTTAAATCTCGGCCAGATACGCGAATAATGCCTATACCCCCTTTTCCTGGGGGGGTGGCTATAGCTGTAATAGTGTCCTGAAAATACGTAGACATAATAAATCTAAGATAGAAACCAGCCGCGTAGCCAGCAAAGCGTATTAGCTAAAATTTCCTTGTAACTTTGCTAGTAAAAGTTCATGGATTTTTTGAAAATCGCCATTACTCATTATCAATAAATGATCACCAACTTTTACCTTAGACAAGATTTTTTCTACAAGGTTGTTAAAGTCTTTTTCCAGCCAAACTTTTTGTTGAAGAGGTTTCAGGGTATCCTCTAAATCCCATTTAATATGACCAGTATAGCAAAAGACACCATCAGCTGCTTCTAGAGCTGTTACTAGGGCTTCTCGTATTACACCCAGCTTCATAGTATTAGATCTAAGCTCTAATATAGCTAGTATACGCTTGTCAGGTCCTATTTTATCCCTTAGTCCCTCCAATGTCAGTCGAATTGCAGTGGGGTGATGGGCAAAATCATCGTAAACAGTAATGCCGTTCACTATACCTCTAATTTGCATACGCCTTTTTATTCCAGCAAATTGCTCTAAGGCTCTACAACTGTCCGAAACACTTATGCCCACTTGACTGGCAGCTAAAATAGCAGCTAATGCATTACGTTGGTTGTGAACCCCTAAGAGGTTCCAATGTATACGATCTAAGTATTTATCTTGGAAATAAATATCAAAAGCTTGGCCAGGTTTTTGACTAAGCGTGTGATAGCCAGATTCATGGCCGAGAAAAGTTACTGGCGTCCAAACCCCCTTATCCAGTACAGCCTTGATAGCGGGCTGCTTTTCGCTACATATGATAGAACCACTAGAAGGCATCATGCGAATAAGGTGATTAAATTGCGTCTGTATAGCTTTTAAATTTTCAAATATATCTGCATGGTCAAATTCTAAATTATTTATTATTAAAGTTTTTGGATGGTAATGTACAAATTTAGAACGCTTATCAAAAAAAGCTGTGTCATATTCATCAGCTTCGATAACAAAGTAAGGACTTTGAGTTAAGCGAGCAGAAACATTAAAGTTTTCAGGGACACCCCCAATCAGAAATCCAGGTTTTTGCTGAGCATAATCCAATATCCAAGCTAGCATGGAAGAAGTACTCGTCTTACCATGAGTACCCGCTACAGCCAAAATATGTTTCCCTCGAAGGATATGTTCATATAGCCATTGAGGTCCAGAAGTATAGGGCTTATCTTCATTCAGAATAGCCTCAATAATTGGCATTCCTCGCTTAGCTACGTTACCGATGATGAAAATATCTGGATTTAACCGAAGAGATTCAACTCCAAATCCTTCTATTATCTCAATACCCAAGGTTTCTAGTTGAGTGCTCATGGGTGGGTAGATATGTGCATCACAACCGGTGACCCGGTAACCACATGCAAGGGCTAAATGTGCAATACCACCCATGAAAGTGCCTGCGATGCCGACAATGTGTACGTGTTTCATATGGATCTCGTTAATTTAACAGCATCGAACTAATGCGGCACATTGCTCATTATAGGAAAAAGCATAAGGTTAGCAAAGTTAAGCCATTGAGTTTTTATTCAAAATATACATAAAAATAGTGGAATTACCTAGGTAATACGACAACCTATGTAAGGGAAAAAAGCATATTTTAATAGGCAGTTAGCACAAAATGCGCTAGAATCCGGTGTGTTTTTTTGGGTGTAGGTTTAGGGATATTTTTTACTATAACTATTTGAAATAAATGGAGAATGTATTGAATCAGGAAGTGGAATTGAAGGTTGTTAATTCCCAGATTAGGGACCATCTTCCCAGGTATAGTACGCCAGGTGCAGCAGGGTTGGATTTGAGGGCTTGTATTTCGGAACCCTTAATTCTTCGAGCTGGGGAGAGCGCTTTAGTCTCTACGGGATTTGCCATTTACCTAAGGGATAGAGATCTGGCTGCTATGATACTACCACGTTCAGGTCTGGGGCATCGGCATGGTCTAGTACTGGGTAATTTAGTAGGTTTGATCGATTCTGATTATCAAGGTGAAATAAAAGTTTCCTTATGGAATCGTTCCGATCAAGACTATACCATCAAACCCTTAGAGCGAGTGGCGCAATTAGTGATTGTACCTATTAAGCAAGTTAAGTTCAGGTTAGTAGAAGAATTTCAAGAAGTAGAAAAAAGGGCTGATTCTGGATTTGGAAGCACAGGTTGCTGGTAAAAATGAGTGAAATAGTTGTAGGCATGTCAGGGGGGGTAGATTCTTCTGTTGCTGCCTATTTGCTCAAACAAGAAGGTCATAAGGTTCGAGGTATTTTCATGCAAAATTGGGAGGAAGAGGATTCTTCCCATTGTTCTATTAAGGCTGACTCGCTGGATGCAATTAGCGTGGCAGATATCTTAGGAATAGACGTAGATTTAGTAAATTTTGCTAAGGAATATCAGGAACGAGTGTTTCGTTTTTTTTTGGATGAACTCAGGGAGGGGAGAACTCCTAACCCGGACGTATTATGTAACTCCGAAATTAAATTCAAAGCTTTCTTGGACTATGCACGTGAGCAAGGAGCAGAACAGATTGCTACAGGACACTATGCCCGTAAACATATTAGGGATGGGGTAAGCCACTTATTAAAGGCAAAGGATCTTAATAAGGACCAGAGTTACTTTCTTTATAGGCTTTGTTCAGAGCAACTTGCTGCAACCACTTTCCCCCTCGGTGGTCTGACCAAACCACAGGTTCGTCGAATAGCTTCTCAACTAGGGCTACCTGTTGCAAACAAAAAGGATAGTACTGGTATTTGTTTTGTAGGTGAAAGGCAGTTTAGAAGCTTTCTTCAACAATATCTTCCCTTAGAAAGAGGTTTAATTTTAACGCCTGAAGGTAGAGAGGTAGGTGAACATATAGGTTTGGCTTTTTACACTATCGGTCAGCGTAAGGGTTTGGGTATTGGTGGCAATGGGAAACCTTGGTATGTCGCAGAAAAAGATAAAACCAACAATACGCTAGTCGTAGTACAGGGGCATGATCATCCTCTTCTATTCTGCAGAGAAATACTAGTTAAAGACTTGAGTTTTATCTCAGGTTCAGCGCCTAAAGAGGGGTGTTATGAAGTCAAAATACGTTATCGTATGAAGGAAGAACGAGCAAGGCTTAGCTATGTATCAGACGAAGCTATCCGTCTAGTTTTTGAGAGGCCTGTTTGGGCGGCAACAAAGGGACAATCAGCAGTTATTTATCAAGGTGAGGTGTGTTTAGGCGGAGGCCTCATTGTAGCTACAAAGTCCGCATAATCGAAACCCAGAGTCATGAAAAAAATTGTGAAGCTTTGGGATTTTTTTGGAGTTGGTAATTCGTACAAATAATTTAGAGTAAGGGTGGAACACATATGGAAAGAATCTGGTTTAAAAACTATCCTGATGGAGTCAGGCATGAAGTTGATACTGATGAATTGGGTACTATCGTCAATATGTTCAATCGCTCTGTGGAGGATTATAAAGACTTTAATGCTTACACTAGTGTGAAAACAACCCTGACCTTTGGGCAAACCAAGAAATTAGTAGATGAATTTAGTTCTTTCTTGCAAGGCGTGCTTAAAGTACAAAAAGGTGAAAGGATCGCCTTGATGATGCCGAATGTTTTGCAATATCCTGTAGCGGTATTTGGCGCCTTACAAGCGGGTATGATCGTTGTGAACCTGAACCCTCTTTATACCGCTCCAGAACTCAAACAACAGTTACTAGATTGCCAGGCGACTACGGTGTTAGTGCTAGAAAACTTTGCGGCTACGCTTGCCAAAGTTGTTCAAGAAGTCCCCGTTAAACACGTTATTATTGCTAAATTTGGAGACTTGCTGCATTCACTGTGGGGGCCTTTAATGAATTTTTATCTTAAGTACCTAAATAAAGCAATTCCTCCATACAATTTGCCGCATGCTATTTCATTCAAAAAGGCTCTAAAGCTTGGAGCACAAACCACATTTAGGCCGGTGGATATAAGTAGCACTGATATAGCCTTCTTGCAGTACACCGGTGGCACCACCGGCATGCCAAAGGGAGCTATGCTTAGCCACAAGAATGTTTGCAGTAACATATTACAGGCTAGAGAGTGGGTGTCGCCACGACTAGACAAAGGGGAATGTATGGTAACCCCTTTACCGCTTTATCACATATTTTCTCTGACCGTAAATCTCTTGATAATTGGTAGCTTGGGTGGACATAATATTTTGATTGCTAACCCTAGGGATACTAAGACTTTTGTACGCCAGATGAAAAATAAAAAGTTTAAAATTACGGCGATTTCTTGTGTCAACACACTTTTTAACTCACTATTACATAGTCCTGAATTTGCTAAGCTTGATTTTTCTACCTGGAAGCTAGCTTTAGGCGGAGGAGCAGCGGTACAGCAAGATGTGGCTAGGAAATGGCAGGAGGTTACGGGCATGCCTATAGTGGAAGCTTATGGGTTAACTGAGGCTAGTCCTGGAGTATGTGTCAATCCAGTAACTATAAAGGAGTATACAGGCTTTATCGGTTTACCTCTCCCTAATACGGATGTTCAGGTTAGAAATGAGGAAAATCAAGTTCTAGAAGTAGGTGAAATAGGCTCATTGTGGGTTAAGGGACCACAGGTCATGGAGGGTTATTGGAACCAGCCTGAGGAAACAGAAAAAGTTTTGAAAGATGGCTGGCTAGATACGGGTGATATGGCTTTTATTAATGAAGGGGGTTATGTTAAGCTCGTCGACCGTAAGAAAGAAATGATTATTGTCTCAGGCTTTAATGTTTATCCTAACGAAATCGAGGATGTTTTGATGCAACATCCTGGCATATTGGAATGTAGCGTTATTGGCGTGCCTAATGAAAGAACCGGTGAAGCACCTAAAGCCTTTGTAGTTAGAAAAGACCCTAATTTAACAGAAAAAGAAATTATCCAATTTGCTAGGAAAAGTTTGACTGGTTACAAGCTTCCTAAGTCGGTCGAATTTCGAGATGAATTGCCTAAATCTAATGTAGGTAAGATATTGAGGCGTGTTCTACAGGATGAGGAAAAACAAAAAAATAGTTAAGAAACTGTGGCTTCTAGCTGTGTTTTTGTAAAGAAGGGAAATAGCTGATGGAAAAAGTGTGGCTTAAGAGTTATCCCGAGGGAGTTGCTGAAACAGTAGATGTCGATGCATTGGGCACTATTAGTGATGTCTTTGACCATGCTGTGGAGCGCTTCCGAAATAATAAAGGTTTTGTCAGTGTTAATACCGTTCAAACCTATGGTGAAACCAAAAGGAAAGTAGATCAATTTTCTTCTTTTTTGCAGCACGAATTGGGCTTTAAAAAAGGCACTCGCCTCGCCGTTATGCTACCTAATTGTTTGCAATATCCCATTACGGTACTAGGTGCCTTGCAGATTGGTGCGGTAGTAGTGAATGTTAACCCTTTGTATACGGCTCGTGAGCTGGGTTTACAGTTAGCTGATAGTGAACCACAAGCAATCGTAATTATTGAGAACTTTGCGCACGTACTCCAAAAGGTCCTTCCACAGCTGCCTAGTATACGGCATGTCGTGCTGGCCTCTATTGGTGATCAGCTTCACTCTTTTTGGGGTCCGCTACTCAATTTTGTAGTAAGACACGTCAAAAAGGCCGTCCCCCGCTTCTGTTTGCCGCGAGAGGTAATTCGTTTTAATGAAGCATTGAAACTGGGAAAGAAGAAAAGGCATGTGAAGGTCCAGTTAAGTAATACTGATCTGGCTTTTCTGCAATATACGGGTGGTACTACGGGTGTACCAAAAGGAACAATGCTTACCCATAGAAATATATGCGCGAATATGGCACAAGCGCAGGAATGGCTAAAACCATATGATTTTAAACTAGGTAAAGAAGTGGCCATGACACCGCTACCTCTATATCATATATTTTCCCTAACTATTAACATGATGATTTTCTTGAATTTAGGAGGGCAGAATATTCTGATAGCTAATCCAATGGATACAAAGACCTTTATTCGTCAGATGAAGAAATATAGGGTTTCTGGCTTGAGTGGAGTAAATACACTTTTTAATTCTCTTCTTAATGAGCCAGAATTTGAAAAGGTAGATTTTTCTAGTTGGATTTTATGTTTAGGCGGCGGTGCTGCTATTCAAAGGGAGGTAGCTGAGCGTTGGAAAAAAGTAACAGGGTTGCCTATTATCGAAGCTTATGGTTTAACTGAAGCAAGTCCTGGAGTGAGCCTAAATCCTCTTACTGCGCAGGACTGGACAGGTAGCATTGGCTTACCTGTTCCTAGTACAGAAATATCTATTCGGGATGAACAGGGTAATGAAGTTCCAATAGGAGAGCCGGGAGAACTATGGATTAAAGGCCCTCAAGTTATGCAGGGCTATTGGAATAAGCCTGAGGAAACCGCTAAGGTTTTAAAAGATGGTTGGTTATTCACAGGTGACATTGTGTCTATAAATACTGAAGGTTATCTAAAACTGGTAGATCGTAAGAAGGACTTGGTAGTTGTTTCAGGCTTTAATGTTTATCCTAATGAGATTGAAGATATTTTAGTTTTACATCCTGACATAGTCGAATGTGCTGTGATTGGTGTTCCTCATCATCGTACGGGAGAAGCACTGAAGGCTTTTATAGTCAGCAGAAATGCTAATCTAAAGGGGGAAGCTGTTACAGCTTTTTGTCGTCAGTACTTGACAAGTTATAAGGTACCAAAGCTATTTGAATTTAGAGAAACGTTACCTAAGACACCCGTAGGTAAGATTCTTAGAAAAGTATTGAGGGAAGAAGAGAAGGCGAAAGGTATGACCTACTAATTGTCATGTGAAGGTCCCCTAAGTCTTCAACTATCTGAATAAAGTTGAAAGAGTGAGAATTGGAACGATTAAAAATTATTGCTAATGGCCCCTTGAGGGGGGAAGTTACTATTTCGGGTGCTAAGAATGCAACGTTGCCCATCATGTGTACGGCGCTTTTAACACAGGATAGTCTGCAACTACATAATGTCCCTAAACTGAAAGATGTAGAAACCACGTTAAAAATTTTGCAGGCAATGGGAGGTAAGCACTACTGGAACTCTCTACGGTCCTCGCTTGAGCTTCGTTGTGACGGTATCCATGAATATTTGGTGCCCTATGATTTGGTTAAAACAATGCGGGCCTCTATACTGCTTTTGGGACCGACGCTGGCACGTTTTGGAGAATGTGAGATTAGTTTGCCTGGTGGTTGTGCTATTGGCAGCCGTCCAGTGGATCAACATATTAAAGGCCTTGTTGCTATGGGAGCGGAAATTTCTGTAGAACATGGCTATATTAAAGCTAAAGCTAAACGTTTGAGGGGTGCTAAAATCCTTCTAGATCCCGTTACCGTTACGGGAACGGAGAATTTGTTGATGGCAGCTACCCTTGCTGAAGGAGAAACCGTAATAGAAAATGCTGCTAAAGAACCTGAAGTAGTAGATTTGGCCCATTGTTTAGTCAGTATGGGAGCCAAAATTAAGGGTATTGGCACTGATGTATTGATCATTGAAGGCGTTACTTCATTACACGGAGCTGAACACAGCATTTTAGCTGATCGCATCGAAACAGGTACTTTTCTATGTGCTGTAGCGATGACGGGTGGTAAGCTGATTCTAAGAGGTGCCAATCCGGGGATCATGCAGACAGTACTGGATAAGCTAGTTTCTTCTGGCGTGAAACTTAGTTTGGGAGAAGATTGGATAGAGGCGGAAAGTACGCAGCCTTTGCAACCTGTGGACCTTAAAACCGCTCCTTATCCAGGGTTTCCCACTGATATGCAAGCTCAGTTTATGGCTATGAACAGTATTGCTAAGGGTAGTAGTAAGATAGTAGAAAATATTTTTGAGAATAGATTTATGCATGTGCCAGAACTCAACAGAATGGGGGCTAACATAGAGATAGAAGGTAACACGGCTTTTATCCGTGGAGTGGCCAAACTTTCTGGAACCACAGTAATGGCTACGGATCTAAGAGCTTCTGCAAGCCTAGTATTAGCAGGACTAGTAGCTGAAAGGGAAACCTACATAGAACGAATCTATCATTTAGATCGGGGCTATGAAAATATTGAAAAGAAATTAGGTCAGGTAGGTGCCCTAATTGAAAGAGTCTCTTCGTAGACTATTGGACACATACTTCTACCAGTTCCTTCAGTTTTTTGACTGGAAAAGCACTTGTCTTAAGGGTACCTGCAGATCGAATCTTACATAGTGTTTTGATAGTCAAATGTTCCAGATTGGTAATACTACTGTCAGGTTTGGTTAGATCGCCTTTTATTTTTTGCTCTTTTTTAGCAGAAAATTTATCGAACTGCTGCTTTTAGAGAAAAACTTTAGCGCTTGGTAAAAAAAGTATTTCTAAACGTGGTAGAGTAGGTTTATTAATGAGTCAAATAGGTTCATCTTACTTTGGTGTATTCAGTGTCTGTCAGCATGCTGAGTCAATTTTCATACTTTAGTTCTACTCCCTTTGCTTAAGCTTTTCATATCTAAAGGCTCATATTCTTCATACGATGAAATAAAGGTAATTTAGTTATTAAATAGGATTTTTTAGATGCGCATCCTTTTGCGAGGACTTATTTACCTTTTTAAATTTCCTAACTAGATGACCAAATATTAAAACAGTAGAAGCTAGATTTAGGGAATGTTTTGAGTATAGAATGTTTTATAATCACAATTTCCAGCAATAAGTGCTATATATCAACGAGCTGATAGTCTAAAGTGTATTTTGGGGAAGATAGGTGCTAGAATCATCTGGTGCAAAGAGAGTCTGCTGTAGTGACTACTGAGGACCGAAGTGTGCCAGGATCGACAGTTTCGTTATAAACCAGGAAGGTTGTGCGTCCGCTTATTCATCAATAGGGGTTATCATGTTTAGAAAACCGCTTTTCTTGATCGTTTTTAGTTGGCTTATTTCCGCATGTTCTACCCAAAGGAATGATCCTTTTTTGGATAATTTAACTGCTAAACCTAATGCTGAGCTCTTGACTTCATCCGAATGGATTATCGTTTCTGGCCATTCTTTTAATGAGAATGATGTCAAGCGCGACTTAGATGAGCTATTACCACTAGACGGGACGCGCGCCAAGGTAAATTTTTCTCCCAGTGGTCTGTTGTCCATCCGGGGAGCATGTAGTACTTTTAGTGGTACATGGATATTGAGAGATAATGTTGTACAGGTTTCTGCTTTATCTCCAAGTGGAGAAAAATGTACTACAGAACGCGCAAAGCTGGATAGTACCGTAAATACACTTTTTTCTAAGAAGACTATTTTGGTTCGTGTGCCAAATGGACTAGATGACTCTTTGCTGAGAATGCAATCTGGTAATTTCTATTTTGTAATGGAAGCTGCTGCCAAGGTTGATAAGAATAATAAGTCTTATTCAGGACGTTACTATACGGAAGATTTCTTTAGCCACTACAATTGGAGTTTGGTCAAGGCTAAGAATGGAAAGGGAGCTAGGCTGTTTTCTCCTTCCCCTTTTACTAGTACTATTCTGTATCAAAAAGATGGGACTTTAGTGGTAAAAGCTGCGTGTGGTGAGACCTCTTTCTCCTTGGAACAGAATAAAAATGAAATTACTCTTCATGCCACCCCCTCTGCCGGAGCAAGCTGTGCTGAGTTTAGGGATAACTTATCAGGCAAGCATTTCCATATTGTGGGGCAAATGTTGGGTAGGCATCCCGAGATCCAGCTAATTAGTGAAGATGGAACTATACTAAAACTAAAGGGGAACAAAAGGTAGAATAGTTCTTATTCGCCAGCAATCGTTCAGGCCGCACGCGTTCCGCCCTAGCTTGGTTGATGTTAATAAGTCTCTAGTTCTTCATCGGCCTTAATTTTATACTTTGTTAACAGCTAATGGTTCCTGACCTAAATTGGGAGTGGGTTTGTTAACGTTAGCGAGTGCGTGTCATACCCGTAAATACAAGTTGCGAAGCGACCTGGACAAGTTGAAGTTTGAACCAGCGGGAGCGTACGGCAACCCGTAACTCAATTCATTGAATTAAAGATACTTTTTGTCTAGGAGCATCTAGTCCTGCTTTTTTAAGGCTTCTCTGAGTGATTTAGGACGAATATCTTTCCAATGCTCATCAACAAATGCCATGCAGTCACGCCGAGGCCGATTTTCCAATACTATAGTCCAGCCATCAGGGACTATAGCAAAAACTGGCCAAAGAGAATATTGCTCCTCTTCATTGATTAGTACATGGAAATTAGCATTCTCATCATCAAAAGGATTTTTCACCTTTATTTCCCTCCTGCTTTAAATCTAAGCTTTATTGTG
Organism: Neisseriaceae bacterium; assembly: GCA_043842855.1. Taxonomy (GTDB): domain Bacteria; phylum Pseudomonadota; class Gammaproteobacteria; order Burkholderiales; family Neisseriaceae; genus QFNR01. Next base: position 69,047 of record JBBPJF010000002.1, read on the forward strand.
AAAGAATTATTACATATAATGATAATAATAATTATATGTAATATCAACACAAGCTAAATTAAATACCCTAAATATTAACTAAACTTAAGTTATTACGAAGGAGTTAACTTGTCCTCATCTAGCAAAGGGGAAGGTCAGGCTGATTCATACCGCATCCTCCTTGGACACATAGAAAAAATTTTAGACTTAGAAGTAACCATAGGAAGGGAAGATAACCTTCTTTCTATAGGGTTTGATTCTCTACGTATTATGGCTTTGGTAAACCGCCTCAGGGCAATGGGCTACTTAGTTTCTTTTTCTGACTTTATTGCTCAACCTAAGCTAGCTCATTGGGCTTCACTATTAGCAAAAAAAGAACCAAGAAAAATTGAAGCTGCATTGGCTTCTTCCCTCCCCGAGAAGTTAACGCTTTCGCCCATGCAGCATGCCTACTGGGTAGGCGCGATGCCCGATCAGCCTCTAGGCAATGTAGCGGCACATCTTTACGCTGAATTTGATACACAATTTTTAGAACCAAGCCGCTTAGAAAAAGCAATATTCGCTTTGGTAAGGCGTCATTCAATGCTAAGGCTAAATATTTCTCCAGATGGGTACCAAAAAGTATTGGATACACCGCCAAACGAAGTTTATGAGCTATTGGACTTTAGGGCCTTACCACAAAGGGAAGTAAATTCGATACTAGAAAATCTACGGCAAGAAAAAAGTCAGCAAAAGATCTTCTCTCAACGAGGGAAAGTTATAGAAATTACTTTAAGTCTATTACCTTCAAATCGTGCTCGTTTACATATTGACGTTGATATGTTAGCAGCAGATGCTATGAGTTATAGATTGTTAATTGATGAACTGGCTCGATTGTATCGTGGTGAGGAGCTAGCTCCACTAACCTATTCTTATCAAGCCTACTTAGTAGAAAAACAGCAACAAAAGGGAGAAGCTTGGCTAAAAGATCAAGAGTGGTGGCAAAGGAAATTAGATACTTTTCCCAATAGTCCTGAGCTGCCCCTTAATAATAATCATAACTTTCTTCTTCAAGCGAAGCCACAGCGCTTATTTGATTGGTTTCCGGCTACGGAAAGGCTAAAACTTGAGGAATTTTCCAAAAACTACCAAGTCAGTATGTCAATGGTCTTTTTGACTGTTTTCGCAGAAGTAGTAGCACTTTACGCCAAAGAAAAGCAATTTTTCTTAAATATACCCCTATTTAATAGAGACTATTTACATCCCGAAGTAGAAGCTGTAGTGGGCGATTTTAGCTCCTCTATTTTATTACCCTTAGACTTTTCATATTCAATGACTATAGTGGAAAGGATAAGAGAAGTTACGAACGTGTTTATCGAGATAATACGTCATAGTAACTATAGCGCTTTAGAAATTCTGCGAGACTTGGGGCGTCGAAGAGGGACCCCAGTCTTGGCTCCAGTAGTTTATACAAGTGCTATTGGATTAGGAGAGTTATTCTCTTCAAGCGCTAGGACCGAATTTGGTAAACCAATATGGATTATCTCCCAGGGGCCACAAGTCTATCTAGATGCTCAGATTACAGAACTGGAGGGTGGGTTGCTAGTCAATTGGGATATACGAGAAGGCATCTTTCTTCCAGGAGTAGCTAGGGAAATGTTCAATGCCTATATCGATTATCTTCATCAATTAAGTGCTGACTCTGTAGATGAAAAGACAGTATTAAGCGCAACGATACTCAAAAAACAAATAAAAAATCGCGAGCGATTCAATCATATTTTTTTCCCTGTTTCGAACCGCCTACTGCATCAGGGTTTTTTTGAGATGGCACAAAATTGCCCAAATAAAACAGCCATATATTGGCGAGAGAATAGTTTAGATTATCAAATTAATTATGGAGAGCTAGCTAAGCAAGCTCTAAAAATTGCTCAGTTACTTATCAGTAGGGGCGTCTCTTTGCAGTCGAGAGTAGTAGTGTCCCTAAAAAAGAGCGTTCAGCAGATAGCAACAGTAATAGGTATTTTAGCCGCTGGAGCTACCTATATTCCCGTCCATCGAGCATGGCCAGCTTTAAGAAAAAAACAAATTTTGTCACAAGCCAAAGCTGAGTTTTATATAACTGATGTAGCGGACGATATGCTAAATCAGCAAGAGAAGGTTTGCTATATTACTTTGAAGGCAGAATTAGAAGAGATCTCCCCTCTTGAAGCTCCCATTTATCCATCGGCAGAAATGCTTGCCTACATTATTTTTACTTCTGGTTCCACCGGGGAGCCCAAAGGTGTTGCAGTCTCTCACCGCGCGGTGATGAATACGCTCGATGTGGTGAATCATTTATTCTCCATTCAAGCTCAAGATATTAGTCTGGCTTTTTCTTCATTAGAGTTTGACTTATCTGTACAAGATATTTTCGGGCTGTTCAATGTGGGAGGAAGTATGACTCTACCTTCTGAAGAGGATCATCAGGATTTAGAGGTACTGCTCGAGCTTATTCAAATTAATGGAGTTACACAACTATGCGTTGTACCTAGTGTTTTAGAGCTACTTCTGTCAGAGCCAGGTTCCCGATTACAGAGCCTAAAAAATGTTTTATTAGCTGGAGATAAAATTCCACCGGGGCTTTACCGCAGACTAAAACAGGTTGTTCCTGAATGCCAATTAGCTGGGCTTGGTGGGGCTACTGAAACGGCTATTCACTGTACCTACTTTAAGGTTGAAGAAGAACCTGCTCCTCATTATGGCTGTATCCCTTATGGGCAACCACTACATAACCTCGCTTGTCGGGTTGTTGATACTTTAGGCAATGATTGCGCTAACTGGGTAATGGGAGAACTATGGGTTAGCGGCCCAAGTTTAGCACAAGGATATGTTGGAAACCGCATTCTTTCAGAAAAGAAGTTTGTCAAATATCAAGGTGAAACCTGGTACCGTACTGGAGATATGGTTCGCTATACTGATGAAGGGATTATCGAATACATTGGTCGAATAGACAGCCAAGTCAAAATAAGAGGCTATCGGGTAGAGTTAGGAGAAATAGAAGCTGTATTGAATCGTATGGCTGAAGTGAAAAAATCTTTGGTTCAAGTAATGGAAAAAAATAACAATTTAATCGCCTTTATTGAACCCTATAAATCACTAGAGGATAAAGAAAAGGCAGAACTAATTCTAAAGCTACAAGCTTCCCTAGAAAGTTATCTACCCAACTATATGGTGCCACAGAGTATTTCCATTGTAGAACGATTTCCGATTACCGAAAATGCAAAAGTGGATCGAAAAAAACTCCTATCCCAGTATGAGAGCACACCCCTACAGTCTCAGAAGTTGGAGGCAAAAACAGCATTAGAAAAGTTAGTTACTGAGCAATTTATTAAAGTACTTAGGGTAAGCCCAATCTACTTGGAAAATAATTTTTTTGAATTGGGAGGTGATTCCATTATAGCAATCAAGTTGGTTTCTTTTTTAAGACAACAGCTTGATTTTGAAAATATTTTTGTTGCAGATCTTTTTAAATTTAAAACACCTAAGGCTTTAATTAATCACCTAAAAAGCATCGAAGGCCAAGCGGGTTTACTAGAAACTACTGCTCAGATCATGTTAGAACTAGAACAGCTAGAAGAGAATGAATAAATAGGGGAATTTAAATGTCTTCGCTCATGCCCTACCACAGATTAGTTAGATGGTTGCGTGAAACACACGTAAAAGTACAAGAAGAGAGACTTGTCTTACCGCTGTTTCAAGGACTTCAAGAGCAATGGACCATTTTTTTTGAGCGAATCTCTGCAACGGGATTTCATAGAATTAGAGAAGTCAGAGTAGCTGGACGTCAACTTGACGAAGATGTAGTTGAAAAAAGTTTAGAAAAAGAGGCAAACTTTCGAGTACAGTCTTATGCCACTCTAACTAAACAGGATCTTCAGTTTTCTCCTCAGACAGAATATGGCTTAACTAGACAGATTTCTAGAAGAATTTGTGTTTGTACTGAAAGTTGGTTGATTGAAAAAAAGTTATCCGAGATCAGTCAGTTATGTAATACGCTGGTAGAAGAGCAGGCCTGTTTAGCACAGTTGAGGGAAAAAGTATTAGCTCGGAAAACATGGCTAGCAAACTTATGGTCTAGTAGCCCTTTTCTGCCAGGTGTCTCGCATTTTTTTCCAGGTTTAGATGGAATAGGAAGGACAGATTTACATGAGGTTAATCTAGCTTCCCATTATCCTATTCCAGGGCGGATTTGGTTGCGTAATCCTCTGATTAATTCCTTGTCTTCGCCGTCCACTTCTTCGCTATATTTTTTTAGTAGTCTTAATTTACCTGAAGATTGGCAAGCCAGAGATGCAAATTTAGAGGATGCGGCCCTGATTCATCGCTGGATGAATGAACCCATTCTTGCTCGAACTTTCCATCAGAATTATGGCTTGACCCAGTGGAAAACAGAATTAAAAGCTTTATTAGAATCTCCATTCACACGGGTTATGATCCTATCGCATCGGAATCAGCCTGCTGCCTATTTGGAGTTATACCGACCAAGTGAAGCACGAATTAGTTATTCCTTACCTTTCTCCTCATCGGAAATAGGCTTTCATTTTGGCATTGCTCAAGGACATCTGTTGGGTAAAGGAGAAGGAGCGAAGCTCATTCATGCAATCACTCAGGAGTTATTGCTGAAAGGTAAAGAGAAAGTAAGTGCAGTATTAGCAGATCCTGACATCAATAATTTAGCAATGTTTCGTGCTTGTTACAAAGCAGGCTTAAGGCATAGATGCAGTGTGGCGCTGCCCCATAAGTGCGCTTATATCGTTTCTATTGAAAAAAGTGATAACTAAATTAAAGCTCCTCACCTAGGAAAATTTAGCTATGGATTGGAAAAAAAAAATACTAAGAGAAAAACTGCAACAGGCAGGATATAAAACACAGTCTACACAACAGATAGAATCGCATCATACTATTAGTAGCCAGCAGTTACAGCAATTACAATTGGATCCTGCTACTGAAGGGTTAGCTAGTCTATTAGCATGTCAGTTTCACTTAGAAGTTAATATTGAACTTCAGCGCTTGAAGCAAGCGTTTGAAAAGCTTATCCGCAAATATCCTATACTCAGTTCCATCTTTGTTAAAGAACAAAAACAATACTTGCTAAAGGAGGTTGGTCACCTCAACTGGAAAGTTTTAGCACAGGGAGAGGAGCTAGATTTTTTTGCTCCCATAGATCTTGCTCAAGAGGCTCCTCTTAAGGTACGTGTCAGGAAATTAGAGAAGTACATAGAGTTAACAATTGTTATTCATCATGTAGCCTGCGACGAGGTTAGCTGGCAAATTCTATTAGTAGAGCTTAGCGGCTACTATAATTCGATGTCGCCTATAAATTTTGAAATTCATTCTTATCAATCCTCAATACAACCAAATGTGCCAAAAGAATTAGAAATTCGGTCTAAGGATTACTGGTTAAAGCAGCTGGAAAAGCTTCCCCAGGCAGAATCTTTAGATATGTTTTCTAGTTACCGAAATCAGCTCAGAGGTAAGGAGCGCTACGAGAGTGGAGAGGTACGCATACCTTTTTCAAGTAATCTACTCAAGAAGCTTAAATTACATGCTCAAGCAATAAAGGCAAGTCCCCTTGCCCTTTTGATAGCTAGTATGGGGTTGCTACTAAAAAAAAGGGTACAGACAAATGTGATGCGCCTCGCTACAGCAGTTGATCAAAGAGAGTCAGAAGAAAGTTTTCAGCGCATAGGCAATTACGTGGTTGTGCTGCCGGTAAGTATTCATTTTGGTGCTGAAACATTAACAGAACTGACAGAACAGGTACAACAAAAGCTCATAGGAGTCATTACACACCGTTTTATTTCTATTGAAGAAATTATTTCAGCACTAAAACTAAAAAATTTTGGTAGTCGACACCCTGTTTTTGAGGCCTTAGTACTACATCGGCAGGGAAAAAGGGAATTAAAACTAGGGGATCAATGCTACCCGGGACAACACTTATCTAACCCGTATACTTTGTTTGATTTGATTTTTAGTTTAGATGAAGCTCAAATGGCTTTGGTTTGTGAATACAAGAGAAAGCTTGTTCCGGAAAATTTGATCAGAGAAATGTTAGAGGATTGGTTGATGTTACTAACCCATGCGGAAGAAGGCATTAAAACCAGTATACTTCTCCCCTCGCAACAAAAAGCTTTAACTTCTAAAGCATTAAGTTTCCCAGACACGAGCCTGCTTGATCAGCTTAGTTTTCTAGCTAACCAATATCCTCAAGCTACAGCAATAGAATGGGGTAATTATTCGCTAACTAGGCAGCAACTGAGCCAAGAAATAGAAAAAATGGCTATTTATCTATGGAGCCAGGGTGTTCGGCCTGCAGATACGGTAGCCATTCTAGTGGAAAGATCGATGATCTTACCCATACTAATGTTAGGCTGTATTACTATCAATGCTATTTTTTTACCACTTGATTATCAACTTCCAAAAAAGAGGTTGCTTCAATTACTTTCTAAAGCACAACCTAAATTGCTAGTTACTTCCTCCAAGGAGTGGACTGGTCATACATCACTAAAGAAGTTATTGCCCTATACGAACTATTTATTAGTAGAACCGAGGAATTTAGGCTTCAAGCTAGCTGGACTTGAATCAACTGAAATAGAGGAATTTAATCAGCTAAGGCAGCAGAATCCAAACCGGCCGGTTTACATGATTTTTACCTCTGGCACCACAGGAGAGCCGAAAGGAGTATTAGTACCTCAGCGGGGCCTTAATGCCGTTTTAGCCAGTATGCAAAGTAAACTTGTCCATTCAGGGGAATCTAAAACTTATTTAGCTCTAGCTAGTGCCGGTTTCGATATAGCAGTGTTTGAGTTATTAGCACCACTGATCTACGGTTTTAGATTGATTATTGCAGAGGAAGAATGGCGCAAGGATCCTGCGATATTAGTCAAAAAAATCAAAGTAATGAAACCAGATATCATTCAAGCTACACCTAGTCTTTGGGCGGAGTTGCTAAGCAATGAACTAGAGCTTGCAGAGGGAGTGACAGCTTGTTGTACTGGAGAAGCTCTTCCTAGGGAAGTTGCAGCTCAGCTATTCAAAAACCGGGCTTTGGTGGTTAATTTATATGGCCCTACGGAAATGAGTATCTTTGCTACCTATGCTCAATATGAAGCACAACCTAGGGTTTCCATTGGATCTCCACTGACGACCGTTGGTGCCTTAATTCTTGGAGCAGAGCTTGAAGTGGTTCCGAGAGGTTTTTTAGGAGAATTATATTTATGGGGACCACAGCTTGCTTTAGGTTATTGCAATGAATCGAGCATGACGAGCAGTCGGTTTGTTGCTCAGCCCTATGTTGCTGAACAAAGGATGTATCGTACGGGTGACTTGGCGTACCAAGCAATCCATAACAATGAAATTTATTATTGTGGCAGGACAGATACCCAACTATCCATCCATGGAGTAAGAGTTGAGGTAGAGGAAATAGAACAGGCAATTTTGAAAATTCCTGGAGTTCAGCTTGCTGCTGTAAGCGTAGTTGAACGTAGTGGCCATAGTACCCCTAATCTACATGCTTATTTTGTAGGGAATGTCTTAGCTTCACAGATTAGGGAGCAGTTGAAACTGTCATTACCCTCTTACATGCAACCAATTTCTATTACTCCTCTTGAAAAAATGCCTCTATCAACCAATGGGAAAATTGATCGTAAACAATTACCTCCTCCAGAGGAAAACCTTTGCGAGCGTCCGCCTGAAACGTGGTACGAAAAATTAGTAGCTACATGTTTTTCAGAAGTATTAGGCATTAGTGTTAAGCATGTTTCAGATCATTTTTTTCAACTAGGTGGCTACTCTTTAAAAATAGCTAGTTTGCTTAATCGTATTGAAAAAAAGTCTGGAATTCGTCTAACTCCACAGCATATTTTTGATCAACCTGAGGTAGAGAGTTTGGCTTTGGTTCTACAAAATTTTGGTGATCAATCTAAGGTTAAGGTTAGTTTGCCGTCCATGACCCCAACCATGGAGCGAGCCAAAGTTTTTACACTATCACCAGGGCAAAGGAGGATATTAAGCGCTGAAAAACTTTCCCCTGTAACTGGACTATATAACATGCCCTTTCTAATGCGCATTACAGGGGAAATAGACCTAACTAACTTAAAAAAAAGCTTTCTATACTTACTAGCTAAATATCCTATATTAACTACTTGTTATGATGATTCTTCCCTGCAAGGGAAAATTCTAACCTGGAAGGAAGTGGAATTAGCCTGGGAGAAAAGCTTCAAGAGTATTGCTAAGCTTAGTGCACACCAGTTAAAGCAAACCATTGACGCTGCTATTTATGCTTCTTTTGCTCTTGCAGAGGATTTACCCATTAGAGTTCTTTTACTATCAGAAAGCAATGGTACACAGTATTTATTGGTATTAGTGCATCATATAGTGGCGGATGAATGGTCATTAACATTGATGTTCAAAGAGTTAGCTGCTTTATATGATGCCTTTATGCTGCAAAATGAAGAAAAGCTTTCATTGCCTCTAGCGCAATCACCTAACTACTTTGATTACCTGCCTATCTTTGAAAAGACGAATCCAGTATCAAAAGATTTCTGGCGGCAAAAATTGCAGTCAGTTGAGCCTTCTGCTCCCCCATTGTCTCGGGGAAAGCGTTATATTAGTGAAAGAAAACCAGAGGTTATTTATCATCGTCTTGAATTGGATGAGTCGCAAAGTAGAACCGTTGAAGGATATGAGAGTAGATACCAAATTTCTGCTTTCCATTTTTTACAGGCCTGTATCATCACTTTAAGTGCTAAATTTGTGCAACGGGATGTAACCATCGGGATGCCAGTGCATGGGAGAGATAGGCTGGAATTTGAAACAGTAGTGGGCTATTTCTCTAATACTTTACCTATTCGGGTACTCTGTGATTGGAACTTTACCTGCAAAGATTTGCTGCTTAAAACTAGAGATGAAGTATTGGATGCTATGGTGCACGCTGATATGCCTCTAGAGAAAATGCTAGAGCAGTCTCAACTGCCCTTTTCTGTTTTTGTAGATTACCGTAAGGGGAGCTTACCTTCTATCTCCACTCGATTTTTTGAAGCAAAAGCCGTCCCTTGGCTAGTTAAGTTACCTAAATTCCCCCTTATTATTCTTTACACAGTAGATAATGGACATCACAGTATAGAACTATACTTATCTAGTGAATATTATGATGCTGCGTCGAGTGAACTTTTTTATTTCAGCTTAAAAAAAACAATAGAGTTCTTTCTCACCCAACCGCTAAGTGCTCTTAGCAACCTCAACTATGTCTCTGTGGGCACAGAGAAACTAGATTTTTCCTACAAGGGTTACTTTACTTGTGCTTCGCAGCCCTTTCAGTTTTTATCCCAGTTGATAAGAAAAGCTTTTGTTGGGTACGGAAATAAGCCAGCTCTTTCGACCCCAGCCGGAGATTTAACTTATCAGCATTTGTTAGCAGTCATCAGTCAGGTAGGTAGATGCTTAGAAGAAAAAATAGACAAGGAAAATAAAGAAGTATTGATAGCTATCTATGCAAACTCCCGTTGGGAGCAGCTACTTTTGATGTTGGCTGTGCTGTATAGCGGTAAAGCTTACGTCGTTTTAGATCCCAATTACCCTCAATCGCGGCTACAAAAGCTACTTGATGAAGCCAAGCCAGATGTATGTCTAAGCACAGTGAGCAGCTTTTCGTCAGCAAGCTTAGCTGTAAAAGATAGGAAAGATTTATTTTTAGATCTAGAAGCGATTATCTGGAGAAAAGAAACTGAAATCTATGATGAGGGAATACCACCGCATCCACAAGCACTAGCCTATATTGTTTTTACTTCTGGTACGACAGGAGAGCCTAAAGGTGTAGCGATCAGTTATGCGGGGCTGTGCGATTTGGTTTTATGGTTTCAAGCTCTTCTAAGAGGACAAAGTAAAGTACGTATGTTGTCTTTGGCCAACATGACGTTTGATGTAGGTTTGATTGAGGCACTGACTCCGCTTATTGCCGGAGGCCATTTGCAATTTGTAGAGGATTACCAGAAGGTTGGAACAGAATTAATAATAGCCGCTAAGACGCACCAGATAACCCACTTACTGGTCACGCCTTCTATCTTAGAAACCCTTGGGGAGCCAGGACAATTAGATGAAGAGGTTAAAATTTGGGTGGGAGCAGCCGCTATTTCAAAAAATTTATTTCATCAGTGGGCAGATCGACATGAATTGATTAATTTTTACGGTCCTACAGAAGTGACTGTGAATGCATTGAGCTTTGTAGCTCCTCGCTATTTTTCTGAAGCACTGATTCCTTTGGGAAAACCAGATTATGGAGTACACGCCATAGTGCTGGATGAATCCTTGCAACCAGTTCCTATCGGTGTAGTAGGAGAACTCTATCTGGGTGGAACCGGTTTGGGTTGGGGTTATTGGAAGCAATCTGCGCAAACATCTATACAATTTGTTGCCTGCCCATTCCCAGCGTTAGGAACACGTATATACCGTACGGGAGATCTAGTATCTGTAGATGTAAAGGGAAGATTGATATTTCATGGAAGGAATGATGAACAGCTTAAGATTAGAGGAGTGCGGGTAGAACCAGCTGAAGTTCAAGCAGCCCTTCTGAGTTTAGCCGGCGTTAAATCTGCTTGGGTGGGGATTAGCACTAGGGGTAGAAAGTCTGCTCTTGTAGCCGCAATAGCTACCCCTTCCTCAGAAATAAGTTTGATACAAAGTGAGCAATATCGCAGGCAGCTCTTAGAGCTACTACCTAGCTACCTGGTTCCGCAGTATATTTTGACGGTATCAAGTTTTCCTTTAACGACCAATGGTAAGGTGGACTGTAAAGTTTTATTAGAACGAATCGAAGAGGAATTTCTAAGAGATTTGGATCAAAAGAAAGGGCCTAGTACGCTAACAGGGCTAGAAAGAATCGTATTAGAAACAGTCGCGAAAGTTTTAGCCATACCGCTAGAAAAAATAGAACGGGATAGCAGTTTCTTGGCATTGGGTGGAGACAGCATTAGTGCTCTGCAAGTGGTAGGTGGCTTAAGGAAGAGCAATCTCTACTTAAAGCCGAAAGACTTGATAGACACGCCTACCTTATTCCAAATAGTTGAAATTTTGGAAGAGGAGGTCAAGGCGGCAAAAAATGGAAGGCTGCAGAAGGGTTTTTCTAGTACGTCAGAAGTGCTCGATGAAGGCAGTTTCCAGCCTCTTCCTGTCATTGCAGAATATTTACTAGATAATCCACCCTCTAGATTGTTAGCTTACTCTGTCCTACTTAAGGTCCCAACCGATTTAGAAGATAGATTGGTAGGATTGACCCAAGGACTAGTAACTCGACACAGCTCGTTGCGCACACAGTATCTAAGTAGAAATGAAATTATTACCTTATCTGCCAAACATCCTAATGTTCTGCCTCAAATTTTAGTTTTAGAAGCTTCTACAGGATCCTTAAAACTGCACCAAAACAAATTGGCTCAATTTTTAGACCCCTACCATGCAAAAAATATGGTACTTGGTTTTTTCAAGCCTCAGGAACCCAGCTCTTTGGCACAACTATTGATCATGATTCATCACCTGGCCATGGATATGTTTTCCTGGTCTATTTTGCTAGAAGATTTAAAAAGCTTGTATAACAGCAAAAATATTTTTCAAACACCTATTTCTTTGAAAAAAGCAACAGCAGTATTGAGAGAAGCGCAGAAGCGAGAGAATATAGCAGAAGATAATTCTAGAATATATTGTTCTTCGCGTTTAGCCGCTCGTCAAATACATCCTCAGATGAATTTGAGCCGCTATATGGTAGAGCAGACACGCCAATACCCAGCTGAACTGACTCAAAAGTATTTAGAAGGCTTAGCTGTTTTGAATGCCGGCAGTTCTGAGCCCATTTCTTCGGAAACACTTCTAATCGTTTTTTTAATTCGCGCAGTTGCTAAGGTTGATTCATTCGGGCCTAAAGCGGTGACCTTGGATATTGAGAGTCATGGAAGATCTCAGCCTGATACCCTAGGTACAGTGGGCTGGTTTACTCATATACAATCAATAAGTTGTGCTACAAACATTCCTTTCGAACAGCAGATTACGGCAATTGCGGCACAACTGAAACAGGACAAAAATTGCCCCACTCACAAGTTAAAGGTGTTTCAAGAAAGATCAGAAATTTTATTTAATTTTTTAGGTGATTTAAGGAAAAATTTAGGAAATGCTAGTTTAGCTGCGGAAGGCGCTTGGGAACTAGTAAAAGATAATGATGCACTGACAATGGTAGAAAGCGAGGAGCTTGTATTAAGAAATCCCATAACCATTACTGCTAGCTTAGTTCCAGATAAAGCTAGTACAAGTTTACAACTAGCTTTCAAGTGGTCAAGCCGTTTTATCAGTCGGATAGAGATAAAAAATCTCATACAACTCTTTGACGAAGAAATAGAGAAATTTGTTTCTCACGCAGAAAAGAACTTATTTTCTCTACTACCGCTTACTTATACTCAAGAAGGATTGCTACAAATTGAAGAGGAAAACCTACCAGGTAAAAAAGCCTACCTTATTCAACTTGAGCTATGGATAGTAGGGCGCTTGCAACTGTCCCGTCTAAAAGCTGCCTGGGAAAAGGTACTATTGAGGCACCCTATGTTAAGGGCTTCATTCTATAGGGATGAGGAAGGCTACCATGGCAAGCTTGGTCCAGTTTTGGAGGAAACATGGCAGGTATTGGAATATGCAGGGCCTGAATTAGACAACTGTAGCTTCGAAATATGGATTGAACAGGTTAAAACACAATTGTTGTTACCATTTTCTTTAGAGAAAGGGGGCCTTTTTCGAGCTAGGGTGATAAGAAAAAATTTACATGAACATCGACTATTGATTCAAGCTCACCATATTGTATCTGACGGTTGGTCTGCCCCTATTATTTTGCGTGATTGGTTCCTTGCCTATCAAGGAAAGTTAAACTCTAAAATTTCCAATATTTCTTCTGTCATTAGGCAAGTAAAAGCACTTGGTCAGCAGCATCAGGTTCCGAATCAGTGGAGAAGATACTTGCGGGGAGCTGTTAAAACTCAGCTAGCCAATGCAGAGCAGGATGATGGTAATAGAGGAGAGTTAATTTGGCAGATTGACAGTGATAGCTTAAGACGAGTGGAGGATTTATGTGTAAAGCACAGGATTACGGTAGCCTCTGTTCTCCATCTTATATGGGCGCAATGTCTAATGCAGATTTTGAAACAAGATGTAGTATGTTTTGGCTCGGTTAACTCAGGTCGGCCCAGTAGTATTGACGGAATAAATGAAGCAGTTGCTTTATTTGCTAACACAGTTCCCCTTGTAGTCAGTATAGGAGAAGAGACTGATCTCTTTGAAAAAGCTAGACAAATTGGTGAAGTATTCCTATTGGCTACTGAACATCCTATGCCCTTAGCGCAGTTACTGCAACTAGCTGGTTCCAGGGATTTATTTGATAGTTTAGTAGTAATAGAAAACTATCCCTTGGATTTAAAGACACTTTTAACATTGGCACCTGGGTTAGAAGTAAAGCAATATACAGCTTCTGAGGGGACGCATTATCCGATAAGTTTGATCATTAATATTGAAAAAGCAAGCGTACAACTGAAGTTATTTTATGCTGTTACAGCCACCTTTAAAACTGAACTCAAGCAGTTACCAAAATTGTATGAGCACTATTTAGAAAAATTTCTAGCTACTTCTATTCGCCATAAAAAAGGGCTTCTAGAAGAGCTACCGCTATTCAATCAATTTAAAGGTATTCCTCTTGTCGGGCCTAATTTAGAAGGGATCGAGGTTTGCCTAAAACCTTCTGAGTGTCAGTACCAGCTGGACCGGCTAACCCGTAGATTTATTGCTTTAGGCTGCCAGCCGGAAAAGCGAGTAGTATTGGCCTTGCCAAAAAGTGTAGAGACAGTATTGCTTAGTATGGCTATTTGGCAATCAGGGGCAGTATTGGTTCCGTTGAATCATGAAATGGATAATGAACGGGCCCAACAGATCATAGAAGCCATAGATGCCTATTTAGTGATTGAGGTTCACACGATAGTTGCTTTGGGGTTAGATTGTAATTTTACTGCACTAAAGCAGGAAAATTTGGAAGAATTTACGGCAAGTGAACGCTTAGCACCGCTTAGTAACTATCACACGGCCTACATCATTCATACTTCTGGCTCTACTGGAAAGCCCAAAGCTATTAGCGTCCCTTGGAGGGTTGTGGATCATTTAATTAAATGGCAACAGCGTAGCCTAAACTGGGGTTCGGATAGAGTTATAGCTCATTTTTCCCCTATTTTTTTTGATGTATTTGTTCAGGAGTTTTTAACTTCTTTTACCTTAGGTTGCCGGCTAGTGGTGGTTCCAGAGAGTCATAGAAGGGATATGGAATTATTGGCAAACTATTTAGAAGCACATAGGGTAGATATCTTATTTGCAACTAACCTTGTGTTAAATGAATTAGCAGCATTTTATCAGTGGGGAAAGATACCTAATCTAGATACGTTGATCCAAAGTGGAGAAAAGTTAGAACTCAGTCAGGCGTTATCAGATTGGATTAGCGTTGAAGGTGGGCCAGAACTATACAATCACTACAGTCCATCGGAAACTAATGTGGCTATAGCATCCAATTTGGAAAGTTCTACGGTCGTGGGGGCCCCTTGCCCCATTGGGGAATCTATTGGAAATAGTAAGGCACTTATTTTAAATGAATCTTTGAAACTTGTAGAGCGAGGTGAAACAGGAGAGCTCTATTTACTTGGTCCCATAGTAGCGAATGGGTATATATCATCTGCTGCATTAACTGCTACGCGTTTTATCGCTAATCCTTACCCTCATTTAGGGTTTAAGAGAATGTATCGAACTGGTGATTTAGCCTTTCAGGATGAAATGGGTAGATTTTACTGCTCAGGTAGATCTGATGAACAAATTAAGATTCGTGGAATACGTATAGAACCGAAGGAAATCACTGATATTCTGCGAGGAATAGCAGGTGTTACCGACGTCCGTTTGGTAGCTAATCGAGAAAAAAATGCCACAGCTATGCTAGCGGCGGTTTTAGTGGATAAGAGTTTCCCTGAGGGACAGAAGATTACTGAACACAGTTTAAAAACTAAACTGGCTAAGAAGCTTCCCAGTTATTTGGTTCCAGATCGCATAGCCGTTGTGACACATTTTCCCCTCACGCCAAATAATAAATTAGACGTCAGGCAGCTAAGGAATGATTTGTCAAATGTAGCGCCTGCTTCAACGGATGCTGGTGAAAAGCTTCCTGATCTTCAGATTGAATTATTGAAAAGCATGCTGCAAGCGCTATTAAAAACTGATCAAGCTTTGTCTGAAGATGCAGATTTCTTTGCATTAGGGGGGCAGTCGATCATGGCTACCCGCCTAGTAAGCCGTATCAATCGAGTTTTTGGAGTGAATTGGCAGCTAAAAGATATTTTTTCGTTAAAAACGATTAAAAACATGGCAGGCTACCTACAAGGAGGTGCTAAACGAGCAATACAGATCTCTCAGTGGAAGAGACCTAAAGATGATATTCCTGTGGGGGCAGCACAAAAGAGATTTTGGGTCCTTTCGCATCTCAAGTACTTAGGAGCGGCTTATCATGTCCCGTTGACGGTGAAATTAGCCCCTAAAGATAAGTTGCTTACTTCAGGAAATTTATTGACCCAATTACGAGAGAGCCTTATTCAATTGGTGTATCGACATGAAGCTTTAAGAACAGTGATTTGTGTAAAGCTTAATGGTCTTTACCAGGAGGTTCTTCCTATGGAAGAAGTTAGGCGAAGATTAATTGCCCAAAGGAAAATAGTACAATTAACGGGTCTAAAAGGTGTGCTCAGAGCTTTTCATAATCGGCCATTTAACCTTGAGAACGAGGTTATGGTTCGTTTAGCTTTGATAGAAATAATTTCACAGCACTCTAGTCAAGCTTCATATATTTTAGCTATCACCTTTCACCATATAGCTTGTGATGCCTGGTCTATTCCTATTCTATTAGAAGATTTTGCAACTATTTTTGAGGCTCTTTCAAAGGACGCTAGCTTTCGGGTGGAACAGGCTTCCTGCAACTATATTGATGCTATTGGGCAGCAACAAGCATTTTGGCGTTTAAACCAATTACAAGAAGAAGATTTAAGCTACTGGAAGCAACAATTGACTGGGCTCCCTGTGCCTATGAGACTTCCATTTGACAAAGATAGACTAGTTGAACCCCGGTTTGAAGGAGAAACTTTAGCTACTAGCCTGGGTAATTCTTTGGGCAAGGATATCTTACAATTAGCTAGGCGGTATAGTGTTACACCTTTTATGGTTTTACAGGCTACTCTAGCTATTTTACTCCATCGACTTGGTTGCGGAACTGATATCGTTTTAGGGACTCCCGATTCAGGGCGTAAAGATATAGATGCTACGAAAGTGGTGGGTTGCTTTATCAATTTATTGGTTTTACGCTTCGATTTATCTGGTAATCCCAGCTTTATTGAGGTATTAGAGAGGGTAAGAAAAGTAGCCTTAGATGCCTACTCGCATAGCACTCTGCCTTTTGAAACGCTAGTGAGCCAGTTTTCTGCAGGGGGGTTTACTTCTGTACATCCCTTATTTACTGTGGCAATAGGTCTTATAGCAGGGGACTGGGATTTTTCCTTGAAAGGTTTTTCAATACAGCCTGTTAGCTATCCTACCAGAGTAGCCAAATATGACTTAAATTTTGACTTTCAACTTTCTGAGGTTCAACCTGAATTAAAAGTAGTCTTAACCTACGATACACAACTCTTCCAGCGCAAGACCATAGAGGCTATGCTGAAGCGCTTAGAGATAGTGATAAAAACAGTATTAACTAATGAGCATACCCAATTAGCAGATTTTCCCATACTTCTGGTAAAAGAAAGATTTTGCTGGCAAAAACAACTAAGACAGAAGCTAAAGACAACAAGCTCTCTCAGCACACTAAGTCAGTTTGACTGTATTGTGCATGGTCAATTAGCTAAGGGTTTTAATCCTAAAATAAGGATTTACTCGAGTGAGTTAGAAATGAACTACGGCATTCTAGAGTTGCGTATTCAGTTTTTAGCTCAGGAACTATTATTTAGAGGGATAAAAATAGGGGACTACGTTGGGATTAAGTTTTCTCGCTCTCTTGGTTTCTTGGCTAGTGTGTTAGCAGTGTTGAGAGTGGGCGCCGTATACGTACCTGCAGATAAGGAATTGCCTGAACAACGTTTTAAACAGATGTTGAGAAAGTCTCAGGCTAAACTTTTTCTTACAGATCTCGAGTTTTCTGACGAAGAATTAAATAATAAAAAAGTTTTACTGAGTCCTAGTGGGGAGCTCCTAGCAAAAAGTTATAAAACACATATGGATTTACCTTATCTAGATAAAAATAATTTAAATTTAGGTGCTTACGTTATTTTTACATCCGGTACAACTGGAGAGCCCAAAGGTGTTTTGGTCACTCGGCAAGGGCTAGCTCGACAATTCACTAGTATGAACCAGGTATTAGGACAGCCGCAAACTAGTGGTTATCTAGCTCTCTGTCCTTTTGGTTTTGATGTGGCCATGTTTGATATACTATGGCCGCTAGGGAATAATTGCGAAATCTTTCTAGTCAACCAACAGGAACGTCTCGAGCCCGATAGATTGAAAACAGTTGTTGATGGTAGGCAAAGGTGGCTTGCGCTATCTACTCCCAGTTTTTGGTCACTTCTCAGTAGTGCATCTAGTCTTTCAGATAAACCTCAAGTATTTTCAGGTTTGCAAGCCATTTCGATTGGTGAAGTTTTGACTGAAAACTTGGCACAAACACTGTCAACTCAAGGGGTGGGAGTCTGGAATGCTTATGGTCCCAGTGAAACGATCATTATTTCTCATCTTTATCCATACCGTGAAGGGATCCCAGCTTTGGGGGAAGAACTTAGTACGGTTTATACTTTTCTATTAGATGAATACCTGCAACCAGTTCCTGAGGGGGTTATTGGTGAGATTTATATAGCCGGTGGGCAGTTAGCTGTAGGCTATCTTGCTGACTCAGCTCTTACTGCATCCAATTTTGTTGCTAACCCGTTCTTTACAGGGAGGATGTACCGAACTGGAGATTTAGCGATTCGGAGAAAGGGAAAACTTTATTTCCATGGCAGAAGAGATCAGCAAACTAAAATTAGAGGGTATAGGGTAGAGTTAGAAGAAATTAGAAGGGCTGTTGTATCGCTAGCAGGAATAGCGGAGGCGGTGATTCGGTTATGTCATTCAGCAGCATCCATTTATTTAGTTGCCTATATAGTGCCCCAGGGGGGGGTTCAATCTGCAGATAGTCAAACTTGGGAACATCAATTACGCCAGCAATTGCCAGAGTACATGATTCCAACTCACTGGGTAGTCTTAGATCATATTCCTTTAAATTCTAATGGAAAAGTGGATCACAAAAGCTTACCCGAGCCCAGGGTGCAGTTAGCTGGAGAAAAAGCTCGAAATAAAACAGAGCAATTGATTGCAGAAACAATTGCTTCTCTGTTGCAGCAGGAACTACCCCCTCGGGAAGTTAATTTTATTACCTTGGGGATGGATAGTATTGCCATTATTTTGCTGGCAAATCAACTTAAACGGTTAGGATATCGAACAGCCACCCCACAGGCTATTGTAGAGAATAGGACGATTGCAGCACTAGCGAAATTTCTTGAAGCTACTGGTTCTTCAAGTGAAGAAGCAAGTAGACCAAAATCTAAAAAATCCCTAAATAAGGGTGTAAAAATAGAGATCGAGGAAGAGAAATTGCAATCGGTTTTGAATAGATGGAAAAATAAGCGTAGAACTGGAGATTAGGGTGACAAAACAGACATTAGAGGTAGAGATTCAAGCGGTCTGGCCTTGTACCCCTCTACAGGAGGGATTATTCGCATTACATCAACTTGTGCAAGGTCAAGATCCCTATCATATTCAACTGAATTTTAGGATAGAAGGAGCGATTAATACAGAATTATTACGTCGTTCTTTTAATACAGTCCTACATAGATACCCTAATTTAAAAGCTGCCTTTTTCAGTGAGGGATTAGAACACCCTATTCAAATTATACAGCGGCAAATTGATATCAATTGGCGTTTTGAAAATTTAGAGCATTGTAAGACAGATAATTTAGAAAAGCTTGATACCAAAGTAATTGAATTGGCGGAGAAAGAGTTTTCCTTACCTTTCGATCTCACTCTAGGGGCTCCCATACGTGTATATTTCCTGAGAGTTACGAAGGAACTACACTACCTTGTTCTAACGGCACACCACATCGTGATTGATGGGTGGTCACTACCCCTATTTTTTTCTGAATGGATAAAGGTTTACCATTTGGGAAACCAAATTACTGAACTGGCTGAACCACCAAGTTATGAAGAATATCTTTCCTGGTTAGGTGAACGCGATTTAGAAACTGCCTTACAACAATGGGAGGATTATTTATCTGGCTTTGAAGGACCTAGTTTAATTGCTACCTCGAGCCCTTCTTATGTGCCCTCTTCTACCTCCATGCGCTATCAACACAGTCTAACTCCTGAAAAAACAAATATTTTTCTACATGCATGTCAGGAGAGAGGTATTACCCCCACAACGGCTTTTATTTTGGGCTGTGCTTTTGTTTTAGGGAGGAGGCTAAATCCCAGTGATATTGTGTTTGGATTGACTATTTCGGGACGGCCGAGTGAATTAGAAACGGTTGACCGCATGATTGGATTGTTCATTAATACCATTCCATGTAGGGTACAACTTAATCCCTATGAAAGCCTAGAAAATCAAAGCCAGCGGTTACAAGATGATTTATTTAGAATGCAATCCTATGGGTATGTTGGACTTGCTCAAATTCAAAGAAGATTGAAAGTAGATCAATTATTTGACTGCTTACTTATTTTTCAGAATACACCCGGCATATCTACCAAAGATGTTCATTTGAAAGATGCTATTCTGACACCTTTACACGCCTTCGATGCAACGCATTATCCCTTAACCTTAGTGGCTGGTGTGGTTGCAGGTCAACTACAACTAAAAGCAGAAGTGGGCAAACAACATATTAGACAGATAGACGGAAATCAACTAATACTTGAACTACTCCGCTTTTTGGAACAAATGTTAGAGCAACCCAGAGTTCCCTTAGGGCGTCTCTCACTTTCACCTAAAAACCTAGCTAAACCAAAGATAGATAAACAGAGGACAGTTGAAGAGTGTCCACAGGGAGTATGGTCTATCTTTCGTCAACAAGTATTACGCTCCCCTTCAGAAGAGGCTTTAGTAGTAGCGACAAGCGAAGGTAAGCAAAGGACCTATACTTGGATAGAATTAGAAGTTTTAGCTAGACAGATCGCCTTATTAATGCAAAAAACTTTAGCTTCACAAGATCCTTTTCCCCGTGTAGGAATTCTGCTGCCGAGAAACGAGTTTTATTTGGCCACGATACTTGCTTGTATCAAGCTCCAGCATGTTCTCGTTCCTCTTGACTACGCCTTTCCACCGGATAGGATTGAGAAACTAGTGAGAGAAGCAAAAATAAAATTGGTGGTAACGGATCAGCATAAAGTCTTCAAAAATTGTTCTAATTTAGATTTAAGACAGTTTGACTTTACGCACTTACCTCTAGATGACTCAGAGAGCAAACTTCGGACGCTAGAACAGGAGCTTTATATTATTTTCACTTCTGGGTCTACAGGCGTCCCTAAGGGTGTCGTAGTGACGCATAGCAATATACTCGCTTTATTAAATTCCCATCAGACTTTGTATCTCAATCGGATGCAAAGAATGCTCAAAAGAGGTCTGAGAGTGGGGCATGTTTGGTCTTTTGCTTTTGATGCTGCCTGGCAACCCTTGATCTGCTTTCTTTGTGGAAATAAATTGATCCTACTAGATGAGGATGCGCGCAAAGATCCTGAATTATTGCTGCAATTAATCAAGCTACAGGCTATAGATTTTATAGAAACCTCCCCTACCTTGTTAAGGCATTTGGATCTTAAAGTACTCCTAGCTAGCTCTACTCCTTTAAAAATTCTGGGCTTGGGAGGGGAGGAAATTGACATCGCACTATGGCAAAAGCTGAATAGTTACAAAGGGGTCGAGGTATTTAACTTTTATGGGCCCACCGAAAATACAGTTGATGCAGTTGCTATCCGATTATCAGAAAGTGAAAGGCCGGTTATAGGAAGAGCGCTTTCAAATACAGAAATTTACGTATTGGATCCTTGGTTGCGTTGTTGTGCAACGGGGATAATAGGGGAATTATATTTGGGTGGAGCACAGATAGCTCAAGGCTATCTAAACAATAGTTCCCTAACTGCTTCTCATTTTGTTGCGCAAGCAGGTGGAAAAAGGTTATATCGAACAGGAGATCTAGTCTCGCTTCAGCAAAATGGTACTTTGGTCTACCATGGCAGAAGAGATGCGCAGGTTAAAATTAGGGGATTTCGAGTTGAGCCAGCCGAGTTAGAAAATCAGCTATTGGAAATTAGCTATATTGATCAGGTAAAAGCTTTTCCCGTTTCTACTTCAACAGGGCTCAGGCTAGCTGCTGCGATTACTTGGAAGGTGTGTCCTTGCCAAGAGCCTGAGGAGGCCGCACACATTATACTGCGTATCCTCAGAGAAAGGATTCCTCATTATTTAATGCCCTACTACATCGTAGCAGTAGACTTTTTCCCTACTACCACGCAGGGAAAGCTTGATGTCAAAGCTTTACCTCAGCCCTCCCTGCATCAGATAGCTCAGCCTTTAGGTGCCAAGGAGATGCAATTAAGCAAGATGGTGGCTAGCCTTCTAAACCTTAAGGATATTAGCCAAATAGAAGTTGAAGAAGATTTCAGAAACTTGGGATTAGATAGTATCATGTTGATTCAATTATCTCATCTGCTTAGGCAAGCTGGGTATGAGTGTACTCCACGCTCGCTAGCCTCGGTAAAGAATATACGAGAATTAGCACAGCGGCTTACTGAAGGAACCAGTGTCTCAAATCCTACTTTGAACCAAGAAGCATCTGAGTTTTTACCCACACCAATCATGTCGCAGCTATTGTGTTCAAAACACTGGCAGCATTTTTGTCAGTGGATGGTATTGAAGCCGCCACCTAGATATACTGATCCACGCCGATTGAATGAGCTCTTTCAGCAGCTATCCAAACTACATCCTATGTTGAGATTGAAAATAATTACTCGGAAAGGTGAAAAAGTAGTTACCCTACAATCCATAGAAACTGTCACCCAACAGGAATTCATTTGGGCAACTGCAAAAGAACTTAAAGCATATCATGCAAGTGAGCTAAAAACGTTGATAGCACAAGTGGTCGATGAGATTAATCCACAACTTGGTAGGAACCTGAAGGGCATCTGGTTTCCAGATATACAGGGCACTTCGGGGCATCTGATGCTCTTCATTCATCATCTGGCGGTAGATAGTATTTCTTGGAGAATTATTTTAGATGATCTAGAACATATAGCTGCTGAGACATTGGTTTTACCACAAGAGACAACTTCTTTTGCTCGATGGTCAAATTTGCTTCAGGCGAAGAGTTCTCAGTTACAGCTCAATCGGTTAAGTAAAAGTTGGCAGAAATACTTAAGTCAAGAAGAATCCTTGCTTGGGACCAGGCTGATAGATAAAAATTGTGACCTAGCGAGCGATGCTTTTGGCGCAACTATCACTTTGGATGAAGGGAGTACAAGTTCCTATCTACAGCTAAACCAGTGGGGCTTCACAGTAGAAGAAGGCCTATTAGCAGTTTTATTGGAGGTAATTGAAGCTTGGACTCAATTGAAGAAAAAGCGGATGCAAGCCAATCAAACTAAATTCTCTATCCGAGTGGATAGAGAATTTCATGGAAGAGAAATACAAGTATTGGAGGAGTATGGTTGTGCTGAGGATGATTTATCGAGAACGGTTGGCTGGTTTACTGCCATAGCGCCGCTTATTTTAAAAAAAGCTCCTAGCCAAATGTCTTTTTCTCTTAAAAATATTCGATCGTGCATAGAGGCTGTACCCAGTAATGCCTTAGATTTTTCTTTAGTAAATCAAACTCTAGGTTTACCAGAAGCACAAATCGAATTTAATTATCATGGTCAGTTGGTTAAACCCTCTGGGCTGAGAAAAGAAAATTGGGAAGTAGTCAGTGAGAAAAAAATTTTAGATAGTATTCCAGAAATGACGGATCCATTACTGGAACGTAGTTATGCGATAGAATTAAATGCTGCTATTAGCAGTACTGCTAGCAATAAGGAATTAAACCTTCGAATCAATATGAGCAGAGCCGTATTCAGCCAAGCTGACTTTTCACTTATGTGCCAGTTATGGGAAAAGCAGCTGAGGAAAGCAACGTATATTTGGGAAAAACAATTCAATAACTAACTGTTCATTAGTAAACTAGTATAGTTTAAGGGGCCTCCAATGATCTTCTAAGCTGTTTCCTATCTATTTTTCCTGAAGCGGTTGTGGGAAATGTTTTACGAATAACTAAACAGTCAGGTATTTTAAAGGACACGATATTTTGCTCAATAAAGAAGGACCTTATCTCTTTATAAGTGAGGGCCTGAGTGTTAGATTTTAGTATCACTATTAGGCAGATCTTTTCTCCCAAAAAATGATCTGGCAGGCCCAGTGCGACTGCTTGGGCAACGTCTTTATGTTTAAGTGCAATTTCTTCTATTTCTGCACAGTCAATATTTTCTCCAGCGCGGATGATAGTATCGTCTATTCGACCCTGAACGATTATGTGTCCTGAGTTTAATAAGGTTATTTTGTCGGCTGTCTTGTAAAAACCATCTGCAGAAAAACTTTTTTTATTGGCCTCTGGATTAGCATAGTAAGCTTGTATTGTGTAAGGGCCGCGAGTAAGTAATTCTCCTGAGAATGCCCCAGATATACTTGATTGTTCCGCATGAAGTAGCTTAATTTCGTCTAGAAGGCTAATTGGTTTTCCTTGGGTCATCCAAATAAGCTTACGCGGACCTTTAAGTTCAGTTAAACAAATGAGACCTTCAGCCATTCCATAAACTTGTTGTAATTTACCTTCAAACACTGTATCAAACCGCTGGGCTTGCCTAGTAGAAAAGCGTGCACCTCCAACCTGAATTAGACGCAGGCTGTTTAAATTGAATGAATAGTGATTTTTTGCTTCAGCCCAAAGACTAGCTAGAGCAGGGACTAGTGAAGTCATTGTAACCTGATGACAATCAATTAGTTCAAATGCATGCTCTACACTTGGGGTCGAACAGTGGACTAGTTGGCCTCCGGCGTAAATAACCCCTAGTATTCCTGGACAAGCAAGAGTGAAGTTATGTGCTACAGGCAGTGCAGTGAGGTAAATATCATTTTTGGTTAACAGAGTTTTATTGACACAAAGCATTATATTGTATCGATAGTCTGCGTGGCTCCTAATAATAATCTTGGGGAGTCCTGTAGTCCCCCCAGAAAGTAACATTAAAGCCGGGTCGGAGGGATTAATTTGTTTTTTTATGTTTTCCCAAGCAGGGAGCTGGATTGTTTTTAAAGGGGTTTCCAATTGCTCAAGTATAAATAGTGGTAGGCTGATTTGACTATCCTGGAGGATAGTATGAAAAGTAGAAGGTGATCGTTCAAGTAGAGCTTTTTCTAGAAGGATAGTTTTTGCAGAAGTACATCTGAGTAAATAAAGAAGTTCATGACTTCCATAAGCTGGCAGCGCTAGAAGTGGAACAATCCCTATTCTAAAACAGGCAAACAGACCTAAGAGAAAGCTTTCAGTGCGTTCGAGTAGAAGGATCAAACAATCACCGGGCTTCAGACCGGTTAGCCACAATTTCTTAGCCAAGTCTTCTACACGGTACAACAATTCATTGTAGCGACACCTGGGTTCATCTAATAGGAGTATTTTTTCAGGCTGTCTTTCTGTGGCATCCAACAGAATTTCATAAAGCAACTTTTTAGAGTAAACCTGTCGATAAATAGTAGAGAGTTTAGTAGGAAATATAGAATCTTTTAGAGAAACCTTAGTGGAAGAAAAATCGATCATTTTATTATTATTAAGCTTTAAATTTAAGTCTGTTATTTAATAATGATAATAATTATAATAATACATAATATATAAATGAAATCTTATTGCAAATAGGTAATGAAAGCATCTAAAGGCTATGATATTGTCGGAGTTGGCTTTGGGCCATGTAATTTAGCTTTAGCTATCGCTATTGAGGAATATAATACGCGGCAGCCTGATCGGAAGCTAAGGGTACTGTTTCTTGAAGCTAAGAATGAATTTGACTGGTATCCTTACATGATGTTGCCCGACTCACAGATGCAAATCTCCTTTCTCAAGGATCTGGCTACATTTAGAAATCCGAGAAGTCGCTTTACTTTTGTCAATTATCTATTTGAACACCAACGCCTGGCAGATTTTGTTAATTTAAAGACTTTCTACCCTACACGGGTAGAATTTGCGGACTATTTGAAATGGGCTGCAAAAAATATTTCCCTACGAGTGCAATATGGAAGTAAAGTTAAGAAAATTTGTCATGAAATTGATGGGCTAGAAATCATTTATCAATCCAAAGATACGGGTGAGAAAAAAGTAAGAACTAGCAATGTGGTATTAGCTTTGGGGGGGCGGCCAAAACTACCGAATTTAGTTAGAGTAAGCACACGGGTATTTCATAGTTATCACTTCTTACAATCTCTGGATCAGGTCCCTGATTTCAAAAGAGGAAGGATTGCAGTCTGGGGTGCTGGGCAAAGCGCCGCGGAGATTGTTGCCTATCTGTATGAGACCTATCCTAAAATAGAAGTACACGTTATCTTCTCCGGTTTTGGTTTCTGCCCATCAGACAGTAGCCCCTACAATAACCGGATATTTGATGCGGCTACTATAGATAAGTGGTTTAATGCCAAGGAAGAAGTCAGAGCACAATTTTTTAAACAGAATAAGCATACTAATTACTCTGTGGTTGAAGAAGCGCTTATTAGAAAGCTATTTGGACTTGAATACCAAGAATTAGTATTAGGGAAAAAGAGATTATTTATTGAAAGTGCTTCAAAAGTACTCCAATGTAAAGAAACATCAGAGGGAGTCTCGTTGACCCTTCAACGATTATTTACTGAGAAGCAAGTGCAGTTGGAGGTAGATTGTTTGGTTTGTGCAACCGGGTTTCAGGCGCCAGAGTGGAGGAAAATTCTGGAGCAGGTTAAACAGTATCGCTTCAAAGATAGGCTGCCGGAAACTACTCGAAACTACCAACTTAAATCTTCTGAATCAGGTCAGGGGTGCCCTATTTATTTTAATGGGGGGACTGAACATCTACATGGACTAAGTGCAACGTTACTCTCTGTTACTGCCGCTCGTGCAGAAAAAATCTTAAATTCCATTTTAAAACAATTAGAAAGATCTAAGGCGAGAAAGAGTCATGGATAGAGCCTACTTTATTCCGTATGTTTTCAGTCAGCTGGCTCAAAATTTTTCTCAGGAAGATTTTCTTGCCTATGAAGGTTCAGAAGTAGCTTTCTTTGCTTTTAAGCATGAAAGGACATTAAGGTTATTTTCTGACAGGGTGGAATTACAAATTGCAGGGAAACCTGTTCAGATAGAAATTAGTCAGGCAAGCCCTTCAGAGAACTTGCGTCAACATGTAAAAAAGTTTTTTCCGGTAGGTAGGAAAATCTTTGCGTGGATAAACTTTGAATTTTGTCAAAAGGAGTTGGATGTTGCCCCAGTACCTAAGGACTCCTTATTAGCGGTTTTGTTTATGCCACAGGTAGAGATTCAATGGCAAGATGGTAGGCTAGATTTTGTTGGAAATAAAAAGGAGATAAAAAAACTTGCTCTTGAAATTGAAAAGATAACACACTGCTTTGAGGACCAAAAAACTACTATAGCCAATGTTGCTGTGAAAAATATCGACTATAAGTCTGATGCAGATTACGTAGCTAGGGTGTCACAAGCTCTGGAGGAAATTAAAAGGGAAAAATATGAAAAAGTTATTCTTTCAAGGAAAGTGAAATTAACTTTTAACGCAGATTTTCCATTAACTTACTGGAATGGAAGGTTAAATAATACGCCCGCGCGCTCGTTTTTATTACGTTATCAGAAGATGCAAGCCCTAGGTTTTAGTCCAGAATTGGTACTGAAGGTTTACAGTGATGGTAGAGTGATTAGCCAACCGCTTGCTGGAACTAGAAGACTCACAGAAGATAAAGTTGAAAATATCCAATTGCGCCGCTCACTGTACACTGATACTAAGGAAGTGTTTGAACATGCGATCTCTGTAAAGACTTCAATTAGAGAAATTAGTTCAATTAGTCAAAATGCTGAAGTCCAGGTAACGGAATTTATGGTGATTAAAGAACGTGGTTCTGTACAGCATTTAGCTTCACGGGTAGAAGGAATGCTTGCTGCGGGTGAAGATATGTTTAGTGCACTTTCAGCCTTATTTCCCGCAGTGACTGCATCCGGTTTACCTAAGAGGGAGGCTATTTATGCCATCTCAAGGTTAGATAATAGTCCAAGAGAATTATATGCTGGTGCAGTGGGCTATCTAGATTTAGAGGGGCACTTAGAGATGACACTAGTATTACGTTCTTTATTTCAGCAGGATGGAGAGACCTACCTTCGTGCTGGGGCAGGTATTGTTTCAGCGTCTATTCCTCAGAAGGAACTAGAAGAAACCACGGCCAAACTAGCTTGTTTAGCTCCCTTCGTGGTGCCCGCATTATCCAATAAACAAACTTGATAACCATCGTTGTGTCAACTAGAGTTTGGGTATTTGACTTACGCAAAGTACGAACTACTTTTAAAGCATTTGTGCCTTTATTGAGTGTTGAGGAATTAAAGCGATATAAAGGTTATCTGCGTGAAGAGGATGCTTTGCTTTACCTTAATTCGCACCTCTTGTTAAAATGCCTCCTTAATCGGTATACGGGCTTTAGTTTAGAAGAAATTGATGCTAGGATACGTACGAATTCCTACGGTAAGCCCTATCTACCAGGGGGGTGTTTTTTTTCCCTAAGCCATACAAGAGATTTAGTGGCTGTGGCTCTTTCAGCTCAAGAGGTAGGTGTGGATGTAGAAGGCGTAACACACGTGCGTTTCTCATTTGAAGATTTTGTCACTATATGGAGTCCAGCAGAAATTAAATATTTGAGAAGGTTGCCGCTGACGGTTAGGGATACAGCCTTCTTATTAAGTGCTTGGACCCGTAAAGAAGCAGTAGTAAAAGCGTTGGGAAGGGGCCTTTCGCAGCCTTTAAATTCAGTGGTTATTCCTTTGTCAAGTAGGGCAAAAGAGTTGGCTCATAAGGCTTTTATTTGGGAAGACGAAGAGCAAAAAAGTTTAACGCTAGAACCACTTGGCTTGCCCTATCCTTTTTTTGGCTGTGTGGCGGGGAAGAATTTAAACTTAAAAGAGTTGAAAATATTAGTTGAAGGTGCAGAATACCTTCCCTATTATGAGTATCTAGTCGCCAATTTAAGAGAAAAAAATTTGTCATGTATAAATGGGGTAGTACTAACTTCAATCTGAGTTTATTGATTTTGTTTCTGGTGGTTTTAATTGATCAAGCAGGGATATTAATTATTTCCCCTATTTTTCCTGATTTATTAACACAGTTGACGCATTCTAGTGTGGAATCCAATGTGTTATGGATGGGCGTGCTGACGGCTTCGTATGCTGTGATGCAATTTATTTTTGCTCCTTTAATAGGTAAATTAAGTGATCAACATGGTAGGAAAAAGATACTTTTGTTGAGCATGTCAGCTTTTGTAATGGACTATATCATCATGGCGTTAGCAACTAACGTGTATGTTTTATTTATTGGCAGGATTATCGCAGGAATTTCGGGTTCTTGTATTACGGTAGCTTTCGCCAGTGTGGCTGATATTAGTACAGAAAAGACGCGGATGAAAAACTTTGGTATTTTGTACGCAGCTATAGGTGCTGGTTTAATTCTAGGGCCACTAGTGGGGGGAGTCGGTGCAATTTGGGGCCTTAGAGTTCCCTTCTGGTTAGCAGCAGCTTTTAGTCTACTTAACCTAATTTTAGTTGCAACCTTTTTCGTCGAAACTAGACAACCAAAGCAGAAATATGAAGCTTCTGTTGGATGGTTTTTAACTTCTTATCGTAAGTTGATACGTTACCCTCGAGTTAAGGGATTGGTATGGTCGCAATTTTTAGTGTTATTAGCATTTAATAGCACGGCAGCTTTATGGCCTTACTTTCTGCGTTTAAGGTTTGGATGGGGTTCAGGCTATATTGGTGGATCTTTAGCCGCCTTGGGATTAGGGATGGTATTGGTTCAACTCTTGCTAGTGCCGGTAATATACCGAAAAGTCGGCGGGAAAAATACCGTTTTATTGGGACTTATTTTCAATATTATTAGTTCTCTAGCCGTAGCAGTGGTCCCCTACAATTGGTTTTTATTGTCAGGTATTTATATCTTTTATTGTTTAGGCTGTATCTCTTCAGCTGCAGCTGGTAGCATTTTGAGTGGGCATATACCTGAGGATCAACAAGGAGAATTACAGGGGGTTTCCGCTTCGCTCAATAGTATCGTCTTAGTGATTAGTCCACCTGTGATGAGTTATATTCTGAGCTATAGTGTGAAGCATGATCTAGCTCTGAGGGAGGGTAATATTTTCCTATTAATAGGATTACTCTTTCTGTTAACCTTTATCCTCTATGCCTACACGCTACGAGACTTTAAACCTCAACTAGAGAATAACTAAACTAATGGAAAGCTTTGAATCGAAGCATGTAATGGCCAGTATAGAAACAGATTAATTAATTATGTGTGTAATATACGAAGTTTATTTGTAAATTCATCATGGAAGTTTGGCAGAAATCACACCATTTGCATAAGAGAGAGAACTGGTTTGCATTAAGTTTTGTTTTATGCATACACCTACTGTTGTTGATGGGGATAGGCTATTTGACACCCGTTCATTTACCGATAAAACGAATCGAATTCCAGTTAGTCAATTTAGAAAGTGCCAGGGTCGCTACCGAGAAGTCCATAACTCTAAAGCAGTCACAGGAAAAATCGAGCCAAGTTTTACAAAGAAGGCGACTTGTCCCATCGCAAGCCCGGTCTACTATGCAATCATCTCGAATAAAAAATGGATCTGCCGGAATTCCCTTAAAGGGGAAATTACCTATTCATCCCTGGTTGAGCACCTCTTCCATAACGAATTTTAAAACCCAGCCTTCCTCTGGTGAAGAAGCTAAACAAATATCCCATATTAACCAACTACCTAAAGCGCCGGTGACTGTACCTTTTGCAGAGAAAATTGATATAAAAGGTAATAAGGAAGTTAATTTGAAAACAATGAATTCGGGAATACAAGATACTTCTAAAGGGAGAGCGTTGCAAAAGGGTCCAACTTCGCCCGCTTCTATTTTAAGACAAACAGAACCTACGTATCCTATTGAATCAAGACGTAAAGGAGAGGCAGGAAGTGTACGGCTTAGGGTAGAAGTACTGGCAGATGGAAGAAAGGGCGACATTCAACTAGTTAAAAGCAGTGGTTATACAGCGCTAGACCAGGCTGCCTTGAATACCGTTAGAAAAGAGTATCAGTTTAAACCAGCAATGAAAGATGGAAATGCTATTGTTTCTCGAGTGGAGTTTGAAGTTAAATTTATTTTGAAATAAGAATGAAGGAATGACTCCCCCATTTATAGTGCTAGACTACTGGATCGTTTCCTCGTGGGCAAACAGGTCATAGCAGGAAGTTTTTAAAAGTCCTGAAATTTCCTGAAATTAGCGGATTGCCTAAAGCTTTATGTGGAGCCCTAGAAATACTGAGCTCATTCAGCGTTCTATCAGCTTAACTTCATTTAAAAATCGCCTACTAGCCCAGGCAGCTCCTGCTAAAGAAAGCAGAATGACGAGCCCTATCACCCCTAATACCTCAGGAATAGTGGGCAAGCGACGGGAGATGGGTAGATTATAGGGTGCCAAAATAAGTTCTATTTTTCCAGAAAGATAAAAAATAACGCTACTACTCAATGCTATGCCCAGTACACTAGTTAAAATGCCTTGCCAGACAGCCTGATATAAGAAGGGGCGCCGAATAAAAGAGCTGGAAGCACCAAGTAAATGAGAAATTTCTATTTCATCTCGGCGAGCTAGCACTTGTAATTGGATGATGTTGTGAGAGATTAAAATAAATGCAAAGCTTAAGGACATTGCCAAGGTCAATAGGACTATATCCAATAGTTTTTTGATTTGATACAGAGCTTGAACCCATTGGGCCTCTAGTAGAACTTCTTTCACCCCCGGTAATTGTTGTAGCTCTAGGGATAACTGTTGGATAGCGGAGGGCTCAGATAGTGCTGGGGTAAGGACGAATGCATCGGGTAAAGGATTAGTATCCAAAAGTTTATTCCAATCATCTTGTCCTAACCATCTCGAGGTTTCAGTTAGAGCTTTCTCTTTAGATAGGTAGCGTACTTTTTTTATCTTAACATTACTCTTTAGAAGCATTTCTACATGAGCGATTTGCTTGGGAGTGATTTGTGTTTGCATGAAAACAGTAATATCAGGATTGATGGTCAACTGGCGATAGACCGTTTCAAAAGCTCGTGTCGTCAGATATAAGGAAAAAGGAAGTGCAAGCGCCAATCCTAACATTATTAAGATGAGGATAGAAATTAGTGGTTGTTTTAGGAGATGGCGTATAGAAGTGTGTAGAGCAGTGAGGTGCTGATGATAAAGATGTTTCATGTAGAAAACTTTCCTTCTCTTAGCCTGATGATACGCCGAGCATAGTCGGCCATAAGCGACTCATCATGTGCAGAAATAATGACAGTGGTTCCTGCTTTATGGAAAGAGGCGAATAATTCCATTATATCAAGTGCATAAGATCTGTCTAAGTTAGCGGATGGTTCGTCTGCAATTAAGATCCCAGGTTGATGTACCACCGCCCTAGCAATACATAAACGTTGCTGTTCTCCCCCTGACAAGGAAATAGGTGAATTCTTCTCCTTTCCTTCCAGGCCGACTTTGGCTATGGCTAAATTTGCCCGTTTGTGAGCACTAATTTTATCGTATCCGGTAATGTAAAGAGGTAGGAGAACATTCTCCAGAACTGAGCGGTCATATAGTATCTTATGATCTTGAAAAATAAAACCAATATGTTGCCTAAGGAAACCTAGTTGATCATAATTTAACTGGTTCAAACATTGATTATTGAGCCATACTTCTCCCGAAGAGGCTTTTAAAATACCTGCAATAAGCTTCAGTATGGTAGTTTTTCCTGCCCCAGAATGTCCGGCAATAAAGATCATTTCTCCAGCTTTAATCGTGAAAGTAACATTATCGACCGCAATTTGTCCACCGGGGTACTTCTTAGTAACTTGTTCGAATCGTATCATGATACTTGGCTTAGCTTCTCAGGTTCTACTTCTGACTAATCTGAAAAAAATGCTTCCACAAAATCTTGTGCTTTAAAAGGTTTGAGATCTTCAATTGCCTCCCCTACTCCTAAGTATAGAATAGGGATAGGCCTGTGTTGGGCAAGGGCAGCAACAATACCTCCCTTTGCAGTTCCATCTAATTTAGTAAGAATCAGTCCTGTTAATTGCAGTGCATCGTCAAAAGCAATAACTTGGTTAAGAGTGTTTTGTCCAATATTAGCATCGAGCACGAGAATAATTTCATGTGGAGCATCTGGAAGTGCTTTTTGAATGACTCGCTTAACCTTCTTAATTTCTTCCATCAAGTGTAACTGCGTGGGAAGACGGCCTGCTGTATCCAGTAGAGCGATGTCTTTCTTTCTTGCTTTAGCGGCTTCTACGGTATCATAACAAACGGCAGCACAATCCCCTTTGTCCTGTGCAATCACTGTGACATTATTTCTCTGCCCCCAAGCAATTAGCTGTTCCTTGGCTGCTGCGCGAAACGTATCCCCAGCGCCTAAAATGAGGCTGTTACCTGCAGCCTGAAAATGGTGCGCTAGTTTACCAATGGTGGTTGTTTTGCCTGCTCCATTAATGCCAACCATCATTAACACACAGGGTTGATGCGCATGAGTTTTTAGTTCTCGTTCCAGAGGAGAAATCAGTTCCAAAAAGGCTTCTTTTAAGGCTAATTTAAGTTGTTGAGGATCCTTCAACCCCTTAAGAGTCAAGCGAGCGCGTACAGCTTCTAGCAATCGTTGAGTAGCTTGGAAACCCATATCAGAGAGTAACAGAACATTCTCCAATTCTTCGTATAATGACTCGTCGATTTGACCTCCACCTAAAGCAGTCGCAAGAGATTTATTAAATTTATCTCTTGATTTTGCTAGCCCTTTCTTTAAACGCTGACCCCAAGTTTCTTTCAATTGGGGGGGTGGTGTATGGTGAGGCGAAGTCATAGAGGTTTCTTCTTTCGCCAAATCAAGCACTTCCTCAGTAGTAGATGAATCCAATGGGTCCCTATTTTCTGCGCTAAGAGGAGAATTAGGGCATGCGTTCACTTGTTGCTTGCTAACCTCAGAAAGCTCAGGGCAACTGGTTTCTGCACTATTTTTTTTCTCAGTCTCTTCAGGAGACTTCTTTTTTCTAAAAAATTTAAACATGTAAATAATCAGTAAGCATGGATGTTACGGCGCTTATTTTAACCGAAAATATATGCTTACCCTAGAGCGTTATATTGGAGGAAACCTGGAGGGAGCTTGATTAAAATATTAATTAGTCAAAACCTTGCCAGGTAGATTGATTATAATGAGCGCAAGAATTTTTTTACTAACAGCAGAAGTTGAACTGTTATGCTAACTTTTCAGGAAATTATTTTTAAGCTACAAACTTATTGGGCCTCGAAGGGATGCCTCATATTACAGTCATTTGATTTGGAAATGGGAGCTGGGACTAGTCATCCCGCGACAACTTTAAGAGCCCTAGGTCCAGAGCCTTGGTATGCAGCTTATGTCCAGCCTTGCAGGCGTCCCAAGGACGGGCGCTATGGAGAAAATCCTAATCGATTACAGTACTATTATCAATTTCAGGTAGTGTTAAAACCTTCTCCAGCAGCTATTCAAGAATGGTATTTGGACTCGCTAAAAATGTTAGGGCTATCTCCGCGGGTTCATGACATTCGTTTTATAGAAGACAACTGGGAGAATCCCACATTAGGAGCTTGGGGCCTAGGTTGGGAAGTCTGGCTTAATGGAATGGAGGTTACACAGTTTACTTATTTTCAGCAAATAGGTGGCCAAGTTTGTTCTCCTGTATTAGGAGAAATTACATATGGCTTAGAGCGGTTGGCTATGTATTTACAGGGCGTGGAAAGGGTTTACGATCTGGTTTGGGGTAGGTTCCCAGGAGATCGAGTAATTACCTATGGCGATATATACCATCAGAATGAGGTAGAGCAGTCTCAATATAACTTTGATTATGCCAACATCGATTGGTTATTGGCAGAGTTCAGTGAGTATGAACAGGAGGTAACTCGCTTATTAGCAGTGGAAGAATCGAGCTTAGCTTTACCAGCTTATGAATTAATTTTGAAGGCCGCGCACGTATTTAACTTATTAGAAGCTAGAGGAGCTATATCAGTGACGGAGCGAGCAACTTATATAGCGAGAATTCGTCAATTAACCCGACAGGTAGCACAGAAATATGTTCAATCACGAGAAGCGTTAGGTTTTCCCTTACTGAATTCAGCTACTTCTCCTAGCTTGTTAGAGGGTTAATATGGAAAAACGCAGTCTACTGATTGAACTACAAACAGAGGAATTGCCACCACAGTCCTTACAAAACTTAGGATGTTCTTTTGCCAAATTTATTTTTGATGGTTTGAGGCAGGCAAATTTGTGTTCAAAGCAAGCAATTTATCGCTCATTTACTACTCCCAGACGTCTAGCAGTGTGGATCAGTGAAGTCCAGGAGAAGCAGGCAGATCAAGAAAAAAGTAAGAAAGGGCCCGCGGTAGCTATTGGATTGGTAGAGGGGAATCCATCTAAAGCATTAGAGGGGTTCTTGAGAGCAAATGCTATTACTTTGGAGGATTTAACTGTAGGTAGAGACGGAAATCGAGAGTTCTACTACTATCGATGGGTGGAAAAAGGAGCTTCCTTGACAGAAAAGTTGCAGCTTATTTTAGAGGAGGCGGTAAAAAAACTTCCCATCTCTAAGCTGATGCGTTGGGGAGACCAAAAGCATAGTTTTGTGCGGCCACTGCATGGATTAGTTGTTCTATGGGGCAAGTCTATTGTGCCAATCCAGCTTTTTGGCTTGTTTGCAGGGCGGCAGGTAGAGAGTCACCGCTTCCTGGGCTCAGAAAGAAACTTTCTCCTGTCCGATGCGGATTCATATGAAAGTGCACTAGATGACCATTGGGTACAGGCAGATTTTGATAAAAGGCGTGCCAGTATTCAAACTCAGTTGACACTTTGTAGTTCAGAATTAGGAGCTAACTACTTAGCTTCAAATGATTTATTGGATGAAGTGACCAACCTAGTAGAGTGGCCTGTAGTGCTTACAGGTGAATTTGATAGTGAATTTTTAAAGCTTCCTCCTGAGTGTTTGGTCTTAACTATGCAGAGGAACCAAAAATTTTTCCCCGTAGTTAATACAAGACAAGAGCTGAAGCCCTTCTTCCTAATTGTTAGTAATATAGTTTCGGAGGATCCTAAGCAAGTTATTTCGGGGAATGAAAGGGTACTTAGAGCGCGGCTCTATGATGCGGCCTTCTTTTATAAAGTAGACCAAAAAATCCCTTTAGATCAACGTTTAGTCCAGCTAAAAGGGGTAATTTACCAGCACAAATTGGGAACGCAGTATCAGAGGACTGAACGACTTGTAGAACTAGCTGGATATATAGCAGCAAAGTTGAACATCGATATTAAGCAAGCTAGACGCGCTGCCCAGTTATCTAAAAGTGATCTAGTCACTGAAATGGTAGGAGAGTTTCCGGAATTGCAAGGGATCATGGGTAAATACTACGCATTGCAAATGCAAGAGCCATTATTAATCGCCGAAGCTATAGAGCAACATTATTGGCCCAAAGGTGCGGAAGGAGAACTACCCAATACTAAGCTGGCCAAATCGGTTGCTTTAGCTGATAAGCTGGAATGTCTGGTGGGGATCTGGGGTATTGGATTGATCCCTACTGGTGACAAAGATCCTTATGCACTAAGGCGTGCAGCCTTAGGACTAGTTCGCTTATTACTCGAGCAGCCCTTAGATCTTAAGTGCTTACTTGAGTATACTTTCAGACTTTTTCCTGCAGGTATACTTGATCCGTCGACAGTGACACAGGTAGAAAGCTTTATACTAGCGCGTCTAGCTGTTTATTTGCAGAATCAATATGCTCAAGATGTAATTATGGCTCTTTTACATAGGCAACCCACACAGTTGTACAAACTACCCTCTCAGCTAGCAGCGTTGAAAAAATTCAAAGGCTTACCTGAAGCCAGTAGTCTGCTTGAAATGAATAAACGGGTTCAGAAGCTTTTGAAGAAAAGGTTAAGTAAAAAAAATCAAGTAGACACAACACTATTTATTCTGCAAGAAGAAACTAACCTCTATCAAAAACTTCAGGAAGTGAATCAAAAAATTCGAAAGGCTTTAGCTGACGGAGACGAACTAGCAGCCCTAATCGCTTTGTTAGAGCTTAAGCCTGAGCTGGAATGCTTCTTCAATCGCGTGCTGGTCATGGCAGACGAGCCGAAAATAAGAGAAAAT
This sequence comes from Neisseriaceae bacterium, assembly GCA_043842855.1. Lineage (GTDB taxonomy): Bacteria > Pseudomonadota > Gammaproteobacteria > Burkholderiales > Neisseriaceae > QFNR01. The sequence goes on from JBBPJF010000002.1 coordinate 105,631, forward strand.
CGTTTAAATTTACTGCAAGAATTAGCAGAAGGACTTAATGCGATAGCAGATCTAGCTCGTCTCGATTCCAATTAAATTAACGGATTCTTTCGCCGGTCTCTAAATCAATGATTTGACTAGCATGCCTGTAAGCCCCAATTCTGCCTGGTAGGATTAGAACACGCTGTTTAAATCTTCGTCTGACCTCTTGTAGTGTTTTACAGGGTTTTTGTCTGTTCAGGTTAGCAGAGGTAGAGACAATAGCAGTACGCAGTTGGCGACATAAGCTTCTGGGAAAAACGTGGTCAGGGACGCGTATAGCTAGTTTTTTTTTCCTTTGTCCGCGCAGCAGAGGAAAAGTGGTAACTTTAGCTGGAACTAGATAGGTCTTAGCAGCTGGCCAGTTAGCTTCTAGACAGGCTTGTCTTTCTGTGGAGAGCGGTTGGACCAATGAATTAAAGCGAGATAATTGATCAGCAATTACTATCAGACCTTTATCTATCCTTCTTTTTTTGAGTTGTAGCAAGTTTCGAATACCTTGCGGGTGATTAGGCAAGCTACCTAAAGCAAAACAAGACTCCGTGGGGTAAGCGACTATTCCACCGCATTTTAGATGGTACCTAGTTTGTTGTAGTAGAACTTGTGGAATAGCTTCATGCATTGAGCTTATCTTTGGAGAAAGGGAACTAATATAGGCAAAAGCGTCTCAGTAGAGAGTCTGGTACAATACCCACTCGCAATAAACAGGTATTTTATAACAGAATGGCAAGCGAACGATTATACTTTTTTCTAGTGAGTATTGGATTTAGCCTCCTTTCTGTACGCCTGGAGGCTCTCCCACTAGCTGATCAAAACATTGGGCTAAAGGAACAGGCCAAGCAGGCAAGATACCAGGTTTATTTTCACTTTTACCCGTTAACAGCGCAAAAGCTGGATGCACGGGAAATAAGCCATTTAAGAGAGCTCTTTGACCAACACCTTTCTATTATGAAATTTCGTGTAGGAGAAGAGCTGGATAGAGAGCAGCAAGCTTATTTGGTTTTAGATACTCCGGAAGAAATAGGACAGATACTAAATACTGAGGGATATTTTTCTAGCCAGGTGGCTATAAAATCTAAAGATGAACTTGGGCAGCCGAGCTATGATATCCAAATTGGACTTCCAGCACCAGTGCGAGTAAAGAATAAAGTGGTGGTGCTTAGTGGTGCTATCGAAAAAGATCCCTCTTTACAGCAGTATTATCAGACTATCAACCGTAGTTGGAGGCTTGGTGTTGCACAGATTTTTAAGCAGGAATTATGGAATGATAGTAAGCAAAGTGCCTTGCGTGCTATCCAAAGAGAGCGATATCCTTTAGCGAATATCAAAGATTCCTATGCTCAAATTGATGCACACAAGCATCAAGCTTTGCTACAACTAGAAATAGACAGTGGGCCGCCTATTCGATTTGGTGAAATTAAAATCTCTGGTGTGCAAAGGTATCCAGAACATCTAGCTAAAGATCTGGCTGGTTTTAAAACAGGAGACTTTTTTTCAGCATCTGCTTTAACAGACTATCAAGAACGCTTGGAAAAAGACGGCCACTATCGGGAGGTGGATGTTGACCCCCAATTGGATCAAATACAAGCAGGCTATGTCCCTGTTATGGTTCAGTTAAAAGAACAACTTAAAAATAGTTTAAGCCTTGAATTAACGTATGATTCTGAAGATGGTCCAGGAAGTATTTTAAAGTATCAGTACTACAATTTTTTGAGAAGAGGCTATTTAGCTGAATTGATGGCTAGCTACAATAAATATGAGCAGGAAGCCGATTTAGAGATTACACAGCCTAGGGATGCTTCAGGTCATTTTTTAACGGGAAAGACAGGTTATTTTCGTGGGATTAGAAATGGCCTTGATACCCGCCTATGGACGACTGGAATGTGGTATGTTCATAGTCGGAAGTCTTCGGAGCAGCGCTTAGGATTAGAATATTATGAAGAGAAACTAAAGCCGCGCAGGAATTTGTCTGACTGGAAAGCTAATAACATATTGTTACTTACCGGTGCATGGACACTTAATCGCATTTCTACCCCTTTAAGACCAGAAAATGGTTATTATCTTTCCGCTAAAGTTGGTTCTACCATGGGTACCTTAGCTTCCTCCGTTGCCATGCAGCGCTATGAACTGGATATGGATTATTATTTAACTCCCTGGGCTAGGAAGTACGGTACTTTTTTATTAAAGCTACAACTGGGTTATGTGCACGCAAATGGAGCCAGCGAGGTCCCTGATGAACTTAAATTTAAAATCGGGGGGACGGGATCAGTTAGGGGGTATGCAACAGAAAGTATTGGTAAGTATAAAGACGGCTACATTTTTGGCGGGAAAACTAAGCTTGCTGGTACTATTGAGTACCAAAAACCAATTAGTAAAGATTTTTCTCTAGCTTTTTTTCATGATTTCGGCGATGTAGAAGACCACTTCAAGAATATACGATTGAAGCATAGTACAGGTGTAGGGCTTCGTTGGTATAGTATCTTAGCGCCTTTTGCTTTTGATGTCGCCTATGCGCATCAGAGAAACAAATTGGGATGGCACATTAACTTAGGCACAAGGTTTTAGTCATGCAGACTTTTATACAGCGCCTACGTTCGAAATGGCTATGGATCGCTGTAATTCCTTTGGGTTTAGTGCTCTTTTTAGGTTTTATTTGGTTTACCGAAGGGGGATTAAAATTTACCCTAGCAACCATACCGCGTTTATTTGGTATGCAGGTGAAGCAGGCTAAGGCGAGGGGAACTTTTCATCAAGGTTTTACCCTGGAAAAGGTTCAGGTAGATACAGATACTGCTCAATTAAATTTTTCCCACATAGAATGGAGGTGGCAACCTAAGCCACAAAAGAAATATACTTTTGCCGTGCAGCTAGTCGATTTGGGGACAATTTTTTATCAACCAAAAGAGAATAAGAAACTCCCTCCTAAACCGCCAAGTTCTTTAGTTTTACCCTTTACCTTTAAAGTAGATGAAATCCGAATAAAAGCAGTTTATCGAAAGGGTTTTCAAGAGCCTCTCATTCAAGAAGTTAATGCAGCAGCTGAATACTTAGCTCAGACCTACCAATTAAAATTGAGAAATATGATATGGCTTTCCTACCTGAGCCAAGGTGAATTAGTGTTAGACGCAAAGAGACCTTTCTATTTGAAAGGTAAAGTGAGTGTTTATGACGCAAAAGATGACACAGATTACTATGGTTTAATTGAGCTTCACAATACCTTGTTACATCCAGAAATTGAGCTGAAAGTAAATCATCAGAAGCTTTTACTTCAGGGCAATATTCAACTATCTCCGTATGCTACGCTTGCGACCAGACGTATTACTCAGGCTTCAGTGGTAGGCGGCCATATTAACCCTAAGAGTTGGTTTGACCGATTGGCGGATACGGATATTTCTTTTGCGCTGACAGGACGAAGCAAAAGAATTGGGAATGAAGAAGTATTCGAAGGTAATTTTGAATTAAAGAACGCCAAAGCAGATTATTATGAAAACGGTGGTGTTCCATTTAAAACACTGAATTTGCTTTTCAAGGTCCCTGAAGATGGAACTTTAGAGCTATTACATGGGCACCTTGCTACCATTAAAGGGGGAAGGATAGATGCAATGGGAGCCATTCAACCTAATGGAAAGCTGGAATTACAGGCTGACGTTAATTTAGGCTGGATGCATGTTTTGAAAACCTCTTTTAAAAATACTTATACTGGGCAGGCAAAATTAACCGGAACCTATCTTAATCCAATTTTAAATATCGATTTAGTATCACCTTGGCACCAGCTAAAAATAGCTGCCGAATTGAGGTCTAGTGAAAAGATATTAAATATTAAGCGGTTGATGGTATCGAAGGAGGATGGTTATTTTGAAGGTACAGGACAATTTGATTTAGGTACGCACTCCACAATTAGTTTAGATGCAAAAGGTAAAAATTTTAATCTACATAGTGTTTATCCACGCCTTCCGGAAGGTAGGATTAACGGCAGCCTCAAGTTAGAAAGTAATTACTTCAAGAAGAATCTCTATCTGTTTGCTGATATTAATAATAGTCAACTTGAGGGACGCTCTTTTACTGCTAAAGGGTTTGTTCATGTAGATAGAAGAGGGATCGACGATTCAGAATTTTATTTGCATTTGGGTGATAATAACTTAGCTTTAAAGGGTCGACTCCGTGAGGAAGCTGATCGTTTAAAGTTTGTCTTACAGATGCCTCATTTAGAGCAATTCAACTTGGGCTTTAGTGGTTCTGCTTTTGGAGTTGGAGAGATGCGGGGTAACTTCGATCATCTTTCCACAGAGTTAGCTGTGAAATTTAAGCAGGTTCGGAAAGCTTCGCTATTTTCTATAGCTTCTTTGAACCTTAACTTATTAATGGGTATGGATTTAAACGCCCCCCTCAAACTCGCCCTGGGAATACAGGGTTTGGCGAGTAAGAAATTTTCATTAGATAGAGCTGAAGCTTCTATAAGCGGTACTTTAGCGCAACACGAAGGGGGAGTGAATTTTAATGCAAACTTACCTAAGCAAAAAAAACTAGGTGGACAAGCCCGCTTTCGCGGAGGATTTGATCGAAAAAGGGTTTGGACGGGTCAAGTTGAACAGCTGCACTTAAATGGCATATTAAATGTCTTATTACAGAAGCCTGTGCGGGTAAGAGCCAGTAGAGAACAGCTCAATATAGGGCAGGTAAATGGCTCTCTGTTAGGAGGTTCGTTGCACCTGGAGCATTTTGCTTGGCGTAAGAATGAAGGAGTAAGAACCAAAGGTCAAATTAGAGGGATTCAATTGGCCCAATTACAAATGTTTTTTCCTTCCATTTTTTCTTCTCAATTGGTTATCCAGGGAGACTGGGACTTTATCTATAAAAATAACGCAATCGGTTACCTACACTTAAGGAGAGAATCTGGAGATATTTTATTTTCCTCAAAGAAGATACCACTAGGACTAACAAAATTTGACTTTGATGGGCGATTAGCTAATGATCGCATTCAAGGTAATTTAGGGATCAAGACACGGTTTGCAGAGGCGCAAGCCGAGCTTTTACTTAGTCAAATTTGGGGAAAAAAGCTAAGTTTATTGCCCCTGCGGGGGGGACTTACCCTTTCATCCAATGATATTGAGAATTTCAAGTATTTATTGCCAGTAGGCCTGCAACTTAGGGGAAAAATTTTCTCTCAGCTCAGATTTTCTGGCCACCTAGCTGACCCTCAAGTTCACGGAGTAATTACTGGAACAGACTTGGAATATAGAGACCTTAACAATGCTGTTTATTTGAAGCATGGGCAATTAGTATCTCATCTAATTGGGCAACGGTGGATTATTGACCAGCTACACTTTGGCGGACAAGATGGAGAAATTTTAGTTAAAGGAGCTCTAGGACATTCTGTAGGTGGTTATGATATTGACCTGGATTTAATTCTAGATCATTATCTTGTTATGAACCAACCCAACAGAAAGTTTATTTTTTCTGGGAAAACTAAACTTACTTTAGGGGAAAACTCAAAAATCAACTGGACGGGACAGTTACGGTTAGACAAAGGATTGTATCGGGATCTAAGTGATAGGATGCCCAAACTATCTGATGACGTCCATGTTGTGGGACAGGAAAAGGGTTCCTCATTCCGCCCGCTTCCTTTTTTGGTTGATTTAAATGTTGATTTAAATCATCAGTTGCGTTTTATTTTAAAAGATCTCGATTTTTTGTTGGGGGGACAAGTACGTTTACAAGCAGAGGACAAAAAGCCTCTAAATGTAAGGGGTGAGGTAGTGGCTATTAGTGGGCGTTATCGAGCTTATGGCCAAAATTTACGTGTAGAGCAAGGCTCTATAATCTTTCGAGGAGAACCTAGCTTGGATAATACTATGTTGAATATTCGAGCTAGACGTTATCAGTCTGCGGTAGGGGCAGGTGTCGACGTAACAGGTTCCCTCAGAAATCCTCGAGTACGTCTAATTGCTGATGTAGTGATGAGTGATCGGGATAAATTATCCTGGTTGGTGTTGGGGCGTAAAACTAGAGGAGAAGAGGATAATGAAGCACTTGCATTATCGGTCGGAATTTTAGCGGCAGAAAAAGTCAATAAAAGTACTGGATCTCTACTAGATAATATTGGTTTAAGTTCACTCGAAAGGCGTAACCCTAAAACAGGAGAGAAAGAACCAACTGATCAAATGGTTACTCTAGGTAAACAAGTAGGGGATAAATTATACATGGGGTATGAGTTCGGAGTACAAAGCAGTAATCAAGCCGTCAGATTGCTGTATACCATCAGTCAGTCCCTGAGTGTACTACTGCGTCTAGGCATAGGATCATTTAGTGGTGGCCTTAGATATAAGATTCGTTTTGACTAAAGGCTCATGATTTAGCATAAATTCGCTATAATAGGGCCCTTTAGGTCGGCGTCTTTAGATGGGGCATCATGCAAGCACAATACCAACCCAGTTTCATTGAATCTAAGCTACAGGAAAAATGGAAGAGGATCAAGCTCTTTAAGGCAGAAATAGACAAGAGTAGGCCCAAGTACTATTGTCTCTCCATGTTCCCTTACCCTTCGGGAAAGCTGCACATGGGGCATGTCAAGAATTACACTTTATCCGATGTACTCTGTCGATTTAAACGACTCAGAGGGTTTAATGTACTGCAGCCAATGGGGTGGGATGCCTTTGGTTTGCCAGCAGAAAATGCAGCCATCCAAAATGGAGTGTCTCCAGCGGAGTGGACTAAAAATAATATTAAGGAAATGAAGCAGGTCCTACAAAGTTTAGGGTTGGGGATCGATTGGGACCGTGAGCTTTCCACGTGTGACCCTAGCTATTATCGTTGGGAACAGTGGTTATTCACTCGGCTGTATGCCCAAGGTAAGATTTATAAAAAATTAGGGTTAGTCAATTGGGACCCTGTAGATCAGACAGTACTTGCGAATGAACAGGTTATAGAAGGTCGAGGATGGCGATCAGGCGCTCTAGTAGAAAAGCGCGAGATCCCTATGTACTATTTTAAGATAACTGATTATGCGGATGAACTACTCGAAAGTCTCAATACCTTAAAAGAGTGGCCTGAAAATGTCCTTCAGATGCAGAAGAATTGGATTGGTAAATCTAGAGGGATGACAATCAAATTTCCTCTTACAGAAGATAGTCAGGCACACTTAGAAGGGTCTCAAGCGCAGTATGTCCAAGTTTATACAACGCGTCCTGATACCTTAATGGGGGTGACCTACCTGGCAGTTGCCGCAGAGCATCCCTTGGCATTAGCAGCTGCCCAGGATCGACCAGAGATAAATTCCTTTATACAACATTGCAAATGTGGTTCGGTAGCTGAAGCAGAGCTCGCAACTATGGAAAAAGAGGGTATGCGCACGGGTAGATACGTATATCATCCTCTGACTAATGAAAGGTTAGAGGTTTGGATTGCCAACTACGTATTGTGGGGGTATGGAGAGGGTGCAGTGATGGCGGTTCCGGCACACGACGAGCGAGATTTTAGCTTCGCTCAAAAGTACAATTTACCTGTGAAGAGGGTTATTGAGGCAGAGGATGGAACTACTGTCGAAGGAGCTCAGACGAAGCCAGGAAAACTAATTAACAGTGGACTTTTTACAGGAAAGAACTTTGAAGAAGCTTATGTGGCTATAGGGGAAGTTCTGAAAACTAAAGGTTTGGGTGGTCCTGGAGTACAGTATCGCCTGCGTGATTGGGGGATTTCGCGACAACGTTACTGGGGTTGTCCTATCCCCATTTTACATCTAGAAAATGGTCAAGATAGCACCTTGGAGGAATCTGAGTTGCCCTTGCTACTACCAGAAGCACTAGTTCCGGACGGTACTGGTTCCGTTTTGAAAAAAACACCTTCTTTCTATGAAGCTAAAAATGATAGAGGGGAAATAATCGGAACTTACGAAACGGATACTATGGACACTTTTGTAGAGTCTAGTTGGTATTTTTTACGTTACGTTTCGCCAGGGTATTCAGAAGCAATGCTAGATACTACAAGTGCAGAATACTGGTTGCCGGTGGATCAGTATGTAGGCGGGGTTGAGCATGCCATTTTGCATTTGCTGTATGCACGTTACTTCACAAAGTTGCTGAGAGATGAGGGTTTGCTTAATATTGATGAGCCATTTACTCGACTCTTAACACAAGGGATGGTGGTAGCTCCTACTTTTTATCGTAAGAAAAGCGATGGTAGTAAAGAGTGGTTTTCGCTGCAAGATGTTGAAATAGTTAAAAATGGGAAAGGACAGATCGTTTCAGCCCGACATAGGGAAGATGGTAAGCCAGTAGAAGTTGGGGGGCTGGAAAAGATGTCTAAATCTAAGAATAATGGCATCGATCCCAAGCAGATTATTCAAGAATATGGAGCTGATACTATCCGATTATTCTCCATGTTTACTTCTCCCCCTGAACAAACTTTGGAGTGGACAGAGGAAGGCTTGGAAGGAGCTTTTCGTTTTCTGAGGAGGCTTTGGCGGCTTTTTGGCAAGCTGAAAAAGCAAGGAATAGAGTTGCCCTTTGAGGGTGAACAGGCTCAACTTACAGAAACGCTTAGAAATTTAAGATTCAAATTACACCAGACTATTGAAAAAGTCACAGATGACTATGACCGGCGTCAACAGTTTAATACGGCTATCGCGGCGGTTATGGAATTGTTGAATTCATATGAAAAAGTGGATTTGAACGAGCCGTTTGCCACAGCTGTGGGAGTTGAAGTATTTAGTGCGGTACTCCGAATGTTGTGGCCTATTGTGCCGCATATTGCAGAAACACTTTGGGATGAATTGGGTTTTCAAAGAGAACTCTATGAAGCCGGTTGGCCGGAAGTTGATCGCGCAGCTTTAGTGCGTGATGAGCTAGAAATGATGGTACAGGTTAATGGAAAACTGAGAGGGAGTATAAAGGTTTCTTTAGAAGCCACGAGACAAGAGATCGAAGTTTTAGCGCAACAAATACCTACGGTGGCTAAGCATTTACAGGGAAAAGAGATAAAAAAAATCGTTGTTGTTCCTAATAGATTGATTAATATGGTGGTTTAACCTGATTGTTTCACGTGAATCATTTCAGTTTTAGCTAAACTACTAGGTGATTAATTGCTCTACCAAAAAATTGGCTGACAGGTTGGGGACAGTCAAAATAACTGGTTCAGCAGGCTGAGCGTGGGTATGACAAAAATAATTAATTTAAAAAAATTAGTGTAACTTTTACATCAACAAGATGGATCTGGTTATTATCCCAGTTTTACACTAGCCTAGGACATTAGATTATTTTGTAAGCTGCTTCTGGTAGCCTGTTTGGTTGTTCTACTCAGTAGAAATAGTTTAGTGCTTAATGCTGCTAGTTCTCTGTAGACAGGAGAGTAAGTAATATTAAAAAGCTGAGTCGGCTCCTATTACTGAGTTAGTAAATTTTGAAATTCCTTAGCCTGCTTTCATTAAAGGGTGTATGGCCTTCTGTCACCGTATTTTGTGACCTGATCAGTTACTTAATTGAAAATGTTTAGTTTACTGCTCATTATTTGCTAGCTGTGCACATTAGCAGAGTTAGTAGGCAGTAGATGGAAGCATTGCTGACTGGTATAGCGTGATTTCTTTTTCTTAGTATAAGGCAGGAAAGCGATACTTATTTTTTCTAATGATTTTTCTACAGTGAATTATTGCTAGAACAATATATCCTCAAACTGCAGAAAGTTTTTGAAAGTTAGTTTAAACATAACTTATGCGTAAGGATTTTTAGTGTTTAAACAAAGGTAAGTAGAAACGGGCGTTCACTAACCTAAAGCATAAAGACAGAGCAAATTTTATAATTTGTCATTATTAAGAAAACAGTTTTTACCAAAAGGAAAATTAGAAAGCGATCCTGACCTGGAAGTGAGTGAATGCAAACTTCGCAGTTGAATTCTTTAAATTCATAGTGCTAAAAAAAGTGTGGCCAGGGATTTATTTGCTCTGAGTTTAATTAGCTAGCTATACAAACTAGTAGGTTATGTAATTAATTATTTTTTAAATTTGCATTTTTTTGAGCGTTTAAATCATGACTTTAAGGATAAGTTTTCCTTCATTTCTAGTTTTTCTATAGAACTGATTAAGTTCAGCCTAGATAGAAGCTAGTTGAGATGCTTTAATGCTAGATAGGCCCTAAGAGTGAAATTAAGCTCCCATCTATTAGGAAACTAAAATTTTCTAGTTTTAGCGAATAACAATGGGCCATATTTTCAAATAGATGCAAAGTCGATGCAGTTGGTCCAATGTGGCTTTTGATTAAGCTTGGTTAGTTAGAAGTATTATAAAAGGCCAAGCCGTTATAAATAGTAAGTTCTTTTACTACACGGGTTGTAGAAAGTTCATATAACTGTTATTTTTTTGTGCTTGGACTAAGCAGGATAAAAATCTAGCATTCTACCCTTTTCTTCCCGAAACAGCTTTGTTGGAAAGCATTAAGTTTTTTAATTGGACTAAAAGACTACGCTTTAGTTAGCTTTTAGAAATTCCTACTAGGATGGTAGAAGCTATAATTAGTGGCTTCTTTTTATTTTATTGCTGTACTGATTAGCGCACTTCCGTGCTATGATCCGAATAGAGTAATTACTAAAATAGGCCTTTTGAGCCTTGGTAGGATTGAGTTTACGATGTCCTTGAGCGTGGAGTGTTTATGAGAATTGATGAGTATTGTAATCAAGATGGTATTGGTCTATCTGAATTAATTCGTAGGCGAGAGGTTAGTGCTCATGAAGTACTAGATGTGGCAGTAGAAGCTATTGGGTTAGTCAACCCGAAACTAAACTTTCTTGCTCAAGATATGCGTACAGAAGCCTATGCACAATTAGCAAATCTAGATATCAACGCCTCTCCTCTGGCAGGGGTACCTATATTGCTTAAAGATTTATTACTAGAAAGTAAGGGATGGCCCACCCAAAGTGGTCTAGCTATACTAAGCGAGGCGACTGCTCAAGAGGACTCAGCATTAGCTGCTGCTTACCGTTCTGCAGGACTTTTATTCGTTGGGAAATCTACTACTCCACAACTTGGATTGTTCCCCTTTACCGAATCTGAATGGTACGGGATCACTCGCAATCCTTGGGATCAAGAACGTACACCTGGAGGTTCTTCAGGCGGTGCTGGAGCTGCTGTGGCAGCTCGGGCTGTTGCTATTGCCCATGGGGGGGACGGAGGAGGTTCAATCCGGATTCCAGCTTCACATTGCGGCTTGTTTGGATTGAAACCAAGCCGAGGCCGAGTCACTACCGCTCCACTCTTAGATTCTTGGATGGGGTGCGTGGTGCAACATGCACTGACTAGAAGCGTGCGTGATAGTGCAGCAATGCTGGATATTGCAGTTAAGGCTCAAGGAAGGTTATCAGAGCTTTATAGATGTCCGCCGGTCGCAGGAAGTTATCTGAATAGCCTTGAATTTCCATTGCCTCGTTTAAAGATTGCGTTTACTGACGAACCTTTCTTGGGTGGGAAAGTTATACCAGAGGTCAAAGCAGCCATGGATCATACCATTCATCTACTAAACCATGCGGGGCATCATATAGAAGAAGCTAGGCCACACATGCTTCCACCGGAACGACTTAATCCAGCAGTTTTAAGTATGCTTTCGGGACTAGTGGCTGCAATCAAGCGCGAACTTGAAAGAGAATTGAACCGACCACTTAGGGCACGCGATTTTGAAGCTTCAGTTTGGGCAATGGTCTGTGTCGGGGAGCACTCGTCAGCCGGGAAAGCCCTAGCGGCACGGGAACTACTCATGAAACAAGCAGAAGTGATGGCTAAGTTTCACGAGCAGTATGATTTGCTTTTAACGCCTACCATGCCCGTTTTACCACCTAAAATCGCTTCACTAGGTCCTAATCCAAAGGAAATTACCGCCTTGCGTTGGTTAGAGCGTCTCGGTTTAAGCTGGACATTACCACATAACCCTATATTGCGCGCCAACAGCTTTAAGTTACAACAACACGTTGGTTTCCTTTTACCTTTCAATTGTACAGGACAACCAGCGATCAGTTTACCCTTATACTGGCATGAAGGGCGACTGCCTGTTGGTGTACAGTTAGTAGCACCTTTTGGTCGTGAAGATCTTCTGCTTCAGCTTGCTCGGGAACTCGAAATGATACAGCCTTGGCAGCATCACATCCCTCCTATCCACGTTGGCTCAGTCTAACTGAGAGGTGAATTATCCAATACAAAATTTGAATAGAAAACGGCCAGTGCATTAGCCCGAGTAAAAGGGGGCCTTAAGGGCAATTGGGCGTTTGAACTCCATGGAGAAGTTAGGACTAGCTGGGAGCAACGTTTGTAGAAGCACGGTTAGATGTGATAACTCAATGGAACCTGTTGTCATCATTTTCTCTATAGGAATTGGGAGTGTGCGTGTGGGCTGCAGTATCTTTTTACTGCTTATGAATAGAAGAAGTAGCTAGTGATTTTCCTACCCGTTATGCAGTTTTGTTTTTAGAACTACTCAAGGGTGTTTGACAGAGTTAGTAGTTGGGTACCTAACTATAGAAGCAAGCAAAGCGATTATTTCATGCTAAAATCCCCTCCTTGTATTCAAGGTTTCAAGCTTTAGGAAAAGAAGTACCTTTCCCTGAGTTCTATCCATAATAATAACTGCGGAGTTGCAATGAGTATTACTCATATTACTGGGTTCCCAAGAGTTGGAGCTAAAAGAGAACTGAAGTTTAGTGTGGAAAAATTTTGGAGTGGTAAATGCTCTGAAGCTGATGTGCTAGAAGTGGGTAAGGCGATACGTCAGGAAAATAGACGGTTACAGAAGAAAGCTCAGATAGATCTGATTCCTGTCGGAGATTTTAGCTACTATGATCATGTATTGGATGCCCAAATTTTAGTGGGAGCAATTCCTGATCGTTTTGGTTTTGAGGTGACTCAGCTAAGTTTGCAGCAATATTTTGAGCTGGCTCGTGGAAATACAGCACAACCTGCTTTGGAGATGACTAAATGGTTTGATACTAATTATCACTATCTAGTACCTGAATGGCGAGCTACTACTCAATTTAAGCCGGTAACTTCTGGATTGCTTGGTCAATTTAGGGAAGCAAAAGAAGCAGAATGTCAATGTAAACCTACTTTAATTGGGCCATTGACCTTGCTGTGGCTAGGAAAAATAAAAGGAGAAGCTTTTGATAGGCTGACCTTGTTACCACAATTAGCTGAAACTTATCAACAAATTTTAAAGGAATTAGTGCAAGAAGGTGCGGAGTGGGTACAACTGGAAGAGCCTATTTTGGGAATTGATCTAGCGGATGATTGGATCAAAGCTTTTCAGCCAACTTATCAAGTGTTAGCCGAAACTTCGGCTAAGATAATGCTAGGTTCTTACTTTAGTTCGGTTGCTAGACATGAAGAACTTCTTCAACGTTTGCCTATAGAGGGACTGCATATTGATGTGGTGAGGGCTCCAGAGCAATTGGATAGATTTCTCGATATATGGCCAGTAGATAGAAAGTTATCTTTGGGGGTTATTGATGGACGTAACGTATGGAAGGCAGATTTAAGTAGCGTTTACCCAAGTTTAAAGGCTGCTCAGGAGAAACGGGGTAGCCAGTTATGGATTTCTACAAGTTGTTCTTTGCTCCATACACCACAGGATCTGCAGCTGGAAAAGCAATTAGATCCAGAAATTAAAAGTTGGCTTGCTTTCGCCGTTCAGAAATTAGAAGAGCTTAAGGTACTTAAGGTAGCTCTTTCAGACGGTATTGAATCTGTTAGCTCTTTTTTTGAACTTTCAGATCAGGTAGTACAAAAAAGAAAAGGAAGTAAGCATACGCATAAAAAAGCAGTTGAGCAGCGATTGCAGGATCTAGTGAAGGGTGCGGATAAACGGAGAAGCCCCTATGCTAGCCGAGCGGCTTTGCAGCAGCAAAAATTGAAGCTACCTCTGTTGCCGACTACTACAATTGGCTCTTTTCCCCAAACTACTTTTATTCGACAAGCGCGCGCCCTATTTAAAAAGCAAGAGATGTCCTTAGAAGAATATGAAAGTACAATGAAGTCAGAGATTGCTCACGTGGTCAAGGTTCAAGAAGAGCTAGACCTTGATGTATTAGTACACGGTGAAGCGGAGCGTAATGATATGGTGGAGTATTTTGGAGAACAGCTAGAAGGCTTCATTTTTACTCAGTTTGGATGGGTTCAGAGTTATGGAAGCAGGTGTGTCAAACCTCCTATCATTTATGGAGATGTAAGTCGGCCTGAACCTATGACCGTGAGATGGACCCAATATGCACAGAGTTTAACTCCTCGTCCATTAAAGGGTATGTTAACTGGTCCTGTGACTATGCTGCAGTGGAGTTTTGTGCGTGATGATTTACCAAGAAGTGAAGTTGCTCGTCAGATTGCCCTGGCACTTAACGATGAAGTGCGAGATTTAGAAAGGGCTGGTATTAGTATCATTCAGATTGATGAGCCAGCCTATCGTGAGGGTTTGCCGCTTAAGAAAGCAGATTGGGAAGATTACTTATCGTGGGCAGGTGAAGCGTTTAGACTATCCTACATGGGGATAAAAGATGAGACGCAGATTCACACCCATATGTGTTATTCTGAATTCAACGATATTTTACCTGCGATTGTGGCGTTGGATGCAGATGTAATTATGATCGAAACTTCGCGTTCTGACATGGAGCTGTTGGAGGCCTTTGGGAAATTCAATTATCCTAATGGAATTGGTCCGGGAGTGTATGATATCCATAGTCCAAGGATTCCTACTACAGCAGAGATCAGCCATTTGATCCAAAAAGCTCTTCAGGTTATCCCAATCAATCGACTGTGGATTAATCCAGACTGTGGGCTGAAAACACGCAGTTGGGAGGAAGTAAAACCCGCCCTAGAAGTAATGGTTCAAGTGGCTAAATCATTCCGCTAGTAACGTTTTTTTTGGGAGGGCTCTGCGATCTCCCGAAACTGACCTTCAATAATTTCTTTCTCTTGAGGTGGCTGTTTCGGAGACCTGCTAGTAGCTTTGCGACTTTTGTTTGCTCGGGAAGGGAGGGAGAAATTTTGAAAAACTAAAGGAAGTAGTAGTGCTAAACCCAGAGTATCACTTAAAAAACCTGGCAAAATGAATAGACAAGCTGCTAAAGTGGGGTGTAGGGGGTGTGATTTCTTATACCAAGAGGTTTGCTTTGACGAGGTTTGGCTTCGTTGCCAGGAGGACAGGAGCTCTGCCCAATTAACTCGGTAATTTTTCAAAATGAAGATACCTAATAGCAGGAATAGGAAACCGAGAGCCCAAGAGACCTTTCCTCCTAACCAAGTGCTAACTACGGTGATTGAAGCAACGTCTAGGATAAAAATGAGTAAAAAGAAAAAAGGCAAGTATCTTATTTTTCTTCCTAGATCAAATAAGTAAAATAATTTCATGTAAAACCGAATATCCCCGATTGACGACCGGACGTTCAACTTTAATTGAACTACTCCCGAATTCACTAATAATACACGGGAGGGTGCCTTAAAACCAGAGGTAAAAAAGTTTCATGATACTGACTGAGCCATTCAAGAGAATATCGCTGTCCGTTGTGCTTACATGTTGTGCATGGTTCGCTTCTTCCATGCTTTATGCGGCGACTCCAAAGGAGGATCCGGAAGAAGACTATGATTATAAGTTTGCTGCTACGCCCCTTGAATATGGTTCTTTAAGCCATCCAAGAGTTAAGACTAATCTTATTTTTTTAATAGATAACTCTTCCTTTGCGCCGCCATTAGAACCTCAAAAGATAGTACAAGCAATTATTGCGGATCAGGAAGTCAGGCAGAGGACACGAGTCGGCTTGTCGTATTTATATGCTGATACTCATCCATTCATCAGTTTTGAAATCCCCACACGGTTTATCCTTTGTCTTATTCAACAGTTGGCTATTCAGTCTCCTGAATTGGTAGCTGAAATTAGTAGTATTATTGCAGGAGCAGCAGCTGGAGGCGCAGGTCTTATTGCGGTACTACCGGTGATTTTGCCGCTTATTTTGGAAGAGTTAGGTAAAATCGCCCCTGTTTGCGTACCAGAATTGCAGAACACGGACCTAAATATAGCCATTAACACGCATAAACTTAGTTATGAAGTTAAATTAGACGATTTATCAAAGAACTGGCTAGAGGTAAATGAATCTTTGCTAGCGAGTAAAATAAATAATTTCATACCTCCTCTGGGTTTACCAATTGTGACTCGGCGGTATTACGAAATCACAAGAGAGATACGTGGTATGAAGCCTGGCAATTCTTTCATGAAAAGGCCTTCCTCTAGTAGCAGTATAGCTGGTAATACAGCGAAAGCTATTGCTGAAATTTCGAATTTCATCCGTTTTATTCCTGTTTTGGGACCTTTTCTTTCTGGGATTGCCTCGCTACTTAGAGATGCGGTTAATTTTGTAGGGCCAGTCCCTGAATACCAACCGCTGTTCAATGATGCTATGCAGTATCGTTGTCAGCCAAACGTAGTGGTAGTTTTATCGCCAAGCATTGTCCAACCGGCCACTATAAGTATGCCTGCGAAGGCTATAAAGGAATTTATTGATAAGTTGAGAGAAATTATTTCTTCTGCTCTTTTGCCTGGGGAGAAGATTGAAGTTGACCGCTACTTACCGATTCCTGATCTGCTTCCTTTGACGGTTCCGGAAGACGATACTTTAGTGCGTGACCACTTATATCAGTCAGAGAAAAGAACTTTAACTTTCGAGGAATGGAACCACCCTGAAGAGCAATATAGCAATGATGGATTGGCTTTTCTCAGCAAGCTATTCGATGAAAATGATCTTAAGACCAGTAAAGATGGGGTAGACCAAGAAGGAAGAAGTTGGGATGCAAAGGACTACCCTTTCCAAAATATCACCACTCTTGCTATTAATACAGCGGGGGGCCAGATTACTGATCATCCTATGCTTGCTGCTTTATGGCAATTATTTCTGGGCCCTCTGGTTCAATTTAATCCCATGCGAGATTACCTAAAAAATGCAGCTTCTCCCGTGGTGCGTCTAGGAATGAGAAAAGGTTATTTTGTTGGTTTAAGTAGTATCGAGCAAATTAAAAAAATAATTAAAGATACTATTATGGGGGTGGACCGAAAAAATTTGTCTGGTGCGCCCTCTTCACTTTTAATCAAGAAGGATCCATTTAGTGGTTTATCAGCCTATGTAGACACTGAAAATTGGTCAAGTACTCTCAGGTTTTATCCTCTTATTCGGAAGCAGGCAGAAGAATTTGATTATACAGCTAGGCTTAACCAATACTATTCACCCCTGTATAACGATGATAGAAAAGTGCTTGTTTCTACAGCTCAGGAATCTCCACATTTTTTAAAAGGAACCTCTGCATATAATTTATGGCTGCTTCGCTTAAATAGTTTTTCTGATAAGGAAATCAATAGAAAGTATAAAACGAATCTAAGAGATCGTTGTGCTAATAGTAGTAGTGAAAACTGTGAAGAACGCATGTTAGGAGATATTCTAAATACGCCTATATTGACTCTTGATGAAATTCCTAACCTTCGTAATCCGGTGACAGATCCATATGCCGATTGGTTAGTAACAGCCGCTAATGATGGTATGGTACATATTTTCAAAAGGGATCGCACGGGGACGACCCCTTACCGGCTTGTCTTAGATTATCTGCCGGGGGCAGCTAGGCGGGGGAATAGTACCACCCTATGGGAGCAGTTACCTAATCTAGCCCATCCCCTATATGGTAAACATAAGCTTCATCCACATCAGTTCTTTGGGAATGGAGGACTTTCTTATCTGGGTACGGTAACAAAAAAATGTGGAGGGCCTATGACGAGTTTCTATTGCATAGCTCAGGCAGCTCAGGTATTTATGGTAGGTTCTTACGGCCAAGGTGCTAGAGGACTTTATGCTTTTAATTTAGCAGGCAAGGACTATGCAACCGGCAGACCTGTTGCATTATCTAACTCCAATCAGCAAAGTTGGGTGGGGGAAGTCCCTCTGTGGGAGAGTGGATCAGATAAATATGGAGCAAGCCGAATCGATAGCGAAACCAGGAAAGCACATCAAGCTTTAGGCTATATTCCAGGCAGCCCAGTCATAGCTAACGTAGCGATTAAACGTAGTATGAATAATGAGTTGAATCAGATGAAGCCCAGGAATGAGGGGGATATACGTTATGGAGTTTTCACTGGAAACGGATTTTTTTCAGATGATAGAAAACCTGCGCTCTATGTATTCGATGCACTTGGCATCAGCAAGAAAGAAGGAGTCTCGCGCAATGGTAGCCGTAGCTTTAGCTTCAGTAAGGAGGATAGTGGAAAGGGTAGCTTGATTGCTAGGATAGAGATTAAAGATCCTATTTGTGGGCACTGTAATCGTCAGGGTAGATTGGGGCTGTCACCTCCAGCAGTGGTTGATACAGATGGGGATGGAATAGCAGATGTGGTTTATGCGGGCGATTATAATGGTAATTTATACCGGTTTGATCTGAGGAAAGAGGATCCTCGGGCCTGGTCAGCAACAAAAATTTATGAAGCTCCAGAGCCACCTTTTGCCACAGGTATACCGGAGCAGCCTATAACTACTGCTCCTGTCGTGTATAGGCTGGATCCAATGGGTTCAAGATATGTAGTCATTTTTGGAACAGGCAGTGACTGGTTCAAGGATGATTTATTAAAAAACACTACTACCCTCAATACGCCTAAACAAGCTATTTATGGTGTCTTCGATGACCTTGCTGAAGAACCTAAACAAGTAACCCGGCGTGCAGATTTATTGAAACAGACTATGTCGGCTGCTTCAGGCAGCTTTAAAGGTGAAATTAAAAAGACAGTGAAGTTGAGCGATAAGCATATGACCTCCCAGTATAGAGGGTGGTACGTTGAGTTGGATAATGGGTTGGGCGAGAGAGTGGTGCGGCCCGGTAAGGTAGCAGGAAATGCGGTATTTTTCACCACGCGCATTTATAAAAGCGGAGCAGGCAACAAGATAAGCTATCCTAATCAGTGTACTAATGCTGTTACTGCACAGAGTGATGGATACCTACTAGGATTAAACCCTAGAACCGGCGGGCGCTTAAAACGGACGATGGTCAACTTTAATCCAATTCTTGATCGCTACAATCCCAAGGCAGAATTTATTTCAGGTTTTAAACTAGAAGGGGTTCCTTCAGAGCTTACTTTCATTGTGCAGGGGCAGAATAGTTTGACAAACAGAGCTGGGCAATTCTCTAGCGGATGGGAAGATACAGGTAGGTTCAAATTGAAGCACTATGATGAAGGTTATCTGGTAGTTACTAGTACTCAGGGTGAGTATTACGTCATTTCTGCTGCCGAGCCTAACTATATTAGAGTAAGGAAGGTCAATTCCCGAGAGCTATTCTAATTAGGTCGTAGTGAATTCCCTAGTTTAAGCGCTTGTGTATGCTGCCTTATGCGCAAAAGGAAATAAATAAAATACGTGGTCTCGTGGTCTGTTGGCGTTTCGAAGGAAGGATAGTTTAAGTGCTACTTTTCAGAAAAGGTGTTTCCTGCTACAATCGCCCATCCTGAGCTTTGGCTGGTTTAGGGGCGCGCTTCGGGTCGCTTTGTGTAGAAGAATAGAAGCCGTTCACATGACTAGAGGAATTTTGTATGCTTAGGGGATGTATCGAGTGGATTTATTGTGTTACCATTCGGTCTGGAATGTTGCGCAGGAGAAGTTAGTTTGCTTTACCTGAGTAGTGTCACTTCGGAATAGGTTGCGGGAAGCTTTAAGTTTTTAGTGCTGTTGCTGATTCAGAAGACTATTGGGGCCCTCAGTGTTGCTATTTTGATACAAATTAGGTTTTAAAGTGGGCAGATGTATGAGTTAATTGTGGGCTTGAGCAGTTAAGTTATGTTAAAGTTCCGACTGTGGGATTTTGATAATCCGTGTATGGCTCTTTCATGGCACTGATCAAGCCTTGCTGTCAGGGATTTGGGTAAGGAGCTTCAGCCTTGGGGTTGTTCGGTTTTGGGGATACGGAAAGAAACTTGTGAATCAATTGGGATCAATTAGGAGTTTAAGATGAAGAAAACATTAATCGCTTTAGCGTTATCAACGGTGCCTTTAGCAGCGCTCGCTGATGTGACTTTGTATGGTGAAATCAAGGGTGGGTTAGAGTACAGTGCACGTAGTCACTTGAACAATACTGTAACGAACGTAAATGACTGGGGTTCTTACCTTGGATTTAAAGGTGAGGAAGATTTAGGGAATGGGTTAAAGGCTATTTGGCAAATTGAGCAATCTGTTTCTCTAGATACTGATTCCTACAGGAATATAGGTTGGGCAAACCGTGATAGCTTTATTGGTTTGTCTGGTGATTTTGGTACACTCAGAGTGGGTTACTTGTCAGACTCTTTCCGTAAGGGATTGAAGACCATTGACGAAGATTGGGAAGGTAATGGTGTCCGCACTTTAGCACATCTCTCTCAGTTTGATAAGCGTTACACAGGTGTGCGCTATGACTCTCCTGAATGGTCTGGATTTAAGTTTAACGTGTTTTATTCTCCAGAAGATAATCAGCGTTTCAATGAGGCTCGACTTTCAGACCCTGATTACGTAGCTGACTCTCTGTCAACAAATAATGATGGTTTTTCCGGGATGATCGGCTCTCTTAACTACAATACTGGTTATAGGGATATTCTTTCTGTTGGTTTGGGGTATGAAAACGCAGGTTGGTTCGCTAAATATGCTTACAAAAACTTAAAGCGTAATGCTCCTTCTTTCTCCTATGAGGAAGGTAAGGAAGCTAAGCCGCTTAATGGTGAGGTGCACGGGGTTGAGTTTGGCTACAATGATGGCACCATCTTTGCTGGGGTAGGTTATAGAAATTCTAGAAATATCGTAGCTGGTGGGAATGGGTTCTATGCTTCAAATTGGCAGACTAACGATGCTGCGGTGACTTTTGCTTATACTGCCGGTAACATAGTTCCTCGCATTTCACTTGCTTATGGAGAAGAAAAGGAGCGTCACGTAGCTAACCCTACTAAGAATAAGTACTCTCAGCTGATTGCTGGGGTAGATTACAATCTCAGCAAGCGTACTACTGTATTAGCGAGTTTGGGCTATTGGACTAATAAGCCTAAGACTTGGGTAGAAGTTAGGGATCAGACCACTGATGTCTTTAGAAAAGAAGAAGACAAGAGGTATCAACGCCGTAAGGACAGGCTTGAAGATTACTCGATTGGTTTGGGTATCCGTCACAAGTTCTAATTTTAGGTTGGCTTTGCAGAAAAAGAGGGTTTTTAAAGCTCTCTTTTTTTGTATTGGGAATATGTGTGCAGGTTAATTTTTGGCCTACCCTTTTGTTTGGTGCAGAAATGTAGAGATAAATAGTAATTTATTGGCTTTGGGGACGACATGAGCTTAGGTTTGTTGAACCTACTAAAAAGGAAACAATACATTACGGATGAGCAGTATGAGTCTGTGTTGGCTGCCTATAAGGCGGACGTAGGTGATGCGCCGGTTGGGATAGATAGTGTTGCGCCCTACTTGTTTAATTTCCAGATAACTTCTCCTCAAGAGTTAGCTCAGGAGTTATCGAATACTTATGGTTATCCTTTTTTTGACCTTTCTTGTTACGATACTAGTTATTATATTCACGGCTTACTCAAAGAAGATTTATTGTATGAGCATAGGGTCTTACCCATTTTTAAAAGAGGCAATAGACTTTTTCTAGCAGTTTCGGATCCTACTTTGGAGCCCGTCTATAGAAAGTTGTTTTTTAACACGGGTTATGAGCTCAGTTATGTAATAGTGGCAGACAATACCTTAGGGGAAGTATTTGATGCTGTTACACGTGAAGTAAGTACTATCTTTGAGGAATTAGAAAAAGGTGAGATTTTTAATCCTGTTAGGATGACGAGGGACGATGGGACAAGTGAGGATGGTCCCATTGCTAAATTTGTCCATAGGATTATCCAAGATGCTGTTATTAGTGGTGCTTCAGATATTCATTTTGAATTTTATGAATTTTATGCACGCATTCGTTATCGCATGGATGGTGTATTGAAGGAGATTGTGCAACCGCCTTTGCTGACTAAAGAGAAGATAGCTTCCAGAATCAAAGTAATGTGTCAGCTAGATATTTCTGAGAAAAGAGTCCCTCAGGATGGCAGCATGCATCTAAAAATTAAACGTAGGAAGAAAATTGATTTCCGTGTTAGTACCTTACCTACTTTGTTTGGGGAAAAGATAGTTATACGGATTTTGGATAACTCTGGTAATTTTCTCGCTCTAAGGGAGTTAGGTATGACACCTAGCGAGCAAGATATACTGCTGCAAAGTATTCATCGTCCTTATGGAATGATTTTAGTGACTGGACCAACCGGATCTGGGAAAACAGTTACTCTTTACAATTGCCTGAATATTTTGAATAAACCTGAAGTAAATATTTCAACTGTGGAAGACCCAGTAGAAATAAGTTTACCTGGAACTAACCAGGTGAGTATGAATGAGAAAAGGGGACTAGATTTTGCCACAGCTTTACGAGCTTTTCTACGACAAGACCCTGATGTTATCATGTTGGGAGAAATTCGTGATTTTGAGACTGCAGATATCGCGTTTAAGGCTTCTCAAACAGGCCATTTAGTATTTTCTACTCTACATACTAACAGTGCAGCTGCTTCCCTTACACGGTTGACTAATATGGGAATAGAGACCTTTAACATTGTTAGCTCTCTATTATTGGTCATCGCACAACGTTTGCTCAGAAGGCTATGTCCGGATTGTAAAAAAATGGTTAAGAGAATGCCTGAAGAGCTATTGTATCAGCTAGGTTTTTCCTCTGAGGATTTGCTAGGAGATTGGCGGATTTACGCTCCCGTAGGGTGCAAAAATTGTAAAGGGACAGGTTATAGGGGGCGCATAGGAATTTTTGAGGTCATGCCCATTACTTCTGCGATTCAAAGAGCTGTTCTAAACAAAAAAGACGAAGAGGATATTTTGCAAATTGCTTTATCTGAGGGGATGAAGACCTTAAGAAGGTCAGGTTTGGATAAAGTCAAGGCAGGTTTAACCTCAATTGAAGAGGTGACTTCTACCACCAATTAAGAGGTTGCGTGCCTTGGAAATATTGATAGGATGTAGTCACTATGGCCAAAAATACGCGACATACTTTATTTCAAAAAATAGGAAGAAAAGCTAAACTCAGAACCTATGAGTTTCAAGGCATTAACCAGCTAACCCAAGAGGAGGCTAGAGGACGGATTCAAGCTGCTAATGATAAGGAGGCTCGTTGGCAGTTACTTTATCGCAATATTAAGATATCTAGTTTAAAGCCAGTACGAATACGTAATAGAAAACTCAAGGCTAAAGATATTACCGTTTTTACTCGACAGCTTGCTTCAATGCTTAGAGCTGGTCTGCCTCTAACTCAGGCACTAAATATCATTGGTAAAGGTAGCACTAATCAATCCATGGCAGCCGTGGTCTTTGATCTAAGAAATCAGGTAGAACAAGGTTCTACCCTGACTAGTGTTTTAGAAAAATACCCTAAATATTTTGATGGTTTTTATACGGGCTTAGTGCGAGCTGGGGAAACAGGTGGTCTCCTCGAAGTTTCTCTAAATAGAATCGCTCTACAAAGAGAAAAAACTGGGAAACTTCTTGGTAATGTACGTAGGGCTTTGTTGTATCCTGCTTTTGTCCTATTAACCGCCATTGGCGTGATGTTTTTTATGCTAGTTTGGGTTTTACCTGTATTTAAGGATTTGTATAAAAGTGTAGGAGCAGAGCTACCAGCTCTTACGCAAGCATTAATAGGTTTTTCTAATTTGTTGCTCCACTGGGGATGGTTACTCCTTTTAATAGCTATTGCTGCAGGGGTGATTTTTGTATGGGCTTATCGTAATAACTTAGCTTTTAAGATTTGGATCACCGGTACGTTGATGCGTTTGCCTTTATTTGGGATGATTATTCAGAGAGCAGAAGCTTCACGTTGGGCTCGGACTTTCGCTAATCTTTACGCTGCTGGTGTACCTATGACAGAGGTACTAGCTTTAGTAGCAAAAAGCTCTAAGAATATCTTATTTAGACAAGGTACGGAACGTATCCGTGCACAAGTAAGCCAAGGTGAAAGCCTCGTTAGTAGTATAGTTAGCTGTGGGGAACTTTTCCCACCATTATTTATCCAACTTACTGAAGTCGGTGAAGAAGCTGGTACGCTAGAGGAAATGATGTATCGCATAGCTGATTACTTTGAAGAAGAGGTTAATAGCAAAGTGAGTACTCTGGAAACAGTGTTCGAACCGCTCATGGTGGTGGCCTTGGGGGTCTTAGTCGCTATTTTACTGATTGCCATGTATATGCCTATCTTTAATTTTGCTTCTTTTATTTAACTTCTAGGGGGTGGATTGGATGGAAGGGTATTTGGGAATACTTGTTTTTTTCCTTCTAGGTTCAGTGATCGGTAGTTTTTTAAATGTAGTGGTTTATCGCCTGCCTATAATGTTGGAAGAGTCCTGGAAACGGGAAGCTAGTCTGATTCTCAAAAAAAAGGTGGCATCTACCTCGCCAGCACTTAACTTAGCTCATCCTGCTTCACATTGTCCTAATTGCCAGGCTCCGTTGCGATTTTATGAAAACATTCCATTGCTCAGTTACATATGGCAAAAAGCTAAGTGTAGGCATTGTCAAGAAAAAATAGAAATTAGTTATTTTTTAGTAGAAAGCTTTATGGGGTTGATTTTTAGCATTCTGCTTTATCGTCTAGGATTGAGCTATGCTTTATTAGGAGGAGCAATACTGAGCGCTTGCCTGATAGTGATCGCTTTGATTGATTTAAGAACGCAAATTATCCCAGATCTCATTACTGTGCCCCTTATTTGGATTGGATTACTTTTCAATCTGAAGGGAGTTTATGGGGTTAGCTTAGAATCAGCTGTGTTAGGGGCCTTAGTGGGTTATCTCGCTTTGTGGATTGTGTACCAGATGTTTAGGCTTTTAACTGGGAAGGAAGCAATGGGGTATGGTGACTTTAAATTGTTTTCAGCCTTAGGTGCTTGGCTAGGTGTAATGAATTTACCTATCTTACTTCTCTCAGCCTCTGTGAGCGGATTAGCGTTAGCGTTACTATTAAGGGCTAAACCAGGGCAGCCGTTACCTTTCGGCCCCGCTATTGTACTTGCAGGATTACTAATTTTTATTTTTTCTCCAGAACTTATTTCTATACTTCAACTGTAGTAACGAAAGAAGAAAATCCATGACTTTTTGGGTGCTACTTACAGGGGGTATTGGAAGTGGGAAAACTACAGTGAGTGAAGCTTTCTCTAGCCTAGGTGTCCCAGTGATCGATACAGATATAATTTCTAGAAAGTTGACAGGGCCGTCTGGATTAGCCATCGCCGCCATTAAGGAACGCTTCGGTGAGCAAGCAATAGATAGTTGCAATGCTCTTAATCGGGACTGGATGAGAAAAAGGGTCTTTGAGGATGCTTTAGCGCGGGAATGTTTAGAGTCTATTCTTCACCCTTTAATTTTTGAAGAAGTACTGGAGCTGCGTAGTAAAATTAACGCATTGTATGGACTCATAGTCGTACCCTTATTCTCTCAAGATAGTATATATAGAACTATTATAGACAGAGTCTTAGTGGTGGATGTTGATAAACAGATACAGCGAAAGAGAGTATATCAACGAGGAGGGCTCTCCTGGGATGAGGTGGATAGAGTCATAGCAATCCAGCTTAGCAGGGAATTGCGTCTGAATCTAGCGGATGACGTTATTCCTAATAATGATGATTTAGGTTCCCTTTTACGAGAGGTAAGGCTGCTGCACAGTAAATATCTTAAATTATTCAGTCAGGAGCGGCGGTTCGAGCCTGCAACCATATCAAACACGTAAAGTCGACATTCTAATTTACCATTGTAAAGGGGTATTCTACGTTTGGGAGTGAGTCGAAGCAGCTTGGGAAATTTTAGATCATGCGTGAAAAAGGCAGCTGTCCAATCAGTAAATCTTTGTTTCAATAGGGTAGACCAAGCAGGATACGAACTTTGGATAGTCGCAAGATCCGATAGTCTTTTCCCGTAGGGAGGATTGGATAGCAAGAGACCCGGGGATGTTGAGGGTATCACTTGATCGAATGGTAGGCATTTAAAATGAATAAAATTCTCTACTCCAGCGTTCTGAGCGTTTTGTATAGCTGTTTTAATAACCAGGGAGCTACGGTCAGATGCCATGATAGGGAAACATGGTACCCTTTGTTGTTTCTGAGCTTGATTAAGAAGTTGATTCCATAAAAAACTATCAAACTGACGAAATTTTTGGAAAGCAAAAGGACGTTTAAGTCCGGGAGCGATTTTAGCCGCAATCATAGCTGCCTCAATAGCAATGGTTCCACAGCCACACATGGGGTCGAGGCAGGGGCTTTCTCCAGAATAACCTAACCAGGATAGTAAGCCTGCTGCTAGATTCTCCCGAATAGGTGCAACTGCACTTTGTTGCCGCCAGCCTCTTTTAAATAGAGCTTCTCCACTAGTATCTAAGTATAGATTAGCTTTTTTTTGCTTAATATGAGCTAGAACACGGATATCAGGGTTAACTTTATCCACGGAAGGCCGCAGATTAGCCTTTTCTCTGAAGACGTCACAGATTGCATCTTTAACTTTTAAGGCTAGGATATCAAACCGTCGGCACCAGGATGCAGAGCCTTCCACTCTAACCTTAATGGTTTTAAGAGGTGAGAACCATCTATCCCAAGGAACTCCTCTACTTAATTGATACAGAGCTTCTTCGGAGTTAGCTGAACCCTCTACCAATTGCAGTAATACACGGGAAGCTAAACGAGAATGAAGATTAATCATATAGATATCCTGCCAGTCTCCCTTTAGGTTGACATAGCCTTGATGGATTATTATTTGCCGACTTAAAAAAGATTGGATTTCTTCTGCTAGTTTTTCTTCCAAGCCGCGCGGACAAGTAACGATGATGGGACAATACATGAAGTGGCCTTTAACAAAACAATGCATTGTACCTTAGGATGTCTAAAAGCACGGTGGTAAATACAGTAAGGAAACTAAAAATTAGGTACAATGAGCAATTTCACTGCAAGACAAATCATGGAAGTAAAAAAATATAACCCCCAGACCATCGAGAACAAATGGTACAAATTTTGGGAGAGTCAAGGGTATTTTCGACCTAATCTTGATACTAGAAAACAGACCTTCTCTATTCAATTACCTCCACCCAATGTAACGGGAATTTTGCATATGGGCCATGCCTTTAACCAAACCATTATGGATGCGGCAGTTCGATATCATCGTATGTGTGGCAAGAATGTTTGCTGGATTCCTGGTTTTGATCATTCTGGTATTGCTACGCAGATGGTAGTGGAAAGACAACTGGCTATAGAGGGTAGTTCACGACAGCACTTAGGTAGAGAGAAGTTTATTTCTAAAGTATGGGATTGGAAAAATAACTCTGGAGGAACCATGAAGGAACAGATGAAGAGATTAGGCTGTTCTGTGGATTGGTCTCGAGAGTATTTCACCATGGATGAGCAGCGTGCTAAAGCTGTTAATGAGGCCTTCGTGCGGTTATATGAAGCCGGGCTGATCTATCGAGGGAAAAAACTAGTTAATTGGGATCCGCTATTAGAGACTGCTATCTCTGATTTGGAGGTAGAAAATATTGAAGAACAAGGCTTTCTGTGGCATATCAAGTATTTCTCTGTAAATAATCCCACAGCTTATCTTAGCATAGCCACTACTCGACCAGAAACATTGCTGGGGGATGTTGCCATAGCAGTGCACCCTGAAGACAACCGTTATCGGGACTGGGTTGGTCAAAAAGTTAGGATTCCATTGGTAAACAGAACGATACCTGTGATTACGGATACTTATGTGGAAAAAGAGTTTGGCACTGGTTGCGTCAAAATTACTCCGGCTCATGATTTTAATGACTATTCAGTAGGCCAAAGGCATCAGTTGCAGCTTATCAACGTGCTAGATAATCGGGGAAATATACTTAAAAGTGCCCAAGTATATGAGTATGGATCCGAAGTACTTACTGGTACCTTACCCTTGCCTGAATGGCTTCAGGGTATAGAACGGCTAGAAGCCAGAGAAAAAATAATAGAAAGATTAAAATTAAGTGAAGAATTATTGAAAGTGGAGCCTCATACGCTGATGACGCCTCATGGGGATAGAACGGGGGCATTAATTGAACCAATGCTCACTGATCAGTGGTTTATCGCCATGGAAAAAAAGCCTAGAGGAGAAGTAGAGCGTAAAACCTTGGGTGAAGAAGCAAGGTCAGCAGTAGATTCAGGGCAAGTAACCTTTATTCCAGGAAATTGGATAAATACTTACCGGCAGTGGGTAGAGAATTTAGAAGATTGGTGCATCTCAAGACAGCTGTGGTGGGGGCATCAAATTCCTGCTTGGTATGATGAAAAGGGCCATATTATTGTTGCAAGAAGTGAAGAGGAAGCAATACAGAAGGCGGGGACACAACGTTTAAGACGTGATGAAGACGTGCTTGATACTTGGTTTTCTTCCGCTTTGGTTCCCTTCTCTACATTGGGTTGGCCGGATCCTAGTGACGAAATAGAAATGTTTCTACCTAGCAACCTTCTAGTCACCGGACATGAGATTATCTTCTTCTGGGTGGCGAGAATGATCATGTTGACCACCCACTTTACTGGAAAAATTCCTTTCCCTCAGGTGTATATTCATGGCATTGTGAAAGACCATGAAGGCAAGAAGATGTCAAAGTCAGAAGGCAACGTGCTGGATCCGGTAGATGTTATAGAGGGGATTGACCTGCCTACACTGCTGCAGAAGAGGACCACAGGTTTGAGAAAACCAGAAAAGGCTGAACAGATTAAAAGGACTACTCAGAAACTTTACCCTACGGGTTTGCAAGCCTATGGAGCTGACGCGCTTCGCTATACTATGGCTAGTTATGCCAGCTTAGGACGTTCTGTCAATTTCGATCTAAAACGGTGTGAGGGATATCGAAATTTTTGTAATAAACTATGGAATGTATCTCGCTTCGTATTAATAACACTAGAGCAGCATTTTTCTGGATTACTAGAGGAAGAACTGGACAATATTACCCCCTCTTTTGCTGATACATGGATAATGGAGCAATTAGAGTTAGTTAGAGCTGCTACTACTGAAGCATTTGAGAGCTATCGATTTGATCTTGCTGCTCAGCACTTGTATGATTTTGTTTGGAACGAGTACTGTGATTGGTACATAGAAATATCTAAAGTACAACTGAAATTGGGTGATGAACGTGCTCGGCAAAAAACCTGTCAGACCTTAGTAAAGGTTCTGGAGATTAGTTTAAGGCTTTTGCACCCGCTTATTCCTTTTATTACGGAAGAATTATGGCAACTTCTCTTGCCTTGGTTGAAGAATGGTAGTCGGCCTGACACTATTATGCTGGCTCCCTGGCCTTTGACGACTTTGGTAAAGTGCTCTAGTGAGGCTACCGAAAGGGTACTTTTTTTACAAGCGTGGGTTAACGGTGTCCGTCAGCTAAAAATACAGATGGGTCTAAAACCTGGAGATCAACCGCCCTTATTAGTAGAAGGACAACGAGACTTAGAACTATATAGTCCTTACCTGTCTTCTTTAGCTAGGGTGGGCTCGGTTGAGATTCTAGAAAAATTATCCCCATTAGAATCATCTATAGGCATAGTTAGGGGGGTCAGATTTTCGCTAAATTTAAAGATAGATAAGGATGTGGAACATCAAAGAATTACTAAGGAACTTAATAAGCTAAATAAGCTGAAGGAAAAAATTAGTAATAAACTAAGTCAGCCAGGTTATCAAGAAAAAGCACCTAAGGCTTTAGTAGAGAAGGATATTTCATATCTAGATGAGTTAACTGCAGAAATAGAAAAATTGGAGGAGCAAGCCAAAAAACTTGGTTGATTAGGTAGTTAGCAATGAGAGTAAATGTGAGTTGGAAGGTAGTGGCCGGGGCTAGTCTAGTTTTACTGAGCATAATACTAGCGATATTGTTGTATTGGCCACGTTATTTTTCTGCTGGGACCTACCGTTTAGAGGTGTCCCCTGGAGCTGGCGTAGCTTCAGTTGGAAATCAATTAAAGCGGGCAGGAGTGATTCAAAGTGTGTGGGGTTTTCGCCTGCTGAGTAAGTTACAAGGGTTAGAACGCAGCCTCAGACCGGGTTTTTTCTATTTTAAAAGTCCGATTTCTCTATGGCAGGTAGAAGAGGTCCTTGGGCAACCACCTAAGCGAGTTACACTTACTTTTATCGAAGGTTGGAGCTATGGACAGGTGAAGCAGTTAATTGATACCCATCCTGGCATTAAACACACTACTTTAAATTGGTCTGAAGCTGAATTATTAAATAGCATAGCAAAAGGCAAAGATTATCACAGCATGGAAGGTTTACTATCCCCTGATAGCTTTTATTTTTACGAGGGTACACCGGATAGACAGGTTTATCAAAAAGCCTATGAACTCATGCAGAAGGAGCTTCAACAAGCGTGGGAGAGTAGGGATAAAGACTTGCCTTATCGCACCCCCTATGAACTTTTAATTATGGCGAGCTTAATTGAGAAGGAAACAGCTAATGCAGAGGACCGTCCTCTAGTTGCTGCTGTAC
The DNA here is from genome assembly GCA_043842855.1 of Neisseriaceae bacterium. Lineage (GTDB taxonomy): Bacteria > Pseudomonadota > Gammaproteobacteria > Burkholderiales > Neisseriaceae > QFNR01. Next base: position 136,189 of record JBBPJF010000002.1, read on the forward strand.
TAGTTAATCGACTCAAAAAGGGAATGCGATTACAAACTGATCCTACGGTAATTTATGGAGCAGGTAAATCTTTTCAGGCACCTATCACTCAAACTGATTTAAAAATGAATAATCAATATAATACATATACTCGCATAGGTTTACCTCCGACGCCTATTGCTAATCCATCACGTGCTTCTTTACAAGCTGCTGCTCATCCTGCCCCTGTCGATTATAATTATTTCGTCTCAAGAGGAGATCACAGTGGCAAGAGCCAATTTAGCCGTTCTCTGGCAGAGCATTTAGAAGCAGTCAAAGCCTATCGGATAAGGAAACTGATGGGAGCAGAAATTCGTGAATAGTAATGGCCAATTTATTACCATCGAGGGTATTGATGGGGCAGGGAAAAGTACACAAATAGTGTGTATTCAGGAATGGTGTAAAGAGAAAAAAATTGAGCTGGTCACTACCCGAGAGCCGGGGGGTACAAAAACGGGTGAGAAGATTCGTAGATGGTTGCTGGATGCTTGTGGCGATATTAGTTTAGAAACAGAAATATTGCTCATGTTTGCAGCCAGACAACAGCATTTACAGGAAGTTATATTACCGGCTATACAAGCGGGTAAGTGGGTTGTGTCAGATCGTTTCACTGATGCTACGTATGCCTACCAGGGGGGGGGTCGAGGTGGATCACGGTTTAAGATTCGACAGTTGGAGAGATGGGTACAAGGCTCTTTTAAACCTCATTTAAGTCTCTTTTTTGATCTACCTGTTGACGTAGCTTTACAACGCTTGTCGTCAACGCCTAAAGATAGAATTGAAAGTGAGGGGTATGCCTTTTTTCAGCGTGTAAGAGAGGAATATTTAGAGCTAGCCAAAAATAATGCGGATAGATGCCACGTAATTTCTTCTGATCAGCCGTTAGAATGTATAAAACGTGAAGTTATGTACAGTTTAGATTTGCTTTTAAAGAAGCTAGATAGGATATGATTTACCCTTGGCAAGAAGTCAGCTGGAAGGATGTGACGGAATCCTGGGGAGAGCTGCCTAATGCGTGGTTATTTTATAGTGCACCGAATACAGGCAGTCTAGAGTGGGTCAAGGAGTATGCACAAGCTCTGTTGTGTCGAGAGCCTATGCTGCCCAACCATAGACCATGTAATCAATGCCTATCTTGTCGTCTGTTTTGTCAGGGGATGCATCCGGATTTTCACCTTGTGTCTAATGATCAGTTCTTACAAGAAGGAATCCATCAGCCCGTCATAAAAATATCTATGGTTCGAGAGGTAACAGAAAAAGTACAATTAAGCAGTCACTTAGGTGGATGGAAAGTGGTTTTAATTCATCCAGCCGAAGCTATGAATATACAAGCAAGTAATGCTTTGCTGAAGGTACTAGAAGAACCGCCGCATAGGACGATTTTTTTATTATTAACGACGACAAAAGAAGCACTGCTACCAACTATTATTAGTAGATGTCGAAAATTTTCCTTACCAAAGCCAACTCAAGAAGAAGCTTTGGCCTATTTAACAAGTTTAAACCCTGATGAGGAGGGGATGCGTTTTCAATTGGCTTTAAATAGTGGAATGCCCTTTTTCAACCCAGATTTTCCTCAGGGAATTTATCAAGATTTTATTCAATTGATGTGTCAGCCTCGATTATTGGAGTTACTGAATTTTTCACAGAAATATAGTGTAACAATTAATTCCCTAGCCTATTTTTATGATTGGATTTACAAATGGTTAGCTGATATGATACTGGTCAATGCTGGGTATGAGGTAAAGTTTCACCTTTTAGCACAAGAAGAAATACTACACACAGGCGGTCGCTATCCATTAGAGGAACTTTTTGGCTTGTTGGCTTTAATTAAAAAAGACTTGAGGTCTTCGGCCCAGTCTCTTAATCTACGCTTACAGATAGAATCAATTTTGTTGGAATATTTATTGTTAACTGTTGGTTAGGAAGAGCTATGGATTTAGGTAAATCCCTCAAAATGGTGCAGTTAGAAATTAATGATTTGGATTGGTTATATCAGTCTTACATGCCTTTTGTTTCGACCGGCGGAATATACTTTTCTTCTGCTGAAGAATTCGAGATGGGTGAGGGGGTCCTTTTAGTACTGACGATCCGTATAGATGGTATTGATAAAAAATATCCTATTCGTACTGAGGTTATTTGGAAACAGCCGCGCAGTGGGCAAAAAGGCTATGGAGTTAGCTTTGGAGAAGATGAGGTGGGGGTAATGGCTAAAAAGATGGTGGAAAGTTTGTTAGAAAAGAATCTTAAATCTGAGCAGAAAACATTCACTATGTAAGCAAAAATGTTAGTTGATTCTCACTGTCATCTTTATTTTCCCGAATTATTTTCGCGCTTGCCCGAAGTAATGGCTGATATGCGTAATCAACAGGTTGGTTATGCATTGGTGGTTGGAGTAGATAAGGAGAGTTTGTCTAAGATAGCGCTTTTGATCGAGCAGCAAGCAAATTTGTTTGGTACCGTAGGCATTCATCCGGTGGAAGAAGTAGATCAAGAACTTACTGTAGAAGAACTTGTAAATCGGACTATGCATCCGAAAATGGTAGGAATAGGTGAGACAGGTTTAGACTATTACCATCGTCCTCAAGAGGAAGCAATTGGCCAAAAGGACCGTTTTATCAGGCATATTGAAGCGTCCAATTTAACAGGGTTGCCTTTAATTATTCATACCAGAGCAGCTGGTTTAGAAACCTTGGAGATTTTAGAAGCATACCATGAACAACGAGCAGTGATTCATTGCTTTACAGAAAATAAGAAATTTGCTAGAAAAGCGCTAGAGCTGGGTTGTTATATATCTTTTTCAGGGATCGTCACTTTCAAAAAGGCTACTGAAATACAAGAAGTATGTGCTTATGTACCAGAGGATAGGTTATTAGTAGAAACAGATGCACCGTATTTAGCACCAGTGCCGTTGAGAGGAAAGATTAATGAACCTGCATATGTTCGGCACACCGCTGAATTTATAGCTAAATTGAGACAGACTTCTTTTGAACAGATTTCAGCCGTCACTACGCAAAACTTTTTCACATTGTTTAGTAAAGCTAAACAACAGTTAATGTGACCGAAGGGAGGTCTGTGAGCCAAGGCAACGCGATTACTATACTGGGTTGTGGTGGCTCATCAGGGTGCCCTATGCTGGGCTGTCAGTGTAGCGTTTGTCAGAGTATACAGCCCAAAAATAGACGGAGTCGTACTAGTGCTTATTTGGAGTGGGCGGGAAGAAAAATAGTTATTGATACCGGACCAGATTTTAGATACCAAGCTTTAAGAGAAAAGATTGGCAGAGTAGACGCTGTGCTTTACACCCATGCTCATGCAGATCATGTAAACGGAATGGATGATCTCAGGGCATATTGTTTTTATCAGAAAAGTAAATTACCCCTATTCAGTAATGAGGCTACTTTGTCGGAACTGAAAAGACGTTTTGGCTATGCTTTTCTTCCTCCGCAGGTGGACTGGAATCGACCTAGCCTAGAAGCAAAGACCCTGAAACAAGGAATTAATGATGTCTTGGGTATTAAGGTAGTATTATTTGAGCTAGCGCATGGTCAGTGGAGTACCGCCTGTTATAGAATTGGCAACATGGCGTGGATGACAGATATAAGCACAATACCAGATCAGGTGATACATATTTATTTAAAAAATTTAGATTATTTATTTTTAAGTTGTTTATCACAAAAAAAAGTATCAAGCCATTTGAGTGTAGAGGAAGCTTTTTTCTATGCAAAAAAAATTAAGGCGAGACAAACCTATTTCATCCATATGTCGCATCAAATAGACTATGAAAGCTTAGTGAAGATTTGCCCTCCTAATACGACAGCTGCCTATGACGGACTTAGAGTGTGTCTGTGACAAAAGCATAGCTATCCATTTTTAAGGGCTAGTAGCTCCTTCTTGGTAGATTTTAGTTGGACAAAAGCTTATGTCCTGACCAAGCGTCGTATGAACGAAATATTGTTTTCTTTTTGACTGGTCTGCTTCGTCCTTAAGTTACAAGAGGTGCTTATAAGACTAGTGGTAGTAAGTTTTTCCTAGTTTTGCTAAGTATAAGCCAGCCAATAAAACATAATTAAAAATATCTCATTGGGTAAATTTTTAAAGGGCAAAATCGATCAATAGTTGTTAGGTTATATTTAGAGAGGATTTAGATCTAAATTTTTTACTGTTACTGTACTTTTTAAGAGTGCTAACACGACTGAAGATGGCCAGGGACCGTTATTAGGATGGATAGAAGTAATTCTTCCAGGATGAGCTTATTTGAAAATTTATATATTAGGGTTGGATTTTCTTTGTTAGATTAGGGGGCAAGCTGCTGAGTTTTAACTTCCCTGAATCTTTAGCATGAACTCGTTGGCTGCTCAATACTTCAGTACCAGAAAAGTAATTAGAAGTCTTTCTATTAGCTTCCTTGCCGATGGCTTTAATAGTTATAGCTGCAGGTTAAGTAGATTTGCAGAGCTGATTGAGTTGATATCTAGTTTCATTTCTTCAACCTAAGTGCTCCTGCACTGGCTTTTTCAACCAATTTTCTATATTCCAACTTGGTCTAGTTCATAATTAGGAGTCGCGGTCCCAGAGCTAAATTTTGTCATAAATAATTTTATATTAGGGAGGACCTTTGGTTCTAGCCAACAATTAAATATTTAAATGCAACGCATATATTGACTCTAGAGAACAGCTTGTTATAAAAATTTTTATAAGCTTTAGTTTCCATAGTATTTTCTAACAATTTTATAGATGTATGATCAATTGATTTCTCCAAAAAATAGTGTAGGGAAGTTCTTAGAGCAGGTTTTTCACTGCTTAAGCTACACAAATTATCTAGTAGCTCTATTCAAGCTAAGTTAGGTTCTTTATCAATAGCTTCAGTCCTCCAACAACCCCGAACTATAAGCACGTTTAGAACTAGTCTTTTTCATAAAGTAGTCTTAGAAGTAGTTCTAGATTGGTGTCCGGTATAGGAATAGTTTTTAACTCTTGGTACTTTGTTTTAAAATCATCAAGAGGAGGTTAGTGGAGTAAAGTGATTTTATATGAAGTAGAGGAGGTATTCCTGATCCTGGTAACAGAGGGTTACCCTTCTACTGGCAACTTCTAAATATATCTTAAAGAATCCAAACGTTTGACAGCTTTCTCTAAGCTTAATTCTCAAATTTTATAAAAAACAAACCTGATTCTCTTCTATAAAAGGGGAATAGTTTAACGACGCATATGCGTTACTATTTTTTGTAGGCTCTATTCAATTCCCATCCCAGTTACGATACCATTTGTTAATAATAAGCAAGCTCCCCACAAGAGCCAGTATATAAGTTTCTATCAGTTTAAATAGCTCTAAATAATTGGTTTCAAAATATGCTTTTAAAGCGGCAAAAGGATATAAAAATGGAATATATTGTCTAATTCCCTCTCCTGGTGTATTCAAGCCATAATAAATAATAAAAGGAACCAGCACAAAAGATAAGGCAATACTAATATTGCTATTAAATCGAAGAGCGAGATATAAAAAACAAGGAATGTAAATAATATTAAGTAGTACAGTTAAAATTACTACTGTAATTAAAGTTATGTAGTTGATTTCCGTATGACCAAAAATAAAGAATACTGAATAGCTAAAAATTACACTCAAAATAAGTATAAATATAAAGCACAAGATAACAGAAAAAAACCAGTTTGATCTATTGGGAATTTGTAATAATTTATTATAGTTGTTAGCGCTTTCTTCAAGCTGAAAATAGCGACCAATTAAAAAAGCAAGAAATAGTTCTATTAATAGATTATAGTAGGTATAAAAAGTTATTATTTCTTTATCATCAGATAGCTTTTGATAAGAAAAATACCAGCTCATAAAATAAGAAAAAAATATACTTAGTAATAAAATAGTTGGAACTATTAATGTCTTGTTTATTTTGAAAATAAAGCTTTCGATAAAATTTTTCATAGAGAGTTATTTTCTAGAATGAAGTGAAGCTATATTAATTACAAAAGCTATTACAAAAACAATACATGAACTTAACATAGTAATTCCTAAAGCGTGCAAATCTCCAACTTGTTGGTAATATATACTGCTAGATTCTAGAGGCACTCCATTAGGATGAATTCCCATCATGATGGTGACTATTTTGAGACTATATCCATGAGGTATCAACCAAAATAAATTCCCTAATACTGTGTAGATGATTGAAGCAATAATCAAAATAAAATTTAATATAAAAACAATAATTACATTCAAATATTTCAATAAAAAAAGGTTAAGCTGTATCAGACATACTTGCGATAGAAATATTACAACAGCCGTTTCAATAATTAGAGAAATATTTGGTAATTGCTTTGTAGTAACATAAACAGAATAAATTGAAATTGTGATAAAGACTATAGTACTAATTCCATAATATAAAGTTAATACAATAGATTTTGCTATAAAATTAGTAACTAGGCTCCAATTATTAGATAAACATAGTTCCCTATATCTACTTTTTTTATCCAGCTGTAAATTGAAATATGTGCCATTTATAATGACCAAATGCGAAATAATTAACGGCCAGAGGTTAAAAAAAGAAATTTGTATAGTAGGAATGCTATTTTTATATAATCCGCTAGGATTACCAGTTCGATGTACTGTCAAAAAGGTAAATAACAATAAAATAAGAGGAACAGTAAGATAAATATATCTAGCAAAAGACCTTTTTGTTTTTAAAAACTCAATCTGTATTAATTTATTCATAATGATAAAGTTTAGTCTTTTGTATATTCGAAAAATATTTTTTTTAAGTCTTCAATAGAACTGAATTCTCGTTCATAAACGATTGATCCTTGGTGGATAATTCCAACTTTATCAGTAATATTTTCTAATTCTGACAAAATATGACTTGAAATGAGAATAGTTTTACCTGCGTTAACTAGCTGTTTTAAGAATTTTTTGATCTCTTCAACACCATAAGGATCTAAACCATTAAATGGTTCATCTAAAACCAATAATTCAGGTTCCTTGATTAGCGCCATAGCTAATCCTAGCCGTTGTTTCATACCTAAAGAATAATGCTTAGTTTTATTTTTATTACTACTGCTTAAGCCAACTTCATCTAATATTTTTGGAATCTTAGAAAAATCAATATCTTCTTGTAAGCAAATGATTTTTAAGTTTTCTACTGCAGTTAAATTATCATAGAGTGAAGGTCCTTCAATTAACGAACCAATGTTCTTTAAAAATTCACGTTTAAAAGGTAAGCCATGGTAATTTATTTCACCGTTATATTTGACTATTACGCCAGTAATGATTTTCATTAAAGTAGACTTACCAGCGCCATTAATTCCCAGTAGGCTATAACAAGATTGTTTTGGTATAGTTAAAGAAATATCTTTCAGTATTTTTTTGTTGTTAAAAGACTTTTCAATATTTTTAAGCTCAACTAGTGGATAATTAATCATAAAATAACACCTATAAATATTTATATACTTTAATGAGTTAAGGTTGTTAAATACTCAAATCATGCTTAAAAATTATATGCTGGGCTGGATTAATAACAAGGATGAGTTAGATTTTCAGAAAAACTAACTTTAAATAAGTTTTTATTAGTACGTGGTTACAGTTATGTAATGTATTGATACGAATAATAAAAACTAGAGTTAAGTACGGTTAAGATACACAAATAGCGTTACAACAGGTTCTTACACTTCATCACGGCTAATAGAATTCAAGTTTTTAACTTTAGCAGCATCTTTAATGGCAAAAGGTAATCTATACAGTAAGTCACTAATTTTACTAAGGAAAAATTGATAAAGTTTCTAAAAGTAGCTTTTCAGAAAATGTATTTAGCTTAGAGTTAATCAACCAATTGCTCAACGTTAGCAGCCTATGGCCCTAAGGATTTGCTGTAACGGATACTGGTGCTTTTCATGGCGGTTTCTGTCTGATTTTATCCGTCTGATCTTTAGCTTGCGTCCTTGCCATAAACTCCATGGGTGTAGGAAAACATCGATAAGAATCTATTGGTTATTTTCAGTTGTATTATGTCGAGTTCTAGTAGGTCTTCAAATACGAATAGAAGTATTTTCAATTATTTCAAACAGCTTGTTATTTTTCCATATTCAGATGGTTAAACTAGCGGGGTTTGACTGCCACCAATGCTTAAAAGGAAATTACGCGCTACCTTTGATTCTATTATCTTAAATCAGAAGGGCTTATTATTCAGTTATACTAAGCCTTATCTATTTACCCAGTATACGTGGAGAGATAAGTATCCCTGTTTTATAGGTTTTGCATCATTAATAAGCATTATTACAAAAGGAGCGATAGAGCATGCCAGAGCTTGTTAAATTTTGCACTGAAGATTCTCAGGAATTTTTTGTATTAACTGATAAAAACCGTGCATATTTAAAACGCTGGTTACCTTGGTTGGACACTATTAAAGAAAAAAATGACACTGAAAAGTTTATCAGAAAGGCAATTCAATCTGATTTAGAAAAAAAATCATTAAATTTTTTTATCAAAGATTCTGGCGCTATTATTGGAACTATTGGCTTAAGAGATATAACTGACCAAAAAGCACTGGTAGGTTATTGGATTGACAGAGATCATCAAGGACAGAATATCATAACTACCTCTCTTAAAGCACTGATAGGAATAGTAAAACAGCAAAAACTCACAAATTCTATTTTATTGAGATGTTCTCCAGAAAATAAAGGTAGTTTAGCCATAGCAAGAAAATGTCAATTTAACTATGAAAAAACGCTTAAAAATGCTGAAAATTTATATGGTACATACAACGATCTTGAGGTCTATAAATTAGCCATTTTCCCGTAAAGCATTGTCAAAGGCCTTTAAGCTAACAAGTGATAAATTTATTATTCTATCTTCGATATGTTCATCCTACCTTGGCTTAGGATCTTTAGGTTTAGAAAACACCAGGGGGGGACGAGAAGGTAAAATTCTAAGCATAACTTAGCTGCATAGGAATTAGCGTAGGGTGATAGCTTTGATCTCAAACGTTGGAACTAAGTTGTATGTCTTTAATTTTATAAGTAAATATAGAAGTGTTTTGGATGTGTAGGTTTGGAATACAGAGTTGATTATTAGAAGGAGAGGGAAATGGAAGTCAATAACAATTTACAGGCTTTAACGCTTTTGGGAACTTCTGGTGTGCCTTACCCTAAGGAGTATGATCCCACTATACTTGAGGTTTTTACTAATCCCCATCCAGAGAGGGATTATTGGGTCTGTTTGAGCTGCTTAGAGTTTACGACCTTATGTCCCAAGACTGGGCAGCCTGATTTCGCTAAACTTTATATCGCCTATGTACCTCAATTAAAAATGGTGGAAAGTAAATCACTTAAACTTTATTTGGGTAGTTATCGTAATCACGGAGGATTTCATGAAGATTGCATGAATCTAATTCTGAAGGATCTAAAACAAATACTTGAGCCCAAATATATTGAGATACTAGGCTTATTTAGCCCTAGAGGAGGCATCGCAATCTATCCTTATGTCAATGATGCTAACGAGGAAGACCAGTGGCAAATATTACGTAAAAAACGGTTTACTGAGTTTAATTTGAATCACTATATCAATAAAGTTAGTTAGAAGGCATAGGAGAATTTAAATGAGTTTTACATCTATGGCGGAACTGATGAACAGCCGACGTTCGGTAAGAGCGTTTACATCACAGCCCATACCCCAAGCTATCATTAAGAAGATTTTATCAGTGGCCTCGAGTGCACCCTCTGGTTCCAATACACAGCCTTGGAAAGTATATGTAGTTACCGGTACAGTAAGAGAATCGATCGTAGAAGCTGTCTGTAAATGTTATGACGAGTTAGTTATGCATCCAGATAGAGCTAGCGCATTTCAACCAGGGTATGATTATTATCCAAACGAGTGGTTCAGCCCTTACAAAGAGAGACGGCGAGAAAATGGATGGGGCTTATATGGACTTCTAGGTATTCAAAAAGGGGATAAAGCAAAAATGATTGCACAGCATAAGAAGAACTTCACGTTCTTTGATGCGCCGGTGGGTATTTTTCTGACGATGGATCGCGGATTGGGGACCGGATCCAAGATGGATATTGCAATGTTTATACAGAATATTCTATTGGCTGCTAAAGCCGCAGGGTTGGATACTTGTGCCCAGGCAGCTTGGAATGAATACCAGAGTATAGTCCTACCACTTGTAGGGGCCAGTGAAAAGGAGATACTGATTTGTACAGTGGCTATGGGCTATGCAGATTCGAACGCTCAGGTGAACCAGTTTGCTCCTGGCCGGCTTGCAGTGGAAGAATTCAGTACCTGGCTGGGATTTGAGTAGAAGAGCTAACTAACTTTTTCCATCTTTGGAATACGATGCATAAGAATTTCTGTTACTTGGTCAGCTTTCACTTGTCCGGACAATAACCAAGATAATAGTTCTGCTACAGGCATTTCTACTTGATGTCGACGAGCAACCTTGAGTACAACTTCCAGGGTGTTGATACCTTCTGAGATATGGCCTAATTGTTCTAAAATTTCTCCGATCTGTTTTCCTTTAGCTAGTTCCAAGCCTACTTGTCTATTGCGCGATAATTTTCCTGTACAGGTTAGGATAAGGTCTCCTACACCACTGAGCCCATAAAGGGTTTCTTCTTTGGCTCCTAAAGCTAGAGCTAATCTAGTCATTTCTGCTAATCCTCTGGTGATTAAGGCTGCACGAGCATTATTACCCATTTGTTTGCCATCACAAAAACCAGAAGCAATAGCAATAATATTTTTAACTGCACCACCTACTGCCGTACCGATAGGATCAACATTGGTATAAATTTTCATGGTGCAATCATTAAGTTTTTGAGCAAGGATCTGTACCCATGCAGCATATTGGCTAGATAGACAAATGGCGCAGGGGAGGCCTGCAGCTACTTCCTGCGCAAAAGTGGGCCCTGATAATACGGCAATGCGTTTGTTATTAGGAAAATGTCTAGCTACGAGCTGGTGAGGCAGAAGCTCAGTTTCTGTTTCAAATCCCTTGGAAGCAATTAGCCAGGAAAGATGGTTAGTGCGATAGTTAGCCAACGTAGCTAATGTAGAGTGGATAAAACCGACAGGGGTAGCGAGGATAACAATTTCTCTATCCTCAAGGTTAGCCTCTATCGTTTCCATTGGCTGTAGTTTGAGTGTTTGAGGGAAGGGAAACCCTGGCAAGTACCTTTTATTTTCATTATCACAAATTAATTTCTCATTTTCCCTTTGATTTCTACTGATTAAAATTGTGTCATGTCGCTTGGAAAAATGAATAGCAAGGGCTGTTCCCCAGGCCCCATTTCCAATAATGATAATTTTCATATGTTCCCTATGTACGATAAGTTTTTGTTTTTGATTTTGCGCATACTATGAGTGAATAACGTAAATAAATAAATTAGCCAGAGGATAAATAAGCATCCCAGCTTTAATAAAGCTAGCGGAGTTAAGCATGGTTTTCCAATTTTAAGTCGCAGTGAGTTTTCGCTACCTTCTTATAACAGATAGTCTATACAACCAGAGGAGTAATCCTTCCACCTTGCACCTAAATTGATCGGTGGAATCTTTCGCCAGGTAGAAGTTTATTATATACTCGGGCGGCTAGTTTTCCTCTATGTTGCAGCCTCCTTTTGGGAATTTAACTATTGGCGGGAGTTCTGCCACCCAGAGTAGTCGTGGAGGGGCTTTGGGGTAAGAAGGTTTGCCACGGAGCCCATCCGGGTTATTATTTTTATGCCTTATGGGACAAAAGATGCTTCTCAACTCTATTCGCCACTTTAATCCTATCGTACTTTGTGTGACTAATCCAGTTTCAGCTAATTTTCAGGCTGATGGTTTGTTGGCGATAGGAGCTTCTCCACTCATGTCAGAAGCGCAAGAAGAATTGGAAGAGGTAGTTTCTAAGGTTCAGGCGGTATCGCTCAACCTGGGAACTGTCAATGCCTCCAGTTTAGCTCTGATGCTTACTGCTGGGCAAGCGGCTAATCGCTTCGATATACCTGTTTTGCTGGATCCTGTAGGAGTCGGTTTTACTCAATATAGACTTGAGAGTGCACGCTTCCTTTTAAGGGAGATTCGAGTACAAGCTATTCGCTGTAATCAGGGGGAGTTAGCAGCATTAGCGGGGATACCTTGGCAGGCACAGGGCGTAGATTCCGGTAGAGGCGAAGTGACACGAATAAAAGGTGCTGTCCAAGAGTTTGCTCGTCAGCAGCAATGTTTGGTTGCAGTAACAGGCAGAGAAGATATCCTAGCTTCTGGGGATGAAGTCGCATTGATTTTAGGAGGAACTCCGCTTACGACTCAAGTGACGGCTTCAGGCTGCTTGCTAAGTTCCCTAGGAGCGGCTGCACTGAGCCTAAGCACTCATAAACCGTTTGAAGCGCTCAGGGAGTTATTGCAAACTTATAAAGAGTGTGCGTGTCTGGCTGAAGCAAAGCATTCTCAACCTGCAGCGTTCAAGGTGGCCCTGCTTGATCAATTACACCAACACTCGCAACAGAAGGGAGATTTTTCATGAAAATAGCCCTTACCGTTGCGGGCTCTGATAGTGGGGGCGGTGCTGGTATTCAAGCTGATCTAAAAACTTTTCAGGAGTTGGGCGTATTTGGCGCTAGTGTGCTAACTGCAGTGACAGCGCAGAATACGCAGGGGGTTTATGCTGTGGAAGGATTGTCTGCAGCTCTAGTAGAAGCTCAATTGAAGGCGGTTTTGGAAGATTTTCCGGTAGCAGCGGTTAAATTGGGGATGCTTTTTTCAGTTCCTATCATTGAAAAGGTAGCTTATTTACTCAATTCGAGCTCAATGCCTATTATTGCCGATCCAGTAATGGTAGCAAAATCAGGTGCTTTTTTATTGGAACCTTTAGCAATCAAAGCTTATGGGGAATATTTGTTTCCCCTTGTCAACTTACTTACTCCCAATTTACCTGAAGCAGAGGCGCTTACTCAGATAAAAATTGATAGTGAGAAGGCTTTGATAAATGCTGCTAGGAAGCTGCAAGGTGACGGAGTTAGGAATGTGTTAATTAAGGGAGGACATGCAAATAACCCGGCCTGGATTTCCGATTACCTTTTCCTTCCAGACCGTTGCTTTCGTATAAATAGTGTACGTATTCCTACGCTTAATACGCATGGAACTGGCTGCACGTTTTCTTCTGCTATTACTGCCTTTATTGCTAAGGGTCATTCCCTACTGGATGCAGTGATGAATGCTAAACGTTTTTTACATTTAGCTATTAAACATGCAGTACAGCTAGGACATGGTTGGGGGCCAGTTAACTTCTCTGCGTACCGCAGTGGTGAGGTGTGTGAAATCCAAGTACATGAATTCTAAAAATCTGAAACTATACTTTGTTATGGGTTCTGCTGATGTACAGGGTGATCCAGTAGCTCTGCTAGATAGAGTTTTGCAGCTTGGAATCAGTTGTTTTCAATGGCGTGAAAAGGGCCCCAGAGCCTTAAAGGGCGAAGATTACTTTAGATTTGCTAAACTTTGTCAGCAACTGTGTCGGCGTTTTCAGGTCCCTTTTATCGTTAATGATGATGTAGAGCTTGCTCTTGAACTTCAAGCTGAAGGGATACACATTGGGGTTACAGATGCTCCTCTGGCTTTGGTTAAGAGCAAAGTTCCCTCCTCCATGTGGGTTGGATATTCAGTTAACGCAGCACAGGATTTGGAGGTAGCTCTCCAGGTGGGAGCGAATTATGTGGGAGTGGGTCCCATTTTTCCTACGACTAGTAAAGCTGATGCTGCGCCTCCACTCGGATTAAAAGAATTAGGTAGATTGAGGCGGCTTGCCCCCACACTACCTATGGTAGCTATTGGGGGTATTGATGAAACTAACTTTAAAAAGGTACTGCACTGTGGAGTAGAAGGGGCTGCCTTCATCTCTGCTATATGTAAGCATCCTTCTTTTGTAACCCGTTATTTAGAATATTATAATTCCATGCCTAACAATTTCTGCTAATGTTCAATGTAGGCCTATAGAATAGGATGTTCTCTGTTATAAAGAGGCATTTCATTCCTGAGATTTCCATTTTAATTGTTCTAGTAGTCTCCGGTCCTTCTTTGTAGGACGCCCGTCCTGATGCGTATTGCTCTGATAAGAAACGTTCAGAGAGTTCTGCCACTTTAGCAAGGTTCGTGCTTTTAAAGTCTCTTCATCCTCCTGGTACATTTGCTGAGCTTGAGAGGCTGGCCCTCGTTTTTGAATTAAAGCCCTTACTGTCAATTTATATAGTAGGCCATTAGAGGTTATTTCTATGAGGTCTCCGACTATAATAGATCTACTGCTCTTAGCATTCTGCCTATTAACTTTTACCCGACCAAGCTTGATCTGTTTTTGGGCTATCTCTCTGGACTTAAAAAAGCGCGCCGCCCATAACCACTTGTCCAAGCGCATTGAATTATTAGTTTCCAAATATATTCCTTATATAACTAAATATACCATTGGTTATGCAATCTCTAGTTGTCTTATAGCCATGCAAACAATTGACTCCTCTGTGGTTTAGGCTACACTAAAGCTTTTTAGCAATTACTCTATTGATTTCCATGAACCCCGAGGTGAGACAGACTAAAAGGGAAATTCCTTACAATCATACTTCTTATTCAGACAGAGAAATTATTGTACGTCTGCTTGGTCGCTCGGCTTGGGATATCATAGTCGATTTACAGGAAAAAAGAAAAACTGGGCGCTCGGCTCGTATGCTATTTGAAGTTCTTGGTGATATTTGGGCAGTAACTCGTAACCCTTATCTTATTGATGATCTACTTCAGCATCCTCGCCGTAAGAAAGCACTAGTTAGGGAAATGAATCACCGACTTAGTGAAATACAACGTCGACGTGATGATAATCAGGATGTAGTTCGTCTATTGGAGCGAGTTTCAGCTTTAGTGCATGAATTTGACCTATCCTTTAAGGCTATTAAACAGAAACGTCAGTTACTTTTACAGGTCTTAAGTCGACATACACTGAGGCGTAATATTCTGTTTGATGGTCTGTCACGTGTATCACATGTAACCGATGCAACTGACTGGCGGGTAGAGTATCCATTCGTGGTAATTTGCCCAGATAATGAAGAGGAAATTGCACCCTTAGTGCTAGATTTGATCCAGCTGGATCTAAGTATTATTCCTCGGGGAGGAGGCACGGGCTATACAGGGGGAGCCATTCCTCTAGATGCGATGAGTGCCGTTATTAATACAGAAAAGTTAGATTTATTAAGACCCATTGAATTAAGAAAGTTACCTGGGGTAGAGGATCTGCAACCTGTTATTCATTGTGGCGCCGGCGTAGTTACACGTAGAGTAGAGGAAGCAGCAGCCAGGGCAGGTTATGTCTTTGCTGTAGATCCCACTTCTGCAGACGCTTCATGTATTGGCGGTAACATTGCCATGAATGCGGGGGGAAAAAAAGCAGTATTATGGGGCACTACCCTGGATAACTTGGCTTATTGGAAAATGGTTGATCCTCAGGGACAATGGAAGCTGATCGAAAGGGTAGGGCATAATCTTGGAAAAATACATGATCAAACTGTAGCAATATTTGATATTCATACTTTAGCTTCCGATGGGGTGACCATCCTCCGTACAGAAAGATTACGAATTCCTGGAAAACAGTTTCGTAAGGTAGGCCTAGGAAAAGATGTTACTGATAAGTTTTTATCAGGTCTACCAGGAATACAGAAGGAAGGCACTGACGGCATTATCACCAGTGCTGGATTTGTGTTACATAGATACCAAGGTTTCACCCGTACGATCTGTATGGAATTTTTTGGTACAGTAGCTAAAGCTACGCCAGCTATCGTCGAAATTAAGGAGTTTATTTTTTCTCACCCTGAAGTAGATCTAGCGGGACTAGAACATCTCGATTGGCGCTATATTCGGGCTGTGGACTATTCTACTAAGGCTTCAGTTGGCTGTAGTCCTAAGATGATTCTGCTTGCTGATCTTGTGTCTGACAGTGAATTAGCCATTGATGAGGCAGCAAAGCACATTGTTACTCTTGTGCAAGCACGTGAGGGGGAGGGCTTTATTGCCAGTAGTCCAGAAGATAGAAAAGCTTTTTGGCTCGACCGATCCCGAACAGCTGCCATTGCCAAGCATACCAATGCTTTTAAAATAAATGAAGATGTAGTTATCCCTTTGCATAGACTAGGGGAGTATTCAGATGCAATAGAGCGTATCAACATTGAGCTCTCTTTCAGAAATAAACTAAAATTTTGTACAGAATTAAAGCAGTTCCTTTCAAAAAAATTACCAGTTGAGCCACAGGATTTAGAGTCAATTTCTCAGACAATTCTGGGAGATCACGCTAAAAATGCTTTTGCCTATGTAAGTACAATTGAAGAAAAATGGCAGTGGATGCTAGAAAATTTAGATAGTCCATTGGAAGCTTTTTATTATCGCTATTCTTCAGAAGTAGGGAATTTAGGAAATAGTCAGCAGGAAACTATCTTTACTAATATGAGGGATTTTAAGCTGCGTATTTCTATAAAAAGAGATCTGTTAGAAAGATTGAAAACTATCTTCTCCTCGGAAATTGAGGACACTACCTTAGATCAAATTTATACGATGCATAGAAGAATAGTGCGAGGCAGAGTATTCGTGGCGCTACATATGCATGCTGGGGATGGTAATGTACATACCAATATCCCTGTTAATTCTGATGATTATCAAATGCTTTCAACGGCGCATGAGGTGGTTAATAGGATCATGCAAATTGCCAGAAATTTAGGTGGAGTCATTTCTGGAGAGCATGGCATTGGTATTACTAAAATAGACTATCTAACTGATGAGGAAATGCAAAATTTTTGGGATTATAAACGCAGAGTCGATCCCCAGCAGCGCTTTAATCGAGGAAAATTAACGCGACAGGCCAATTTAGAGGTTGCTTATACCCCATCTTTTGAATTACTTAGTGAGGAAACTTTAATTTTAGAACAATCTAGTATTGGTGAAATTTCTAATCAGGTTAAAGATTGCCTTCGCTGTGGTAAGTGCAAACCAGTATGTGCTACACACATGCCTAGAGCTAACCTTCTTTATAGCCCCAGAAACAAAATACTTGCTTTAGGTCTATTAACGGAAGCTTTTCTTTATGAGGAACAGACGCGGCGGGGAGTATCCGTTCGACATTTTTCTGAGCTTTTGAATGTAGCCGATCACTGTACTGTTTGTCATCGCTGTTTCAATCCTTGCCCAGTTAACATTGATTTTGGTGAGGTAACTTCACTAATCAGAAGTTTTCTCTATAAGAGTAAACATAAGCCCATACGTCCAATAACCACCCTAGGAGCGGCTTACTTAACTGCACAAGATCAAACTAGCATTCGTTTCTTAAAAAAGATGACAATCGATTGGGGTTTCCAGTTCCAAAATTTAGCGTATAGAGGCGCTAGGTTGGCGATGGGAGAGGCCCTAAAAAGGCAAAAAAAAGCTCCTCCTTCCAGCAATACTCCCCCTCCTATACAGGAACAAATTGTTCACTTTATTAACCGACCACTCCCTAATAATATACCTGCCAAGACTTTACGTGCTAGACTCAAACTTGAGGATAATAAAACTGTGCCAGTTATACGTAATCCTAAATTAGCTGAAGATATAGAGGCTGTTTTTTATTTTCCCGGTTGTGGTTCAGAACGATTATTCAGCCTAATTGGTTTAGCGACCCAGGCTATGCTCTGGTATGTGGGTGTACAGACAGTTTTACCTCCCGGCTACCTTTGTTGTGGCTATCCTCAAAATGCTGGGGGATTTAAGGAAAAGGCAAATCAGCTAGTTACGCAGAATCGAGTGTTATTCCACCGCGTGGCTAATACCCTCAATTATCTTGATATTAAGACAGTAATTGTCAGTTGTGGGACGTGTTACGATCAATTAGAACAGTACCAGTTTGATCGCATTTTTCCACAGAGCCGTTTATTGGATATCCATGAATATCTCGTAGAAAAAGGTGTCCAGTTGCCCTCTAATACTGAGTATAAGTACCTCTATCATAATCCTTGTCATTCACCCATTAAATCTCCTCAGCCTTTAAAAACCATTGAAGGACTAATGGGACAGGAAATAGTACTTTCCCAACACTGTTGCGGAGAATCAGGTCTATTTGCTGTTAATCGACCAGATATTGCAACTCAAGTTAAATTAAAGAAACAAGAAGAAATTGAAAGAAATTTAGCACAGTTGCCTAGTAAAAAGGACGCTAAAATATTGACTAGCTGTCCTGCCTGTCTACAAGGGCTTAGTAGATATCGTGAGGATAATAATCTATCTGCAGATTATGTAGTGATTGAGTTGGCTAAACAGCTTCTAGGGGCAGATTGGTCAGAAAAATACATTAGTCTTGCATTGGATGGCGGAATAGAGAGAGTACTTCTGTAGAATGACTTTCTTTCATTTAATGGATTAGGCTTTTTCTAGTTGAGGTTCATGAAGTGTGCTTCCCATAAGTTTTCTAAGCTATTAGCCTTTGGAAGAGTCAACCTTTTCAAATTAAGTTAAATTAGATGGGGGATTCAGGATTTTCAAGGTCTTAGTCTATCCAAGGGGACTAGGTAGTTTCGTCGCTGAACAAGGAAATTTTAAATAGAATCGATATCATAGCTACCGCCATTTAGACCTTGGATGGTATACCCTCTAAAAAAAATTCGTTACAATGTAGACATTGTTAGATAAGTTTCAAAGTTTTTTCGTTTGTTGGGTAATAACTATGTTTAAAAAAATCAGCGGGTGGGTCAGTGTTTTGCTTATTTTCTTCTGTATGCCTTTAGGTTGTGCTAGAGGTATTATTGACGAGCCCTTTCCTGAGGTGGACACTAATGATGCTTCTTTAAAAACTATCCAGCATGTTTTAAAGGAAGTTAAGCCACAGGCTTCTAATCCGCAAGATGCAATTGAAAAGATTTCTGGTTCCTTTCTGGGTACGCCTTACGTAGCTAATCGACTCATTGGTTCACCAGAGAAAAAAGAAATTTTAGTGGTCGATTTAACAGGCTTAGACTGCTTTACCTATATTGATTATATAGAGGCATTTAAGCAATCTCAGGAACCTGCTGATTTCTTTGCACGTCTCATAAAAGTGAGATACAAAAGAGGTCAAGTAGACTACCAGTTCCGTAAGCATTTTTTTACCGATTGGGCTAATGCTCGAACTCGTCAAGCTCAAGATATCACTCGTTTGCTATCTAAAGATGCAGTGCAAGTAACTAAATTGCTTAATAAAAACCCTAAGGGTGGTGTATATCTGCCCGGCATTCCTGTAGTCAGACGTGTAATTAGTTATATACCTAGTGCTGCTGTCAATGAAAAGGTAATCGAGCAGTTACGTACAGGAGATTATATAGGTGCTTATACTCCTTTAGAGGGGTTGGATGTAACCCATGTGGGCATTTTTATACTGAGTCCAGAAGGACCAGTTTTCCGCAATGCTTCTTCTAGAAAAGAAAATATGAAAGTAGTAGATACTCCATTGAGTGAGTATCTTAAAAGAGTACCTGGTATTGTGGTATTGAGGCCTCTTCACTAGAGCGACCATGAGGATGAGGGTTCTTGTTGATCACTAGCTATGTGGCCAGGTCTTTTGAAGGCCTGGTCCTTGGGCGAGTACCCCTCTTAGCATAGTGGTATTGAACTTTTTTAGTTGCCGGGTTCTAATAAGCTATCCTATCCATTATTTGGAGGAACGTCACATCAAGTTTGAAGCATTTGGTTCAGGCAACAAAAATTAGAGCTTTGGCTTTCGCTTTTACGAGCTGGACTGCTATCCATTTATTATTGAAAGTCTGAATTCCGAGCTTGAGTTCTTTGAATTCTGCTTTATACTTTGAGGTGTTCAGGTATTCCATTTATTACTTTGGTCGATCTTCATACTCCAATCGCGATCATCACGTTCTTCATTCTGTATACATGCCCTTTCTATTCTAGTTATGTGTTTACTTGTAATATATAACAGATATTATACGTATTTTAAGGGAGCTTTAGTCTCTACCTAATAATGTATTTGTTCCACAGGTAGTCATGGTAGCATTGCCTGCTATAGTAACTGATCCAGTTCAAGTTAGTATCCAAAACATGGGTCTCAAACAGTTTTTTCAGGACTGGCTAGTTTTGTGGATCCTACATTAACCAGTAATTTATTTACTTACAGTGGTTACTTCCTTTTACACTTAAGATTATTAATGTTAACTGTGACTGTTACCTATTTCATTTTTATCTGGATGAACTTTATAAGTTTAACCACTTTAATTTGGGAGCAGCATACTTCTTGAATGCCCAGTAGGTGAAATTTTTTATAGGGGTTCGGTGATTTGCCTATGGCTTACAACTTAGGATTATACGAGGCTAGACAGTTGAAAATAGAATATTAAGTCGTAACCATTCCCTAGTTTGGCTATATTGTATGCTCAAAGAAGAGTGCTTTGGGACATCTCTTAGCAGCTCTAGCTGCAGGATGCATTCCCACCGCTGCATCTCCTATTAAGGCGATACGATTGGTATAAAATCGCTTAGCATGAATACCTACCAATGGATAGGTATATTTATCACTAGCCATTTGGAGAGGTCCCAATTTCCCCTTAGTTTGCAAAAAGATATCTTGAGCCAAATCTTCTGCAGATTGTTCTAGTATCTCATGAATACGATCTGTGTCAATCATCACGACCATACTCGAGAGAATCTCTTCTAGGGGTAAAATGGCTAAGGTATGTCCATAGTAGAAACATTCACATGCTCTATGTTGATTACTTAGCTCATGCCTCATTCTAAAACAAATCACACTATAACCCAATTGATGCTGATCACAGGGAATACCAGCTTTCTGACGAATACTGGAAAAACGACCGTCAGAGGCTACTAGTAGCTTCGCCTGTAAATGTCGAAGGATGCATACCCCTTTTAATCCGTGTATTTTTAGATATCCGATTTATAGAAAGCAGAGCAGTGATAAGTATCAAGCTCGACAAGTGAGTATAACTCTAAGCTAAATAGTAACAAGGTGAGTTTTTGGCTTAAGGATTAATCCTTGCGATGTCGTACTACGGTAAGAATTTTTTTCCTGTTTTTTCTAGGCTGTAGGAATACTTTTCTCCCTTAGAGAGAGAAAATCTTCTAATGGCCCTAGCTGGGGTAAGAGACCCTCGCTTTGCTGATAACGGTGATCTATTCTCAAGCCTATTACGGCTATACATATACCCTGCTCATTAAGGACAACTGGCCACCAAGGCCGAACAAATAGGGGAATTTTATTTTTTTTTAGTAGATTAAAAACTGATTGTTCACCTAAATTAGTCTGAATAGTATCTTCTTTTTTGACAGATCGGAGCTTCCACTTAGAGTGCAAGAAGCTAGGAGGCAGTCCATGCGGTGCAGGAAACCAGTCAATTTGTTCTTTGGTAAAGGAAAAAAAGGGGTTTAATTTTTGTGTAGATTTAGAATTAATCCATGGCCATACCCTACCTTGAGCCACATAGACTTGACCCCCAGGTACTTGCCATTCATAAAAGCTACCTTCTTGTTTGTTTAACCAGTCAGCAAAGGCTTGAATGCTTTTTTCTCGAGGGGATCCCAATTGATGTTGACGTAAAAAATGTACTATAACCGCTTTCATGCGTTCTAGTGGAAGTTGTCTAAGCTGTATAACAGAAAGGCTTCTTCCAACCTGTACAGTTTGATAATCTACATTCAACCAGTCTTCTACTAAAGAAAGTGTACGTTGCAAACTATTAATGCTATGGAGCAGCTGAGCTTTGACATGAGGTATTTTATTTTCCAATAAAGGGACAAGACGGTGACGTACCCAATTTCTGAGATAGGCTTCCTCCCTATTAGAGGGATCTTCAATATAACTGAGCTGCTTTCTTTCAAGATACTGAAGGATTTGAGCCTTAGAGACTGGCAATAAAGGACGCCAGAGTTGGAGGGTAGGAGCCAAATTTCTTAGTTGAGGCATTGTGGCCATGGCTCGAAGTTCTCCCCCACGGAATAGACTTAGTAAAAAAGTTTCTATCTGATCTTCTTGGTGATGCGCTAAGACTATTACGTCTTGCTGGCTTTCCATTAATACTTGGTATCTGTGACGACGTGCTTCAGCCTCTAATCCTAATGAGCTGAAGGGGTTAAGTTTAACTCTTTTAATACGCAGAGGAATTTGATAAGCATGGCAAACCCGTTGGCAAAACTCAGTCCACTGATCTGCTTGATGTTGAAGACCGTGATGTACATGAACCGCGCTTAAAAAGAAATTATATTTTTGTTGGAGGCGAGACATGATATCTAGCAAAACGCACGAGTCACTCCCCCCACTAAAAGCTAATTCAAAGGAATGAGATTGAGAAAATGACCTAATCCAGGCTTGCTCCACTATTTTAAATACTGAGTCAGCGTTCTGAGTATTTACCATGGGATAACAACTGTTTCATCCTATCTTGCAGAAGCACACTTAGGTCCAGTTTTTGAAGTTCTGCCAACTGTCGGTTCAGTACGAGGGCAATGTTGCTACAAGCTTCTTTAAGATTTCTATGAGCTCCCCCCAAAGGCTCAGGAATAATTTCATCTATCAGATTTAGTTTCTTGATACGCTGTGACGTAATACCTAAAGCATTCGCAGCTTCTGGTGCTTTATCAGCTGTTTTCCATAAAATCGAAGCACACCCTTCAGGAGAAATAACGGAATAGGTAGCATACTGTAGCATATTGACTCTGTCGCCAACACCTAGTGCAAGTGCACCACCAGAGCCTCCTTCTCCTAGTATGGTACAAATTACGGGAACTTTTAATTGAGCCAGTACATATAGATTCCTACCAATCGCTTCGGATTGTCCTCTTTCCTCAGCCCCAACACCAGGGTAAGCACCTGGGGTATCAACAAAAGTCAACACGGGCAAGCCAAATTTTTCTGCTAACCGCATTAAACGGAGCGCCTTTCGATTACCTTCTGGCCTAACCATACCGAAATTTCGGTAAATTTTTTCTTTCGTATCCCGTCCTTTTTGATGGCCAATAACCATGACGGGAACTCCATTAAAATGTGCCATCCCTCCCACCATTGCCGTATCATCAGCAAAGGATCGGTCACCATGTAACTCTTGGAAGTCTGTAAAAATCTCTTGAATAATGTCTAGGGTGTAAGGACGTTGTGGATGACGAGAAACCTGCCAAATTTCTACTGCACTGAGGTCAGAATAGATTGAACGAGTTAGATCATCTATTTTTTTTTGTAATCTTCTGATCTCTTCTGAGATATCCCCTGCTGGGTCATTTTGTTCAAATCTCAATTCTTCTATTCTGCTCATTAAATCAGCAATAGGCTGTTCAAAAGGCAAAAAAAACTTCTTCATCTGTCACTTTCTATTGCAATACTTTGGCTCGATTTCAGACAGCAATGGTAACATGCTTCTTGAGTATTCTTCAAAGCCTGTGTGCGATAGCATTCAGCAATCAGTCAGCGGAAATAGTAGTACATTTGATTTCAAGGTACTCATTTATCCCATACCTCGAACCCTCTCGTCCTTCGCCCGAGTATTTTGTTCCTCCAAAGGGAATAGAAGCGTAGGAGATGATACCTGTGTTTACCCCTATCATGCCAAAACGCAGCCGTTCAGTAAGCTTAGCTATTCTAGTTAGATTGCTAGTAAATAGATAAGCTGCTAACCCGGCTTCAGTTTGGTTTGCTAATTGCAAAGCTTCCTCCTCTGTTTCGAAGGGAGTCAAGGCTAAAACAGGACCAAAAATTTCTTCCTGAAACAGACGCATTTTGGGGGTGACTCCTGTTAACAAAGTAGCTCCGTAGAAACAAGGCCCTAATTCAGGCTTTCTTCCACCTACAATGAGTTCTGCACCCTGGCTAATGGCCTCTTGAACCCATTCCTCTATCCTATTAACTGCTTCTTTATTAATTAAGGGTCCCAGTTTTACATCTTGCTGATAGGGATCACCTATAACCAATTGACTAATTTTCACTTTGAGAGCTTCTACCAGTGTAGGATAGAGTCTTTTCTGTACTAATATACGATTAGCTGCAACACAGGTTTGACCAGTATTTCTAAACTTTGCGTGTAATAATCCGTCAATAGTAGCTTCTAGCTTTGCATCCTCAAAAACAATAAAAGGCGCATTGCCCCCCAGTTCCATGGAGGTGCTTTTATGTGTAGCAATACACTGCGATTTTAAAGTTTCTCCTACGCGAACAGAACCAGTGAAAGAAAGTTTTCGAATTAAAGGGTTTGAAGTAAGTAAGCCTCCAATTTTTTCCGAATCTCCAGTGATGATATTAATCACGCCACGAGGGAAGCCAGCAATGGTGGCTAGTTCTACCAGAGCAAGGGCAGAGAGTGGGGTCTGCTCAGAAGGTTTGATCACGACTGTACAGCCTGCTGCCAAAGCAGGAGCCATCTTTCGGGCTAGCATAGCATTAGGGAAATTCCATGGGGTGATCAAAGCACAGACGCCTATAGGTTCTTTTGTAATAAAGGTTTTATGTCCATTTGCGTGACTGATAATCTCACCTTCGATACGTTTAGCCTCCTCTAGAAACCATTCAATATAGGAAGCACCATAGCGAATTTCACCGACAGCCTCTTCTAAAGGCTTTCCCTGTTCATTGCTCATGATTTGTGCCAAATCTAGCTCATTAGCTATGATCAAATCATGCCACTTTTTTAGGAGTTGACTCTTATCCTGTGCTGAACAGTAGCGCCACTCCTCTAAGGCTCTAGAAGCAGCATTGATGGCTAAAAGAATCTGTTGTTCAGTCAGACGAGGTACCTTTTCTACTAATTCTCCAGTAGCTGGATTAAGTACCTCAATTCTATCAAGGCTATTATCTATCCATTGACCGTCCACCAAACACTGATTTTTCAAGAGTAACTGATTATTTAACTGCATATGGTATACCCCAATTTTTTATACAGCTTATGGTTGACTCAACCAATTAAAAGGAACGGCAAAAAGCACTCTTATTAAGTTGTAGAAAAGTCACTCCCTAAGAGTTATTTAACTTTTTTATTAAAAAGAGTATGATTTTTACTCGTATTTAACGTTTAAAGGTTTAAGCCCTTCCCGACATTCTACAAAAGGAGCTAAAAAATGCAAATAATTAGACTGAATTTGAGAAGCTTATTCTATGAAGTCTAGTCCTTTGGTGTAGACAGTGAGCGCAGGATAAAAAGACGCAGAGGAAGAGGTATCAGACTGATTTGATTAGTTTAATAGGGTGAGAGATTAACCTAATCAATCTTGAAGGTATGGCAAGTATTTTGTTTTACTGGTAACTGGTTGTTTTATTTCGTAAGCTTAGGCATAGCTTAATTTGGGAGAAATTTATTTATTCTACTAACCAAATATTGTTTCAGATCTCTGGAATGCATTGTCAGGGTTGCGCCACTCGTCTTGAAAAGCTTCTGAAGCATACTCAAGGAGTATTGGAAGTTTCAGTTAATTTTGCTGCTGAAACTTGCAGGGTAGTTTATGATCCACAGCAAGTTAGTACTGAAAAGCTTACAGAACTTATTCAGCAGGGGGGGTTTTTAGTTGAAGTGAAGGAAAATCTCCTAGCAAAGCCTCCTAATGCTTCTGAGGTCAGGGTACCCGTGAGACTATACTTAAGTTGGTTATGTGCCTTACCCTTTTTTATTCATATGCTGGGGATGTCTTTATCCATACCTGAGCTTCTATTACCTTATAAGGTGCAGTTTATTCTATCTAGCTTTGCACAACTGTACTTAGCAGCTCCATTATACAAAGGTATGTTTGTTTCACTCCGAGGCGGGATGGCGAACATGGACGCTTTGGTCGCCTTAGGTACTTCTATTTCCTGGATTTTTTCTGTTTTAGTATTTTTATTTAACCCACACGATACAGTACACATTTATTTTGAAACCAATGTGATGCTGATTGCCTTTATAGGTTTAGGGCGTTACATAGAAACCAGAACTAAGCATAGAAGCCTTAATCAGCTCAACAATTTATTAGCTTTATTTCCTACCAAAGCTAGGGTATACAGGGACAACACGTGGCAGTTGATTGAACGCAATCAGCTTAAGATAGGTGATCTAGTTAGGGTAAATATAGGAGAGAAATTAATTTCGGATGGTGAGATTATCTCAGGTGATGTGGTGCTCAATGAAAGTCACTTAACAGGTGAATCCCTGCCAGTAGAAAAGAAAGTGGGCAACAAGGTCTTGGCAGGTTCTATTGTTTTGGAAGGTAGTTGTACTTATAAAACTTCTGCACTAAATGAGAAAACTCATTTGGGGGATATGATTAAGGCTCTGAGCGAGGCACAGTCAACCAAAGCACCTATTGCTAGAATTGCGGATCAAGTTGCTGCTATTTTTGTTCCCTTAATCGTTGTAGTTGCTTTATTGGCCTTTTTAGGGAATATCTGGCTAGGTGTAGATTGGATACAGGCTTTGATTCGGGCAGTTTCAGTATTGGTTATTGCCTGTCCATGTGCATTAGGATTGGCCACTCCAGCAGCAATCATGGTGGGAATGGGTTTAGGCAGTAAACACGGTATTTGGTTTAAAAATGCAGAGATATTAGAAGCAGCTGCAGGTATTGATACGATTGTTTTTGATAAAACTGGTACCTTCACTGAAGGCACATTAACGCCGATGGAAACTTGGGTGGCTCCTGGAATTGATTTAAAGAACAGCCAACTATTAGAATTGGCTGCTTCTATTGAGCAGTACGGCAATCATCCGCTTGCAAAAGGCTTAGTGGAGGAGGTTAAACGTCAACAGCTAACCCTAAGACAGGCTACTTCCATAAAAAATGTATTGGGTTTGGGAATAGAAGGTGAAATAGAAGGCGTAGGGCAACTTAAAGTAGGTCAACCTGATTATACGGGTGTTGAACTTCCTGAATCACTCAGTTCCTCCTGGAATATATTCAGTGTAGTAACTGTAGCTGCCAACGGACAACCATTAGGTGCAATTGCCCTTGCTGATCCTTTGAAGGAAGGTAGTGAGAGAGCAGTTGAATGGCTCGACGCACATGGTATAGAAACCTATATTATGAGTGGAGATAAACAGGCAGTAGCCGATTATATTGCTGCAAAAGTCAATATTCCCAAAACACGCACCATGGGCCAGATGCAGCCTCGCGATAAGGCTACAGCAATAGAAAACCTGCTTCAGCAGGCAAGAAAGGTGGTGATGGTGGGTGATGGAGTCAATGATGCTCCAGCTTTAGCAAAGGCAACAGTGAGCATGTCGATGGGTAATGGTTCAGATATTGCAAACCAAACCGCTAGTATAGTACTTCTACAGCATTCTATTTTAGGGGTCAGTAGAGCCCTTCAGATAGCCCAGAGTACTGTAAGGAATATTCGACAAAATCTTTTCTTTGCTTTCCTTTATAATGCAGTAGGAGTCCCTATAGCTGCGTTTGGTCTCCTTACGCCTACTTTAGCCGGCTTAGCCATGTCCCTCAGCTCTATCTCTGTGCTCGTCAATGCTTTAAGACTAAAAGCGAAGAAATTTAGTTAGTTATTCTGTCAAATTGATTAGGAAGAGTCTTTTTTAGTAACAAACCCAATTTTTTTGATACCTACCTTTTTTGCTGTTTCCAGTACTTCGATCACATGACGATAGGCAACCAATTCATCAGCCGAAATAGCCAGTACCAGTTCAGGATTTTTTTTAAAGTTTTCCTGTTCTAGAGCTAGTAACTCTGTGGAAGAAACTGCTTTTTTATCCAAAAAGTAATGACCCTTCGCATCAATGGAGATTCTCAAGACTTGCGCTGGAAGCTCATTTTCAGCTTTAAGCGAGGTGCTAGGTAAAGAAATAGGGATAGTATAAGTGAGTATTGGCATAGCTATAATAAATACGACAAGCAACACTAGCATAACGTCCACCAGGGGAGTTACATTAATTTCTGCCTTTAAACTTTCCTTGTCTTCTTCAAAAACCGACCAAGTCATTATTTGCTCTCCTGGCCCATGAGCTTAATTCGTAGTTGTTCAGCAAACAACCCTAGCTCTAACTTCAGTTGACTATTTTTCCTTACAAAAGCGTTATAAAACAGGACAGCGGGTATGGCGACGAAGAGTCCAAATGCTGTTGCTATTAGAGCTTCTCCGATAGGGCCCGCTACTTCAGCAATAGATACTTGCCCATGTTGACTAACATTAATTAGTGCTCGATAAATACCTATTACTGTACCGAATAGCCCAACGAAAGGGGCCATAGAACCAATAGAGGCCAGTACGACCAACCAGTTATTGAAAGGTTGTAGAGCCTGAGAAAAATACTTGCGCAGCTGTCGGGATATAAATTCATCTAAGCTAATGTGCTGTTGTAATTGGAAAAGTTCTTGATATTCAGCTTTCGCTAGTGCGAGGGAGCGAGCCAAGGATTCCATGGGGCCAGTGTTCTTATTTTCCTTGTGAGAGAGGAAGTTCCAACTGGTCTCCTTCTGCAATTGCTCTGCAAAAAGCATATTACGTTTTTTTGCTGCACGTAATTCAAGCCACTTGACAATTGCTATCGTCCAACTGAATAAACTCATTATCAGTAGTACTAATAAATCTAATACAACTATACAGTCATTTTGTTTCAAAAAAGTTATAAAATTCATCGAGCTTTCCTAAATTCCAACTACTAACTCATTTAAGTGTAAAAATAATAGTAATTACTATCATATCCTATGTAGATCAGAGCCGGCATCAGTAGATGCTACAGCTGTGGCGGTGGTGCGCTGTGGCAATACTAGCAAATTTATGAAGACTAATAAATCACTATATGGCTTGGCTGTTCTTGTACAGCAGCTTATAGATAAGGCTGTCATTTAGCACCTGGGATTAAACTTCTAATATTGAAGCTTAGTTCTTTATGTGTACTACCGTACAACACAATATTTTCATATTGGATAGTAGCCTGCAATTGTTTAATACTCATAGTAAAGACAAATTTAATTCTACCTAGGAAGCTTTTTGTTCTGAGTGTAGTGTACTAGAACCTTTCTTGATCTATCTTTGTACCCTGCTAAGAGAAAGTTTTTATTCCGCTATTTTCAGCAGTTTTCATGCTGCTCTGGACAGGAAAAATTTTTGTTAGTAGCTGAAATTAGAACCTATAGTCAGTTAATAGTTACTAGTCAGTTAGGTTTCAGTACTAAGCATACAATGTAGCTTTCTAGCTTCCTTTGTACTTTACTTAGTCTAAAGCTCAATCGTAAGTTGACCTATAACTTTCGGTTTTAGTCCTTTAAATTCTTAGACAAAAGGAAGTACTGTTCGATCTAATTATGTGACCCTGTCTTAAAGGGTGGAATGTGGGCTAGCAGTTTGAGGTTACTCTAGTTTCTCGGTACGTTCGGTTGCCAAAGCTAGCATGGAAATTAGAGTAACCGAAAAGAGAACGCTTAAAAGCTCATCCTACTTGAAGATTGAAAAAAAATAGGCTAACCTCTTCTTTCAATAAACCTGAACTAGGATCAGTCATTAGGCCTTGACTAGTTGACTACTTACGAGAAGCACGTACCCAAAATCGTCGTTTGTCGAGTAGCCCACCAGGCATGGTCGAGGAAGCAAGAGCTTAATACTGGTTTTAGTTAAAAGAGAGGTGAGTATGCAAATTTCAGGTGCTCAGATTATAGTGCAAAGCCTGAAGTCTGAAGGAGTCAAACATGTCTTCGGTTACCCCGGCGGGGCTGTCCTTGAAATCTACGATGCGTTTTACAAACTAAAAGCTTTTGAGCATATCTTGGTCCGGCATGAACAAGCAGCAGTTCATATGGCTGATGCTTACGCTAGAGCTTCAGGCCGAGTAGGAGTTGCGTTGGTGACTTCCGGTCCTGGAGCCACTAACGCAGTAACGGGTATTGCGACTGCCCATAGTGATTCGGTTCCGGTGGTAGTCATTTCTGGGCAGGTTGCTTCTTCTGGTATTGGGTCTGATGCCTTTCAAGAAGTTGATATGGTTGGAATAACGCGTCCATGCGTTAAGCACAACTTTCTTGTTAAAGATGTGAATCATCTGGCAGATACCATCAAAAAAGCCTTTCATATTGCTAGGACAGGCCGCCCGGGTCCGGTGGTGGTAGATGTAGCCAAAGATGCCACTCAAGCACCTAGTAAGTTTTGTTACCTTCAAGAACCACCTTTTATTCGTTCCTATCAGCCAGTGATCGAAGGCCATAAAGGGCAAATTAAGAAAGCAATCCAAATCTTAGCGGCTGCCAAAAGGCCTCTAGTTTGTTACGGAGGAGGGGTCATACTGGGCGATGCATCTGACCAGCTACGACAATTGATAGAGCTGTTAGGCGTGCCTTGCGTAGCTACCTTAATGGGTCTTGGGGCTTATCCTAGTGGACATAGACAATTTTTAGGTATGGTGGGGATGCATGGCACCTATGAGGCTAACCTAGCGATGCAACATGCAGACGTTTTATTAGCAGTAGGTATGCGTTTCGATGATCGGGTAATTTCTGTTCCAGAAAAATATTTTAAAGTACCTAAAAAAATTATCCATATTGATATTGACCCTTCATCTATCTCTAAGAGAGTGTTTGCTGCCGTACCGATTGTAGGATGCGCAAAAAATGTTTTATCTGCTATAACCCAAACGTGGCAAGAGAGGCAATTAATGCTCCAGACGCATTCTCTACAAAGCTGGTGGCAAACCATTGAACATTGGAGGAAAAGCCACTGTTTAGCTTATGAAAATGATTCTGAAGTAGTTAAACCACAATATGTCATAGAAAAACTGGCTCAGTTAACGAATAATAAGGCAGTTGTTACCTCTGATGTGGGACAGCATCAGATGTATGTAGCTCAGTATTACCCTTTTCAAAGGACACGGCAATGGCTCAATTCCGGTGGCCTGGGGACAATGGGTGTGGGCCTCCCCTATGCCATGGGGGCACAATTTGCATTACCTGGAGAAGATATTTTCTGTGTAACTGGTGATGGTTCTATACAAATGAATATACAAGAGCTTTCTACCTGTTGTCAGTATCGTTTGCCAATTAAGGTAATCAATCTGAATAATCATTTTCTTGGGATGGTGCGTCAGTGGCAAGAGTTTTACTATGATAACCGTTATTCACAAACTTACATGGATTCTCTACCAGACTTTGTCAGATTGGCTGAAGCATATGGACATGTGGGTATGCGCATTGAAAAAAAGAGGGATGTGGAGCCGGCTTTGAGGGAAGCTATTTCTCTTAAAGATCGATTAGTATTTATGGATTTTGTGACTAGCCAAGAGCAAAACGTATATCCCATGGTAGGGAATGGGAAAGGTCTAGATGAAATGCTCCTACCACCACATATGAGGGACCTGGGTAAAAATTCGGAAGTATTTGACGTGACGGATAAACACTACGACATTAGGAGTGTACCGTGAGACACATCATTTCGATTTTACTGGAAAATGAATCGGGTGCATTAAGTCGGGTGGTAGGTCTTTTTTCTGCCAGAGGTTATAACATTGATTCGCTTAATGTGAGTATTACGGACGATGTGACCTTATCTAGGCTTACCTTAACTACACAAGGGGATGGCAGTGTAATAGAGAAAATACTAAAGCAATTAAATAAGTTAGTTGAAGTGGTAAAAGTAATTGATCTTAATGAAAGTAAATTTACTGAGGCGGAATTAAGTCTGATAAAAATCAGAGTCGTGGCTAAAGACCGACGAGATTTTTTAGATTTAAGTGAGATCTATCGGGCCAAGGTAGTAGATATTTCTGAGAGAACATTGACTGTCAGACTGACTGGGAGTAGTGAGAAAATCGATTCTTTTATAGAACTAGTGGGGAAAGGTAATATTTTGGAAGTAGCTCGGTCAGGCGCAGTGGGTTTAGGTAGTGGTGAGAGAACACTAAAAATTTAGATAGGAGAGAGTAGGACAATGAGAGTGTATTATGATAAGGACGCAGATCTGTCCTTGATTAAGGATAAGACAGTAGCCATTTTGGGGTATGGATCGCAAGGACACGCCCATGCAGCGAATCTTAGAGATTCCGGTGTAGAGGTGCTGGTGGGGGTGAGGAAAGGAGTTTCCTGGGAGAAAGCTAAGCAAGCGGGACATCAAGTAAAAACAGTGGCTGAAGCGGTCAAAGCAGCAGATTTAGCGATGCTTTTGTTGCCTGATGAGGATCAACCGAGAGTTTATAAGAATGAAATAGAACCCCATTTAAAAAAAGGCGCTACGCTTGCCTTTGCTCATGGTTTTTGTATTCATTACAATCAGATCCTACCTAGCCCTGAACTAGACGTCATCATGGTGGCCCCAAAGGGCCCTGGGCATACAGTACGAAGTGAATTCATTAAGGGGGGGGGAGTACCAAGTTTAATTGCAGTCAAGCAAGATTTTTCAGGTCAAGCTAGGGACGTAGCCTTATCCTATGCAGCAGCAAACGGTGGTACTAAAGCAGGGGTGATAGAGACCACTTTCTCAGAGGAGACCGAGACGGATTTATTCGGAGAGCAGGCTGTGCTGTGTGGCGGATGTGTGGAACTGATCAAAGCGGGTTTTGAAACTTTAGTAGAAGCTGGCTATGCTCCAGAGATGGCTTATTTTGAGTGCTTGCATGAGTTGAAGTTAATTGTAGATTTGATCTATGAAGGCGGTATCGCCAATATGAATTATTCTATTTCTAATAATGCTGAATTTGGTGAATATACCACGGGGTCCCAGGTAATTAATGAGGGCAGTAAAGCTGCTATGAGAGCTGCGCTTCAGCGCATTCAAAATGGGGACTATGCTAAGCAATTTATCCTAGAAGGGCAATTAAACTACCCGTCTATGACGGCAAGAAGGCGCTTGAATGCAGCACATCCTGTAGAAGTAGTGGGACAGAAGCTACGTTCTATGATGCCCTGGATTAGCAAGAATAAGTTGGTCGACACACAGAAAAATTAAATAGAATCATAAAAAAACTATCTAAAAGCCTATACTGGATGAAGGAAGTAGCGTTTTTTTAGCTACACTTCCTTTCAGATAGGAGCTATGGTGTTTATCGTAGTGATATGCAGAAACTTGTTTTTGATAGCACCTTACTAGATTTAAGTTAGCTTGGAGCACTGCTTTTTGTCTAGCTTACTACACGCACTTTCTATTATTACTCAATTTAAAGTTATTTCTGCTGCCTATAAGCAACGTCCCGAGAGCGTGATGGTCACGCTTGGATAAGGGTTATTGGAGATTATATCGGGAGTTGCTAGCCCAGGTTAGATTCTATGTGTCTACTCAACCTAGGTTTATTCAGCACTATTCCCAGGATTTAATACAGTTATTTTTTACAATTTTTCTATTTATAAGCTTTTTCAGGAAATCCTCGCTTGTGATAATTAAGGTAGTGACTTTTATAGTTTTAGCGCAGATAAGGTAACTGAATATCCTGACCTGAAAAGCAGAGTAGTTGATTCCTATCAAACATGGAGATGGCATCCAATAAAAGATTTTTTTGATGATTTTTAAATAGCATTGCTTGGCAAAACCCGCCAATAAGCGTAACCATTTGCAACTAAATTTTCTTAAAAAGTAGATGAGAAATTGATTAAGCAACGAGTGTAGGAAGGCAACACTGATGTAAAGAGTAGTAACTAAAATGGATCAACTAGGGAGTTTGGTCTAGGAACTTTAGACTAAACGACCGATTAAATATTGGGTTCCTTTTTCTTATTCATTCTAATTTTCTGAAGATGACGGAGTTTTTTTTGATACTTTGATCTCATTCTTAATTGATTTCCTGATCGTATTATGGATATCGCTAAATCAGACTTATAGCGATTAGCTGTAGTTGGCTGAAGCAAATCGGTTACTTGACTATTACCAATTGTTTAACCTTTCTTTCTTTTCAAATCTAAACCAGGGGTCTCGTAGTATTTAATTTTGCATAAGACCCAGAATAATTCCTCATTTGAGATAGTATTATCTCTATCTCTTGGAGATATAATTTGTCTATTCAAAACTTATCGTACTATATATGTTTAGTGGAATTATATTAACCTTATACAATGCCGTTGGATCTTTTCTATAAAAGCTCTTCAAGAGTTATTGGCTGTAAATTTTAGTTTATTTTCTTCAAAAAAATATTAGAAAATTACTATAAAAGTAATTACAGTAATTAAAAGTCTTACATAGAAAAATTATTCTTAAAAATACTCTAGAATTTATACGAAAAAATTTCAGATAAGCCATAAATAGCTCAGATAAGTGGGTTTAATTCAAAATAGCCGCTATTTAATTTAGCACTTACTAAGTATTAATAAGGAAGCATCAGGTTAATTAATAGCTTAACTTAATAGGGCTAATTTACTGGGTTTTCCTAATACCAAAAAATATATTTTTCATAAAATAGCTCTAATTAAATAGTTATGATATTAAGAAAATATCCAACGCTTGAGATTTAAATAAAAATATTGGTATTAATATTTTAAATTAGTCTCATAAAATTTATTCATTAGTACCAATAATTTTTAAGTTCTAGTAAATGATTTCCATCTCATATTTCAGATAATCAGCCAGGATTTTATTCATAGCTAGTTATCAAAGTTAGATTAATAGAGTTATGAATAAATTTGGTATTAATTATCCTAATCATCCTTAAATTACTATAAGAATTTATTTTAGTTAGTAACAATTATGTTACAATCGCACGTTTTTTCACATAGCTAGTTAATTATTTGAGTGTATATGTATGAAAAATTGGCATAATTCAGTTATATTGATGAGGAAAAAAGTATTGTCCTTAGCCCTATTAAGCTCTGTATCAGTTCTAGTATCTGCTGAAATATTTGTAGGAGATAAAAAACTAGCTTGTGATGCTATTCTCTGCTTACAGGCAACAGGAGTACTTAGTCCTGAATGTCATCCTAGTTTGGGTAGATTCCATTCTATTTTTGGTCGGAATCTAGCAAAGACTATTGAAAAAAGAGTGCAATTTCTTTCGCAATGTCCTATTAGCTTAGATGTTATTAATCACCTAAAACAAAAAGGTTTGTTAGAGGAAAAAAGTTCAGTAGAGCATTTATACTGCAATGTAAATTATCTCAGTAAAATAGCGCGTTTTCCATTCTGTAAATTGGAGCGTATTGGTCAAGAATATAGGTGGGCATGTAAAAGAACTTCTGGGGGCATTGCCATTTATAGTAATTGTTTGCAAGAAAAAGGGGGATATACCTGCCAAAAAGCTCAGGATAGACATAAACCCTTTCCCACTCCTTCCTTCTGCAAAAATTTATATAAAGATGGAAACAGTGTAGTGAGTGATGTAGAAAAAGAACAAGAAAATGATTGATAGCTTGTTGATTTCCACCTGTTCTCCAATGATACATCCGGTGACAGCACAGGCTATTGTTAGAACAGAGTCAAGTGAAAATCCTTATGCAATTGCCATAGTCAAGGGGCCGAAATTAAAAAGACAGCCGCGGACTAGAGAAGAGGCTGTTAAATTAATTCATTTTTTAGATAGCATTGGAGCGAATTAT
Source organism: Neisseriaceae bacterium (assembly GCA_043842855.1). Taxonomy (GTDB): domain Bacteria; phylum Pseudomonadota; class Gammaproteobacteria; order Burkholderiales; family Neisseriaceae; genus QFNR01. The sequence goes on from JBBPJF010000002.1 coordinate 171,626, forward strand.
TCAGTAGGTATTGGACAGATTAATAAAGTTAATTTTTCTAAATATAAAGTGGATGGAGTAAGTCTTTTAGATCCTTGTTTAAACCTCCGAATTGCACAAAAAGTATTACAAGAATGTCATCAGGTTAGTGGCGATATTGATAAGACTTTAAGCTGTTACTATTCGGGTAATTTCGTTCGTGGCTTCAAGAAAGATTTTCGAGGTACTTCTTATGTGGAACGTATTTATAAAAATGCCTACAGAGGGCCTTTTATCCCTGAGCTAAAAAAATCCTTTAAAGAGAGAAGAGTAGTTTCAGTCAAACCGGATAAAAAACTAAAAGCTATAGAAGCTAAAGCAGTAGATAAGCAGCGCAGTATAGTCAAACAAGATTGCGATTATACAGTTGATTTTTGTTCTATTTAGAGGGAAATATGATAAATAAAGTAATAGTTAGCTTATTGGTAAGTACTCCTATTTTAGCCTGGGCTGAGAAAGGGGATGAATTGATAGATTCACTAAAACCTGTGCAAAGGGGTATTGGATCATTTGGAATGTGGCTGTATACCATTTTAGGTCTTTTAGCTCTCATTTATGCCATTCTAGAAATTGTTAGATTTTGGAATGGGAAAATTACTTGGATGGAATTAATGGGCTCTTTTTTGAAAATAGTTGTAGCTGCGTTTGTCATCGTGATCGTGCCGCATATTTGGGATCTAGTAAAAGACCAATTACCTAAAAAATGAAGAATAAGAAGTTAACGGTAGAGGACGAATTACCTAGCTATGCCTCCATTGATTTAGATGTAAGAGTGTTAGGGGTAAGGATAGATTATCTAATGATAGCTATTATCCCTATTTTTCTTTTACCTCTATTTTTATTCGTTTTATTTCCCTTGCTTGGTTCTGATATTCCCAGAAAGGCTTTTTTATTATGGGCTTTAGCGATACCAGCTTGGCTATTTTTACGGATATTTGATAATAAAAATAGCGATTTAAAATTATTTTATTTGTATTTTTACTGGGCGATAAAAAAGAAAAATACTCAGTTTTTTAATGGGAATGCTTTTTTACCCAATAAACCATCGACTGGAAAAGATAAGGATGAAGACTGAAAAAAGGTTAAGCAAAAAACAACGTCTAAAGAATAATTATATAGAAGATTTCATCCCTGCTTATTGGAGCCATGTTAATGAACGTGTATTGCTAGTTAAACACGGTAGTCATCATCAATTTAATAGCCTCTTGGCTATCATTAAAGTAGAAGGTATTCCATTTGAAAGTATTGATGATGATTTACTGGTTAAACAGTTCCAGCGACTTAACCAGTTTTTGAATACATTAGGTAAAAACTGGGATAACCGACTTAAATTGTGGTTACATTTTCAGCGGAAAAAAATCCAGTTTCAAGAGAAGTACAAATTTACAAATTACTTTTCTGAGCGTTTGGCAGAGAAGTATTTAGAAAATTTCACTACTCAGAAATTTTATGAAAATAGCTTCTATATTAGCATTCTTTTGGAAGCTAATTCCCTAGGTAGTACTGTACAAGAAATGAATGAATTACTTTCAGAAGCGCTAGAGACACTCTCTCAGTATTCTCCTAGGATTTTAAAACTATACAACCGAGATGGAGTGGAATACTCAGAAATTGCCAGTTTTTTAAACGAACTACTGACCTTCAAGCAAAAAGCTATTCCTATCACGAAAAGTAGAATACAAAAGATGGTTGCAGATGCCACTCTAGTGTTTGGTAATGATACGCTGAAGATTGATGATGGTATTTCGGACCCTCTATACGCTAGGTCTTTTGAGCTCATTGACTTTGGGGTTACCAAGATAAAGATCTTAGAAGATCTTTTAAAATTAGATGCAGAATTTAGTTTCTCTCAGTTATTTTGGTTTAGTGACAGAGATAAAGTAAATTTAACTATCGATCGGCAATTAGCTCGTTTTAGATCTAAAAAACAAGGACAGAATAGTTTTTTAAGTGAACAAGAAGAAGATTTAATTGCTGCTAAATCGGGACTAGAGAGTAGGACACTATTCTTTGGCTTGTATGATGCAGTAGTCACAGTATTTCATTCTGACCTAAAAGCTTTAAAGAAAAAAGCAACTGCTGTTTTAGCCCAGTTTGAAAGACTGAATGGGTACAAATTTGCCCTTTGTACTATTGAGCATCCCAATGTATTTTTCTCTCATTTACCTGGTAGTGAACCGGTCCGTCACAAGTACAAAACCACTACCAATGTAGCAGCTACTTTCCCAATGCAGAATTTTTCTACAGGCAAAGCACAATTAAACCCTTTGGGTGATGGTTCTGCCATTATGCCCATGAGATCTAATTCGGATACTTTATATTTTTTCAATATTCATGACACACCTATTGGGTTAAATACTATCGGCCAAGCCTTAGCGGGCCATATTTTATTCTTGGGCAAAACCGGTGCGGGTAAGACTACGCTAGTGGCAATGATTTTAACCTTTTTGGATCGATTTCAGCCTTTTATATTTTCCATTGACTATAAAAGCGGGATGGAAATTTTCTTTAAGGCCCTGGGTGGGCAGTATTTCACCTTGAAAAAAGGTGAGTCTACTGGAATGAATCCTTTTCAGTTACCAGATAGCCCAAAGACTAGAGAATTTTTGAATGATTTGATGGCGGTTTTGGCTAGGTCTAATGAAGCTAAACCACTTACGGCTAGGCAGCGAAAAATGATTGCTGAAGCAGTGGAAGTTACCATGAATGGTGCATTTGAAAATCGAAACATACGTACCTTTTCCTATGCTTTGGATCAATCTGATGAAACCTTAATACAGAACATTAGCATTTGGCTAAATGAAGCCAATAAATATGGGTGGGTATTTGACAATGCTGAGAATGAATTTGATCCAACCAATTTCTACCGCATTGCTTTTGATTGCAAGGAAATTTTAGAAAAAAACTATTTACCCTGTGAACCTATCCTCATGTATCTCTTCTATTTAAAAGAAATGATGTTAGCGAATGTTCATCAACACAAAAGCTTTTTAATCACGGTGATTGAGGAATTTTGGTATGCAACTAAATTTCCGATGACCAGAGATTTAATTGAAGCAGGTTTGAACGCAGGGCGTCGCGAGTTTGAATGCATGTTTTTAGTCAGTCAATATCCAGAGCATGCTATTCAATCAACCATTTTTCATTCAATCGCTGGAGGAACTTCTACCAAAGTATTTTTAGCTAATAGTCAGCTGAATGAAGAAATTAAAGAAGGCTATATTAAGTGTGGACTAACGCAGAAGGAGTTTGAGACAGTTGCAGATTTTATTGATACTGATCGGAAGTTTTTAATTAAGCAAAGCAGTTCTAGTGTGGTTTCTAAATTAGATTTAACAGAAGTTGATCCGCAGACCGGTTTGAAACGGGTATTTCCAGAGATGAAAGTTCTCAGTACAACATTGGATAATGTGCAGCGAGTGAACGAACTCATTGCCCAATATGGTTTAACTTCAAGTGATTGGGTAAGGGAATTTTTAAGTGAACGTTAAGAAATTAAGTTTGATGTTGTTCTTTGGCAGCAAGTTGAGCTTTGCAATTGGTACAGGTGTACCTACTTTTGACGCGGCAACTTTTGGACAAATGGTAAAGCAAATACAAAAAGCAGAAGCGATGATCAAAAACTTGAAAGGGCAGTTAGATGCAGTAACAGGGAATGTGAAATATGCACAACAACTGTATGCGGAAATTGCGGATTTGAAAGATGAAATTCGTTCTATGCGAAAATACCTACAATTATTTAAAAATCCTAAAGAATTACTTAAATTAAGTCCAACACAGAGGATCGAGCTTTTATCCAAGATTAGAGAGAAAAAATATGAGGACATGCAACGCTCCCAGGATAAAATAGCTCGTTTAAATAAACAAGTAGATGAAACCAAATCAATGAAAGATTCTGCTGATTTATCTAACTTAATTAATGTAGAACGTTTGAAGTTAGAGCAAAGAAAGTTGGAAATTCAGGTACTGGAGCAATCTAAAGAGGAAGCAATTAAACTATCAAAAATTAATGCTGTTAACCTAGATGCTTGTAAAACTTCACAGCAGCTGGGAGATCAAACCTTAGCAGCTATCTACTGCGCTCGGGTGATTGATAAAAAAGTAATTGCAGCTAATCTTAATAGCAATCGAGATCAGACGGATAGTAGTATTAAAAGAAAAAGCGTAGGGAATAGAGGGAAAGAACCTAAAGGATTGTACCCAAATAAAGTTTCTGAACATTTTGAGACAGGAGGAAAAGGTCCAGGTATTATAAGCCCACTCAGTAGTAGGAAATTAGATCACGGAGGTCGGTCGTATGGGCTCGCTCAGTTGTCAACTAAACAGGGCAGTATGGCAGCCTATCTTAAACACACTAAATATAAAGAATTGACTAAGCTCAAGCCGGATACTCCGGAGTTTGATGCGAAATGGAGGGAGATTGCTGCAAGAGACCCTGAGGGTTTTGCGCAAGAGCAGCGTGAGTTTACCAAAAGAAGGTATTATGATCCGGCCATGGCAAAACTGAAAAGCAAGGGTATAGATCTTAGTGAGCGGGGTCCTGCAGTACAAGAGATGGTCTGGTCAACAGCAGTTCAATATGGAAACTCAGCGTATCCTATCTCAAGAGCGTTAAAGGGTAAGGATATAAGTAAAATGTCTGATGCAGACATCGTGTATGTAGTCCAGGAAGATAAATATGTTCATCGACACAGTGATTTTGCTAACAGTTACAAACGTGGTACTAAAGATGTTGCATTCATATATAGAATTTGTGGAGAGGAAGGGATGTTGATAAAAATAACTGGGGAGGAAAAGAGTGTAGGGGGATCTTGTCGAAAAAAATAAGTTCATACACTCTATAAAAGGATTGAGATCCTGATATAGAAAGAAAAGGTGAATTAGCATAGAAGAAACTTTTTAAAAAGGTTTTGCAACTAAGGTTGTTATTTTAGAAAGGAGAAGTAAAAATGAAAAGATTACTATTGGTAGGACTAGCTATTTTTAGTGTAAACCACGCAGCGGCTAAGTACATGTTTACGAAGGAGGACCAAGAATGTACTGCTAAAGCAATAAACGATACCGAGTTATCAGGGTGTTTTAACGAGGTTTGGAATAAAATAGATAGGATAATCACGAAAAAGTTAGCAGGAGATAAGAGAAAGCTAGCACAATACAATAAAGAGGCTAAGAATTCCTCAAAAAAGTGTGATGACAAATATAGAGACGAGGATGGGATACTGCCTCCATATGGCATGGCACAGGCGAGTCAATGTGCGTATGTCACCCTAGAGAAAATAGGTAAAAAATACGGCGTAAGATTTTAACTATTTAGAGCTAGTAAATAGGTTTTAAGAAGAGCTCTTTTACTAGCTTGTATTTTGTTTACAGCTTTCAAAGTTATTAAATTTAGAACTATTCGAGAGTGGTGTTGAAATTGAGGTATAAAAAAGTTAGTAGTAGTTAGTTTAACTATTTTTAGTATGAGCTATTCGGTAGCGGATTATCAAATGATGGCCGAAGATAAGCGTTGCTTTAATAAAGCAGGTATTAATTACCATGATGTCTCAGTTTGCTTTGATATTGTTGGTGATAAAATGGATAAGAAGATAGAAAAGAAGCTAGCAGGAGATAGGAAAAAGTTAGCTCAATATAATAAAGACTTTAAGATAATTTTTAAAAAATGTGAGGATAAATATAAGCAAGAAGATGGTAGTTTACCACCTTACTATATGGCTTTAGCTAGTCAATGCACAATGTTTGGTATAGAGAAACTGGGTAAAAAATACGGTGTAAGCTTTTAACTATTCAGAGCTAGTAAAGAGATTTCAAGAAGTTCTTCTTTACTAGCTTGTATTTTGTTTACAGCTTTCAAAGTTATTAAATTTAGAACTATTCGAGAGTGGTGTTGAAATTGAGGTATGAAAAAGTTAGTAGTAGTTAGTTTAACTATTTTTAGTATGAGTTATACATTAGCTGAATATACGTTCACAAAGGAAGACAATAAATGTGCAGAAACTGCTTATAACGATCGTGATTTATCGAGATGTTTTGATAATATTTCGAATAAAATGGATGCTGTAATCACAAAAAAAATAAGAGGAGATAAAAGAAGCTTTCTCAGTACAATAAGGAACTGGATAAACTTTTAAAAAGGTGTGGTGATAAATATAGTGATGAGGATGGGACACTGCCTCCATATGGTCTAGCACAAGCAAGTCAATCTGCTTATCTTGGTATAGAAAAAATAGGTAAGAAATATGGTGTAACCTTTCCGTGAGTATGATTAGAAAATGAAAGATTTTATGTTACGGGATTGATAGCTTTATACCATGCGTGACCTAGAAAAACTTGCTAAGAAATACAGTACAAGATTTTAACTATTCAGAGCTAGTAAAGAGGTTTTTTACTAGCTTATATTTTCTTAAGGTTATTAATAAATTTGGAACCATTAAATGTTATCGGAGCTGAAGTATGAAAAAATTAGCAGTAATTGGTTTAACCATTTTTAGTATGAGCTATGTAGTAGCTGCCGCAAGCCCAATCGATGGCAGGAAAATTGATTGGGTCGGAACATCGTATGGGCTCTACAATTTCCCAACTAGGTCAGGCGAGATGGCGGACTATCTTATGCACACTAAATATAAGGAATTGACTAAACTTAAGCCGGGTACTCCGGATTTTGATGCGAAATGGCTGGAGATTGCTGACAAGGATCCTGAGGGTTTTAGAAAAGATCAGTATGGGTATACTGAAAGAATCTATTATGCGACCATGGCAAAACTAAAAAGCAAGGGTATAGATTTCAGTGAACGGGGGCATGGGATAGAAGACATGGTCTGGTCAGTAGCGGTTCAGTATGGAACTTCGGCGTACCCTATCTCAAGAGCGTTAAGGGGTAAGGATATAAATGAAATGTCCGATGCCGACATCATGACTGCGGTCCAGGAAGATAAATATACCCATCGGTATAGGGATTTTGCTTCTAGTTTGAAGAAAGCACTGCCCAAAGGTGTGATTATAAATAGGATTTGTTCGGAGGAAAGGGTCCTATTAAAACTAGTAGGCGAGGTAAAAAGGGTTAGTACATTATGTGCAAAAAGGAAAAAATAAGCTGTAGATTTAATTGTAAACAAATTTGTCTTAAGAAGTGTTCTTTAAATAGTTGTACATTACTGGCTTTTACTTAGATGAGGAGATTTATGAATGAAAAAATTAGTAGTAGTTAGCTTAACCATTTTTAGTATGAGCTATACATTAGCTGAATATATGTTTACAGAGGAAGATAAAAAATGTGCAGAAGCTGGCGCTAATAGCGATGTTGATTTAACCAGGTGTTTTGATGATATTTCAAATAAAATGGATGCCGTAATCACGGAAAAAATAGCAGGAGATAAGAAGAAGTTGGCTCAGTACAATAAAGAACTAAATAAACTTTTAAAAAGGTGTGGTGATAGATATAGGGATGAGGATGGGAAACTGCCTCGATATAGCCTAGCACGAGCAAGTCAATGTACTTATCTTGGCATAGAAACAATAGGTAACAAATACGGTATAAGGTTTTAATTATTTAAAGCTAGTAAAGAGGTTTTAAGAAGAACTTTTTTACTAGCTTGTATTTTGTTTACAGTTTCCTAAGGGGGTTAATTTAGAACTATTTGTGAGTGATGTTGAAATTGAGGTATGGAAAGATTAGTAGTAGTTAGTTTAACTATTTTTAGTATAAGTTGTGGAGTAGCATACACTTTTACTGAAGAAGATAAGAAGTGTACAGGTGCTTCTACTGACTATGGAGGCTGGTCACGCTGTATGATAATATTTCAAATAAGATGGATGCGGTCATTACGAAAAAATTAGCAGGAAATAAGAAAGAGCTGGCTCAATACACTAAAGAACGAAGTAAACTTTTAAAAAAGTGTGGTGACAAGTATAGGGATGAAAATGGGGTATTGCCCCATATAGTATGGCACGAGCAAGTCAGTGGGCTTATCTTGGCTTAGAAAAAATAGGTAAGAAATATGGGGTGATTTTCCCATAAGTAGGATTTGAAAAATGAGGAAGTCAGTATAATTATTTTGGTTACGAGTTATTACAATAGTTAACCACCTAGTTATGTCAATAATATCAAGCATATAGAGATAGGACGACCGCTTCAGATGGTGTTCAGGCTTCAGCTGGGTAGTTTAGTACAGTTGGCCAAGAGATAGCTGGTATAGTGCAGAAGTCACTTGTTGGAAAGAATATAAAAGCCTATCTAATTTAGAAAATATTCCAATAGTTTGCAAAGGTCCCATTGACTAGTGGTAAAACTAGCTTACTACCTAAGTTTGGGAGGGTAATCTAGAGACAAGTTTCTAAACATTTGTGGATAGAACAAGAATTATTCAAACTCTAAAGCTGATTTGAGGTTTCTAATTGATAGAAAGCCTATGCTGTGGCTATTCTGACAGTGATTGTAGTTGGTTTGGGGCGGGTCTTTGGGTAAGAAAAACCTTAAGTGATTATTAATGGTCATAAGGTAGAAGTAACTCAGGAAGAAAAAAAGCGTATAGAAACAAAACAGAAACAGATTAATAGATAGTCATGTTTAGCAGCTAAAATATTCGATATCAAAGAGCAAGTTGAATATTACTGCAATAAACTGGGGAGCAATAAGTAAAAACTTGAGAAATCGCTTAAGTTATAAGTTAAAAGGAACCCGGTTTAGAAGGAAGGGCAATAGTAAAGCGCCCAGGTAGTCAGCTGTTAAAAGCAGCCTAAAATTAGCTGTCCTTCTTTTTGCTTGGTTAGGCTTTGGCGGCATTAGACTCAAGGTTTTTCTACTCTTTCCATAGTTTATTGTTCGGACAGCTAAACTTTAGCTTGGTGCATTAGCTCACGAAGTCAAAGCCAGAAGTCACTTTGGATATAGATTCGCTGATTAACCTATAGCTAAAATTAAGAAATAGCTTTTGGGTGTCCCAATTTATATTACTTTACTGACAGAGTAACAGGACTCTAAGCTGTCCTTCAGGCCACACTGCCCTCAGAAAGGGAGAAGTTCAGAAGCTTTGGCTAATTTTTCTAAGTTTCCTATGCTTTGCTCAGCAGTACTGTTGAGCCGTTATAAGCACAATTAAAGCAGGTTGGAAGGGGGTAAGACTCATTTGGTTCTATAGAGATAATGTACTGTAGAGCTATAAAGAATAAAGCTCAGTTGCTTTAAAGCATGGGTGAACTATGAACCCAGACAATGAGTGCAGCTAAAGAGTAAAACTACTCGAGTGTAGGGCTGAGTAAGCCGCGGGCAATCAGAAATGTGGTTCATAATAGAGTTCACTGATTCTCGTTTTTTTCATATAAACGATAAGATCTATGCTCTCTTTTACCTTATTAAAAATACTTTGTTCGTTCATAGACAGACAGACTGCATTATCTTTACAACAAACAGTAAAACGCGCCAAAGTTTTAAAAGCACTATTGCTGTGGATGGTAAACATCAAACCTGAGTGGCCAATGTTCATCATTTCTAAAAGTGTCCACGCTTCCCCGCCTCTAACCTCTGCGATCATTGGAATATCTATGGCCAGTCGCAGGCAGTCCTTGAGTAGTTGTGAGGGCTTATCACGGTCATTTTCAGCATAAAATAAGTGGAAGTGATTAGGATGGTCAGGCATTACAACGTCTTTATTTGTTTGTATCAGTGCTATACGCAGTTGCGGGTTGACTAAATCTAAAAGAGTTTTATGAAAAACAGTTTTGCCAGAGCCCATAGAGCCAGCAATAGCTATATTTAAACGATATTTTACAGCTGCCCTGAAAAAGCCAATAAAATCTCGCTCACTTTTATATTGCCATAACGCTTTCTGTTCCTGGTTAAGTCGACTAAAATCTACAGCAGGGGAAGTATCTATAATTTCAGAGAATCTCCCACTTCTATCATAGTCCTCTAAAGTAAAGCGTACATCAGTATACTTTCGGATGGCAAATAAGACGTGGCCTTTTTCAGCAACAGGTTCACCAATAATATGACAGCGTTCTCCACTAGGTAAACTAATAGCTTCCGATGGGTTGTCGGCAGTCATAAATTTATTGTTAAAGTGCAGGAGAAAATTTTTTAAAGCAGTACAATTTTTAGAATCAATTGAGCTATTAGCAAGTTTTTGCCAATTCCCCCGCACATCTTTTAGGTGTAAAAAACCATACTCATTGATACAAATATCACTAAGCTCTTCATCTTTCAGTAATTCCAATAGGCCAGTACGCTGTAACACGTCACGAAAGTGTCCTAGCTCAGGTTGGGAATAAATTTTATCAATTCTATGCATGCTAATTCACTGCTTCAGAGAAGTCTATATCTTGGCTGACTAAGATATTAACTATTGTTCCTCTTTTAATTTGCCCTACAGGTTGAATATCAATTTCGTTTTTTAAAGTTTCTAGACTCATATCCATGCTATTTTTAGCATCTGACACATCTATATTCACTTTGTTTTTTGTATTATTCTCATCGTTATGGATTGTGGCGGGAACTATATTCTCGAAGCCAGTATTGACAGCGGTAGATAGCACAGAAATCATTAGAGCATTTCCGAAACGTACTAAAAAATTAGATTTAACTGAGGCTTGGTGGCCTAGTTCGCCAGTCTTATCTATGGATTGACTGCTTTCTAGAGGAATGACCACGCCCTCAGGGGTTAGTAATCTATCCCAAGTAATGAACATTTTTCTTTGTCCTTTTACCATACCAGCTAGGCTAGCACCTGAAGCAATGGACCCTGAAGGAACTAATACACGCTTACCATTGGCCGAAAATACGTTTTTAGTAACCAAGCACTTTGTATCACTTTCCATCGTGGATACTACATCGTTCATTAAGTTACACTTAATAACCGTACTTTGAGGTAATAAGTAATCAGGATTTAAATTTTGTCGATAAGCCGATAGGTGAGGAGCCTGCTTATCTTCTGAAGCTAATTTGGGGTTATTCAAGGTAGGGGTGATCTTGTCTAAATAGGCTTGGCTAGGAGGTTTTGGGGCAGAGGGAGCTGCAGGTTTAGCAGGTGCCGCAGGTTTATCTCCAGTGGAATCGTCGGAACCCAATAGGTCATCTATATCCACATCAGATGTACTATCCTCTTCTACAGGCTCCGTTTCGGACATCTGTTGTCTTACTTTTGTCATTTCATTTAGTAGAGCATCAGCATCATTTTGGGCAGTTTTTTCTTGTGTAGACTTTGCTGTTAAAGAATTAATATAGTTATTTCCTTTTGAAACGAGTGCCCAAACTATAAGTGAAAAGATGACAACAGCAAAAAGGAAAAAAACAAGATGGAAAAGTTTCTTGCGGTATAGCTCACTCTTTGCATTTTCCTCATTGAGCTCTTGATTATACTCGAGTAACTCTTCATCCTGGGGCTGAAGCTCTCGCTTCTTGAGATCATCATTTCCCATTTTTTTTGACCTTCTTTTTAAACACTTCTAGTACTAATCTGTCTTTTCTGATGAAGAAGCGGCTATTAACTTCGTGCACTACAAAGATTTTGCCAGTTAGGTGGAAGTTAACCTGATTTTCATCGCCTTTTTCATCAATAGAGAAAATAATAGGTAGCTCATCTAAATTGGTGAAATCAAAGTAGGTAAATTTTCCGTCATCCCAAACACGCCTGGGTTTTAATGCCTTATCTCCTCTGCCCCAGTAGTTCCAGTTATGCCGGGTTAAATTTGAAGCAGAGGAGGGAAAATCGCCAGAATATTTATTAAAGGAGTAATGATAGGTAGCAGGGTGTTTTTTATTAGCTGGTTGGACCTGAAAAAGATAGGTTCTTTTATCAGTCAATACAATAAAGTCTGTACTAGTAATTCGTAAGGGCTTAAAAACAAATTTATTTCTAAAAACTTTAAGATCAAAAGAATTATCCGCTCCAGAAAAAAAATTGGGCCGGCCACTATTACTGAGAATAGTTTCATCTTCTTGTAGTTCTACCAAGGTGATGGCTCCTATTTTACTGTACAAGTTATATACCTGATTGGGAACGTAATTCATGTGTTGAATACGATGATCATTCAAGGAGGGGCGCCCATTTACCGCGGACCAACCCCAGTCTGAAATACACAAGGATAAAAATACTAAAGCCAATCGCTTCATACCTGATACTCCGTATTAATAGGAAAAGGCTGCCCATAAGGTTTTGGCATAGAATTATGCATACAAGCAGCTAAGGAGAAACTTAAAACTATAAGTAGTAATTTTTTCACTATCCAATCCTTTTTGATCTAATTGTTCCTCTAAACATCCTGATAGAAACAGTAGGGACTATGAGCAGCAACCCTACATACACTGCTACAACCGCTGCTACCTTAGTGGTGAGTGTAAAATATTCCAAAATACCAAATGACATAAAAGCTGCCGCATCGGTGATATTTTGTCCGGCCTCTTTAAGAATGCCAGAGGGTAAATTATCTACTACCCCGTCTTGTAAGATGTTCCCATGGTAGTATTTATTTAAGAGGGCACTTAGGATGTCACAAAAAGCATCAGAAAGTAACACAATAGTTATCATGCCAATAAGCAAACTACCCAATAAAAGGGCATAGCTCATGAATAAATTCTTGGTTTCTTCAAATAATAAGAAACCTCCCGCTACCGGTGCGAACATCAGGGTGATAGCAAATAGCACTTTAAAGCCCATGTAGGCTGTAAAACACGAGCTTAAAAAGATAGTTATCTCTATAGCAAAGAATAAGAGTAGCTTCATTGAAGCTAGCATTTCAAAGGGAGCAGTTAATACTCCAGCTTGGGCAAATTTGTTATAAACAGGAATAATAACTCTAAAGGCTGCTGTAGCAATGGTGTCCATAGTCCCTGAACCAAAGCTTTTTCCCATTAATTGAGCGGTCAGCGCCTGATCAATATTCACGAAATATTGATACATGCTAGTTACGAAAGGTATGGAGAAAAAAATTAAGATGATTGCAGACCATTTAATGCAGCGCAACAGAAAGTCATAGATCACAATGTCCATTCGTGCAAAGAAAAAATAACGAATAGCAAAAAAAGCAATATAGAGAAAAAATATTAATGAAAAGATAGTTGCAGCTAAGCCAGAGATAGCGCCAACAGTTTTTACATTATGTTCAATTAGATTATTTAAGTCCCCCTCCAAGTAACCAAATAAGCTTTTGAAAGCAGTGTCAGCTATTGTAAGTAGTTCTTTTTCTGGAATTGGCTTTCCACCCAATAAAATCCTTTTCCCCGGAATTTTGTCTACCACTCCTCCTACTGCGGTTCCAATTTTATTGATACCAGTTTTCGCTCTCGAATAAACCTCCGCTACTCGATCTTTAAGCACACCTGTAACTTTAGAAATGGTGGTATTTTCATATTTATTTATATCATCACGAATAACACCAGCCTCACCGGGGTTCATAAAAAAGAAAATAAGTGTAAAAAACAGGAGGATCTTTTTAAGCATAGACTATTCTAATTCTCTAAACTCAGTTACTAGCAGGTCTATAGGATCATAAAGACGTTCTTCTGCAGTACGTCTGAGCTTAGCTAACTTAAACTTTACCTCCACAACATGGGTAGCATCCGTAATAAATCGGTCGTATTCTTTAGTTGGGTGTTTTAATAGCATTATACTTTGGATACGTAGCTGAGCTGTCTCCTCGTCTAATAGGTTTATATCTAGAACTCTAACTGTAGGCCAAAATTTATCGCGAGTTTCCTTTTTTGTTCCTTGTAGGTAGTCCTCATAGAGTTGTTTATAAGTTTCCAGTACACTTTTTTCACTCATTAAAGAAATTCTTTTTTGACTTTCTGGCTCATTAGTTGATTTATCATAGAAAGCTTCCACATACTTGATGAGTAGTGCTTTAATCTCTTTTTCTTTAACTTGGGGTTCTAGTTCACTTTCCAAATAGTAAGGTTGTTGCTTGCCTAAAAAAGTATCATCATCAATAATTATGGTTTGAGGAGTAGAGCTATTACGCTTCATCAAATAATAATTAGTAGCTACAATAGCAAAAATTAGGAAAAGAAGAGCCACGAACCAAGTTAAATAATTTAGCTTAGTTTTTTCCCCTTTTTCTTTTAGCTGCTCTACCTCTAGATTAAGGTTTTCTATCTTCTTTTTGAGAAATTCGTTTTCGCTTCTGTTTTCCATTCAGCTACCCTTTATAGTTTTCTAACTTGATAACTAGTTATTCTTAAATTAGTAGGATCTAACAATGTTTTAAAAGATTCTTGGGACTCATCATCATCTTTTTCTCTATTAAAGTCATATTTAATATAGGCGGTAAATTTACCTATATCTTCAGAATCTCCTGTAGCATTATCTAACCTAGTTTTGTTGAACAGAATTTCTATATATTGCGGTTTAATTACTCGTATAGTATTAACTGTGACAACGATATCAAAATTAATATAATTCTTTTCTATAAGTTTTTTTAGCTCTTCTAAATGATTATTCATTTCATTGGCAACGTCAGGAGCACTTATATCACGAGCGTTTTTAAACTTCATTTCTAAAGAAAAATAACTGTAGCTTTCTCTATTATTCACATAGTTAACTAATTGTTCCCTGATTAAGTTATTTATCTTTATTTTGTTATCTTCAGAATTAATCTTTATCAAATAAGTTTTGTTATTAGATAATCTAATAACATTGGGTTTTAGCTTATTTTTATAGGTAAAAGTAGACAAAACGCCTAGTAGAATAACTAGGATAAATAGCACAGAACCAATAGTTAAAATAATTAATTTTTTCCTCTGAGTTGAGAGGATATTTCTATTTATTGGGGTAAAAGTTTTTAACATTACTGTAACAAATATACAAATAAGGCGGGCGATTATAACATCACTATTTATTATGTAAAAGAATTTATTAAGAGAAAAAATAGGACCTAATTTTATAATTAATTAACTTAATTTATCTCGATTTCTTATAAAAAATGAGGACTAAAAAATTACTTGATTTTGGTTTGGATAATTTTTTAACGCGATTAATTTAGTTAAATTAAAGCTTGAGTTTCTCTATTTATGCGGCATTAACTATACTTAGAAAGTCTTGATGAGCTTGCATCTGTTAGATTTAAGTAGTAGCCTTTAGCATTATTCAATCATTCAAGGAGTACATTGATGAATTTCATTAGTGAGGATAAGTTGGATAAGGCAGGAGAGAGAGTAAAAAAAGCGCAAGAAGAATATAGGAAGCTCCGAACCCAATTCAAAGAGCAGAGAAAGGAGCAGATGACCAAAGAGCTTGATTCTTTAAAATTACAATTAATTCAATTACAAAAGAATTTCAAAAAATTTAATCACCGAGGAGAGTTGTTAAATTTTTTGAAAGAAAATAATCTTAGAAAGATTGCTAAATTTTTAGAGCGGCCCTAAGAGTAGCCTTTGGTAGCGGTATGTTGATTGTTATAGATAGATAACACATGACCAAGAATTAGTTAATTACTAAGGTGACTTAAGGTATAGATAAGTTTCGAACAGCGGTAGGTGGTGAGCCTGCTGCTGTTTGTCATTTTCAGTCTAGTTATTTCTTAGAGACCATGCTAGGGGTTCAGTCACAAATTATTAAGGAATCTATATTTTACTTTTGCTAACTCAATGAGCTTTCTATATACGTAAAAGAGAGGGATGGTCTTTAGTTAAGTAGCTTTTTCAAAAGGCGCTGGTGCTAAGAGCTGTACTTATCAGAGCTTGTGCCATAAGTCGATTTACTTGATTAAAAATTTCAAACATAAGCTTTTTAAAATGCCTACAATGTCAGCTAAGCCTTAACTCTTTAGCTAATAAAACGAGGGTTGAGGGCATGCGTAAGTTGAAATTAAATGGGAGGGGGAACGGCTCGTGATAAAAACGAGTCTGCCTTGCTACAAGCTTCATAATAGTAAATGCGGAAAGATGCAAATTTATCATTGAGGTTAGCTGTTTTTATTATTGAGTGGAATTAGATCAGTACTGCGTTTCTAAGAAGTTTATTGACTTACTAGTCTTGTAAAACATATTGAGCTTACCGCGAGGCTAGCGCCACAGGCTAGCTGCAGAAAAGTCTAGAAAATTCAGATAGACTGGAGGTCTTGCATAAAAATATCTGCAGCATAGCATTAATTTACATTATCCAGCTTTAAAAAATAGCCTTTACGTGTCACTTACTTTTAATAAAATTTACCAAGAGATTGGCTAACTCTGCTGGTTTTTCTAGCATACTTGCGTGCCCAGCATTAACTTCCACTAACTTGGATTGGGGGATACGGTGATAGAGTTGATTGGCCAGCTCGTAAGGAATCAGTTGATCTTCTTTACCTGTAATTAACAAGGTAGGCTGGGTAATACCATTAAGGGAAGATTCGATATTTATGGAAGAAGCTAACTGAAGGTGATATAAAAAAGTTTTCCAATCTATAGCCTTTTCAATGCTATGTGTGAGAATACGTAGCTCATCTTGGTCTAATCCAAGCAAAAAACTGTGAGAGAATGAGGTCAGTGTCAGCAGGGGGGCGGCTAGTGGTGGTTGGCTGGTAGCTGCTTGCGACCACAATTGTAAAAGAGCTTGCATACGTGGAGCTTGTGTATCGATAAATCCCCCAATGGAAGTTACCGAAATAAAGCGATGAGGACAGGAGCCAGCTAAATATAAAGCAATACAAGCTCCGAGGGAAAAGCCAATAACATGAGCCTTTTCTATGCCTAATTCATCCAATACACTAAGCATCTGACTCTCAAGTACAGGTAGCGTGAGGGGTTCTTGAAGCTGGAGGGAGTGGCCTGAACCAGGCAGGTTAGGACGGATACAGCGCCAGTCCGTACTAGATTTGAGTTGCTTAACCAGTCCAGACCAATTACTAACGGCATTCATTCCCGTACCATGGATGAAAAGCACGGGGGACCCTTCACCTTCTAGATGAGTTTCTACCGGCCCATAGGGGGTTGAGATCATATATCGCATTCTGCTTCCCTGCATAACCAAAGCCGACCCCATTCTAAAATAGGTTGTTAAGCTTGTACAGGTACCCTGAAAACGGAGAGATCGACGGTATCTAGGAAGTGTATTGTCTATAACTAGGTTTTCGAGCTAGTGAAGGCAATATGAGTATAGAAATAACCTTCTTGATATTTAGCTGTATAACCCAGACCCAATTTTTCTGTCATTCTTCGTATGAGTTCTAGCCCCACTCCATAGCCGTATTTGCTTTGTGTCAGAGTATTTTTAACCTCTAGACCCGTAGGTTTGAGTATGAGGTAAATATCACCTTCTAGCGTGTGTTGAAAAGCATTTTTGATAACGTTGTTTAGTACAACAATAAAGGGAAAGCGATAGGTTTCGAGATATACAGGTTCGAGTTGTGTGTGTACCTTGATTTGTCTAGTGGCTAGGGTTTGCCGATAGGGCTGAAGAATATTCTCTAATAAGGAGGTTACGTCAATGGTTTCCGGACTAATAGACTCGGAACCCCGATCTAGCCACAAAACTGAGTGTGCAAGCCCTTGCATTTCTTTAGTGGAGCGTTCTAAACGATCCACTGCCTGGTAAATTTTTTCATTAATTGGTTTATCTACTTGATGCAGGAAATATTTGAGGATTTCTGTGTTAGATATAATAATACTTAGGGGTGTTCGCAGTTCATGCGAAGTATAGGCTAAAAAGCGGCGCTCTCTTTCACTAGCTAAGCTAATTTCTTTAACGCTGTGGTGTAATAAGTGAGCAAATTTATTTAATTCCGGATAGACAAAGTTAGGAATGGGGTGACTCAGGGTATGGATCGTTAATGAATTGGCCCACTTGACTAAGATAGAGATAGGCCTATCAATGGTTCTGAAGACAAACCAGAAGACTAGAAGGAAAAACAAAAAAAAAGTAAAAGCAGTGGCTATCAGCAGCATGAATACGTGATGAGAAGTAAGTAACCGATAGCGTGATAGATCAGTTCCTGAAGCGTTTACAAAGCTCACATACTTAGTATTGAAATCATGTTGAAATTGGTGGAATACCCAAGAGTCTAAGTGATCAGTATTGTTGGGGGCTGGAATTTTAAGAGGGTAGGTAGAGGGAGTTGAGGGGTGGTCTAACACATCAATAGGACTTTTTGAAACCTGTGGAAGATAATAGATTTTAGAAGGCGTTTCACTGATTGCTATGCTTTGAAGATTATATGCCACCATTTCTTTCATACCCTGGGAAAGAAGATAAGAAGCTAAGAGGCTATAACTAACCACAAGCACAAAAAAACACAAAAGCATGGCCAAAAGTAGCCAGGTTCTGAGGCTAATATTTTTAGTTTTCAGACGGCTGCGTAAGTCGAAACCCATAATTTGGAATAGTTTCAAGCTGAACATTACAGTTTCCTACTTGCTCAAAAGCTTGGCGGAGTTTGTACAGATGTACTTTCAAACTATCGCTATTGGGTAGACTATCCCCCCATAGCCCAGTTTCAATTTCAGAGCGACTTACCGTGTCAGGTGCTTTTCTTAATAGGATTTCCAAGATTTTCCACCCAGTAGGCGTAAGGGTAAGTAGCTGGTTGTTAAGCTTGCACTCGTGTCTATTCAGGTCCATGAATAAGTCACCGTATTTCAGTACCTTAACTTGCCCACTTTTTCGCGTAGCTAAAACCTTAATTCTGGCTACCAATTCTTCCAGAGCTACTGGTTTAACCAAGAAATCATCTGTACCTGCTTTGAAGCCTTGTAATTTATCCTGTAGCTGGTCTTTTGCTGTCACTATTAGAATTGATACATCCTCACCTAATTTCCTAATTTCTCGACATAACTGGTAGCCATTAATGCCTGGGAGTTGAATATCTAAGATAAGGCATTGATATTTATGGTCCTTGACGAGGTTGAGAGCAATTTGCGCATTAGGGGCATAATCCACATTAATATGATGGAGATTAAGGTAGTCGATGAAAGTATTGGCCAAATCAAAATTATCTTCAATTAATAGTACATCAAGCATCCGTGATCCCTTCAACAGGTCCTCATTCTACTCATAAAATGAAATAATAGGAACAGTACTCAATGTCCAAACCAGGCGGAAATATACTTGAAAAAGATGATAGGATTAGCAGAATGTTTAATTTAGATAGTAGGATAGCTAGTGGAGGCAGGGGCTCCATATGATAACAGGTTAGGCAATGGGGAGTATGAATTAAAATTTTAGAAGATAAGGTCAATACTAGGATCGATGAATACAAATACATATGTCACTGAGGTAAGCATGACAGCGGTTAAAGTTGGTATCATGGGTGTAGGGACGGTGGGGCGCGGCACGATAGAGCTTTTGACCAATAATCGCTGTGAAATTGAGAAGAAGTTGGAAAAGAGAATAGAACTTCTTATTGTAGCGTCCAGGAACATCTTTCAGAAAAATATTCTTTTACCTACTCATACAATCATTACTGAAGATATTTTTGAGGTAGTAGATCATCCTGAGGTAGAGGTAGTGGTGGAATTGATTGGTGGGAGTGCCGTAGCTAAAGAAGCAGTACTGCAGGCCATAAAAAATGGTAAACATGTGATAACTGCTAATAAAAAATTACTAGCTGAATATGGGAATGAAATTTTTGCAGCAGCAGAAGCAAATAAAGTAATGGTAAAGTTTGAGGCTTCTGTGGCAGGGGGAATTCCTATTATTAAAGTACTGCGCGAAAGCCTAGCGGCTAACCATATTGCTTGGATTGCTGGCATTATTAATGGTACAAGTAACTTTATTCTCTCAAAAATGAAAGATCGGGGAGCTAGCTTCGAAGCAGCGTTAGCAGAGGCGCAACAATTAGGTTACGCAGAGGCTGATCCTACGTTTGATGTAGATGGCCAGGATGCAGGCCATAAAATTACACTTTTATCAGCTTTGGCTTTTGGAATCCCAATTGATTTCAGCTATTGTTATCTGGAAGGCATTACTCATTTACAGAATGAGGATATACGCTATGCTAATGAATTAGGCTATGAAGTTAAATTGCTTAGCATTGCTAAAAAGACTCCAGCAGGTATTGAATTAAGAGTACATCCCACCTTGATACCCCAGTCTCATCTACTCTCTCAAGTGGCGGGAGTAATGAATGCTGTATGTGTGAAGGGAAATGTAGTAGGTGAGTTGCTGTGTTGTGGCGCAGGGGCCGGGGCAGCACCTACGGCTAGTGCAGTGGCAGCAGACCTCATGGATTTAGTTCGTGAGCTAGTGGTTGCGAGTAACGGCTCTGTGCCACAGCTTGCTTATTTGACTAGTGAGATTAAAAGCCTTCCTATTCTTTCCATCAGAGAAATTCAAACTAGCTATTATTTGCGTATCTCGGTTAGGGATGAGATAGGGGTGTTGTCACGCTTGACAAAGATTTTAGTGGCCCATGATGTTTCGATAGAGGTGATGCTGCAAAAACTAGATAGTGTCCCGGGGGCAGCCCAAATTGTGGTGTTGACGCATCGCACGATAGAAGAAAATATTAGAAAAGTTGTGGGTGAGTTGGAGGCTCTGAGCAGTGTGCTGCGTCCAGTGGTATTGATTCGTTCAGAATCTTTTCACTAAGCGAGGCTCCACAGCAGCTTACTAGCAATACTTATGAGAAGCAATATGAAGAAGCCTTTTAGCCAGTATGGTGAAGTATGATGGCTCACTCGGGCCCCCAGTGGAGAAAAAACAGCTGTAGCAAGGGATAAACAAATAAAAGCTGGAAGATAAATAAAGCCTAGCGTATGCGGTGGGAGAGTAGGGTGAGAAGTAAGGCCAGGGGCTAAATACATGATCGCGCCTATAGCTGAGATGGGAAGGCTTAGTGCAGAAGAAGTACCGATGGCTATCCGTATGTCATTTTGGTAATTCAGTAAAAAGGGAACTAACATAGACCCCCCTCCTATTCCAAGCCAGCTAGCTACAAGTCCTATTAAAAAACCTACCAAACCTACCTTTGAAGAGGATAAGGTTTGGAGTCTAGGTTGAGCGGGACGGATCAGCCTGAATAGTTGCGTTAATGCCAGGGTATATAAGAAAAAAATAAATACTAGTTTTAGGTAAAAACTGGGTAGGTAAAGGCTAAGACAAGCGCCTAAGAAAGTCCCTAGTGCTAGGTAGCCTGCCATTTTTTTAACTATAGTCCAGGAAATATAACCTTTATGATGATGCGTTAAGGTACTGGAAATGACAGTGAAGAAAATAATGGCAAAGGAAGTGCCGACCGCTATTTGTTGCGAATAGTTAATGGCACCAAATTCTTTCTCTAACCAATATAGAATAAGCGGCACCGTAAGAATGCCTCCGCCCAATCCTAATAAACCTGCCAAAAAACCAGTTAGGATAGCGCTAAGTAGAATAACAAAGGGAAAAAAAGTGAGATAGTCCACCAGATTCTGTCTCAATCAAAGGGTAAGGAACGCTTGATTTGTTGATAGATGTTTTTAGTGAAAAGCAAGTTGGGTTATGCCAAGATGAATACTGATTTAACACGGTACTCAAACTACTTGGAGAGTGACAGACATTAAGCATGGGAAGTAGGTGGCTCATTTAGCCAGTACTCTAGTGCAATTAGAGACTTAGCGTCTTTAATGCGGCCTTGCTGAATAGCTGTCCTGGCTTCTTCCGGAGAGAATAGGACCACCTGCAATATCTCATCCGGGTCAGGTTGTAGTTGGCTATTCTTTTTTACACCATAAGCACGGAAGAGGACCATTTTTTCATCACAAAACCCAGGAGCTGTGTAAAAAGTTCGCAGCAGAGTGACGCTTTCAGCCGTGTAAGGAGTTTCTTCAGCCAGTTCTCGCATAGCACACTTAGCAGGTTCTTCAGTTTTACTATCTAATTTACCTGCAGGAATTTCCAAGAGGGCTTCTCCTACAGCATAGCGAAACTGTTTTACCAATATCACTTGATTATCAGAAGTGGTAGCTAGGACACAAGCAGCTCCCGGGTGGTTGATAACAATTCGGTAGCTTTTATTTCCATTAGGTAGCTTGATTTGGTCACGACTGATAGTGATAAAACCACCCTTATAGATAGGGTCGCTTTTCAGTTTCTTTTCAAGAAAATCCATGCTGCTTCCTCAAACAAGATAAACTCGTATTATAGTAGATTTTTACTAACATAGACGGCTAGCTAATAGACTGCAGGGGCTTGAGGGTATTTCTGCTATAATTTCAGCGGGAGGCAGAAGAGTTGAACACGTAACCAACGTTTGGGGGGACTTAAAACTATGAAAAAGCTGGGTTGGTTGATAGGTGGATGGCTTTTAACCTCTTGTCAGGTGGTGGGGGGGCTTGGGTCGCAGCAAGCTTCCATCGGTTACAATAGGGTCGAATTGAGTACGACTGTAAGTGAGAAATTGAGCAACGACACACTAAGTGTCGTTTTTTCTATACAAAGTGAGCGGTCAGATCGCCAATTAGCAATGAATGAAGTTAGTAGTAGGCTTAATCAAGTACTTCATGCGGTTGGAACTAATAGTGCCTTTAAAGGGAAGATTCTAAATAGGAGTGGTTCCTCTTTTTTGAGAGGGGCAGGCTTAAAGAATCACGAGAAGCCTGTTTGGAGGGAAATCGCCCTGGTAGAAGTGGTGAGTCAAGATATTGCAGCGCTTGATCGACTTATAGCTCAATTGCAGAATTGGGCAAGTGTACAAAGTTTGGATTTTAGTGTTTCTAGACAGAAGAAGCTTGAACTAGAATCCAAATTAGAACAGCAGGGCATTAAAAGTTTTAAAGGGAAGGCAGAACAAGTTACAAGGGCTTTTGGAGGAAAAGATTATAGGATTGTTTCAGTCACACTTGATCAAATCGCCCCATCGTACCATTCAACCTTCTCAGCCAGTTCCGCTGCACAATTGAGTAGCGCTCCAGTTGTGGTGGATTCACAAGCGGGCATGGGAGAGCAAACTCTCAAGCTGGAACTCAAAGGGGTGATCGAGATAGTTTACTAAACACAGAAAAAATTAAATGCCTTTTTTTTGGTGGAAGGAAATATCAGTAATGACTTTAAAGCAGGCTTCTTTAGTAGATTGGAATTATCCAAAATGGTTTGCTCATCGCGGAGGTGGAAGAGTGGCCCCAGAAAATACCCTAAAAGGTTTCCAAGCAGCCTACGAAAATGGCCTAAAGGGGATAGAGTTTGATGTCAAACTCTCTCAGGACAATCAAGCAGTAGTCTTTCACGATGAAGATTTATGGCGAGTAGCACACTTGAAAGAGAGGGTAGTAGATTTGAGTTCGGAAAAATTGCTAGCAACTGATGCAGCAGCGAATTTTCCAGAATATCAACCTGCTTATGTGCCTAGTTTTGAACAAGCGGCCAAGTTTTGCTTACAACATCAAATGGCAGCTAATATTGAACTGAAACCTAATCCACAACAGGGACATTTGACAGCACAAGTGGTAGTGAAACAAGCATTGGACTATTGGGGTAAAGAAACGCCACCTCCTCTATTTTCTTCTTTCTGTCTCAATACCTTAGCCTATTTGCGTGACTTTTATCCTAGTACACATAGAGGATTATTAATAGAAGAATGGTTGCCTACAGATGAAGAGCTTATCCAAAGGCTAGAAGCCCTAGGTTGTGTGGCTTTACATGCACCTGAAGAAGGTTTGACTGAGGAGCGTATTAGGCAAGTTCAGAGGGCGGGTTTTAAGCTGCTAGTCTGGACAGTAAATGATCTGGAACGAGCAAAAGAACTGCTAGATTGGGGTGTGGATGGCATTATTACAGATCTAATTGATCAGGTAGCTGGCTTGGTTTAGTTAAATATTTGAGTATTTCCTTTGCTATAATGCAGCAGATTTTGGTTGAGGTAAGTATTTTTGCGCTATTTTTAGAGGATGGAGCATGTTAAAGAATGAATTATGGTGGGGCCTAGTATTTTGTGCTAGCCTTTTAGGGTTGTCTGCTTGTCAAGAGAAAGCTCCTCCCGATAATGAAATAGTCTTTTGGCATTCCTTAAGCGGAAATCTGGAAAATGAATTGAATTCCCTCATAGCAGATTTTAATAAAGCGCATCCTGAGCTAAAGGTAAAGGGTGTTAATAAAGGCAGCTATGCTGAGACATTAAATGCTGGAATTGCAGCTTTTAGGTCGCATACTGCCCCTGATATTTTGCAAGTCTATGAAGTAGGCACGGCGACTATGATGTCTTCCGGCGATATTATTAAGCCAGTATATAGTTTGATGAAGGAAGCAGGTGTGCCTCTGGATAGGACCAAGTTTGTGGACGCGGTGGCTGCCTATTATGCGGATAGCCAAGGTCAACTGGTTTCCTTACCATTTAATAGCTCTACACCTATTTTTTATTACAATAAAGATGCCTTCAAGAAGGCTGGGCTAGACCCCGACCGACCACCAAAGAGCTTTGAAGAGGTTAAGGCTGTAGCTAAGCAATTGGTAGGTAATAAGGTTTCGGGAGTTAATTGTGGCTTGACAGTAACCTGGCCGGGTTGGATTTTAATTGAAAATGGCGCTGCTAGAAATAATGCTGGATACGCAACGAAAAATAACGGCTTTGGGGGGCTAGATGCTCGAATCAGGCTACAGCATCCATACTACAAGCGCATTTTGAATGACCTCAGCGAGATGGTGTCGGATCGCAGTTTCGTGTATGGAGGGCGTGGTGATAAACCAAATGAGCTCTTTACTACTGGGCAGTGTGCAATGTTGTTAGATAGCTCCGGTAATTATTCTGATATCAAGAGTAATAGCAAGTTTGAGTTTGCAGTGGCGCCAATGCCTTATTATGCATCCCTGCCAGGTACTCCACAAAATAGTATTATTGGGGGCGCTTCACTTTGGGTATTTAGCGGTAAGTCAGCCCAAAAGTATAAAGGTATTGCTACCTTTTTGAACTATATGTCTTCTCCAGAAGTAGTTTCACGGTGGCATCAGAAGACAGGTTATGTGCCAGTGACTAAGGAAGGTTACGAGTTGACTAGGAAAGCAGGTTATTACAAATTGCATCCCGAAGCAGAAGTTGCTATTAAGCAGCTAAATTCTGGCCTGTCTTCAGTCAAGAGAGGGATACGTCTAGGAAATCTTCCAGCTATTCGTGATATTGATGACCAGGAGCTAGAGCGAGGTTTCTCCCACCAAATTCCTCTAGAAGAAGTGCTGAAGAATATAGAAACTCTATCCAATAAAAAGCTACAAGAATTTCAAAAAAATCATCGGTTACGGGTAGATAAATAGAATGATCCGGGCAAACAGATATAAGCTTCGTTTTAAAAAGGTTTCTGTGCCAGCGTGCGCCTGGTTGGCGATAGAGAAGTTTTCTTTACTGGCCACAGGGCTATAAAGGACTGAGTAGCTTATGCGACAAAAACCGGAGTTTCAGCACCGTTTCCTCCCTTATTTACTGCTGTTACCACAACTAGCAGTTATACTGGTGTTCTTTTTCTGGCCAGCATTGCAGAGTATATACAGCTCTTTTTTTGTTTCGGATAATTTTGGGCAGTACGCTAGATGGGTTGGACTGGAAAATTATATTGGGCTCTTCCTAGATCCAGCTTACTATCGGTCAATGGGGATCACATTGATATTTTCGGTGTTGGTCACGGCCACAGGGCTGAGCCTAGCTCTTGTTCTGGCTTTAATGGCTGCTCGAGTGACCAAAGGTCGTCTGTTCTATCGCACGTTTCTTATCGTACCATACGCTATTGCTCCTGCGGTTATAGGCACGTTGATGAATTTTATTTTCTCGCCTTCCGTGGGTATAGTGGCGTTCTTCTTAAAAAATAAGCTAGGGATTGATTGGAATCCTTTGCTAAACCCTATAGATGCCTTGGTGTTAGTCACTTTTGCTGCCGTTTGGGTGCAAATTTCTTATAATTTTGTTTTTTTTCTCGCAGGATTACAATCTATTCCTGAATCGATCATCGAAGCCTCAGCGATAGACGGAGCTGGACCATGGCGTCGTTTTAAAGATATTATCTTGCCACTGTTAGCCCCTACCACCTTTTTTCTACTGGTGATGAATGTCATCTATGCTTTTTTTGAGACTTTTCCTATTATTGACGTTACGACCCAGGGTGGTCCAGGGAACGCGACTAATACCTTAGTTTATAAAGTTTATAAAACTGCTTTTCAAGAAAACAACTATGGTTCCTCAGGTGCACAGTCAGTTATTTTGATGTTAATCATTGCTGTGTTGACGATAGTTCAGTTCAAATACATTGAGAAGAAAGTCCACTATTAATGAGGGAACTATGGTAGAGAATCGATCTGGTATGACCATTTTGAGTCATATTGTTCTATGGGTGGGATTAGTAATTATTGTTTTTCCTATCTATGTAGCTTTTGTTGCCTCCACGCAGTTATCCGCAGAAATTAAGGCTGCACCTATGTCGCTGTTACCAGGCAGTCATCTATGGCACAACTATAGTTTTGCTCTGACTGAGGGTACTGCGAGTGGAGTATCTGTGCTACGGATGTTATGGGTAAGCGTAGTAGTAGCTATGGGAATTACCTTAGGTAAAATCAGCCTTTCTTTACTAGCGGCTTTTTCCCTAGTGTATTTTAAATTCCCTTTTAGACGGTTACTGTTTTCTTTAATTTTTGTTACCCTTATGCTGCCGGTGGAAGTACGAATCTCACCTACCTACGAAGTAATTACAAAATTGCACTTAATCAACACCTATGCGGGGATTATTCTTCCTTTAATCGCTTCTGCTACGGCGACATTTTTATTTCGACAGTTCTTTATGACCATTCCTGATGAATTGGTAGAAGCAGCTAGAGTGGATGGCGCTGGCCCTATGCGCTTCTTCTTTGATATCCTGTTGCCTCTTTCAAAGACGAGTATAGCGGCTCTATTTGTTATTCAGTTTACTTACGGATGGAATCAATACCTATGGCCTTTATTAATGAAAACCTCTGAACAGATGACTACCATCGTGGTGGGCATTAAGTCAATGATAGGTTCAACGGATAGTATGGTCGATTGGGGGCTAGTGATGGCCACTGCCATGATCGCTTTAATGGTGCCGACCATTATAGTAATACTGCTCCAGAAGTGGTTTGTAAAGGGTTTAGTAGATATGGAAAAGTGATATGGCCGATTTAGAATTGATAGCAGTAGGGAAGACCTACCCGAATGGTTACCAGGCGTTAAAAAATATCAATATTCGTATTGAAGATGGTGAATTTATTGTAATAGTTGGGCCTTCTGGCTGTGGAAAATCGACTTTAATGAGAACCGTAGCTGGGCTCGAGGGGGTAACCTGCGGACAAGTTAAAATCGGAGGTAAGCTAGTCAATGATCTAGAACCTGCAAAGCGAGATATTTCGATGGTTTTTCAGAACTATGCGCTCTATCCACATATGACGGTGTTTGAAAACATGGCCTATGGATTAAAAATTGCCAAACTTCCCAGAACAGAAATCCGACAAAGAGTAGAAACTGTTGGACAAATGTTGGGTTTGGATAAATTACTGGATAGAAAGCCAAAACAGCTATCTGGAGGACAAAGACAGAGGGTAGCTATGGGCCGCGCGATTGTGCGTAATCCCAAAGTATTTCTCTTTGATGAACCGTTATCTAACTTAGATGCGAAGTTAAGGGTACAAATGCGACTTGAAATTAAAAAGTTGCACCAGAAATTTAAGGTGACTAGCCTATATGTAACTCATGATCAGGTGGAAGCCATGACTTTAGCAGACCGTATTGTGGTGTTAAATGGTGGTAGAGTAGAACAGATTGGTACACCAGATGAAATATTTCATGAGCCTGCTTCTTATTTCGTAGCAGATTTTATGGGCTCACCCCCTACTAATCTCTTACCAGTAAGAATCAACGGCTCTGGAGAAATTGATGGCCCGGACTACCGTGTTTCTTTAGGCTCTTGTGTGCCCCTGGCAGCTAGAGGAAAAGAGGTCTATCTAGGTATCCGTCCCGAGCACTTAATTCTGCAGCGCGGTGGCCTACCTATGGAACTCGAGCTGGTTGAATCGCTTGGAACAGAAAAACTTTTGCATTTAGTATTTGAGCAGAAGCGTTACGTCATGATAGCTCGAACTAAAGAAAGTACCTCAAGTTTACTAGAGAAAAAACGCCTTAAGGTTTGGGTAGATCATGAAGAGAATTTGCGATTTTTTTCTAAAGAAACAGGACATAGAATTTACTAGAGAGTAACAAGAATGGATCAGTACTCATTAAGTAATGAATACTTCGACCATGATTTTGGCAATGGTGATGCTTGTCATGCAGAGTCTCGAACCCAGCTAGTAGCGCTTCTTACGCTTGCTACTATGGGAGTGGAAATTGGGATTGGCTGGTGGTCGGGTTCTATGGCGCTTTTGGCAGACGGCGTGCACATGGGCGCGCATGCATTGGCTCTTGGACTCTCTACTTTGGCATACCGTTTTACCCGTAAATTTGCCAAGGATCGCAGTTTTAGTTGGGGTAGTGGCAAAATCAATGGCTTGGTAGCTTACACAAATGCCTTGTTCCTATTGCTTACAGTTGGGTGGATATTTCTAGAGTCAGTAGACCATTTATTGCACCCAGTGCTGATGCATTATAAGGAAGCAGCAGCTGTAGCTTTTTTAGGTTTATTAGTAAACTTATTATCAGTTTTTATTTTAATTAGGGGGCTGTGGGGGAGTGAGAAACCTCAACCTGTCGGTCATACGCATGTCTCAGGAGTAGACCATCAGCATGACAGCAATTTTCAGGCAGTGCTAATCCACGTATTAGCTGATAGTCTTACTTCGGTAGCAGCGCTTTTGGGGATTATAGCCGCATGGAATTGGGGTTGGAATTGGCTGGATCCACTTATTGGTCTAGTAGCTTCTGCAGTAATTCTGAAGTGGACACTAGGTTTGCTATCGCATTCTACTTCTATTTTATTAGACCGAGAGGCTAATTCTACATTGAGAAATCAGGTTGTTACAGCACTTAAGCGAGTCAATCCGTCTGTAGACATTGCTGACTTGCATATCTGGGCGGTGGCCCCAAAATCTTGGGTAGTAGTGGCCATGGTTAAGTGTCCAAGTGCTTATTCGAGTGAGCGCTATCGCCAGGCACTTGCTGAAATAGAGTTGGTCCATCATCCTATAGTTGAAGTAGTGACTACGCTTGACTAGAGGTCTTTATCGCAAAGGGGGCTCTAGTAAGATTGTAAGGAAATTATAGGGATTAAGCTTTTTTAATAAAAGCCTATAGCCCTGTTGTCTGGGATGGAGTTACAAGTTATAGATTTCATTGTTAATTAGGAGTTGGTTAGACTTTTGTGCCTACTGGCACCCCATTGTAGACTAGGACTAAATTTGATATGGCTAGCTTTCAGATATTAAATCAATAAATAGGTGTGTTATCTTCTCGATTAAACTCTATGAGTTCTTTTTCAGGGTTCTTGTAAATATCAGTGAAGACATAATGGGAGGGTGTAGTTGATGCAGTTATAAGATAATAACGGCAAAGTACCTAGGTTGAGCACCCCCCTTAAGCCTTAATTCAAGAGAAAATATGCAAAATCTATTTGTTTTTTTAAAGAATCTGTTGATTTTTTCACAACACCACAGATTTTAGTACTACTGACATAGTTCAGCATAGCTACAGTACAGGGTACAGTTGCCACCGCAAGCTTTACTCGACCAAAAATTATTTCAGATTTCGGCCATACTGATATAAATCTCCCGCTATACCATCAGAAATAGTCATATCTCTCGAATAATCCTCTTCCTTTGTTTTTTTAGTGCATTTACGTTTACTTCTTATATATTTTGCGTCCAATATTTTTTCGGGTTTATTAAGCCTAACTAATTTTTTCTTTATTTGATGCTTTGAAGCATATCCTCTAAACAATTATTAATTTGATCAAAAGTACCATTACTATCATCAACACATTTTCTTGTTTCCGCGCTACTTTTATATTCTTTCGGAGCAAAAAAAGTGTTGACACTTTTTGTGTCAACTACTTGATTAACCTGAGTAAGTACCTGCTCTACATACTTTGAATAAATTTTGTCCCTATCTTCTCGCGTAGTACACAGATAATAAGGCTACCCCACATATGACTAATATATATTTTTTATGTGTCTTGACCCTTTTTAAACACTTTTTATCTAATTGAAGAGATACTTTTCTTTGTTCTGTACTCTACTAATAATTTCCTCACTACTTATCTTTAATACATTTTCTTCTTTAAAGTATGCATAACAGTATTTATACTGCCTCTAAATTGGATAGACATAGGTTAAATTTCAATTTTCATCATAGACGAACAATGGCATTAGCCAGACTTGAGTGCTTAATAGCCTATATAGCTTGTTACAAAGCTAGTTTTTTCTCTGCAGAAATAACATGCTAACTGCCCCCACTGAAAAATTCTGTTTCTAGCTCAGAAAGTATGCGGGAGTAGAAAAACAGAAATTCATTATTTTATCCACAATAGATAATTCTATTATTTTGTCCGCATCCTTGGGAAGATTGAGAATACCAGTTGGTAATGGTTTGACCTCACCTGCACAAATAGCTGAGGCCAATGTTTGTGCCACCTGGGTTCTAACACTGATATTCTTTCTTTTCGAGCTATGCCATACGGACTTTTTTCTTCATTTTTTAGAAGATAGCGCTTCTACTCTGGAATTTTTGAGTTTTAGGACCTGGTGGAAGCAGTCGTTAGTTTTAGTTTTTTAACAGAACGTTTAGAAAATTCTGCAGCCAATCGACACTCTATCTAATAGAAGAATTCCAAAAAACTTTGCTAAATCGAATTTGTTTTCTCCTTGCAAAAGGCACTTAAGTCCAAATAGCAACATAGAACTAATATATTGTTGAGAGAGCTATTTCAAAGTCCTTACTGCAACTTATTATGGTGGCGTCTTCTTTCTAGTTCAGTTAAGTACCTTTTCCTTAGTCGAATATTTTTTGGAGTCACTTCCACCAATTCGTCATTTTCAATAAATTCTACAGCAGACTCTAAGGTAAGTTGAATTGGAGGAGTAAGACGAACCGCTTCATCACTACCCGAAGCACGAATATTGGTTAGTTTCTTACCCTTCAAAGGATTGACAACGAGATCGTTATCTCTTGAATGAATACCAATAATCATCCCTTCATACACTTTTTCTCCCGGGCTGATGAACATGCGACCACGATCTTCAAGGTTCCATAGAGCATATGCAATAGCTTCACCTTGTACTTGAGAAATAAGTACTCCATTAGAACGGTGAGGGAGGTCAGGTTTAACAGAGCTATAGTCTTCAAACACGTGCGACATCAGTCCCGTTCCCTTAGTGAGTGTAAGAAAATCACTTTGAAAGCCAATAAGTCCACGAGCAGGGATGTAATATTCCAGTCGAGTCCGACCTCTAGCATCACTTTCCATATTGACTAGTTCTCCCTTACGCTTACCAATTTCTTCCATAATAGCCCCCTGATGTTGATCTTCCACGTCAATAGTAAGGTTTTCATAGGGCTCACACATTTTACCGTTTATCTCTCTGTAAAGTACTCTGGGTTTACCAACGGCTAATTCATAACCCTCTCGACGCATGTTTTCAATCAGAATAGTCAAATGTAATTCTCCGCGTCCTGATACTCGAAAGACATCTGCATCCTGGGTTTCTTCTACTTTTAGGGCTACGTTGGTCAAAGTTTCTCGGAAAAGCCGGTCTCTAATTTGACGACTAGTGACGAACTTGCCTTCTAATCCAGCATAGGGGGAGGTATTAACCATGAAATCCATGGTAAGTGTAGGTTCATCTATATTGAGCACAGGCAAGCCGGCAGGGTGATCTTTGTCACATATAGTGCACCCTATGCTGATTTGCTCTAGCCCTGAGATGATGACAATGTCACCTGATTGAGCTTCTTGCATGGGTACACGGTCCAGTCCCTGAAAACCAAAAATCTGGTTAATTTTACCCTGAGAGATAACCTGATCGTGATTCATTATCACTATATTTTGTCCCGTCTTGATCGTACCGTTGAGAATCCTGCCAATGCCCAAGCGGCCGGTATAGGTAGAATAGTCCAGCTGAGAAATCTGTAGCTGTAGGGGGGCTTGTGCATCCCCTGTAGGGGCTGGCGTATATTGCAGAATAGCCTCAAATAAGGGGCGCATATTAACGTTCTCTTCTTTTTCGCTAAGCTTAGCATAGCCATTAATACCAGAGGCATAGATGATAGGGAAATCAAGTTGTTCTTCAGTTGCGCCTAATTTATCAAATAACTCAAAAGTCTGATCTATCACCCAATCTATACGGGCCCCAGGCTTGTCAATTTTATTCACAACCACTATGGGTTTAAGACCTAAGCTCAGGGCTTTTTTAGTAACGAAACGAGTTTGCGGCATGGGCCCTTCTTGAGCATCTACGAGCAATAGTACGCCATCCACCATACCAAGTACGCGTTCCACCTCTCCACCAAAATCAGCATGGCCGGGAGTGTCCACAATATTAATGTGATAATCCTGATAATTAATAGCTGTATTCTTAGCTAAAATAGTGATACCTCTTTCTTTTTCTAGGTCGTTATGGTCCATCACGCGTTCACTGACCTGCTGATTTTCTCGGAAGGTACCAGACTGTCTTAATAGTTGGTCCACCAGTGTAGTTTTGCCATGATCAACGTGGGCAATAATGGCAATATTACGAATTTTTCTACTCATGTAGTCACCCAAAGTGAATAAAAAAGAAGCAAGGACAGTTTGTCCTATCACTATTTGAAATAAACCGCACATTTTATCATTTTTTTAAAAAAATGATAACTGCGGTAAGGTCAGGCCGATTTAGAGCAACACGGAGAAGGTAATTAGAAGAGAAATTACAGGATTTATTGCACTGATTAATCAAAGTTGTTATCTGTTGACAAGGATGGGGTCTAAAGCTAGAATTCACTTCCACTATGTTCATCGGGGCGTAGCGCAGTCCGGTTAGCGCATCTGGTTTGGGACCAGAGGGTCGTGAGTTCGAATCCCACCGCCCCGACCATTTTGTACAGATCAGGATTTTTACTTGAGCGCCCGTAGCTCAACTGGATAGAGCACCGCCCTTCTAAGGCGGGGGTTACAGGTTCGAGTCCTGTCGGGCGCGCCAGTGGTGGCTGTAGCTCAGTTGGTAGAGCCCCGGATTGTGATTCCGGTTGTCGTGGGTTCGAACCCCATCAGTCACCCCACCTCATTCATTTTCAAGTTTTAGGTTTCATTGTTGTTCTTTCCTCAGTGATGAAGACTCTTTGGTTTAGGCAACTGGAGAGCTTTTTGCTATTATTATCTCGTTGACGGCCAGGGAGTAATAGCATGGAATGGGAACAATTACTCAGTACACAGCGCTTTAAGGTAAAAGATCGGCAAGTCCAGCATGCGTTTACCGAGTCTACTAGGGAAGGAATTGCAGTGTTACGCTCTGACTTTCTTATTGATTATGATCGAGTAGTATTTTCAAGTAGTTTTAGACGCTTAGGTAGGAAAACACAGGTTCATCCTTTTGCTGAATGTGCCCATACCCATAACCGTTTATCGCATAGTATTGAAGTAGCAAGCGTGGGCAGGAGCATGGGAAATCAATTGGGAGTAATGCTAGTCGATGAATTGCCAGGTAGCGTTACACCTACTGACTTAGGTTCTATTGTTCAAGTCGCTTGCTTAGCACATGACATAGGTAATCCCCCTTTCGGACATGCAGGAGAGGAAGCTCTAAGAGCTTGGTTCAGAGCTCCGGAAAATGAACGCTATCTTAATGGACTGGGCCAAAAGGAGCGGCAAGACTTACAAACTTATGAAGGTAATGCGCATACCATTAGAATTGTTACTAATCTTGAAATGTACAAAGGGGCAGGAGGCATGCGCTTAAGTTCTGCCTGCTTAGGGAGCTTAATTAAATACCCTTGGACTAGTAGTTCGGAAAAGGGACAACGAAAGTTTAATTTTTATCAGACTGAACTGCCTTTGATAGAGAGTGTATTTGAAGAACTAAGGCTCAAACAAATAGCACCACAGGTTTGGGCAAGACACCCTCTTTCCTATCTTATGGAAGCAGCAGATGATATTTGTTACGCTTTACTAGACCTGGAAGATGGGGTGGATTTGGGTTTCATCACCGAACAAGATGTGGAAGAGATACTCAATCCTATCATTAATGAAGTACTCTATCGTGCCGGGTTAAGTCCTATGCAATATTGCAAGATGTTGAGAGGAAAAGCTATTGGAAATGCTGTTAAAGAAGTAGTTCATACCTTTGTTAGGCATAAAAAGGCAATCATGAATGGTGAGTTTCCTGCTAAGGATTTATTGACTGTGTGCTGTCAGAGCATTAGCGAAGGAATTGAAACTGCTAAGCAAATGGCCCGTGAGCGAATTTTTACTCACTCGAGCAAGTTAATGGCAGAGATTGCAGTATTTCCCTGCTTGGGCTCCATATTATCAGTTTTAATTCCTGCCGCCTTCGAATTTGTAGTACTGGAAAGAAAAAATGAGCTCAGGATTCAACATAATCTAGCCTTAAAGCTCTTAAAAGAAGATCCATTAACGGTTGAGGATACTTTGTATACGGCTTATATGAAAGTACTTGATTATGTAGGTGGATTAACCGATGATGGTGCAGCAAAGCTGGCTCGAGAACTTTCAGGTATAGCCATGATTAAGTAGCTCTTTACCTTTAAGGAGCAATTTGTCAAAATGTCGGGTTTGATTTAAAGCTAAACATTCGTAAATAAGAAAGTGAAAAATAGCATGGCATTAATTGTCCAAAAGTATGGAGGGACTTCTGTAGGCACGATAGAACGTATACAAAATGTGGCCAAGAGGGTAGCACGCTTTAAGCAACAAGGGCACGAAATCGTGGTTGTAGTTTCTGCCATGAGTGGACAGACAGACCAGCTTCTCAATTTAGCAAAGTCAATACAGCCTATTCCTAATGCTCGAGAATTGGATGTAGTTTTGTCCACGGGAGAGCAGGTAACGATTGGTCTTTTGGTTATGGCACTCGAGGTTTTGGGCGTAAAAGCAAAAAGCTATACAGGGTGGCAAGCAGGTATCCGCACTGATTCAGTGCATAATAAAGCGCGCATAGAAGCAATTGATGATACAAGTATTAAAAAAGATTTAGGCAGGGGAATAGTGGTAGTAGTTGCTGGATTCCAGGGTATCAATTCCGAAGGTAGCATTAGTACTCTAGGTAGAGGGGGGTCAGATACCTCTGCAGTGGCCTTGGCAGCTCAATTAAACGCCAGCGAATGTCAAATTTATACCGACGTTGATGGGGTTTACACCACCGATCCTCGAGTAGTGGCAGAAGCAAGACGTTTAGATCAAATTACTTTTGAAGAAATGTTAGAGCTAGCCTCGTTAGGTTCAAAGGTATTACAGATTAGATCAGTAGAATTTGCGGGAAAATATAGAGTCCCACTCCGAGTTCTTAGTAGCTTAAAGGATGAGGGTGTAGGTACCTTAATTACTTTTGAGAGAGGTGGAGTAGTGGAACAGGAAGTAGTAACAGGAATAGCATTTGATAAAAATCAGGCCCGAATTAACTTGAAGGGAGTTCCAAATAAACCTGGTATAGCTTACAAAATTTTGGGGTGTGTGGCAGATAAGAATATTGAAGTGGATATGATAGTGCAAAATGTAGGGGATAATGGCAATACCGATTTTTCCTTTACTGTTCCAAGATATGACTATCAGCAATCACTTGAGGCTTTGAACGAGAATCAGGAACAAATACAAGCTAAAACCATCAATGGTGATGATACGGTCGTAAAAGTATCTGTAGTAGGATTAGGGATGCATTCACACGTGGGAGTGGCTGCTAAAATCTTTAAAGCCTTGGCAGAAGAAAATATTAACATCCAGTTAATTTCAACTTCGGAAATTAAGGTTTCAGTACTAATTGATGAGAAATATTTGGAGTTAGCTACTAGAGTGTTGCACAAGGCCTTTGAATTACAACGTGAAAGACTATGTGGTTAAAACGTTGCGGACAGTAAATTTAAATAACTCAATAAGGGTAGAGGCTTATACTCCACGGCTTATTAAGGAAGTGGAGCTACTTGAGGCTTGGGGTGGCTGTATTTGAAGAGACGATTTTGGTTATTGAATTTTCCCATATCTATAATGTAGTCCTGGAGGCTGATAAGCAGGAAGAATGGCTTGTTACTCTGAAGGTTAGTATCAGGGCGGGGAGGGGTGCATCTATCTAATTAGGTTTTACTCGAGGGAAGCAAATAAGGAGCTAAGGCTGGTTTTGTTTTTTCTCAGTAAATATAGAAAAATGAGACTAAGTATTAAAGGTGCTAAGTGTAAGTAGAAAGTATGGTGGTATCCCGGAATACTGGAGGGGGGAAATAGCGTAGGATTGGGAGATCTTTATCCTCCTCACTATTGTTTTTTTTAGCCCAACCTAAGCCCACTTTAAAGCCTTTAACCAATTAGCTCAAATGACAGCTACTATCAAAGCGCCCGCTGTTTAATAGGGTGGTGATGTTTGTACAGCAGTTTCTCTGCAGTTTAATTCAGCTACTTATGGCCAATCAATGTCTTTTAGTACTAAAAATGAGTTTGAAGATTATTCTTAGTTAATTGGAATACTGCCATGGCAAATTCGTCAAAGCAGGCTGATTGTGGGACCCCTCGTACAATTTCTGAAGTAATAAAGCAATTTCTGCGAAGCTAAATAACCTCGTTTAGATTTTTAAGTAATTTTAATAGAAACAGAACCATAGTCACACCTATAGCAATTATCATATAAGCTAGTGTTGTCGGGGGGAAAAAGTCAGCTAAAAAGACAAACATTGAGCTCACTAACATAGCAACCCGAAGATCTAAGGATTTTATTGAAGAGTACTTTGCCCTAGCATGTTCTGGGACAAATTGGGGTAAGAGGGCGTGTAGAGCGGGCAAATAGATCATTTCTGAGAAAGTATAAATGGCCATACAGAATATAAGCTTCCATGCAGAATTGCTCACCATTATTATAGAAAAATTAGTGGCAGCGAGCAGAGGAAAAATAGTAAAGATAGTGGTTAATTTAAGTGGTTGAGCGATTTTTTGTGTCCACCTGTTCAAAAGGATTACCATAAAATTAGTTTGTAGACGTAAAACCCCAATGATTTGCAGGGCATTGATAAGTAATACATACCCCCCAACCGTGAGCAATTTTTGCTGAGGAAATTCCAAGGACAATCTCATGGCAACATAGTATGTAAGTTGGAGTGCAATACTAAAATGCAGAATATTGGCTAATAGGAAAATTAAAATATTTTTATCGGATAAAGTCTTTTTATATTGGTTAAGAAAGCCTTTTTGATGAATTAGGGAATAAGATTCAAGAGATTGAGTTTCCTTCATTTGTGTAGCTATTAGTAGAGTGCTTATAGAGGAAAATAGAGCACAGAGGAAGGGGAGTGAATAGAATCCATAGCCTTCATAAAGAATCACGCCTAAAATGGTTCCTGTGCTCCTTCCAAGATTGTTTAGCCAATATAAGGTACTATATGCTTGCTTGAATTGTTCTGGTTTCAATATATCTAGAGTCACCGCTTCGCTTACTGCACTCAGGATCGAAGCCATTATCTGAACAGCTAGGTACACAGTTAAAGCAAAAGAAATGTTATATTTTTTAAATACTAAAAGTGATAATAGGAAAAGCGTTAAAGTTTTTAATAATTCTGCTGACAGCAATATGCGTCTTCTACCTAAAAAGTCTGCTATATAACCACCCCATAAACCACTTATAGTTGAAAGAAAGGTAATGGCCACTAGAGCTGCACCAAGCAGAGCTGCGCTGAGTTCTTTAGATGCATAGATGATAAAAAAAGGTATGACCAAACCTTCAAAGAACTTCTCACTAAAGTAAATAAAGAAACGAATTTTTAGGTGCTTGCTGACCTCCATAGGTGCCATTACCTCCTCCTGACCTTGCCTATCCTAATGATTTAAAGACTTCTTCAACCTAATTGGGAAGTTGTCTTATGGGAGTGTCTCGTTCTAAAAAGTGCTACCCTACCAAGAAATAGCCGCGTCAAGATTAGTGAGGGCATGGTTGGTTGTTTAGTGGCGACAAAAGGTTCATATAAGAACCGGTTTAAATTAGAATGACATTATTTCTCGGTAGGAAAGTTTTAGCAGACATAAGTAAGTAACTTTATAAGCATGACAAATGCGTTGCCCGAGATCGATGATGGATAGCGATAGCTTTTAGCTACCTTATTAAAAAATTTTGCTTTAAAGAGTAAATACTTTGCACAGGTAGAGGTTAAATAGCCTAGGATAAATTTTTAAGAATTGTGATGGAATTTGGGCTGTAAAAGTATTCACTTCGGGGATTACGAAGCTCAAACGGTGCTATAAAAGGAAAAAGAAACTAGTGAAAGTATGGGGAAATAGTTAGAACCTAGAATCGAGAGATAGTAGGAGTACAGTTCGGAGCAATCCAGTCACATAGAGTGGAGAAATAGAGCACTGAAGAACATTAACCCTGACGTACACCTATTAATATAAACAGCGAGTATAAGCTTTGGATTTCTCGCGGGTTTGAGTAAGCTTTAAAAACGGGAGACACATTGGTTAGCTGTATCTAGTTTTTTCCTTGCCCTAAATCTTGCTTAAAGCTTTTTAAAGCTTCCAACGGTTTATTGAATATTTCTGTAATGAAACCTTTTTCTTCGGTTGTTAATGCTCTATTTATTTCCCCATTAATTATTTCACTAGGCGGTTGAATACTATCCTCTGTACAAACCTGAACGAACTGATTCAAGTCTCTCCTTGCTATTATAGTGAAAGTTTGAACAAGACCAGATGCTTTAAGCTTGCTGCAGTATGGAATCAATTCCCCAACATTTCTTGAAACTTCTTATCGCATACTTTCCTACCAGAAGTATCTGATGCCTTCATTTTTTCATAGCGCTCCACAATGCTTCCTTTTGTAATAGCCTTATGACAGAAAACAACGTGAGCATGAGCCGCATATCCCGCTTCCTTAAATTTTTTAAAGTATTTGCCGGTGCCTCATAGGTTCTAAATGTTCCTTCTATAACTACCTTCTTTTATCTTTAAGGGCCTGTTCAGCTATTTTATTAATCATGGCAGCAGCAAACCCATTAGTTTTTAAAACCCATTCATCGCCATATAGTTCTTTTATTTAGTTAAATCTTGGGTGTTGAAGTCGATAGTCGTCACTGATAATGGCATAAGTATCTTTTAGCATAGCAATATGATGGGACTTATCTGAACCCGCCAACCTACCTAATACTGACACTTTTGGTTTCTCTTGAGAGGTACAACCGTAATAATCTGTCTCTCTCCAACCTTCCATGTACCTTATTTCTAACTCATCGTTAGTAAAGTTTGTAATATCACTACTTTGTTTCATACGGTGCTCTCATGCTTTTCAAAATTTGTACCTCTTTTTCAAAGTCTAAATCTTTAGCTTCAGAGTACAAGTATTTTTGCCACAGTTGACCAGCCTGAAGCGCTAATTTTTCTGCCAATTCTTTGTTCACTTCAGAGCTTCGTATTACCTCGCCAGTATAGACTGCAGCCTCAATTAGAACATCTCTTTCCATCACCGTTGCCATTTAATCCTTCCTTTGTTATTCACTTTCTCACTGTTTGAACGTAGTTAAATACGGATTTCTATATTAATCTTCTGGAAGTTTTCAATACAGACCTCTATTTATAAGAATAGAGAAAAACTTTTATGCACTGGTTCGTCATACGCGTTAATCTAAACTAAAAAGATTTTTTAACTTCCATCACATATTGTGGAATTGTACTTAGTAAAGTTGTCTTAGCTGAACTGAAATGCGACTCCATCGATATTTGTAAAGTCTTTGACGGAGAATTTAAGAACTTAATAGCGGGGATAACTCTATAGAAGTATCAAATAGTTAATAGTCTAAAAGACATTTCTAGTAGGTCAATTAAGTACAGATTATGGAGTAACTGTTTATAGTCCCCTTTTCTATGGCATAGGTAGCTGTAATGCAGTTCTATTTACCACTAATATACAATATATCAAGAGCCAATAGACGCCTAAGACGAATAGATATGAAGCATATATGTTAGCTGAGTATAAAGCTTTAGTATCTGTTTCACTGATAGGATGTATAAAATTAACTTAAAGAAGATGCAAGAACAGGCCTTGAGGCAAATTAAAGGATTAATTAAAAGACTGGCAATAGCTTTTTTGTTTCAAAAGGATACTAAAAAAGTTTTGAGAATAGTACCGGTAAGTTTGCCTAGCTTAATAATGGTTTCCAGACGTAGGTAGAAATAATTAGAGAAACCATAAGAAAAATTTAATAAATCTTAATAACTCTGAAAATTATTGAATACAGAATATAAGAAAAAAGATAGATGTTTTCAAGGAACAAAGGAAGAGAATGATTCGAGGGACACATTTATTTTCGATTGTGTTAAATACGATTTATGCCAACACGGTTGAAATTTACACTAAATCTGATTCGATAAAGGGTAGCTCGTTCTGAATAAGCTGTGAGAATTGGTCCCGCTGTCTTATTAGTGCTTCTTGATCGTCATGAACCCAAACTTCAGCTGCGATAAGGCGGGAATTGTAATGATTAGCCATACTAGCAACGTAGGCGCCTGTACTTTTAATAGCTAAGTAATCTCCAGGTTCAACAGCTAATTTTCTATTTTTTCCCAAACAATCAGAGGTCTCACAAATGGGGCCAACTATATCAGCCACTATGGGAGTGATGTTTGGTTTTTGTGAGACAGGGATTATGTCATGGTAACCATCATAGAGAGCGGGTCTAATTAGATCATTCATAGCTGCATCAACGATAATAAAGTTTTTTTCAGGTTGTTGCTTGATATAATCCACGCGCGTAAGCAAAATACCCGCATCTCCTACTAAGGAACGTCCAGGTTCAAGAATCAGTTTGATCTCTGGATGCTGACTAAAAAAGGTAGAGAGGTGCTGAGCGTAGCTTTTATAATCGGGTCGGGGTTCTTGACAATAGATAATCCCAAGTCCTCCTCCAGAGTCGAAGTAACGTATAGGAATCTGCTTTTTTTTCAGTTCCGCTACCAGTCTAAATAATTTATCCGCTGCTCTTTTTAAAGGTTCTACATCTGTGAGCTGAGAACCAATGTGGCAATCAATTCCAACTATGTTTAAATGAGATTGCTGTCGCGAGTAACTGTAAGCTTCTAAGGCTTGTTCATAAGGAATACCGAATTTATTGTTTTTAAGCCCAGTAGAAATATGTGGATGTGTTTTTGCATCAATATTAGGATTTATGCGTAAAGAAATGGGAGCTTTAACTCCTAGAGACTTTGCTACCTTTTGTATACGGTCGATTTCAGGAATAGACTCGACATTGAACGTTAAAATACCCACTTGTAGAGCAAGTTGTATTTCTGCCTCGCTTTTGTTGACGCCAGAAAATACAATCTTTTTAGGATTTCCCTGAACTGTAAGTACTCTTTGTAATTCTCCTCCAGAGACTACATCAAAGCCTGTGGAAAGACGTGAAAAATGTTGAAGAATAGAAAGATTACTATTAGCTTTAACGGCGTAGCAGATCAAAGGTCGTAGCTCTGAAAAAGATTCCCTATAGTTGATCAAAGCCTCAAGCATAGAAGTCCTTGAGTAAACATAAAGGGGAGTTTTATATTTCTTGACTAGGTCTAAACAGGAGACTTTTTCAATATATAACTGGTTGTTGATATAACGTAGCATTAATGAGTCTGAGCTGATGGGTTGGTATTAAGTAGATCGGAAGTAGAAGAAGTTAGCTGAGGATGGCGAAGTCCGTCAAATGCGGGGGTGTTAGCTGGTAGATATAGATCTCCTTTGTAACCGCAAGCTGTTAAAAGAAAGATCGACAAGCAAATGAAGCAGCAGCCTATAGAAAATAATTTCATAACTGAACAAAAAGAGTTGATGGGTGTATTATAGTGCCTTGCTGAGAATCTAGGTACTCCGAGGATTAAAAAATGAATGATGCTGAATTTTTAAATGAAGCAGAGAGGGCTTTTTTAGAAATAATAGAAGAGCTAGAAAACTATGATTGGGACTTTGACTATGACCATCAAGGGGATATTCTAACCATCTATAACGATACAGAAGAATGCGTGGTGATAACACATAACCTAGGACGGCATGAATTGTGGGTGGTGATAGGAAAAGAGTCTTACCATTTTATTCATCGGGGAAAAAATTGGGTATGGAAAAAGGATAACGGGCTAGTACTATTGGCAGCAGTAAAAGACCATTTAGATGAAATCTGTGGAAATAGGGGGCAACTGTCCTAAGTTGAGTTTTGATGAAATTTAAGAAAAAATATTTGAGAGATTATGCGCCTCTCCCTTATCGAGTGGAGAGCTTGTTTTTGAAATTTAATTTGCAGACGAATAGAGTATTGGTTGAAGCTTACATGCGTATCCAGCCCATTTTACAGGGACAAGTGCTATGTCTGGATGGGGAAGCTGAATTATTAGAGCTGCGATTGGATAACAGAAGCCTAGCTTCTGGAGAATATACACTTAAGAAGGGGCAACTAAGGCTCTCGCATGTACCAGAGGAAGCCTTCACCCTGTCGATCGTAACGCAATTGTTTCCAGAGAAGAATAAAAGCTTGATGGGGCTATACGCTTCTAGAGGTAACCTACTGACGCAATGTGAAGCTGAAGGATTTAGGAAGATAACCTATTTCTTTGATCGACCAGATGTAATGACTGAATATAAAGTTTATATCGAGGCCGAGGAGAAGGATTATCCAGTTTTACTGTCCAACGGAAATTTAATTGATTCAGGGAGGAGAGGTAAACGGCATTGGGCACTGTGGCATGATCCATATAAGAAACCCTGTTATTTATTTGCGCTTGTTGCGGGAAAATTAACCAGAAGGGTTGATATTTTTACTACCCAATCTGGAAAAAAAGTGGATTTACACTTTTATTGTCGTCCTAAAGATGCCGATAAGCTGGATTTTGCGATTAGAAGTTTAAAAATGGCTATGAGTTGGGATGAAAAACGTTTTGGTTTGGAATATGACCTTGATTTGTTCATGGTGGTGGCAGTCGATGATTTCAACATGGGTGCCATGGAGAATAAGGGTTTGAATATATTTAATACTAAGTTCATATTAGCTAATCCCAAAATATCCACAGACCAGGATTTTTCAGAGGTTGAGGCAGTAGTAGGACACGAATATTTTCATAACTATACTGGCAACCGCGTGACTTGTCGGGATTGGTTTCAGTTAACTTTGAAAGAAGGTCTCACAGTATTTAGGGAGCAGGAATTCTCTGGTGATATGGGGC
This sequence comes from Neisseriaceae bacterium, assembly GCA_043842855.1. Classification (GTDB taxonomy): domain Bacteria; phylum Pseudomonadota; class Gammaproteobacteria; order Burkholderiales; family Neisseriaceae; genus QFNR01. Next base: position 214,812 of record JBBPJF010000002.1, read on the forward strand.
CTTGGCAATCAAGGAGGATAAAAGCGATTAAATGGCTGCGAGAGTTTCAATTTGCTGAAGATGCAGGCCCTTTGGCCCATCCAATTCGTCCAGAATCCTATGAACAAATCAATAACTTTTATACAGCGACCGTATATGAAAAAGGAGCAGAAGTTGTTAGATTATGGCATACCATTTTAGGTGAAGAACGCTTTCAAAAGGGGATGAAACTGTATTTTGAGAGGCATGATGGGCAAGCAGTAACCTGTGAAGATTTTGCTGCTGCTTTGCAAGATGCAAATGCTATCAAATTGCCACAGATGTTGAGTTGGTACTCGCAGGCGGGGACTCCTACCGTCGCAGTGAAAACTCAATTTGACTCGGCAAAAAAAACTATTTTGTTAAAATTTGAGCAGCGGCTTTCCAGCAAGCAAAAAAAGCCTTTGCTAATCCCCATCAAGTTTGGATTTTTAACTCCAGAAGGATCTACACAACGTTTTCAGTTTAAACATACCAGTTCAGCTACTTGGATGATCGAGGGCCTAATTCTACTAAAGGAGAAGAAAGAAAGTTATCTAATACAGCTGGATAGATCAGTAGAGCCTATTGTGTCTATTGGAAGGGGATTTTCTGCTCCTATTCATTTGCAGTATAAGCAGACTCGAAAAGCTTGGTTAACTCAGATGTTATGGGATCCCGATCCTTTCATGCGCTGGGAGGCGTCGCAAAGCCTATATCATGATTACTTACATCAGTTTGTGAAAGCACGACAAAGCAAGAGTGAATACCCATCTATTGAATTATTAACTAATCAATTGAACAGGGTAATACAAGAAGAAAAAGAAAGTGCTCTGTTGGCCCTAATGTTGGAATTGCCGGCTTTTAATGAATTGCTACAGTTTCACGCTCCTGTAAAGCCTATCCAATTGCAAGCCGTCTTAGTAGACTTTAAACAGCAGATAGCTCAGCACTGTGCGCAAGCAATGAACCAACGTTATGAAAATAGTTTAGAGCTAGAATCAAATAGCCGTGAAGACAAGGAACAGGATTATTGCCCTCATTTAGAAGGAGTAAGAAGTTTAATTAATGTATTGAGGAGCTATTTAGTGTGGGCTGGAGTGGGCTATCGAGAATTATTTACCTCGAAAGCTTACTATACAAAGATGGCAACGGATATGACGCATCGTTTAGGTTTACTTGAAGCAATTAAGCATTTACCGGGCGACGAAAAGGGAGAGCTGTTGAATTGTTTAGCTGAGGAATTTTCGGAAGAGGATTTAGTACTAGATAAGTACTTTACTCTAGTGGCTTCTAGCTTTGCTGAGGATACTTTTCAACAAGTCAAGCATTGTTTGAAGAGTAATTATTTTGATGCCGATAATCCCAATCGGGTCAGAGCGTTATTGGGGACTTTTATTCGCAATCCCTATCTTTTTCATCGTAAGGATGGCAAGGGTTACCGCTTAATTAGTCGCTGGATCCTTAAAATTGAAAAGAAGAACCCCATGTTGGCAGCCCGTCTGGCAGATGGTTTTAAAAGTGTAAGTCAGTTAGACAAACTAAGGCAAAAGCTCATTAGCCAAGAGCTAGATAGGCTATTAGCCAAAGTACAGTCTAGTGATGTAACTGAAGTTCTTAGCAAGATTTATCGTTCGATTGAGTAAGTAGTTAATGTCTTTATAATTTAGCAAATTTAGTAGGTTGGAAGCATGGTCAGTGGTAGATTAGAAGAGGATTTCATTCTAGGGAGTTACTAGGATGAGTTTAAATTTGTTTTTCGAAGCTATGAATAAGTGCTCTTGAAATTTATTACTTACGCACCACCTAATGATGGTTGATTTGAGAAGAGTGAGGAAATGACATGGCAAAAAGAAGAACTTTTGAACTACCGGTACTGCCCTTAAGGGATGTGGTAGTTTACCCAGGAATGGTAATCCCTCTCTTGATAGGTAGAGAGCAGTCTATTGCTGCTCTGGAGGCTGCGTTGGAGGTAGGTCAGCCAGTTTTTTTACTGACTCAGAAAGATTCTCAGGTAGATAGGCCAAGCCAAGAAGATTTGTACGCTGTCGGCACTATAGTCAAAGTCATCCAGATGTTGAAACAACCAGAGGGTTCAGTTAAAGCACTAGTTGAAGGAGTAGATAGGGCTAAGCTTTTAGAGATGAAGCAACAAGAACCGTATTTCTTAGCTCGTGTTTGGACTTTGCAAGATGAAGGGGAGTCTAATGAGACTGCTGAAGTACTTTATCGAGCCTTACTGAGTGAAGTGGACGAGTATGTTCAGGTAAGTAAAAAGATCCCTGCTGAAATAGTTAGTAGCATAAAGGAAATACAAGAATTAGGTCGGCTTGTAGATATGATTGTCTCTCAGCTACAACTTAAATTAGCACAGCGACAACAAATACTTGAAACTTTAGATGTGAAAGAGCGAGCGTCTTTGTTATTAGGCTTCCTTGAGGCAGAACTAGAACTTTTTCAAGTGGAAAAGCGTATACGCGGACGAGTTAAAAAACAGATGGAAAAGTCCCAGCGCGAGTACTATTTAAGCGAACAGGCTAAGGCCATCCAAAAAGAATTAGGAGAGGAAGACGAGAAAGAAGAGCTAGAAGAACTTGAGAGGAGAATTAAAGCAGCTGGAATGTCTAAAGAGGCTGAAAAAAAGGCCTTGGCTGAATTAAGGAAGTTAAAAATGATGCCAGGTATGTCTGCTGAGGCGACGGTTGTGCGTAACTATATTGATGTACTCTTGGATTTGCCTTGGAAAAAGCGTTCGAAGGTCAGTACCGATATTCATAAAGCTCAATCAGTTTTGGACAGCGATCATTTTGGCTTAGAAAAGGTCAAGGAGAGAATTCTAGAACATTTAGCTGTGCAAAAGCGGGTTAAGAAGATTAAAGGTCCAATTTTGTGTTTGGTGGGCCCTCCTGGTGTCGGTAAAACTTCACTAGGACGCTCTATTGCCAATGCCACCGGAAGACAGTATGTCCGTATGGCTTTGGGGGGTATGCATGATGAGAGTGAAATTAGAGGGCATCGTAGGACTTATATTGGTTCTATGCCAGGTAAGATCATTCAAAATATGATTAAAGCTGGTGTTAAGAACCCTTTGTTCTTACTGGATGAAGTTGACAAAATAGGACAAGATTTTAGAGGGGATCCGGCCAGTGCGCTACTAGAGGTTTTGGATCCAGAACAAAATCATACATTTTCGGATCATTACGCAGAAGTAGATTTTGATCTATCTGATGTCATGTTTTTAGCTACTTCTAATACACTCAATATACCCCCTGCTTTACTAGATCGTATGGAAATCATTTTTCTTTCTGGTTATACCGAAGATGAAAAAGTCAAGATTGCGCAGAACTATCTCATTAAGAAACAAATGGAACTTAATGGTTTACGTGAAGGGGAGCTTACCATAGAGGAGTCTGCAATCAGAGGTATAGTGCGTTACTATACTCGAGAGGCTGGAGTCCGTGGTTTGGAAAGAAAGCTAGCCAAGATTTGTCGCCGAGTGGTGGTCCGTGATTCGTTGAAAGATAAAGTTAAAAAGAAGTCTAGTGGCCGCAAGGGGTCAATTAGTCCTTCCGAGAAAGAATTGAAGCCAGTAGTAGTTACAGAAGATAGTTTGGTGGATCTACTCGGAGTAAAACGTTTTGATTTTGGTACGGCAGAAACTAAGAATCGGGTAGGTCAAGTAACTGGACTCGCCTGGACCGAAGTCGGCGGAGAACTTTTGACCATAGAAGCACTTGCACTTAAAGGTAAAGGTAGCATAGTTAGAACCGGTAAATTAGGTGAAGTGATGCAGGAATCAATTACGGCTGCTTTATCCGTAGTTCGTTCTCGCTGTGAAGCACTAGGTATTCCTGTCGATTTTTACGAAAAGTACGATATGCACGTGCATGTCCCAGAGGGCGCTATTCCAAAAGATGGGCCCAGTGCGGGTGGTGCAATGACTTTAGCAATGGTTTCAGCTCTCACGGGAATTCCGGTGAAATCGAATGTAGCCCTTACAGGAGAGATTACCTTACGAGGGGAAATATTGCCGATTGGGGGCTTGAAGGAGAAGCTACTGGCTGCATTGAGAGGTGGAATAGATACGGTTTTGATACCCAATAAAAATTTAAAAGACTTGGAGGAAATACCTGCGAATGTGAAGGAGGGACTCCAGATTATACCTGTGCAATGGATTGACGAAATTTTACAACTGGCTCTGCAGGAAATGCCACAGCCTTTGCCTTTAGACTCTTCTACCACAAGTTTGTCTGGTCCCCAGGGACATACAGAGACAGTGGTAAAAAAATCTGAGGCTATGTATCAGAATTAACTTAGGTAGATGAGGATTTTACCTCACTTTCTTTACTTAAGAGCTTTAAAAGCGTGAAATGCCTTGACAGGGGCTTTTTGTTCTTGCTATAAAGGGTTTAGGGGGCGAATATTGTAGTTGACAACGGGTCGGAGCTCCTGCAGTTAGGGGCTTCAGTTGATAATTTTTTGAAAAGGAAGTCACCGTGAACAAATCTGAATTAGTCAGTTCTATCGCGCAAAAAGCTGGTATTTCTAGGGCTGCTGCAGCTAAAGCCTTGGATGGTTTTACCACTACAGTGGTAGAAGCCTTGAAGAAGGGGGATACCGTTACTCTAATCGGGTTTGGTACTTATTATGTAGGGCAACGGGCTGCTAGAAATGGCAGAAATCCTAAGACTGGAGAGTCGATCCGCATTAAAGCCTCTAAGGCACCTAAGTTCAGGGCAGGCAAAACTCTTAAAGAATCCGTTTAGTTAACCGATCAAGCAATTAAGAAGGTGAGTGTTTAGCTCACCTTTTTTGTGCTCTAGAACCATTTTCTAAATTTTTAACTATCTCTTACTGGTGGTCGTCCCTTCTATGTTTGATTTTTTTAGAAACAGTAATTTAGTAAAAGTATTCTTAGCTCTTATTGCTTTGAGTTTTCTATATTTTGGTTTTAATGGAATTTCTTTTGTGAAAAGCCCTTACGTGGTAAAAATAGGCAAAACGAAGATTACTAATTTTGATGTAAAAAATTATCTACAACGAATGCGTCAACCGCAAGATGAAACTAATATTGACCGTGCCTATATTTTTTTACAGAAAAGAGCTTATTTTATTGAAGGTGGCCGGAAAATAGGTCTGACAATTCCAGGAAGGCAGGTGGGCAAAATAATTGAATCTGAACCTGCTTTTAGAGAGTTTGATGGCCGCTTTAATCCAGAAAAATACAGAAATTTTATTGCTACTACTTATCGTTCTGAGGCGCTTTTCGAGGATGAACTAAGAAAAAATATGATCTTCAGTCTGATTGACTATTATCTGACGAACTATCATATTATTTCTAACTATCAGCTTTTACAATACCTGGCAGTGTATGAAACCCAAAAGGAAATACAGAGCTTGGAATTTCCTCGTGAGGCTTATCAGGATAAGGTACGCTACTCAGATGTGGATTTACAAGCGTTTTATCAGGCACATAAGAGTGCCTATCGCCAAGATAAGGCTATACAATTTGAATATTTACAGCTTACACCCGAGTGGTTAGTACAACAGATGAAAGTAAGTGAAGACGAAAAGAGGAGGTATTACGAAAGTAATAGAGCTTCTCAGCCTAGGAGAATGGTCTCACATATTGTCTTTGCATTTCCCAAGGATAAAGCTGCTGATCAGAATTTAAGGGCAACTTTAAGAACCCAGGCACAAGGTATCTTGCAGAGATTGAAACAGGAGCCAGAGAAATTTTCTCAGTATGCCCAACAATATTCCCAGGATAGATCAACGGCTCAGTTTGGGGGGAGCTTGGGATTAATTGAGAAGAATGGCCAATATTATTCTGCAATAGAGAATGCAGCCTTCGATATGAAACAGACAGGAATTTATAACCAACTGGTGGAGGCTGAAGATGGATACCATATCCTGAGAGTAGAAGCCATCTTAAACTGGAAAAACTACCAGCTTGATAGGGCGGGTATCGATTATGTACTAAGATTTAATAGAGTTAAAAACCATTTAGCCAGCTTGCGCGATCAAATTTCAGAGGCCTCCTTCTCAGAAAGCAAAAATCTGAGAAAGATTTCACAAACTTTGCTAGGAAGTGACATTGTCAAAACAAATAAGGGTTGGATAACTAAGCAAGAAGCTTTTTCTCAGGGATGGCCTGCTGAAGTAATTAGGGTGTTATTTGATCCTATGACGATATCGAGCCAAGATAATTCAGATGTGATTACAGTCGGTAATAGTGTCTGGGTCGTGCGTGTCACTCAGGTAAGACCATCAAGAGAATTAAATTATGTAGAAAGCAAGGAAAGAGTAATTAAAGATTATGTAAATATGAAGTCAGGTGAGTTGGCTCTTTCCCATGCCAAAGAAGTTCTTCTTCAGTTGCAAGCAGGCCAATCTCTTTCACTAGCTTGGTCTCCCGTGCGGACTGTATCTATAGAAGAAGCTCAGAAAAGTTTACCTCAGGAGGAGTACTATCATTTTTTGAGAATACGTCCCGATCCTCAAGGAAGGCCCGTGTACTATTTGTTAGAAAAACGTGCTCATCCGGTAATTATGAGAGTTAACGCTGAAAAGCTGAACTACCCCTTCGATCAAGAAAAAATTAAGCTTTCATTTTCTAAAGCCAACGATATCGCAAAAAAGAAAAATGAGATTGCCACACTTTCATATTTGAGGCATTTAGTTGGAAGAGAAGCGGGAAATGCTAATCTAGAGCATTAAACAATCGGTTAATATCTTCCCAGAGTTGTTTTTTTAGTATGGGATTACGTAGAAAACTTAAAGGGTGTTCAGTCACTAGGGTTGGTATGTTTTCTTTTTGGAGGAACTGCTGAAATATGGAGAATTCAAAGGCACGGCTAAAAAGTATAGCTCCCTTAATTGCTGGAAAGATAACAAGGTTGTTTTGTGCCGAGGTGGCATGGTGATTGAAGGTGCTTAAGGAGTGTAGACCAATATGCTTGAATAGGTCTTTTAGCAGTCGTGCATAAGCGGGTTGACTAAGAGGTGAGACTGTTTGATTAAGATGAGAAGCTAGAAACCCTAAGAGGAAGGTTGTTTGATTCTTTTCCCCTGTCATAAATTGGCTTCTAGTTAAGAGTTCAAGTGAGCCTGTATCTGCATTTCCTAGATTAAGTTGGAGTGCTATTTTTTTCTTGTTTAGCGTTTCAGAAGTTTTTTGTTCAGGTACCTTACTATCTATTGATGGATAATTTTTTTGTAGGGAAGACGCTGTAGTAGGGAGTAAATTTATAGAATCAGAGCGAGAAACTAGTTCTAAATGCTGAGGCATTGAGGTACTGTCATCCACAGGGACGGGGAACTCTCTCGTGTCTACATTCTTCGAACACTTATTAGAAGCGATGGGACTCGGATTCACATTATTTGTAAAGACCACGTCCTTATCCTTCATCAACCATAAAGGTTCTAGGTTGAGTGCTTTGAGATAGACCAGCAGGTGAGCTTCTAACATTTTTTTTCCAAAACTAAAGCATCTTCGGTTGGAGAACTATAATAAGTTTTTCTAACCCCCAGCATGGAGAAGCCGTTTTTTTTATAAAAACTTTGGGCCACAGAATTGGATGCTCTAACTTCTAGTAATATTCTATCCAATCCTATATGGCGATTATAGTCTACCAGTGTTTTAATCAACCTAGTTGCCAGAGAGTTTCGTTGATGCGCTGGAGCGGTAGCAAGCAGTAGAATTTCTGAATGCGTAACTTGGTTAGAAAACAATAAAAAGGAAGTGGGATATTGTGACTGCAGGTGAACAAAGCCCAGGTGATGTCTAAGACTGTATTTTAAAGCTTCTATCCCCCATGGATGTGGATTAGTGGCCACATCAATAGCTCTGATTTTTTCAAGATCTTCAGGACATATAGCTCTAACGATTCCATGAGCCATTAAGCTCTTGCTCCTTTTGTGTTAATGCAACTTTTTCCCTAACGTAAAGTAGGAAAGCCTCCTTTGCATTGAGCTTGGGATAATTAAGCATATCAACTAAATCAAACAACAGGTTAGCTTTAGGAGAGCAGATTTCTAATCCAGGTAGAGAGGTTGCTAAAGCTATAGAAGGGCTAACCAGCAAAGGGGGGGGCTCTTGTTCTAGCAAAGAGGAAAAATCAGAAGACTTAAGAGAGTAAAGTGTTTCCTGTTGAAGTTTTTTGAAAGGCTTTTTTTGATAGGAAGCAGAGAAAACTTCATCCATTCTGGCATCAAGTAGTGCAATAATAATTCGGTTCAAACATTCACTCTCGCTAGAATAGGCTATATAGTCTAAGGTAGGTACTGGGATTAGGGGGATGTTATGGGCAAGTGCAATCCCTTTTAAAACTGAAAGTCCAATACGCAAACCAGTGAAAGAGCCAGGACCTGCTATATAGATAATAGATCTGAGCTTATCCAGCTTGATAGCGGCTTCTTCAAGCACATGAGCAATGAAAGGAATGAGCTTTTCTGAGTGTTGATTGGTGGTTATTTCTTGATAACTAAAAAGCTGCCCCTCCGTCTGCAAAGCAACGGAAAGATAATTCCCGCTGGTATCAACAGCTAATCGCGGGTATAGGATATCCGATAACATCAGTGATATATAAACACAGTAAGAAGGTCATTGTAACATTTCTAAGCTTATAAGAAATTACTTTGGTACCGAGCTAATAGGTTTTTGATTGGCAGGTTTTGAGACCTTGGAGCTTGGAGTAGCAGTGGCCATTGTATGGGGAATTTAGTCTATTACTGTACTCAAACCTAAATTGATTATTTAGACCGGTGGGCCCATAATGAGATTGGGCATGGTTTTAGAGAAAAGAAATTAAGTTTTGTCAATGAAAGGAAAAAATTATTCCTTATCTACTTGCGTGCTGTAGACAGGGCTGTAGGTTGAAATCTGTAGAGGTATAATATTCTTTGCCAGTGCTGCACTATTTAATAATACTGATAAGACTTCTGCGCGGGCGAACTGATATTAGCTACAACTTTCTTTTTTTTGCTTACGGATTATAAAATTTAATTTATGGAGGGATAGTATTTGTATGATCTATAAACAGTTGAATACTAACTTTTCTGGTGTATGAATATCAAGTTAGAGAGAACACAAGGAGATTTCAAAATTATTCCTTGGAGATTGTAGTCCACTAGGTGTACAGCAGGAAAAACATAATTTAAAGGTAGAGTAGGCCTCAGCCTGTACAGCAGATTAATAACGTCCACGGCAGGTTCTTTCTCTTTCTGATAAGAGTACTGCATTAGAAAAATTTGCCCCCAAAGAGTAGAGAATATCAATTAGAAAAGAACTGAATCAGTGGCTTGAGATGTTACTCTTCAAATCTCTTTGAACATGGGCAGAGGTTATACCGTTAATTCGAGATTTAATATTATTTTTCTTTTTATTGAAGGTAGCTTTAGACCCTGAATGGAATTTGATCTGGGCTAAGGCGGTTATTTTTCTAGTTATTCATGCTGGTATCCTAGTATTGTTACTAGCAGTCATAGATGCTGAGTTAGCGGGAATAAGTTGTAGCAAGATACGGGGATAGTCTACTGTTTTTTATCTTCCGTAATTGTATGCAAAGAGAGGATACTTTTTAGAAAAAATCCTAAGGGGTAACTAGGCTCAGTGACGATGAGAAGTCTAGTCGCAGGTACACTAGTTTTCTCCAATTTCAATTGTAATCAGATAACGAGAATCTGGAATTTAATTTAGTTAAGCTAAAGCAATCGCTTGCAGCTCTAAGGTTGGCTAGTCTTAGTTTTTAAAGTATGAGACAATGTCTGCGTTTAAATTCACAGGGTGGGTGTAAGCTGTGTTGGATCAAGAAGGCTATAGGCCCAATGTAGGGATTGTAATAGTCAATAGGCATTGTCATGTTTTCTGGGGTAAACGGGTTAGGCAATTTGCTTGGCAGTTTCCACAAGGAGGAATTAATGACGGGGAAAGTCTTTCTGAGGCTATGTATAGAGAGCTTATGGAAGAGGTAGGTTTAGGTCCACAGCAGGTGGAGGTACTTGCCCAGACCAAAGACTGGATTTATTACGATGTCCCTAGTAAGTGGTTAAAGAAAGAGGCAGGGGAGACCTATCGCGGCCAGAAGCAGATTTGGTTTTTACTGCGTTTTGTTGGTAGAGATAGCGACATTAACCTAAGAGCCAGTAGCAAGCCCGAATTCGATGGGTGGCGCTGGAGTCTTTATTGGGAGACTTTGAGCGGGATTATTGAATTCAAACGGAAGGTTTACCAGCAAGTTTTGCTTCAGTTTGCTCCTGTGTTGGGCCTGGCGGTTGATTGTGAAGTTCAGGGAAAACAAATAGATAGGCAATGAATAGGCATAATCAAGTTAAAGGTTCGGCTTACAATGAATCAAGTATCACCATACTCAGGGGACTTGATCCGATCAAGCAGCGGCCGGGAATGTATACACGTACAGAGGACCCTACGCACATTGCTGAGGAGGTGATTGATAACGCTGTAGATGAGGCTTTGGCAGGGTTCGCTAGCATTATTAAGGTCACAGTTTTTCCTGATTTATCTCTTCAAGTAGAGGACAATGGACGTGGTATTCCGGTTGGAATACATCCTGAAGAGCAGTTGAGCGTAGTAGAGTTGGTGTTCACTCGTTTACACGCTGGAGGTAAGTTTAGTAAGAAAGAAGGAGCTGCATACACCTTTTCAGGAGGGCTCCATGGGGTTGGAGTGAGTGTGACCAATGCTCTATCTAGTAGAATGGAAGTGACTATTAAACGAGACGGTGGTGTCTGGCGTATAGTCTTTGAAGCAGGTAATGTAGTTGAGGGACTAAAAAATATTGATAGTTGTCAACTTCAGGATACTGGTACGATTATAAGGCTTTGGCCGGATCCGCAGTATTTCGAATCGCCTTACTATGCTTTAGCGAAACTTCGAAACGCCCTAAAGGCAAAAGCGGTGTTGTTATCTGGCTTGCAGATCAGTTTAATCATACATACCGACAAAGGGAAGGTAGAAAATGACCACTGGTGTTATTCCAATGGCGTCAAAGGGTATTTAGAGGGTCTACTAGCAAGGATAGCTTTGTTGCATCCAGTTTCTTTTTTTGAGCGCTATCTAACCGAATCAACAGAGGATTTTCTCGAAGGTGAAGGAGCTGCAGTAGCCTTGGCTTGGAGTGAAGAAGGCGAGATCATTAGGGAAAGTTATGTCAATCTCATTGCTACACCGTCAGCAGGGACGCATGAAATTGGCCTCAAGCAAGTAGTTTTTAATGCAGTAGATAAGTTTATTCAGTTACATCATCTTTTACCTAGAGGCGTGAAACTACAGAGTGAAGATGTTTTTTCTCGATTGTCTTATGTGCTATCTGTGCGAATGCTAGAACCCCAATTTCAGGGCCAAACTAAGGAGAAACTAAGTAGTCGTCATGCTACTCGATTAGTGGTACTTGTCTTACAAGATACACTTGATCTATGGTTGAATCAAAACATAGAACTAGGGAAAAAGATAGCTGACTTATCGATACGGCAAGCACGAAAGCGTATGCTTTCCTCAAAAAAAATTGAAAGGAAAAAGGGTTCTGGATTGGCAGTACTCCCTGGTAAATTGACTGAGTGTGAGAGTGAGGATATTCGTGAAAACGAGCTATTTTTGGTAGAAGGCGAATCAGCTGGTGGGTCAGCCAAGTTGGCGCGTAATAAGTATAATCAGGCACTTTTGCCACTTAGGGGCAAGGTATTGAATAGCTTTGAAGTTTCTAAGGATAAATTGTTAGGTAACAGTGAAATTCATGATATTGCAGTAGCAATTGGCGTGGAACCACATACAGCAACAGAAGAGGTTAATTTAAATACCCTGCGCTATGGGAAGATTGCAATCCTGTCTGATGCAGATGTAGATGGTGCGCATATACAGGTACTATTATTAACGTTATTTTATAGACATTTTCCTAAGCTTATAGAGTCAGGTCATATTTTTGTAGCTCAACCACCACTTTTTAGAATAGACGTGAGTGCAAGGGGCAAAAGACCTTCACGAAAATATTATGCTTTAGATGAAGAAGAACTACATTCAGTTATAAGTCATTTAAAGAAAGAAGGCGTGGGTGAAGGGGCCTACTCTGTTAGTCGATTTAAAGGGTTAGGGGAGATGCAACCTCAGCAATTAAGAGATACCACCATGGATCCAGATAGTCGACGTTTGCTGCAGGTTAAATTGCAAGGAGATGCTCAGACTACACAGGAAAAATTACTGCTACTAATGGGAAAGGGTGAAGCAGCTTCGAGACGTGAGTGGATTGAAAGCAATGGCAACAAAGTGGAAGTGGATATTTAGCTAGTGCCTGTGAAAACCATCAAAGGGATAGGTTTTTTCACAATACCGACACTTTAGTTTGGGTTTGTTGCATCGGTGGCACACGTAGAAGTGACTTTTGACGGGCTCGCCATGGCTGGCGCAATTCTGGTTGGGACAGTTAAAAATACCGATAACTTCATCAGGGTAGCTTGGTGTGATTTTTTTTACTACTTCAAAGTCCCTGATAATATTAACAGTGGCTTGGGGAGCAAAAAAAGCTAGCTGCTGTATGTTCTCTTCACTAAAAAAAACATTTTCCAATTTGATTAAGTCCTTATGACTGTGCGTATGACTGCTGAGATTAAAGCCGACAGTAACGCAGTTCTTCAGTTGGTCCAAAGCAAAGTAATGAAGAATATTGAGTCCTTCTCCCACAGGGATATGGTCAATGACGGTGCCATTTTCGATGGCTTTAACGCTGAGTGTTTGCCCCTTCATCTATGCTGGCTTTCTATTTTGGTTGAAGGAAGAGTAGGGTTTAGTAGTAGGGAAAGCACAGCTTGCCGCGCATAGACACCATTTTCTGCTTGTTGGAAATAATAAGCATAGGTAGTAGAATCAACCGAGAACTCAATTTCGTCTACACGTGGTAGTGGGTGCAGGATCCTTAGGTTTGATTTTGCATTATGTAATAAATTCTCCGTTAAAATATAGCGGTTTTTAATTTTAAAAAACTCTTGCTCGTCAAAGCGTTCTTTTTGAATACGGGTCATATACAAAATATCCACTTCACTAATAATATCCTCTAGCCTTTTCACCACTTGGTAAGGAGTAGAAGTTTGACATAATTCATCACAGATATAATCTGGCATGGCTAACTCAGGTGGCGAAAGGAAATAAAAATTGCAATGGAAGAGTTTGAGTGCCTGAATTAACGAATGGACAGTTCGTCCATATTTTAAGTCACCTACCAGAGCAACCTTAAGTCCTGATAGGCGATTTTGAGTAGCTTGTATGGAGATGAGGTCTAAAAGGGTTTGCGAAGGATGTTGATTACTGCCATCCCCAGCATTAATTACAGGACACTGGGCAAATTCTGCGGCAATTCTAGCTGCACCTTCTTTAGGATGGCGTATAACAATCGCATCAGCATAGGAGTGAATGATCCTAACCGTATCAGCTAAGGTTTCGCCCTTGGTAGCACTGGTGTTATTACCATCAGAAAAACCAATAACTCTTCCTCCTAAGTTCTGTACTGCTGTATCAAAAGAAAGCCTTGTTCGGGTAGATGGCTCAAAAAAACACAGCGCAATGAGCTTGTTATGCAGTAGATCAGGGTTGGGATACTCTTTCAGCTTTAAACCAGTTGCTACAAGTAGTTCAAGCTCCTTTCTAGTTAAATCGGGAATAGAAATAAAATCCCTACCATAGAGGGGATTAACAGGCTCTGCATCATGAGGGCTAGTCTGACTAGTTTGTTGAGTATGCACCACACAATTCTCCGTTTACTAACGAGAATGCATCCAAAGATGAAAGGTTAAAAACCAAAATATTCCAAGTTTTAATCGGAACCCTTATGGTTTAGTTCTTTTGCTAAGTAAAGCCAGGTTTCCATTACAGTGTCAGGATTTAAGGATAATGTTTCAATCCCATGCTGTACGAGCCACTTAGCTATATCCTTGTAATCAGAGGGGGCTTGCCCACAAATACCCACATACTTATTCAACTTTCTACAAGCATTAATAGCTAAGGCAAACATAGTTTTAACTGCAGGATCTCTTTCACTAAAAGCTTTAGCCAAATCGCCGCCACCATCTCTATCAACCCCCAGGGTTAGCTGGGCCATATCATTGGAACCAATAGAGAAACCATCAAAGTAACATAAGAACTGCTCAGCCAAAATAGCGTTGGAAGGTACTTCACACATCATAATGAGCCTCAGTCCATCTTTACCGCGTTCTAAACCATTCTCTTTAAGTATACCAACCACTTTTTCTGCTTCGTGTAACGTCCTTACGAAAGGCACCATAATTTCTACATTGCTAAAGCCCATTTCATTACGAACTTGCTTCAGTGCCTGACATTCCAGATTAAAGCATTCACGAAATGCCTCAGAGATGTAACGTGAAGCTCCCCTAAAACCAAGCATGGGATTTTCCTCAACGGGCTCGTAGAGGTTACCTCCAATCAGGTTCGCATACTCATTGGATTTGAAATCAGATAGCCTAACAATAACCTTTTTGGGATAAACAGAGGCAGCAATAGTTGCAATACCCTCGGCAATTTTTTCTACATAGAAATTAATAGGGGAGGCATAGCCAGAAGTTTTTTCGTCAATGACAGATTTCAGTTCAGGAGTTAGGTCTTTATAATTTAGTAAAGCTTTAGGATGAATACCAATTTGACGATTGATGATAAATTCCATACGTGCAAGTCCAATACCCTCGTTAGGTAGACTAGCAAACTTAAAAGCTAATTCAGGATGTCCTACATTCATCATAATTTTAACTGGAGAGGGGGGAATGCTATCGAGCTTTACTTCTTTGGTTTCTATCTCCAGTAGGCCATCATAAATTTTACCCAAATCACCCTCAGCGCAAGAAACAGTAATGGGCTGACTATCTTGAATGTTCTCAGTCGCATTCCCGCAACCGACTACTGCAGGAATACCTAGTTCGCGAGCGATAATAGCTGCATGGCAGGTGCGCCCTCCACGATTAGTTACGATAGCAGAGGCTCTTTTCATCACAGGTTCCCAGTCAGGATCTGTCATGTCCGTAATCAGCACTTCTCCCACTTGAAGAGAATCCATCTTAGCAATATCAGTAATAATTCTAGCTTGACCTTGACCAATTTTTTGACCTACTGCGCGTCCAGAACATAAGAGCCTAGATGTGCCCTTAAGTGCGTAATTCTTTAAGCTATCTGTCTTGCTTTCTTGAGATTTAACAGTTTCTGGCCTAGCCTGTAGAATATAAAGTTTATTATCAATACCATCTCTAGCCCATTCAATATCCATAGGTCGGCCATAGTGAGCTTCAATAATCAGGGCATACTGAGCTAATTCAGTAATTTCTTCGGGAGAAATAGAAAATTGCTTACGCTCTTCTTCTGCAACCTCTACAACCTTCACTGAATGTCCCGCCTCGGCTTTTTCGGCAAAGACCATTTTAACCGCCTTTTGCCCAAGAACCTTTTTGATAATAGCTTGCTTGCCGGCCTTTAGCATAGCTTTATGTACATAAAATTCATCAGGGTTCACCGCCCCTTGTACAACAGTTTCCCCTAAGCCATAGGATGATGTGATAAAGACTACCTCTTCGAATCCAGACTCTGTATCCAAGGTAAACATAACCCCTGAAGCAGCTTGGTCTGACCGCACCATTCTTTGAATGCCCGCAGAAAGAGCAATTGCTGTATTCTGGAATCCTTTGTGCAAACGGTAGGAAATAGCTCTATCATTGTAAAGTGAAGCGAATACCTGTTTGATAGCAGCTTTTACATGTTCTAGACCCTGGATATTGAGAAAAGTCTCTTGTTGCCCTGCAAAGGAAGCATCCGGTAGATCTTCTGCTGTAGCAGAAGATCGTACTGCAACAGAGATTTGCTCGCTTCCTGCTTGTTGACAGAGTAACTCCCAAGCTTGATCCAGAGCTTCTTCTAGATCTGTGGGGAATTCACCTTCGATAATCCATTGCCGGATTTGTTGTCCAGCCCTACTCAACTCTTCTACTTTATCAACCTCTAATTGTTCTAAAGTTGTAAAAATCTTCTGGTCAAGTTGATTGTGAAGTAAAAAACGATGAAAGGCATCTGCTGTAGTAGCAAAGCCCCCTGGGACTCTAACGCCTTTTTCGCTCAATTGACTGATCATCTCGCCGATAGAGGCATTTTTGCCGCCTACTTTGTCAATATCCTTCAAACGTAACTTATCTAGCCAGATGATATTTTCTGTTGCCATATCTTATTCCCAAAGTTAAATCAGCCGTGCTATTGTAGAACAAAAGCGTACTTTTTATCAGGAAATTTTAGTGTATATGGTCTAGCAAACTCCAGTTATTTTTATACTCGTCAATCTTCAGTAATTATCTAGGAAACTCTGCTTAAAGAGTTGGATTCTAGGATTGAAGCGTAGTTATAAGAGATTAGGCTCAGGATGAATAGTTTTCCACTATTTTCAAAATAGGACGTAGTGTTTAATTAAATTTTAAGCATCTAATATACTATTGTTTGGCTTAAGTTAGTTGGCATGTAAAGTGTGGGAGGTTTGTAGGAATCGGCACAATAAGTCAAAGACTTTTATAGTCTAGTTTTAATGTTTGTATTTACGCATTCGGGTATCTTTCTGGAAGCAATATTGGATGTACACACTTTACTGTTATTCATTATCAAGACTGAATGGCTCTAGAAAATTCTTATTAAGTATCGCTAGATGAAACTTTCCTATCCTTTCACACTTAGGCCTAGAAAAATTTGAATTTTTTCGGATGAAATACGCGGAATATGGGCAAAAGATTTCTGATGAATAAAAAATATCTACCAAAGCAGGGGTTAAGCTAGCTGAAAGTGTTGCTTGGTGTGTTATTTCCTGCTTAATCGATATCACAAAGCTGCGAGTTGTGGAAGTGTCACCACGCTAAAAAGGAGAATAACAGTATAGATAGGTGGAATTATGAGCTGTGGTATTTATAACTTAGTCTTTTCAATAGCTACCTCTGGAAGTCGACTACTAAAATCATTAGCCAATCGTGATAAAGCTAGCGCAGTTTTCCAGGTGATTGCTTGAAAGTTATCAAGTTGTTTAGGAATTAATTCAAACTTGCCCTTATCCATAGCTTCACAAATTTCCTGTGTCAGGGGGATTTGTCCTAATAGTGGGATGTTTGTTTTTTTGGCTAGATGCTGTCCGCCTCCACTACCAAGAATAGTTTCTGAAGTGCCACAATGAGAACAAACGTGGTAAGACATATTTTCAGCAATACCTATAACAGGGATTGAAACCTTTTGAAACATTTGAATGGCTTTTTCTGCATCAATCAGAGCAATTTTCTGGGGTGTAGTGACGATCAATGCAGCAGTTACAGGTATTTTTTGCGCTAAAGTCAATTGAATATCCCCTGTACCGGGGGGTAGATCAATTATTAGGTAATCTAGGTTACCCCAATTAGTTTCAAAGAGCAGTTGTAACAAAGCTTTACTGATCATTGGTCCACGCCAGACGAGGGATTGATTTTCTTCAATTAAAAAACCCATGGACATTACTTTGATGCCAGAAGGGTGAACAGCTGGAATGAAATGACCAGAACTTTGTTGCGCTTTATGCTGGTTAAACCCCATCATTAAGCTTTGGCTAGGGCCGTAGATATCAGCATCTAATAGCCCCACTTCAGCGCCCAGTAGCTGCAAATTCCACGCTAAATTAGCCGCTACAGAGCTTTTTCCTACGCCCCCTTTGCCAGAAGCAACAGCAAGGAGATTTTTTACTTGAGGAATTGGTTTCAGACCTGGCCTAACCCTTTTAGCACGAATGTTTGAAGTGAAGGTGATATCTTCCCCCAGGAAATGTGGACTTAACACTTTTTGAAAGCTAGTTAGAAGTTTAGTTTCATAGAGTTTATAAGGGACGGGCAGTTCTATTTGGAGTTTGTCTTTTTCTGCACCTCCATTAAATAATTGAAAGGTATAAGGTAAATCACCCAATAGCCAATCACTATCAGGTATAGGAAGTAAGTTTAGTTCAGCTTTAATTAATTCTTCTCTGTTCATGACAAAGGTAGTTTGCTAGTTGGGTGAGTCACTTAATTTCAGCGTACCTCAGCATTGTAAAATATAACGTAGCTTTCTTAGTATAATTTTGATAAAAGAAAGAGAAAAAGACGGAGAGCTAACGGAGAAGCACAGGGAACTTACTATCAAAATGCCTAGTAAACAGGCGACTTTAAGGTCAGGGTAACTGGTTTCTTGCAGTCATTGATTCAGGCAAGGGTAATTAGAAATTTCCCTGAATTGGAAGGGAAAAATGCTGGCGAAGTAAGGACGGTTCAGAGGCCTTATTCTTACTGGTTTGTATTAGAAGCCCCTTACTTTCATAGTCCCTGTCTCAATTGACTAGTATCCTTACCAAGGCATCTTATTTACTAATTCCTTTTTTACATTTTTGAAGTAATCTTTTACTTCCAGAAGTTCAAACTTACTTTAATTTTTCTTTAAGTCTTTAACCTCGTTATGAGCGAATCATGAATGGTGGGGGATCATAATTCTAAAAATTATTTTTTCGTAAGAAAGTATTAAGGATTAGTTCTTTTACTTTATAAAAGTTATTTACTCACATCATCGAATTTTCTCTTTTTGAGTTTATACATATAGATAGCAGTTGGGGGCTAGTTTATTTGTGGGGAAATAGTACTAGGTAATTTATCTTTGGATTGATGCACGACTGACAATCCCATCTCGAGGGTTTTTTATTCAGCCTAATAGGGGGGGTTATTTGATTATCGTAGGATGAAGTAAAGCTTTTCTCAAAGAAGTGTCCTACTGACCAAACTATCTAATTCTATTTAAATAAATGCAAACTATTTATTACTGACAATCGGCTTGATTAGGATCCGTTAAGAACCGGTTATTAACCGTTCCCCCGACACCGCGTCTATACAACGGTAATGGAAATTAGCATACCACTGGTACAGAAAACAGCTTCTTAGTAGCGTAGCTATAAAGAAAATAGTACGACAGCTCTCTTCGTTAAGGCGCAAGCTTTCTGACTATTTGTTTTACCCTGCGCGGCTACGCAGCGATTAGACTTACTTAGGATTCTGTTTTCCTTAATTGAGGGAATAAGATGACATCCCGAATCGACAGAGCTCCTGTTAGTAACATTACCAAGCGATCAACCCCCAAGCCACTGCCTCCAGTAGGAGGGAGGCCATATTCCATGGCCTGAATATAATCCGCATCGTAGTGCATGGCTTCTTCATCACCCGCCTCTTTTTGCATGGCCTGTGCTTTGAAACGCTGTGCTTGATCTTCTGGATCATTTAATTCCGAATACCCATTAGCCAGTTCACGACCTACCACAAACAATTCAAATCGTTCACTCAATTGAGGATTCGTATCAGAGCGCCTAGCCAGGGGGGATACTTCAATGGGATAGTCCACTATGAAAGTAGGGTCCCAGAGCTGAGATTCAGTAGTTTCTTCAAACCATGCAAATTGAAGGCCACCTAAACTTTGGTTAGCGGGGACTACTCCTCTTTGTTGTAGCTGTTTTAGTAGCCAAGTGGCATCATTAAGTTGAGTCTCGGTGTATTGAGGATGATATTTTTTTATGGCTTGAGTAACCGTCATACGAGCAAAAGGCTGTTCTAAATTGACCGATCTACCATTATACTGAAGCACTAGGCCGTGGTTGACTTTCATAGCACAGTGTTTAATCAAGGCTTCGGTGAGGGACATCATACGTTTATAATCCGAAAAGGCCTCGTAAAATTCCACCATAGTAAATTCTGGATTATGGCGGGCGCTAATCCCCTCATTGCGGAAATTTCTGTTGAGTTCAAAAACTTTTTCAAATCCACCAATAACTAACTTTTTTAGTGCTAACTCAGGAGCGACTCGCAGATAGAGGGATAGATCTAATTGATTATGATAGGTGATAAAAGGCTTTGCAGTAGCACCACCAGGGATGGAGTGCATCATGGGGGTCTCTACTTCTAAAAAACCTTCTTTAAATAAATACTCCCTAATAGTTTGCAAGATCAAACTACGCTTCATAAAGATCTCTTGACTTTCTTGATTGACCATCAAGTCTACGTAGCGTTGCCGATGCCTTTGCTCTGGATCCTGCAGACCTTTATGTTTCTCTGGAAGAGGGCGTAAAGACTTAGTCAATAAGCGCAGCTGGGTTACGCGAATAGAGAGTTCCCCATGATTGGTTTTAAATACTTCTCCCTCCGCACCGAGGATGTCGCCTAAATCCAGTTGTTTGAAAGCATCGTAAGCTGGCTCTGAAAGCAAAGCTTTACTAATATAGAGCTGGATTGACCCACTCATGTCTTGCAAAGTAGCAAAGCTTGCCTTACCCATCAACCTTTTAAGCCTCATTCGTCCAGCTACCTTAACAAAAATTTTCCTCTCTTCTAGTATTTCTTTATCAGTCGAGCCATAAAGTTCATGCAGCTCTTTAGCCATGGCCGTACGTTCAAAGTCATTAGGATAGGCATTTCCACTTTTTCGCAGTAACTGCAGTTTTTCTCGGCGTAGCGCTACAATTTGATTTTTTTCATTAATTGAGAGAGTCATTTTTTTTTCTTGCATATTCACGTTACATTCTTGGGGTATTTTTAATATGGGAAGAGGCTGAGTTTAGTCAGAAATGTCTTTTTAGACCGGTTTCAGATAAGACACACGCGGCTAGCTCTTCTACAGACTTGCGAGTGCTACTGATGTAGGGAATCTCATTGTATTCAAAAATTTTTTCAGCCAAGGATACTTCCTTAACACAATTGTCAAGCGCCGCGTAATGCGAAGCAGGGCGGCGCTCAGTACGGATACCGTGTAGCCTTTTAGGATCAATAGTGAGACCAAAGAGCTTATCTTTATAAGGTAAAAGTACATGGGGAAGCCGCAAAGTAGATAAATCAGTATCCACCATTGGATAGTTAGCCGCTTTAATGCCATAGTGCAAAGCCAGATAAAGGCAGGTGGGAGTTTTGCCTGTGCGAGAAACTCCTATCAAGATAACTTCTGCTTCAGCTAAGTTTTTATAGACTACCCCATCATCATGACTCAGGGTAAAGTTTAACGCCTCCATACGTTTGTCGTATTTATCTGTATCATTCAAGCCATGCGTTTTACCAACAGCTTCACTGGCATTGATTTGTAACTCTTTTTCAATTAAGTGAATAAAAGTAGCAAAGAAATCAATATGCATCCCCGGACATCTATCAATCTCCTTACGAATGGCAGTACTGACTATGCTAGAGAAAATAAGTGGACGTTCATTTCCGCATTCAACTAACTGAGTAACCGTAGCTACGAGAGCCTTAGCTTTCTCCACTGAGTCCACAAAGGGGTAAGTTCTTTTTTTAAATTCAACATAGTCAAATCGACTCAATAAAGCCTCCCCTAGACCTTCTGAAGTGATCCCTGTCCTGTCAGAAATAAAAAATACATAGCGTGATTTTTTAATATCCATCTCTAAATGTTTACGAGCTTCCTCCGGAGGAAGCTGCCATTATCGCAACTTCTATTTAAATAGGCAATTAACCAGCAAAACATTAGGGTCAGCGACACTGAGAAGAACAATATACAAACATAGAAGGGGCAGGGGGCTTAAGTACCTATCACTCCCCCATCATCTTTAGTGATGACCAGGGTGGAAGAACGTGGCCTTCCGGTTAGCTTCCCGTCCGGCCAAGAAGAAACTGCCAAAGGATTTACTGGATCCGAAATGCCATGACCAGTTTCCCCAGGATGTTGAATATTCACAAATAGTGTACGGTTGTCGGGGGAAAAAGCGATTCCAGTCAATTCACAACCGCATGGCCCAGTTAGAAACCTTTTAAATTCATTTGTTCCTGGGATAACAGCAAACATTTGATTATTTCCCAGACCCTGATAGGGACCCTGATTAATTAAACTGGTGGAAACATCAGTTTGTACCCACATGACACCACGGTGATCAAATTTTAAACCGTCTGGACTGCCGAAGGATACCTGTTTTGAAGTAGTCTTCCAGTTAGGATTGGAAGTGTGTAGCAGTCCACCCATCGCAAAAATATCCCAAGTAAAAGAAAGTTGTTCTGGATCTCCCTGTTGCTCCTGCCAATGCAAAATATGACCAAAAAGATTATTTTCTCGAGGGTTTACTGGAGTTTTACCTTCCTTCCCTGGTTGACCTCGATCACTATTATTTGTAAGAGTACAGTAGATGCTCCCTTTGACTTTGGGATCAATAGCGATCCATTCGGGGCGATCTAACTTGGTTGCTCCCACCAAATCAGCAGCTATTCGAGTTTTGACCAAAACTTCGCCTTGATCTTGAAAACCGTTTTCTGGTGTCAGGGGGCCTTGCCCGTATTCTAGGGGAATCCAAGTGCCTTGGCCATTTTCGTGAAATTGGGCTACATACAGGGTGCCAGCTTCTAGGAGAGTAAGATTGTGTTTTCTATCTGAGGATTTAAAACGGCCCTTAGAAATAAACTTATACAGATACTCAAATTTTTCGTCATCACCAGTATAGACTACTATGCGCTCGGTTGCCCCCCGGGTTACTGCAGCGCATTCGTGTTTAATGCGTCCTAAAGCAGTATGTTTTCTAGGAGTATTTTGGGGATCATAGGGATCAATTTCCACTATCCAGCCAAAACGGTGGGGTTCTTGAGGCACTTTAGAGGTATCAAACCTAGGGTCTACTTCACTCCAACGATAGATTTTTTCACTTTTTTGGATCCCGTACCGTTTCTCCAATTTAGTTAATTCACCCTTACTACGAGTAAACACATCGCTCCAATTTTCTTCGCAAGTCAGGTACGTGCCCCACGGGGTTTGGCCATTAGAACAATTTTGCAGGGTACCCAGGATATGACATCCCGAACTATCTTGTTGAGTTTTAAGGAGGGGATGGCCCGCCGCGGGCCCTGTTACCTGCATGGGTGTCAAAGCAGTAATCCGGCGAGCGTAAGTTGAGGGTCGAACTATAGACCAATGGTTAGATGAACGCTTTCTAAGTTCTACAATAGATACCCCAAGAGCATACTGGGCTTTTCTGGCTTTAGCGAGATTCCAATGCTGATCTCCATCAGAAAAAAGTAAGCCATTATCACAATATTCATGGTTGACCACTAGCAGAGCATGCTCAGAATTAGGTCGGTGCCAGGGCACAGGGAAATAGTCCATACCATCATGATGCATACCCACTTGAAAAGCTTGATCTTTTATTGGATTGGCAGCATTTTTTTTAAAGCTGGGCGAATGATTTATTATGCCTACGGGATCACCCCAACTATGTAGCACCTTGGCAGTATATCCCGGGGGCACTCTGACTGTATCAGCTGTAGAGGGCTCTATCCCTTGAAAAGTCAGTGAAACAGGCCGTTTTAAGGAGGATATTTGTTGTAATTTTTTGGGGAAAGATAGGCTAGGAAGAACGGCAAGTATAGTAGTCACAGAACTACTTTTAAGGAAAGTTCTACGAGAAAACTTATTTTTGTGATTTTTGCACTGTGAAGCCGAGACCTGGGGATTACAAATAATATCTTGGTTAGAATGCTTTAGACTTTTAGAGAGTGCCACCAAGGTTCCCGAGTTGTTTAGATGTTCTTGATTGTATAGTGTAAGTATGTCAAATCTTTAACAACCAATGGCATTGGCCTGGGTGATGAAATAGCATTCGTACTTTTTCTGGGGTAAAGGATTTTTCGGTCTATAAGGTTAGAAAAAGCAGGAAATTCTAATACGCTAGAAGATAGGTTGCTGGTGTTTTTTGATTTAGTTTTCTAGTATATGAGTTGGTTGTTTTAGTGCTTTATTAGTGATATAAAGGTTTATTCGTTTAGGTGGACACTCAATAATGAAAAAAGGGTACTTAGTCGCTATCTTTCTGGTAGTTTTGTTGTGTTTAGGAGCTGCAGGGATAGTAAGGTACTTTTTGTCAGCGCAAAAGAAGCTTCCAGAAAACATTAACTCCAGCAATGGGCGTTTAGAAATGACCCTAGTTGATGCTGCGACTATTTATCCGGGCCGAGTGGTTGAGGTCATGGTGTCCGAAGGTGACGAAGTGGTAAAAGGTCAGCCTTTAGTTCGTATGCAAGATAGTGAGGCACAATCTCAACTGAATATCGCAAATGCAGCTAAGCAAAGAGGTATAGAGGCAAAGCAGAGGGCAAAAGCTGAATATGCTGCTCACGAGCAGAAACTTAATGTATCGCGTTTGGAATACCATAATGCTCTTAGTTTGCGGAAAGATAAGCTGATTTCTGCCTCAGAAGTAGAAAAAAGAAAAGCACAGTTCTTAGCAGATAAAGCTTCGTTAAGAGCGGTAGCTGCCTCCATAAAGGAAGCTGAAGCTGCCATTGGTGAGGGTCAGGCCAATATTGATCGCGTCCAAACTATTAAAGGGGACTTAATAATCAAATCTCCTATCGATGGTCGGGTTGAAAATCAGGTAGTAGAAGTAGGTAGTGTAATCCCTCAAGGTGCCAAGGTTATGACCATAGTCGACTATAAGAATGCCTACATGAATATTTACCTAACTACAGCTTCTACTACCAATATTCGATTGGGGGATGAAGCAAGAATTGTTTTAGATCATCTAGAAGCTGTTTTTCCTGCAGTGGTCCAGTATGTTTCTAGTGAAGCACAATTTACCCCAAAGTATGTGGAAACTGCTTCTGAGCGTGAGAAGATGATGTATCGCGTTAAGCTTAAGCTTCCTCAGGAAGTAGCTATCCGCTATAACAAGCTACTTAAGAGTGGCCTGACTGGGAATGGGTATGTCAGAACTAAGCAGGAAACTAGCTGGCCGGATTTTCTGAAGGTTAGATTACCAAGGAACTAATAGTGTCTGGAACCTGTCAAGAGACAGTGATTGAGCTTTGTTCGGTTACCCATCAGTATGGGAAAGTTCGAGCCTTAGATGACGTTTCTTTGTGTCTGAATCGGGGAACAACAGTAGCTTTAATAGGGCCCGATGGGGTAGGAAAATCTACTTTGTTGAGTTTGATTGCGGGTATTAAGAAACTGCAGAGGGGTTCTATCAGCTTGTTCGGAGAGGTTTTTAGCACACAAAGAGCTAAGGATCAGCTTTCTTCACGCATAGCTTTTATGCCCCAGGGCTTGGGTAGAAATCTATATTTCTCGCTATCTATCTACGAAAATATCGACTTTATTGCTCGATTATTTGGGGTTGATGCGAGCATTCGCGAGCAGAAGATTGAACAACTATTGTTGTCTACAGGGTTGTACGAATTTAAAGAAAAACCTGTAGGTCAGCTTTCAGGCGGCATGAAGCAAAAACTGAGTTTATGCTGTGCTTTAGTTCACAATCCAGAGATTTTAATCTTAGATGAGCCCACTACAGGGGTGGATCCACTTTCCCGTCGACAATTTTGGTCATTGATTGAGAAATTGAGGATTTTCAACCCAGGTATGACGCTGTTAGTAGCTACTGCCTATATGGAAGAAGCTGAGCGTTTTGAACATTTAATAGGGCTATTTAATGGAAAGATTTTATTTGATCAAAGCTTGGAAGCATTATTGCGTTCTACAGGAAAGCAATCAGTAGAGGAAGCATTTGTCCACTACCTTCCTGACAAGTACCAGGCAAAGGAGGAACTGGTCTTAACCCCTTTCCAAAAAATTCCTCATGAACCTCCAGTGATGCAAGCTCAAAATTTGACGAAAAAATTTGGTGAATTTACTGCAGTTAATAATGTTAACTTTTCGATTGAAAAAGGAGAAATTTTTGGTTTCTTAGGGTCGAATGGTTGCGGTAAAACCACTACGATGAAGATGTTAACTGGTTTGATTAAAGCCTCCTCAGGTAGTGCTACTTTGTTGGGACAACCAGTGAATGCTACAGATGCTTCAACTAAAATGAAAATAGGCTATATGTCGCAACTATTTTCTCTATATGAGGAGTTATCGGTTAGGGAGAACCTTCGCTTACACGCCAAGCTTTATCAGATGGATCCCAAAACCATTGAACCCATGATCGATAAGGCTCTGGAGCGCTTTGATCTTAAAGATGTAGCTGCTGTTGAACCGCGGAATATATCTTTGGGCATGCAGCAGCGATTACAGTTAGCAGCTGCCTGTTTACATCAACCCCAAGTATTGATTTTGGATGAACCAACTTCAGGTGTTGATCCTGTCGCTAGAGATATGTTCTGGCGATATTTAGTTACTTTGGCTCGGCAAGATCATATTACTATCTTTATATCTACTCATTTTATGAATGAGGCCCAGCGCTGTGATCGAATTTCACTGATGGATGGAGGAGAAGTACTGGCTATAGGGACTAGTCAGGAACTACAGAAAGAAATTGGTGCAGAGAGCCTAGAAGAAGCTTTTATTCAGTATTTACTCCGTGCTCATGGACAAAGTTCCGTGGAAGCAAGTGTCAAGATAAGTGATGTCGAGAAAGGTAATATTTTACAGTCTTCCGGTAAACCGCCTCGTTTGGGTCGGGGACTATTCGCCTGGTTTGGTTTAACCTTTATTTTTGCTCGTAGGGAATGGAAAGAACTAATAAGAGATAAGATCAGAATTAGCTTTACTTTTCTTGGACCCTTATTATTATTACTTTGTTCAGTTCTATGTATTTCTTTTGACGTAGAAAATATACGTTTTAGTGTTTTAGATGAAGATCATTCAACATTAAGTCATCAGCTAGTGCAAAAATTTGCAGGATCGCGTTACTTTAAACAGGTTTCTGAAATTGATTCTTTCCAACAGTTGACCCCAGAGCTGAGGAGAAGAGATATCGATTTAGTCATCAACGTTCCGGCGCACTATGCTAAAGCTTTAAATGAGCACAGTCATCCCCAAGTTAATTTTATGGTAGATGGGTCACAGCCTTTTAAGGCTTCTAGTATAAAGGAATATATCTCGGGCATTATGTTAGACTACGCTACTGAGCAAGCGGTTACTGAGGATAAGCTGTTGGGAAGGCATATTCCAGCTTTTTTAGAGCCTCGGTTTATGTATAACACAGAATTTAAGACTATCTATAGTATTGTGCCCGGTCAGTTAATGTTAACGATTATACTCGTCACCATTATGCTGACTGCCTTAGGGATAGTTAGAGAAAGAGAAAATGGATCTATCATCAATTTTTATACTTCACCAGCCCATGTAACCCAGTATTTGATAGGAAAGCAATTACCGTATGTAGGTTTAAGTTTTCTCAGCGGGAGCTGTTTGCTATATTTTTCAGTAGTGGTACTGGGTGTAGCCTACAAGGGTTCTCTACTAGCTCTACTACTTGGCCTGGGGCTTTATTTATTTGCCACTTCCGGACTAGGATTATTACTTTCCGTTTTTGCAAAAAAGGAACTTTCAGTACTTTTTCTATCTGCCATTGTTACGCTAATTCCTGCCTCTAATTTTTCAGGTTTAATTTATCCCGTATCCACGCTGACAGGGGCGAGTTATTGGATCGGCAATTTATTTCCAGCTTCCTGGTTTCAACAGATCAGTGTAGGGGTATTTAATAAGGGTTTGGGAATCAATGATCTCTTGTCTCAGTATGGTGCCCTATTTCTATTTTCGGTGTTCTTTATGGGATTGGCATGCTTATTTCTAAGGAAGGAGGAAAAATAGGTATATGGCGGATAAGTTATGAAGCAAAAAATAAGCAATGTACTAGCTCTTATCTATAAAGAGTTAAAGAGCCTGCTGCGTGATATCCCGTTAGTGATAATGATCATAGTAGTATTTACCTTTGTTCTGGCTTCTGTTTTTCAGCAAGTCACTTCAGAAGTAAAAAATGCTACAGTAGCTTTTGTGGATGAGGATCATTCAGAGCTTTCTCGAAGCATGTTAGATGCATTAAATCCTCCTTATTTCAAAAAACCAGTACCGATTGCACCCAAAGAAGTATTTCCAGCGATGGAACATGGTGAGTATATCTTTACCGTACATTTCCCTCCTCACTTTCAAGACAAAATGATCAACTTTGAAGATAGCAGAGTCCAATTGCTTGTGGATGCTACTTCTATGACTCAAGCAGGCATTGGCACAGCTTATATTCAGAAGTTATTCACACAAGCACTATTGCAGTTTTACCATACCAATCAAAAAATAGATTGGTTGCCTGTTGAAGAAAATACAAGGATTTATTTTGATGAAAATAACGAGTCGGGTCGTTATAGTGCAGTAATGCAACTAGTAATGAACCTAACTTTGTTATCCTTAGTATTGGTGGGGTCAGCTACTATTCGAGAAAAAGAACATGGAACCATTGAACACTTATTGGTGATGCCAGTTAGTGTTTTTGAAATTGCCCTGGCCAAAATTATTTCCAATGGAATTGTGATCCTAGCAGCAGCAATGTTAGCTTTATATGGGGTATTACATGTATGGCTTAAAGTGCCTATTCATGGCTCCCCATTTTGGTTACTCATTTGCTGCTGGGCCTATATTTTTTCTGCTACTTCAGCTGGGATGTTTTTAGCCACATTGGTTCCTTCAATGCCACAGTTTGGTCTCATCATCACACCACTTGTCATGATCACCCATTTTACTTCGGGTGGGGTTTCACCTGTAGAAGCTATGCAGCCCTGGGTGCAAAAGTTGGTACAATTTCTTCCTACTACCCACTTTGTCTACAATATCCAGGATTTAATCTTTAGGGGTAATGGCTTCCAATCTATTGCCTTCTCACTTCTGGTACTACTTGTTTATGGACTATTTTTTTTCCTACTAGCTTTACTAAGATTTAGGATAATGTTGCAAAAATTCAATTGAAAAAGGGTAATGGATGAGAGTTAAGCATTTACTATTGGCATTTGTTCTTCTATTGGGGGTTGAGGGATGTCATTTGTCACCCGTTCCAACCTTACCTAAACTTAGTGTGCCTGCTCAGTTTGATAATGTCACTTCCCTTCCTACACATGATGCTGATTTAGAACAATGGTGGAAAGAATGGCAGGATCCCACTCTGACAGCCTTGATTGAAGAAGGTTTAAAGAATAGTCCTTCTATTAAGAAAGCTAGACAAAATATGAAACTGGCTACAGCCTATCACGCGATGGTTCAGGCTGATTTATGGCCAATGATAGGTTTTTCAGGCAGGAAAACTTGGGGTCATGGGCAAATAGAAAATTCTTATTTGGATGACTTAAACATAGGGCGAACCAGTACGGATATTGAAGCACGGCAGCTTGGTTTGTTTAGCCGGTGGAATGTGGACTTGTTTGGGCAAAAACGCAATGAAGCTCAATCGAGCTATTATAATTTGCTGAGCGCCAAAGAAATGTTCCATGCTGCTCAGATGTCTTTATCCAGTCGTATTGCAGAGAACTATTTTAATGCAATAGCCACTCATTCCCAGCAGCAAATCAGCCAGGAAGCTTTGGCTGACCTGGAAAATTTATTGAGATATACTCAGCGGCGTTTTGAGGCCGGAGAGACTAACCCAACCGAAATTAGTGAGCTAAAAGCTAGAATTGCTCAATTACACTCGCAGCAGGCCCTGTTAGGAGCGCAACTGGAACAGATAGAAAAAAGCATAGCTGTATTAATTGGCCACACTCCTCAAGGGTACCATGTCCCTTATCAGAAAAAAGTGCTTGATAGAAATCCTAGCTTGCCTACTGGTATAAAACCAGACTCTTTAATCTACAGGCGTCCTGATTTGATGGCTAAACAAAGACAAATCTGTGCTTTAACTTCCAAATATAAAGCTGCACAGGCCGATTTATTTCCTAAGTTTTATCTTAATTTTGGCCTGTTACAGGGTAAGCTGGGAATTAGCACCTTCTCTAAAGGTCTGTTATCGGGCCCTTTATGGGATATAGGAGTGGATTTACCTATTTTTACGGCAGGGAAGATTAAAGCACATATTCGAGCTACAGAAGCTATGCTAAGGAGTGCTTTTGAAGATTACGATGAAGCACTACTGAGCGCGCTTCAAGAAGTAGATAGCAGCTATCGTTGGGCTGAGGCTTATAGAGATAGTGTGACCCAACTATTGGTAACGCAGCAGAAATTGCTAAAACGTTCTAGTGATAGTCAAAAATTATTCAAATATGGCGAATTCACTTATGACAAATTTTTATTAAATCACCTCGATTTTTTGAAGGCTAGGGAAGCATTGATTAGAGAAAAACTGAACCAGGCCAGAGCAACCATCTTGCTGTATCAAGCTTTAGGAGGAGGGTGGTCTCAAGGAGAGGTAAGCCATCCCCCCTCTAATCACCCTAATGAAGCGCCCAGAAATTAAACGCCTAGAAATTAAATAAGTGCTTTCAAAGCATTAACTAGCGAAATAATCATGTCAACATTGTGGTAGGGCGTTGGTGTGAGTCTGAGACGCTCAGCCCCAACAGGCACGGTGGGATAATTGATGGCTTGCGCATAAATATTATAGTCACGTAATAGGAGTTCGCTAAGTCTCAGGGTTTTCTTGGCATCTTTAATTAGCAGGGGGACAATGTGAGTTTGACTGGACATCACAGGTAAATCCGCTTCTAGGAGGGCTTGTTTGAGTAGCTTGACTTGTAGTTGATGCTTTTCTCTAAGTTCGTGATGACGGCGCAGATACTGAATAGAAGCCAAGGCTCCAGCACAGAGCACGGGGCTAAGACTGGTAGTAAAGATAAACCCTGCTGCAATAGAACGAATGGCATCGATTACCATATCATTAGCAGCTATATAACCTCCCTGAATACCAAAAGCTTTTCCCAATGTGCCGTTGATGATATCGATTCTATTTTGTAGGGCAAGTTCTTCCAGCTTTCCAGCTCCCTGCTTTCCATACAAACCTACTGCGTGCACCTCGTCTAGATAAGTGATGGCATTGTAGGTATCTGCTAGGTCTGCAATAGCTAAAATAGGACTGACATTTCCATCCATGGAATAGATGGACTCAAAGACAATGCAGGGTACTTCATTTTGGTCTGTAATGCCCTGTAAAGCTTGTTCTAAGGCAACGAGATTACCATGAGGAATAATGGTTTTAGGTTTTCGGCTATGACGAATGCCTGCAATTAGGCTATTGTGATTTTGTTGATCGCTAACAAAATGAATACGAGGGATAATCCGACTCAAAGCAATTAAAGTCCACTCATTGGCAACATAGGCGCTGGGAAAAAGGAGAGCAGCTTCCTTGTCATGCAAATTTGCCAATTCAATTTCTAGGAGACGATGGTACTGGCTGGTACCGCTGATATTCCTTGTGCCACCAGCTCCGGCTCCAAAGTAATTTAGGGTAGTGCGCATGGCTTCCAGTACACTAGGATGATGTCCCATACCGAGGTAGTCGTTTGAACACCAGTTAATAATCTCTTGGTTACCACGTGGTCCCTGCCACAAGGCACGTGGAAATGAATTTTTTTCATAAGAAAGCTCATTAAAAATTCTATAATTACCTTCTTTTTTTAGTTGAGCAATGAGTGCCTCAAAAGGTTGTAGATCAATCATAGTTTATTGTCAGTGGTAAGGAGGATAGGTTAGTGAAGTAGATAGGGTTTAAAAAAACCTTTTCTTATGAGCCAGTGGGTAGTCCTTTTAAAATTCAGTTACGAATGAGGAAGTTAAAAATAATAGGAGCGCTAAGGTATTGGTTTTCCTTAGTTTCTTCCTCAGGAGCCACTGGCTTAGGGCTACTTTTACAGTACGAGAGGAATTACAGGCCAGATTAGAACAGTTTGAGAAAAAAATATCAACTGGGCGAGAGTGATTAAGGATTAATTATAGCTTTACAGGTAATAGATATAAGCAAATAGAATTAGTCATTGTGACAATAAAAAACGCGTAGCTGACCTAACAACAGTAAACAAATAGGAGCTTCATTTGGATTCAAAAATAAAAGTAAGCGATTCCTGAGAGAGTATGATAGATACTTTCCTCAAGCCTCAAATACTCTATGATCCAACTTCCAAAAAGCATAGTGGCGACGGAAAATTCTTTGAGCGGTCCGCTTTTGAGAAATAAATCAAAAAAATGGTAATCGAAAACATCAGCTAGAAAGTAAAACCCTTCTCTACCGTAATATCTGGGCCAGTTAGTTCAAGCAATAGCTGATACAGAGGGAGAAGCGCTTGATAGCGGCGGGTTGTATTTTTTAAATATTGTAGAATCCTTGGTATTTCGTTCAAGTAGGCGTCTTTCTGATCGCGAAATTTTAGGCGAGCAAAAATCCCCGCTACTTTGAGGTGACGTTGAACACCTATCCATTCATATTGCTGATAGAAAGTATCAAAGGCGCTATTTACGGGCAAACCCACACGTTTAGCATTTTCCCAATACCGTATAACTAAATCTAAGGTAAAGGCCTCATCCCAAGTGATAAAGGCATCCCGAGTCAAAGAAAGTAAATCGTAGCAAATACTACCCCAGCGGGCATCTTGGAAATCAATTACACCTACAGTCTGATCCTCTAATAACATCAGGTTTCGGATAATATAATCTCGATGGACATATACGCAGGGCTGGTTAAGTATAGAACTTAGTAAAAGTGACTTAGCTGCTTGCCACGTTTTCCATTGAGTATCTGTCATAGTCTTTAGGTAGTACTTAGGTATACACCACTCAACAAACAAATCCATTTCTCGGCTGAGTTCCTCTTCTGAATAAGGAGGTAATTTATCAGGCTGGGAAGTAGTTTGTATTGATATTAAGGTAAAGACAGCTTTTAGAAGCAAGGCTTTGTGCCATTCCGGATCCACATTAGATTTCAACAATCTAATGAAAGTATTATCTCCAAAATCCTCTAGAGCCATCCAGCCTCTTTCTAATTGAAAATGATAGATCTCAGGTACTCGGACCCCCTGAAATAGTTGCTGTACTTGAATGTAAGGAGATAGAATGTCGTCTTCAGGGGGTGTTTGCATAATCATTAAGGTGCGCTGATTCTGTAAAATAGCGCGGTAATATTTTCTACACCCCGCATCAGATGCGGCAAAATTCAATTCAACCAACTGACCAGGATAAAGTCCGTTTATCCATTTTCTTAGATCGTTTAACTCCAAATTATCGGCCTGTAGCATATTATTTTTATTAGGATTTAGGTTAAAATAAGCGCCATTCTATCGCATTTAGTCTAAAGGGTACCAGATTTTGTTGAGGATAAAAAAATTGGCACTGCTAACAGCCTGTGTCATGGCAGCAGTGGGAGCTAAGCAAGTGGAGGCAACTGAAGGAAAAATCCATGGGCTGCCCCGTGGCCGTATAGGGCAAAAAGCTCGGGCTGTCAAAAGACATTTGAATTGTTGCCATTCATCTAAGTTTTTTCATCCCATTGACCCTGTGCGGATGAGTGGAGCGGAAATTCCAGGAGATGGTGGGCTGAGGTTGAGCGCTGAAGGTAAAGTGGAAGGGGTGGGGGAAGAGCAAATCAAGCTCGAAAAAAATGTCATTGCTGAGCAAAAGGGCCAAATTTTAAATTCAAATTATTTAATTTATTTGAATGGTTGGATTCGTTCAGGGTCTTTCACGTTAAAAAGAGGGGCTCAACTACTTAGTGGAAATACTTTGCATTACAACGTGAAGGATCGTCTAGGTACTGTAGAAGATTTTCACTTCATTCATGAGGGGAAACGTTTTCCGCTACAGGCTGAGGGAAAGAAACTTCGCATGCTTTCGGAGGATTCTTATCAATTGCAAGAGGCCAAGTTAAATACCTGTGAGCCTGGGGATGATAGTTGGTATTTAAAGACGAAGGAAGTTCAATTAGATTACGCACGAAATGTTGGTATTGCTAAGCAAACTCAGCTTGTCTTTTTCGGTGTGCCGCTTTTTATGGTGCCCTGGTTTGATTTTCCCTTAAATGGTAATAGGAAAAGTGGTTTTTTGAGTCCGATGATTGGACTAAAGTCAAGCACTGGTTTGGGAATAGCCGTGCCATACTACTTTAATTTGGCACCTAACTACGATGCAACATTGACACCTCACTTCTATTCTAAGCGTGGGCTTGCTGTAGAGGGAGAGTTCCGTTATCTATTCCCGCATTTTTCTGGAAAACTTTTAGGGCAATTTTTAGCCCGCGATAGAGCCGCGGAAGAAAAAGATCGTTATCTACTAAGTATGCGTCACCTGCAACAGCTTACTCCAAAGTTATCTTTAGGGATAGATTATAGTAGAGTTTCTGATGAACATTATTTCGAGGATTTTGGTAGCAGAGTTGACGCAGCAGACAATAGTCATCTCAATCAGCAAATTTGGTTAGATTATCGTGATGAGTTAGCCGGGGGAAATCTTCACACATTCTTCACGTTTCAAAGACATCAAAATTTCCATGGCTCTAAAGGTGAGATAGATGAACCTTACGCCTTGGAACCTCAGCTAAACCTGAGGTGGTTTAAATCTTTTGAGGGTCGTACAGAGTTAGAAGTATTGACTCAAATCAGTAATTTTAGACATAGTACCAAGCCTATGGGGTTTAGGAGCTTCTTTTATCCCAGTGTAACCTGGAATTGGTCTAACGAGTGGGTTTTTTTACGGCCTCGTTTAGGTTTGCATGCTTCTTACTACTCGCTTAGTCCCTATAAGTCGTCTACTAGTTCAGCTTCTGTATATCGCTCTAAACAACACTTCTATCGTGTATTACCTATCGTAAGCTTAGATTCTGGCCTGATATTTGAACGTCCATTGCGGCTTCACCAGCATCGATATGTACAAACTTTAGAACCAAGATTCTTTTATTCCTACATACCTTATCGAAATCAGGCTGCATTACCCAATTTTGATAGTGAAACATTAGAGCCTTCATTCCCTAGTTTATTTCGGGAAAATAGATTAACAGGTGAAGATAGGATAGCTGAAGCTAACGATTTATCTTATAGTTTGCTCAGTCGGATCTATGACCTCAATAGTGGTAAAGAAGTATTGGTGGCTGGAGTGGGACAGCGTTTCGCTCTAAGCAGACTCCATCCAATAATGGATGCAATAAGTAAACAAAGCAAAAAAGAAAGGCCAGGTGTCGGTACTTTATTGTTTGCAAGGGGCTATCTGGGGAATAAATTTACTTTACAAACGGATATGTATTTTAACCATACGCCAAGGACTGACAGCCGTTATGCGGTCAGATTGGGTTATAATGCTGGGGAGAATAAGGTGCTTAATCTGTCCTATCGTTATAATTCGGAGAATCCTAGGTTTAGCAGGCGGCACAGAAAAGTGAACCAACTTGATTTTTCCTTTCAATGGCCGGTAGCTAGGGACTATTCGTTGGTTGGGCATTCTACTTATTCTCTGTCTGATCACCGTCCATTAGAGAGCTTGTTAGGAGTGGAATATACCAGCCCATGTCATTGCTGGGGGGTTAGTGCTGTATTTGAAAGTTACATGACTGAATATAATAAAAGAAAGAAGGCTGTGTTTTTCCAATTAAATTTTAGAGGATTAGGCGGTTTGGGGATAAGCCCAATGCGTGAGTTATATCGTTCTATTCCAGGTTATCGTTCTAGAAGAGAGGTTAGAAAATGAGTTTGACGAGACAGTTACAGTTGATTGCACTTATCCTTGGTATGAGTTTGTCAAATATCCAGGCTGCTCCTGTTACATGGGCAGATCAGATAGTGGTTGTAGTGAACAAGGACGTCATTACACAAAGAGACATTGAAGATATTAGTCATCAGATTAGAATTCATGTACCCCCAGCGCAGCTAAAAAAGATGGATATACAGCAGGTAGCGATCAACCAGCTCATTCAGCAAAGACTGCTAAAACAAGCAGCAGAAAATTTACAAGTTGAAATAACGGAGAAGGAGATTGATAACGAAATTTTAAAATTAGCGGAAGCTAATCATTTAAGTGTAGAAACTTTCTATACAAAAATTGAGAAAGAAGGAGTTCCGAAGGCCACCTTAAGAAATACCATTAAGGATAACCTCTCAGTAGCACATTTAGCAGAGAGCTTGGTACAAGAACAAGTGAAAGCGTCTCCAGAGGAAGTAAATAGTCTGTTGCAAAGTAGGCATTTACCTTTGACAGAAGAAAATAAAAAACAGGCAAGTAACTTTATTGCTCGTTCAAAGCAGGAGCAGATTTTAGCTTCTTTTGCCGAGGAGATGAAGAAAAAGGCTTATATTGAGTACCGTAAGAAACCTTATTGAATTTAGTTGACCAAAATATGTGTCCAGCCCAGGGTGAGTTGCCTCTGGCCCTGACAAGTGGAGAACCCGCTGGTGTGGGGCTTGATCTTTGTCTAGAAATCCTAAAGTTATCTCTGCCTCGTCGAGTCGAAATCCTAGCAGATCTAGAGGCATTGGGACAAAGGGCCCGCTTGTTAGGTTATGAAGGGTATTTAAATAAGGCCTTGTGTGGACACGGTCTGGTTTCTTTTCGGCATTTCTCAACGAAAGAAAGGGTAGTACCTGGTTATTTAAATGTGAATAATGTTCCCTATGTTCTAGGCTTATTGGATGCAGCAATAGAGGGTGTACAAGAAAAGAGGTACGCGGGTATTGTTACTGCTCCAGTGCATAAGGGAATTATCAATGCTAGTGGATTAACTTTTACGGGGCATACGGAGTACTTTCAAGCTAAGGCGCAAGTTCCAAAGGTAGTTATGCTCCTATCTGATGGAGAACTTAATGTAGCATTGGCTACTACCCATCTACCACTTCGACAGGTAGCAAGTGCTTTGTCTGAGAGACTTATCGTGGAAGTCGTACGGATTATTCATCGGGCCTTTCGTAAGTACTTTAAAATTGAGCAGCCTCGAGTAGCTGTTTCAGCACTCAATCCGCATGCTGGAGAAAATGGGTATTTAGGTACAGAGGAGAAAGAAATTATTCTTCCGGCACTAGTTGGTTTGCAGCGTGAAGGCATTTGTGCTTCTGGGCCTTATCCGGCAGATACTATTTTTCAGAAGGAAATCCGGGAGAAAAACGATGTAATTTTATCGATGTATCATGATCAAGGTTTACCAGTGATCAAATATGCTTCCTTTTCGGAGGCAATCAACATTACATTAGGTTTACCTTATGTACGCACCTCAGTAGATCATGGGACAGCGATTGAATTAGCAGGGACTGGGCGAGCACAGTCAATTAGTTTATTAAATGCCATTCAGATGGCAAGTAAAATGGTCTAAACCTTATGAAGGCGCTAGCGCATGTTGAATTTCAAAATGTTTCTTTTGCATACGGTGAAAGGGAGGTGCTAGGTCAACTTAATTTTCGTGTTGAAACTGGTAGTGTAGTCTGTATTATTGGACGTTCCGGTTGTGGTAAAACAACGCTTTTAAAGTTAATTTCAGGACAATTACTAGCACAATGTGGAGAGGTGTTGATCAAAGGGAGAGCTTTACGGGGCTTCTCAAAGAGAGAGTTATGTGATTATAGAAAGCACATGGGTTATTTATTTCAGCAGGGAGCTTTATTCACAGATCTTAGCGTAGAAGAGAACGTGGCTTTTGTTTTGCGTGAACATACACGTGAGCCAGAGGAAGTAATTCGCGCTAAGGTTAAAGAAAGTCTACGTTCAGTTGACCTAGTTGATGCTGGTAATCTATATCCTTCAGAGCTTTCAGGTGGAATGATTAAGCGTGTAGCGCTTGCCCGTGCAACGATCTTAAAACCTGATCTTCTGCTATATGATGAACCGTTTTCTGGTTTGGATCCAATCACTGTGAAAAAAATCGCACAATTAATTATCCAGACCAACCAAAAACTTCGCGTAACCGCAATAATAGTAACGCATGAGCTTGGGGTAGCTTTGAGCTTAGCTGATCAAATACTTTTATTGACTTCTCGTGGTATTGTATTCAATGGAAAGGTAGATTATTTAAAACATAGTCCTCTCACTGAGGTGCATGAATTTTTAGATGCAGCTGGGCTATAGAATACGGTAAGGGAGAGCGGGAATTCTCTGATATGAAAACACAGATTGAAGCTTTGGGTCAAAGTACGTTGAGAGGCCTACTGCAGGTAGGTAGGTTTCCTGTTTTGTTATTTAGTATTTGCTCACATGGATTGAGTAATTTAAGAAACTTTCCGCACATCGTCAGAGAAATTTATTACTTTGGAGTTTCCTCACTTAGCATTGTTGTTTTTTGTAGTTTATTTATTGGCTTAG
The DNA here is from genome assembly GCA_043842855.1 of Neisseriaceae bacterium. Classification (GTDB taxonomy): domain Bacteria; phylum Pseudomonadota; class Gammaproteobacteria; order Burkholderiales; family Neisseriaceae; genus QFNR01. The sequence goes on from JBBPJF010000002.1 coordinate 252,811, forward strand.
TTTTAGGTCTTCAGGCCTACCACTCATTGATAGCATTTAGGGCAGAAGCAAGCTTGGGTGCTTTAGTTGGGATCTCCATTTTAAGGGAAATAGGTCCAGTTTTATCGGCAATTTTATTTGCTAGTAGTACTGGTAGTGCTATGACTAGTGAAATTGCTCTTTTGAAAACGACAGAGCAGCTAGACGCTCTAGAAGTAATGGGTATAGATCCCCTAGAAAGGATTATAGGCCCCAGGTTTTGGGCAGGATTCTTTTCTATGCCCTGTTTAGCCATGATAGGTAATGCAGCTGCAATCTTTGGCGCCTATAGTATTGCTGTTTTGTTTTACCACTTAGATGCAAATACCTTTTGGGAGAGTATGAATCAGGCTATTTCTATTTCTAATGAAATACTAGGAGCTCTGATTAAATCGACGATTTTTGGGGTATTTATTGTGATGATAGCTATTTACAATGGACTAAATGCCAAGCCAACCGCAAGTGGAAGTTTAAAAGCTACTAATCAAACGGTAGTTTGGAGTTCAGTTGGTATCCTAGGGATAGATTTTGTGCTGACAGTATTTTTATTTATGGGTTGAGGTAATGAAACAAAAAACAATCGAGCTCTGGGTGGGCTTGTTAGTATTATTAGGTATACTCGCTACCATTTTTTTATGCGTCAAGGTGGCAGGAGAGGGTTTTTTGTCTTTTTCCAATCGGCAGGGCTATCAGGTGGTAGCCTACTTTGATAATGTAGGAGGATTAAAGCTTGGGGCGCCGGTACGTTCCTCCGGTGTCTTAGTAGGTCGCGTCACTGGAATTAATTTAGACCCAGGGTCTTATCGGGCCAAGGTAACTTTACGCATTGATAAGCAATATTCTTTTTCCCAGGATACTATTGCTTCTATTGTAACGATGGGCATCCTTGGGGAGCAGTATGTCAGTTTACAACAAGGAGGTGATCCAGTAGAACTAAAACCCGGAGATAAGATTAAGGTAACCAATTCAGCATTGGTTGTAGAAGAGTTAGTTAATAAGTTTCTAGTAAATGTCTTAGATCATTCAAAACCTTAGGAATTAGGATAGATATTCCTATGAAAGCAATTAAATATTTCCTGTTAGTCCTAGTATTATTGCCCTGCGTGGCATTTAGTGCGCCGGGGCTAGAAAACTTGCCTCAAACACCGCAAGAGACTGTAGGGGTTTTGTCTGCAGCAGTTAGAGAAGTATTGAGCCTTATAGATACGGAGTCACAGCAAAAACCACTAGAGATAGAAAAAATTGTATTAGGAAAAATTAGCTATTTATTTGATTTTAATAGGATAACCGCTCTTGCTGTAGGTTTTCCATGGAAAACAGCAACCTTGGAACAAAAGATAAGGTTGAGAGAAGCCTTTAAAAAAAACCTAATTGATTCCTATTGTCATGCGCTGTTCTCAATCAAGGGAGTGAGAGTTGAAATTGATCCAACGCCATTAATTAGAGATGCTGGGCAGGAAGTCATCATCAATTTAATAGCTAGTGCTCCGGGTCTTAAAAATGCTCATAATCTTTCAATTGCCTATTTCTTTTATAGAACTGAAAAGGGCTACCGTATTTATAACGTACAGGTTCAGGGAATGAGTTTAGTTACTGCTTATCGAGGAAAATTTAATGAGATCATCAGAAATAAGGGTATAGAGGGATTAATAACTGCATTAGAGCTGCCCTCTATGCCTGTATTATCTCAGACAGTTGGTGAAGAAGTAGAGAATAATGAAGCAGTAAATCCGCCGAATCAGAGTACTATGTCTGATTTTCAGTTTTCTAAGCAAGATCTCTGTTACTATCAAAAAGCTGTCAATCCACGTCTTTGGTTAGATTGGGTACTTCAAGGAGCTTGTACAGTTTCAGATAACCTAGAAGAACAAGTACCATAAAGATCTTAAAAAGTAAAAAAATTTGAATTAATAGGATATTGGAAGATAAGTAAGGAAGAGTAATGTTATTCAAAACACCAATTAAAGTGCGAGGTTATCACCTAGATTTATATCAACATGTGAATAACGCCAGATATCTGGAATTTTTAGAGGCAGCACGTTGGGATATGTTGAGAGAAGTCGCTTTAATGGAGAAGCTTCATGGCAGCCATCTCGCTTTAGTCATTGTGAACCTTAATATAGATTACCGTTCAGCGGCTCTATTTGAAGATGAACTAGAGGTTCAATCTCAATTTATGGAAGTTAAAGAACGTAAGGGGGTGATTAAGCAGATTATTATTAACACTAAAACCGGTGCGTTAGTAGTAGAAGCTAAGGTAACCTACGTAATTATAGACATGAGGACTAAAAAGGCTACACGCTTACCCTCTGACTTGATGGATTTTTTTACTTCTTTAATTCCTTCTGATGTTGGTTAAGGGTTACCTTTTTACTTTTAGCGATTCACTTAAACGCAATGCAGATAAGTAATAATTATTGAAAAGAGGTACTTTAGTAAGAACTGATAGGGGTGGTGTTAGTAGCTAAAGAGTAGAAGACTGAAAACTTTACTTTTCTAAAGAGAAGGCTTGGAAGAAATGAACATAGAGGAAATTGTAAGAATAGCCAGCGTAGCTGCTATTCCGATGGTGTTAGCTGTTACGGGACATGAAGTTGCTCATGCCTATGCAGCAAAAAGGAATGGTGATTATTCGGCTGAATTAGCCGGTAGGCTGACATTGAACCCTTTAGCACATATTGATTGGCTGGGGACGGTAATATTGCCCTTAGTCCTTCTATCCTTGCACTCACCTTTTTTATTTGGCTGGGCAAAGCCAGTTCCTGTAGATCCCAAACAATTCAATAACTATCGGAAGGGACTTAGACAAGTTGCCTTGTCAGGCATCATAGCTAATTTATTGATGACCTTAGTTTGGGCTTTTTTGCTAGTAAATTCGAGTCATATCAATGTAGAAGAGGATAGTGGCCTGTTCGCGCTATTAGTATCCTTTATTCGCGAGATGTCGGAGTTTGGTGTTGTAATTAACACAGTCCTAGCTATTTTCAATCTTATCCCCATACCGCCTTTGGATGGGAGCCGGGTGATTAGCAGCTTTTTGAAAGGGGAGATCGCTAGGCATTATCAGTCACTGGAGCCATATGGCTTTTGGGTGATTCTATTTCTCATGTTTAGTGGCTTGTTCAGGTGGTTAGGACCGATAGTGGGCTATATTGTAAGCTTAAGTGTCCATTTATTTGAGCAATTATTTCATTTCTTAGTATAGAATTTACGTAATGAAACTAGAGATTAACGATGTGTACATTGAAGAAAACGTGCCCATTATTACTCCAGAAGAGCTAAAGCAGCAGTTACCTTTAACAACAGTTGCGCAGGTAAATGTAGCACAAAGCCGACAGGTAGTTAAAAACATTCTAGAAGGTCGAGATCATCGGTTATTTGTAGTGGTAGGCCCATGTTCAGTTCATGATATTAAAGCAGCGCTTGAGTATGCTGAGCGCTTGAAGCACTTGGCAGCACAGGTCGAAGAGACACTGTTTCTTATCATGAGAGTTTACTTTGAAAAACCCAGGACCACGGTCGGCTGGAAAGGCCTTATCAATGATCCTTATTTAGACGATACGTTCAAAATTGAAGAAGGACTGTACATTGGACGTAAATTATTGTTAGACATAGCAGAAATGGGTGTTCCTGCCGCTACCGAGGCCTTGGATCCCATTTCTCCACAGTACATTCAAGATTTGATTAGCTGGTCAGCTATTGGTGCTAGGACTACAGAGTCGCAGACGCACCGGGAATTGGCCTCTGGTCTATCTGCAGCAGTGGGCTTCAAAAATGGAATAGATGGTGGACTAGCGGTGGCAGTCAATGCTCTCAAATCTGTGGAAAGGCCTCATCATTTTCTAGGAATTAACCAGCAGGGGCGCGTTTCTCGAGTGGCTACTCGAGGAAATCCCTACGGGCATATTGTACTTAGAGGGGGGGAAGGTAAAACAAACTACGACTCTGTCAATGTTGCTTTAGCAGAACAGAGCTTGGAGAGTGCTCAGTTGCGCAAGAGAATAGTAGTAGATTGTTCGCATGCTAATTCAAATAAAAGGGCGGAATTACAGCCATTAGTGGCAGAAAATGTCGTAGATCAAATTATCGGAGGTAACCAGTCTATTTGTGGATTAATGTTAGAGAGCAATCTAGGTTGGGGTAATCAAGCTATTTCTAAGGATCTATCCCAGTTGCGATATGGCGTTTCAGTAACTGATGCATGTATCGATTGGGATACTACCGTACAGGTGATAAGCAACATGAGAGAAAAATTACAGAACGTCTTGCCTGGGAGACACAAGAAATATTACTGAGTTTCCTGCTGCCATTCTTCTGGAGTTGCCGCTAGCGTAATAGATAAAGCATGAAGTTCGTTGCTCCGTATAACTGGTTTGAGGATTTCTTTGACTAGCCGGTGGCGTTCGAGTCGACCTAAACCATTAAAGCTGGAGGAAACGATTTTAGCGAAGAAATGATGTCCATCGCCCGTCACCTCAATGTGCTTGCAAGGAATGTTTGACTCAATAAGTTCTTTAAGCTGTTTGATATGCATAACTGAGGCCTTTTTAAACTGATAATTAAATTAAGCATTGGAAAGTTGAAGGGGTAGAGTGATCTATCAAGACATATAACGAAAGATACAAACCGCTCGGCGGAAGTGTAGCATTATTAGGTAGTTTATTCATAGCCAGCCGCTTGCTTTTCATTTTTGTAATATTACTCGCCAGTGGTGATCGCTATACTCAAGTTGGAAAGGTTTTTCGTGGCCGCACCATACGGTAGCATTTCTTCTATCCTCAGTAATTTTAATTTCATAGCGCCCTAATTTAGTGCAAGCTTTATCTATCCCTAAGTCAATAATTTGATAGGCTAAAGCTTGAGGTTTATCTTGGTTTAGGACGTTCACAACTAAAGCATAAAACTTAAAGTACATAGAAGCCAACTCATCTTGCGAATACTTACTATTAAATGCTGCTCCTAACCACTCACTAGCTACTTTTGCTTCTTCGGGAACAAGCAGGATATGACTACATAGCTCTTCCTTTCTGGCAGAATAGTCATAGCGGCATTGAAAAAAGGTATTAAGAGCCTGTGTAATCAATTTTTTTTCCTTTTGTTCCTCTTCTACTATTTGAATTTGAGCAATTTTTCCTTGTAACCAGGTTGCGATAGAATAGTCTCTACCGTCAGAGGGTCTACAGCCATTTAATAATAAATACAAAGAAGCTAAACCGAGCAGTACCAAATACTTTGAACTAGGCATGAGCACTTCCATCGGACTCAAGAATTTGTAACACCGCTTCAACTATAGAGGAAGGGGTAAATTCTAATGCCTGAAGTAATATTTCAGCGGGTGCAGAAGCTCCAAAAGATTGAATGCCTATTACTTTGCCCTTCTCTCCAACATAACGGTACCATAAATCAGGCACTCCTGCTTCCACAGCCACCTTAGGTATCTCTGGAGGGAGCACAGCGAGTCGATAAGCTTCGGGTTGTGCATCAAAAAGTCTTGTAGAGAACATAGAAACTACATTAACGGCTACATTTCTTTGTGCCAATAATTTTTGGGCTTCCAAAGCCATAGAGACTTCTGAACCTGTGGCTAGAATAATAGCCTGTGCTGCAGAAGAAGTTTTGCTCAGGATGTAGCCGCCACGAAAAAGATCCTCCTTAATTGTACTAAGTTGGATTCCCGTTGACGGTAAATTTTGGCGACTTAAGACCAAAAGAGAAGGCCTATCAGAGTTTTTTATAGCATTAGACCAAGCGACAAAGGTTTCTATTAAATTACAGGGGCGCCATACGTCAAGATCAGGAATAAGCCTTAAGGTGGCTAACTGTTCAACAGGTTGATGTGTAGGCCCGTCTTCCCCAAGCGCCAAAGAGTCATGTGTAAAAACAAAGATAGAACCTATTTTCATAAGTGCAGCCATTCTCAGTGCATTACGAGCATATTCGCTAAACATTAGAAAAGTAGATCCGAAAGGCCTAAACCCACCATGAAGGAAGAGACCGTTAACGATTGCAACCATGGCAAATTCTCTCACTCCATAGTTGATATAGTTACCCAGGCTATCTCGCCGTACGGGGCGGGCCTGTGGCCAGTCGGTGAGAGTAGATGGTGTTAAATCTGCTGAACCACCCAGCAGCTCTGGTAGAATCTGTGCCAGGAGGGTTATACACATTTGACTCGCTTTACGAGTAGATAGAGGCTCCATTTTGAGGCTTAAATGGTCCAAGCAACTCGATAGGTATTCCTCAAAATTTTCAGGACATTTTCCTTCAATGCGTCGTTGTAGCTCTTTAGCTTGTTCAGGATAGTGTATTGCATATTGTCGGCGTAAGGCATTCCAATTATCTTCTAATAACTTACCCCTGTGCTTAGCATCCCAAGCCTGGTAAATCGAGGCAGGGATTTCAAAAGCATCATAGTGCCATCCTAAATGCTTTCGAGTAGCCGCTAACTCTTCGATGCCAAGAGGAGAACCATGCACTTTTTCACTACCCTCTTTTGTAACGGAACCTTTGCCAATAGTAGTTTTACAACAGATTAAACTGGGCTGAGTAGAGTTGGATCGAGCATTTTGGATGGCCTTTTCAACAGCTTGTATATTGTGTCCATCTACACAAGGGAAGACCTCCCAACCATAAGCCTGAAAACGCATAGGTATGTCTTCAGTAAACCAACCATCAACTTTTCCATCAATGGAAATACTATTGTCGTCATAAAGTACGATTAGTTTGCCTAAGCCTAGCGTACCTGCCAAGGAGCATGCTTCATGAGAAATTCCCTCCATCAGACAGCCATCGCCGACAAAGGCATAGGTATAGTGGTCTATTAGAGAAAATTGAGGACGGTTGAATGTTTCTGCAAGTAGCTTCTCGGCTAGGGCGAAGCCTACAGCATTGGCTAAACCCTGTCCTAACGGTCCAGTTGTAGTTTCTACACCTGGCGTATGGCCGTACTCCGGATGTCCAGGTGTGCGACTGCGATATTGCCTGAATTGTTTCAGATCCTCAATTGACAAGTCATAGCCCGATAAGTGTAAAACACTGTAAAGGAGAGCAGAAGCATGGCCATTGGATAAGATAAAACGATCCCTATTAAAGAAGTGAGGATTGGCAGGATTGTGATTGAGGTACCTATGCCATAGAGCAGTCATCATCTCTGCCATACCCATGCAGGCCCCAGGATGTCCTGAGTTAGCCTTTTGAATGGCATCAACAGAGAGAAAGCGTAAAGCGTTCGCTAGCTGGGTAGTCATGATTTTGGACCTAAGTGAAGTATAATCATTTTCCTAAGGAGTTCAGTAGAGATGATAAGGCTTGATTGGAAGCAAGTACGGGCCCTCACTCATCGCACAATCAACAGCTGAGGTTGCAGTTAAAAATCGTCCGCAAACCTACAAACTTAAATAACAGCTCAATTATAGGGGTAACATCAAGGCCAACTAGAAAGTACAAAATCCCAACGAAAAGCCCTTCTATGCAGTCAACGTTTCTTACACTACGAACTCCGAGGTTGCCATATAAGGTTACAAGGTTACAGGGTTTCTACTAAATGGTTCTGGTTGGTATAGATACAAATACTTCCGGCAATTTCTAGAGACTTCTTAACGATATCCACAGGAGCTAGAGAGGTGTTTTCCACTAATGCACGGGCAGCCGACTGAGCAAAAGCACCCCCAGAGCCAATAGCTGCAATTCCATACTCAGGTTCCACCACATCGCCACTGCCGGTGATTATCAGGGTATTACTACTATCAGCCACGATGAGCATAGCTTCCAGCCGTCTTAGTGCTCTGTCAGTACGCCACTCCTTGGCTAATTCAATGGCTGAGAAAAGCAACTTACCCTGGTGCTTCTGTAGCTTAGATTCAAACAACTCAATCAAAGTAAAAGCATCAGCCGTCCCCCCGGCAAATCCCGCGAGCACCTGATTATTATAAAGTTTTCTCACTTTCCGAGCGGTGGCCTTCATCACGATATGTCCCAGCGTCACCTGGCCATCACCACCAATAGCAACCTTGTCTTTCTTCCTAACACACAGGATTGTTGTTCCTTCCATTGATTGCATAGCGCCTCCAGGCTCCTCCATAGACTGTTCTGCCGAGAACAAGCATAATTATAAACGTATAGGGAGGTTTTGCAAGTTATGTATAGCACGTAGCTGAATCTAGATATGCAAATGTAAAATTTAAAAGCCTACCAAGCTCGATAGTCAAATGGGTTTTTAAGTTAGCTCTGTAACCGACTCAGTCACCTAAAGAAAAAGGCTTTCCAAAATACACTCAGAGGCTACCTGAGGCTAATGAAAAAGGGGGGGCTGCAGGCCATAAAGCCACCATAGGTGTGTCAGTTGACGTCAAGGAGTTTTGGTTTTACACTCAGTCGGGGCTGGATGGGAGGTCTTAATCTCAAAAATATGTACTTTGTCAATACTGGGCTTTTAGTGAATCATAAGTGAGCATCGGGGACTACAAGTCTCTTGATTTAATTAAGCAAGATAGAACAAGAGCATGCATGTTAGTTGTTGGGGCGGATGTAGGGCCTGTCGGAAGTTAAAACTGGAATTGGAGTAAAGATGTCTAGAAAGGAAGTAGCAGGTTTACAAATAGATGAGAACTTATTTGATTTTATTGAAAAGGAAGTTTTGTTGCACCATCCATCAGTAAAAAGTGCAGATTTTTGGAAGGGTTTTTCTCAGCTTATTGAAGAGTTTGGCGCTAAGAATGCTGAATTACTTGCCGAGAGAGCCAGGCTACAAAGCCAGCTAGATGTATGGAATAAACATAATCGTGGTAAGCCAATAAATACAAAAGATTATATAGATTTTTTACAATCCATTGGCTATCTTGTCCCCCAACCTGCAGATTTCAAAATAAGTACCGAAAATGTAGATATTGAAATTGCTGAACAAGCTGGACCTCAGCTAGTAGTTCCTATTGGGAATGCTCGATATGCACTCAATGCGGCAAACGCTAGATGGGGTAGCCTATATGATGCTTTGTATGGTACAGACGTAATTGATCAGTCGGGGGAATTGGCTCCAGGTACTTCTTACAATGAAAAAAGAGGTGCGCGTGTCATTGCCTACACTAAAACAATGTTAGATAAATTTCTCCCCTTGGCGGAAGGGAGTCATAGTGAAGTAAGGTCATATCAAGTTAGACGAGGGAATTTGGTGGCTCATCTAGACGATGGCAAAGTCACGGTGCTAAAAGATGCTAGTCTCTTTGTAGGTTATTGCGGGACTGAGGAAGAGCCCACTTCTCTTTTATTCAAGCATCATGGACTTCATCTAGACATCTTAATCGATAAAGAAAGTTCCGTAGGCAAGACAGATAGGGCTGGAGTAAAAGATGTCATCCTGGAGGCTGCTATCACTACCATCATGGACTTTGAAGATTCAACTGCGGCAGTCGATGGTGCTGATAAGACGCAAATTTATCGTAACTGGCTTGGTTTATTAACGGGGAGTTTAACTGAAGCAGTGACTAAAGGAGGTCGGACTTTTACCCGGAAACTTAATCCGGATCGGGAATACCTTTCCAAGGAGGGCAAGCCCATTCGTCTCAAGGGTCGCTCCTTACTATTTCTAAGACATGTGGGGCTCTTGATGAGAACACCTGCAGTACTAGATGCCAAGGGGGAAGAGGTATTTGAAGGTTTAGTGGACGGAGTGATTACGGGGTTATTAGCTCCTTACGGTATAACCAATTGTGTCCATAAAAATAGTGAGAAGGGGTCTATTTATGTGGTCAAACCCAAATTACATGGACCTGAAGAAGCACAATTTACCAATGAACTTTTTAGTGCCATTGAAGATTTGACACATTTACCACGATACAGTCTAAAGCTAGGCTTAATGGATGAAGAACGTAGAACAACACTTAATCTTAAGGCTTGTATTGAAAAAGTAAAGAATAGAATCGTCTTCATTAATACTGGATTTTTGGATAGAACCGGGGATGAAATCCATACTAGCACTCAGCTAGGTGTCATGGTACGCAAAGAGGCGATGAAGAAAGAAGCCTGGCTAGCTGCTTATGAGTTGAACAATGTGGAAGTAGGTTTGCGTTGTGGTCTGATGGGGAGAGCTCAGATTGGAAAGGGGATGTGGGCCAGACCCGACGATATGGCAGCTTTACTGAAGGAAAAGATTAACCACCCTAAGGCGGGTGCTACTACCGCCTGGGTGCCTTCTCCTACAGCAGCTACTCTACATGCCTTACATTATCATGAGCTGTCTGTTGCTGCCGTACAACAGGAGATACTTAAGCGCCAACCTAAGGACTATTTGGAGGAGCTTCTAAAAGTCCCCTTAGCCGTAGAAGAGAGATGGACAAATGAAGAAATACAAGAAGAGTTAGAAAATAATTGTCAAGGGATTTTGGGGTATGTAGTGCGGTGGATTGATCAAGGGATAGGATGTTCTAAGGTACCGGATATTCACAATGTTGCATTAATGGAGGATCGAGCTACCTGTCGTATTTCAAGCCAGCATATTGCCAATTGGCTTTTACATGGAGTCATAAACAGTGAACAAGTAGAAGCAGCACTGCGAAAAATGGCAGCAGTAGTGGATAAACAAAATTCTACCGATAAGAATTATCATCCTATGGTAGGAAGCTTTGATATATCTTGCGCTTTTTTAGCAGCAAAAGATCTAATTTTTAAAGGTTTACAGCAACCAAGTGGCTATACCGAGCCTTTATTACATGCTTGGCGCTTGAAACAGAAAGCTTTATCGAGTTAGTTACCGATGAGATTTTCCTGGGAAGCTTGCTGCACAGCGTATAGTATAGGAAAAAGTTGTGAATAAAAGGAGGCTAAGACCTTCTTATTACCAGCTTAGGGCCAAGAGAGTGTCCCTCGCGCTGCTAAATGAAGCTCCGGGCTTTAGTTTACCCAAAAGATCTTTTTTTCTACGCTGCATTTACGAGGCCATGCAACGGAATTATAGTTACGCCCAAATTGGCCTGTTGTTGTGTAGCAAGGAGGTCGCTAGTAGGTATAATTTCCACTATCGGAAAAAAAATTATGCGACTAACGTACTGAGCTTTCCATTGAATGAAACACAAGGGAGGGCGTGTTTGTTGGGAGACCTGATTCTTTGCCCTGAAGTAATAGAAGCAGAAGCAATGGAGCAGAACAAAGACGTACTAGCTCACTATGCTCATTTAGTGGTTCATGGGATTTTGCACCTGTTGGGGTATGACCATGTAGAACCGATCCAGGCTTGTGCCATGGAGGCAAGAGAGATAGATATATTACAGTCAATGGGGTACAGTAATCCCTATGAAGTCGTGCAAAGGGCTGAGTAATAAGAGGAATAAGAATAATGGAAGAAGAAGTTCCAAAACGAAGTCTTTGGCAGAGGCTGCGTCATCTATTCTGGTGGCGTCGGCCTATTTCCCAGGAAGATGTGTTAAGCCTAATTACTAAAGCTCATGCTAAAGAAATAATTAGTGAAGATACCTTCAGCCTTATCAATAATGCTCTAGCTTTTTCTAAATTAGAGGTAAGGGATGCAATGGTGACTTACAGTCAGATGAAGGTAGTACATATAAATGACTCATTGGAAAAAATTATCGATTTTTCTATTAAAACTTCTCATTCTAGATTCCCTGTAATAGCAAACAATGAGAAAGATGAAGTAGTTGGTATCCTACACGTTAAGGATGTTCTAAAATTCTTTTTTTGTCCGGCAGCCTTTAGTTTAAAAGCTATTTTAAGAGAAGTGGTTTATGTTCCAGAAGGTAAATTTTTACCCACTTTGATTAAGGAGTTTAGAGAGAAACGCAATCATCTTGCGATCGTAGTGGATGAATACGGTGGGGTATCTGGTTTAGTAACTCTAGAAGATGTAATTGAACAAGTTTTTGGTTCTATCGAAGATGAGTTTGATCCTGAGACAACAGCAGATATTATTAAATTGACGCAAAACACTTATCAGGTTAACGCAACTACAAAAATTGAAGAGTTTAATAAATATTTTTCAGTATTATTCGAAGATGAAGAAGTAGACACCGTGGGGGGGCTCGCGCTAAGTTTGTTTGGCTATATGCCAAGCAAAGGGGAAAGTATAGAGGCACACGGTATTAGATTTCAAGTAGTTCGTGTAGATAGGCGAAGAATCCTGTCATTGAAAATTACACAGTTAGGTTGTGATAAGGGTGCAACAAGTTTTTGAAGCCAGGCAATGCCGTCTTTTTTTCTTTCTGGCTGCTGCAATGCTGGGGGGGATGACGATCCTCGGGTTTGCTCCTTTCAGATATTACTTTTTAGTACCCGTATTTCTAGCAATATTCTTGCTTTTGTTACAAGCTTCTTCTGGTTATGCAGCTAGAGTGGCTTATGGTTGGGGCCTAGGTTTTTTTACGGTACATTGCTACTGGATTGAGCATGCAATTAGTGTATTTGGTGGGGTACCACATTGGCTTGCTATATTTATTACTTTGCTCTTACCGCTTTACTTAGCGCTTTATCCCATGTTGACGGTGAAATTAACAGAGCTCTTTCAAGTGCCTTATTCTGTACGACTGATCTGTATTTTTCCTTTAATCTGGGTAGTGATGGATTACCTTCGGGAGCATTTGTTTACAGGATTTGGCTGGGGAACACTAGGTTATTCCCAAGCTGTAGAATCCCCACTAATAGGGTACGCCACTATAGGCGGAATTTTATTAGTAACATATGTCTTAGTTTTGTTAAGTACCCTTGTTTTTTACGCATTTGTTGAGGCTAACTTACTAAAAAAGTTAGTATCGGGGTTGATGATCTTTTTGCTACTGGGCGGTGGATACTACCTCCGGCGGATTGATTTCACTCACTTTAACGGTTCTACGACACCTATTGGTGTAGTTCAATTGAATGTTTCGCAGGAGGTTAAATTTAATCTTGAAAACAGGCGACAGGTACTGCAAGTAGTGGATAAATTAATGAGGAAGTATCCAGAAGTATCGATTTTATTCTTTCCAGAAACTTCCATACCTATTCCTTGGGAAGCACTTTCAGAAGCAGAACGTAAAGGGCTAATGGATGCAGTACATCGTTATCAAACCAGCCTAGCTTTAGGCTTGTTGAGACAGGTGGGAGTCGATTACTATAATGCCATCATGGGAATAGATGTTTTAGCTAAAACAGAAGATTTACAAACACTTCCCTTTTATGCCAAGCATCATCTAGTACCCTTTGGGGAATATAAACCATTAGGATTAATTTCTAATTACGTTTTTAACTGGTTAGGTATTGCATATGGTGAATTGACACCAGGCCCTACAAAGCAAAAAGTGATCCCTTTAGCTCAACAGAATATTGCTTTTAATATTTGCTATGAAGAGGGGTTCGGTGATGAGCTAGTAGAATTAGCTAGCAATTCTAGTTTGATTGTAAATGCAACTAATATGGCCTGGTATGGCAGTTCCTATGCAATGGACTTACAGTTACAGCAAGGTCAAGCAAGAGCTGTTGAATTAGGCCGTTATGTAGTTCGTTCTACTAATACAGGCTATTCGGCTATCATAGATAACAAAGGTAAGATTATTCAGGTATTGCCACGGGACCAGTTTGGCATTCTGATAGGAGAGGTTAAAGGCTACTCTGGACAGACGCCCTATATGCGTATGGGTGGAAGTAGAACGTGGATTCTGTGGATAACTTTTGGATTATTACTACTATTTTTATATTCTCAAATTAGAGCTCAAGTAGTAAACCGCGCGAAAATATGTAGGAGAGGGTGAAAATAACTAAGTTAGTTATTGTGGAATATTTTTGGCTAGGGCTGTAACTTTTGTATTTAGGCAATACTTTTTTGCTTTACAACTCATTGGATCGCTGCAGCTTTGGAAAAAACTGAAGTCTTTCAATAAGTGACATAGCTGGCATCCACTTGCTGTGATTTTAAGGACTTTATCAGAACAAGTACTTATTATTTCCCCTTGGCTGAAACTTCCAAGTTTATCGACCATTTTATTGCGGATATAGGCGTTTATATTGACCTAGTAAAAGTTTTTAGCGGGGGCTTGAGCACAGTTTCCGCTAGGGTGCCATTCTGAACTTTATATGAAGGTAGAGAGTATCTTGAGCTGTTGAATTGCTTAGTTAGCGGATCCTGGACTAGGCTAGTTCAGCCGAAGTATATCAAGAAAACTAGATCCGAGAAAATGTTTTGTCAGGTAAGCTTTGCCGATATTAACCTTCGCTCTTACACCCTATCTAGAATAGCTGCAAGCAAGAAGGACTTGTGGCCAATGGTTTTTATTGACCTCACTTCTCTGATAAGGGTTAGAAATTCGGCTGGAAAACCTTAATACTAGCTGTCGCTATAAGGAGGGTTATTTAGCCCAAATAGGAAAGGAAGACTTAGTAGGAAAATTTTCACCTCAGAGATGGGTAGGAATAAGCTGATGGAACAGAAAATCCTCGGTTGACTGATTCACTATGGGCTACTCTCACTATCCAGTACCACTAGAGGCTTTCTGGCATTCAATAATTGGTTTATGCGCTTAATGAGAACAGTACTAACTGCATACTAAGGGCAATTTTTTTACCTATCGTTTATACTTTTCGCTGGATGGCCTTCAACTACTTATCTTAAACGGTTAACGAACTGGATAGAGCTTCTTTCTCACGACAGTCATGCTAGTGCTGAGCCCTCAAAATCTAAGCTTAACTATTTTAATAGTGAGTAGTGTAGAAGGATGGTTCTAACTATAGAAGCTGTGTAATACATACTGATTTTGTAGCAGCAAGGATAATAGTCTAGTAGATAAAGCGGCGGAGTACATACCTGCTAGCCCGAAAACGATACAGCAAGGCCCTAACGAAGTAGCAATAGTGGAGTATAGGGCCTTGCCACTTTCTTCCTTTAGGAAGCGGTGAATACAGTTGCCATACGCTTCTCCTATTCCATACTACTTAAAGATACAGGAAGGTCTGCTGAGGATTGTAAGGAAGTGCCTGAACTTAACTAGGCAACCTCACTGGTGCTGAAGAAGATGAAAAGAATGGTGAAGATAACAAGGGTAAACCTGAACTAGATGAGAGAGGCGATAGCGATGAGAAACCAATGGAATAGAGGGGATAAGGGGATAACAGTGAAGAATCCAACGGTAAACTCGAACTTGTTAAGGCACTGTCTAAGGATATTAAAGGTATCAGTGAAGGTGTCATCAATGACGATTGTACGGGCAATGTAGAGGAAGGTAGTAGGACGCTAGAAGCACTTGCTAAAGGCACCGACACTGGCATTTGAGGACTAGAAGAAGAGTCAATAAGGATACCGATATAAGGCTTACACCATCTAGACGAATACCATAAGTTAGAAGTACCCGAACTTCCCGAAGTCGTAGAGCTCAAACTCGGATTGATAAAAGAAAGTGCTGATCAGGAGGTTGGTGTTGGTACTTAGTACGCAGAAGCATTTTTCGCAAGTTTCTAAAAGCGCTACTACGGATAAGAGTAGACTATAACATTTTGGCAATGACCCTCCCCTGGTCCCGACCTATGGGAAATAGACGGCTTACTGGAAGCTGGGTTTGCAGAAACAGTACCTACCTCAAAGCAGCTCCTATACTCTTACATCGAGTGTGCCTATTTTAAAGGGAAATAATCTTTCTCGGGTTCTGCGCTACAGGGTAAATTGAGAACGCACTCAACCTTATCTTAACCAAGAAGTAATTCTTTTAACATCTGCTTCTGTATAGCCAGCGAAAAACTCTAGAAAAGCCACACCTGTCTTTCGACAGACCTCCTTTTTAACAGCATCACTTAAAATTGCTCGCGTAGCAGTTTCATGGTGTCCTGCTCCTTGGTATTCAATAAGGATTCTAGGGTATCCCCGAGGATCTACGATGACAAAATCTGCTCTTTTGCTTTTTATACAATCGAAAGCTTCTCCTTGGAGTGAATCAAACAGCGCTCCCAACACCACTTGGGGAAATAAATAGAAGTTACTATGATGCGTCTCTAAATAAGTGCTAAGTTTGGCAAATAGGGCATATTCTGCCTTGTTCATAAGAGCTTTGGGCTGAAATTGAGCAGGTTGGATCAGATAAAGATGATCTTCAAGGTTACGGGGATGTCTTTTACGCTGAAATTGAGTGGGTACTGTTTTTTTTCTGAATAATGATCCAAGGCGAAAATATCTTTTTGTAGGAGCTTCCATATAGTGAGATGAAGGCTGGTTTGAGAAGGATCTAGATTTAGTCTGGAGAGATTGGTTTTTAGTTTGCTGATTGAGAAAGGAGGTTTTTCCTTTTAATACTGCTTGAAGTCGTGAGAAACTTTTCATATTTTTTATCGGCTTTTAGGTTTAAACAAGGAGATTTAGTTGAAGTAATGAGAAACTTTCTTTTACCGCATGATCAGCTAATGAGAGAAGGCTTGATAGCTAAAGATTGAAAAATGCATAAAACTACCCGTACCAAAGTGCAACGAAGGTAGTAATGATAAGCTTTTTAGATAGAATTTGTATACTATTTTTTTACTAAGAATAAGTATCGAACAGCTACAAAAAACTTGACTTGACCAAAGGAAAAATTACCATTAGCTGTATATACAATCGAATCAATCGGATAATAAAAAATAATGGTTTGAAGCTGATTAGTCTATAGCTTCTGATTTAGGTTTGAGCTAAAAAGGAAGCACTCTCATGGGCGGTAATCCAGCTTCCTTTAAAACGCAAATTACCCAATAATTCTGATTGGTATAGTAGATTTCTGTGAAAGTTAATTTCAGCTCTGTTTTATTGCTTCACAGAATTTTTCTACAATTCAAAAAATCCGCAAACAAAGAATCACAGTGCTTAAGCTTGGGAAGGAAATGGTCAGACGGCCAGAGAACCCCACAGCTTCCTTAAAGCTAAAGTCCCAAAATAGTTTGGCAAGCAAGGTGCTTTACGTGCTTTGAAAGAGCGTAATTAGATTTTCTTTGCTAGAACTTCAGCCTCTCCCACATAACTCTGTGGGGACAGAGCAAGTAGCTCAGCTTTAGTTGAGGGATCTAACTCTAAGTTTTCAATAAAGGCTCTTAGAGTTGCTGCACTCAGAGCTCCTTCGCCACGCGTTAAGCTTTTGAGCTGTTCATAAGGGGATTCCATGTTAAAACGGCGCATAACGGTTTGGATGGGTTCAGCCAATAGCTCCCAGTGATGGGCTAAATCAATCTCTAGTGCACTAGGATTCAGCTCTAGCTTTATTAATCCTCTTTCCAAACTAGTATAGCCCAATAGAGCATAGCCGAGCGCAGCTCCCACATTACGCAAAACTGTACTATCAGTTAAGTCACGTTGCCACCGAGAAATAGGTAATTTCTGGGCCATATGTCCCAGTAAGGCATTGGCTAATCCCAAATTCCCTTCTGAGTTTTCAAAATCTATCGGATTAATTTTATGAGGCATAGTAGAACTGCCGACTTCGCCCTCTTTGCTCCGTTGCCTGAAATAGTCCAAGCTAATATAACCCCAAATATCCCGGTTAAAATCAATTAAAATGGTATCTAACAGCATTACTATATGAAAATATTCCGCCAGATAGTCATGGGGTTCGATTTGAGTAGTGTAGGGATTGAAAGTAAGGCCCAGGCCTTCTATAAAATGCTGGTTTGTTTGAGGCCAGTCAATAGTAGGATAAGCTATAGTATGAGCATTATAATTGCCAACTGCGCCATTCAGCTTAGCTAGAAATTCAAATTTTTTCAGTTTATCTAACTGTCTTTCAAGTCGATAGACCACATTCGCTATTTCTTTCCCTACGGTGGTTGGGGTCGCTGGCTGACCATGAGTACGACTCATCATCGGGGTCCCAGCATATGTATGAGCCATATTTCTTAACAGGGTAGAGATTTTTTCGAGATAGGGTAACAGAAGTTCCTCAGTAGCAGCTTTCAACATGAGAGCATAGCTGATGTTGTTGATATCCTCACTAGTACAGGCAAAGTGAACAAATTCCTTCAATGGTTTGGTTTCTGGATGACTATCCAGTTTGTCTTTTAACCAATATTCCACAGCTTTCACGTCGTGGTTGGTTACTTTCTCAATGTCATTAATTTCTTGAGCGTCTTGTAAAGAAAATTTAGCAACTAGCTGATCTAATAGCTGTATGGTAAACAAGCTTAACTCTGTAATCTCAGAGATGCCTGGAAGAGCTGCCAAGTGTTTCAACCACAGCACTTCCACCTTTACCCGTTGATAGATCAGGCCATACTCAGAAAAATAATCAGTTAAGGGCTTAGATTTAGCTCTATAACGACCATCCAGCGGAGACAAGGCATTTAGTGAATTTAGTTGCATTAGTTTGGTATCCTTCTCTGGAAGCGATTCCAGCCCCATTCAGTTAAATAAAAATCCATAGCTTCTTCTTTCTCTAGCTTTAGCTCACTTGGAAATAGATTAGCTATCTGTAGAAAGGAAATGATCCATTGGTCCCACTTGGCCTTGATATGATAAACGGCATGGCTAATGTGGCGGCCATTCACCATAGTGGAGGTGACAGGAGCAGATAAACTTGAAAACACAAAATAGCCTGCACATACTTTATGGGTGCCATTAAAAATATCTGCCCCCTTGGGAGTTAGCTGCCATAATCGATAGTAGCTTGAAATTTTATTTTCTAGCTTTATTCGTTGGGTCCCCATGCTCTGATAAAAACCTTGCTTCTCTAAGTGATGCATTTGCTTCAAAGCTACCCTATTGACTTGTCGACCATAAACGTCTCGGTATTGGATCCGAATTTCTTTCTGCCCCAATTGAGTGAGGGAAGAACTATGATCCAACACTAGAGGAAGATCTACGCAAAGCGGTTTATCCTGGTAAGCTAGATTAACAGCACGTTCCACTTCTTTGGAAGATATTTCTTTGCGTGGAGAACATGCGGCCAGCACGAAGACAACGGTTAAAACTATAGCTAATCTCTTTGCCAAGGATTTTTTTATTTTAGATAACAAAATCTTCTCCTATAGTTTGGCGCCATGTATTCAGGGATGCTTAGGTTCCAGGGGGCGAGTTTAATAGATGGTTCTATAATTTGCAACAGATCTTTTGGCTATGCTACTGGTTTATTTGAATTTCTACTACATAAACTACTTGTAGAAGCAGGAGAGCTCTTAGATAATGACAAGGGACAAGGGACAAGGGACAAGGGACAAAGGAGAAGGCTGGGCTCATGCATCAGGTTTTAATACTTTCAGATTTACACCTCTCATCTTCCACGCTCGCGTTTAATCAATTGTTTATCAAACAGCTACCTTTGTGGGCTGAGGAATATGATGCTCTTTATCTGCTGGGAGATATATTTGATGCTTGGCTAGGCGATGATATCATAGCAAAAAAGGTGCAGCCAATCTTAACTAGTCTACGTAGTTTTTCGAGAAAGAGACCTCTTTATTTTATGCATGGGAATAGAGATTTTCTTATCGGTGAGTCTTTTTTAGAGATAACTGGAGCCCAGCCTTTGCAGGATCCTTCCATAGTAGAAATTTATGGTCAGAACTATTTGCTGACTCATGGGGATATACTCTGTACAAGCGATACCGCCTATCAGGCCTTTCGAAAAAAAACTCGGGATGAAAACTGGAAAAAAAATATACTAAAGCACAGTACCTTTTATCGAAAAATCTTAGCCAAAATAATTCGACAGGTTTCTAAAATTAAAGGAAAAATTGCCTACCAAAAGAAAATTAGTGATGCAACAGAGGAGGGAATCGTACAGCTCAAAACACGTTTCAGCCACTGCCCCGAAGCAGATATCATTCACGGCCATACTCATCTCCCTAAAATGCATACGGACACTTTTATTTTTGAAGGGAAACCATATCCGTTTAAACGGTACGTTTTACCTGACTGGCGTATTGATGTTCGCGGTGGTATCGTTATCAATGAGCAGCAAGAGGTAAAATACCTGTATTTTTCCTAGTGTTAAAGCTCTAAAGCTATTATTGCTACAATTCGAAAAGTCAGCAGCTAGCTCCCGCCTAGAACGTTCAAAAAAATACCTCAATTCAAATTCATATATATTGGTATAGAGTTGGCCACAAAGATTGATATTTTTCCCTGAAAAATAAGTTATGCCCCAACTGGGAATAGCCATAATCAACAGGATTAATTTCTATTATTTTCTTCTGGGCGTTGGGGAAAGTTTTTAATAGTGATTCAACATTGGCCCGTGTAGCAATTTCGTCGTCAGTAGCGTAGAAAATTGTATATGGACAGCTAAGATTATCAAAGTAATTTACAAAGACAGTTTTGCCTACTGCGTTAAAGATATATCCATCAGTTTTACAATATTGAGCCCATTCTTTAGCGACTTCGCGGGGAAGATTCTCTCCCATACGGATCCTTTTTGTGGCCGTATAGCCCAGAAGGAGATTGCTAATGGGTATATAGAAATTAAAGAAAAATAAAGCCTTACGTCTAAAACTTCTGGGCATTTGGCCAACAAAGCCACTAGAAGCACTGATACCAATAACTTGACTGAGTTTTTCATAGTTAGGCATGATACCAGTTAATTGAGCGCCTACGCTGTGTCCCATTAATATTACTTTTTCGGCATGAGTCTTTTCTATTAACCAATCAATAGCGGCTGGAATATCGTATTGCCCCCAGTCCCTGATAGTAGCTTTAGAATCCTTAATTGGCACAGTTAAAGAGGCACCTATTCCGTTGTAATCAAATATAAAAACAGGGTGTTTCTTTACGTCGCATAACCATTGACAGAACTTAAAATAAAAATTCTGGTAGATACCTGTGCCGGTAGCAAACACAATAGGTAAACATGAGCTAGCCCCATCGGCTCTAAAATAATGACCAGTAAGTACATCATTTTTCTGATTTTTAAAGATAATTTTTTCCATGTTAAGCAAGTTTCCAATTGTCCAAATTTCAAAAATGAGAGAAATATTTCCCTACCCTAAGTTATGGCAGTGACAGAAAAGTTCTGGAGGGCTTAGGCAGAAGAACTAGAAAGTAACGATAAAATATAGCCCCTAGGCAATCAGAAAATGCGCTACCAATAGATCACTTTCTAAGCGTAGTGTTAATTGGTCTCCAGCGCAAAGCCGCCCAACCCCCTGAGGGGTTCCCGTGTAGATGATATCACCTTTTTTTAGGCCATAGCGTTGTTGTAAGTAGACAATAATTTCAGGGATAGAATATAGCATTTGAGAGGTGTCACCTGCTTGGACAAGTTGTCCATTAAGCTCGACAGTAAAATGAATGTTCTCTAACACTGTCAGTCGTTGTGAACAGATAAAGGATGAGAGCAGCGCAGATTGTTTAAAGCCTTTACATTTTAACCATGGCTGTCCTTTGTTTATTACTTCACGCTGAATATCACGTGCGGTCAGATCAACTCCTAGGGCATAGCCTGCTATATAGGCAAGTGGATTTTCAATTGGTCCTTCAGGTATATCCTGACCAATCAATAAAACTAATTCGCCCTCATAATGTACTTCTTTGGAATAGTAGGGTAATTGAATGAGCTGTCCCTCAAAGGCTATCGAGGTATTGGGTTTAAGAAAAACTAGCATCTCATCATCACGCCGATGCTGCAATTCCTCGATGTGGGCTAGGTAATTTCTACCAACACAATAGATATTCTCTAAATGGAAAATTTCTTGGTTACAGTTTAATTGAGTCATAAAAGCTTAGGTGCCAAAGTTTATCGGTCTAGATATGCGTGGTAATCCACTAATGGTCTGTTTGTATCAGTGTTAGAGAAGCCTGTCAAAAATTAGGAAAAACGAGGCTGACCATTCTGACATGGAATGAGGTGCAAAGAAAGTATTACATAAGATCCGCGGGTAGAATTTCTTGTAGTATGATCAAAGGTAGGCTGCTTGAAGAAACTATTGGCCTATCAACTCATGATAGCAAGGAAAGATATCACATTATGGAGTTAATTGAAGAACGCTTGTATGCTCTAAGGCAAACTATGAGAGCTCAACAGGTAGAGGCATGGGTGGCTCTAACGGCTGATCCACACTTGTCAGAATATTTGCCTGATTATTGGAAGACGAGGGAATTTTTATCTGGTTTTACTGGGTCTGCTGGTATTTTAGTTGTAACCTTCGAGGTTGCTCTGCTGTGGACAGACAGTCGTTATTGGGACCAAGCTCAAAGAGAGCTCGAGGGAACTTCTATTAGCTTGAGATACTGGGCAAGGGGCAAAGAAAGTCCCTGGGATTGGATATTTCGTACGCTAAAGCCCGGGCAAAGATTAGGGTTAGATGGGCAAACGTTATCGTATGCCCTTTATCAGGAATTAGCGGCTTATGCCCAGCGATATCACATTCAACTTTCTTTAAAGGAAGATCTGGTAGAGTCTATCTGGAAAAAAAGACCAATAAAGCCCAAAGGAGGCCTTTTTCTGCATGAGCCTAAGTGGGTTAGTTTGAGTAGTAAGGAAAAAATTACTTTACTGCGGGAAAAGTTGGAAGAACGAGGAGCCCAATTCCATCTTATTTGTAGCCTGGATGATATTGCATGGATCACTAACTTAAGGGGGCGTGATATACCTTACAATCCAGTTTTCTTGGCGTACCTTGTCATAAGCAGGCAGCAGACTACCTTATATGTAGATGAAGTCAAACTAGAGAAAGAAATAGAACTCTATTTAACCACCCAAGGGATTACTATCAAGCCCTACCAGGCAGTGGAAATTGATCTGGCAGCTTTACCTCAAGGACGATTATGCTTAGATCCACATAAAGTGTCTTATGCTTTGGTAAGTCAAATTCCTGAACAAGTAACGCTCGACTTTGCCGCCAATCCAAGTACTTTACTTAAAGCGTGTAAAGCTCCTTTAGAATTAGCACATATACGAGAAGCTATGGTTCAAGATGGAATAGCCTTGTGTGAATTTTTGTGTTGGCTAGATCAACAAATAGCCGCGAAGCGAGTTTTATCGGAGTTGGATATTGATGAAGAACTCACACGCTGGAGAACTTTACAGGCTAATTTTGTCACGCTCAGTTTTCCTACTATAGTCGGTTTTAATGCTAATAGTGCTTTACCCCACTATATAGCTACTAAGGATTGCTACTCTCATATAAAGGGTAATGGAATCTTGCTGATTGACTCGGGAGCGCAATACTATAATGGGACCACTGATATTACCCGAGTAATAGCCATCAATGAGGTTTCGCCCGAGCAAAGGAAAGACTTTACCTTAGTCCTAAAATCTCACATTGCGATGGCAAGTCTATTCTATCCAAAAGGGATTGCGATGCCTATGTTAGATGCGGTCGCTCGCGCTCCTTTGTGGAGAGAATGTTTAGACTTTGGGCATGGGACGGGGCATGGGGTAGGTTATTTTCTGAATGTACATGAGGGACCTCAGGTACTTTCATATTATGCAACACCCAAACCGGAAACTTCAGTACAAGCAGGTATGGTCACTTCCATTGAGCCGGGCCTATACCGTACAGGGGCTTGGGGAATTCGTATAGAGAACCTTGCGGCCTCGGTAGCCGTTAATAAAGGGAAGAGTAAACTAGAAGAATTTTTAAAATTTGAAATTTTAACTCTTTGTCCTATCGATCAAAGGTTAATCGAGACAAAATATCTAAACAAAGAAGAGAAACGGTGGATTAACTCCTATCATACCCTAGTACGCGAGCGTTTATACCCCCACGTGGCTTCGAGTACGAGAGAATGGTTGGTTCAGGCGACAAGCGAGCTATAAACACCCTGTCAAACAGCTATATAGCCTAGTTTAGAAAAAGAAAGAGAATTTGCCTTCTCTTTCTTTTTTGGAGATAAAAGAAAATTTATTTAAGATTTTCAGCGACGAAATCCCAGTTAACTAACTCCCAAAAATGTTTGAGATACTCTGGCCTCGCATTTCGGTAGTCAATATAATACGCATGCTCCCAAACGTCTACAGTAAGCAGGGGTGTCAGTTCCTTATTTTTGATGGGCGTATCTGCATTACTAGTATTAATAATTTCAAGTGCTCCATCTTCTTTTTTTACTAGCCAAGTCCAGCCAGAGCCGAAGTTAGTTGAAGCCTGCTGTGTAAATTTTTCTACAAAATTTTCAAAGGATTGAAAATAACCCTCTATAGATTTTAATAACGCCCCGCAGGGTTTACCTCCTCCGGTAGGTGATAAGCAGTTCCAGTAGAAAGTATGGTTCCATACTTGTGCCGCATTATTAAAAAGCCCCCCAGCTGGTGCCTGTCTTATTATGGCTTCTAAGGAAGAAAATTGGTCAGAATTATCACTTTCAACCAACAATTTATTAAGATTATTCACATAGGTTTGATGATGTTTCCCATAGTGATAATTAATGGTTTCTTCGGAGATGTGAGGCTCCAGAGCATTTTTTTCATAGGGAAGTTTTGGTAGTTCAAAGGACATTGTTGCTTCTCCTCGTTATGTATTAGCAGACTAATTTTTGTTATGGATAGAGGCTCAGTATACAAAAGATTTCAGAGCGTGACAAAGTGCTAGTGCGGGAAAAAGTAATACTTTTTTGATTTCCCGTTTAACGGGATTAGACAGTAGATTAAGGCGATAAGTGGTTACATAAATGAGTGATAAGGGACTATGCCATAAGGAGTAAGCTCAAACCAGATGTTATATTTATAATTTAAATAATTATCTATTGGTAGAAATAAACGAACTCTTCGACGGCTACAGATTAAAAAGGGGTATAAGTATCTTAGCAATGTTACAATCCCCAAGAATACCAAGCTACGTGATGCTTGGTTTAGTGAGTTAACATCTTGTATTGATCAACGGCTCTAATTAAGCCTCTTAGGTTTGGTGCTTTTAGAATAACTTAGTAGTTACTGAAGTACGTTAGTTACCTAAAGCTTTAGTGTTTTATCTTCTGTTCTGTCAATAGGTAAGGTAGCTAGGATGCAACTAAAGAATATCCTGCTGTGTTTATTAGTGTTCTCCGGGGTAACCCTCTATATGTTGTCTATTGCAACAGGGGTGACTAGTAAACTTTCTGACTATTTCTGGCTTATTTTGGGATTAAATATCTTACCCATACTCTATCTCAGCTTCGTTCTAGTAACGCAATTCTGGAAAATCAGACAGGATGTTAGAAATGGAGTCTATGGTGCGCGATTATCCCGGTCAATGATTAAACGCTTTACTCTGGTTGCGGTACTGCCTGGGTTGTTTTTATTTGCTATTTCGACTCAATTTATCTTACATAGTATTAATACCTGGTTTGGTAATGGTACAAAGGAAGCTTTAGATAGGAGTTTAAGTTTGTCTAAAGTCGCACTCAATAATTTTTCTGAACATACGACAGAAGATGCACAAATAGCAGGATTTAAGATTAAGTATGGTTTGGTAATGGGGCAGGCTTTTGACGATATCTTTTCTGGTATTGCTACAGATCTCAGTAAATTTGACCAAGTAGCTGCTATGAATACTGAAGGAGAGTTTTTAATCAGTACCCCGAGCAATTTATCCGCTCCTTATGTAGAAGCTACGGACTGGCCTGCAATATCTAATAATCCACTTTATACAACTACGGAAATGGTCAATGATAAATTGTATATTCAGATTTTTTTACATATTTACCTTAGGAATCAAAAAGAGTTTATTCTTTTTTTCAAGAAAAAAGTGCCAGAAAATATAGCTTCTGATATTCGTCTCATCCAAAATACCAATCAGAACTATGCTGAATTAACCAACCAAAAGCAGGGGTTACAAACTATCTTCATAATTACCCTCCTAGTATCTACTCTACTCTCTATTTTCATGGCTCTATTGGCAGCTATTTTTTTCTCTAGACGGTTTGTAGAACCCTTGGTGGCACTATTGAATTCTACTAGAGCAGTATCCAGAGGAGATTTTTCTAAGAAAAACCCCATTTTTGGAGATGACGAATTGGGCCAATTGGCAGAAAAATTCAATGTCATGACGGACCAATTGCAACTAGAACGAGAAAGGTCAGAATCTTTGTATGCTGAACAGCAACAGGCACGACAATACTTTGAAAGCGTACTACTGAATCTGACCACAGGGGTTATTACGTTAGATGCGAATGGCTATATCAGGACATATAACCTCAGTGTGGAAAATATTTTTAATTTTTCTCTACAGCCTTATATCGCTAAAGCGTGGCAGCACTGGCCTAGTGATGATGTCCATATTGGTTTCTTGAGGGCTTTTATTAGGAAGCTACTTGAAAGATTAGATGGTAAACCCTTAGAATTTGAATACAGTGCCGATGATACAATTAAGATTTTACTGGGTAAAGCAGTTTCTCTAGAAGGAGGGGGTGCAGTGATGGTGTTTGAGGATGTAACCAAATTAGTGTTAGCGCAGAAGGAGGCTGCTTGGGGTGAAGTGGCCAGGCGGCTTGCTCATGAAATTAAAAATCCACTGACACCTATTCAGTTATCAGCGGAGAGGGTGCAGGCAAAGCTCGAAGCTAAGCTAGCCGTGGAGGACGCTAAGATTCTTAGGAAATCTATTAGTATTATTACCAAGCAAGTGGCTGCTCTGAAGGAAATGGTAGAAAGCTTTCGAAATTATTCTCGATTAATTACACTTAATCTTGAGACAATTGATCTTAATAACTTGGTTAGAGACGTATCAACGATGTATGAAGGAATTGGTTGCATCTTTAAGCTGGATTTGAGTGAGATGCCGCTGTGCGTCAGTGTAGACGGTACCTCAATTAGACAAGTTTTACACAACATCCTGAAGAATGCTTCAGAGGCAGCTAGAGAAGATGCTCATCCAGAGGTGCAAGTGACTACTGCAAGAATTGGAAGCGAAGCAGTTTTAGTCGTATATAATAACGGTAAATCATTTAGTCAAAGTATGATGCAGCATGCTTTTGAACCTTATGTAACGGATAAGGTAGATGGAACAGGTCTGGGTTTGGCGGTAGTTAAAAAGATAATAGATGAACATGCGGGTAAAGTGGTTTTGTCTAACAGAAAAGAGGGGCCTGGCGCTTGTGTTAAGGTCACGTTAGGTTTGGTGAACGAGTCATGAGAAGTACAGATATTTTGGTGGTTGATGATGAAGTGGGTATCAGAGATTTACTATCAGAAATATTACAGGATGAAGGTTATACTGTAGCTACTGCT
Organism: Neisseriaceae bacterium; assembly: GCA_043842855.1. Taxonomy (GTDB): domain Bacteria; phylum Pseudomonadota; class Gammaproteobacteria; order Burkholderiales; family Neisseriaceae; genus QFNR01. The sequence goes on from JBBPJF010000002.1 coordinate 279,879, forward strand.
GAGAACGCAAGTGTAGCAAGGGAATTAAGAGAGCAGGCTAGACCAGCTATGGTGTTGTTGGATATATGGATGCCAGACTGTGATGGTATTACTCTCTTGAAGGAATGGTCTAATAATGGGCTACTGGATATGCCTGTCGTTATGATGAGCGGGCATGGTAGTATTGACACAGCTGTTGAGGCGACTCGAATTGGAGCATTGAATTACCTTGAAAAGCCTATCTCCCTGCAGAAGTTACTAGAGACGGTACAGTATGCTATGAAGCATAACGCCGTCCAGAATTCTAATGCAGGTTCTTTACAGAAACTTGGTAAAAGCGAGAAGATCCAGGAACTAGAAAAAGAGCTTAGGGTAATCTCGAAAGGCCATAATAATGTTTTATTGCATGGCGAGGTGGGATGCTCTTTCGAGTTGGTTGCGCATTTTTTCAAACCAGATTGCGGAATATGGGTAGGGACTGCCAAAATAGCTGAATGGCTTAAGGAACAATCGGATTGGTTCAAAAACGTCAAAAATAGTGTGGTCTATCTGGGTGATATTGAGCACTATAATCGAGCTGAGCAAAGAAAACTACTTGATCTGATACGTGACAGGCGTGATTCTCATCTACGCTTTGTGGGCTATACATGTCAACCTTTAGAGAATCTCTATTCAGGCGGTAAGTTTGAACCTCAATTGATTGAGGAGCTCTGTGAATCAGTGGTGCATATTCCGCCCTTACGTGATCAGCTTTCGGATTTATTTTTCTTAATTAACAATTTACTGGTTCGTTTTGTGGAGAATAATCAGGTCAGGATGGTACGTTTTAGTCCAGGAGCTTTGAATGCACTAAGTAAATATAATTGGCCGGGTAATTTTGAGCAGCTAACACACGTGGTCAAAAATCTAGTCCTTAATGCTCCGGAAGAAGGGTTGGTAGATGTGGGGCAGGTACTTGCTTTACTAAGTCAATTTAAGGCAGACAGCTGGGGTGAGTTCGGCGGTTTTGATTTTGATCAGCCGTTGCGTGACCTGAAAGAAGATGTGGAAAGAAGCTATTTTGAGTACCACATTAGGCAGGAAAATAGCAATATGAGTCAGGTAGCGCAACGGGCGGGTATGGAGCGTACCCATCTATATAGGAAATTGAAGTTGCTGGGTATTAGTATTAACAAGAAGAAGTAGAATTGAGTAATAGCTCATGCCACGTTCTTCGGGTTATACCAACACGGTCCATATTCTCGCCGGTACGCATCGTTCGAGGAGGGTGAAGTTTCCTGATGTAGAAGGGTTGAGGCCTACTAAGGGGCGGATTCGCGAGAAGGTCTTTAATTGGTTAGGCCAGTTCGTGGATGGCCAAGTGGTACTGGATCTTTTTTCCGGCTCAGGGATATTCGCTTTTGAGTCAGCTTCTCGCGGTGCTAGTCGGGTAGTGGCAGTTGAGATTAATCTTCTCGCCTATCAGGAAATCAATATAAGTTGTAAACGTCTAGGTTTTTCCAATATAGAAGTTTATTGTAGGGAAGGGTTAGGTTACTTACAAACGCTTACTGAGCGGTTTGATGTTATCTTTTTGGATCCGCCCTATAACTGGCAGGAGTGGGATAAAATGCTTGGTTTGCTTGACTCTCGCCTAAAGGAAACGGGAGTAGCTTACGTTGAGAGTAATCGCTCACTGATATTTCCAGATAGTTTAGAAATAATTAAACAGGATAAGGTTGGCGCTTGCTATCTATTTTTAATAAGAAGAAAGATATAACTACGCATGGGTAATTTATCAATGTCTAACGTGCGCTTGAGAAAGCTTTTTATTTGTGCCCTTGCTGGTTTTTCTTCTGGAATGCCATTATTCCTCTTTTTAAATTTATTACCGTTATGGTTTCGTTCTGAGCAAATTTGGATCAATCATTTATACAACTTGTGGGGTTTAGTGCCAGGCGGTTGGACAACTTTTTTACGTGAAGAGGCGCTTGAGGTTTACCTAAGATTAGGTGCTAACCCTTTTATCTATCACGGTGAGCCTGCAGTAGACCTAAAAGCTATTGGTTTATTGAATCTATTGCAGTTACCTTATATATTTAAGTTCTTATGGGCACCCCTATTAGATAGATACAACCCATTTGGCCTGGGAAGACGCAGAGGCTGGATGCTGTTGACGCAAGTGATCATACTTCTAGTTACAATGAGTTATGCTTGGTTAAGACCAAGTACCCAAATGACCTACGTAGTATTTTTATCTTTCTTATTGACTTTCTTTTCTGCTACCCAAGATGTAGCCATTGATGCTTTTAGGCGTGAGATACTTTCGGATAGAGAATTAGGTCTTGGAAACGCTATCTCAGGGTTAACTTATCGCTTCTCCATGTTAGTTCCGGGCTCCTTAGCATTAATTTTGTCAGATTATGTGAACTGGTCGGTCGCTTTCATAGTGACTGGAGCTTTTATGCTAGTAGGCATATTCATGGTAGGTATTTCTAATGAACCAAAAACAGAAGCTCCTCGTTCCAAAAATTTTCAGATGATGCTATGGGACCCCTTGAGAGAATACATTAGTAGAAACGGAACTAGGCATTTAGCTTATGTAACGCTCTTCCTTATTTTATATAAATTGGGCGATACGCTTGCGATAAGTTTCGCAAATGTCTTTTGTTATGATATGGGTTATTCTCGCTCCCTGATAGGAGGTATTGCCCAGTATGCTCAAGTTATTGCAGTTATGATAGGCGCCTTGATAGGAGGAGGCGTAATGTTTAGGATTGGGATTAACAAAGCTTTATGGTTATTTGGAGTGGTTCAAGCTACTTCTATCTTGGGCTATGCTTGGCTAGCTTCTATGGGGCCATTCGAGCATATAGGGGAAATGGAAAAAATATATTTAGCTTTGGTCGTGTTTTATGAGTATCTTGGGGTTGGTTTAGGAGGTGCTGTTTTTGTTGCTTTTATTGCTAGAGAATCTAGTCCCCATTATGCAGCTACTCAAATTGCCTTTTTCACCGCTATCGCCGCTATACCACGATCTTTCCTGAGCTCTACTTCCGGCTGGTTAGTGCAACAATATGGATATTACCACTACTTTTGGCTATGTTTTCTTTTGGCATTGCCAGGGATGATAGCTCTATTTAAAGTGGCTCCTTGGAGCGAAGAACGAATAAATTAAGGGAAACCGTTGAAATGAATACTATTCAAGCCTTAGCCGTCCAGGTAAAAGAAGCCTCCTATGTACTAGCTCAGTTATCCACTCATAAAAAAAATAAATTACTAGAAAGATTAGCTCAAGAACTTGAAAATCATAGGGAAGCGTTAAAGTCGGCTAATATGAAAGACATAATAAACGCTCGGCAGAATGGATTAACCGAAGCTTTAATCGATCGTTTATTACTTAGTGATAAAACCATTGATAGTATGGTGCTGGGTCTGAAGCAGATAATCAGCCTACCTGACCCCGTTGGGCAAATGGGGGAATTAAACTACCAACCTTCAGGTATCCTGGTAGGTAAAATGAGAGTGCCCCTGGGGGTAATAGGGATTATCTATGAATCTAGGCCTAATGTGACGATAGATGCTTTTGCACTTTGTTTTAAATCAGGGAATGCTTGTATTTTAAGGGGAGGAACGGAAGCCATTTATAGTAATCAAGCCATTGCTGATTGTATTAAGAGAGCACTTGTTAGCCAAGCTTTACCCCCTTCCATTTTAGGGTTTGTGGAAAAGGTCGACCGCAGTTTGGTAGATGAAATGCTAAACGCTCGTGGCTTAATTGATGTGATTATTCCCCGGGGTGGAAAAGGGTTAGTGCAGCGCATAGCAGAACAGGCTAAAGTACCGGTCCTTAAGCATCTAGAGGGCATTTGCCACATTTATTTAGATGAAGAGTTGAATCTCACACAAGCACTTGAAATTACAGTTAATGCGAAGACCTCTAGGTATGGGACCTGTAATACTTTGGAAACATTATTAGTTAGTAAGAAAATAGCCGCACACGTTTTACCCCCTTTAGCTAATATTCTAGTGAAGAAAGGGGTTGAATTGAGAGGCTGTAAATGTACCAGGGCAATTCTGCCAGAAATTTCAGAGGCAAGCGAAGAAGACTGGAAAACAGAGTATCTAGCACCCATATTATCGATTAGGATCGTAGACGATTTGGAAGTGGCTGTAGCACATATTAATTGTTATGGTAGCCATCACACAGATGCTATTATCACGACTAATTATGAACATGCCATGCAGTTTTTGCGGAGAGTGGATTCTGCCAGCGTGATGGTTAATGCATCCACACGCTTTGCAGATGGTTTTGAATATGGCTTAGGCGCTGAAATTGGTATTTCAACAGATAAGCTACATGCCAGGGGGCCGGTGGGGCTGCTGGGCCTAACCACGGAGAAATGGATAGTTTTAGGCTCGGGGCAGATTAGGAATTAAGTTGTATTGGATTTTAGGAGTATAGACTAATGAGAAGGGTATTTTTTTACTTATTGACTAACTTTGCCGTTATGCTGATGTTTAGCATAGTCCTATTGATTGCAAGAATGGCGGGGTTACCTGTTGAACCTCAAAGCTTAGTTAGATTAGCTATTTTTTCTCTAGTCTTTGGTTTTTCAGGTTCTATTTTTTCTTTATGGATTTCGCGGTGGGTGAATCTGAGGGCTGTTGGGGGACAACTTATCACTAATCCAGAAAATCAAGAAGAACGTTGGTTACTAGAAACTGTAGCACGCTTAGCTCAGCAATGGGGTTTTAAGATGCCTCAAGTAGCAATTTATCCTTCTGCTGAACCTAATGCTTTTGCCACTGGACCTACTAGGAATCGTGCTTTGGTAGCAGTTAGTACTGGCCTTTTAGATTTAATGTCTAAGGATGAAGTAGAAGGGGTCTTGGGACATGAGATAGCACATATAGGTAATGGGGATATGGTCACTATGACCTTGTTGCAGGGCATATTAAATACCTTCGTAATTTTCTTATCCAGGATTTTAGGCAGAGTTTTAAGAGATCGCTTAGATCTAGGAGTGTTTGGCTATATGGCGGTGACAATAGTACTACAGATAGTTTTTGGTGCTTTAGCTATGCTGGTACTAATGTACTATAGTCGTCAAAGGGAGTATCGTGCTGATGCAGGTTCTGCGAAACATGTTGGACCTTCAAAAATGATTGCCGCCTTGCGAAAGTTAGAGAGAGGCTTAGTGGCTCGTGAGCAAGAACTTCCTAAGGAGGTAATGGCCTTAGGTATCAAGGGTGAAAAAAAAGATTCATTATTTTCTACTCATCCTTCTATTGAAAATAGAGTACTTGCTCTGCAGGGCTTAAAGGGGTGAGATAAACAATTATCTCAATAACTGTAATAGGCTAATGAAACTGGGCTAGATTGATGGAAATCTACTTGGTAGGGGGCGCAGTTCGAGATCAGTTGTTGGGAATACCAATTCAAGACCGGGATTGGGTTGTGGTTGGAAGTACAATTGAGGAGATGTTGGAAAAAGGTTTCAAGCCTGTAGGGAAGTCATTTCCCGTTTTTTTGCATCCTAAAACTAAGGAGGAATATGCGCTTGCTCGGACTGAGAAAAAAATAGGACAGGGCTACCATGGATTTGTTTTCCATGCTGATCCAGCGGTGACCCTAGAGCAAGATTTGTTGCGTCGAGATTTAACTATCAATGCTATGGCTATTGATCATTTGGGGAATTTGATTGATCCATATCATGGTAGAGAGGATTTGAAGGCTGGCCTTTTAAGACATGTTAGTCCAGCCTTCATTGAAGACCCCTTAAGATTACTTCGCTTGGCGAGATTTGTTGCTAAACTGAATTTTAAAGTGCACGAAAGTACGCTAGAGTTAGCTAGATCAATGGTGCGTGCAGGAGAAATTAACTCCCTATCATGGGATCGGGTTAGCGGCGAGTTTATTGCTGGGCTAGCTGGACTATGGGCTGGTGAAATGTTGGGCTTTTTATCAAGCATTGGTCTTTTAGAGCAACTATTTCCTAACTTAAATCGAGTGGTCTACCGTGAGTCAGCTAGATTATTGTCTTTCCTGGATTCAAGCCTTGTACAAGTTTTAGATGCTACAGATAAGTTAGCCATACTTTTGATATTTTTTCTTCCGGAAGATAACCCTGCGGATTTTTTACAAAGTCTCAGACTACCTAAAAGGGTACAACAATATTTACTAGTTGTGCAGAGAATCTTTAGTGCTTATTCGCAAGGCAAAACCGTTACAGCTGAAACAGTCTTAGTTTTTTTACAGCAAGTGGATGCTTTTCGTCAGCCACAACGCCTGGATAAATTGCTAAAACTATTGCCGGTATTGCTGGTAGCCAAATCTGCTTCAATGCCTATTTTGTCTTATGATTTAAGAGGTGTACTTGAAGCTTTGAAGGGATTGCATTGGAGTGAGCAGCTTTTAAAGCAGGAAGGACAGCCTATAGCCGAATTGGTTAGACAAAGGCAATTAAAGGAAATTGAAAGGTACTTTCAGAATAGGTTTGATTTTTTTGAGTAGACGGTAGAGAATAGCGCGGGGTAGGAGCCTTTTGAGAATACTTGCTGGAGAGAAATAAGGTTATGAAGTTTTTGGCTAAACTTTTTGCGACATTACTCATTTTAGTAACCATTTTTATACTCATGTACTTGGGTTTGGTCTATTACTTAGGAGTCAAGAGTAAAGAGTCGATTGATCACGAAGTAGCCTTTCTTACTGGAACAGGTTTTTTTAAGGTAGAGGACTACCATTATGCAAAAGGATGGTTTAGCTCAGAGGCGCAAGTAAAGGTTTCTATTAGGAAAAATATTCTGGACACTATTCATGCAGAAAAGTTTCCGGAAATTTTAGGAAAAGTATTATCACAGCCAGTTCTCTTAAAAACCCATATACAACATGGCCCCTTTGTTAAAAGACTTTTTTTACGTGGTTATGCTAACACCGAGGTAGTTTTTCAAAAGGATGTAGAACAAGAAGTCGTTAAATTTTTTGGCACAAAGCACCCCCTGCAAATAGAGAACATACTCAGACTTAGCGGGGCAGGAGTGGTCGATTTTAACTTGGAGCCCATGGATTATAAAGAACTTTCTGGCATACAAATTAAGTTTAGTGGTTTGAGAGGACAACTTAACTATCAAAAAGGCTATGAGGAATATGCTTGGAATATGAACCTTCCTAGCTTTTGTATAAAGTTTGCTGATAAAGGAAAGGTATTTTTAACCGGCTTGGTTTATCGTTCAAATAATTACCCTAGTCAGGATTCAGTGGATACTGGATTTATGGAGGTTTCTTTTGATGAGTTGGTTGCCAATGCTCAACTCGAGGATCAAATTAGATTAGGCTTGTCTGACTTATTGGGCTTAGCTTCTAAGGTTCGGTTAAGTAAATTCCTTAATCCGTATCTAATGCTAGGTAAATTAGATATACAACTAAAAGATTTTTTGCTGCATACTCAAGTAGATCAAAATGGATCCCTGATGCGCATGGAAGGTAATATGGGCCTAAATGAGCTTCGTCTGAATGATCAAAATTATGGACCTTTTCGTATAAAACTTTCGGCACAACATCTGAATGGACGAGCTCTGCAACTGTTGAAAAGCTATCTGAGTGCTTTAGCAGATGAAAATTTAAGTTTTGATCAGTGGCAAGAAAAATTACTTGCCTATATACGTGGGCCTGCAGTACGGCTATTTACTGACAATCCAAGTTTTGAGCTTAACGAATTATTTTTTCAGTTACCAGAAGGAGAGGTTAAGGCGCATGGGACACTTAGCTTTGAAGGTTTAACTCCGCAGGATTTATCCAATTTTGATGCACTAATAACTCACGCGCGTGCCAATATAGAATATTTTTTCCCAGAAGTTTTTGCGATCAATTTATTCAAAAATCAGATCACTAGTTTATTATCTTCTGGAAAAGAAAGTATAGGTTCCGATGACCTAGATAGTATTTTAAAAACTGCTGATTATTTGGTAAAAAGTTCTATAGCTGGTTTTTCTGCTTCACACTACATTCAATTGGAGGATGGAAATTTAAAGGGCTCCATTCAGTTGAAGGATGGCAGAGTATATTTCAATGGGCTAGAATACAAACGAGAAGAGACCGATATTGATGATCTGTACAGCAAAGAGGACGCGAAAAGATTGGAGCAGAACTCTTCAGTAAAAGAGCAGTAACTCTTTAAAAAGGTATGGGGGAAACCTGGATTTTTAGGTTGGGTTTGAGCGCTGCAGCACTGCGTAAAAAAAAGGCCTCCCAAATTGGGAGGCAAAACAAGGAACACAAACCACTACCAAATAACGCAAAACGTTTCTTAAGGAGGAAATGTTTTGACGAGGTGTATGATAAATTAAAATATAAATAAATGCAAAGAATAATTATTATCAATAAAATTAATTTTAGAAACAATAGTAAAGTGCTTTCCTGATGTTAAGACAAGTTATTGTAGATACTGAGACTACCGGCCTTTATGCGAATGCAGGAGATAGGATCATCGAGTTTGCAGGCCTAGAAATGATTTCTAGGCGTTTAACAGGGAAAAGATTACATTTCCTCATATATCCGGATTGTGATATCCATGAGGAAGCGATCAAAATACATGGTATAACGCTAGAAGCCTTGCAAGGCGCCCCACGGTTTCATGAGGTAGGTTTAGAAATTCAGGAATTTTTGAAGGGAGCAGAACTTATTATACATAATGCACCTTTTGATGTAGCTTTTTTGGATCAGGAATTTCTTAGAATGGGTTTACCTAGGGTAGAGTCTATCGTAGACAATGTGATTGATACCTTAGCCCATGCCAAGAAAAAATATCCAGGTAAACGCAACTCACTAGATGCCTTGTGTGATCGACTAAGTATTGATAAGAGCAGCAGGGTATTGCATGGTGCACTAGTCGATTGTGAATTATTGGCGAAAGTTTATCTAGCCATGACTCACGGTCAATATTCTTTGGATATGGTATTAGAAGCGGAATCGGGTGTAAGAAAGGCTGATAGTGGCCAAGGAATGTTTGAGTTTGGGGAGCTTAATTTAAAGGTACTTAAGGCTACTAAAGAAGAGTTAAATTTACATGAGAGTTATTTAGATGAGCTACAAGCAGTGGTCTCACCTATTTATCGTTTAGGAAGCAGCTAAAAATGGCGCCTCAGACAGTGGCGTTAATCCCTGCCGCCGGTAAAGGGGTGAGATTTGGAGCCCAATGTCCTAAACAATATCTAGAAATAGAACGGCTTCCTATCTTATTACACACTTTGAAAAGTTTGTCCATTCCTCAGATTGATGCCATTTACGTAGTGGTAGCGACTGATGATCATTATGTTGATCTGATTCGCCAGCGGTTTCCAGAATTTTGGTCCACACTGATTCACCAGGCAAATTCACCGGCACATCGTGTGGAAATACTAAGAATGGGAGGAATAAAGCGGAGCGAAACGGTCTTTAATGCGCTTACTTATTTATTGAAAGAAGCATTTATTTCCCAAGAGGATTGGCTATTAGTACACGATGCCGCGCGCTGCTGTTTACGCTCTGAGCTATTATTAGGTTTACTAGGGGAAGTTTCCAAAAGGCAGCAGGGAGGATTATTGGCCCAAAAAATTACTGATACGGTTAAAGAGGCAGATATCCATTTTCAAGTTAAGCGTACTTTGAATAGAGAGTTTTTGTGGCTTGCACAAACACCACAAATATTTAAAGTAGCAGATCTGGTGCAAGCCTATAGCCATACTAAGGATTGGGAAAGCATGACTGATGAAGCATCCTTGATTGAAAGTACAACTTTAGAAAGGCCTTTCATATTTCCCTCAGATACAAGCAACGTAAAGGTGACTACGCAAGAAGATTTCCTTTACGCCCAATTTTTGCTTTCGAAGAGATAGGACAGAGATATGTATCGTATTGGACAGGGATATGATGTACACTGTCTAGTCCCCGAGCGGCCATTGATTATCGGAGGAGTGAAGCTGCCTTTTGATAAAGGCTTGAAAGGCCACTCGGATGGTGATGTGCTGTTACACGCCATAGTGGATGCTTTATTAGGAGCTATGGCATTGGGTGATATTGGAAGCTTTTATTCTGATGCAGATCCTCAATTTAAAGGTATGGATAGTGGAATAATGTTACGAGACAGTTATGGGCGTGTACAGAGCAAGGGTTGGGAAATAGTAAACTTAGATACGACTGTCATTGCAGAGCGCCCACGGTTACAGAATTATATTGTAACCATGCGTCATAGAATTGCTCAGCTACTCTCTGTCCCTGTGGAGAAAGTGAGTATTAAAGCAAAAACTAATGAAAAACTTGGGTATTTAGGTCGTCAGAAAGCTATAGAGGCTCAGGCCATTGTTTTGTTGGGCCCTTGTGCTTCTCAGAATATTCATAAAAATTCATAAAGGAGATGGCGTTGAAGAAGAAAAAATTAAGGGAAGTAATATGCTGGTTGACTTTGGTGGGTTATGTAAGTTTAGCTGGGTGTGCCACTGTTAAAAATGATTATACTTGGAACCGGAATTACAATTCTGTGAGTCAAAGTGAACGTATCCGTTACATCATCCTGCATTACACACAGGAAGCAGAACCAGGATCTTTAAAAATCCTCACCCAAGGCCAGGTTAGCTCACATTATTTAATCGGACAGGTTGATAAACGAGGACGGCCTACCCTGTATCAGTTAGTACCAGAATCGAAAGCAGCCTGGCATGCAGGGATTAGTTTTTGGGAAAAAAGGGTTAATTTAAATGACACCTCTATTGGAATCGAAATAGTTAATGAAGGATGCCAAGAAGAGAAAGTGCCGGGAGAGCTAAGTCGTATAGGTGCCTGTAAGGCTTTTGAGCCGGAGCAAATGCAAGCTCTTTCTAGCCTGCTTAAAAGCTTAATGAGACGTTACCACGTGCCCCCAGAAAATGTTATTGGCCATGGTGATATTGCACCAGAAAGAAAGATAGATCCAGGACCTGCTTTCCCTTGGAAGCAACTAGCTGATCAAGGATTGACCATATGGCCTAAAGAAGAGAGAGTACAGTTTTTCCTTGGAACAAAAGATCCCAAATCACTTATACCTGTTGGGCAACTACAGACCTATTTGAAAGCTTATGGCTATAAGGATATTCCACAAACCGGTATCTTAGACGTAAAGACTCAACAGAATATCCGAGAATTTCAGATGCATTTTAGGAATGCAGATATTTCTGGTCAACCAGATGCAGAAACTTTAGCAATTGTACAAGCTTTGGTAGAGCAAAAAGGTATATCAGTGCCCTTTAGTAGTTTTCCAGTGCAGGGAGGGGAATTGGATAAAGCTACCCTTAAGCACGTTAAGTGAGAAAAACTTTAGTTTCTACCTACAGATATGTCCTTAATCTAAATCGGGAGGGTATTGCTAAGTGGGACAGGTGAACCCTCCCAGCGACTGTGGTAGGGAAAAGCTGTGAGTCTATTTTAGGATGACAGCCCAGTCTCAGTTTTTTGTTGGGGGCTGAATCATATAGAATGGCGGTTCAAAGCATTGAGTATCATACTTTAATGAATTTATAGAAGCTCTCCTGCTAGGGGATAGTGAAGTTTTAATGCTAAGAAAGAGTGTTTCATAGGTGATTTGGGCTGTAATACCCGTTAGAGTGAGTTTGTATGCGGTGGTAGTTTGCTGACTGTATAGGAGTAGAAAATTTTTGCGGTACGGGGTATTGGGTACCCGATGGTTGGGCAATTAAAATTAGCGCCTTGACCTTGCAGCTTTAGGTGGTTGAAGCGGTTGAATTTCGGGTGAGTATACAGTCCTTTTAAGTCTGAAATGTAACTTCTTTAGTGCTGGTATAGTGATCAGCTAAGCTCTGGAAGAATAAAAACCCCAGAATAGTTTCCTAAGTTTCAGAAAATTTGATCTGTTTGAATAGTTGTAAGCTCTAGATTCTATCTATGAGTAAGTAAAGCTTGTAGTCAAGTTTGGATAGGAGGTCGGAGTCTGCCCTACGAGTGCTGAGATTACGGGTAGTGCCGTGTAGCCTGGCTTTGCCTAGACGGCTGAGAATCCTGAAGCTTTCCATGAAGTTGTGCACTGGAAGGGTACAGTAAGCGGGGGATAACTCTTAGTAGGAGTAGCTTTCACTAAATTTCGCGGAAAGCCATACTTCTGCCTTAATATGACGCTAGCCATCAAGATGGAGTAGCTCAGTTACATAGGACAATAAAATGATTGTGGTAGTAGTATGGAGTTAATTAGAATTGGTACACGTTCAAGTTCAGTGGCTTTATGGCAAGCACAGAGAGTAAAACAGAGCCTTGAAAAACAGGGTTTTCCTTGTCAACTGGTACCTATTAAAGCAGCAGGAGATTTAGATTTAGATCGACCTCTGCACCAAATATCACAAACAGGGGCATTTAGTCGAGCTTTGGATCAGGCGCTCCAGGAAGGTTATATAGATGCAGCTGTACATTCGATGAAAGATGTCCCTACCGAACTAAGCTTAGGGATCAGACAAGCAGCCGTGTTAGAAAGAGGAGATCCGAGTGATGTCCTAGTCTATAAAGGAAATCTTAATTTTCTGGAAGGGCAGGCAACCATCGCGAGCGGGAGCTTGAGGCGTCGTGCTCAATGGCAAGCGCGTTACCCTCTTCATCGGATGGTAGATATTAGAGGAAATATCCAGAGTCGGCTAGAAAAACTTGAAGAGAACGCTACTTGGGATGGTACCTTACTATCGCGCGCAGGTTTGGACAGGCTTGGACAAGTGCCAAGGTACCTGCTGACTCTAGATTGGATGATACCAGCTCCAGCCCAAGGTGCTATTGTAGTCACTGCTAGAGAAGGCGATATCAAAGTTCAGAAAGTTCTTTCCAGACTAAATCATGAGAATACAGCATTTTGTGTGATCCAAGAGCGCCTTTTTTTGCGTAATCTAGAGGGAGGCTGTTCAGCTCCCGTGGGCGCTTTAGTTAGTTTAGAAGGAAACCAAGTTTTTTTTAGAGGGGGGCTATTTTCTCTCAAGGGAGAGCAAGCGGTTACTGTAGAGAGGCTAGAAACCCGTCAAAAAGCATATAACCTTGGTGAACGTATGGCGAAAGAGGTTTTAGGTCGTGGTGGTTCGGAAATCCTAGCAGAAATTAAGCGAGCCTTACGATGATGATGTCCCCTAGTGTTTTATTCACGCAGTCACTGTATCAAGAAGAAAAAGAGATTTTATCGAGTCACGATATTAATTTTTTCGAGGTGCCCATGATTCAGACTCATTTAGTGGACTTCGTATGGCCAGACGAACAAGTTGATTACTTACTGCTAACTAGTCAGAATGCAGTAGCCAGTTTATTAAATCATCCACGAAAAAGTGAAACAAAACATATTCCAGTTTTCTGTGTAGGGAGAAAAACTAGAGAGCAATTAGAAGTGGCTGGATGGAAGGTTATTAGGTACGCAGATTATGCTAGTGTACTCATAGAAAGTTTTAATCTACTGAAAAACAAAACTATACTGTTTTTAGCAGGTAATTTAAGAGGGGAAGAACTAGAAGAATATTTACTGAAGGAGGGTATCAGATTTCAAGTGCAGGTAGTTTATAAAACTCAACTTACACCCAGGTATATAGAAGAAGAGTATGGGGTAGTGGTTTTTTTTAGTCCCTCAGCAGTATTGAGCTTCGCCGAATATAACTCTCTTCAAGACCAATGGGTATTTTGTATTGGCAGAAAAACTGCAAGTGCATTAAGCCAAAATAGAAAAATTTTTCTACCAGCTTTCCCTAGTAGAAAAGGGACAATACTACTTTGCGTAGAAAAATTAAAGCAACGGAGGCGTCCTAAAGAAAATGCTTAAAAATGACCTTTTACTGAGAGTATTGAAGCAGGAAATAGTAGAACGTCCACCAGTATGGTTAATGCGCCAAGCAGGACGATATTTACCAGAATATAGAAAAATTAGGGAAAGATATGATTTTTTCACACGTTGTCGTACCCCAGAATTGGTAGCAGAATTAACAGTCCAACCCATTGATCGATTGGGGGTGGACGCAGCTATTTTGTTTTCGGATATTTTAGTAGTTCCACAGGCAATGGGTATACCCTTTAAGTTATTAGAAGATAAAGGACCCTATTTAGATCAGCCTATACGCACTCGGGGGGATGTGGACAGAGTAATAGAGCCTGAAGTTAACAAGAGCTTAGAGTACGTCTTAAAGGGAATCCAGGCTACCAAAGAGCGTTTGGCAGCTCGAGTCCCTCTGATTGGTTTTGCGGGGGCACCTTGGACTATTTTCTGTTATAGCATAGAAGGTAAGAGTAGTAAGGATTTTTCAATAGCGAAAGCTTTTGCTTTTGAGTTTCCAGAACTAGCGCATCGTTTGTTAAAAAAGATCACAAAAACTACTACTGCTTATTTGGAAGCTCAGGTCCAATCAGGGGTTGAAGTAATTCAGATTTTTGATTCTTGGGGAGGAATACTCTCCCCTAAGGACTACTTAGATTATTCTTGGCGTTATATTAGCCCCATTGTAGAGCGACTCGCTAATTTAACACAGGTGATTGTATTTGCTAAGGGAACCTGGTTTGCATTAAATGAGATGGCACAAAGCTCGGCAGCCGCCTTGGGGATTGATTGGAGCTGTCCAGCCAATGTGGCAAAGCAATTAACTCAAGGAAAAGTTGCTTTACAGGGCAATCTTGATCCCAGTTATTTATTAGCTCCCATCCCCACTATACAAAGTGAAGTAAAAAAAATGCTTAAAGATTTTTCAGGGACGCCTTACATAGCTGGTTTAGGTCATGGAATTTTAGCCCAGACTCCAGTCGAAAACGTTCAAGCCTTTGTAAATGCTGTAAAAGACACCTAGCCTCAGCTGTGAAATTTTTAGCAAAAATGCTTCAAAAAAGCCCATGGCCTTCTTTTTTGTAAGTAATCTAAATCATGTTGATTACGATATGCTTCTTTTTCAAAAATAATATTTCGATAAGCTAAGTAGCGATTTCTATATAGGAATAAATTAAATACATACTGAAGCAAATAAAGTACATAAAATCCAAGGAAGGCTAATTCCTTTTGTTGAGCTAAGTGAATTTTTTCGTGATTCAGTAAAATGGGTGAGAGCAGGCTACGGTCTCGGCAGACAATGAAGGGATAGAGTGTAATAGCAGTAAACTTTCGCGGAGTTAAAATTTGACTGAAGATAAGGATGGGAGGCGTATAGAGTTTGCAAAGACGGTTTGTTAGTAAATAAAGTAGCAAATTTTGCCCTACTTCAAAGTAAGTTAGAAAAGCAGGATTGAAATAGGGTGAAGCGCTTGTAACCATAGGAGTATTGCGTAGGGTATAAAGCGTAGAGTTTATTTGGGTGCCCATTTTATGTAGGTCTAACCAGTGCGCTATGAGTAGCCCTACTACATAAGCGCTTAGGGTGTAGCTGATAATAAGTAATGCAATATTAGATTGTAGAGGCCACAGATTAGTTATGTGCATGCTAGTATAAAGCGTTAACAAAGCCAGCATGCTTAGCTTTGCTGTAGTGGTTGCTAGTGCTTGAAGAGGTAAATTACTGTTTTTGCATGTGAAAGAGGTGATAACTCCAAAGCTAAACGGTAAAAATGTCCAAGACAGGTAATGATTGAGCCTAGTTAAATAAAAGAAATGAGGTATTTCTGTGCCTAAAAAGTAGAATGGCCAAGGAAAAAGAAAGGATACGCTTAAAATAGAAGCGAGAGAAAGAATAGAGACTGCAAGTGGATCTTGCTTGGTGACTAGGCTGAATGCATTGCAATGAAAGGCTGTGGGCCCACTAGCCAATAAGATTAGCTGTAAAGCTACCTCTTGTGCTGGATCGAAAGTAACAATCCAAATTAATGCCAGGCAGGGGAGAATTAAGTGGGAAAGAAATAGTGCCAGTAGAAGCTTATAAAAGGATTGACTTGGGCCCTCTGGTCTAGACCAACTAACAGTGCAGCCTAGAGCATACATCATGAGTGCCAGCATAAATAGAGTGCTATCCTGAGCCCATAGAAACCACATTGGCTTTAGTAAGGCCATGAAAAAGGAAATAAGTATAGCTAGGCTAAACTGGCAGTCGGTAAGCTTCCTAAAAAATAACATAATAGTCAATCAGTTAGTTTCTAATGATGCAGCCAGCTCGTATAACTCAACTTGTTTTAGGATCAGGTGCTACGCTATTTTACCTGCTTTAATAGGAGCGCATAATAAAAGCCATCGGTATGGATATCAGGCAGAATTTGATGTTCCTTCAAGAGGATAGCATCAGAATTTCTAGTTAAAAATTTTTGGAGTTGATGTTGGTTTTCCTCAGCAAAGATAGAACAGGTAGAGAGCAACATTTTTCCTGTATTTTTCAAGCAATACCATAGGCTATCTAGAAGTTGTATTTGCTGTTTAGCTAAGTTAATAGGATCGTTTGGCTTACGCAGCCAGCGAATATCTGGATTTCTTTTCACAACCCCAGAAGCTGTGCAAGGCACATCAGCTAAGATGTAATCAAATGGGCGAGCATCCCACCACTCTTCAGGTGTAGCTGCATTAGCACAGTGGATGGTGGCAGACAGTTGCAGGCGTTTTAGATTAGCTTCTAATTTTTGTAGTCGCTGAGCGTTAATGTCTAAGGCGACTAGTTCGCAATCAGCCCATTCGAGCAAATGGGTAGTTTTACCACCGGGAGCTGCACAGGCATCTAATACGTAGGCATTTTGGGTTACATTCAACAATTTAGCTGCTTGTTGTGCCCCCCAGTCTTGTAGGGTAACGTATCCCTCAAAAAAATAGGGGATTTCTTCTACTGCCATTGGCTTGAGGAGTTGAATAGTTATGCCTTCATGCATTGCAACTGCAATAGATTGACGTTCTAGTATACTCAGATAATCTAAAGGGTTAATTTTTCGTTGGTTAACCCTCAAAGTCAGAGGAGGTCTGTGCTGATAGGCTTCAAGGATGCTCAGATAGCTGTTTGGATAGTCTTTTTCTAAGCGTTTAATCCACCAGAGCGGTAAGTTGTAGTGTACTTCTTTTGCTTTGCTAAGGAGAGGATAGAGAAAGGGCTTTTCTCTCAAAAACCTCCTCAGCAGAGCATTGACCAGTTTTTTATATCGTTCTTGTCGCCAGGTATGGACTAAAGTAACACTATCATTCACTACAGCATAGGAAGGTACGTGTGTATAGGCAAGTTGATAGAACGCGGATAATAACAGTAGATAAATATCTCTAGAGTTGATTGGGCTGGTGAGGTACTGTTTTAGCCAATAATCTAAAGTTTTGTAATAGCGTAGGGTTCCATAAACTACTTCTTGAATAGATGCTATTTCTTCAGCTGGAGCCAAATACAAGTAGCGACCGAACGCCTGTTTTAAATTATGTCCTTCTATCAGTACAGATTTGAGCAGCTTAATAATAATTGGCTGCCTTTGTTTTTGCCCCAATCAAATTACTCCTATTATTCCCCCACTCCTTAACTCAGTAACTGACCGCTTCGAATAGAATAACCTCTTAGGAATTCCCCTACGGGAAGCTTCTTAGAACCCGGCTTTTGTAGTAATTCTAATAGTAGGCTATCTTGACCCGTAGCCACTTCAATCCCAGTTTCTGTAACCGAAAGTACCAGTCCCGGCTTTGCCACTACGCCGGAGTTTAATACACGAGCTTGCCAGATTTTTAACTCTTGTCCCATCAATTTGGTTTTAGCCACAGGGAAAGGATTAAAAGCTCTAATCTTTCTATTAATGGTAATCGCTGTTTGATTCCAATCGATCCAAGCTTCCTCTTTACTAAGTTTAGAAGCATAAGTAACTCCTTGTTCAGGCTGTGGAATTGGCTTCCAGTGCGGTGCACTAGTAAGAACTTCTAGGCAAAGGCGGGCACCAAGGACCTGCAATTTTTCATGTAAGCTATTTGCATCCTCTAGTTCATCAATAGCTATTGCTTCGCTGGCTAGCAGTGGTCCGGAATCCAGCTCTCTTTCCATCTGAAGGATAGAAATACCTGTATAGCTATCTCCAGCTTCGATAGCACGTTGAATAGGAGCTGCTCCTCTCCAACGTGGTAACAAAGAAGCGTGTATGTTAATACACCCGTAACGTGGCAGCTTTAAAATGGAAAGTGGCAAAATTAGGCCATACGCGACAACTACCATTAGGTCAGGCTGATAGGCGCGTAACTGAGCCAGGATCCCTTCTTGTGTAAGGGAGGAAGGTTGTAAAACAGGGATAGCTGCTTGCTGAGCCTGACGTTTTACCTCACTAGGTTTAAAAGTCATGCCTCGCCCCTGTCTTTGATCAGGCCTGGTGAGGACCGCTACCACATTGATGGAGTGCGCCAGAAATTCTGTGAGTATATGGGCAGCAAAGCTGGGTGTACCGGCAAAAATAATCTTCATTAACTTATTGGCTCTTTTTTTGCTTGCTTCAAAAGTCTAGTTTCAATTCTCATTTGTTTTAACTGAGAGAGGTACTCAATAAAGAGTTTTCCATTGAGATGGTCTATCTCATGTTGCACACACTTAGCCAAAAGACCATCAGCCTCCAATTCAAAAAACTTGCCCCATCCATCTTGAGCCCTAATACCCACACGTTCTGCACGTGTAACTAGTTCATAGACACCGGGCACTGATAGGCAACCTTCTTCCTCAGTCACGGATCCTTCAGCAAAAGTAATTTCTGGGTTAACCAGTACTAAGGGCGAATTTCTATGCTCTGAAACGTCAATGACTACGATTCTGACATGGTAATCCACCTGGGTAGCAGCCAGTCCTACTCCCTTGAGCTCATACATGGTATCAAACATATCGGAAATTAGTTGTCTAGTGGAGTCATCTATTTCTGTTACGGGGCGCGCCACAAGCCCTAAATTAGGATGTGGATGCTTCAAAACGTTTAAAATAGCCATATCAAACCTTAATTTATAGATGGGTTAAAAATTAACAGAATACCGAACTAAACACACGTTTTCCTTTATCCATTTTTGCTATAATGCGAGCTGGTCTCTATGCCAAAGCTATGCTGCTTTTGCTTTGCGTTGGTTTTTTCTAAAATTAGTAAAGGATGGGTACAATGACAAAAAATCCCTTTCTCATGGCGGGCTTTCTCTCAATTTTCCTCCTTGGCGCTTCTCAGGTTGAAGGCAAAGCCCCCAGTGCTGGCTCAAATTATAAAAATTTCAGCAGTAGCGGGCAAGCTTTGTCAAGGAGTAAACCTATCATTAAGCTCTATCCTCAAATGAGAAGAGATTCAGAAGCTAGCCTTACCGCCTTTCCTATTCATCTGGTTGAAGCTTTTATGCATTCAGTCGCCGTAGCAGATGAAATTACTTTAGAGAAAGCCCCTCGTATACTGGGTAACGAGAAAAATACCTATTTTTATAGTTTAGGCGATCGAATCTATGTTGAAGGGGTGGCGCCGCCAGGACGTTACTTAATTTATCGTATCAACCAGGACATCATCGATCCAGAAACCGGGCGATTATTAGGAAAGGAAATTGTTTATAGTGGAGAGGCGAAAACTATCGAGCCTCGAGATGAGACAAAGGTGTTGATAAGAGATGCTAAGTCGAGAGAATTTCTGCCTAAGGATAAGCGTTACAATGGTACTATGTGGTTCGGTAGTAAAGCACCTAATTTTGCAAAATTTCCAGCAGAGAGAGCGAAACCCATGGTCATTACTAATTTAACCTCAGAAGTTAGGGCTGGAGACCGATTACTCAAAGTACCAGAAACTAGTAATGCGCGTTTCGATTTCACTGTGCATGCAGCACCTTCCGGACTTAGGGCTCGTGTAGTGCATGTATTTGAGGGTTTAGCAGGACAGCATATAGGAAAATACCAAAGCATTCTATTTAATAAAGGGAAAGAGGATGGGGTAGAGAGAGGGGCTTTGGTTTATTTGTACGAAAAAGTGCCTTATCATGCTCTGGGTAATACCGAAAATTCAAGAAAATTAGCACTCAGAAACTGGGTATACCCTGTTCACCTCATAGGAAAAGCTTTAGTCTATAGTAATTCTAAGCATCTAGCATATGCATTGGTATTGGAGAACTATGATGGAAGCTATTTGAAAGCGGGAGATCTAGTGTTAGATTCACAGCAGCGCGACTTAGAGGATGTACCAGAGTATGAACCTAGGGGGTAACTTAAATAGCTTATGCCTGCTGAAGTAGAGTTAAGGGCCTATCTTACTTTGGCCTTTACCCCGCATTTGGGGGCGATTAGTTTTTTAAAACTACTTCAGCAATTCCAGCTGCCATCACGAGTATTAAGCTTACCCTACGAACAGGTGCAATCCTTTATTGAAAAACCAAAGCTAGTCGCTCCTCATTGGAGAAATCCAAAAATTGAGTTAGAGCTGGTTGGTCCAGCACTTGATTGGCTTGATCCTGTCCAAAAGCGATATATCATTACCTTACTCGATGACAATTATCCTTTGGAATTGAGTCAAATCTACTCGCCACCTCCGGTACTTTTTATGAGGGGGAACTTGTCACTGCTCTCAAAACAGAAAGTGGCGGTTGTGGGTAGCAGATCTCCAACGCCTCAAGGTAGGACTATTGCGACTCAAACTGCACGAGAACTAAGCCAATATAATTATTGCGTAGTTTCAGGTATGGCCTCGGGAATTGACACAGCAGCTCATCAAGGATCACTTTTGGATTCAGGCTCTACCATTGCAGTACTGGGTACCGGTATTGATTTAGTCTATCCAAGAGCTAATCATGCGTTAGCCCACCAAATTGCGGAGGGCGGCTTACTAATTTCCGAGTTCCCGCTTGGAACTAAAGCAAACTCTATTCATTTCCCAATTCGAAATCGAGTTATAGCAGGATTATCTTTAGGCACTGTAGTGGTAGAAGCAACCATAAAATCCGGTTCTCTCATCACAGCGCGGCTAGCAATGGAGTATGGGAGAGAGGTTATGGCTTTCCCCGGTTCTATTTTTAATCCTCAAAGTAAGGGCACACATTATCTTATCCGCGAAGGGGCAAAGCTGGTTGAAACAACCCGAGAAATTATAGAAGAATTTGGGAAATCTGATTATAATGGATCCATGCTCAATACCGAAGCCCAGTCCTCAACTAAACTCCAGGTGGACTCTCTAACTAAGAGAGTATTGGAGGCGATGGATAGCCGGCTTATCCATCCGGATGAAATTTCTCAATTACTCCAACTAGAAACGGAAAAGGTTTACAGCATGCTGATTTGCCTAGAACTCGAAGGAGTAGTGCAAAGAACTTCAGGAGGGCGTTTTCAAAGGGTTATTTTTTGAAGGTTCTTGTAAAGGAGGCCGCTATGTTTGATGTGTTTGTCTTTCTATTTGAGCAGTTCCAAACTTTGGGTCACTTTCCCTCAAGACATGACATCTGCGAAAAACTTGATGAGGCAGGTTTTGATGATGAGGATATTACTACTGCTTTGAAGTGTTTCGATGCCTTTTTTAATGAAAGTTCTTCTAATATGCCGGTTTGCCGTTATGCAGAACAATCTTCCAGTTTTCGTATCTTTTCTAAAGATGAAATACTTTTGCTTTCTAAGGAAATCAGAGGCTATTTGCATTTTCTATATCGAAAGGAAATTATCTCTGGTCATGAAATTGAGATGATTATCCAGTTTATAAGTAAAGTGAAGCCAGAAGAACTAACTTTGGAAACGGTAAAGGTACTGACTTTGATCATCGCTTGGGTCAATCAATCTGAAGTTCCGGTGCTATTAGCAGATGATTTACTCAATAGCCTGTACGAAAAACAACTGGTTCACTGAGAGAAGTTTTAGTCTGAGCAGAAGTAGGTATTGAAACACGAAGACTACTTTTTTCAGCCTTGACTGGGGCAGGTGCCTTTTTTATCAGTTATAGCTTGAGAGGGAATTATGAGGGGACTGGCTGAAAAATCAGCTTCTTCCGTAACCTACTTCAGGTCATGGCTGCTGTTAAGCACTAATCAGTAAGGGCTTGAAAGCTTGGCTAATGACCATAAATTGAGAAGTGGTACGTTCCCTTTGAGCGCTTCTAGCTGAGGGGAGCCGTTTGAAGGCTGGCAGGTGTAGAGGTGTTTTGCATCTAGACAACCTAATCCCGGAGCTCTTTCTACATTCATGTCGAGCATTTGCTACCTGATGCAATGATTAGTTTCAAATTTTGGACTATTTAGATCGAGTTTATAGACTGGTTTAGCTTATGTAAATCCATGAGGGCAGAACTGTTTTCACTCTAGTTTAATGTGATATGATACGGCCCTTGTAAATTTAGGTTAACTTGTGCTGAAAGAAATGGCAAAAAACCCCAAGAATTTATTAATAGTTGAGTCTCCGTCTAAAGCCAAGACGTTGAAGAAATACCTAGGTGCGCAGTTTGAGATTCTCGCCTCGTACGGGCACGTTCGGGATCTGGTGCCTAAAAGAGGAGCGGTAGATCCAGAAAAAGATTTTGCGATGGAGTATGAGTTAATTGCTAAAAATAAAAAGCATGTGGATGCTATTATTAAGGCGGCCCTTAGCAGCGATCAAATTTATTTAGCAACTGATCCAGACAGAGAGGGAGAGGCTATATCATGGCATATTCAGGAAATTCTTAAAAAAAATAAGAAATTAAAAGAGGTTCAGCTTCAGCGTGTGATCTTTAATGAGATTACTCGCAGTGCAGTTACCAGTGCTTTGGAACATCCACGGAGTTTATCTCAAGCGCTCGTAGATGCTCAACAGACTCGTAGGGCTTTGGATTATCTAGTAGGTTTTAATCTCTCCCCTCTATTATGGAAAAAGATTCATCCAGGTTTGTCCGCTGGTAGAGCTCAAAGCCCGGCTTTGCGGTTGATTTGTGAGAGAGAAGAGGAAATTAAAAAGTTTCAATCACAGGAATATTGGACAATCCACCTTGATAGTCACAAGGAGGAGAGAAAGTTTAGCGCGAAGTTGTGGCAGTACCAACAAAAAA
Organism: Neisseriaceae bacterium; assembly: GCA_043842855.1. GTDB lineage: Bacteria > Pseudomonadota > Gammaproteobacteria > Burkholderiales > Neisseriaceae > QFNR01. The sequence goes on from JBBPJF010000002.1 coordinate 302,728, forward strand.
AGTTGGGTGCCATGGATATTGGCTCTGAAGAAGAACAGAAGGCTATAGTTGAGACATTACGTGATCAGCCTGCAATTGTTTCTAAAGTAGAAAAGAAATACAAAAAACGTCGACCAGTTGCGCCGTTTTCTACTTCTACTTTGCAGCAGGAAGCGTCTAGGAAATTATTATTGAGTACTTCTAAGACGATGAGATTAGCCCAGCAGCTGTATGAAGGCATTGATTTAGAGCAACAAACAGTGGGATTAATCACCTATATGAGGACGGATTCAGTTCGGCTCTCTGAGGAAGCACTTATTGATATACGTCATTATATTGAGGAGGAGTTGGGAGGTGATTATCTACCTACTTCTGCTCGTGTGTATAAGACTAAAACTAAAAATGCACAAGAAGCTCACGAAGCTATTCGTCCCACTTCGATGAGGCGTACTCCAGAAAGTGTCAAGGACTTTTTAGACAAAGAACAATATGCTTTATATGAATTGATTTGGAAGCGTACCCTGGCCAGTCAGATGGCTGAAGCAAGCTTACAGGTTACTTCAGTAGATATTGAAGTTGGCGAAGGCATTTTTAGAGCTTCTGGGCAAGTTATCATATTTAAAGGATTTTTAGCTATTTATGAAGAAGGGAGTGACCAAGAAACGCCAGAAACTGGATTATTACTTCCTAAGTTAACTGAAAAGGAAGAATTACCAGTTGACCGCCTCCATGGTCAGCAGCATTTCACTTTACCGCCGCCACGGTATACAGAAGCAGCTTTAGTCAAAACACTGGAGGAGTATGGTATTGGACGTCCATCTACCTACGCTAGCATTATCTCTACGTTGAAAGAAAGAAAGTACGTGATAAGCGAAAAAAAGCATTTTAGGCCCACTGATACAGGGGAAATAGTCAATCAATTTCTCACGCAACATTTCCAGCAATATGTAGACTATCATTTTACTGCTAGAATGGAGGATGACCTAGATCGCATTGCTAACGGTAAGAGAGCCTGGTTGCCTATAATGCGTTCTTTTTGGAAGGACTTTAGCCAACAAGTTAAGGCAAAGGAAGGAATTAGTCGGAAGGAGGTGACTACACAAGACATAGAGGAGGTTTGTCCTCAGTGTCAAAAACACCAGTTACAAATTAAATATGGACGCTGGGGTCGGTTTATTGCTTGCCCAGGCTATCCAGAGTGTAGTTATACACGCCCAATGGACCAAGCCCAAGGGGAAGGTGACCAAGAGCTTAATGTGTTAGATGGGAAGCTTTGTCCTCAATGCGGTGGGCAACTTGTCTATAAAAGGGGGCGGTATGGTAAGTTTATTGGTTGTGCTAATTATCCCCAGTGTAAACATATTGAACCACTTAAAAAACCGCGTGATACTGGAGTAGCTTGCCCCAAGTGTAAAAAAGGCACTTTACTGGAAAAGAAAAGTCATAGAGGTAAGCCTTTTTTTGGCTGTAGTACTTACCCTACTTGTGATTATGCGATTTGGAATATCCCTCTGAATGAAAGTTGTCCAAAGTGTGGATGGCCTGTTCTCACGATAAAGACTACCAAACGTAAAGGAAGCGAAAAGGTATGCCCTCAAAAATCATGTGATTTTAGTGAGCCTATCACTGGGTTAGTCCATTTGACTGATGACTAGTTAAGTTGATGATTATGCATAAACCTTCTTCATCTGCTCCATTGAAGCGTCCTATACAAGCGAAACATCTTATACTATTGTCTTTAGGTGGTGCGATAGGCACGGGGCTTTTCCTCGGCTCTGGGGAGGTAATCCATCAAGCAGGAGCCCTGGGAGCCATATTAGCTTATATATTTGGTGCTAGTGTTACTTACGCAGTCATGATGTGTTTGGGAGAGTTGGCTGCTTATATGCCGGTTTCTAATGCTTTTGGGGCTTATGCAACTCGCTTAATTGGGCCAGCAACAGGATATATGATAGCCTGGGTTTATTGGTTAACCTGGTCCCTGACGCTGGGAGTAGATTTTACTGCTGCTGCTATTTTGCTGAATGAGCTATTACCTGAGATGCCTGTTTGGTTAGGCGTTATGCTTTTTACCGGCGTTGTCCTTTTACTCAATCTTTATTCCACCCGGCTATTTGCTGAATCAGAATTTTATTTATCCTTAGTTAAGGTGGCTACCGTAGTTCTGTTTATAGTATTGGGCCTGCTAGTCTTATTTCATTTTATTTCAGTTACTCCAGCAGTTCCGTATCCTGACTACTATATTAACAATTTTTCCAAAGAGAACTTATTTCCTTATGGAATAAAGGGGTTATTTAATACCATGTTATTGGTAAGTTTTTCTTTTACGGGGACAGAACTAATTGCAGTGGCAGCAGGTGAAGCGCAAAACCCTAAAGAAAGTGTACCTAAAGCTATTAAAGCAACCTTCTGGCGCTTATTAATTATGTTTATTGGCACTATTACTTTAATTGCTTTCTTATTTCCTCAAGGGCAATTGGGCCTAGCTTCAGCCGAGGCAGTTAGTAGTAGTCCTTTTGTCTTATTGCTTGGTCAGTTGAAAGTACCATATGCCGAAAATGGAATAAGGTTAGTTATTATTGTTGCTTTACTCTCTTCAGCGAGCGCTGGACTCTATGGTGGCTCGAGAATGCTCTGGGCCATTTCTGAAGAACATGGATTACCTCAGTGGGTTGGAAAGGTGAACCAAAGGGGAATTCCTGTATCTACTGTTATTATTACTATTCTAGGAGGTTTACCTGGTTTGTTCCTTAAGTATTTCTCCATGGATAAAGTTTTAACCACGATTATTGATATCTCAGCTTTTACTATGATTGTTGTGTGGGCTAGTGTATGTATTGCACAATTTAACTTTAGGCGTAGATTCTTGTTAGAAAATAAGTCATTGGATAGTTTACCGTACCGCTCACCCTTCTATCCCTATCTCTCTATTATTGGTTGCCTAGGTCTTTTTATTACTGCTTTTAGTATGTTAATGGCTCCGAGTAGATTAATCAGTTTTGCGCTTTGCTTATTGTTTATTTTAGGATGCTATTTACGCTATTATCAAAAAACAGCTAAAGCTAAATAGAAGATTAAAAGCGGTTGGTTAATAAGAAGCGAAAAGCTTAAAATACGGCTTTTTTTATACTTCCTGTTTAAAAATAGGTTAGTTATACCAGTAGATAGAAAGACTGGCGTGTACAGAGTTTATTGTTCCCCATGCTTGATAACTCAAAACCTCGTGGCTACTTATTTAGATGAGCTGCAGAGGAAAGAAGTTTTAAAGATACCGCAGTATGAGCTTTTGCGACTTTAGCCTCCTAAATACGGCCTTAGCAGACCAGATAAGATAAGTAAGCTTTTAGGTCTAATTCTTCTAGCAATCAGCCGGGGATAGCTTAAAGGCAGCTTGCTGACAAACCTCAATACAAATTCAAAAGGATCTAGTGATCTCAGTAAAGGATCAACTTATTAGGGCCGATCCAGAAAAACACTAAATATTGGCTATGTTACGGCTTTGATAAGTCTGGGGGCTAGCACAAATTAGTCATTAGAACTGGTGTCGAAAACCCAAACTATACTGAACACTGTGCTGTCTTTTAAAATCACTGGAAAGGCCTAACTGAATATTTAGGTGTGTTGAAGGGCTGAGCTCAGCTTCTGCTGCCAGTTGCGTATCTAGCCATTTTTTAGCATAGCCTTGAATTTCTCGATTAAAAGTAACCGGTGCAGTAGTGAGAGAAGCTGGTATCTCTAAACGAGCATGGCCTAATCGGCGATTAAGACTAACCTCCAGACCTAGCTTAACTGGCTTAGAAGCTATCTTTATTGGAGCAGGTTCGTAGGACCAGCCTAGGCCTATGTAATTTTTATCATAGTGATATTTTTTATAATGCATAGCTAAAAAACTTTTCCCAGTTTCTTGATATCCCTGTACCTTAAAATGGTTGAATCCTAGCTGTATTATAGGGCCTAGTTGTGAGTTGGAAGTTTTCGAAAGATTAGCTCCCAAGCGGGCCAGGACATTATAGGAATAAACTTTAGTCCTCCCTAGATGGGTGAGCATTTTTTGATAAAGTAATGTGGAGCGGCTGATATTTTCAGCATTTAACCGACTGACTCCTGTATTTAACGTGAACCAAGCTCTATCGCTCAGCAGATACTGAGAAAATAAACTAATGCTTTGAGCCTGATACCCATAGTGAAAATTTGGATGAGGTCGGTTAGTACCAAAGCCTACTGACAGAGCAGTTCCCAATAGCCATTGAGGAGATAAATAAGTATAAACACCCATGTTTAGCGTATGCGTATAGGTCCTGTTATGAGGAACATATACGCCGCTATTTTGCATAGATCCAGAATAACCCACAAATGAAGTCAACTGATGTAATTCGTGAGGTAGTTGCTTTCTTAGAGTAGAAAGCTGGTTATTAATAAAAAATTCTTTAGCAATATTGATATGCTCTGCTTGACGAACAATGGAGCTCGCATAGACAGGAGCGTTAAAAATACTTAACATAGCCTGTGCTAGTATCAGATGAAGCTGAGGACTTGGATGAAACCAATCACTAAACAAGGATATTTCATTGTGATAGTGAGGTGATCCGATATCACAGCTACGAGAGGAATAGCCAATAGTACAGGTAGGAACGAGTGCCTGTACGAAACCGTAATCCTGATAATGATAGGCTACTTCTTCCATTAGAGCTTTGAAATCGAAATAAACAACATTGCCCTTAATACCACCCAAGGATTTATCAAGGCTACGATTGTATTGAAGGATAGATTTTCTTTGGATATTAGTCATTAAGTCATACATAAATGCTATGACTGGTTGAGGCACAAACCACCAAATAGTCTTTTGCATAGCATTGATGTGATTGGCACGGAAGAACTCTGCCCCCTCTCCTGGGATTATATGCTGGGGATCGCGCAAATAGTCATCTACACGGCGCCCCTGCAGCTCAATATACCATGTATAGGGCAGAGGCCTTAATAGTTGCGTAGCAGGGACAGTAGCGATTATTTCAGTAAAAACCATAGTACTATATGGGAAGACAGTACCATCAGCAATGTTCGGAACAAAAACATACGGAACACCGTGCTTAAGCAAATCCTGAACGATTTCTGCGGTTTTGTAAGGTGCACTATTTAAAGTATAATCAGGCGCATCAAGGCTGTATTGTCCTGTCAACATGGAGAGGATAGTCAAAGGTTCGGAAGTTAAAGGATGGTTAAGATCCATATTCCCCCCCCACAAAACGGCGGGGGAGTTGGTTGGGATTTTGTTATTAAATCTCTTTAACAAATCCAAGTATTGCTCTTCGATAGGCTTCCTATCCTTAGCTAAACGCACCATAGTTGCTCCATGTAGACCGTAGTTCAAGCCTCCATGACTAAAAGGCGCAGAATGCTTTCCAGTTAGTGCTAAACTCAAGTACTCCAAGTATTGAGGACTTTCATAACCCCCTGCAATATAAACGCCAAGACGATTATCTGATCCTGCATCACTGAGACTGTCACCCAGGATAATCAGGTTATTGAATTCATAACCACTACGTGTTTGAAGCAAATCTTCTTTAGGGAACTCATGGTCATAAGGCTCAATGATCCCCGCAGCAAGGTTATCAAGTTTAACCTGTAGGTTCCCAAGTATATTCCAGGCAACAGCAAAGGGGTTGAGCGTAGCCCCAAAAGTAGCTGAGGAATTCAAACAAACCGTCGTTACAAATGCCAATAAAGTTTTCTTCATGAGCCACTTTTTCCATTAAAGGTGTTCAAAAAAGGCCTCTACTGAATATCTAGTAAACAGTCAGCTTAAAGGAGTGCTATTACCGAATCGAACAATACAGAAAGATACCTTACAAAAGAAATTTTGGAATTATTTTTCTCTTCCACTTGCTGAAACTATGGGAGGATTATCGCCGCGTTTTAAAGCAACTATCTCTACCTTTTCTGGCAGTTGGATATCAGAAACATGTAGGATCTGCCCTGGACGAATATCTTTCAAATCCACCGTCAGATATTGGGGAAAATTCTTAGGAGGAGCTAATACTTCCACTGAGTTAGCTATTTTAAAAATGGTAGCACCATACAGCTTGACGGACGGCGCAATATCAGCATTAATAAATTTAAGTGGCACCTTAAGTCTGAGAGGTTGATCCGGGTCAACTATCTGGAAGTCAAGATGTTGTACAAGCGGCTTAAAAGGATGAAGCTGGAAAGCGCGGACAACTACTTCCAGGAAACTACCTTCCAGCTCTAGTTTTAATAAACTGGTATGAAACTCTTCGCGACTAATAGCACGAAAAATCTTAGTCTGCTCCACAGCAATAGTAATAGGATCCTTCTGGCTTCCATATAAAATGGCGGGCACCAGTCCCTCCTTGCGTAGACGGCGGCTCGCACCCGTACCTACCGCAGGCCTTTTAGTAGCCTTAATAATCTCATTCATAAACAAACTCCAAACGAAAATACCCAATTTGGCCGCGACCAGCCTATTAGGTTTGGTTCATTAAGGGAGAAATAACGCTCCCGGCTTGGCTAAATCTTCATTAAACAAATAGGAAACAGACTCTTCATTACTAATCCGACGCATTGTCTCTGCAAGTAAACCAGAAATACTTATTTGCCTAATCTTAGGAGAAGCTTTAGCCTCTTCAGACAAGGGAATAGTATCAGTCACTACTACCCCGTCCATAATAGATTGGTTAATACGTTTCACAGCATCCCCTGACAGAACAGGATGAGTAGCATAGGCTATAGCACGCTTAGCACCGTTCGCTTTTAAGGCATCAGCTGCTTTACACAGGGTATTGGCGGTATCAATCATGTCATCGAAAAGTACACAAGTTTTACCTTCTACATCACCAATAATGTTCATCACCTCAGCCATATTGGGCTTAGGTCGTCGCTTATCAATAATAGCTAAATCAGTATTCAATAATTTGGCAGTAGCCCTAGCACGAACCACGCCGCCGATATCAGGACTTACTACGATCAAATTTTCTAAGTCTTGTTCTTGGATATCATGCACCAATATAGGGGTAGCATAAATATTATCTACAGGAATATCGAAGAAACCCTGAATTTGGTCTGCATGCAGGTCGACAGTTAAAACTCGGTCCACCCCAGCAGTATCCAACATATTAGCAACTAGTTTAGCGGAAATAGGTACGCGCGCAGACCGAGGTCTCCTATCCTGCCGAGCATACCCAAAGTAAGGGATGGCTGCTGTAATTCGGCCTGCTGAGGAACGCCTCAAGGTATCTGCCATTACCAATATTTCCATCAGACTATCGTTAGTTGGAAAACAGGTAGGCTGCAGGATGAATACATCCCGGCCCCGTACATTAGCCAGCAGTTCAATAGAGGTTTCTCCATCAGAGAAAGTCCCGACCTTGGCCTTACCTAGAGAAATATCTAGGTGCTTAACCACGTCCTCCGCCAGTACGGGGTTAGCATTACCAGTAAAAACCATTAAGCTATCGTAAGAAGCCATTTCAGATCCACAATTTAAGTCGGTGACTTCGGACATTGTTTAACTTGACCAAGTTTACCCCTAAAAAATAAAAAACGGACTGTCTATAATCGACGGTATCAGAGAAAGCCGTGGGTGAATCAAGTTGCCCAGCAGTTCACCTAATACGAGAAATTGGCTGAGGAGGGAGGATTCGAACCTCCGCATACTGGGATCAAAACCCAGTGTCTTAACCACTTGACGACTCCCCATTTATTCCTTCAAACCATTCAACGGGTGCTGACCCAGTGTTTGCACACAGACAGACCACCAGCCCTCTGGAATATCTGGCTTGATGGCCAGATACTCTTGCACGCTATCCACCTCAATGAATAAGCAAGAACCTGAACCCGTCATGACCGGATGACCAAAAGCTCCCAAGAAGTCACGTACCCTCTTTAGATCTGGGTACAGCCGAAACGCAACTTCCTGCAGGTCATTCTCCGCCCTAGGCCCAGCAGAGTGGGCAATTATCCTAGTAGTTTTGTGTTGTGTCAAGGATAGCGCTTGAAAAATTTGAGTGGTAGAAATGGAAAAATTAGGGTAGATCACTAGGTAATGAGAAGTAGGTAAGGATATCGGCTGAATTATTTCTCCAATCCCAGAGACATGGGCATTTTCTCCTCTGATGAAGAAGGGTACATCAGCGCCGAGTTGTAGGGATAAACTCATTAAATCTGAGGTAGAATAATTTAGTTGCCATAAGGAATTAAGTGCAATGAGTGTAGTGGCGGCGTTTGAACTAGCTCCGCCCAGCCCTGCTCCTAGGGGAATGTTTTTATGAAGGTGAAGGTGAACGCCCTCGGAGAGATTTGCCTCTTTTTGAAGCAAAGAAGCAGCCTTGAAAACTAGGTTTTCTTCAGTTTTTATGGAGGAAAGGTTACTAGTAAGTCTAATAGTTTTCTCTGTTATAGGCTTGATTTCCAAGACATCAAATAGGTTAATTAAAATAAATATGGAGTCAAGTAAATGATAGCCATCTTTACGTTGACCAGTTATGTGTAAGCGCAAATTGAGTTTTGCAGGACAGAGAAAATAGTTGATCACGTTGTTGTCTTATTGTGGCAGTCAGTTGGAACTTTTTCTTCTTGTGGATTAGACTGGAAATAGTCAAATATTAACAGGATAGTAAACTGAGAGTTTGTTAAAATCAGTTTCTTTGGTAATTGATTTGTATCTACCACTCTTTCGATAAGCCACCCATTTTGTTGCAGATAGTTATTTTTAATTTGATAAGGGGTCTGATTAGAGAGATACCCATTGATCCAAAGATCTAAATCATCCACCGGTACAGAATATCCTAACAAACTTTCACTTAATTCAATCGCGGTTTGGCCGGAGAAAGTCTTTCCGTCAGCAGTTCTGAGTAAGACACCTGTTCTATCTTTACATAACTCGCCCAATACATTTCCCAAAGGACTACTAATTGTAATCAAATGCAACTGGTGATTTTTACTATTCCAGTCAAAATTAGTATGCAAACCTCGACTCTGATTTTTTATGGATAAACGCCCGGAAGCAGAGAAAGCAATAGGCTGTCCATTATAGGTTTTCCACTGCTCAACTTGTGTACCTACAGTTACACAGGCTTGTAAAATGCAAGTAAGGAATAGGAGTAAACTCCAGACCAGTTTATTTATGGTATAACCAGGGTTTTTCATGAGATGGTGCCATAGGTATATGATTAATATCAATTATTTTCTTTATGTAGGGATTCTGGGAATCTTTATCTAATTCATTCCTTAGGAGAATATACGCCTCTCTCTTTTGGCCCAACCGCCATAGAACATGAATAAGATGAGAAGCTGTTTCAGCGCTGGGGCTTTGTTGGTACGCTTGTTTTAGGTACCTTAATGCTTTAAGTAACTCATGATTGAGTGCATACGCCCAACCCAAGCTATCAATAATTTCTGGAGATTGAGTATCCAAGTCATAGGCTTTTTGGAGCAAGTGAAGAGCTTCTTGCCATTTTCTAGAATTACTGGTCTGTAGTAGAACATAACCAAGATCATTTAGGTTAGTAGAGGTTGGCTTAATTTCAACAGCCTTACGATAATTCTTTTCAGCTTGCAAATAATCTTCTATTTGCACGTAAATGTAACCAAGGGAAGAATAAATTGCTGCGTGGAGCATCGGGTCAACAGAACCATCAGTGGTTCTATCTGTTTCATTTGCAATTAAATGCAGTAACTTGAGAATATGCCGTGGCTGCTGAAGATAAGAGAGCTGTGAGAGCTTTATCCTCAAATAGTCGTTAAACTTAAGTAGTTCACCTGACTTATTTGGTAATTTATCAATTTTTGCTAGCAAAAGCCCTACAGTAGAAAATTTTTTATGTCTAGTGGCCAATAGAGTTTCAAACATTAGTTTTTCGTAATTTGAATTAGGATCAAGGATAAGGGTTGTCCACAGTCTACATAGCTCATCTTCTTGCCGTGAGAAAGTAGCCAGAGCAGCTAACTTAGCTACTCTGCTTTTTGCTTCTAAGCTTTTAGCCAAATGATATGCCTTTTTGAAATAAGCGTTATATACTTCAACTGAGCTACCTTCAAGTGAAGCAAGGTAGCCTGCTTCGCTATACCAGACGGTGTTGGGATAACGAGATAAAATACGTTTCACGATATTTAGAGCGCCGGCATAATTTTTTTGCACGAGGAATTGTCCTAAGTAAAGGGGTAACCATTGTTCGTGAAACTCTTTTGCTGGTAGTGCTTCAAAAAATCGAGTCCAATAGCCAGGATCTACGCCATTTAAAGTTGCTAGGAAAGATAAAGTTCGTTTGTTAACTTGAGGAATTTGTTGATGTAGGCGCTGAAGTGCTGCTTGAGTAAGTTGTTCTCTTTTTCTCAATGCCCCGTAGAGGGCATCAGCAAAGATTGCTTCAGATTCGCTAGGGTAGAGTAGAGCCGCCCGGTGTACCCAGCCACCGTACTTTCCTAATGAAGGTCGATTGAAAGCTAAGGTCGACAGTGTAGCAAAGAGTTGTGCGCGTTGTGTTTCAGTGATTGACTCAAGTACTAAGGCTAGATGCGAAAAAACACTTAGATAGTTTTGTTCAAGAAGCTCTTGTTGCCAACATAAGTAGTTTATTTCTCGAGAAGTTTTACGGTAACATCCTCCTAGAGTGGCTTGAATCTTCTTAGCTAAAGGAAGATCTCTAGTTGATAAGGCAATTTGTAGAGCTCTTTTACCCACACCAATGTCCTTAGTTTCGTGCAAAAGCTGATAGTAGATTGAGAGTGCGCGTGCTCTATAGCCTGTGGTATAAAGTAATTCAGCACTCAATAAGACAGCGATTGAAGAAGGGATAATAAAAGGTCCTTCCTCAGTTGGTAAAAGATCAGACGCTATAAGGCTAGATTTGCTAGACCACAAGGGCCATAGAATTAAAGCAAACCAAAGGCATATCCGTCTTTTCATGCTGAAAACTCATTCTGGATAGGGCAAAAGATCAAACAATCGCGGGTATGAAGCTATCAGGGCTGGCACGTGTTGCATTAAAACAACAAAATATGGCAAAGCACTTCATCAACCCGCGTAATATTAGTTGAATCGAATAATTTATTCAACAATGTTCGCTGTGAAGGGTTGTAGTTAGTAAAAATAGAAAAAAGCCAATAGGTTAAAGGCTTAACTTGATTCTTCCTGTCCCAGTTCATAAAGTTAGCTTTCTGCCGTTATCAGAGCTCGACGGGGCTTGAAAAGTACAGAGAGTTTCGAGGGGCTGTCCTTGGGGAAGCAACTAATAATAAGCCCATGTAGTGGAAGGAAATTCTATGGGAACAACAGACATGCAGCAGTTTGAATAGTTTCTCTTCAGCATCAAGCTCTGCTAGGAAGTGATTATCTTGACAGACCCTAACCCTATCATTATAGTAAGTTGTTGTGAGTTCACCTTTGTCGCAAGTGTATCTGTGGTGCGTGTGGCTTAATCAGACATTGAGTGTATTAATTTTAGAGAGTTATATCCATTTTTTTATGAGGAATCAATTATGACCAAACAGCTAAAAATGAGCGCAATTGTCCTTGCGCTACTTGCTTCTACTGGTGGGTTTGCCGTTGCACATGGCCATCCTGGCTACACTGAGACAAGTTTAACAGACGGTAAGATTGTAAGAAATAGTTATGGTGAATGCTGGCAAAATTCTTTTTTGGAAACGAAGTCTCCAGAATGTGGTGGTGAAGCTCCAGCTCAGCCTGCACCTGAAATGCAAGAATCTGTGATTAGCCTAAGTAGCAAGTTCTTGTTTGGTTTTGATAAATCTACTTTGCGTCCTGAGGCCATTGAAACCCTTAATCAGGTGGCCGCGAAGATTAAGGAGCCAGGAGTGCAAGTTGAGTCGATCGTTGTTGAAGGACATACAGATTTCATGGGTAAAGAAGCCTATAATCAAGCGCTTTCGGAACGTCGTGCTAAGGTCGTGAGAGAGTACTTAATTGGCCAGGGGGTGTCTGCAGAATCCATTTCGGCAGTAGGCTTGGGCGAAAGTCAAGCTCAGATGACCGCGCAGTGCCAGTCGCAAGTAGCTAGCGTTAAGAATAAAGCTAAGAGACGTTTAGCCCTCATCCAGTGTATTGAACCAGATCGCAAGGTGGATATTAAAGTCCGGGCTAGTAAGACAATTGAGGTCAACCCTAGTGGTGGGGTGAATAGTCCTGCTCCAACTGGGGGGGATATGAATAGTAGTGCACCAGGCAATTCGGTGGAGAGCACTCCTGTCCCAGGCACGGAGTAGATAGTAGTTCTAGCCCTATTTAATTGAGGGGTTTATTTCTTGTTTTTCTATTTGAGCTGGTGGGTCCTGCTAGATGGTAGGGGAGCCATAGAGCTTACGTGAAAGTCGTGGTGAATTGGAGGTTCTGCTTTGCAGAGCCTCCTTTTTTATTGAGGATTAGGAATGTTATTTGTTATTTCTCCTGCAAAAAGATTAAGGGAGGTTACAGGGCTTATGCAGTCAGCTGAGTTGACCACGCCACACTTTGTGCAAGAAAGTGCCGTACTGATAAAGGAGCTTGGCAGCTATTCGCCTCAAAAAATAGCCTCTCTCATGAAAATATCCGAGAAATTAGCTTGGAAAAATCAATTAAGGTTTAACCAGCTCCTACAGGGAAGAGCGCAGCATTACCCGGCGATTGAATTATTTGCCGGAGATGTATACCGTGGTTTGGCTTATTCTAAGCTGAATACAAAAGCACAAGGTTTTCTAAACAAACATTTATTCATATTATCTGGGCTTTATGGTTTACTAAGACCTACTGATACAATTGCGCCATATCGTCTAGAGATGGGGCTAGAATGGTCTTTTTTAGGGTATAAGAATTTGTACGAATTCTGGGGTACAAAGCTTAGAGACTATCTTGTAGTCCAGGCGCAGAGTGAGAAGAACTATATAATTAACTTGGCTTCCAAAGAATACGCGCACGTCCTTTTGAGACAGGGAAAGTTTTCAGTGCCCGTGATCACTCCAGTATTCAAGCAACGTAACCGCAGAACGGGAATTTATCAAGTAGTAGGTATAAAAGCTAAGTATGCCCGGGGCTTAATGCTTCGCTATGCTGCTGAACAACAAATAAATATTCCGGAGGAATTAAAAAATTTTAACTGGGAGAATTACCAATATCAAGCCGAATTATCTACAACTTCAGAATGGATATTTACTCAACTGAGGGATTAATTCCTAGTTTAGACTTAAATTTCATATCAACTGAAGCTCAGCATATTTATAAACTTAAGGTTTAGGTAGGCGTTTAGCCCAGAATATTTAAGCAACTCGGTTAGTCTTCTATCAGTTAAGGGTAGAGAGGCATGCAAGTGTAAATTTACTTCATAAATCGTTAGGGCAATTTTCTCTATAGATTTATCAGACCCGCGTTGAAAGGCTTGCTCATGGATGGAAATAATAAATAATATTGCAACGAGCTGATTGTGCACCATAAGCAGACCATTTTCTTTTAGCTGTTGAATGCATGAAAGCTGAAAATTCGTATTTATTAAAGAATTAAAGCGTTGGTGTATAGAACACTGTCTAGAAATTGGTTCTTTCAAAGGTCTATTGCACGAGCTTGCGGTCTATACTTCAATCGGTACTTAAGTTATTGGCCTCCTATTATTATTTTCTGGTTTTTAGGATTAATATCCTAATTTCTCTAAAATTTTCTTAGCATCTTGGAGTCGGGGGCGGGCTTGAGCTAGTCCTTTCCGCTTATAAAAGTTCAGAGCTAGATCGACTCTATTAGTAAACACACCATCCACATAGGGGAACCAGTTTTCCATCTGTATTGCTGTATCAAAGGTATAGGGATGAAGTTTTAATCTTTGATCATGGATCCAAGTACTTTGCTTGAACAGTAACTGGTGTAACCAGGAGCTAGCATATTTTCCAACCTTGTCTGCAGCAATAGAAGGCCCGACAAATTGAGCACCATGTTTTTTAGCAAACAATACTTTATTTTTTAAACTAGAGGGGAGAGCTAGGAAAACTTGACTCGGATCCCAGGGAATCAGAAAGGTAGTGGGAAGTTTGCCTCTGAATAGATTTTCTATACGTATGAGGCTTTCTTCTGAAAAGGTTTGAAGCACGACCTTACCATTGGTATGGCCAACGTTAACCCTTCCTCCCTTATACCATAGCTGAGAAGTTGCAGGGGTTTGCATCACATTCCAGCCCAATCGAGAAAGCTCTTGTTTGACCCTCTTTTCAATATCAGGGTTAAATTCAGGCTCTTTAAATTCTAGGTAAATTCCAGGCCTATTACCGTTATCTGCTTCATCTTTAACATAGGCAAAACTACCATCTGTGTGTATAACTCGATGGTTCTGACGATCTCTTTCGATACGATAGCCTTCCGCAATCTTAATCAGGTCTTCCAGGGTAAGTATTTCGAGTCCTTGATAGGATTTCCGTGCTCTAGCCGGATATTTTTTATTAAACCAGCTGCCGGCATCTAACCGTAAAAGTTCACGATAGGTAAATGTTATAGCCGGGTTATCAGCCCGGTCTGGATAAATTGTGGCAATATCAGTAGTTCTGCATAGATTATGATCATGTAAAGTGAGGATGGTACCATCTTGAGACAGTTGTAGATCTGCCTCTAAATAATCAGCGCCCATATTACGCGCCCAACGGAAAGCTGCCTCTGTTTCTTCTGGTGCCCAGTAAGTTGTACCACGGTGTGCTATCACAGCAGGTTTAGGAACATAATTCTGTGCCTGAGTTAATTGTTTAAGATCTGGCAGTTGAGCAAGCACAGGGGACAGCGCCCCCAATATCATCCCTATTGCGATAATGAGTATTTTTCGTAACATACAGTAAAGCTCCTTCAAACAATAGGAAAAGCTGGCTAAAATACGCCCATGAGTAAATGTGAAAGGCCTAACCAAGTGCAATGCCAACAGCTGCTGGATTATATGAATGAATTACTAAAAGTTCAAATGTTCTATGATTACTGTCCTGTCGGATTGCAGGTTGAGGGTACCCCCGATATTTGTAAGATAGTAACGGCAGTATCAGCTAGTTTAAGAGCCATTAATTACGCAACAGAAATAAAAGCAGATCTACTATTAACCCACCATGGTATGTTTTGGAAAAAAGAGCCACCGGGTATCATAGGTTGGAAAAAAAATAGAATTAAAACATTGTTGATGGCTGATCTCAATTTAATTTCCTATCATCTGGCATTGGATGTTCATCCTGAGTTGGGTAATAACATAAGCTTGGCTAAAAAATTAGGCTGGAATTATAGAACAAGTATTGGGGAACAAGGCTTGCTATGCTTGGGCAGCTTACCAAACCCAGTAGCACTAAAGGATTTAGCAAAATTATTGGCCTTACAATTACAAAGACAGCCACTTGTACTAGGGCCTCAAAACAAAGTTGTTCAGAATATTGCTTGGTGTACCGGGGCAGGCCAAGAATTTTTCATGCAAGCAATAGAGGAAAAAGTAGATGCTTTTATCACTGGAGAGGTTTCTGAAGCGCAATTTCACTTAGCTAACGAGAGTCAGGTAGGCTTTATTGCTGCAGGTCATCATGCAACTGAGCGCTACGGGATTAAGGCTCTTGGGGAACATTTACACACGCATTGGGGGCTTGAGGTCTATTTTTTCGATGATTTAAATCCAGTTTAGAGGTTTTAAAACAAATAGTTAAATCAATTTAAGAGATTGGATAGAAAATTTGCTATACTTGCAGCGCTAGGGTTATTTACCAGATAGGATTAAGTAATGATGGTGTTATATTCGGGGATTACTTGCCCCTTTAGTCAACGGTGTCGGGTTGTTTTGTATGAAAAAGGAATGGATTTTGAAGTCAAAGACGTCGACATATATAATAAACCAGAAGATTTGGTTTTGCTCAATCCCTATAATCAGGTACCAGTTTTATTGGAGAGGGAGTTAAAGTTACATGAATCAAATATTATTAATGAGTACATTGATGAACGTTTTCCCCATCCACAGTTAATGCCAGCAGATCCCATTTCGAGAGGGCGGGGGCGTTTATTTTTATACCGCTTAGAGAAAGAACTATTTTCTCATGTTCAAGTTCTGGAGTCTCTCGGTAGTAAGAAAAAAGATCAAGAAAATGCTAGAAAGGCGATCAGTGAGGGACTTACGGTCTTATCGCCTATGTTTGTTAAGACTAAGTATATATTGGGTGAAGATTTTTCCCTACTAGACGTTGCTCTCGCACCACTGCTCTGGCGTCTAGAACATTATGGGATCAACTTAGGTAAAGAGTGTACTGCACTCCTCAAGTATAAGGAGAGGATTTTCCAGCGCGAATCCTTTATTGAGGCTCTAACGCCTGCTGAAAAAGCTATGAGAAAATAACCGTGTTGCCCGCTGATTTCAAACCCTATCTATTAAGAGGCTTTTACCACTATCTGGTGGATCGAGGCTTGACACCTTATGTCCATGTTTTTGTGAATGAATTGACCCAAGTGCCATTAGAATTTGTGGAGAATAACACAATTACTTTGAATGTAAGTTCGGTGGCCTGTTCTAATTTTTTCATTGATGAAAGTTCAATTCAATTTCAAGCTCGTTTTGCTGGAAAAATTCAAAGTATATACATTCCTACAGGACACATACTTGCTATATATGCCAGAGAGGACACTCAGTTGGTACTCACTTTTGAACTAGAGGAACAAACTAAACCTTCTGATACTAGATACCCGCTACAGAATAAGGGAACTCGCCCTGCTCCTTCAGCTAATAAGAAAAAGGATGCTTCCTCTAAGCTAAGTAATCATTTGAAGGTAGTAAAAAAGAATCCACAGGCTGAAAATTGATTTTCATTTAAAATCGGGCAGTAGTACTTAAAGCTGTCAGCCTTCGTTAGAAGGTTTCTAGACAGATAGTATAGGGTCGTAAACGTGATGATACGGGAATTGTAGATTAAAAAAAAAACCTGCTATAGCAGGTTTTTTTTTAATTCACTCAGTTAAATAAGTTTTTTAGTTTATCAAAGAAAGTACTCTGCTTAGGAGATTGAGAACGGGTTAATTTTTTGGAGATCTGGTCGAATTCTTTTAGTAATTCTTCCTGACGTGAAGTTAAATTAACTGGTGTTTCCACATAAAGATGGCAATATAAGTCCCCTATGCTTCCACCTCTAATTGCTTTGACACCCTTACCTTTTAGACGCAAGGTGCTTCCATTTTGACTACCTTTAGGTACTTTAAGCGACACTTTCCCTGTAAGAGTGGGCACGTCTACTTCTCCTCCTAAGGAAGCTATGGTGAAATTGATAGGAATTTCACAATGTAAGTTGATACCTTCGCGGTGGAAGAATGTATCAGGTTTAATATGTACTCTTACATATAGATCACCGCTAGGTCCACCATGGATACCGGCATTACCCTGGCCTGTTAAACGGATGGCTTGTCCATCATCAATACCAGCCGGAATAGAAACTTCAAGATTTCTTGAAGTTTTCATGCGTCCTGAGCCGCGACAGTTCGTGCATGGTTCTTTGATAACTTTTCCTGATCCATGGCAGGTAGGACAAGTTTGTTGAAATTGGAAAAAAGCCTGCTTGACACCAACACTACCTGTTCCTTTACAAGTCGGGCAGGTATCTATACTACTTCCAGGTTTTGCGCCACTTCCTCTACAGACATTACATTCCTGCTCAGTAGGAACCGTTATAGTTCTCTTGATACCAGTAGCTGCTTCCTGTAGAGTGATTTGAATATCGTACTGAAGATCAGCGCCTGCGTAAGCATGGGATCGAGAATTGCTACCTTGACCTACACCACCGAACATTTGGTTGAAGATGTCGCTGAAGTCAAAGCTATTATCACTACTAAAGCCCCCCATGTTAGGTCCGAAGCCAGCTTCACCGAATTGGTCATACTGCTTACGTTTTTCCGGATCAGATAGTATTGCATAAGCCCGTTGAATTTCTTTGAATTTATCCTCTGCTTCTTTATTGTCAGGATTTCGATCTGGATGATATTTCATTGCTAGCTTACGAAAAGTCTTAGTAATATCTTCCTGTGAAGCAGTCTTACTGACACCTAGAATGTCATAAAAGTTTTTTTCGCTCATGGTATGGGTACATAAAAATTAGACCTCGTCTAAATGAGGTTCTTTTGTTCAAAATCAAGGGTGGATAAAAGGAATATAGTTGTTTTGAGCATAAAAAATCCGTACAATGCTGTAACGTTAGAATTTACCGTTTGGATATCCTGTTATGAAAGTATATCACCCTGAATTAAAGGGGAGAGGGCTGAAGATTGGTATCGTACGCTCGAGGTTTTCCGAGGAGATTGGTCTCAAAGTTTTTGAGGCCTGTATGGCTGAATTAGAAGCATTACAGGTCAAAGAGAAGAATATTACTTGTTTATCTGTTCCGGGGGCGCTTGAAATTCCTGTAGGATTGCAGAGTTTGTTGTTAAAGAGTGATTTTGATGCCTTGATAGCTATTGGAGTGGTTATCAGGGGCGATACGTACCACTTCGAGATAGTTGCTAACGGTTCTGCTCAGGGAGTTTCAAGGGTAGCTTTAGATTTTAACGTACCGATTGCTAATGCTGTTTTAACTACTGAAGACGAAGAACAAGCTTTAGAACGCGCCGCAGAGAAGGGCGCGGCTGCAGCGCGAGTAGCAATCGAGATGGCTAATCATCTTCGAAATTTGAAAATTAAGTGTTCAAAAGAAAATAGTTGCTCGTGAGAACTCCAAGACATCGCTCAAGAGAATTTGCTCTACAGGCTATTTACCAAAAACTAGTCAATCCAGAGTATACAGTTTCAGAAGTGATAAATAACGTTATCGAGACGGATGCTTTCGTTGAAGCTATGGACGGCAGAAAACCCAAGGTAGATGCGGCGTTTTTTGAGCAACTGGTTTTAGGTGTTTATACTGGCACAGCGCTATATGAAGAAAGAATAGCTGCCTGCTTGGATAGGAGCTGGCTCGAGGTCGACTGGATTGAAAGGGCTGTTTTACTTATTGCTTGTCATGAGTTTATTGCCTCACTTGAAACGCCCTCTCCAGTGATTATTAATGAAGCGATAGAGCTTGCTAAAACCTACGGCAAAGGAGATAGCCACCGTTTTATCAACGGAGCTTTAGATAAACTTTCAGGAAAGCTAAGAGCAGATCACGGGACTAGGTTAAACCGTTCGTCGTGAAGATCTGGCGCTCTAATTTTTGGTGACTAGTGATTTGTGGATAGTAGTAGGGTCCTCTGATAAATTAGGTAAGCCCTTGCAGCGTCGCTAGCCTAGTTGGCCCAGTCACAAAGCAAGCCGGCCCCAGGGATTTTCCCTTACAAGGAGGCCGGAAGTAGAAGGCTTTAAACCTCATTTACTTTTCTAAGATGGCAGTTACTCCTTGCCCACCTGCTGCACAGATAGAAATAAGAGCGCGTCCTGAACCTTGTTGGTTTAGAAGTTTAGCGGCGGTGGCTAAAATACGACCTCCAGTTGCTGCAAAGGGATGGCCACAACCCAACGAGGAGCCTTTCACGTTTAACTTATTCCTGTCAATTGAACCTAGAGCTTTTTTCAACCCTAATCTTTGTTGACAGAAGGCCTCTGTTTCCCAGGCCTTAAGTGTAGATAAAACTTGCGAAGCAAAAGCTTCGTGTATTTCATAAAAATCAAAATCCTGCAGGGTTAGTTTGGCTCTATCTAGCATGCGAGGAACAGCATAGGCAGGGGCCATTAGTAGGCCTTCTGGTTTGCCGTCCTTACCTACAAAATCTACCGCAGCAGTTTCTTGGAAGGTAAGGTAAGCCAGGATAGGTAAGCCTTTTTTCTGTGCCCAAGCTTCCGAAGCTAAAAGTACCACTGAGGCACCATCGGTTAGAGGTGTAGAGTTACCTGCTGTCATAGTCGCATCAGGGCCTTTACCAAAGACAGTTTTTAAGGTGCTGAGTTTTTCTACGGTACTATCAGGACG
The DNA here is from genome assembly GCA_043842855.1 of Neisseriaceae bacterium. Classification (GTDB taxonomy): domain Bacteria; phylum Pseudomonadota; class Gammaproteobacteria; order Burkholderiales; family Neisseriaceae; genus QFNR01. Next base: position 322,621 of record JBBPJF010000002.1, read on the forward strand.
AAGGTTAGAATCTCTCTCAAGGCCAGCATACGGAGTAAGCAAATCTTCAAAGAAGCCTTCTTCATAAGCTGCTGCTAAATTTCGGTGACTAAGAACAGCTAATTCATCTTGAGCTTCCCGAGAAATGCCCCATTCCAAGGCTGTAATAGCAGCATGTTGGCCCATGGATAAACCCGTGCGTGGTTCTTTATTTTGGGGAGGTTCGACCAGCTGTGAAAGGGAGATATGGGTTAGCGCCTTTAATTTAGCCCCGATAGTTTTAGCCGCACTTGCTGCTATTAAGGCCTTTCTAGTTTTATTCCCAAGAGCTAAAGGAGCATCCGAAGTAGTATCTACACCGCCAGCAATACCACATTCTATTAAGCCTAGAGCAATTTTATTAGCTACCTGAAAAGCCGCCTGTAAACCTGTACCACAGGCCTGTTGTAAATCATAGGCAGGGGTTTGCGGTGCCAATTCTGAACCTAATACACATTCACGAATAAGGTTAAAATCTCGACTATGCTTTAAAACTGCCCCTGCCACCACTTCGCCTATCAACTCACCTTCAAGATGAAAACGCTTAACCAAACCATCAAGAGCCGCAGTAAACATATCTGAATTCGATTTATGCATGTAAGCTCCGTTAGAGCGAGCAAATGGAATACGATTTCCACCAATAATTGCCACTCGTCTAGGGAACATTTGCCTAGGGACTGCTTGTGCCATAAAATTTCCTTTTGTCTAATCAATAATTCTTCTAGTTAAGGCTTCCAAGTTTAAGAATAAAAAAACTTTTTAGCAAGGACTTATTTAGAAGCCGAGCTAGGGAAGAGAGTTATAACTAGATTGACTGATTTGTGATTTGCTCATCTACTGAGAAATTTTTATGCCGCTTGGTTCTGAGAGGGAAAACTCATGAACTGGACTGAATATATAGCTTTAGATAGCAAGTAGACTATTTATGATGCATTTGTGTCATCTGGTATAGCTACACAGTAGAAGGTTTCAAGTGGGGCTAAGGACCCTAGGGTCTGGACAGAATGCTGCTTAATAGTTAGTGAGAGAGGGTGAGTGAATTCTTAATTTATTACTCTGTCAGCTAAAGCAGTGAAGTATTCTGCGGCTATGTCTAAAGATAAATCTCCTAAGAAGTTTATTTTTTATATTTTAGTCTATGAAGAGGTGGTGGAATATAGCTAGGTTGAACAGAGCATCCGGTGAACCATGTGTCAATCGTATCGTATAAAAGCAAATTTCCAAGTTGATAGGCTTGGAAGGCAGTTGGTTTCCTAGGATATCATTAGTGGTTGTTCAGTATATAGGTTAAAACGTTACCCTGTGTAATGAGTGCTAGTGCCAGTCCTTCAGCAAGGAAAGATTTTAGAAGGATACGATTCAGGTTTATAGGAGGGAATGATGCCATACGCTTGATTGGTTATAAAATCGGTAGACACACCCAGGGAGGCAAGCACACCAACCACTAATAGGTTTAATACTGCTGCTATCCTTATTACACAAAAAGTTAGGAAAATTTAGGGTATAACTTAATTTTTAATACCCCTTTTCTTCCTGGATAATCTGAACTTGATGTATATCAAGTTTAATAGTCATTATAATCAACCTATAAAAATTTTCTGCTGTCATAAGTGAGGGTGAGTGACTAGGGTGGTTATTCTTAATGCATGTGTTATTTTGATACTGGGTTTACTTTCAATAGATCTATATAACCCTGCTTTACCAGCAATGGTGCGGGCTCTAGGGATTTCTAGTGCCCAGGGACAAAGCTTAGTAGGCTATTATCTGATAGGTTTTTCACTTTCGCAGCTAATCTATGGACCGTTATCTGACAGAAAGGGCAGAGTGCCTGTAGTTCTACTTTCACTTGGTCTAGCAGCTATAGCTAACTACCTAACTTTTTTAGCAGATTCCTTTACCGCAGTCGTTTATTCTAGATTATTAACAGGTCTCGCCGCTGGTGGATGTCCTGTTATTAGCCGAGCTATTTTAAGTGACACGCTTAAAAGTAAAGTAGAAATCTCTCGAACCTCTTCTATCTTTTCAATGGCTGCGCAGATCTCCCCTGGGATAGCACCTATCATTGGAGGGTATATTACGGCCTACTTACCATGGAATTATAACTTCCTGGCGTTGTCTATTTTTATGTTGGCAGGATGGGTATTCATTAGGTTAACTTTGCAGGAGACAGCCCCCTTGAGAGAAAATATGCTCCCTCCCAAGCATTTATCAAATTTCTTAATTCTCCTTAGTAATACAGAGTTTTTGGTTTATAGTCTTGTTGCAGCTTTAGTTTTCTCTATTACAGTTGGCTACTTTACGGCCAGTCCTTTTGTCTTTCAAGTGGAATATCATCTCCTGCCGAAAGAAAATGGATTTCTTTTTTTCATATATTCTCTAGGTATTGTAGCTGGTGCCTATTTAACCAGATTGTTATTAAAATCTATTTCACCCGAGAAAATATTACTTTATTCACTTCTTTTCCTGCTAATTGTAAGTCTTGCTTTCCCTGTTACTGTGTGGCTATTACAGCTGCACCAGATAGGGCTTCTATTGGTTTATAGTCTTTTAATCGCTCTGGGTTGTGGGTTGGCAGCACCAGTCTCTATGGGCTTAAGCTTGCATGGACATGCATCAGTTGCCGGTACAAGAAGTGCTTTGCAGGGCACTATTAAGATGGCCGGGTCAGGAATTATATTGTATTTTTTTGCACAGGCGAAGACATCAAGTTTCATGGGGTTGATGTGGGGTCTATTTGCTTTAGCTTTGGTCGCTCTAATTGCTACACTTTGCTTACAAATTAAAAACATATTTTCTAAATAAGGATCAAAATAAGGAGCGAGGAGCCCTCCTTACATAACTCTGATACATACTTTCCCATTACCTAAGTGAAAGTTTTTCCAAGCTTGCTTACTACTTAAAGTTTTAGTGTTTAGTTAATGTCTACTACTGCTATAGTGGAAAAAGCCAGTAACATCCTTGAGGAAGTCATAAATTTCTAAAAAGGATAGGCGGGTCCTGCTATAGACCCGTTAAAAAGCTAAAGTACCAAGTGGTAAACCGGTTGTGAATGCAGCTATACTAAAGGACAGCAAGTTAGAAGTAAAATCCACTGGAGAACAGAGAAAGAAGCTTCGGTAGAAAACGCTAAGTTATAGCAGTGAGCAAAGTGTGAAAAGCCTAGCCAAAAATAGTATGGGGGCTTGTGGCTTAAAGTAGTAGAAGAAGGTGCACCCCTTGGTCTCTGAACATAAAAACAAGCCAGCCAGGGATTAATCAACAAAGAAAGCTGCATTCCGAAAAAGCGCAACCTGGGGCTGCATAGCGAACCTCAAAACTTTGAAGAAAAGCGCCAACAGGCACCTCTGAAAAAGAGAAAATCTAAACTAGTCAAGCCATACGTTAAACAAATTTTAGCCCAGTTCTGCCCCCCACCATACGGTGTTTTAAGTACACTGTTATCATCTGGTGGGATAAAGAATTAAGAGAGCACGATTCTTACCATTGGAGTAAAGGTAGTATTCCTCCTTTTTAGTGTTAAAAGTCGCTTTTCCTCCAGTCAGTCGGTCCTTATCTACTTGAATGTAAACATTTCCTGACAGAGTGACAATACCGGTTTGATTGTTATAGGTAATACTTTGAGCGGTTGCTTTAAACAGTTTATGAGAACCGGCTTTATTTTTACTATCTAACAATTGCTGGAAGCTTGCGGGGGCGCCATAGACACTTAAAAGCGTTGTTTTTCCATCTGCCATTTTCTTCGCACTGACCTTATTACCATGGATACTTAAAGTTCCTTGGACAATAGAAACTCTTCCGCTCAAGTTAAAATTATCGCTGTTTAAATTGGCATCCGCACTATCAGTACTAATGGTAATAGGCTTTTGCTGATCAGCTTTCATAGCATGAATAGAATTCATCGCTAACCCGAGGAAAACGACTAGTAAAGATCGTGGTGAGGTTGATAGACGATTCAACTTGTATAAGGAAAAAATAGCAGCCCTCCTTTCTTTAGCTAATTTAAGCCAACTGCCTAGACTTCAATACTTCCAGGAGCGTACTTCCAATCTCTGCAGGGCTCCTGGTGTAAGTCACACCTGCATTTTCAAATGCGGCAAACTTCTCTTCAGCAGTACCTTTCCCTCCAGAAATAATGGCTCCTGCATGTCCCATTCGCTTACCCTTCGGAGCAGTAACGCCAGCAATGTAGCCAACTACTGGTTTTGACACATTGGACTGAATGTATTCTGCTGCCTCTTCTTCTGCGGTACCCCCAATTTCACCTATTAATATAATGGCGTCAGTATTAGGATCATTTTCAAATAATTCTAGGGCATCAATTTGGCTAAGCCCTGGAATAGGATCACCTCCAATACCAATACAAGTAGATTGCCCCAGGCCTAATTGTGTGGTCTGCGCAACCGCTTCATAAGTTAAAGTACCCGAGCGGGATATTATACCCACCCTACCGGCACGATGAATGTGCCCAGGCATAATGCCTATTTTACACTCATCAGGGGTAATAATGCCTGGGCAATTTGGGCCCACTAAGCGTACTCCACCTACTGCTTCGATATAGCGCTTAGCTTTCAACATATCGAGGGTAGGCACCCCTTCAGTAATAACTACAATAAGTTGGATCCCAGCATCAACTGCCTCCACGATAGAGTCCAGGACGAATGGAGCAGGCACGTAAATCACTGAAGCATCGGCATGCGTGGTATCTACTGCCTCTTTCATAGTGTTAAAAACAGGTAAATCAAGATGTTTTTGCCCACCTTTTCCTGGTGTTACGCCACCGACTATTTGAGTTCCATAAGCAATAGCTTGCTCCGAATGAAAAGTGCCATTTTTTCCTGTGAAACCTTGTACTAAAACCTTAGTATTTTTATTAATTAAGACGCTCATTCTGAACGACCTCCTTTTATGCTTTGTGTAGCTTGAATAACTTTTTCGGCAGCATCTGCTAAGCCTTTAGCTGCAATAACTTTTAGGCCTGAGTTATTAAGTAACTGATCACCCTCCTTAGCCTTATTACCCTCCAACCTCACCACAATAGGCAGTTGAATATTAACCTCTTTAACAGCGTCAATGATGGCCTGAGCTATCATGTCACATCTCACAATACCGCCAAAAATATTAATCAAAATAGCTTTCACGGATTGATCTTCAAGAATGATTTTGAGCGCTTGTATAACTCGTTCTTTTGTAGCTCCGCCACCTACATCTAGAAAATTAGCAGGACGCCCCCCATACAACTTGATGATGTCCATGGTAGCCATGGCCAGCCCCGCGCCATTTACCATGCAACCTATGTTGCCTTCCAGTGCGACATAATTGAGGCCAAGTTCTGAGGCCTTGAGTTCGCGTTCGTTTTCTTGGGTTTTATCTTGAGACTGAGCTAATTTAGGGTGTCTGAATAAAGCATTAGAATCTATTCCAATTTTGGCATCTACACAAACTAAATCACCATTAGCGCGAATAGAAAGGGGATTGATTTCTATTAGAGCCATATCATTTTCAATAAAGGCCTGATAGATACCGAGTACCAGGTGTACCAATTGTTTAATCTGACTCTCGTTTAACCCTAAACGGAAACCGATAGCTCTGGCTGCATAGGGCTGTAATCCGACAATAGGGTCTACGGATAGTTTAAATATTTTTTCAGGTGTTTCGTTCGCTACCTTTTCAATTTCTACGCCACCTTCTGTAGAAGCCATGAAGGTAACCCGACGAGAAGAGCGATCTATCACTGCACCCAGATAAAGTTCTTTTTGTACAGGATACATGTCTTCGCAAACCAGTACGCCATGAATGGGCAAGCCATGACTATCAGTCTGGTAGGTCACTAAACGTTGGCCGAGCATTTGCTCAGCTATTTGTTTAGCTTCTAGTTTACTTTTAGCTAACTTAACTCCACCAGCTTTTCCGCGACCTCCAGTATGAACCTGTGCCTTAATCACCGCAGTAGCCCCACCTAGGCGTTCAAATGCCTCAGCAGCTGCTTCAGGAGTTGTGGCTAAGATTCCATCCTGTATTGGCAGGCCGTATCGTTTTAATAAGGCCTTAGCCTGATATTCGTGTAAATTCATGAAAATTCCTCAATAATTCTCTTAGTTATCGATAACTAGGTTCTATTAAAATGTCTTTTCTGATTTGATAGTTGTGACTCGAAAATAAGAAGCGAGTTTTATGTTCTCCACTTGCACTAAAACTACTAGCTATTTAATGCACGCTTATCTACGGCTAAACTAGCTTCATGTAGAGCTTCAGATAGAGTAGGGTGGGCATGTATAGTTCTTGAAATATCCTCACTCGCAGCAGAGAATTCTAAAGATAAAACGGCTTCTGAGATGAGTTCAGAGACCATAGGACCCATCATGTGAACGCCTAAGATACGGTCAGTAGTTGCATCCGCAAGCACTTTAATTAGTCCCTGACCAGCTTCCATAGCAAGGGCCCGACCGTTAGACGCAAAATTAGATACTCCTCTTTTATATTTAATACCGGCTTGTTTAAGTTCCTCTTCCGTCTGACCTACCCAAGCAATTTCAGGAGTGGTATACAAAATAGAGGGCATAATTGATAAATTAATATGAGGCTTTTGCCCTGCGATCCTTTCTGCGACAGCCACACCTTCCTCACTTGCCTTGTGAGCTAGCATAGGACCTCTAACTACGTCACCAATAGCCCAGACACCTTCAACATCGGTATGGCAATTTTCATCTACCTCAATAAAACCCCGTGAATCCGTCTTTACTCCAATTACCTCTAAATTAAGTTGATCCGTATTAGGGATACGCCCAATAGCAACCACTAATTTATCAAAATTATCCACAACCTTATCCGTACCTACTTGGTAGGTGACGTTAACCTGGCTTTTAGTAGTAGTGACTTCGTCGATTCTAGTACCTAAACGAATATTAAGTTTTTCTTGCTTAGTTAATATTTTTAAAGCCTCTTTAGCAATTTGTTGATCAACCATTGGTAGGAAAGTGTCAGCTGCTTCTAAAATAGTGACTTCAGCTCCCAAACGAGCCCATACAGAACCTAGCTCTAACCCAATAATTCCAGCTCCGATCATACCTAGTTTCTTAGGTACTGCTTCCAGATTTAAAGCTCCCACATTATCTAAAATATTATGATTATCAAAAGGGACTCCAGGCAATGATCTAGGTTTTGAACCAGTGGCAAGGATAACTTCTTTACCTCTTACTTCCAGAGAATTACCACTTTCCAGAATCTGAATTCGATAATAACCCTCTTCTCGTCCTAAGAAACTAGCTACTCCGTGAAAATTAGTTACTTTATTCTTCTTGAATAGAAAACCTATACCGCTGGTTAGCTTATTGACGATCGCATCTTTCCTATGAATCATTTGAGGGACATCTAAGTGAACCTTTTCCACCTTAATGCCATGCACAGCCAGCTGGTGATGTAGTTTGTGGAATTCTTCAGATGATTGCAACAAGGCTTTAGAAGGAATACAGCCCACATTCAAGCAAGTTCCCCCCAGAGCCGGTTTATCGTTTGTTTTGTTTCTTCCTGCATCTACGCAAGCTACCTTAAAACCAAGTTGGGCAGCACGAATGGCCGCAATGTAGCCACCTGGACCAGCGCCAATAACTACTACATCAAACTGAGACATGAACAAATCCTTTATAAAAAGTACCTACCCACTTTTTATATTAAGGGGGTGGGCAAACTTTTAGGTTTAATTTTCCAGAAAAAGCCGCGCTGGGTCTTCTAACATCTGCTTAATAGTTACCAGAGATAAAACTGCCTCTCGACCATCTATTAAACGATGATCGTAAGACAGTGCCAAGTACATCATAGGTCTGACAACTATAGCTCCGTCTTCTACTATGGGTCTATCATAAATAGCATGCATACCTAAAATAGCAGATTGAGGAGGATTGATGATTGGAGTGGACATCATAGAGCCAAAAGTCCCCCCATTAGTAATACTAAAGGTTCCCCCAGTAATTTCTTCTAAAGTTAGTTTACCTGCTTGCGCCCGGGCGGCAAAATCAATAATTTTCTTTTCAATTTCAGCAACAGTGAGCAAATCTGCATCTTTAATAATAGGCACAACCAAGCCACGGGGGCTACTTACTGCGATACCAATATCAAAGTAGCCATGATAAACAATATCATTTCCATCGATAGAAGCATTAAGCACAGGATACTTCTTAAGAGCTATTACAGCTGCTTTGATAAAAAAGGACATAAAACCCAACTTAACATTGTTCTCTTTCTGAAAAGTATCCTTATATCGACTGCGTAGATCGATGATAGGTTTCATATTAACTTCATTAAATGTAGTAAGTAACGCATTTTCTGCCTGAGACTGAATAAGACGCTCCGCTACTCTTTGACGCAAACGAGTCATAGGTACTCGCTGCTCTGGTCTTTGACCAGAGTCGGATATGGCAGCTGGCACTGCGATGTTTAAAGAAGAATTTTCTAAATTAGCTACATCCTCTTTCAGGATACGTCCGCTCTTACCAGACCCATGAATATGGTCTATAGAAAGATTTTTTTCTGTAATAATCTTAGCCGCAGAAGGCATAGCTATCTTAGGCTCGGAAGTATTAACCTTTGGAGTAATAATTTCCTTGGTCTCAGTAGCATTTGAATCAGACTTGGCACCAGAAGGACCATTGGCTTGGAGAGAAGTATCCAGTTTTGCAATAACTTGCTCACCAACAACAGTAGCCCCATCTTTAACAGTTATTTCAGTAATAGTGCCTGCGTCAGGACTAGGTAGTTCTAGGACTACTTTATCGGTCTCTATATCAATCAAATTTTGCTCCCGGGCAACAGTATCACCTACTTTGACATTCCAAGAGATCAAGGTAGCCTCTGTTACACTTTCAGGCAAAACGGGAACTTTAATTTCAACTATCATTTGCGTATTCCTTTAAGTCTCAATTGGTAGATCACAGGTTTAATGCATCATCCAATAAATCTTTTAGTTGCTGTATATGAAGACTCTTATATCCTACAGCAGGAGCAGCATTAGCAGGACGAGCTGCCACAGAGAGAGTCTGATGCTTTAGATCTAGATATTGATTTAAACAGTGTAAAATTTGATTCCAAGCCCCTTGATTTAAAGGTTCTTCCTGTACCCATTTGATATCACGAACGTGAGCGTAATCCTTTAATACACGTGTGAAAGCCTCTTCTGGAAATGGATAGAGTTGCTCAAGCCGGACCACAGCGATCTTCCCTTTTAGACTACGTTTTTCAATAGCATCCTGAAGGTCATAATAAATCTGGCCCGTACACAGGAGAAGACGTTTAACCTTAGAATGCTCCTGGGAAGAACTATCTGCTATAACTTCTCTAAAACAGGATCCAGGTCCAAAAGCTTCCAGCGTGCTCATAGAAGGCTTAAAACGCAATAAACGCTTGGACATAAAAATAATCAGCGGTTTTCTATAGGGTCTAAGTATTTGCCGGCGGAGTAGATGGAACATTTGTGATGCCTCAGAAGGGCACACCACCTGTATATTTTCCTGTGCACATAGTTGCAGCCAGCGTTCCAAACGTCCAGAAGAGTGTTCAGGGCCCTGACCATCGTAACCGTGAGGTAATAAAACTACAAGGCCACAGAGTCGTCCCCACTTCGCTTCCCCTGAAGTGATAAATTGATCAATCGCTACCTGGGCTCCATTTGAAAAATCACCAAATTGAGCTTCCCATATGACTAAGCTAGTGGGGTTGTAGCAGGCATAGCCATATTCGTAAGCCAGTACAGCTTCTTCATTTAAGATAGAATCAATGACAGTAAACTTTGCTTGATCTTTAGACACGTGCTCTAGAGGTATATAAATACCCTGATCCCATTTTTCTCTATTTTGATCATGGCAAACCGCATGCCGGTGAGAGAAAGTACCACGCGCGCTGTCTTCACCTGAAAGCCTCACTGAAGTTCCTCGAGCGAGAAGACTAGCATAGGCCAAGGTTTCTGCCATTCCCCAGTCAACGGGAATTTGCCCTTGTCCCATCTGCCTTCTTTGTTCCATCACCCGGGCTACTGTACGATGTAGTTCAAACTGCGGCGGAACAGCAGTTAAGCTTTTACTCAGTTCTTCAATCTCAGAGATAGAAATTGAAGTATCTACTTTTCGGGTCCAACTAACACCCTTGTATATGTTCCAATTCTGAGAATATTTATTTTGGTATACTCCCAAATTAGATTGCTGAACATGTTGGCCGGCATCCAGTAAGCTACGGTAGTTATCAATCATAGCCCTTTCTTCTTGCTCCGTAATGATACCTTCCTTAAGTAGACGTCTAGTATAGAGCATACGCGTAGTGGGATGTTGCTGGATAGCTTTATACATCATAGGCTGAGTTAGAAGTGGATCATCGCCTTCATTGTGCCCCAGACGGCGATAACAGACCATATCTACGATCACATCCTTATGGAAGCGCTCACGAAACTCCATTGCTATTTCAAGTACATAACATAATGCTTCCGGATCATCTCCATTAACATGAAAAATTGGAGTATCGATCATTTTAGCAATATCAGTGCAAAAGGTAGTAGAACGCAGATCTCTAAGATCAGAAGTTGTGAAGCCAATTTGGTTATTGATAACAATATGAATTGTGCCACCAGTAGAATACCCGCGAACTTGTGAGAGATTGAAGGTTGCCTGGTTAACGCCCAGTCCTGCTAGAGCTGCATCTCCATGAATTAAGATTGGTAAAACTTCCTTTTTACCATTAGCACCACGTCTATCTTGTCGTGCACGCACATTACCCTCGACCACTGGATTCACAATTTCAAGGTGAGAAGGGTTAAACTCTAAGGATACATGGACAGGCCCTGCTTCCGTTTTAAGATCAGCGCTAAAGCCATTATGATATTTGACGTCGCCGCTTGCCAACTTGATTACAGCTTTATCTGTAAATTCATCAAAAAGATCTTGGGGAGCTTTACCCAGAATATTAACCAGAACGTTAAGACGCCCGCGATGAGCCATACCGATGACAATCGATTGCACGCCCGTTAGGGCAGCCTTATTGATCAGACAGTCTAGACCTGGGATTAAGCTTTCACCACCTTCCAAGGAAAAACGTTTTTGGCCAACAAACTTGGTATGTAAGTAACGTTCGAAAGTTTCTGCAGCAGTCAATTTATTCAGGATGATTTTTTTTCTAGAGGCGTCAAATTTCGGAGTGGATAACTCCGATTCAAAACGCTCCCGTACCCATTGACGTTCCTCATTATTAATAATATGCATATACTCTATGCCGATATTACCGCAGTAGATCTTATTTAACCAAGCAATAATCTCTGACAAGGGTATGGGTTGACTTCCCTCTACAAATTCAACGGAATTAAAAAATTTCTCAGACAGGTCAGAGGAAGACAGGCCATAAGTATTAATGTTGAGGAGATAGGGAGGCAAAGGATGATTTTTTCGCTGAAGAGGATCAAGATTAGCATACCTGGACCCTGAGATACGGTAGGTATAAATCAACTTTAAAACGCCTACTTGCTTCTGCAATTGTGTGACGTTGAGTGTAGTAGCAGGCGTTTGGGTCCGCTTGTTTTTAGCTAGTTCTCTAAAAGATTCTTCAATACCTAGGCGAGGATGCTCCTTGGCGGGCAGTCCATGCCCTTCTCTTGCAAGCTGACCAAACCGATCTCTCCAGTAAGGGTCAGCATTATTAGGATTAAGTAAATACTGCTCATACAAATCTTCAAGGTAAGATGCATTGCCCCCATAAAGATAGGATAGAGCCCCTTCTTCTTTCGCCATAGAAAAACCTTCTTTGTCAGTGGTTAGGTAAAATAGGTGATATTTAAAATGCCCAACTCTCTATTGTATCATTTCCTAATTTTAATCAACAACCCCTGGATTTGCATTATTTTCGCGGCTTTAAAAAACAGTGAGAGTAAGTTTAGGAAGTACAAGTTTAATTAAAGCTCTTCCTAGGTATAAGAAGTTTAAAAACAGTATGTTATTTTTTTAGGGATGTATCGCTGCCACAGTGGGGCCAAAGGACTGTCTACAGCAGCTTAGGGAGAAGACGTTAGGCTACTTATAAAAAGAGGGTGCCGCCGCACCCTTTCCTGTCTAGTACCTAGTCTTTCAGTAAACTTGAGCAAAGCGCTTTACACTGCGAAGCTTTATAGAATTCTCCACTAGTCATTCCAATCTCTCCCTAATTTACTTAACCATAGTAGTACAAAAGCCCGTCTCCTTTTATCGCTTTTCCTGAGCTACATAGTCCCTTCTGGTGGGTCCAGTATATAGCTGTCTAGGTCTACCAATCTTGCGGCCAGGATCTGATATCATTTCGTTCCAGTGGGCTACCCAACCAACTGTGCGTGCTAATGCAAAGATAACTGTGAACATTGAAGTTGGTATACCCAGTGCAGACAGCACAATTCCAGAATAGAAATCAACATTAGGATACAGCTTCCTCTCCACAAAATAGGGATCATTAAGTGCAATTTGCTCTAATTCAACCGCTAATTTGAATAGAGGGCTTTCACACAAACCCAGCTCTGCCAGTACCGCATCACAAGTTTCTTTCATGATAGCAGCACGAGGATCAAGGTTTTTATAGACACGATGACCAAAGCCCATCAAGCGATATTTCTTCTCTTTAACCCCTTGCATAAAACCAGCAACTTTAGAGCTATCTCCAATTTCATTAAGCATCCTTAGGACAGCTTCATTTGCTCCTCCATGTGCTGGTCCCCAAAGACAAGCAATACCAGAGGCGATGCAGGCAAAGGGGTTGGCTCCAGAGGAACCGGCCAGACGAACAGTAGAAGTAGAAGCATTTTGCTCGTGGTCTGCATGTAGTATGAAAATGCGATCTAATGCTTTAACTAAAACGGGATTAGGTTCATATTTTTCACAAGGATTACTAAACATCATTTGCATAAAGTTGGCGGTATAGCTGAGCTCATTGTCAGGATATACAAAAGGCAGGCCTTGAGAGTAGCGGTAGCACATAGCTGCCAGTGTAGGCATTTTAGCTATAAGGCGTATTTCCGTAATGCGTCGGTGCTCGGAATTGTTAATATCTAAGTTATCATGATAGAAGGCTGCTAGGCTTCCAACCACGCCAGTCAGCATAGCCATGGGATGGGCATTTCGTTGGAACCCATCAAAAAAACGAACTAACTGCTGATGAACCAATGTGTGATGTTTAACTTCATCTACAAACTGGGCTCTCTCCTGTGTGCTAGGCAGTTCTCCATATAGCAGTAGATAGCAAGTTTCCAGAAAGTCGCTGTTTTCAGCCAGTTGCTCAATAGGATAACCTCGATAGTACAAAAGGCCTTTTTCCCCATCAATAAAGGTGATTTTGGATTCGCAGCTTGCGGTAGATAGAAAACCCGGGTCATAGGTAAACATGTCCGTTTCAGCAAATCTGCGGATATCTACCACATCCTTACCCAAAGAACCCTTAAGTATTGGCAACTCTAGAGTGGTTTCCTTACCATATTGCAGAGTGACTGATTTAGACATGAAATCTCCTTAGAAAATATTTATACTGAATTAACAATGATAACTTTAGCTTCGAGAGCTTACTGCAACTCCTTCAGATACCCATCCCGACAGAAGCTTGAATCTTGGTAATTAGGTTTAATTGCCGCGGCTCGGTGATGGAACGGAGACCTTGTAAAACACAGAGTAGCTGTTGATCTTCCCATTGTAAAATAGAGTGGTAGACAGAAAGCTCCTCGTTATTCAAGGTTTTGAATCCCGGGCTGGTAATAAATTTTGATAACCATAGATCAAGTTCAAGTAACCCACGCCTCGATAACCAAACCAATTTTTTTCGTAAAATCCCATTTTCCATTAGATTGCTCGAGTTAAAATAAGCTCTTTTATTTTCCCAATAGCTCGCGTGGGATTAAGGTGTTTAGGACAAACATCAATACAATTCATAATGGTATGACACCGAAAAAGACGATAGGGATCGTTTAAAAAATCTAAGCGCTCATTGGTGACGGTATCACGGCTATCAGCAATAAAGCGGTAAGCATTCAAAAGCCCTGATGGGCCTACAAATTTCTCAGGGTTCCACCAAAAAGAGGGGCATTGAGTAGAACAGCACGCACAGAGTATACATTCATATAAACCATCTAGCTGTGCCCGCTCCTCTTGAGTTTGAATCCTCTCCCTTTCGGGTGCCGGCGTATTATTAATCAAGTAAGGACGAATAGAGTGATACTGATTGAAAAATTGAGTCATATCTACAATCAAATCACGGATAACAGGAAGGCCTGGTAAAGGTGCAAGGCGTATGGGTTGTTTGAGATCACGTATGTTAGTCAAACATGCCAAACCATTGGTACCATTGATATTGATGCCATCAGAACCACAAATACCTTCCCGGCAGGAGCGACGAAAAGCCAGAGAGTCGTCTACCTCTTTAATTTTGACCAGCAGATCAAGCAACTTGACTTCTCTAGGTGAAAGCCCTATTACATAATCTTTAAAATATGGCTTGGCATCTTTTTCTGGATCATATCGATAAATAGATAATTTAACAGTTTCCATGAACTATTCCTCTAATACACACGCTTGGCGGGTTGAATATACTCTACTGTCAAAGGTTGAGTGTGTACCGGTTTATAGGACAAAGAGTCAGTATGTGCATGGTAAAGGGAGTGTTTCATCCAATTGATGTCATCACGCTCTGGATGATCATCGGACGCATGAGCTCCCCTAGATTCTTTACGCGCTAAGGCAGAGCTTAAAGTAGCTTTAGCTATTTCCATCAAATTATCTAACTCTAACGCTTCTAGGCGGGCAGTATTCCACACATTACTTTTATCTTGTATCACAGTTTTTTTGGCACGTTCTGCCAATTCAAAGACTTTTTCCTTGCCTTGCTTGAGTAAAGTATCTGTTCTAAAAACGCCCGCATGTGCTTGCACAGTCTTTTGTAGCTCGTTTCGTAAGCTGGAGACACTTTCACCCTGCGTTTGCTGTTCTAAACGTTCTAAACGTGATCTAGTAAAATCACACGCATCCTTAGGCAGCGTTTTATACGGGCCATAATTCCTAATAAATTCAATCATCTGTTCACCTGCTGCCCGACCGAAAACCACCAAATCTAGTAGAGAGTTGGTACCTAGGCGATTAGCACCATGCACGGAGGTACAGGCGCATTCGCCAGCAGCGTAAAAGCCATTAACTTTGACTTCTGTGTTATCACCTTTAGGTACTACTACCTCCCCGTGATAGTTGCTGGGGATCCCTCCCATCATATAGTGAGCAGTAGGAACAACTGGAATTGGGTCTTTGATGGGGTCGACGCCAGCAAAATTAATAGCAATTTCGCGTATACCAGGAAGTTTGGAAAGAATTTTTTCTGAGCCAAGATGATCAAGCTTTAAGAGAACATAGTCTTTATGCTCACCACAGCCCCGCCCTTCATGGATTTCCATAGCCATAGCACGCGAGACCACATCTCTTGAAGCTAAGTCTTTTACAGTCGGCGCATAGCGCTCCATAAAGCGTTCCCCATTACAATTTAGTAGAATACCACCTTCCCCACGCACACCTTCGGTAATAAGAACGCCTGCATTAGCCACTCCCGTAGGATGGAATTGCCAAAACTCCATATCTTCCAGCGGGATCCCAGCTCGAGCAGCCATACCCAGCCCATCTCCAGTATTCATAAATGCATTAGTTGAAGAGGCATATATGCGTCCGCCCCCTCCTGTAGCAAATAGGACTGCTTTTGCATGTAATAAATGAACCTGACCAGTTTCCATTTCAATAGCCAGGACGCCAATAACATCGCCATCCTGATCTCGGATCAGATCAAGCGCAGACCATTCTATGAAAAATTGTGTATTGACTGCCACATTTTGTTCATACAGGGTATGTAACATAGCATGGCCGGTACGGTCAGCCACGGCACAAGCGCGCTCCACGGGGCGTTTCCCATACTCAGTAGTATGTCCTCCAAAAGGACGTTGGTAGATCTTGCCACTTTCAACCCGATCGAACGGCATACCCATATGCTCAAGCTCTACCACCACTTCAGGAGCTGCGCGACACATATACTCAATCGCATCTTGATCGCCTAGCCAATCAGAACCCTTGACGGTATCGTACATATGCCAGTCCCAGCGATCTGGTTGTACATTCCCTAAAGAGGCTGAAATCCCTCCTTGAGCTGCTACAGTGTGTGAACGCGTAGGGAAAACTTTAGAGAGCACAACCGTGCGCACACCCGCCTTAGATAATTGGTATGCTGCACGCAAGCCTGCACCTCCACCTCCTACTATAACGGCATCAAATCGATGGATAGGGTAAATCATTTAAGCCCCCATAATACATAAGCGGAATAAATAAGGCTGCCCAACAGCCAAAGTACCGTCAAGGTATGAAAAAGTAAGCGATAACCAGCGGGCTTGATATAATCCATCCATATGTCTCTTACACCAATCCAAGCATGGTAAGCAACACAAAACATTAAAAGCTGAGAAATAATCTTCACGAGACCATAGGAGAAAAATTGCCGCCACCCAGCATAGGAGGAAGGGAAAAAAAATAGACCTACCAAAATTACAGAAGAGAAGGCCACCATAATCGCTGCAGTAAGCCTCTGTAGCAGCCAATCCTTAACACCGTAGTGTGCACCAGTTAAAGTTCTTTTTACCATAGGAGAAAGACCCCTACAAGTAGAGTAAATATAGGGGGAAGGAACAGCACTATTTTAGCGGTAAAACGTGCTGTTTTTAACTCTAGGCCTTTATGTAAGTCAGCTATCAAAAAGCGAACTCCAGCGAACAAGTGATGAAGTAAAGCCCATACAAAGACTAAGTCAACTAGCTTGGCTAGAGGATGTGCAAGAATTGCTCGTGAGGTGTTAAATACGATTTCTTTAGTGAGGGAGCCTTGCAATAAAAAAATAAAAAAAGGTAAGCCCAGAAAAAGTAAAATTCCAGAGGCTCGATGAAGGATTGAAGTAACGGCTGGAATAGGCAAACGGATCCTGAAGAGATCCAGATAGCGGGGGCGAGTTTTGTGCATAAGTTCGTGAGTTCCTAAAAATACACGCCACGCCGAAGCAGCTCCCTAACCATCGGGGCACAGCTCATCGGGCAATGGCACGGCTCGCAACTTTAGCAAAAACAGCCCACTAAAATTGCATCCTTAATTTCAATTGCTTTAACTTCCGGCTTTATTAGGGCGTAAAAAAGTGGCCCTAAGAACAAACAAGAACATAGAGCAAGATTTATTTTGACCGTAATCTTACTGGTTATTGTTTAACTTGACAATAGCCAAGATCCGGATAAGAAAAGAGAGCTTATGAAAAGAGAAGAACCATAAGCCTTTTAACTTTAAGTTATTTAACCGAAGGGAAGCCTTTATTACTGGAGACTTAATTTCTGTTAGGTTGTTCTTAGATTGTTTAACTCTGGGATATATCTAAAAACCTAGCAGCTGACAAATAAGATGCATATTGAGTAATGGTTTAAGATCATAGTTCTAGTGCGAGGAATCTGTTGTCTAGTTCCTCTAAGCAACAGAGGGTTATTCGCCTCATACCTCTAATTAATTTATCGGCTGTAGTGCACTTAAAAGTATTTAAAGCTAAGTAAGAGTCTGCTTTTTTAGAAATAGAAGCTTCAGAAATAGTACTGAGAGACCATTTTGCCTACACATCTTTATTCTAACTAGATTCTAACTAGGGTAAATGATATCCATTGCAGGCAAAACTAACCCTTATCCCATTTATTAATGGATAGAAGCTAAATGAACAAACAACCCTGCTAGGTTTTAGAGGGGTATTTTGGTATGATGAGCAGGCTTGTCTAAGGTTAATTTTTTAATTTGTTTAAGTGTATTACTGTAAGGAGTCCATGATGAAAGAACCCGTTCGCATAGCGGTGACCGGAGCTGCAGGCCGGATCGGATATGCATTGCTTTTCAAAATTGCTAGTGGTGAGATGCTAGGTAAAGACCAGCGTATTATTCTACAACTTTTAGATTTACCTCAAGCTCAGAGGCTTCTAGAAGGTATCATCATGGAATTAAAGGACTGTGCTTTCCCTCTCTTAGTGGATGTTTTTAGCACTGATAATCCTGAAAAAGCTTTCGAGAGCGCACAGATTGCTATTCTAGTCGGATCCAAGCCACGTGGTAAGGGGATGGAAAGGGCAGATTTATTGGCAGGTAATGCAGAGATTTTTGCGGTGCAGGGAGCTGCTCTCAATAAGGTAGCTGATCGCAATGTGAAGGTTTTAGTAGTGGGTAATCCCGCGAATACTAATGCTTATATTGCCATGAAATCGGCTCCTGATTTACCGGCTAAGAATTTCACTGCCTTGCTGCGCTTAGATCATAACCGTGCCCTAAGTCAACTAGCAGATAAACTAAATTGTCCAGTTAATCGCCTGGAAAAAATGGTGGTCTGGGGCAATCATAGTCCATCGATGTATGCAGATTACCGTTTTGCAGAGATTGAAGGTCATAGCGTAAAGGAAAAGGTTAATGATCAGGCCTGGTACGAGGGAATTTACCTACCGAAAGTTGCAAAGAGAGGGACTGAAATTATAGAAGCTTTAGGTGCCTCTAGTGCAGCTTCTGCTGCTAGTGCTGTAGTGGATCATATTAGGGACTGGGTTTCAGGTACCGATGGCAGGTGGGTCTCTATGGGCGTACCTTCTGATGGGACCTACGCAACAATCCCTGAGGGACTTATCTGTGGAGTTCCTGTGACCTGTCAGGAGGGAAGCTATAAAGTAGTAGAAGGGTTGCCTTTGGATGCTTTTAGCCAAAAACAGCTAGAAATAACTGTTAGGGAATTGGAAGAGGAGCGCAATAGTGTAGCTCACCTGCTTTAACAGCCTAGCGCCTGGCTTAGTTGAGTTGTCGAGCGTTAGGTCGCTGTCGTTCTTTGGTGTTGTCTTTGCGCCCTATCCATCTTGTTCTTTGTTATGTTTACAAGCAGGATTAGGGCGGTATTTGTCAAAGTTGAGCACGGCTAATAAGAGCAAAGGCCTTTGTTAGAGGGAAGGAGAGTCGTATGGCTGATGTCTTCTACCTTCTTTTCTTCATCGGCGTGTTGATTTTCAATTTAGAAGGCTAATGGGTCTTTCATCCGGTAGGGTGCCCTTAGTTTTTACGTTTAGCTAGAGCTTGACTCTGGTAGAGTTGTTGTCGCTAAGAGGAATTTTCCTAGCTAAGTACCTTTAAAATAGACTGCCTTTTATTCATGATCAAATCCTACAATGCTTAGTTATAGTTATATCCAAGCTGCCTGCAAATATTCTGCTTATTTAAGAAACCTAATACAAAACGATAGACTAGATACTGACTTTTTAAGTCAGATCATTGAAGCTCGATTGCCAAGCGATTTCTTTAGTAATTTTGCCAATTGGACTGAATTCATTGATCAGTTAGATGAGATGAATTTAAAAAAAGAACTACGTCATTTACGATGCATAGTATTTATCCACTTGCTTATTAGAGATCTAGCGCATTTAGCTACTCTAGACGAAGTAATGGAAACTATGAGTGACTTGGCCGAATTTACCCTGCTTCAGGCCCAAAAATGGGTAGAGAGGTATTATAGTTTAAGGTACGGTTGTCCTATTGGTGAGGAGAGTTTACGGCATCAGCATTTAAGTATTATCGCTATGGGTAAATTGGGGGGACGAGAACTGAATGTTTCTTCCGATATTGATTTAATTTTTACCTTTCCCGAAGAAGGGGCTACCGATGGCTTACGTAGTATTAGTCAGCAGGAATTTTTTACTAAAGTTGCTCAGAAGTTGATTCGTATCATTGATGAGGTTACAGAAGATGGTCGGGTTTTTAGGGTAGATATGAGATTGCGACCCTATGGAGATTCTGGACCAATTGTTCTGAGTGAAACAGCATTAGAAAACTATTTATTGACACAGGGTCGGGAGTGGGAGCGATACGCCTGGCTAAAAGCTAGGGTTATTTCTCCCTATCCTAATCATGTTGATCAATTAGTCTGTCCATTTGTTTATCGTAAGTATCTGGATTATTACAGTCTTGAGGCAATGAAGAAGTTACATCATCGAATCAAGCAAGATATCTCTTTGAGCGTTGCTATAGAGAATATTAAGCTTGGTTTTGGAGGAATCCGGGAAGTAGAATTTATTGCACAGATTTTTCAGTTGATTCGAGGCGGTAACTTAGCGGAATTACAGTTAAGAGGAACGCAAGCTGCCCTGAAGGGGATTAAGGACCTTCATCTTCTCAGTAGAGAACATAGTGATAAATTACTGGAGGCCTATCGATTTTTACGTCATGTTGAACATCGCTTGCAGTATCGGAATGATCAGCAGACACAGCTTTTACCCTCTCAACCAGTCGAGCAGAATTTACTTGCTGAGAGCATGGGTTTTGCAGATTATGCATCTTTTCTTAAGGTACTTAGTGCATATAGGGAAGAAGTTAATACTCTTTTTGAATCTATTTTCCATGAAACGGATGTTAAAAGTAAAATAAGTCAAGCTTCTTTAAATTTTGCTTGGGAAAATCCAACTCGAACTTTTAAAACACTTCAACGTTTAGAGCGATACGGTTGTGTGGAACCAGGAGATATACTTTTTCAGTTACAGGAATTTAAAGAGAATATTAGCTACGATAAGCTGGATACTCGCATACAGACTTCTTTTGATCAGCTAGTGCCTCATTATCTAGAGGTAATTTTTGAACTGGGCTTAGGAAAGCTTGCCTTAGGTCGAATATTAGAATTTTCTAAATCGATCATGGAAAGGCCATCATATTTGATTTTTCTTAATGAATACCCCATGGTCATTCGACAACTTATTGTACTTTTGAGTAAAAGTCAGTGGCTTGCCAATTATCTAACTAAATATCCTATGTTGTTAGATGAACTGATCAGTGAACAGTTGTGGGATAGAAATTTCGATTGGTCGCACTTAAAAAAACAGCTAGATGAGCAATTAGAGGAACTTTCAGATGATGTAGAACAGCAGATGGATAGATTAAGGAAGTTTCAGCATGGTTTCTTCTTTCGTTTAGCCGTACAAGAATTAGAGGGTCTGTGGACAGTAGAAGCCCTATCAGACCAGCTGGCCGCTCTAGCAGATGCTATTTTAGAAGTAGCTTTAAAGCAAGTTTGGAGGAATTATAGAAAAGCCCACAAGGAGGTGCCCCAGTTCGCTATTATCGCTTACGGTAAATTAGGAGGAAAAGAATTAACTTATACTTCTGATTTAGACCTTGTTTATCTGTATTCGGACAATTATCCAGAAGCTATAGATATATATAGTTGGTTTTCTTCAAGGTTAACTTTATTCCTCTCTGCTGCAACCGGTAGTGGCCGCTTATATGAGGTAGATTTAAGATTACGACCTTACGGAGAGGTTGGATTTTTAGCCACTGACTTCGACTTGTTTCAGAACTATCAGTACGAAAAAGCTTGGACGTGGGAACATCAGGCGCTAACGCGGGCTCGTTTTGTTTGTGGAAGTCGTCATTTAAAAATAAAGTTTGAGCAGCTAAGAAAAAAAATACTAGTTTCACATAGAGATCCAGCTCAATTGAAGCAGCAGATTATTGAAATGCGTAACAAAATGCTAAATTCGCATCCATCTAGAGATTTACTAGATGTCAAGCACACAAGAGGAGGGCTAGCAGATGTGGAATTCATTATTCAATATATCGTGTTAGCCTATTCAGCTCGATATCCGGACTTAACAGAAAATGTGGGTAATATTGCTTTGCTACAACGCTCAGCTCAATACGGTATTATCGAGGAAAGCCTAGCAGAAAAAGTTAGATGGGCCTATCGCCACTATCGCAAAATTGCTCATAATCAGATACTGCATGACATACCACCACAGATTGACCTTGAAGCTTTAAAGATAGATTATAACTATGTGAAGACTTTATGGCATAAAGTACTAGAAACATGACAAGTTACCTTACTTTCAGGCATCTATCTGATACCTGTATATTCAACTAGATTAATCCAAGAAAGTGCTCAGGCTTGGTCCGACTGCGCTCAAAAATGAATTTATAGCGCTAGGTTGCTAAAGGAGGGGTAGATCTAAGGACTTTTAAACTCCAAAATTTTACGAGGAAGAAATTAAAACCAGTTTCAGTAAAGAGCCAGTAAGGCGAACCCACTGTTTTAGAGATATAGTGGGTTCCTGCGATACTGTCAGGTGCCTGAGGCTGTTGACCAAAAAAGCACTAAAGAATACCACCTAGTAAGCGGCCGATCTGATTAAAGAAAGCAGAAAATAAGTCATATAAACCGCTAGATAGGCTACTACCAGCTCTGATCAACTGAGGATCCAAATATTCGGAGCTAAAATACCCGGCCACTATGAATACGGCAGTTAAGGCTAATAGGATAAGGGTAGCAAGAACAAAGTTACGAATATTTTTATTCACTCGATCAGAAAAGAAACCCCAATAAATGAATAAAAATAAATTAACGATAGGGATTAAGCAAAAAATCAGGATGAAAAACCATTTATAAGCGGGGACAACGCTAACCCTTTTCTCTTGGCGACGTTGCTCCTTTTGTTCTTGTTTTTGCAATCTATTGGCTCGCTTTTCTTCCTCCAACGCAGCTTGTTGGACTAATCTGTCCTGCTCTTGCTGCTTCTCACGCTCCTGTCGCTCAATTTTTTCTAATTTTTTCCTCTCTGCACGTGTTAGAGGCGCCTCATCTTCCGGCGGACGATAATTCCTGGCGTTGTTATAGTCGGTTTCCTGCCCGTATCTTTCGTTATCCTCATTAAAGCTATTTTGACGCATGCACTTCTCCTGGTTAAGTCCTTTATGAATAGTTGAGAACCGGTACAGTAGAGCTGATCGAGCTCCCACGTCCTGGCATTCTAGCATATTTGTGAAGAAGGGAAACTTTTATGCTGATCAGCTCGCGTGGAATAAGACTACATGAGTTCTAGGAAAAAGTAGTATTCAGAGTTGTCCATATTAGAGGGCAACTTATAACTAATTAAAAAAATAGGTATTTTTTCTTTTCTGAAAGGAACACGCCGGGCCCTTCATACTGGTCAGGGGTTAGTGCTGGAATTAAGGAGTAGCTAACTGTAGTGGGAAAGTAAATTTATTAGTTGAGCGAAAGACTACCAATCGACATTAAAGATAAAAAGACTATAAAAGGGAGGAGAAGATTTCTACCGTTATATTACATAGTTACTAATGTACTAGCTGTACAGGGTTTAAATAGAGATAGTATTTATAGGTTAACTGGTCCAATTTCAGTACAAGTATTTTTGGTGAAACTTTAAATGAGCGTGAATAAAGCTAGATATAAAATAGTAACTGTGGTCATATCCCTTTTCCAATTTTAATTGGATTGGAAAATGTAACTGTTTAGCCTTTTGAGCAAAGGACTCTGGATTAACCTCTTTGGGATAGAATTCATCCTCTAAACCTTGATGTATAAGAATAGGAATTTTTCTTGCTGCTCCCGCTAAACAGTGCAAGCTATCATATTTTTTCCATAGTGTTCGCTCAGCGCCTAAGTAGTGCTTGAATGCTGCTTTACCCCAAGCAGTAGTGCAGGGATTAGTAATAGGAGCTAAGGCACTAACTGATTGATATTGGTTTGAATTTTTTAAAGCGATCATTAATGCGCCATGTCCTCCCATTGAATGTCCTAGAATGGACTTTTTTTTTCCAAGGGGAAAATGTTGGGATATCAGAAGAGGTAATTCTTGGGTAACATAATCATACATCTGATAGTGGAAATTCCATGGCTTTTGACTAGCATTCAAATAGAAACTAGCCCCTTGCCCTAGGGAATAGAGAGAGTGGTCAGGAATATTAGCACCTCGTGGGCTGGTATCTGGCATAACAAGTACAATTTTTGCTTGGCTTGCATATTGTAAGGCACCTGATTTTATTGGGAAAATTTCATCATTGCAGGTCAAGCCTGCGAGACAATAGAGACAGGGGGGGCGTTGCTGCTCTTTAACGGGTGGTCGATAGATTGAGAAGGTCATGATGGAGTGGGTAGTAATAGAATCATGTTGATATCGTTCTAAAACACCACCGAAGCTTTTATGTTGTGCGATGAGTTTTAACGCAGACATTTTTTTCTCTTTCCGGGACAATGCCTAAAGTAAAATAATTGAACGGATAGTTTTACCTGCTTCAAGCAAAGCGAATGCTTCATTAATCTTCTCAAGGGGTAAGATTTCAGTAATAAAATCTTTAATATCAAAGCACCCTTCCTGGTATTCTTCAATTAAGGCAGGCAGCTGACTTTTGCCTTTGAAACCACCAAAGGCAGAACCACGCCAGACGCGGCCTGTCACCAATTGGAAAGGTCGGGTCCTGATCTCTGCCTTTGCAGGGGCAACGCCAACAATGGTAGATTCCCCCCAGCCTTTATGACAGCATTCTAGAGCTTGTTGCATCACTTCTACATTACCGATGCATTCAAAGGAATAGTCTACACCTCCCTCGGTCATTTCAACGATAACTTCTTGAATAGGGCGGTGATAATCTTTAGGATTAAGGAAATCAGTTGCACCTAATTTTTGAGCTAAGCGAAACTTATCAGCATTGATATCAATGCCTAAAATACGGGAGGCTCCACTAAGGCGAGCTCCTAATACTGCTGCTAATCCTACTGCTCCCAGTCCAAAAATGGCTACACTACTACCAGCTTCAACTTTAGCCGTATGGCGTACGGCGCCAATACCTGTGGGAACTCCACAGCCAAACAGACAGGCCTCAACGAAGGGGACTTGAGCTTGAATTTTAACTAAAGATACTTCAGCTACTACAGTATACTCAGAAAAAGTAGAAGTACCCATATAGTGATAGATAGGTACACCATCCTTGGAAAAGCGTGTAGAACCATCAGGCAGTACTCCTCTCCCCTGCGTTTCACGCACAGCAGAACAGAGGTTAGTTTTTCCAGAGAGGCAAAATTTACATTTCCCACATTCAGCTGTATACAGGGGGATAACATGGTCTCCAGCTTTAAAGGCTTCTACCCCTTCTCCCACTGCTTCCACTATACCAGCCCCTTCGTGGCCTAGAACGCAGGGAAAAACACCCTCTGCATCTAAGCCGGATAGAGTATATGCATCAGTGTGGCAAATACCAGTGGCAATTATCCTTACTAGTACTTCTCCTTTCCGTGGCGGAGCTAAATCAATATTTTCAATACTTAAAGGGAGACCGGGTTGCCAAGCTACAGCAGCTCGAGTTTTGATTATGGGCATTTTTACTTCCTTTGGTACTTTAGAAGAACATAAAATTTAAAACATAATAGAAGTTAACCATTTGATAATTATATACTTTTAACTATTATCATTCTATAAGTATAGGCGAGGTAATCTATTTAGAGGTTGTTGATTTTGAGCTTGTCACCCAGCTTTAAAGTCAACTTTAATCAGAGGAAATTTAACGGTTAGAAATACAGGGAATAGGGGGTAGTGTGTGATTCTATCAGCAGCAGTTTATGAGATAGTTTTTATATTAGAATGGCCTTTCTTTAATGTGTAATTTTTCTTAAACATATACGCTAGCATCACTTTGTGAAATGGTTACTACTGGGTAGACACGGCTAGAAGGCCTCTATGACCTATAGGTCCTTAGAGTGAAAGCCGGTTCAAGCAGCAGCTATATTAGTCCTTTCCTCTACCTGAGCACAATACATACCAAACTGAATCTATCCTGACACTTCAAATTTATTTAGAGAGTCCGATAGAAAAAGAGCAATAAAACTTTTTGCTAGGGCTTCTCCACAAGACAGTGTTAAGGTATTGACGGCTAACCTTTTTTGCGGCTGCTTGCAGGCACAAGGATGCGCCGGGTCTACATTAACTTTTTAAAGCTTTTGCCGGACAGGTTCTTGGAAGATCTCTGAAGGATAAAGTCAGTGCAGGGAGGTTTCTAGTACCAAAATAGAATAAGCAATCAACCAAAACCAAGCAGCCGTAAATCAACGCCAAAGTAAGCCTTAGCCGAGAGCTTTCCAGCTAAAATACAAGCTAAAATACAAAAAAGCAGAAGCAATCTGATCCGGCTAAAAACAGCATAGTTAACTTACTCTTTATCTTCCACTCTACTTTACTTGGGTATCCAAGCCCATGTGGCTTCAACTTTGACGGGCTCAATACCCGCTTCATCCCTAACTGTAACTGGTACAAGAAAGCTTCCCCGGGGTTCAGAAGCGATGAGTGAGGACATTTCTTTAGTGAATACAGCCGTTGCGCGAACGCCTCCAGTAGCAATTTTAGTGTACTTGACACGTAACTCTTTCAAAAGAATAAGCTTATCATCAGGGCAATTGAAGTTAGTGACCAAACCAGTGGCGGTTTCTGCGGCAAGGGCAGTAGCACAGGCATGTATACCTGCAATATGGTTTTGTACTTCCCGCCGATTTTCGATAAAAACCACAACTTCCTCCGGAGTTAACTTTTCGCATTTAGCTCCGGCAGTCTTAGTGAAGGGGATAAGTTGCTCAACTGCTGCCGATGTCAAACCTTGCTTTTCCTGAACATCATCACATGGATTAGGGGAGTGCGACATCATGCTTGGCACCATACGAGATTAGATGCCTGCCGAGCATAGATATTGCTCTGTCTATCAGAACAGAAGAGATCTGTTTTTATGCGCATTTGTGTACCTTTAAAAATTGACTAACCTGTTTTATACTCACATCACTCCGTGCCGAAGCCGCTGTAGCCTTGGGCCAACAAGCCTACGGCATGATAAATCAACTCTTTTTGTTCAGCAAGGATTTTATTTGCGTATGGGTCAACTATCTTTTACCAAAATGCATGGGCTGGGTAATGACTTTATGGTAGTTGATGCAATACGGCAGACCTATGAACCTAATGTACAACAAATAAGGGAGTGGGGCGATCGCACTACAGGGATTGGTTTTGACCAGTTCCTGCTCATAGAACCGTCTTCTCTACCATCCTGTGAATTTCGATATCGAATCTTCAACCGTGATGGCTCTGAGGTAGAACAGTGCGGGAATGGAGCTCGCTGTTTTGCTCGATATGTATATGAACGTGGTCTAACGAGTAAAAAGTGCTTCAAGGTAGAAACACAGAAAAGAATACTTACATTAAGTATTGAAAAAAACAATTGGGTTAAAGTTAATATGGGCGTGCCTAAGATTGTACAGATCCATCATCCTAGCTCTATTCAAATAAACGACGTTGAGCGGGGAATTTTGTTGGAAGGTATGCCTTTTCATATAAGTAGTGTTGATTTAGGTAATCCCCATGCCGTGGTGCAAGTTCAACAGTTGGATAATATTCCATTGGATATCTGGGGACCTGCTATTGAAAAGGCACCTCAATTCCCAGAAAAGACAAATGTGGGTTTCATGCAGGTGCTTGATACTCAACACATTCGTTTGCGCGTTCATGAAAGGGGAGTAGGTGAGACTTTGGCTTGTGGGTCTGGGGCGTGCGCGGCAGTGGTAGTCGGGATTCTACTGGGAAAATTAGTCTCGACGGTTTATGTGAGTTTTCCTAGAGGTAAGCTACAAGTTATTTGGGAGCCCCCTGATGGGGAAATTTCTCTTTTGGGACCTGCTACTTTCGTGTTTGATGGAGTGTTGAGTGATTAGTTCTAAAGAGCAGGAAATTCTGAAGTACCTTCAGGAAAATCCTGATTTTCTTAAGAAGAATGTTGAGAATCTGGCTCATATGCTGACGCCAGTCTCTCTTCATAAAGTAAAGTCTTTCGCCGAAATACAGGTAAAGATGCGTGAGAGAACCATCCATAAGCTTAAGAGTCAGTTACAAGAGGTCTGTATAAATGCTGAAAAGAATTATGGGCTCATGCAAAAGTTAGTGGTATTTGACCAAGAATTGATGGCTTGTAATACCATAGAAGCTGTCCTACAGACAGTCTCTCATACGCTAGCTGGGCCTTGGCAATTACCTTACCATCATCTAAAAATTTTCCCAGAAAGCTCTCGTTTGCCGTTGCCTGATGAGGCAATACTGAAGGAAGCTAGTACTAAGAAGGCTATCGCAGAACTTAACAAAGTTGTGACAGGGAATCGTTGCATCCACCCCGCGTTATATCAATGGTTTGATGATGGGGTAGTAGTAGAAAGCTTTTTGCATCTACCACTTAGAGAAAAAAATGTTACTTTGGGACTCTTGCTTATAGGACATACAGATCCGGGCTATTTCGCTGAAAATCTTCCTACCGATTTTGTAGAATGGCTGGCTCAGTCCATCGTAGTTACTCTAAAGCGAGTTTGGTAAGAAAGCTCTAGCATCCTGATTAGTGCTATTTCAGTCCTTGTTGATCGAGTATAGCCTGGTTGCCGGAAGATCTGTTTAGGCACAAGGATGGGTGCTGCATACCTACAGAGGCTGATTTTAGCTATTTTTTTTACGTCTTTTGCTGAGGATTTATTGTCTTTTCCGTGTCATATTGGCATGTTCTAATGACACCTTTGTATTTTTTGCTATAAGGTAGGTATGTCCGATACTCAGACCCTTCTAAGCCTGGCTGGTTTCTGTGTGGCAGCATATTCCATGATTGCCAATGATGCCATCCAGACTATAGGCACGTTTCTTTCCTCCAATAAAAAACGCCCCTGGTGGGTTTTATGGCTCTTCACAGCTATCATCTTGGTGATAGTCTTGTTATATGGCTGGTACTCTTCAGGCGCAGCGCACGACGTGTCTTATGGGCGTTTGAAATCAATACCCTTCCCAAAAGATGGCCTGACTTGGATCTATGTGGTTCCCCCTTTTGTCATTCTTTTACTAACGCGCTTCGGCGTTCCAGTAAGCACTACTTTTTTACTATTAACTATTTTTGCTCCTGGTAACTTAGCAGGGATGGTAATTAAATCGCTAGTGGGTTATTTTGTAGCGTTCTTCGCAGCTATTTTGCTCTACAGTACAGTTATTAAAAAAACAACTCAATATTTTAATGCTACCCATGAGCAAGCAGTTCCTAAGTATTGGGTGGGACTGCAGTGGCTTTCAACAAGCTTTCTTTGGAGTCAATGGCTAGTGCAAGATTTGGCTAATACTTTCGTGTTTCTGCCAAGGCAGGTTTCTCTTCAGTGGCTGTTGTTTTCATTAGTCTTGTTTATATTAGCTTTGGGCTTTGTCTTTTACCGAGGCGGTGGTTTAATACAGCGGGTAGTACTTAATAAGACAGGTACGACCGATATTAGGGGAGCAACGGTAATTGACTTTATTTATGGGTTTATCCTTTTAATCTTTAAAGAATGGAGTCATATGCCTATGAGCACAACGTGGGTTTTCCTAGGTTTGTTAGCTGGGCGAGAGTTTGCATTTGCTTTTTCGCTATATGCCAGACCCATTGATGAAACAGCTCGAGTTGTCAGGAGTGACATGACTAAGGCACTTTTTGGATTGGTGGTAAGTATTGTATTAGCATGGGCACTTCCTCAAATCTATAAACTTCTTCCCATGTTTTAATATGTTTGAGTTTGATTTTCCTACAGGTACAGATTTGTGCGAGCCAAGTTGAAGATGTATATTAGTGCCCCATCAGAGGGGGTGGCTGGCTTTCCTGTGGCTTTTTAGGGGGGAATTGTGAAGTTGATCACTGCTATTATTAAGCCGTTCAAATTGGATGATGTAAGAGAAACCCTTGCTCGTATAGGTATTCAGGGGATGACAGTATCTGAAGTAAAAGGGTTCGGTCGGCAGAAGGGTCATGCTGAATTATACCGCGGATCGGAATATGTAGTAGATTTTCTCCCTAAGGTTCGTATTGATGTAGCTGTTGGAAGCAGTGATGTGCAGAGAGTTGTAGATGCGATTGTTCAGGCTGCATCTACTGGGAAAATAGGGGATGGTAAGATTTTTGTGACTTCTTTGGAGCAGGTGGTTCGGATTCGAACTGGAGAGACAGGTGAAGATGCAGTCTAAAGAGAGAGGCTATGCAAGCTCAAGGTTGACCAGTATAAAAAGAATTTTATTGAAGAAAGTTAAGTCAAGGTATCTCTGACAGGGTGAGTGGGGTCTAAGTATGAAAAATATCAGTTTTTCTTCCCACAAGGTAGAAACAGTTATTGATGTGTTACTGTTATTTTTTTTCAGCACCTTACTCACTGTCTCGCAAAGAAATTTTTATTTTGTTGTACCTGCTTTATTACTATTTGGTAGTTTGGGGTTTTGCCTATACCAGGGTGTGGTTTCGGGCTTTTCCCTATCTCGAGAACAACGCTTAGTTTCGTATACATTTGCTATCTACAGCTTAGTCTGTCTAAGTATTGGTCTTTTGCATGGAGACCCCTTCAATAGTATTAAGTTCGAATTACTACCTATAGTCTTGTTACCAGTCTTTTGGTTGTTTACTAATTTTCTACGGCGTGCACAGGCTGTGTATTGTATTTTTCCTATAGCCACGCTCCTAACTGCTTTAGTAGCAGGCTATGATAAGTATGGACTAGGTATAGAAAGGGCACTAGAGCCCCAACAGCCGGTTATACCAGCGGCCGGAATTGTAATGACTTTCTCTCTTTTTTGTTTAGTATTTTTTTTTAAAAGCTATCAAAAAAATGTTAGTTATAGTTTAGTTGCACTAACAAGCTTTGTGTTTGGTTTAATCGCTAGCATATTGACTGAATCCCGAGGTGCATGGATCTGTTTACCGGTGGTATTAGTTGGGCTTTTTTGGCACTTCTGGCCTCATATTCCCGCTTTTGTAAAAAAGCTATTGATACCTATTACAATAAGTTTATTATTGATAGCTCTGTTATTCTTAAATACAGGGATTGTGCATAGATTGGAACAAGTTAAAACGGATTTGGTCTGGTACTTTGTTAACCATAATGCAAATTCTTCCATAGGTTTGAGGTTTGAATTTTGGAAGAGCGCTTTAGATGGTTTTTTACAAAAGCCACTTTGGGGTTGGGGTGTGGCTGATTATCTCTCGCTGAAAGAGTTGCAGGTTGAAAGGGGTTTGATCATTCCACAAGCCCTCCCCTTCGTACATGCACATAATCAATTTTTAGATGTTTTAGTTAAAAAGGGAATTTTTGGGCTCCTATCTACTATAGGTTTATTTCTCTTGCCTATGCGCTTTTACATTCGCTACTGGAGTAAATCGAGTCTGGTCTCCATGCTTGGTTGTATTCTCATTTTTAATGTTTTCACTTTTTGTTTAACGGATTCCTTTTTGCGTCTGCCTTTAGGCATGATATTCTACGTCGTTACTAATTATCTCCTGTTGGGTTTTTTACTTCGGCATGACGCTCCCTAGTGTATTTATACTTTCTCTACCGGATGCTATAGAAAGGCGCAAATCAGCGGCATCTGAGTGTCGACGTTATCAACTTGATTACGAGTGGATAGATGCTGTGGATTTTAGAAATACTTCTTTTGAAGAAGTGGCTTCTTACTATCAACCAAGTTTGCCTGATAAGAGGAAAAACAAAATTTTAAGTCCCACCGAGATAGCCTGTGCTTTAGGACACCAAAGTATCTATCAGCATATTGTTAAAAATAAAATTCCTTTTTCTTTAATACTAGAAGATGACTTCATGTGGTTGGCTAATCCTCATCCTTTGTTAGAGCAGTTGGACTGGATACAGCAACATTTACATTTTGACGTGTTAATTTTGGGCTATGTAAAATTATTAGCCCAAGATTTGGCTTATCATTATCGTAGATTACCCCTGCATACACAGTATTCTAGTCCAGGCTTCCGATTTGGTTATTTATGGGAGCAATTTAGCTGTGGTACAGTAGGTTACATAGTTACTTTCGAAGGAGCAAAAAAACTAAGCCAGAGCGTCATTAGAGTAACGGCAGATAATTGGCTGTATTTTGAAAAAGCATGTAAAGTAAGCATCAAGCATATGCGTCCGCTACTTGTTTTAGAGCAATGCGAGACATTCCAAAGCACCATAAGGGTTGAGAAAGACTCACATCTTCGAATTAAAAAAAGTAGCCGCCTTATCCGTTCTACTCGTGGGGTTTTAAGGAAACTTATCATGAATGGTTTAGGGCGAAAAAGATGAAGCTGGTGATTTTAGACCGAGATGGGGTCATTAATGAGGATAGTGAAGAATTTATTAAGTCTGCTGATGAATGGATTCCGCTACAAAATAGCTTAGATGCAATCGCTTTTTTAAATAGGTCTGGTTATCAGGTAGCAATTGCAACTAATCAATCTGGTTTGGGTAGGAAGCTTTTCGATATCAATGATCTAAATCAGATACATACTAAGTTACTGGAGCAACTAAGGAAGGCTGGGGGGGAACTGGTAGGAATTTGGTTTTGTCCTCATGTAGAAGAAGATCAATGTCAGTGTAGAAAACCTAAGACAGGATTGGCAGAGGATATTCTTAACCGAGTAGGAGCAGAGGTAGAACAGACCTATATGGTAGGAGATAGTCTAAGAGATTTGCAGTGTATATCCCGTCTGGGAGGAAGACCAGTTTTGGTTTTAACAGGCAAAGGAAAGAAAACCCTACAAAAAGGTAATTTACCAAAAGATACGATAATATGTGATAGTTTATGGGCATTTTCCCAGGAGATTCCAATAATAGAGGGAACGACTTAGATGGCGGCTTTAAGAAGTTTTATGTTATGGCTTATTTTTACGCCTTTTACAATAATTTGGTTTATACCAGTTCTACTTTCTGCAGTTTTACCTCCAAGGGTAAGGCATCATTTTGGGGCTTTCTGGAATGCTACATTTGTTTTTCTGATCCATAAAGTGGTAGGTTTACGTTACCAAGTAGAAGGTTTAGAAAATGTTCCTAAGGGCCCAGCTATGATTTGTTGCAAACATCAATCAGGATATGAAACCCTTGCCTTACAAAGATTTTTGCCTAGCCAGGTTTTTTTAATAAAAAAAGAATTGCTATGGTTCCCTATTGTAGGGATTAGTTTATATGTGATGAATTCAATTCCGGTGGATCGGGCTAAAAAGGGCTCGAAAAGAATGCAGGGCTTGATAGAAAGAGCACGAAGGAGGAAAGAACAAGGTTTTTGGATTAATATTTTTCCAGAAGGAACTAGGATTCCTCCAGGAAAAAGGGGACATTACCGCCAAGGCGCAGCTCATATTGCAAAAGCCTTAGAGATAGATATTTTACCTGTAGCTACCAATAGTGGAGAATTTTGGCCTAAGGGTTGGATCAAATATCCTGGGGTGGCCAAATTTATTGTAGGCAAACCCATTTCTTATCAATCAGGAGATGCAGCGGAGCTTATGCGGCTTTGTGAGGAGTGGATAGAAGCTCAGCAGTTGAAGATTACCGGGGAGGGTCCATATGGTCCTGCTCCACCAGTATGATTCGGGCTGGGGTTATGCAGTAGTAGATCAGGACAATAGAAACGTAAGGTACTAGTTTAAATGAATGAAGTCTGCGGGTTCTACTAAAGGAGGCTTTAAAAAGCTGGAAATTTGCTAGAATGCGCTTGGATAAGTATAAATGGTGTAATTTATGAAAATAATAAGACATTTAATTTATTATGCCTCCTATTACGGTCTGCTTTTATTGGCTATTTTAAGGTACGTGTGGTTTTTACCCTTTTTGAAACCTTACACCGTGGGTTGGCTATTTTCAAAAAATGCTCGTACATTGATGTGGATTATAGAAAAGACGCTTGGACTTAGTTACAGGGTTAAGGGTAAAGAAAACATTCCTCAGGATAGAAGAGTAATCATTGTTTCTAAACATCAGTCAGGGTGGGAGGCAGCAGCCCTACCAGCCATTTTACCGCCCCATGTATTTATCGTTAAAAGAGAATTGATCTTTATTCCACTTGCAGGTTTAGTTTGTATGGCAACTAACCAGATTTGGATTGATCGCAAAAAGAGTAATGCCAACAAATTACTTCAGGAACAAGTCAAAGAGCGTTTTGGATACGGTCTTTCTCTGTGTATTTTTCCGGAAGGGACGCGTACTAAACCAGGTGATCACCATACTGTCTACAAAACAGGAGCAGCACATCTAGCTCAACAACTCAAAATTGATTTACTACCCGTTGCGCTTAACACTGGTGAGTTTTTTTCCAAAGGTTTTTTTAAAGAACCGGGGGTAGCGACTTTCTCTATATGTCCGCCCATTTCTTGGGATGCAGCAGAAACGCCTCAAGAACTTATGCAGTTAGTGAAGGAAACTATTGAAGCAGAACAGAAGACCATTGAAGGAGCGGGTCCATTATTTTCGTCAAAGAAGTAGAAGGTATTTTTAGATAGGTTCTCTTGGGGACTAACCTAAGTAGATAGACTTTACGGGGCAGAGGCAGAATCTAGATGCTGCTTTAGGCCAGCAAGGGGCGCCCAGAGTAGTCGTTGATTAAGGTTTTCCCTAGAACGCTTGAAAGTACTTTTTCTATGGCTTAGAGTGGTTTTTATTTCGGCTTGATAGGGGATACTTTGATTACCTATAGGTTCTTTGTCATCGTAAGGCAAGCCTTGGAGTAGGCTTAATCTAAAGCCAAGGTGCTAACTGTTAACTCGAAGTTTACGTAGCTGCTTTGGAATTATAAAATACAACTCTGATTAAGGCTGGTCGTGGAGCATTTGTTTGAATCAGTTGAGCTATTCTGTGACCAGTTATGAAGAACTGTTCCTCTCTTCTGAGTAAAAGTTACATATAAGGAGTTGTTTGCTGGTATGTCAAATGAAAATGAGGTTTCTAGTTTTTCCTCGCGTGAGAAAATAGCCGTGGAGGAGCATGATAGACTTTCACCTCGTCTTTTGTATGAAATTATTCGTAGGAATGGTCTGGAAGAATTAGTTAGGCCTGAAGCTTCTCTTATATTTTCTGGAATTGCTGCTGGTATAGTAATTTCTTTCTCTTTTTTGTTTAAGGCGGTATTAAGTAGTTATTTACCTCATACTCAGTGGGCTCCTATAATTTCTAATTTAGGTTATGCAGTAGGATTTATTTTAGTTATTTTAGGCCGTATGCAGTTATTTACGGAAAATACGATTACCACGGTAGTACCATTATTTAACCCACTTACCTTAAAAAAAGCCTTATCAGTCCTTAAACTTTGGAGTATTGTTTTGGTTTCTAATTTAATAGGGACAACATTAGCTGCTTTATTTTTTCAGAGTTCTTACCTATTGGATCCGGCTTTTATACATGAGCTTAATAATATAGTTCAGGGAGTGGTGCAGCAAAGCGGATGGGAGAATTTATGGCGAGGCATTCCAGCAGGGGTAATGATTGCTTCTTTAGTATGGATGCTTCCTACTTCGAAAAGCTATGCTTTTTTTCTCATATTATTTTTCACTTATCTCATTGGTTTAGGTAATTTTAGCCATATTGTAGTAGGGTCAACTGAGGTAATGTACTGGGTACTGCAGGGGAAGGTTACGCTAGGGACGTACTTTAGCAAATTTCTAGTCCCTACCGGAATAGGTAACGTAATTGGAGGGACATTTATTTTTACCATGTTGATTTATGTCCAAGTTTTGGAAGAAATCAGGCGTAGATAGGATGAGAATATTAGGGATAGATCCTGGTAGCCGTCTGACAGGATTTGGACTGATAGAGATCATTGAAAAGAAAAAGTACACATATGTAGTTTCAGGAGTCATAAAAACAGAACCCAAGGACTCTTTACCAAAGAAGATTCATACTTTGGCGACTTCTCTGCAAGCCATTATTGATCAATATAGTCCAGATGAAGTAGCAATCGAGCAAGTATTCATTAATGTAAATCCAGCTGCAAGTTTAGTATTAGGTCAAGCGCGAGGAGGGATTTTAGCAGCCATAGCCCTTAAAGAAGTACCTATTCATGAGTATACTGCCCTGCAGGTAAAGAAGGCATTAGTGGGCAAGGGAAAGGCTAGTAAATCTCAGGTACAATACATGGTTAAAAATTTACTCAATTTTTCTGGCACTCCTGCTGTAGATGCAGCAGATGCAATGGCGGTTGCTTTGACGCACTATTTTAGGACGATTTGCCCAGTGGGAGGGAGAAAGATGGCAGGGGCTTGACAGGAGGGTGCGATGATTAGTCGGCTTAAAGGAAAAATACTTGAAAAAAATCCTCCTTGCCTAGTGGTGGATGTGTATGGTATTGGTTTTGAGATAGAAACTTCTTTACATACTTTCTGTCAGCTACCAAATGTGTTTGAAGAAGTTTCCTTATATGTGCAGTGTTACTACAGGGAAGATAGTCAACAGTTATTTGGCTTCTATGATAAAAGAGAAAAGGAATTTTTCAATCAATTACTTAAAGTTAGTGGCGTTGGTGTGAAAATGGCTCTAGCGATTTTATCCGTGCTAGATACAGAAGAATTATCACTCGTGATTGAAACAAAAAATTTAAGCCAGCTAGTTTTAGTTCCGGGCGTGGGTAAAAAGACAGCTGAACGACTTATATTAGAATTGACAGGTAAACTGCAATTAAAAGAAGGTGTAAAGGGTATAGAAATAGGGAACCAGAAAACTACAGGACAAGTAATAAAAGCTCTACTAGCGTTAGGCTATCAAAATAAAGAGGCTCAGCAGGCTGTACAGGAGCTGCCTGCTCAACTTAATCTTAGTGAGGCGGTTAAATGGGCACTGAAGAAATTAGCACGGTAATATTTTAAGAAACACAATGAGTTGAGGGAATGAGGACTAAGTATGTTGGACGTTGAGAAGATTAATGCACTAAACCATCAGATAGAAGACATCCGTATACGTATTCAGGCTATTAGGGGGTATCTTTGACTATGAGGCTAAGCAACATAGATTGGAAGAGTTAAACTTGCTACTAGAAGAACCGAGTACTTGGGAAAACATAGATCAGGCACAGAAATTTAGTAAAGAAAAAAAACAATTAGAAAATATAGTTTATAGCGTAGATTTTATCCTAGAACAAAATGAGGATAGTAGACTATTACTAGAAATGGCTATAGAGGAGGGAGATGTAGCTAGTATTGAAGAAGTCGCCCATATGCTTAAAGAAGTGGAAGCAAAGCTGGCTGATTTGGAGTTCAAAAAGATGTTTAATCAACCAGCAGATGAGAAGAATTGCTTTATTGATATAGTAGCTGGTGCGGGAGGTACGGAGGCTGAAGATTGGGCAGGGATGTTGTTGAGGATGTATATACGTTACGCAGAGAAAAAAGGGTTTATCATAGAGATATTAGAAGAGGACGTAGGAGACATAGCTGGCATAAATCGGGCTACCTTAAAAGTGGAAGGTAGTTACGCGTATGGTCATCTAAGGACAGAAACAGGGGTGCACCGTTTGGTTCGTTGTTCTCCATTTGATGCAGCTAACAAGCGGCATACTTCCTTTGCTTCGGTATTTGTCTATCCCGAAGTAGATGAAAGTATTCAGATAGAAATTAATCCAGCAGATTTAAAAATAGATACTTATCGAGCTTCTGGCGCGGGGGGACAGCATATTAATAAAACGGATTCAGCCGTGCGCATTACGCATTTACCCACGGGTATTGTGGTGCAGTGCCAAAATGATCGTTCTCAGCATCGCAATAAGGAAGAGGCGATGCAAGTTTTAAAGGCAAAGTTATACGAATTAGAAGTTCGTAAACGTGATGCAGACCGGCAGAGCTTGGAAGAAACTAAATCTCAAATAGGCTGGGGCAATCAAATACGTTCTTACGTTTTTGATCAGTCGCGTATTAAGGATTTGAGAACGGGGCATGAAGTAGGAAACATTAAATCAGTGATGGATGGGAATTTGGATAGTTTCATTGAGACCAGTCTCAAGCAAGGTGTTTAATAAAAAAGCTTAAGATTTAAGTTGCCTTCTAAAGGGCTTGGGTAATAGGTTTAAGATTACTGAGTCAGGTTTTGGTTGATTGGGCTTGCCAAGTTAGAAAAATAGAGGAGTAAGTTGTTATGTCGCAAAAAACCGATTTTGGTTATCAAAGAGTGGAGGAAACACAAAAGGCGGAGAAAGTGGCAGAAGTTTTTCATTCTGTAGCGCAGAAGTACGATCTTATGAATGATCTAATGTCTTTTGGTTTACACCGAGCTTGGAAGGCCTTTACTATTCAAGTGGGAAGGCTGCCTGATAGGGCTAAAGTACTAGATATTGCAGGGGGTACCGGTGATTTGGCTAGGAAGTGGAATCGGCGACTCAAAAGTAAAGGGGAAGTCTGGCTTACGGATATTAATTTCTCTATGCTCAATGTAGGTAGAGATCGTTTGTTGAACGAAGGAATTAGGTTACCGGTAGTGGTTTGTGATGCAGAAGCCCTTCCTTTTCCTGAGGGGTACTTTGATCTGGTCTCGGTAGCCTTCGGGCTTAGAAATATGACACATAAAGATAAGGCTCTACAAGAAATGTTTCGGGTACTCAAGCCCGGGGGGCAACTCTTAGTTTTAGAATTTTCAAAAATCTATCCCCCCCTAGCTAAATTTTATGATTTTTATTCTTTTAATTTTTTACCGAAATTAGGAAAAATGGTTGCTAGCGATGCGCAGAGTTATCAATATCTAGTAGAATCGATACGTATGCATCCAGATCAGGAAAGTTTGAAAAAGATGATACTTGCCGCAGGATTTAGTAGGGTGGCCTATCATAACTTAAGTGCCGGGGTGGTGGCTTTACACACAGCAGATAAGTTCTAGAAAAACAATATATTAAGTTCGGTATGCTGCATTGATTCTAATATAGTCATACGAAAGATCACAAGTATAAATGGTAGCGGCGGCGATCCCTCTACCAAGCTCAAGCTGGATTTGAATTTCTTCCTGTGCCAGTATTTTTTGGCCCAGGGCTTCAGTGTACGTAGAGGAAACAGCTCCTTGTTCAAATACTAACGTCTCATTAAGAAATAAACGCAGTTGGTTGGGATTGAAATTTTCGATTTCAGAATTACCAATGGCGCATAAGATACGTCCTAGATTAGCATCTGAAGCAAAAAAAGCAGTCTTAACCAACGGCGAGGTGGCAATACGATAACCAACCTTTTTGGCTTCTGCTCTAGACTCTGCCTGGCATACGTAAATGGAAATTAATTTAGTAGCACCTTCTCCATCCTTCACAATGGCTTTAGCTAGGTAAGTTAAAGCTTGCTGCAGCGCTTGTCTAAATAAAACGTACTCAGTGGAATAAGTATCTTTCAAAACTAGGTTAGATTTTCCCGTTGCTATTAACACAAAGCTATCGTTGGTACTAGTATCTCCATCAACGGATATAGAGTTGAAACTATCTTCTACTGTTTCGCGGAGAAGTTGATTTAACACTTTAGGATGGATCGAAGCATCGGTAGCAACAAAGGAAAGTAGAGTAGCCATATTAGGATGAATCATACCAGAACCTTTAGCAACGCCGGTGATATGAACTTTTTTACCCTGGATTGTAAAGGAGCAGGAATAAAGTTTAGGAACCGTATCCGTTGTCATAATAGCACTCGCCACTTCCTCCCAGTGAGCAGGTTGTAACTTATTCAGCCCAGTGATTATTTTGTCGACTGGTAAAGGTTGCATGATAACCCCAGTAGAGAAGGGTAAGATTTGTTCTGTTTGGCAAGCTAGCTTAGTGGCCAGAGATTGGCAAACCAGTAAGGCATCATTCCAACCTTTTTCGCCTGTTCCCGCATTTGCATTCCCAGTATTGATCACTAAGGCTTTAATGGAGGGAGCAATGCTGAGATGGTACTTGCAAACTTTTACAGGAGCGGCACAGAATTGATTCTTAGTAAAAACAGCACCAACTGTTCCTGAATCCAATACCATAACGCTTAGATCGTTAAGTTTTTCTTTTTTTATGCCCGCCTGTGCAACGTACCAAGTCAGGCCTTGTATAGGATAGATGCGTAAAGAATGCATAGCTGGATTGAAGACCATCAGTTTTCTTGTTTAGTAGACTTTTTGTCACTCATTGGTAGGTTATTTAATAAAGCAACGTATTTGATAGCACTGGTTAGATAAAACGAGCGAGGACTAAATTGTCTGGCCACAAAAGTAGCAATGATGGAGCAAATTAGTAACCAGAATAGCATTGAAATACTCAGAGTCATCTCCATGACTACGACGCTTGCCGTTAGTGGCGATTGAGTGACTGCTGCCAGAAAGGCTGCCATACAAAATAGGACCATAGTATCTGAGTCGATATTAATGTACAAAGGCAGACTGTGTAACGCTACTCCCAGCAGGGCGCCGATAGACAAGGAAGGAGAGAATATACCTCCGGGCAGACCAGCCCAGTAAGAGAGAATACTAGCTAGAAATTTACCCGTAAGTAAGCCAGGTATATAGTGAGCTTTTTCCAACAAAGCGTTTGCACTTAATGAATAACCCACACCGTAAGTTGCACCTTTAAAGTAAATCCCGATTATAGCCACAGCCAAACCAAGTAAGCCAGCGGTCCATAGAGGGTGAGCCAGTACAAGTTTTTTAATGGGTTGAGGACAAAAGTAGGAGAAACCTTTAGTAAGTAATTTTGAAAATAACCCGCCTAAAATACCGCAAGCTAAGGCGCATATTATAGTACAGAAGAAAATATCCTCAGCTCGTGCATTGCCGTAAAAGACTGGGAAATGAGGATTATTCCCCTCAATAGCAATTAAAATAAAACCGGATGCCAATATACCGAATAGGATATTTCGTTCCCACTTAAGATAGGCAATCCTACTTAATTCTTCTATGGCAAAGATAATTCCTGCTAAAGGCGCGTTGAAGGCTGCAGCCATCCCTCCGGCCGCGCCCATAGCTAACAGGTCATTTTTTTTAAATCGTTTTCGGGTTAATTTATACTTTTCACATATACGTCCCCAAGAGTACATGACAGCAGCCCCTAGCTGCACAGTGGGTCCTTCACGCCCAATAGAAGCACCTAAAACAAGTCCAAAGAAGGTAAAAGGAATTTTTAATAGAGTAGGAACTAGGCGGATAAGTATCCTTTTTTTACTGGGGTGTGGCTCGTAAAGAGCTGCCATTACCTGCGGAATACCGCTTCCTGCTGTGTAAGGAGCTAGACGACGAGTTAACCAAACCAGGAGCATAAAACCACAGGGAATAACAAATAAGGCAGAAAGAGGATGACGACTTGTCCAAGTAAAGTTTAGTTGTGTAGCAAGATCCACTAAGCGGGAAAAACCAAGAGCAACCCACGATACAAGGGCGGCTCCTGCCATGATTAGAAAAAAATCTCGTGCCTTGCGAGTCAAACGTCGGCTTTGGACCGTCTTATGTTTTGCTCGCTTTATTATCCGATGGAAAAGGTTTAGAATGATGCTCTTCATAAGCCGACATTTTACTCTAAAAGCACCCCCTTGATGCAGACAAATGAATTAAAAAAACCTCTTTCCTTAAAGGCCAAACTTAGCGAATTGGTAGAGAGGCTTGATTTGTTGTTACCACCTAAGAATCGGGCTCCCAATTGGGATGCTTTTGCCTATAAATGGAAACGTTTTGGTTTCAGGGGTGTCTTGCTTGCGTTGGAAATGCCTAACACTTTTGGATTAGAGCGCTTGGTCAATATTGACAAACAAGTTAGGTTGTTGGTTCGTAACACTGAACAGTTCTTAAATGGCTACACCGCTAATAATGTATTATTAACAGGAGCGCGGGGAACAGGTAAATCTTCTTTAGTCAAAGCGTTGCTGCATGACTATGCTGATCAGGGACTAAGGCTAGTGGAAGTGGATAAATCTGGCCTTCTGTCCTTACCGTATCTTCTAAGTTTGCTCAGAGTACGTCCCGAAAAGTATATTCTTTTTTGCGATGATTTATCCTTTGATTTGGGCGAAAGTGAATATAAAGAACTCAAAATTGCTTTAGATGGGAGCTTGAGTACTAAGGCAGATAATGTACTAGTATATGCCACTTCGAATCGTCGACATCTAATGCCACAGTTGCATATAGATAATCTTGTTAGTCAGAATCATGATGAAGCAGAGATCCATCCTGCAGAAGCAATTGAAGAAAAAACTTCTTTATCCGATCGCTTTGGATTATGGCTTTCGTTCCACCCCTTTAATCAGGAACAGTATCTTGCAGCAGTAGAGAGCTGGCTAAAAGCTTTTGCTGTGGTGTTTAGTGACGCAGCACGGCAGGAAGCTCTGCGCTGGGCTCAGCACAAGGGTGGACGAAGTGGGCGTGTGGCTTGGCAATTTGTCTGTGACTGGGCTGGGCGACAAAAGCTTGCAGCTGAAAGAGAGACGCTAAAATAAGCTTTCACCAGAGCGCTTCAGGCGAGGTTGGAGAATGGCCTTGGAACAAAGACTGCTGTAGCCACTGTATGTATCTATTAAAAGGGCTGCACTTTAACCAAATAGATGATGCCTGCTACAGAGGCCATAGCAAGTAAATAAAACCTTATGGCAATTGAGCTTGCTTTGGGGGCTCTCAAGCATAGAATCCCCGTGACGATGTACACTATTACCAGCAGGAGTTTAAAATCGAACCATCTGACGTCAAATAGAATCGTGCTTCCCTTGCAGCTTGCTAGATAACCTCCCGTAAGGAGAATGAGGATATCAAATACACGGCTAATAGGAGATAGTAAGCCAGGGAGTTTGTACTGAGGATCAACATAAGTGCGCCAGAATTTATAATTAAAAAGCAATACCGCAGATACTGCGATTAAGGGATGTAAGTGGTGTATGACGTCGTACGTGAGAAAGTTCACGGCTTTAAGTCCATGTTCCTAGAGTTTAGATGGTTTTTGCGTTCGCCAGGATAACTAAAAAATTTTAGCATGGCAAGTTTGACCAAGGATAAGGTTATATTGTTTTATGGACAAACACGTGAAGCGGCAAAATAGGTAGTAAGTAGCTGGGGAATTAAGTCTTTGTTTAAATTATGAGAGAAATGAAGACTTTTTATTCCGTCAATCTGCGCCTAGAGATAAAAGGAGGAGGCAGATCGTTCGTATCTTCTTTGCAGCGGTGGGCTGAAGTGTAGGATCTAACCATATCTACTTGAAACGGTAAGTAGTTAAACCGTGTCGATCGTATAAATGCGTAGCTACGCATAGCTAATCCAGTACAAAAATACTTTTCTTTTTATGATGTTGTCCATCATAGACGGGCTCTCACTATTAGGTAACAGGAATAATGATAGTGCCATGTGCTAGTAGGAGGCTGCTCTGGAATGGGCGGATCGTTAAACACAGCTAAAGTAGTGTATTAAACTAGAAGTTAAAATATTTTTAGGTGTAAAAACTTGGAGTTAGTTAGGGAAGACGAATAAGCTCATATCCTGCTAGATGCTTCGGGAACATAAGTATGTCTTTTATTGAGGATAAGAAAAGTAAAGTGAATGAGGTTTTTTCAGAGCTGTTGGTAAGTTGGCAGAAACAATTTGGACGCCATGGTTTGCCTTGGCAAGTTAATAACCCTTATTGGATCTGGGTGTCTGAGGTCATGTTACAGCAGACTCAGGTATCAACTGTGAAAGAATACTTTCCTAAATTTATTCGTGCCTTTCCTGATTTAAAATCCTTAGCAGAGGCAAAGGAAGAAACTGTTTTGAAATATTGGGCAGGGCTTGGGTATTATTCACGGGCAAAAAATTTACATACTTCTGCACGTTTTTTAAATACAAATTACGGGCAAAATTTTCCCAGTACCAGAG
The DNA here is from genome assembly GCA_043842855.1 of Neisseriaceae bacterium. Classification (GTDB taxonomy): domain Bacteria; phylum Pseudomonadota; class Gammaproteobacteria; order Burkholderiales; family Neisseriaceae; genus QFNR01. The sequence continues at coordinate 366,109 of JBBPJF010000002.1, forward strand.
CAGAATGGCAGCAGTTAAAAGGCATAGGTCGAAGTACTGCTGCAGCGATAGTAGCCTTTGCTTTCCAAAGAAAAGAAGCCATTTTAGATGGCAATGTTAAGCGGGTTTTAGCAAGATTATTTGCTTTATACATAGATGTGGCGCAGTCCTCTAGTCAAAAGATACTATGGGAACTATCGGAGAATCTATTACCAGCCAATTCTGAGCATATGCCAGCTTATACGCAGGGTTTAATGGACTTAGGGGCAATGGTTTGCTTGAAGAAAAAGCCACGTTGTCTGAAGTGCCCTGTACACAATTTATGCCAGGCATATAAACGTGGGCAGGTAGATTATTTTCCAGTAATCAATAGGCGAATTACACTTAAGAAAATAGATTATTTTTGGCCTTTGGTTATAACGGATTCAGCTCAACTGATGGTATTTGAAAGGGAAGCCAAAGGCATTTGGTCAGGACTCCTAACTCCTCCTACTTTTGAAACCAAAGTACAAATGTTAAAGTGGCTAAAAGAAAATGCACTCGATACTAATACATTAGTTTTTTTATGCACGTTAGTTCATAAATTAACTCATCGAGAGTTAAGTATTCATCTTTTTAGATTAGTTGTAGATTCTATTCCCCAGATAGATAAAGGAATGTTTTATCCCATTTCAGAGTTAAGGGATGAACGTGTTCCTAAACCTTTCAAAATGGTATTGTCAGGCAAGTATCTTATGGATTAGTTTATCTATATAGCGGTCGCCTAATTTCCTAGGGCTAAATATAGTTCTAGGCCGGGCATGGGGCTTTTGAGCTATACTTAGCTAAGTTCAAGAATAACTAATTTAAAGGTTACTGAAGTTTTTTTTAAGTTCTTTTTACCTCTGTTTGAAATTTAATATTGATGGCTATCTCCCGGCAGTAAAAAACTTTTAAACATCACTAAAGATTTGGAAGTAAACTATGATGTAAGAACATGAGCTGAAAGGAAGAACATATGAAAATAGGTATTCCTAAGGAAACTTTGGTAGGAGAAAATAAAGTTGCAGCCACTCCTAGTACCGTCGCTGAATTGTTAGCTCTAGGTTTTGAAGTATTAATCGAGGAAGGTGCAGGCTTACGCGCAGGTTTTTCAGATCTAATGTATCAAGAAGCTGGTGGTCAACTGGTTTCGAAAGAAGCAGTTTGGAGTTCAGCGTTAATTTATAAGGTGAACGCACCCACTGAAATAGAAATAGAAGGTTTAAAAGCGGGGACTGTTTTAGTTAGTTTCATCTTCCCTGGTCAGAATCCCAAGTTAATCGAATTACTCACCCATAAAAAAATCACTGCTTTTGCTATGGACATGGTGCCCAGAATTTCTAGGGCTCAAGCTATGGATGCTTTATCTGCCATGGCGAATATCAGTGGTTATCGAGCTGTTATAGAGTCAGCCAATGAATTTGGACGCTTTTTCTCAGGACAAATTACGGCAGCTGGTAATATTCCTCCAGCCAAGGTTTTGGTTGTAGGAGCTGGAGTGGCTGGTTTAGCTGCAGTGGGTACAGCAAGCTCTTTAGGAGCAGTGGTGAAGGCATTTGATACCCGAAGTGAAGTAGCTGAACAGGTTCAATCTTTAGGAGGAGAATTTTTAAGTGTAGAGGTTAAAGAGGATAGTACTCAAACCGATGGCTATGCCAAGGTGATGTCGGAGGAATACATCAGGGCGGAAATGGAGCTTTTTAATAGGGAAGTACCCAAGACAGATATCCTAATTACTACAGCCGCCATTCCAGGTAAACCTTCACCTAAACTGATTAGCAAGCAAATGATTGATGCTATGCACCCAGGTTCTGTTGTTGTAGATTTGGCAGCAAGAGGGGGTGGAAATTGTGAATATACTGAACCAGATGCAAGAATTGTTACTGAGAATGGAGTGATTATTTTAGGCTATATGGATATGGCAAGTCGTCTTCCTATTCATGCTTCTCAGTTATATGCCACTAATTTATTGAATCTGACCAAGTTACTGACGCAGGGAGAAAAGGGGCAAATTAAGCTTAACTGGGACGATGTTATTGTTCGTCATATGGCTATTTGTCATGAGGGTGAATTGATGTATCCACCACCCCCAGTGGAAGTAACAAGTAAACCACTAAAAGAAACAGTTAATCCCAAAAGGGAAACTCAGAAATCTAATTTACGAGGGAAATCCACGGTCAGTTGGGCTTCTCATACAAAAAGATGGGGAGTATTCTTCCTTGGTCTACTAGCACTGGTATGGTTGAGTCTCCAGGCTCCAGTAGAATTTTTCGATCACTTAACAGTGTTTATGCTGGCCTGTGTGCTCGGGTATTATGTGGTTTGGAACGTTGATCATTCTCTACATACTCCCTTAATGTCTGAAACTAATGCTATTTCTGGAATCGTTATTTTAGGTGCTTTGATGCAAACTAGGCATCAATTATTTGGAATCAAGCTACTGGCTTTTGTCGGTATTATTTTAGCCAGTATTAATATTTTTGGAGGATTTTCAATAACTCAGCGCATGCTGAATATGTTTCATAAAGACTAGGAGCGAAAATGGCGCAAGGATTAGTCATGATGACCTACACTTTAGCAGCACTGTTATTTATGGCCAGCTTAGCGGGACTAGCTAAAAAGGAACATGCCAAACTGGGTAATTATGCTGGTATAGCTGGAATGTTTTTAGCCCTAGTTGCGACGTCTACTAGACTTGGGGCAACAGAAATAGGCTGGGTTTTCTTTGCCTTATTGATAGGGGCTTTTATCGGACTTTTGCTGGCTAAAAAAGTGACCATGTCGCAGATACCGGAGCTAATTGCCATCCTACATAGTTTTGTAGGTTTGACAGCAATATTGGTAGGTTTGAATGCATGGAAGACTTCTAATACGGTTGCTGCTGATTTGTATCGTACGTATCTGATTGAGATTTTCTTAGGGGTTTTTATTGGTTCAGTAACCTTTTCCGGCTCTCTAGTGGGTTATGCTAAGTTGAGTGAGAGAATGAAGAGTAAGCCACTAAGTCTGCCTTATAGGCACGGGCTAAACCTATCAGCTTTGGGGTTGAGTTTGATTTTGTTGTTTTGGTTTATCCAGGAGGCTAATGGCATTCCCTTATTTTTGATGTTAGTTATTTCCTTATGGTTTGGCTGGCACTTAGTGGTTTCTATCGGCGGAGCGGACATGCCTGTAGTAATTTCTATGCTGAATTCTTACTCAGGTTGGGCAGCTGCAGCCTCTGGTTTTATGTTGGGAAATGATTTACTTATCATCACTGGCGCCTTAGTGGGTTCTAGTGGGGCGATTTTATCCTATATTATGTGTCGGGCAATGAATCGCTCTTTTTTATCCGTGATTTTAGGAGGCGTTGGTCCTGGCAAAATAGCTTTTGAAGAAAAAAAGGTTCAAGGTAGTTATCGAGAAGCGACTACGGAAGAAGTGGCTCAACTGCTAAAACAAGCTGGTGAGATAATCATTACGCCCGGTTATGGTATGGCTGTAGCACAAGCTCAGTACCCTGTAGCGCAATTAGTTCAGCAATTAAGAGCTCAGGGGAAAAAGGTTAGATTTGGCATTCATCCAGTTGCTGGGCGTTTGCCTGGACATATGAATGTGTTATTGGCTGAAGCTAAAGTACCCTATGACATCGTCTTAGGTATGGATCAAATTAACGAGGATTTTAGCAAAACAGATGTAGTGTTGGTGATCGGGGCTAACGACACAGTAAACCCTGCTGCAGCGAGTGATCCTAATAGTCCTATTTCAGGGATGCCAATTTTAGAGGTGTGGAAAGCCAAGCAGGTAGTAGTCTTTAAACGTTCCATGAATACCGGCTATTCAGGCTTGCAAAATGCATTATTTTTTAAGGAAAATACTTTAATGTATTTTGGAGATGCGAAGGCATCTGTGGAGGCTTTGCTTAAACGTATCTAATGTTTTCAACAGCTAACTTGGTAGGATGTTATAGGATTTATAGACACCTGTTTTTGGAGGGGAGTTTACGTTGGACCTGTTGATTGGGTTGCGGATAAACTGAAATTTAGATGGGAGTTCTCTTCCAGCTTTGCTAAGTTTTTGGGCGCAAAGTTGCATTGCTTGAGATTGTGCTAGCTGCCTTCCATTAGTTGTCCATATTGCTATCTAAAGCCATAGAGGCTTGGTTTGTGGATGGCAGGTGCTTTGGTAGTTATACTTGCTTAAAGCTATCGGTTGATGCTATTACAATGCCTTTCTGAAAAAGAGGTCCCTTTTTTCGAAGCGAGAAAAATCGCATGTGAAGATAGTTTGGTCTGACTTGGCTTTGATAAGTGTAGTGGCATATTAGCAGGGACAGTGTCAACATAGTGAGCCTGCAGTGATCGATATCTTTTTCCGCTAGTAAGACCACCAAAGGTCAGGCTGGATATACACAACCCGTGTAACAAAGAAATAGGTAACCTCAGCAAACATGGTGGGTCCGGTAGGGATTGAACCTACGACCAAGGGATTATGAGTCCCCTGCTCTAACCGCTGAGCTACAGACCCTCACTGATAGGGAGGAGGATCTTAACATATCTCTTTCGTTTTTTAAAGTGCCAGTGTGTGAAGCATGGCTGAACATTATTATCACATATGAGGACAGGCGCACATTGTAGAGTTACAAAGGCCAAGCTATAATCTGTCTGTAGGACACTGATGCTGTAGTTTGTTTAACGTAAAGGAATGTAAAGATGTTTCCAGAATACCGAGATTTAATTAGCCATCTAAAGACAGAGGATGCTCATTTTGCACGCTTGTTTGATGAGCATAATGCTCTGGACGAAAAAATATCAAATCTGGAAAATAATCCCGTTACAAGTGGGGTGGAGGAGTTAGAAGAGTTAAAGAAACAAAAGCTTCAACTTAAAGATAAGTTGTACGAGATTTTAAAGAAGGCAGCAGCTGAACGTTAATTAGCTCAGATACTCGGCTATTGTTCTTACTATTTCTTGGGCTATTATCGATTTTGGCTGTTGTTGTAGGTTGGTGATACCTTTGTCACCTATTAAGTAGGCCGTGCTCAGCTCCTTTCCCAGACTTTGGTCTACTTGATTGGCTACTAGTAGAGGAATTTTTTTGCGTAGGCGTTTTTGCTGCGCATATTCAAGGAGACATTCGCTTTCTGCCGCAAAGCCCACGCAGAAAGGCTCGTCATCTAGGGCGGCCACAGAGGCTAAAATGTCAGGATTAGTCTCTAGCTCTAACTTTAACGGCTCATTCACTGTTTCAGTACTTTTCTTTATTTTGGTCTGGGCTGGATGCTTTACCCGATAGTCTGCAACAGCTGCCACTGAGATAAAGATATCCTGATCTTCCACTTCCTCGTGCACAGCTGCATACATCTCTTTAGCACTTAAGGCATAACGAACTTTGCTTAGACCGTAAGGAATGGGTACTTCCAATTGGCCATGGATTAGCGTTACCTCTGCTCCTGCATTGCGGCATGCTCGTGCTAGTTCTATGCCCATTTTCCCGCTAGATAGATTAGTTAAGCAACGTACAGGATCTAACATTTCTCTGGTAGCGCCTGCGGTCATTAGTACTTTCTTATCTTTGAGTAAAGGAGGGAAAAGTTGCCCACTGATTAAATCAGCTAAAATTTCCGGCTCTAACATACGGCCTATACCATTCTCGCCACAGGCTTGAATGCCTGTCTCTGGTCCTAAAAGCATTACTCCATCGGCCTGTAATCTTTGAATATTACGCTGATTGGCAGGGTTGTACCACATCCGGACATTCATAGCAGGAGCTACCAGTAGAGGGATATTACGGGCAGCGGCTAACTCGGTCAGAAAATTATCCGCAATTCCATTAGCCAGCTTGGCGAGAGTGTTAGCACTAGCAGGGGCAATGACCAGCAGATCGGCCTGCCGGGTAAGATGGATATGTTCCATGCCCTCTTTTAACGTATAGACATTAGCTTGAGTGAGTACTGGTTCTCCACTTAGGGCTTGAAAGGTCTTTGATGAAACAAATTTTTCAGCTTCTGGAGTAAGGACTACAGTTACTCTATAGGCGCGCTTTTTCAGTAGTCTTACTAAAAAGCAACTTTTATAAGCAGCAATGCCCCCACAGACGCCCAACACAATATGGGAAGTGTTTGTTGAAGAATTCATATTTATCCTTCCAAATTTACTCAGTCAAAAAATGGCTGATCTTTTCTAGCCCTGGGAGTATTCATTAAGGAAATTTATTATAAGATAGCACAATAGGATTAAGCTACCCTATGCAAGTTGTAGAGCGGTTAATCCATAGGATAAAAAAAGTACATCAGCTTGTTGATAGGTTGATAATTTATCTCATACCGGTATAATGTCCGGCTTGTATTTTTATTATTAATTTTGGAGTTAGGTATGTATGCGGTCATAAAAACCGGGGGAAAGCAGTATAAAGTTGCCTCTGGCGAAAAATTAAAGATAGAACAGATACCGGCAGAGCTTGACAGCCAAATTGTATTAGATCAGGTGTTAATGCTAATCGAAGGGAATAAAATTAGGGTTGGAAATCCTTTCATTGAAGGCGTTTCGGTCAAAGCAACAGTGATTAGCCAAGGGCGTCATGCTAAAGTTCGTATTTTTAAAATGCGCCGTCGCAAGCATTATCAAAAGAGACAGGGGCATCGACAGAATTTTACTGAAATTCGTGTTGATTCTATTGCTTAAGCTTACTGGAGTAACATTATGGCATCTAAAAAAGCAGGGGGTAGTTCTAGAAACGGAAGAGATTCTGAGGCGAAACGCTTGGGAGTTAAGGTTTTTGGTGGTCAGTTGATTCCCGCAGGCTCTATTATAGTTCGTCAAAGAGGCACTCGGTTTCATGCTGGTGATAATGTGGGGACGGGAAAGGATCATACCTTGTTCGCTAAGATTAATGGACGAGTTCAATTCGCCATTAAAGGGGAGCTTAAGCGTAAAACGGTCAGTGTACTACCCATTGAAGAAAAATAGACAGCTAGCTAAATCTATTTTTACCTTTTCTTTAAGGATGAACCTGACTTTGTTCAGGTTCTTTTTTTGTCTTTTGTCCCGTCATTGTTGCTCACTAATCTGCTGTTTTTGAGTATAATGTGCCACTTTAATGGAAGTAGTGATACTAGTCTATGAAAGCCTTCACTTACAAAGATGCTGGTGTAGATATTCAAGCAGGGGACAACCTCGTTAAGGCAATTAAGCCTTTTGCTAAGCAGACACGACGTCCAGAAGTACTAGCTGATCTAGGAGGCTTTGGAGCGCTGTTTGAAATTGGCCAAAATTATAAGAATCCAGTCTTAGTCTCTAGTACTGATGGGGTAGGCACGAAATTGAAATTAGCATTCCAGTGGGATGGGCATGATACTGTGGGCATTGATCTAGTTGCTATGAGTGTCAATGACATATTGGTTCAGGGTGCCGAGCCTCTCTTTTTTCTTGACTACTTTGCCTGTGGAAAACTTGAAGTAGATCAGGCAGCTCGAGTCATCAAGGGGATAGCTAAGGGTTGTTCGCTGGCTAATTGCGCCCTTATCGGTGGAGAGACAGCAGAAATGCCCGATATGTATGTTCCAGGTGAATATGATCTCGCAGGATTTGCTGTGGGCGTTGTGGAAAAAGAGCAGTTGATTACTGGTAAGGATATTGAACCTACAGATATAGTGCTTGGCTTGGCTTCTAGTGGTGCTCATTCTAATGGATATTCTCTTATCCGAAAAATCATTACTACAGTTCAACCAAATTTGGAGGATCCATGGGGCTCGGGTAAGCAGAATTTGAAAGAGCTTCTTCTAGCGCCCACTAAAATTTACGTACGTTCTGTGTTAGGTACCTTAAAGCAGGTCAATTGTAAGGGTCTAGTTCATATTACTGGGGGAGGGCTAATAGAAAATGTTCCTAGGATTTTGCCTGAGACGGTTAAGGTAGCTATAGAAAGAAAAAACTGGGATCTTCCACCCTTATTTGCGTGGCTGCAAGAGTATGGCCAACTTAGTGCTTTAGAATTATTACGTACTTTTAATTGTGGGATTGGTATGGTGGTTATTGTAGCTAAGGATGAGGCAAAAAAAGCCACTTCGATTTTGCAATCTTTTGGTGAAACCGTCTATACTTTGGGAGAAGTATTGAGACGTAAAGCAGATGAAGAAGCAGTAGAATTCCTGTGACCAGGAGGATAATAAGCTTTGCCTGCTTAACGGGAGGTTTGCTCGACTACCCACTGTAAATATTCGTTGGAAACTGTATAAGGCTTTAAGCTAAGGATTTCAGGCAGTTGATACGGGTGATTTTTCCGTAAGAAGTTGATTAAGGAGTTATGTAATCTGGATGGAGTCTTTATCCATAGCATACATTCTCGACTTTTCTGCATTTTTCCTTCCCATGTATAATAAGAAGTAAGACGAGGGCTTATCTGTACACAGGCAGCCAGTTTGCTCTCAATCAGCTTTTTTGCCAGTTTTTTAGCCTCCTTCTTTTTATCAAGGGTAGTAACTGCTATTAGAAGTTGATCTGGATCCCCCGAGGGGGTTAGGGGCTGTTCCTCCAGCATAGTAAGCGTAGGCCCGAGTTCACTAGTGAGTAAATCAAGTTTGCCATTCGAATAGTTTTTTTTCAACTTACGGGACTCCAGGTATCTTTCAAGCCTACAATTTGATTAAAAACCGGCTTATTAGCGCAGTGATCGTAGCGGTCGGTTACGAAATATCCCAGACGTTCGAACTGCCATCTTGATTCACAGGGTAATCGGTTGGCTATGACTTCTGCATGTGCATGGAGCACTTGGATAGAATTGGGATTGATACAATGACATAAGTCTAGTGAATTACCTTTTTCATCTTTTATCTTATCAGGGTATTCTTCGGTAAATAAGCGATCATATAGTCTTACTTCTACTGGCGTAGAATGTCGTTCCGAAACCCAGTGCACAACACCTTTTACTTTCCTGCCCTCGGGCTTTTTCCCTAGAGTATTGTGGTCAATACTACATCTGAGCAATACAATTTGCCCCCTTTTATCTTTAACCACCTCTTCACATTTAATAATGTAGCTGTGTCGGAGTCTAACTTCGCCCCCAAGGGTCAAGCGCTGCCATTTAGGTGGAGGATCTAGGGAAAAATCCTTTTGCTCAATATAAATAAACTGGCTTAATCTAACTTCTCGCTCGCCAAATTCTGTATCGGTCGTGTGATAAGGTACAGTTCTAGAAAGAGTTAACAGTTCATCAAAGTTAATTAATTCTATTTTGATGGGTTTTAATACTGCCATCAATCGCGGAGCACTGTTTTCTAAATCCTCACGAATAGCCCCTTCTAGTACGCTCAAAGGCACCTTGTTATCGCTCTTGGAAATGCCAATACGCTTACAAAATAAGCGAATTCCTTTGGGAGTGTATCCCCTCCTACGCATGCCTGCTATAGTGGGGAGGCGAGGATCATCCCATCCAGTGACCCATTTTTCTTCTACTAATCGGGTGAGCTTGCGCTTTGAGGTGACTGTGTATAATAGTTCTAGCCGAGAAAATTCATATTGGTGAGGTCGGGGACTAATGGATAACTGTTCAAGAATCCAGTCATACAATGGCCTATGATCTTCAAATTCTAAAGTACATAGAGAATGAGTGATGCCTTCAATAGCATCCGATAAACAATGAGTATAATCATAGGTGGGGTAAATAGGCCATAGATTTGCGGTACGATGATGAGAGATATCTCGGATGCGATAAATGACGGGATCTCTCATATTGAGATTACTTGAAGCCATATCTATTTTTAGACGTAAAGTCTTTGAACCTGCTTGAAATTCTCCTGACTTCATTCTTCTAAAAAGATCTAAGTTGGTCCTTACCTCCCTGTTCCGATAAGGGCTTTCACGTCCGGGCTCTGTTAAGGTGCCACGGTAAGAACGGACCTCATCCATAGTTAAATCATCTACATAAGCCAGTCCCTTACGAATTAACTGTTCTGCATACTCATATAGCGTGAGAAAATAGTCTGAAGCAAACTTGGCGGGGGGGTGCCACTCGAAACCCAGCCATTGGATATCCTCTTTAATAGCTTGAACGTATTCTGCTGACTCTTTTTCTGGATTGGTATCATCAAAACGTAGATTACAAGTTCCATCATAGATAAAAGCTAAGCCAAAATTAAGACAAATACTCTTCGCATGGCCAATATGTAGATAACCGTTAGGTTCTGGAGGGAAACGAGTGTGAATTTTCTTCAGAGAATGGGAACTCAGCTCATCCTCTATTAAGTTTCGTATAAAATTTTTATCGGCAAAATCTTCTTTTTGCATGTACTTGGTGTTTCATCCCCAAACTAAATAAACCGTCCAAAATTCTAGCATAATTTGGCATTGCTCATTCTCGTATCGTAAAATGAAGGTCACTTCATTGTCTACTACACTAAATTTATGAGGAGTAGCTTTTGGGTGTTCTTGCTAATTTTAGTCTTTCTTTTACTTGTTCCTATAACTTGTAAAGTTACCCGCAGGGGGATCCCACCTTATAGAGAAAATTCAAATGTTCGTTATGAACTTATTTGGGCTGATGAGTTTAACTATCTAGGCTCTCCTGATCCTGAGAAATGGAACTATGAGGAGGGTTTTGTGCGCAACAAAGAACCTCAGTGGTATCAACCAGAAAATGTATTTGTCAACGGTAGGCATCTAGTAATTACAGCCAGAAAGGAAAATTATTCTGAGCGCGATAATAAGCAATCAAGCATAGGACAAACTGATAATCAAGCTAAACCCTCCTACACTTCTGGCAGCTTGACGACGGCTGGTAAATTTGACTTCCAATATGGCAAGGTAGAAATTCGTGCTAAATTAGATGTACGGGGTAGTAGTTGGCCCGCTTTTTGGTTGGTTGGATCGTACAATCTTTACCACTTGGAACAAAGACCTTTCCCAGCTCTGGCAGAAATTGATGTCATGGAATACTACGAACGACACCTTTACGCCAATTTATTTTGGCAGGGAAAGCGTGAATTCAATGAGTCGGTTAAAAAATACTCTATTGACCAATTTCCTGCTTCCGTCAATTGGTCACAGTTTCATGTATGGACTTTAATACGTACTCCTGAGAAGATCCTTATTATTTTTGATCACGCTTATTTGTTAAATGAAATCGATATTAAAGGGATAAAGAATTATTACCTAAAAAATAATCCTTTCCACGAGAATTTCTATTTTATTTTAAACTTAGCGCTTAGAAAAAATCGTAAGAAGCAGATTACCCACCCGACTCAAGAGCAGGATGCAAAACTTGAGGTCGACTATATTCGTGTATATAGGGCCCTTTAACAGATATGTGCGGTAAATCTGAACTTAGAAGACAACTTAGAAACAGAAGGAAAGCACTTAGCGCAGATTACAGAAAAACAGCCCAAAGGAAAATAGAGGGAAATCTTTTTCGTTTGTTAAAAATGAGGCGGGGGTCAATTGCACTTTACCAAAGTATGGGTAGCGAAGTAGATTTGTCTTTCTGGATAAAGAAAGTCAGGCGGTTGCGGCCTAAAATTGTCCTTTATCGGCCTCTTTATTACCCCTTTAAGAAGAAGATGCATTGGGTTCCTTTGAGTAAGAAGCTTTCTCACAGGCCAGGAGAGCAAATTTCAGTCAATCGCTTAGATTGGGTCCTGATTCCTATTTTAGGAGTAGACTTTCAAGGAAATAGATTGGGGCAGGGCGGCGGTTATTATGATGCATCACTGCGTACGGTTTTATTGAAAAACAGCCCTAAGAAAATTGCTGTTGGATTTGATTGTCAACTGGTTGAAAGTCTGCCTTGTGAGCTGCATGATGTAACTATGAACGCTTTCATTTCTGAAACGAAAAGGTTATTCTTTGGCTAAATTTAATACTAAAGCCATGGATGAATTTTTAAAGCGACAGTTACAAATAAGCCCCGCTACTTTAAAAAAATTAGCTAAATTAGAGCTTGATAACCTCATGGATTTAGTGTGCCACAAGCCCTTACGCTATGAGGCTGACACAGAGCCTAAAACGATTAGACAAACTTCTGTCGGGGATAAGGTTCTCATTGAGGGCACCATAGTTGAAAAGTCCATTCTGTTGAAGGGGCGGAGACAGCTGGTGTTGCAACTGCAGGATGTGGAGGGTTCGAAAATATTAATTCGACTATTCCATTTTTATCCCAATCAGCTCAATGACTATACTATTAACCAAACTATTCGTGCATTTGGGGAGATTAAACATGGATACTATGGTAAGGAAATGATTCATCCAAGAATCCAAGTACAGTTTTCTAGGGTGATTAGCCCTTATCTGACCCCCATTTATCCCACCGTGAAAGGTCTATCTCAGCGGGTATTACAAGGGCTTATTCATAGGGCTTTAACGCTTACAGATCTAGAAGATTTTTTACCTGATGCATTGCTTAAGAAAAATGAATTGATTGATTTTAAACAAGCTGTTTACGCACTTCACTATACCAAGCATGATCTTTATCAAGTTGAGCTCAGTGGTGCGATTCACCCAGCACTTAAACGGCTTAAGTTTGATGAATTACTAGCACAGCAGCTCTCTATGGGGCTACTGAGGCTCAGGCGGCAAAGTAGGAAGAAAGTAAACCTTCAATTAAAGCAAGGATTAATGGAGCGGTTATTGAGAGAGTTACCATTTCAGCTTACTCAAGCCCAGAAGAGAGCTCTAAGGGAAATTGAGGAAAATTTGAAGGCAGCCGAACCGATGCATCGCTTACTACAGGGGGATGTAGGTTCTGGTAAGACTATAGTGGCTGCTGCCGCTGCGTTGATGGTAATTGAAGCAGGTTATCAAGTAGCCTTGGTTGCTCCCACTGAATTATTGGCAGAGCAACATACAAATCAATTTAAGACTTGGCTAGAGCCCTTAGGTATTTCAGTGGCGCTTTTAATAGGAGCTCAGACTAAGAAGGAGAAAACTCAAATTAAAGAAAAATTGGCTTCCGGTGAGCATCAGATTGCGCTTGGAACACATGCATTGTTTCAGAAGGATATAAAATTCAAAAATTTACAGATGATCATCATAGATGAACAGCATCGCTTTGGAGTTAATCAACGTTTATTGCTTAAGGAAAAGGGTGAAGGAGTAGATCAATTGATGATGTCGGCGACTCCCATTCCTAGAACTTTAGCTATGACTTATTTTGCTGATGTAGATGTTTCTAGTTTGGATGAGTTGCCCCCTAATCGGACACCAGTGAGAACTATATTAATAGAAGAAAGTCGTCGAGCTGAAGTAGAGAATTTTGTGTGGAAAAAAATACAAGAAGGGCGCCAGGTATATTGGGTTTGTCCCCTAATTGAAGAATCAGAAAGCCTACAGTTGCAGACTGCAATCAGCCTCTACGAAAAATTAGTCCTACAATTTCCTAAGGTTTCTATTGGCTTGCTACATGGTCGCATGAAAAAGCAGGAAAAAATAAAACTTATGGAAAAGTTTAAGGATCAAAAGCTTCAGATATTGGTAGCCACCACCGTTATAGAAGTGGGGATCGATGTACCGAATGCCTCTACAATGGTAATTGAACATGCAGAACGTATGGGGTTATCACAACTTCACCAACTTAGAGGTCGGGTAGGACGTGCCGAAAGGCTAGCTAGCGAGGCTTTATTGTTATACCAAACTCCACTGTCTGATAAAGCCAAAGCACGGCTGAAAGTTATATATCAAAGTAATGATGGCTTTCAAATAGCCAATGAAGATTTAAGGTTAAGAGGACCAGGCGAATTTTTAGGGGCAAAACAAAGCGGCATACCAGTACTCAAATTTGCTGACATTACTGAAGATGCAGGACTGCTTGCTCTAGCTAGAGCCACTGCGGCAGAACTACTTCGGACCTCTCCTGAAATAGTAGGAAAGTACATCAGGCGCTGGCTCCCTGACAGAGAAGCCTACTTTGGCGTCTAAGCATTCAGCAACCAGCAGTTTTAAAAGCAAGCAGTACTCCACCATCGAGCAATTTAGTGCCAACAAACTATTGAAAGGTGATCAGGTGGAGTTTTAAAATGCAGCGCACGGCGCTAGTAATCAGTTGGGGTTATAGACTGGCTATACCATCAATCTCAACTGACGCTCCTTTAGGTAGTTGGCAGATCTGAACAGTTGCGCGTGTAGGAAAAGGTTCTTTTATATACTGGGACATGATTTCATTAAACAGAGGAAAATTTTCGAAATCAGTTAGATACACAGTAATTTTAACCAAATTCTGTAAAGACATACCAGCTGCCTGTAAGACAGCGCTCAAATTTTTGAAAACCTGTTCTGTTTGAGCTTTGAAATCTTCACCTACAAGCTCGTTTGTTTTTGGATCAACAGGTATTTGCCCAGAAAGATAAACTGTTTGACCTACTTTTATAGCCTGAGCATAGGGACCAATAGCAGCAGGTGCATGGTTTGTACTAATCACTTCTTTAGACATTTCTAATCCATAGTAGAGTTGAAAAAGAGAGCATTATACCATACGGTTGTTCAGTGCAAGCGTATTACTCATAACGTGAAGTTTCACGTTTACGGACCTATTTTAAAACAAACGACAAGGGTTTTTTCCACATTTATAACCGTTGCTGGAAGGCTAAATAAAGTTTTCTCAGGCCATACAGCAGTGCTTGTAACCAGCCAGGCTATAGGGGGGCTAATCTAAAACAAATTAAGCTAGGGCCGCTGCTAACTAAGGAGAAATTTACTGCTTCAAGCAGACTGTCCTAAATTCGGAAGTATCATTATAATTGGAGCCGTGTCTAGTGAGTTGCTGGACGAGTTCTAGGAAAGATGTTAAGGAGAAGTTTTATATGTCTGTAAATACTTTGATGGAACAATTAAAGTCCCAAACAAGGGAAGAACATGAAAAAGTAGATCAATTAGTTAGTCACTATGATCCTTTTGCTAGCCAGAGAAACTATAACCAATTTTTACAATTACAGGAAACCTTCCACCGTATCGTGGAGGAAATTTACAAGAATGAAACACTTAATGATAAGTTGCCACAGCTGAAAGATCTGGCACGCTATCGGCAAGTCCGACAAGATATGGAAGACCTTGGGGTTGAACCAATAGAACAAGAAGATTTACCTAGGCCTGTGGGTGAAGAAGCGTTGGGATGGCTCTATTGCGCAGAAGGTTCTAACTTAGGTGCTGCTTTCTTACTAAAAGGAGCTGCAACCTTGGGGTTGAATGCTAATTATGGTGCACGGCACCTAGCACCGCATGAAGAGGGACGAGCTAAACACTGGAGAGCTTTTGCGGCACTTTTTGACACAAAAATTGCACCAGAAGTTTCCACTGAAAAAGTTATACTAGGAGCTAAAAAAGCTTTTACTTTCTATCGAGAGTTAGCTAAGACGCGTTTGGGTTTAACCTGATGCAGCCTAACTTGGTTACATCTATGCTACGGGAGATTTAATTAGCTGGCCCCTAGTGGCTTCCTTCTTCCCTGATTGCTATTGGGCTATTGGTATGGTGTCTGATCGTCTTTAGGGCATAATTTAGGAGTTTAGATTCACTTTACCGCTTTTGCTTATTCTCTTTGTGCAACCAGTTAGAAAGAAATTGCACTCTATTTGTCTTAATATAGGAGTAGACTGATGTTTTGAAGTGAGCTTGTTGAGCCATCTTTGGTAATCGGAGTCTCCTTTAAGTTATGTTTGTTCTGCTTGTTACTTTTTCCAATTTCTAAGTAGAAATTTTGTCTTAAGAGGAGAGAAATGCTATTAAATAAGCTGTTTACTTGGTTCGAAACCCGCATTGATCCTTATCCGCAAGATGCTGGAAAAATCTCTACGAATAGTTTTACCTCTTTTGCCTGGCACAGCATGGATGGGATTAAAAGGTGGTTTCTTTATTTCGCATTTATAGAAATGCTTTTAGGAGTGTTTGAAGCCTCCTTATTCTGGATGATGGGTAAGTTGGTAGATACACTAGCAGCAGAACATCCAAGTACTTTCTGGCATAATCAACATACTCTTTTGATTTTCTTTATTATATTGATCGTAAGTAGTATAGTTTTCAAGTTTTTAGATGGCTTACTGCATTTGCAAACTATTGTAGGCCCATTTTCCATGCGCTTACGTTGGTGGTTTCATCATGTGATGATGAAGCAAAGTATGCGTTTTTTTCAGGATGAATTTGCTGGACGAATTACAGCTAAGATTATGCAAACTGCTTTAGCAGTCAGGGAGGTAATACTGTCTATTACCCAAATCGGCGTGTATTTAGCAGTTTATTTTATAACTTCGGCCTTTATCCTGAGCAGTTTTGATAGACGGTTCCTGGTCCCCTATCTATTATGGTTTATTTTGATGGGGTTTCTCATGTATTTCATGGTGCCGCGTATAGGGCGCGTAACACAGTTGCAAGCTGATGCACGATCGCTTATGACGGGTAGAGTAACAGACACCTATGCCAATATTCAAACCGTCAAATTACACGCGCAACAAGAAGCAGAATCTGCTTATGCTAGAGAAGCAATGGATGACTTCCTCGTTTCTGTTCACCGACAGATGAGATTGGTAACTTTGCTAAATCTTTCTATGCATCTAATTAATATGGGACTTATCCTAAGTTTAGGTATTTTAGGAGTATGGCTTTGGAGCCGTTCTATAGTAACTGTAGGTGGTATTTCTGCTTCAGTAGCGATTGCATTAAAGTTGAATAATATGGCTACGTGGGTGATGTGGGCTGTAGCTGCTTTATTTGAGAATGTGGGTATTGTTAGAGATGGAATGAATACTTTCTCTCTACCACCTGAGATTGTAGATTCTCCCGATGCAAAGAAGTTAGTGGTTACACAAGGAGAAATTATTTATCAAGGAGTAGATTTTTCTTATACACCCGATAGTTCTCTCCTAGAGAATTTTAATCTGACCATACACGCAGGAGAGAAAATTGGGTTAGTAGGATATTCGGGTTCTGGTAAGTCAACAGTGATTAATTTATTGCTTCGGTTTTATGAGCTTAAGGCTGGGAGTATTCAGATTGATGGTCAAAAGGTTAATGAAGTGACGCAAGAGTCATTGCGTCGTAGCATTGGTATGGTGACCCAGGATACTTCTTTGTTGCATCGGAGCATACGAGAAAATATCCTTTATGGTATGCCAGCTGCCACTGAGGAGCAGATAATAGAAGCTGCAAAGCAAGCAAAGGCCCATGAGTTCATTTTGCAATTGTCTGATAAATACGGTAACACTGGTTACGATACTCTCGTAGGAGAAAGGGGAGTGAAACTCTCTGGAGGACAAAGACAAAGAATTTTGATTGCTAGAATTATGTTGCGTAAAACTCCTATTCTCATATTAGATGAGGCTACTAGTGCCCTGGATTCAGAGGTAGAAGCTGATATTAAAACTGCACTCTACCGTTTGATGGAAAATAAGACAGTGATTGCAATTGCTCATCGCCTCTCTACTATCGCAGAAATGGATCGTTTAGTCGTCATGAAGGAGGGTGAGATTGCAGAAATGGGCACGCATCAAGAACTATTAAAACTCAAAGGTATCTACGCCCGTTTGTGGGAACGACAGAGGGGTGATTTCTTAGGAGTAGATTAGATTTGGCTAGTTGATGCTAGAGGTCGGTACCACTGATTGGATTACACAGTTTAATGCACTTGAAAGGAGTTTGGTAATTAGAGGTAGCCGCTTGAGGGATGGGGAACCCTGCTAGTGAAAGTAAAGCAGCGAAGGTTAGGATATGCTTGGAATGGCGGTATATTAGACTTGATGGTGAAAGATGCAGAAATCGTTCAATGGTATTTCCAGTGGTTACCAATGCAAGGGATGATTAACCAACGAGGAACAGGGGCTGTTTAGTTAACTTAGGTGGTGACTACTGGATCCCTTCTGGCAGTGTTTGATGGCTCAGCGATCAAAACTACCTACAGTTTTATTAGCTATAGATCAATGCAATCTACGTTAATACCTATTTTGTTTTCCCAATTAAGCATGGCGTTAATGAGGAATAAAAAACTATAAGCTTTCAGATCGTTCTGATGAATTTTTTTTAGTTGAATCTTTCCTCTTGCCAGTAGATGTTGTCTTTGTACACCACTCAGCAGACAAGTTTCAGGGGTAACATACTGTTTACCATCAAAAAGGATAATGTTAGAAAAAGTCGTGTCTGTAAGATAGCCCTGTTGGGTGATCAAGATTTCGTCATAAAAGGGGTATTGAGCTCGAAGAGCTTCCAGAGAGCTGCGGTTGGCATACTTGAAACAATAATTAAGCTGGGGTGCCTCTACTAATTTGAGTCGACTAATATAGCGTGGATGATAATGCTCAAAGTTTACTTCTCGGATAGTCTGTTCATATAGGAGGCGACACTTAACGAGGCCATGCTGAAATTTTGGGGGAATCGGGAAATTAAGTCTAAATATGGAAGACTGTTTACAGTTTTCCCATAGGGTTCGTTTGATCCTTGCTAAATGTAGCTCCTCTAGGCAAATAAGGCCGTTCTCTATCCGGATAGTTTCTAAGAACATTGTTGTTTTTTTATTGAGACTGGTAAGTATATTTTATCCAGTATTTCTTGATATTCTTGTTTAGCTTGACTAAAAAGAGTGATTCCACCTCCGCTTTTATAAACTAACTGATCTTGATATTTCTCTATAAAGCGGATTAGGACACAGCTATCCAGTTGTCGTCCGTCAAAATATATGGCTACACCAGTATAGTAACCTCTGTCATGTGTCTCTACATCGCGTATGATTCGTAGGGTTGAGGATTTAGGCGCTCCTGAGACTGAGCCTGCGGGTAGTAGTTTTAGAATAATTTCTCCTAAGTAGGATAAATAGTTTTCAGGTAGCTGGCCTGAAATATGGGAACTGGTCTGATAAATACCACCTTTCTGTGTGAAAATACTTTCGAGATAACGGAATTTTTCTACTCTAACTTTACTTGCTACTTGGCTTAGATCATTGCGCATGAGGTCAACTATGGTGTGATGTTCTGCAATTTCTTTTTCGTCCTGAAGCAGAAGAGTTTTCGCATTAGGGATGCTAGCATCTATAGTGCCTTTCATAGGATAGGTACTTATCTTTCCCTGTGCATCAATTTGGATAAAAGTTTCTGGAGAAAAAGAAACGAATCGATCTACCAAATAAACTTTATATTTAGATTCAACTAATTGAAAAATTTGTAATAAACTAGCTAAAGGATTGAGGGGAGAAGAAACAGATAGATTTAATAGAAAAGTATCTCCTTGACGCAGCGCTTTTTGCACTAGATTGAATTGTCGAAGGTACTCTTCATAAGGTGGGAGGCGCGGGTTCAAGGATTTAAGAGTAAAAGTAGGCTCTGGTAATGACCGATAGTTACATGAAAGAGGGAAAGAAAATAGCAATTCCTGACTTTGTAAATGAGGTGTACTTAAGAAGTAGCCTTCGGTCTGATCAAAGTTGAGGATACAGAAGAAGGGTTGTCCTTGAAGAGCATATTGGGTGATAGAACAGCTCAATTTCTGTGAAGACAAAAACTGGCTAGCATACTTCTGCATGTTAAGAACGGCCGTGTTACAATCGGCCTCCATTATACACGGCATCAGCGTCAAGATTGAAGGCTTATAAGCCTCAGAATTTTAAGCTGTATGGGGTGTTCCATGAGCTAGGAAGGAAAATGAAGAAAACCATTAAAAAGCTAGAAGTAACGACAGAAAATCACTCTTTCAATGGAAATCTACAAGGAGATTTGATGTGGGATTTGTGTCGTATAGAGCAATGGGGAATTAGCTATTTTGGCGTAGATGAGGAAGGGGATGCCTATGTTTGTCCTAATCCTGAATTACCCAATAATAGAGCTAAATTAATTGATATAGTCAAGCAGACCGCCAAAGAGACAGGGTTACAATTGCCTACTCTGTTTTGTTTTCCGCAAATTCTGCAACACCGACTAAAGTCAATTAATGAGGCCTTCAAAAAGATGAGGGAAGAGTTTGGCTACCAAAATGATTATTTTCTCGTGTATCCAATTAAGGTAAATCAGGCCAGGAGAGTAGTAGAGTCTCTAATCAATTCTCAACAGAAGCTTGGCTTAGAGGCTGGCTCTAAAGCAGAGTTATTAGCTGTATTGGCTTATGCTGGGTCTACAAGAACTGTGATCGTTTGTAATGGGTACAAGGATAGAGATTATATTCGTTACGCCTTAATTGGAGAAAAATTGGGCCATAAGGTCTATTTGGTCATAGAGAAAATATCAGAAATCAAAAAAGTTCTAGAGGAAGCTGCCAAAATGGGCATTGCCCCTCGTTTAGGAGTAAGGGCTCGACTTGCCTCACAAGGGGAAGGTAAGTGGAAAAACTCTGGAGGAGAAAAATCAAAATTTGGGCTCTCGGCTACGCAAATTTTATCATTAGTAAATTTACTGAAAAAAGAAAATCAGTTAGAGGCCTTACAGTTACTTCATTTCCACTTAGGATCTCAAATTAGTAGTATTCGGGACGTAGCGGTGGGAGTGCATGAAAGTGCTCGTTTTTATGTGGAGCTTCATAAATTAGGCGTAAACATCCAGTGTTTTGATGTAGGAGGTGGCTTAGGGGTTGATTACGAAGGTAACCGGACCTTATCCGACTCTTCAGTAGAATACGGTTTGCAAGAGTATGCTTCTACGGTGATATGGGGGATAGGCCAGGCCTGTGAGGAGTATAATTTGCCTCAGCCAGTTATTATTACTGAGTCAGGTAGAAGCGTGACTGCTCATCATGCGATTTTAATTGCTAATATTATCGGTAGTGAGGGTTTTCACCCTAAGCCAGTTGAAGCTCCCAAAGAAGATGATCCTTTGGTATTGCATAGTTTATGGGAAACTTGGGAGGAAATTTTAGAAGCAAAAGAAAAGCGTTCGCCCCGCAGTTGGATTAATGAGTGTGCCTTTGACTTGCAAGCTGTCCTGAACAAATTTAGTGCAGGGATGATTAGCCTAGAAGAAAGGGCTTGGGCAGAACAACTCTACATCAACATTTGTCACAAAGTGGGAGAGATACTCAATGAGAAAAATAGAGCTCATAGAGTATTAATAGATGACTTACAAGAAAAATTTGCAGATAAATTATATGTGAATTTTTCTCTATTCCAATCCCTTCCAGATATTTGGGGAATTGATCAAATTTTCCCTGTCTGTCCTATATCGTTATTAGATCGACCTGTTAAAAAAAGGGCTTTATTACTGGATATTACTTGTGATTCAGATGGGATAGTGGACCATTTTATTGATGGAGATGGAATCGCCTCAACAATGCCTATGCCAGAATATGACGAGAATAATCCTCCACTTATTGGTTTTTTCATGGTGGGAGCCTATCAGGAAATTTTAGGAAATATGCATAATCTTTATGGAGATACAAGTTCTGTAGATGTGGTTATTGGCGAGAATGGAAAAATTAGTATTGTCAGCTATGAGAAGGGCAATATCGTATCAGACATGTTGGAATACGTTTATCTGGACCCTAGACAGTTAATTCAGCGTTATAGACAGCAGATTGAAAGCTCTGATTTAACTGCTACCGAAGCAATTAATTATCTATATGCCTTGGAGGAAGGTTTAAGGGGTTATACTTATTTGTCAGAGGAGAAGTAAGATGTGGAATACGCTCTACCAGGAATATGACAATAGTCTAGTATCTAATAATTTTGGTTTTTTAAGATTCCCTCTGGTATTTAATCCACATGAAGTTCAATGCGATTGGGTAATTACTGGTTTTACTTTTGACGTAGCTACTTCTGGACGCTCAGGTGCTCGTTTTGGACCGGAAGCTATTCGCCGTGCTTCAGTTAATCTAGCATGGGAAAGCAAGCGTTTTCCATGGAATTTTAATCTCAGGGAAGTTCTAAAAGTAGTCGATGGAGGGGACCTAACCTTTACCTTCGGGGATAATGCAGAGTTTTGTACCAAAGTAGAGCTTCATGTAGATAGGATGCTTAATAGTGGTAAAAAAATGTTATCGTTTGGCGGTGATCATTTTATTACCCTTCCTTTGCTCAGAGGACATTTTAGGAAATATGGACAAATGGCCCTGCTTCATTTTGATGCACACACTGACACTTACGCTCAGGGTGGGCCATATGATCATGGAACCATGTTTTATCACGCGCCTCGAGAAGGTCTAATAGATCCTAAACATTCCATTCAAATAGGAATTAGGACAGAATATGATCCTAGACTGGGTTATACGGTTCTGGATGCGCCAAGTGTCAATGAAATGCCAACAGAAACAGTGATAGAAAAAATTCGAGAGATTGTAAAAGATTTTCCTGTTTATTTGACTTTTGATATTGACTGCCTGGATCCGGCTTATGCACCAGGAACTGGGACCCCGGTCTGTGGTGGCCTGAGCACAGACAAAGTATTGAAGGTTTTAAGAGGATTGGAGGGGCTCAATATTATAGGTATGGATGTAGTAGAAGTAGCCCCAAGTTATGATGTAAGCGATATTACTGCTTTAGCTGCAGCGACATTCGCTTTGGAAATGTTGTATCTTCAGGCTAAAAAGGAAATTAATAGCAAAAAGACTATTAGTTTGGCTTAAAGTCATCAATAATCGTGAATAGGACAGCTTTCTATGCCAGGCTTGCTTTGCAACCAAAGTATATGCTATGATGCCTGGTTTTAAACCAGGCTAGGGTTAGAGGGTCTGCCCTGGATGACCTTCATATTAGTGGGAAAAAGGATATAGGATGGTAGTAATTCGGATGTCACGCGGCGGTGCTAAACATCGTCCCTTTTACAATATTGTGGTAGCAGATTCAAGGAATGCACGAGATGGACGCTTCATTGAAAAGATTGGTTTTTATAATCCGATTGCTGGTGAAAATATCGAAGGATTGAAGTTGCAACAGGATCGGTTGCGGCATTGGGTGGAGCGTGGTGCTCAACTGAGTGCTGCAGTAAAAAAGCTGGTTAAACAACAAGCTACCAAGAAATAAGCATCTGCATGAAGAGGTGCTGGTTTGAGCTATCCTTCGGATTTGGTAGAAATGGGTTTTTTGAAAAGAGCGGTTGGTTTAAAGGGCTGGCTGGAGGTTAAAGCAAGCACGCAAACTCCCAATAGTCTGTCAGACTATCCCCTGTGGTTTGTCGGCAATAAGGACAGTGGGTTTCGCTGTTTAGAGTTGGAGGATAGTTGTCTGCAAAAAGATCAACTAAGGGTAAAGTTTAGGGAGATAAATAATCGAACAAATGCTGAAGCGCTCAGGGGTTTGTCGGTTGCTGTATCCCGGGCAGCCTTTTCGCCTACTAGTGAGGGTGAATTTTATTGGTGTGATTTAATTGGTTTAGAAGTTTTTAATCAGCATCAGTATAGATTAGGGACGGTGGACAGTTTAATGCAGACAGGTGCCAATGATGTCTTAGTGGTTAGATCAGCGGCAGGTAAACAGATTTTGATTCCTTTTGTCGATTTGTATGTACAAGAGGTAGAACTAGTAAAAAAGAGAATTAACGTAACTTGGGATTGGGATGATTGATGTATATACAGGCGGTCACTCTATTTCCGCAGATGTTTGTTTCTCTTACTGACTATGGAGTAATCGGGCGAGCTTTAAAGAGAGGCGTCTGGGCTTTCTCAACTGTTAATCCTCGGCAATTTGCTGATAACAGACTGGGCTACGTGGATGATCAGCCTTTCGGGGGCGGCCCGGGGGCAGTCTTGGAGGTGGGTCCTTTGGTCCGTGCTTATCGAGCAGCTCGGTCGACGACTACTGGTAATCCTAGAGGTATTTATTTAAGTCCTCAGGGGGTACCGCTAAATCAGGCTAGAGTTAGAGAGTTGGCGCAGGAAAAGGAGCTCATTTTAATATGTGGTCGCTACGAGGGTATAGACGAAAGATTTTTGTCCATTACAAAGGTTGAGGAAATTTCAGTAGGTGATTTTGTTGTATCTGGAGGGGAGTTGCCTGCTATGATTTTGATAGATAGTGTTTTGAGGTGTTTGCCCGGAATTTTGGGCGATATTAATTCGGCTCATCAGGATTCTTTTGAGAATGGCTTATTAGATTATCCCCACTATACTAGACCAGTTGAATTTGAAGGACATACAGTCCCAAATGTACTGCTTTCTGGTCACCATGATCGTATTAGACGTTGGAGGCTTAGGCAATCTTTAGCGCGAACTTTAAGAAGGCGTCCAGATTTATTGGACAAACGTATTAACAACCCAGAGGAAACTTGTCTCTTGGAAGAAATCTTGCGAGAGCTCCAAGTTGGTTCCATATTAGAATAGGTGAAATAGATGAATATTATTGAACAGATAGAACAAGAAGAGATAGAACGTTTATTGAGTTTGGATAACAAGACTATCCCAGTTTTTAATCCAGGAGATACGGTGGTAGTGTGGGTACGTTTCCAGGAAGGTGCTCGGGTGCGTTCTCAGGCATTTGAAGGTATAGTAATCGCTAAACGTAATAGAGGACTGAATAGTGCCTTCACTGTCCGTAAAATTTCCAATGGTGAAGGAGTTGAACGTACGTTTCAACTATACGCACCAAACGTAGAGAAGATAGAAGTAAAACGTAGGGGAGCGGTGCGTAGAGCTAAGCTTTATTATTTACGTGGTTTGACTGGTAAGGCGGCTCGCATTAAAGAAAAGTTACCAACTAGAAAATAATAGATGAGGATATTGGAGGCATTTCAACTTGACTTGAGGTAAGTTAATTGCCCGCGTAGGAGGGATATGCCAGAAGTTGCCAAAATTTTAGTAGTTAAAGTGGGTTCTTCTTTGGTGACCAACAATGGAGTTGGTATTGACGAGGAACAAGTGCGGGCCTGGGCGGCTCAGGTTGCACAGTTGAAAGAAGCAGGGTACAAGGTTGTCCTCGTTTCCAGTGGTTCTATTGCAGCGGGTTTACAACATTTAAATTGGCACTCACACTCAAAGAAAGTCTCAATGCTGCAGGCTGCGGCAGCGGTTGGACAGATGTGTCTCTCTCAGATATACCAGAGAATATTTGAGGAATTTTCTATATTAACGGCTCAAATTCTACTGACTCACGATGAAATTAAAAATCGTGAGCGCTATTTGAATGCAAGGGCAACTTTATTAACACTCTTAGAGCATCAGGTCGTGCCTATTGTTAATGAGAACGATACGGTTTCGACTAGAGAGATTAAATTGGGCAATAATGATATTCTTGGGGCCCTCGTTACTAATCTGGTGGCAGCTAAACTCTATGTTATTTTGACAGATCAGTTAGGTTTATATGATTCTGATCCTAGAAAAAATCCTCTTGCCCAATTATTAGATGAGGTTTCAGTAGAAGACTCGCGTTTGCTGCAGTTTGCTGGTGGAGCGGGTAGTCCAGTAGGTACCGGTGGTATGCTGACTAAAATTCAAGCCGCACAGAAGGCGGCCAGTAGTGGTGCTTCCACTATCATTGCTTCGGGGAAATTACCGAATGTACTTATTAGGATTGCGCAAGGGGAGACCATAGGCACTAAGTTGCAGCCAGAAAGCCCCATATTAAATGCTAGACAGCAATGGATGATGAGTCAATTAATTCCTTCCGGCGTAGTAATAGTGGATGTTGGAGCATCGCTGGCTCTAAGGAAACGAGAAAATAGTTTGTTACCGGTTGGTTGTATTGCGGTATCAGGAACCTTTAGGCGGGGAGATGTGGTGTGTATCCAAACTCAGCAGAGAGAAGACATTGCTCGTGGCCTAGTTAACTATAGTAGTGAGGAGGCGCTAAGGATTTTAGGTTGTAGTACACATGAAATTGAGGAGCGATTAGGCTATATGCTAGAAGAAGAATTGGTTCATAGAAATCATATGGTTTTCTTGGAAAGAGCTACATAGCAAAGTTAGGTTTCTCCTTGACTTATAGGAAGGTGAATTGTATCCGAGTTGACTTTTTTAGGCTGTAATGAGAGAATGACGGGTCTATCCAATGCAGCGATGAGGAAAAGCGATCAGTTTATGCCAAGCGTACGTGTAAAAGAGAATGAGCCCTTTGAGGTAGCAATGAGGCGGTTTAAACGCTCTGTTGAAAAGACGGGGTTGTTGACAGAGTTGAGAGCACGGGAGGCCTATGAGAAGCCTACCACTGAGAGGAAGCGTAAAAAAGCTGCTGCGCAGAAACGCTTGCAGAAAAGATTGCGCAGTCAGTCGTTGCCGCAGAAGCATTATTAGAGCATACGCATTTAGCTAAGTGGGTGTTGACTTAGCAGTAGAGATCGGAAAAGAAAATTCAATTAAGTTGGGTTTTCTTTTTTCTTCTTCTGGGGAGCTCGGGGTTTCAAAGACCCGTCTGCGTATAATCAGTTCTTTTGTGTTAAGGTTTAGCAGTTTCTTCCCAAATTCAAATAACTGAGAGTGTTTAGAGACTTAGCACGACCTAGAAAGTAGCCCAATTAAAATTGCGGAAGCGTTTGGATATTAATTTGAGACGGTGACGCCAGGGTATGATTCCTAAGGATTTTATCATCGAACTGCTAGGACGGGCTGATATCGTAGAAGTCATTGGCCCCTATGTTGGTCTTAAAAAGAGAGGTTCGAGTTATATAGCTTGTTGCCCTTTTCATCAAGAAAAGACGCCTTCTTTTACTGTTTCTCGGCAGAAGCAGTTCTATTACTGTTTTGGTTGTCAAGCTCATGGAAACGCCATTGGTTTTTTAATGGAATATGAGCGCTTAGATTTTGTTGAAGCAGTAGAAAAGTTAGCTTCTGGAGTGGGAATGGTTGTTCCGCAGGTTAGAGCGGATTTTTCTCTTCAAAAAAAACAGGTAGAACAGAAGCAAGGACAAAAACTAGAGGATGCTAACCAAAAGGTAGCACAGTATTTTTTCGCTCAGAACAAGCATTCTGTAGCACGAGAGTATTTATTAGCACGGGGTCTATCTCGGGAGATTCTTGAAGTTTATCAAGTGGGTTATGCACCGCAAGAAAATTATATTCAAATTTTATTTCCAGACCCTTCAGTCTATCCTTTCTTAGTAGCAGGTGGCCTGGCATTAGAAAAAAATCAGCAATATTTACCTCGTTTCAGAGAGCGAGTTATGTTTCCTATTCGGAATCTGAAAGGTGAGGTGATTGGCTT
Organism: Neisseriaceae bacterium; assembly: GCA_043842855.1. GTDB lineage: Bacteria > Pseudomonadota > Gammaproteobacteria > Burkholderiales > Neisseriaceae > QFNR01. Next base: position 393,097 of record JBBPJF010000002.1, read on the forward strand.
TGGTGGGCGAGTAGTAAAACAGAGCGAACCTAAGTATTTAAATTCGCCCGAAACCGTTCTATTTGATAAAAGTCAGTGCCTTTATGGGATATTTGAAGCTAAAAAAGCGATTGCACAAGCTAAAAAAATATTAGTGGTAGAAGGTTATATGGATGTACTAGCCTTGGCCCAGCATGGATTGGGCTATGCTGTGGCTACTCTAGGTACTGCAACTACCTCTTCTCATGTAAAACAATTATTTCGGTTTACGGAAGAGCTTTACTTTTGTTTTGACGGCGATGAGGCAGGACGAAAAGCAGCTTGGAGAGCATTAACTCAAGCGTTATCCCATCTTAGTGATATAAGAACAATATACTTTCTCTTCTTGCCCGAAGGGGAAGACCCTGATTCTTTTATACGAAAGAAGGGCAAATCGGGATTTGAAACTTTTCTTAAACAAAAGGCCATCCCTTTGTCGCAGTATTTTATTGCCCATTTGATAGAAAATAGGCCTCTTCACTATGGAGAGACTAAGGCGCAAATTATTCAAACAGCCAAGCCATTATTAGCACAAATGAATGCTGCTATGCTCAAGCTGATGATTAGTAAACAGTTGGCAGAATGCTTACGGATAGATACTAATGAGTTATTAACTTTACTAGAAGAAGAGCAGGGGCGGGGGAGAGATGCAACTTATCGAAAATTGCCGTATTCACAACGAATTGAGGTAAAGTCATGTAGTAAGAAAATGCTACATTGGTTATTGATAAATTTAAAACTAGCCTCATATGTTCGTCTGCCAGACTATTTAGAATATGATGAAGAAGTACATTGCTTATTGGCATTAAGCAAAGTGGTGAGTATGTATCCTGAGCTTAAAAATGCGGGACAATTAGCGGAAATAGTTAAGGGCACACGGTTTTCGACGCTGATTACAAAGACTTTAACGGAAGCCTTAGAAGAAGAAGTAGAAATGATAGGAGTGGACAATGAAGAGAATTTTAAGCAAGGTCTTATTAATCTTCAAAAGGGAATCGTACAATCAGAACTAGTGGAGTTAACTGAGCTGGCTAGGCGGCGCTCTTTGGAACCATTCGAAGAACAGCTCCTTATACAGTTAGCAAAATTAAAAATTTAGATCCTAAAGACAGGTGGAAAAATCATGGCGCAAAATAGGAATTATGAGTTTGAGGTGGAAGCCAATAAAAACCAAGCCTTAACAGCTGAAGAGAAAAGAAATCAAGTTAGCAAGCTTGTGGTATTGGGCAAGGAAAGAGGATATTTGACTTTTGCGGAAATAAATGACTATTTACCTGGGGATGTGATTGACGGAGAACAAATTGATAATATTATCAGTATGTTAATGGGACTGGGTATTCAGGTCACAGAAGTTGCTCCAGATGCCGAGACCCTACTAATGAGTGATAGTACGGTTACTGATACAGACGATGATGCCGTTACGGAAGCTGCTTTGTCTAGTGTGGACTCAGAATTTGGTAGAACAACAGATCCGGTGCGCATGTATATGCGTGAAATGGGACAAGTAGATCTCTTAACACGGGATGATGAGATCGTTATAGCTAAGAAAATTGAAACAGCATTAAAAAAAATGATAGAAGCTATTAGTGCTTGTCCCAGTTCCATTGCTGAGATTTTGGCTTTAGCTAAAAAGGTTGAGTTAGGTGAATTGCCAGTAGATGAACTGGTAGAAGCGGTAATTAGTGAGGACGTTGCTCCTGCCGATGAAGGGCTTTCAGTGGGAACTGAAGCAAAGCTAGAGGCTGAAATTGAATTAGATAGTACTGAGGATGATCCTTCTGGTGCTGAAGGTGAGCTAGAGGATGAGGAAGAACCATCTGGAGCGGCAGGTAGAGCTATTTCAGAGCAAAATTTGGATGAACTAAAAATTCGTGCGATGGAGCACTTTACCCTAGTGGAAAAGCTTTACGGGCGTTTATTGAAAGAATTAAAAAAAGGTGGTTCTCAGACTAAAAAATATTTGAAAATTCAGCAAGAAATTATTAATGAGTTTTACAAAATACGCTTTACTGCCAAACAGATTGAAGTGTTATGTCAGAATTTGAGAAACAAAGTTGATTTAGTACGCCGTTATGAGAGTGAGATTATCCAGCTATGTTTACGCTATATTAATATGGATCGAGATTATATTTTGACTCACTTAGTAGGGCGCTTTACTGATATAAACTGGATTGAAGAAGAAATTGCCAAAAAAAATGTTTGGAGCGAAGAATTACAGCGTTTTCGCCATAACATCTTGGAATTACAAAATCAGCTCATTAAGATTGAGAAGGAAACAATGCTAACGGTAGATGAGCTTAAAGTGATTAGCAAAGCTTTGGCTAAGAGTGAAAGAGAAACGAATCAAGCTAAAGAAGAAATGATCCAAGCGAATTTAAGGTTAGTAATTTCGATTGCAAAAAAATATACTAATAGAGGATTACAGTTTCTAGATCTAATACAAGAAGGCAACATTGGGTTAATGAAGGCAGTGGATAAGTTTGAATATCGCCGTGGGTATAAATTTTCTACCTATGCCACATGGTGGATCCGGCAGGCTATCACGCGATCTATTGCAGATCAAGCGAGAACGATCCGTATTCCAGTGCACATGATAGAGACTATTAATAAAATGAATCGTCTTTCAAGGCATTACTTGCAAGAGACGGGTAGCGAACCAGATTCAGCCAAATTGGCGGAATTGATGGATATGCCTGAAGAGAAGATACGCAAGATTATGAAAATTGCCAAAGAACCTATTTCTATGGAGACTCCAATTGGAGATGATGATGACTCTCATATCGGGGATTTTATAGGGGATACCAACAGTATAGCTCCTGCAGAGGCAGCTATGTATTCTAGTTTAAGGGAAGTAACTCGGGAAATACTGTCCAGTCTTACGCCACGAGAAGCTAAAGTACTTCGAATGAGATTTGGTATTGAAATGAATACTGACCATACTTTGGAGGAAGTCGGACGACAGTTTGATGTAACTCGTGAGCGGATAAGACAAATTGAAGCTAAAGCATTGCGTAAATTACGTCACCCAACTCGGAGTGAGCTGTTACGAGTATTTTTAGATGGTCGAGAAGACTAATTTTTAGGATTAGCTTATTGAGTTTTGGGCAGGAAAGGGACAAAAACTAAGTTACTGGTGTTTGGTAAATGGTTGTCCATTTTTTTCCTCTTCTTAGTGCTGACAGGTTGAGATTAGGCCTTGGAAGTTAGGTTTTGGGGAGTAGGGTTTTAGAAGATGAATTTTACTTTTGCTACAGCAGATTTAATTGACAAGTTACCTGATCTGCCTTCTTGTGAGATTAACTTTAAGTGCTATGGAAAAAAGTCGAAGTTTTTTGGCAAGATTCGAACAGTACAGTGCTTTAGGGATAATGGCCTTGTAAAGCAAGTTTTACAGACGCCTTTCCCTGGAGGAGTCTTAGTGGTTGATGGCGGAGGCTCGTATTCTAGCGCCTTAATGGGGGATCTTATCGCTAGAATGGCGATAGATCATGGCTGGGCAGGCGTGATTGTTTATGGTGTCATACGAGATTCAGCAGTGATTAACACAATGGATTTTGGAATTAAGGCCCTGGGAACTAATCCAAGGAAGAGTGCTAAGGCCGGGAAAGGGCAAGTTGATGTGCCTGTAGAATTTGGAAATGTTATATTTTCACCGGGGGACTACCTCTATAGTGATGAAGATGGAATTTTAGTTGCATCCCAATCTCTGGTATAGGGCTAGGGGTTATCACTTAACATGTTATTGGTTATCTTTATGCTTTTGCACATCTTTAGATTGGTCGTTAAGCCATTTACTTCTAGTAGTTTTCACGTCGGTTTTGGTTTGTTTTCTGCAATTGTTTTTAGTTTTTAGCTTCTCTGGCTTGGATTTTTGCAGGTATAAAATAGGAACAGGGCCATTACAATGTGGCTTTGTTGGTATTTTGGATCGAATTAAGAATTATTAAGTTTCAGAGCTTAAGTTTTAAACTCTTCGCTCAAAGTTAGCGTGTAGATAACTGAAAAGAAGTAGGAGGTTCATAGGCTGCCCATAGGCTAGGACTCACGTTCAGGGGAGTATGACTCAATACCCATTCCTTATTGAGGTGTGAAGGCAAAAGTATAGACATCAAATCTTGCTTTAAACTACTTTTGGGCGGGCTTTATAATTTAGTACTTGCTGAGGTATGTAACACATAATATATTCACAATATATTTTAAAGTACCCATTACTGAACTCTCTCAACATAATTTTTCTTTGCTTTCCTATTGAAAGCAGCATAAATAGCTCCACCTAAAGCAGGTGAGTTTTCAAATCGGGATAATAATGATGACGGTCAGCTCTGTGATGACACCTAAAGAAATTGTGCACGAATTAGATCAATATATTATTGGCCAGCACCCGGCCAAGAGGGCAGTTGCTATTGCCTTAAGAAACCGCTATCGAAGAAGTTTGGTAGAGGAACCTTTGCGTAGTGAAATTGTTCCAAAAAATATTCTTATGATTGGGCCTACAGGGGTTGGTAAGACTGAGATTGCTAGGCGACTTGCAAAGTTAGCCAATGCACCTTTTATTAAGATAGAGGCCACTAAATTCACTGAGGTAGGATACGTTGGTAAGGATGTGGATAGTATCATCCGAGACCTCGCAGAAATGGCTATGAAGAAAATCCGTGCAGAATCTATCGAAAAAAATCGTCTTCTAGCACAAAAGGCTGCAGAAGAAAGAATTTTAGATATACTTTTACCCACTGCAGATATTACTGGGCAATCAGAGGAAACCTCTATTACTGCGTCTGAATCAAGTGCAACGCGACAAAAATTACGCGAGCGGTTGCGCAAGGGAGAATTAGATGATAAGGAAATCACGGTTCCTCTCTCCCAGCCTAGTATTAAGAGCATGTCTATCCTTGGCCCTCCAGGTATGGAGGAATTTACAGGCCAGTTACAAGATCTATTTTCTGATCTAAACCATTCAAAAAAGAAGGAGAAAAAACTTAAGGTAGCTGAAGCTATGAAATTAGTCATAGATGAGGAAGCGGCTAAATTGGTTAATGAGGCTGAATTAAAGGAACAGATGGTGGCTTCAGTAGAACAAAATGGTATTGTTTTCATTGATGAAATTGACAAAGTTGCAGCTAGTAACTCTACTTTAGGGGCAGACGTCTCGCGCCAGGGAGTACAGCGTGATCTCTTACCATTAGTGGAGGGAACTTCTGTCTCCACTAAATATGGTATGATCAAAACGGATCATATACTGTTTATTGCCTCTGGTGCATTTCATTTGAGCAAGCCATCGGATCTCATTCCTGAGCTACAGGGTAGGTTACCCATTCGCGTAGAGTTGAATAGTTTGAGTGTAGAGGATTTTAAAGCAATACTGACCCAAACTAATTCATGCTTAACCAAGCAATACATAGCGCTTTTGGCAACTGATGGTATCCATTTAAATTTCACTGAAGATAGTATCGAAAAAATCGCTAGTATTGCTTATCAAGTGAATGAAAAGACAGAAAATATTGGCGCTCGCCGATTGCATACAGTCATGGAAAAGCTATTAGAAGATATTTCCTTCGATTCACCCAGTCAAGAGGTAGTTATTGATGCCCAATATGTAGAAGAGCATCTAGGGAATATTGCCAAGCAAGAAGATCTGGCGCGTTATATCTTATAGGTACTATCTATATAGGTAACTATGACTAAAATTACTCTGGGTGGTTGCTTGTTTAGGGTTACCAAATCTTGGCCTAGGACTGACTAATCAAGGATTGGAGTGAATGCGCAAGGGTTTAGATAGGACTGAATATGCTGTAGCTCTAATCTGGGACAAGAGTGATAGGGTTAGATAAAAGAGAAGAAGATAAGTGGTGTTTGAAAGTGCTAGTGTTAGTTTAGTTTTCGTACGCACTGTTTTTTTTAGTTTGATTTATCCTTTTTAGCTTAAGTTGTTATTTCCTTGGAAATAGTTTGATCACTGCCCAGAGTATAGTGTGGACTTGTTTTTTCACTGCAAGAGCTCTGTATTAGTAACAGCCCTTCCATCGATGTGAAAGTTAGATGCTAGGCTTGAGTTCAAACTAGCTAATCAAGCTTTTGCTGCTACAGAACGAATGAGTGAGACAGAGCTTGATGAGGCACAGAAGTGTCTACTGCAATAAAGGGGCTTAAATCAGTTTATGCCCCTTTTCTGCTTTAAAACTTAATTTTTTTTATTTGATAAAGTAGGCAGCTTTACCTTATGAATATCTACCCGTAGTTTTTCTAGAGTTTTGGCTACATCGTCAGAAATACTTTCTTGATATACCCCACCCAGAACTGAAGCGAGGAATTTTTCAATTTCTGCATACATAGCCATGCGATTCAATGGTTTAGTGTATCCGTGCCCCTCGTCCTTTGCCAAAAGATAAACTACCTTTTTTCCTTTATCACGCAGGGCAGCTACAATTTGATCTGATTCAGCTTGTTTAACTCTGGGATCGTTAGCCCCCTGTACAATTAGTAAAGGCCTATTAATCCGATCTACATGAAAAAGAGGACTTGCATTGGTAATTAGTTTTTTGCCTTCCGGTGTACTTGGATCACCAGTCATTTGATACAAGTGAGCCCGACCAGCTTCCCAATAAGGAGGAATAGAAGCTAGTAAAGTGAATAAATTACTCGGTCCAACAATATCGATACCTGCGACATATACCTCTGGAGTAAAGGCCAAGCCCGCTAAAGTAGCATATCCACCGTAGCTTCCGCCCATGATTGCTACACGTTTGGGGTCAACTAGCCCTTCTTGGATAAGGTATTTCACTCCATACGTAATATCATCTTGCATCAAACGCCCCCACTGGAGGTCCCCAGCATTCAGGAATTTCTTACCATAGCCTCCGCTAGCACGAAAGTTGGGTTGTAATACTGCATAGCCACGATTAGCTAAAAACTGAACTTCCGGGTTGTACCCCCAGTAATCCCTAGGTCCTTTGGGTCCCCCATGAACTAAGACAACTAGGGGAAGATTTTTCGGCGTCTTGTCTATGGGTAGAGTTAGGTAAGCAGGTATAGTTAGTCCATCACTACTTGGGTAATGGAAAGGCTTCATTTCAGACAAATAAGCTTCTTCCTGCTTCAATAAAGGACGACTAGTGTATTGGTAGATTAATTTATCCTGTTCCTTTTGAGCATTTGGCTGAAATAAATAGGTTTCTGTAGCATATCGATCTCCCCAAACGGTTACTAAAAACTTCTCATACTGTCTATCAGCTCCAGTAATGCTTACTTGCCGATGCGGGAAGCGACTTTCCAGATAACGATACTGTGCTTCTCTTTGTTTATCTCTCCAATAACGAACTGTTTTATCATCAATATAAGTAGTGGAGATTATTTTTCGGGTATTACGATCGAAAGAAACCCCCTCTATATCCACATGCCCCTTAGGGTCTGACTCTATTGCTTGAAGTTTTCCTGTTTTTAGATTTAATCGATATAAGCCTGCTAAATCTACCTGGCCAAGATTTGTAGTCAGGTAAACCTCTCGGTTGTCTGGAGTCCAGCCTGCAATAGAAACATATTCTGAAAGGGGAACTTCAAGTAATTTAGTTAAATGTCCCTCTGAATCTAGCTTAAATAGTTCGGTCTTACCCCCCTCATCTACGCGCTGCAACAGCCTTAATTGATCATCCCAGTCGAATTCGTAGGAAGTGATACGATCCTTATTCTCATATATCTTTTCCAATTTACCACTTGAGATAGAGAGTCGGTATAGGTCATGCCAAGCTTTATCTCGATTATTTAGTCCGAGCCAAATCCAATCAGGATGGTTTTGGCTGAGGTGAAATAATTCAACCGTCACATCTTTGAAGGGAGTTAAGTTTTTTGATTGTGGAAGCTCAGTAGCAGTAGCTTTTTGAGGTTCAAGCGCATACAGCTTATAATTTTCATCACCATCCTGGTCTTTAAGGTATAAAAGATAGCGGCTATCTTCCGTCCAAAAGTATCCTGCTAGTGGCCGGGGGCTATCTGTTAGTAGTTTAGCTTTTTGATACGGCTCATCTACTCGTTTAAGCCATAAATTCAAAATACCATTATGTTCTTTTAGAAAAGCGATATATTGCCCATTCGGGCTCAAATCAGCTCCTGCAATTTCGGGGTTGCCAAAAAGTACAGCGCGATCAATTAGATGATGTGTGTTTACGGTTTTCGTAGATTCCATAGTGCTGCAAGCTCCTAGAACAATTAAGGCCATTAGGTAGAAAGGTCGAGTAAGGAAATGGCCTTTATTCTTCATGAGTTTATCTCCTTTCATATTGCTACTAAAAATTAGGCGGCCTAAAATTGGAGCCTTTTACTGTGGCGCAACCTAAATTGGCCAGTTGGTCTGCTCTTTCATTGCCTTCATTACCTTGGTGTCCCTTGACCCAATGCCAGTTGATTTGGTGACCTTTGACAGCTTCATCTAAGGCCATCCATAGGTCTTGATTTTTCACGGGTTGTTTAGCTGAAGTTTTCCATTGATTAGACTTCCATTTTTTAATCCAGGTGGTGATACCATTTCTGACGTATTGTGAGTCGGTGTAAATTTCTACTCGACTACTCCTACGTAGCTGCTGCAACCCTTTAATTACGGCTGTAAGCTCCATTTGATTATTAGTGGTATAGTCCTGACCGCCATAGAGTTCTTTTTCATGTTGTTTATAGCGAAGTAAGACACCCCAACCACCGATACCAGGGTTGCCTTTACAAGCACCATCTGCGTAGAGATAAACCTTGTCATCAGTTATCATTAGATGTCCAATTCTTATTGACTTCAGGACGTAATTGTTGAAGTGCATGGACTGCTTGGATATCTTTACATTGCAGCCCCTGACTAATAACAAAACCTGCCGCTATGGTAGTGTAGAGGGGAATATTTTGGTTCAATGCACTAGTGCGGATAGAATGGCTATCCTTGATAGATTGGATCTGACTACCGACAGTGTTGATTACTAGGCAAATATCACCATTTTTTATTCTATCTACCACATGAGGTCGTCCTTCCATAACCTTGTTAATAGTTTCTACAGAAAAACCCAAATTTCTCAAATAGTCTGCAGTTCCTTTGGTGGCAGAAAGAGTATAACCACTCTTTAAAAAGTTAGTAGCTAACTCAGGAAGCAGGGCTTTATCCTCATCGCGGATAGATAAAAATACGCGTCCTCCCATTTTTGGAATTTTAAATCCAGCGCCAATTTGTGCCTTGATGAAAGCTTCTGGGAAAGTTTTCCCTATGCCCATCACTTCACCTGTGGAATACATTTCTGGTCCTAAGATTACATCTACGCCTGGAAATTTGATAAAAGGGAAAACTGCTTCTTTAACAAAGAAATACTCTGGCAAAATCTCTGCATGTAGCCCTATATCTTTTAATTTTTCTCCAGCCATGACACGGGCACCGATCTTAGCTAGCGGAACCCCAATAGCTTTGCTTACAAAAGGTATCGTACGGCTCGCCCGAGGATTCACCTCTAATACATAAACAACTTCATTTTGTACGGCAAATTGTACATTCATTAAACCAACTACTTTAAGCAAAATAGCTAGCTCCCTGGCTTGTCTTCTAATTTCATTTTGAATGGTGTCATTTAAGGAATAGGCTGGAATAGAACAGGCAGAATCTCCACTATGAACACCGGCCTGTTCAATGTGTTGCATAATACCGCCGATAATAACTTCCCTACCATCGCTAATACAATCTACGTCCACTTCTATGGCATTTTCTAAAAAATGATCAAGTAGTACAGGATTATCTTCAGAAACTACTACGGCTTTTGCCATATACTCACAAAGCTGCTCAGTATTTTGTACTATTCTCATGGCCCGGCCGCCTAACACATAGGAAGGTCTGACAACCAGGGGGTAGCCTATTTCTTCTGCCAAAGAAACTGCTTCATCCACGCGTTTCGCAACACGATTAGGAGGTTGTTTAAGATTTAACACATTCAAGATTCGTTGGAATCTTGCTCGATCCTCTGCCTGATCAATACTGTCAGCAGAAGTACCTAGGATATTAACTCCGCACGCTGTAAGCGCTTGGGCCAATTTTAATGGAGTTTGGCCCCCGTAATGAACAATGATCCCATGGGGACGTTCTAAATGTACGAGGTTAAGCACATCCTCCAAAGTAATGGGCTCAAAGTACAGCCTATCGGAGATATCAAAATCAGTAGAGACTGTCTCTGGGTTACAATTCACCATAATGGTTTCCCACCCTTTTTCGCGCAGAGCAAGGGAGGCGTGAACACAGCAATAGTCGAATTCTATGCCCTGACCAATTCGGTTAGGTCCACCTCCTAGAATCAATATCTTAGGGCGTGAACTAGGCCTGGCTTCATCAAAAGCTTCATAAGTAGAATACATATAGGCAGTGTCTGTTGAAAATTCGCCTGCACAGGTATCTACCCTTTTATAGACGGGATAAAGTTGGAACTTTTCCGTTCTCCAATGTCGAAGGTCGGTTTCAGTCGTATTGAGTAGATAAGCTAGACGCTTATCTGAGAACCCTTTTCGCTTCAACGATAGTAATCGCTCTTTTGAAAGCCCCTCCACTGAGAGATGACAAACCTTTTGTTCCGCTTGTACTAAATCGTGCAACTGGTATAAAAACCATGGGTCAATAGCACATATCTCATTGACTTGTTCTACAGTCAGTCCAATTCTAAAAGCATCGGCAATATATAGGATTCGTTCAGCCCTAGGTGTGGCCAGTTCTTGTCGGATAACCGTTTCATCTTGGCTTCTAGAATCCAAACCTGAAAGGCCGGTTTCTAGGCTTCTAAGTGCCTTTTGGAGCGATTCCTGGAAAGTTCGACCAATAGCCATTACTTCTCCTACTGATTTCATTTGTGTCGTCAAATGATCATCAGCCGCAGGAAATTTCTCAAAAGCAAAGCGGGGCAGCTTAGTAACCACGTAGTCCAGGGTAGGTTCAAAAGAAGCAGGAGTTTTTCCAGCAGTAATATCATTTTGGATTTCATCGAGGGTGTAACCTATAGCCAATTTCGCTGCAACCTTGGCTATAGGAAAGCCAGTTGCTTTAGAAGCTAAGGCAGAGGAACGAGAAACCCTGGGATTCATTTCAATGACAATTAGTTCGCCCGTTCGAGGGTTCGTCGCAAATTGCACGTTAGCTCCCCCAGTATCCACCCCAATCTCACGCAAGACAGCAATGCTTGCATTACGCATCCTTTGATACTCTCGGTCTGTCAGGGTTTGAATGGGGGCAACTGTAATAGAATCCCCTGTGTGTATACCTATCGGATCAAAGTTTTCGATAGAACACACAACAATACAATTGTCATTTCGATCACGAATAACCTCCATTTCGTATTCTTTCCATCCCAAAATGGATTGTTCGATGAGCAATTCATGTGTAGGAGAAGCATCAAAGCCACGTTCGCAGATTTCAAGGAATTCCTCTATGTTATAGGCAATACCTCCTCCAGTACCACCCATAGTAAATGAGGGGCGTATTAACGTTGGGAAACCCACTCTTAGCTGGGCTAGCTGTGCTTGTTCTAGAGTGTGGCATATAAAAGACTGAGGGCAAGACAGACCAATTTTCTCCATGGCTTGTTTGAATGAGCCACGATCTTCAGCCTTTACAATAGCATCCCTGGACGCTCCGATGAGTTCAACTTGGTATTGCTCTAGTATTGATTTCTCTGCCAACTCCAAAGCGCAATTGAGTGCTGTTTGTCCACCCATAGTAGGCAGAATAGCATCAGGTCGCTCTTTGGCGATAATTGTTTCCAAAACCTGGCAGTTGATAGGCTCGATATAAGTTACATCTGCAACTTCTGGATCAGTCATGATAGTGGCTGGATTGGAGTTAACCAATATAACTCGGTAACCCTCTTCTTTTAGCGCGCGGCAAGCTTGAGTACCAGAATAGTCAAATTCACAAGCTTGGCCAATAACAATAGGCCCAGCACCTATTATCAGAATGCTGTTTAAATCCGTTCTTTTGGGCATTTCGTTTTCTTCATATTGGGGTGGAGGGAGGTATGATCATTACTTGTAGTTGCTCAGGTGGGAGACAAATTGATCAAAAACGTTCATCCAGTCCTGAGGACCAGGGCTTGCTTCCGGGTGGCCTTGGAAAGAAAAAACGGGTTGATCTACCAAGGTAAAACCTTGGAGAGAGTAGTCAAACAGAGAAACATGCGTCACTTTCGCTTCCGCAGGTAAAGTTTCTTCGGCTACTACAAAGCTATGATTTTGGCTGGTGATGATAACTTGACCAGTAGCAAGATCTAAAACAGGATGATTAGCACCATGGTGGCCAAACTTCATCTTTTTTGTCTTAGCACCCAATGCCAAGGCTAACAGTTGGTGTCCCAAACAAATTCCTAGTATAGGGATAGAAGACTTCAAAAAGGTTTTGGTAGCTTCAATGGCATAGGTACAAGGTTCTGGATCTCCAGGGCCATTGGACAACACGATACCATGAGGTTTAAGTTCCAAGACAGTTTGAGCGCTTGTATCGGCAGGAACAACAGTCAATTCACAACCTCTAGCCGCCAACGAACGCAGAATATTATGTTTAACGCCAAAATCATAAACGACCACTCGATATTCGAAACTTGAAGGAGAAGGAAAACCATTCCCTAAGCTCCATTCTCCCTCAGTAAAGGAATAGGAGTTCCGACAGCTAACGAGGCGTACCAAATCTTTTCCTTTTATGGAGCCAAAATCCTTAATACGTTGCTGTACTTCTGCTATGGAAACATGTCCCCCTGTTATAATGGCACCCACCTGAGCTCCCTCATTCCTAAGCAGATGCGTTAGTTGTCTGGTGTCAATTTCGGCGATAGCGACTAAGCCGTGTTGTTTTAGATAACTGGACAAATCACCTCTAGAACGAAAATGCGTAAGTCCCGTAGGGATGGTTCGAACGATCAGGCCATTAGCATAGATTTGATCGGACTCAGTATCTTCAGCATTTACTCCAGTGTTGCCAATATGCGGATAAGTCAGGGTAACGAGTTGTTGAGCGTAGGAAGGATCAGTCAGAATCTCTTGGTAACCGGTCATAGAGGTATTGAACACCACCTCACCGATGGTCAGGCCCTCAGCACCGATAGAAATCCCATTGAAAACCGTTCCGTTTGCCAGAACAAGTGTTGCCTCGGCCATCTTCTTGGTACCTCTTCTAGTGAAGTTGTTAGGGGTCTTAAAACGCGAAACGTAGGACCTCCCCTGATTGCCCCGCTATGCCTCGCTCGACGGGACCACCATTCTAAAATAATTGTTTACAAATCGCAAACCGCTTTCTTGATTGCCATTTATATTGAAGAAGCTCCTAAAAATTAACTCAAATACCTTCTAAAACTATGGTTTTAAGCCATTTGAGTGGTACTTAACTTTCATTGACAAAGGAAGTTTATCTTGAGAGAATCGTGCAGTTTTAGAAAATCAGATGGGGTTGGGTAGTAAGAGAGAAGGCTTTCTGACCAAAGGTTGCGCTCGGAGGCATGTTAGGAGAATGCTTAAATTGGGGAATTTGTGGTGGCTTTCGTGGTAGGGCTTAGGCAGAGTTCTTGGTGGCTGGTTTCTTGCCTCTTCGTTAGTGTTTTTCATGTGGCTTTTGCAAAGCAGGAACCGAGCTGTTTGAGTTTTACACAGGCGGTTGAGTTGCTGCAAGCACACTCTCCTGCACTTGCTGCCTCTCAGGCAGAAGTACAAAGTCAAGTTTACCAGAGACAAGCGGTGGGAGGACTGGGCCAGCCTAGCTTTTTGTTAGGCCACACCCGGGGGTACTATGACCTGTATTCTCAAGTTCCTCTCGACAGTTTTCACCAGATGGGTATGGAGCTGGTTGATCAGTTGATTAACGAGAAGGTTCCTGGGTTTTTGCGTCCTTTGTTTAAATCCAATGGGGTTGTGGCGCCTAAGCAAACCGAGTTGCCTTTACATCTGCAAGGAAGAATACGCAATACCTCTGTCTTTATGGTTTGGCCTATTTATACGGGTGGCTTATTCCGCTCGATACGTCACTTTGCTTCAGCCAAGATCCAGGAAAGTCAAGCAGAACAATATCAGACCTATGCCAAGGTGCATACTACCCTAGTGGAACGCTATTTTGGGGCACAATTGCTTAAGCAAGCCTTGCGTTTGAGACAAGACGCAGTCAGAGCCATACAGAATCACGACCAGATGGCGCAGAGAGCGTTGGAGGAAGGGTTAATTTCTAAGGTTGAGCGTCTTCAAGCAAAAGTTGCATTGGAAGAAGCATTGAGGAATGCTAAAAAAGCGCAGAATGATAGTGAATTAGCTGATCTAGCTCTCAAAAAGATGCTAGGGCAGACTGAGGAAATTCGAGCCACTACCCCGCTCTTTGTTCACAAAAAACCTTTGGCCCAAGTAGATTATTTTACGGATATTGCATTACAGAATCATCCAGGACTATTGTTGGTAACCGCTAAAAGGGAGGAGGCACGTGCTTTGAAATCGGCGAGTGACTCGCGTTGGCTTCCCCACCTAACTCTACTGGGAAGTCATGAGTTGCGGAAACACAAGGCTAATAAGGCTGTTGCTCTAAATCTTAGCTGGACCCTTTACAGTTCTATCGATCGCAGGAAAGTAGAACAGTCCGTGCAACAAAGAATACGTCAGGCCAACTTAATGGAACAGCAAGCGAGGGAAGATATTAGCTTACTAATTGAGAAAAATTGGCGTAACCTGGAAAATACTAGAGAGCTGTTCTTCTCCCTACAGAGCGGCCTAGAAACGGCACGTGAATATGTGAAGTTAAGGCGTAGGGGTTTTCAAGAGGGGATCAATACCATGACTGAATTGGTAGACGCAGAGGTCAATTTGGAGAAAGTAGAAACCGAGAGGTTGAAAGCAGCCTACGATTATATTACAGCTCTAAATCAGTTAACTACCAGTGTCGGACGGCCTGAACTCTTCGAAAAATTTATTGAAACTTCTGACATTAGGCTTAAGTAACTGTACGAAGGGGTATGAGCGTGAGAAGAAAAGTGCTGTTAGGAACTTTGTCAGGTATCCTGCTTATATTAATCTTTTGGGGTTTATTCCTGGCTGCTAGGCCTTCCAAACGTCTCATTCAAGGGGAGTTGGAACTAGAAGAGATAGACGTAGCAGCGAAGGTTCCTGGCCGTATTGGTGCCATTCTGGTAACGGAAGGAGACCAAGTACAGGTAGGCTCTCCTTTAATCGTTATGGATAGCCCTGAGATAGAAGCTAAAATTAAACAGGCAAAAGCAGCTAGCCGAGCAGCTTCTGCCCTAGTGGAAAAAGCTAACAATGGCGCTAGGCCTCAAGAAGTGGAGATGGCTAAAGAAACTTGGGGGAGGGCGCAGGCCGGTGCTAACTTAGCACAAAAGACTTATAACAGGGTTCAGCATCTCTATCAGGAGGGGTTACTGTCTCAGCAGAAAAAGGACGAAGCCTATGCTAATTATATTAATTATCGTGATCAGGCTGCAGCAGCTAAGGCACAGTATCTTATGGCGGTAGAAGGGGCGAGAGTAGAAGATAAGAAAGCAGCTCAGGCTCAGGCAGAGCGTGTTCAAGGTATTGTAGATGAAGCTCATGTAGCGGAAGAGGAGGCACATTTACGTAGTCCCATCAATGGTATGGTAGCTAAAGTTATTGCGAAGAAAGGTGAGATCATGCCTCAAGGGGTTGCTTTAGTAACGTTGGCGATTCCCGAACAGCAAACACTTTACTTTAATGTAAAAGAAACAGAGCTAAGTCACTTTGCTGTTGGCACTACTTTTCAAGCAGAAATTCCAGCTTTAGGACAGGGTAAACATGTATTTGTACGTAATTTCAAAGTGATCTACAGCAGCCCCTTACCTGATTTTGCCACCTGGAGACCAACCAAAAATACTGATGGCTTTGATGTAAAGACTTTTGAAGTGAAAGCTAAGCCGTTAGAGCCTATTCCTAAGGCTCGTTCAGGTATCTCGGTCCTTATCCGATACTAGGTATAGAAACGCTATGGCATCCTGGGAAGCTTTTCGTATTAGTTTGCGCAGGGAACTGGCTTGGCTGAAATCAAATTTCTGGCATTGGGGGATGATCAGTGTATTACCGTTAATTTTTAGTTTGCTTTTATGGTATCTGTTTTCTCTACAAATTCCACGTGATTTGTCTATTGGAGTAGTGGATCTAGATAATACTTCTATTACTCGGCATTTAATAAGATATTTAGATGCCAGCCCAGGACTGGCCGTTACGAATCGTTTCTCCTCTCAAAAGGAAGCAGAAAGTGCTTTGAGAAGTGGTACTGTAGTAGCAGTCCTATTCATTCCTAAACATCTAACTCAATCTGTTAAGACACAGCGTAGGGCAGAGTTGGTTCTACAACATAATGCGCAGTTTGGTACGCATTCTCCCTTAGTACAAAGGGATGTACGTAAGGCAGTAGCTACATTATCTGCTGGTGTTAAAATCAATATCAAGGTGAAGCATGGAGCTACACCTCAGACTGCCGTGGATACAGTTAATCCATTACAAGTGGTACTGGTGCCTATGTTTAATCGGAGTTCTAACTATCAAATCTATCTGGCCGGTGCTTTGATTCCGACACTATTGCACATCGTCGCAATGCTGACAGGAGCTTATATTTTTGGTAGAGAACTTAAAGATAGAACTTTAGGAAAATGGTTAAGCCGTTATCGTAGTTCACCTACTCTCTCTATTTTATTAGGTGCCATTGCAGGTAAGATATTGCCTTCACTAATTGCTTTTTCCTTGCAGGGGTTATTATTTTTATACCTTTTTGAAGGTGTACTTAAAGCTTCAGGCGTAGCGTTGATAGAAAATATATTAGGAATGGTTTTCTTCTTTTCAGTGTGCTTATTGCTAGGCGCCTGCTTTTCACTGCTTACGCGTTCTTTGCGTTTAGGTTTAACAATAAGTAGTTTTATTTCCGCGCCAGCCTTTACTTTTAGTGGCATCGGGTTTCCAATGGAGTCTTTTCCAAGTTTTGCTGTAATTTGGGCAAAGTTGCTTCCTTTAACACATTACCTCAGCCTGCAGGTCAATTTACTGCAGATAGGTATCCCAACCCTGGAAGCATTACCAGTGCTGTTGGGGTTTCTATTTTATGCATTACTTTTGCTTATATTGTTGCAATGGCTAGTGCAGCTTGCCAATAGACATCCTGAAACTTGGGGAGCACGTTAGTATGTGGTTTTTTTACCAAGTTTGGAAAGCCAGTGTAAAACAAACCTTCAGATTAATTGCTAGAGATAATGCAGTATTGTTGCTTTTAGTGATTGCGCCCACGATATATTGCTTTTTTTATGGTTGGCCTATGCAAAAACAACAAGTACTTGAGGTCCCTACAGGTATTGTGGATTTAGACCACTCCAAACTTTCTAGAATGATGATACGCTATGCTAGCGCTAGCCCAAGAATTAGACCTAAGGTCTTTTTCTCAGAAACCTCAGCTCAGCAAGCTATGGTGAAAAGAAGTATAGAGGGTTATTTAGTTATTCCTCCGTATTTGACGCATGATCTGTCCCTGAATCGACCGGTAAAGTTAAGGGTCTATACCAATGGCAGCTATGCATTGTTAAATCAGGCTGTTTCTTATGGCTTCCTTGAAAGTATGGGGACTATCTCGGCAGGTATTGATCTAAAAAAATTAACTGCTCGAGGCCTTTCCATGAGGCAAGCTAGGGTAGCACGTAATCCCTTAGCATTAAAACTACAGGGTTATTTCAATACCTTTGGGGGGTATGGGAGATATATATTGCCTGCTGTGGCAATAGTTATTTTTCAACAAACCTTGTTAATGGCAGTGGCGATGTTTATTGCTACTCTGTGGGAGACAGGGAAGGCATATACTTCGACTGCCGCTTGGTTAGGCCGCATTACTGTTTTTACTGCTATTTCCTGGCTACTTGGTCTATTTTATTTCGGATGGGTTTTCTATTTTTTAGATGTGGCGCGGGCAGGGAATATTTTAGGCGCCTGTTTGCTTTTATTCATTTTCTCTCCCACAGTAGTTATTCTCGGCGCTCTGACGGGTTTACTGGTTAAAGGGAGGGAGCGTTGCTTATACGTGGTCATCTTTATTTCGTTGCCTTTGTACTTTATTTGTGGCATCTCTTGGCCTAGTGAAGGCATGCCAGCAATAATAAAACTTTTTCGCTATTTTGTTCCTTCAACTGCAGCAGTTAATGCCTCTCTTAGACTAAATCAAATGGGGGCTACTTTATATGATGTTCGTTATTTATTGCTAGATATTTTCTTAATAGGTTTGGTTGCATTAAGTGGTTTGATGTACGTCGGTCGACATAACTCATCACAGGAGAAAAGAGAAAATGCAGCGTAAATTATACTTATTTTCTTTGAGCTTGCTTTTAGTACTCAATCTAAATGGTTGTAGTAATTTGAAAGAAATGACTAGTTATGATCAGCTTCCTCGTTCACAGATAGATCGGACTGAGCAAAAAGTAATTCAACTAAAAAATGGAATGAAAGTTTTGTTGATAGGAGACCCGGCAGCGACAGAGGCAAGAGTAGTGGTGAACGTAGGCGTTGGTGGATATCAAGATCCGAAGTACCATGTAGGCCTCTCCCATTTCCTGGAGCACAGTATTTTTTTAGGCTCGGCAAAATACCCTAAACCTAATGAGTTTTTTTCTTTCCTTTCTGCTCACGGTGGCGAGGCTAATGCTCGCACCACTGATACAGGTACCAGCTTCTACTTTAATGTAGCTACACCCTTTCTGGGAGAAGCGCTTGGCCGTTTAGTAGATGCCCTAGCTCATCCTAATTTGAGTGAAGCGATTACACTATCAGAGCTGAAAAATATTCAGGCAGAATTTAAAAGTAAAAGGTTTTTATCAGTACGTCAGGTACGAGATGCCATGGCGGAAACCATCTATAATCCTAAACACCCTCTGTCTTATCAGCCTTTTGGTGGGAACATAGTTTCTTTGGTAGATCAGCCCAAGGGAGAGTTGATTAAGTCCTTGAGAGCTTTTCATCAGCATTATTATTCTGCTAATTTAATCAGTGCTGTAATTTATGCTCCATTACCCAGGGAGAGATTAGCGCGACTGGCAAAAAGTTACTTGGGAACTTTTCCTAATCGCCGGACCGTGCTCCTACCCCTTACGGAAAAGAGGATTGAGGATAAAGCCAAGCGTACTATCCTGCATTTAAAATCAGCAGATAAAAGTCGGGTCATTAATCTTAAATTCCAGTTACCGAAATCGGATTCTAATTCAGTTGGATTAACTTATATTGCTTATTTACTGGAGGACCGCCAGCCAGGAACAGTTTATAGTTTCTTGCAGAAAAAAAATTTGATTACTCAGCTGAGTAGTGATTATGAGATTACCCGTCTAGAACCTGAAGACGAATTTAATGTCTACCTATTTCTAACCAATAAGGGGATGAAGCATCAAGATACTATAGTGAAAGGGGTATTTGATTATCTCCGGCTTATTCAAAAGCAAGGAATAGATAGACGATACTATGGACAGCTGAAGCAGATTATAGATAACCGCTTTAATCATTTAAAGATTGGTTATACAACGGAGTACTTGGCTCAGCTGAGTTCTTTAATGCAAGAGGTCCCTAGTAATCAGCTTTATAACCATTATCTGTTACCTTCGTCTATGCCCACAGAAGTTATCCACCGACTTTTGAACTATTTAGAACCTAGAAATGCGACTATCGTCTATGCTTCACCGCAGGAAAACACCAATAGAATATCTACCTATTATCAGAGTAGGTATCAGATAGAAACTTTCCCTATAGAACGTTTTTCCAATCGCTCGGCTTTACCGGACGTTAGTCAGTACTTGTGCTTACCTCCTCTGAATACTTATATTGTGACGGACTTTTCGCTTAATACGCCTAAGAATCTATTAAGAAAGAAGCCTAAGCTTCTAGAAAATCCTGAGCAAGACCTCATCTATGCTATGCCAAGCCGGTATTTTAGAGACAATCCAGAAGCATACCTACAAATTGAGATTACTAATCCAATGCATTTTACAAGTGCCAAAGACTATGCTTTGCTAAAGTTAGCTAATTCTATATTTCTAAAACACTACAGTGGAGAATTTTCTCGGTACGATTACAGTAACATTGCCTGGGATTATTTATTTACTAATGGGCAAAGTTTATTTCTGTCGGGTATTCCTCAGCACATGTTGGCTATTACGCGCGATTTATTAACTAAAGCAAAACATTTCCAGTTCAATGATCCCCAAGAATTGAGAGAAGCAAAACAGGAGGTAAAAGGGAATTTAATAGAACAAGAATCACATGAAGGTGCTTTAGCTAAGGCATATGCTCTTTTGAATGCTTTTGAATATGATTTTGTGCAGACCTCTACTTTAGGGAAAGCTGTAGACAAAGTAACCTTAAATGATCTACAAAAATATCACTTTAATCTCCTTGGTAAGAATAGAACAAAGATTTATTCTTTAGGGAATTTAAATGATCAGCAGGTACTCAATATTGCCGCTCAAGTAAAGAAAATTTTCCCATCTACTTCGATCCAATACCCTCCTATGTATTTTCCAGAGTTGCACCCACAGAAACTTGTTTATACGCAGCAGGATCAAGGAGAGAATAATGCTATAGTCGTAGCCTATTATTTGCCTGAGAGTTCTTTGTTAGAAAATAGGGTTTATGTACGTTTTTTAGCGCGACTCCTGAATGAGTTTTTCTTCTATAAATTGCGAACCCAACAGCAACTTGGCTATGAACTTGGGGTCACAGAGGCGAAACTCTCATATGGTAGAGCTCTGGCGTTTTACATTCAGAGCCCGACTACTAGTCCTAAAGAATTGTATGAAGCCGTTAAAGGATTTTATCCAGAGGCATTGAAATTTTTGAAGAGTCTTTCACGTGAAGGATTCGAACGCTATCAGACTGCTATATGGCAAGATTTCGCAGGGGTACCTACCAGTATGGCGGATGAATTTACTGAACATGGTATAGATTTCGCTACCAACCACATGGGTACTCCTATATTCCAGCAATTGGCAGAATTGACTAAACAAACCACTCAGCAGAAGATAATTGACTACTTCACTGCAGCGGTACTAGAGGAGAAGGGTTTAGTACTGCTGAGTGAAATAGCAAAAAAGGTCCAAAATAGCAAAGCGCTAGCACTACCCGAGTATTACCGGCGCTATCATAATTTAGACGAAGTACACCGTAGCCTAAGTTTTTCACCTTTGCGTTTTTAAAGGTTAAAGCTTAAGGTACTCCGGGTGCTATATTTAAAAATACTATACTCTAGCCGGTATTTTCCTCTCCACTTAAGAAGTCATGGACAATTTTTTTTGCCATTTCTGAGGACTCAGTTAAGATAACCGATCCTACATCGGGTCTGATACCGGCTGAAGTAGCCCACCTATAGCCTTCCGTAGGAATGCCGAAAACAAAGAGGCCTCCCATATTACCAAGACATTCATTGGTGTGGCTTGGTAATGTTTCAATAGCCCCCAGACAAACTTCTCCTTCTTCAGCGTTAGTATCCAATCTCTTGTAACTGGAAGCGATATTCTGGGTTAGCAGAGAGCTTATCAATTTAGAGTCAACTAAATGTACATTGATGGGAGAGATTCTTGCTTCGATGAAGGATTCCGCATAAAAGTAAGAATCACGTATAAAAGGGGAGAAAGCCACGAATTTACCCGCATATTTTTCAACAAACATCTCAGGCCCTAGGTTAATCACTACTCCTGCTTCTATTAGAGCTTTTAATTGTAAAATCCTTTCAACTGGAGGCCCAATGGATAGAAAATTGTTATGTCGGTTGTAGAATTTTTCTACATGATTTTTTACAGAAGCTATACTAACCACCCCAAAATCGATGAGTTGTCTTATCTCATTACGAAGGTCTCTCAAAGCATCCAAAGCGGCCTTTA
The DNA here is from genome assembly GCA_043842855.1 of Neisseriaceae bacterium. Lineage (GTDB taxonomy): Bacteria > Pseudomonadota > Gammaproteobacteria > Burkholderiales > Neisseriaceae > QFNR01. The sequence goes on from JBBPJF010000002.1 coordinate 414,993, forward strand.
AGGGATTAGAGACATTGCCGCTAAGAGCAGCTTCAATATCTTCGCTTAGGTACTGAAGCATCCAATGATTAAAGGCCTTCACGCTGCTGAAATCTGCAGTGGCTGTGGGGGTTAGTAAATGATGCAAGTCAAAGTCATAGTCAAATCCTAATAACTCCCTGACGTAGTTATAACACTTAGTTCGTGAGATTTTAAGGGCGTGGACGATTTCTTGGCAATGCTCATCCGTTAGTGCTATACCGTGTTTTTTCAGCAGAGTAGATACGTAAACATACTCAACTTCCATCATAATGAGAGGCCATACATCCACCATGAAGTTTAACCCCCCCGAGTCTTTAGAGATTGCCTGCAATTCTAAAATCTTCTCACGTGTAAGAAAAACAGGAATGTGTCTTCTTGAAACACCTTTCTCGTTTTTTCCTCTGGCCTGATGAGGGACTCCTCGCAAGGATCCAGCTAGTATAAGGGGTTCCTGTCCAGATTTCATGTATACCATACTTCCACTTGAAGTCCGTTGGAAAGTTCCTCCTCTACCCACGGTGAGTAGAATGATGTAATCAAAGAAATTTAGGCCGAGCCCTCTAATGACGACAGTGCTCTGAGGTAATATATTAGATAAATCTGCATAAGCAGCATCACAGGGCCTTACATAAGTGAGCTGGTTTTTCTTCGCATAGGCTATTAATTTTTTCTCTGCATTATCTACTCGATGGTCGACATGTCCAGTGCTTAATACCAATTTAAAGCATCTATATTCCGCACCTACTGCATCAGACAAACTAAATATATTATCTTCTTTCACAAGTTTTACGACTTCAACAGTGAAGAGATCTATTTCTACAAATGCTTTTGCTTCAACTAATAGTTTAGCTAATACCCATTTTAGATATAAGCCATATAGAATTCTAGGAGCATAATCATCTTTATCTAATTGCTTAGCAATTTCGATAAGTTGGGTGTATCCACTCTCTTGAAGATATTCTTCTGCAGCTTTTAGTTTGGTCCACTCGTAAAGACTAGGTCCTTTTCTTTTAGCTATATTTTTAACATTGTCAATGGTTTCATCCATGAAGATAGTTACTTGAGAAGCAACTGTGTTCATAAGTAAGTGCGGATTTTTTTTAGGGTTCCAAATTTTGCCAGCGCCAAGGCTAAAGTTATCAAAACAACAGATAAGGAATCTGCGTTTCTGAGCGCCCCATGGGTCTAGTAAAAGTTCTTCAACCACCCTATGCAGGACTGACAGGCCCCTGGGACCAAAGCCAACAATGGCTAGATCATATATTTTTGAAGAGTTCATAGTTATTTCTCAAATTTCTTGTAGTAGTCGGTTAATAATGACGGAAGCTTGTGCATCCTGCACTTGTTTAAAACCGGTTCCAGCCCACAAGGCCATCCATTCCTCGCGCCCATGTTGTGCCGCATACTTTCTTATTTTGCTAGTCAGGTAATGTAACTCAGGATAGAAACAAGGAGCTTGTTCAGTTAGCTGATTGATAAAAGAATTTTTAAGTCCTCTAGCAGGACGGCCAGTAAAAGCTCTGGTAACTGCAGTGTCAGTATAGTGTCCCTTAAGCAACGCATTTTTATGTACTTCATTCGTACCTGCTTCATGAGCAGTTAAGAAAAGAGTCCCAACTTGAACAGCTATTGCACCATTTGATAGTAGTTCTTCTACTTGTTTGGCAGTGGCGATACCCCCTGCAGCCAACAGCGGTTGTTTAGTAATAGTTTTAATTTCTTTGAGCAGTTCAAGCAGAGGTTTACTATCGGGGGTGGCATCCACCTGGAATGTTGCACGATGTCCGCCCGCTTCAGGCCCTTGTACACAAAGGCCGTCTACCCCCCTATTAAGAGCTGTTTGAGCCTCAGTAGCATCAGTAACCGTAGCGATGACCAAGATATCTTTCTCATGTAATGCCTGGATAACGGCTTCAGACGGACATCCAAAAGTAAAAGAAATAAAGGCAGGTTTAAGTTCTAATACGACCATCAGCTTTTCCAAGTAGGCATCATCAGAACTTTTGGGAACAAGGTCCAGTGGAATTTCATTAGAGATCCACTGTTTTAAAGAATTTCTATATTGTTGCCAACGGATCTCATCAAAATTTTTATTCCATTGTGGGGTGAAGAGGTTAACACCGAAGGCCTGCTGAGTTAAATTTCTTGTCTGTTGAATTTGTTGTGCCAATTGTTCAGCAGTTTGATAACCAGCAGCTAAGAAGGCGCTAGCACCGCACTCACAAGCAGCCGCAACTAGTTGCGGAGTAGAAGGCCCTCCAGCCATGGGTGCGATTAATAAGGGTTTTTTTAAACATGATAAATCAAACATACTACTTCCTTTCTATGAGGCGAGAAAATAAGTTTAAGCACAACAGAAACAGTAGATAAGATAAAAATACAGCAGGAAAAGCAGAGGCGTTGGTTGGATAGGGCACCAATCTAAAAGGTATAACTTCAAGAATATTCACGCTGTGACTCAGCACATGAGTAGTTAGCTGAGTAGCAGCAATAAAAACAGTTAAGATATCAGTGTGAGCGAGGAACAAGGTTGTAATACCCATGAAGGTATAAACCACTTAAACGTACTAATAGTTGAGTCAAACTGCCTCCCACGTTCAATTGATTCAATAGTGTTAAGTCTAAGTTAGCCCTAGACATGGAAACATGAATGAATTTTCTAGTAGCCCGGAATAGTGCAACTAAACTTTCCAAAGTTATCCAAAAAATTTGCTTAGAGGGCCTAATCAGAACGATCAAGCATACTCTCAAGGGAAGATAAGCTGAAAAGAAAGTAATCGAGTAATAGAAAATAACCAAGGTCAGCAATAATTCGCTAGACCAGGGGAAGGCAGCCACGATTGTACATAGCAGCCACTGCAAGGGAAGGATAGTTATTGCAAGATCAGATTTTCGCACATGTAGGAGCGACCAGAGCCGTAGCCCCAGGGTAAGGGCTGCTTTTGAAGGAGAGAAGTTGCTGTGTGTTTCTCTGTTTGAACCGCTGCAAGAACGACCAAGAGACACAACAGCTTTATTATGAACACTACTGGTAAAAGGTGGTAAGAAAACTAGGTAGGCAGTGTTGGTTAACGCCAAAGCCGGCATTATAACTACAGCGACATAGACACTGAGAGAAGCGCTCAACATACATCTCGATCTAAATGAACCAACTGTCGGGCATCGTAACAAAAACTATTTAGCTGGTCAAATACCTCATAACAACCCAATACTGGCGCTGCTCTGAGGAGGCAGGGTGCAGCGAGGTCTTTTAAACTACAGATAAAGTGGGATTGGTAAACTTAAGTCAAGGGCTTTACTAACTTATGGGAGCAGATTCTGTGTTACACTGCCAGGATCCTAAGAATTGTGGGGTTTCTTTAAACTAGGTATGGATACCTCCTTTATCAATTATCTCTTTCCGCTGTACTATCATCTGCTTGATCCGTCATTCTTTTTGCATTATTACACTTATTCAAATGTTTCTTCACCTGCATTTTTATTGGAATCTTTCTTAGTAGGGATTACTCTGATTGGTGGACAATTGCTATTGAATGGGCGAAAGCCTATAGGGCAGAAGAAAACTTTAGTACTCCCATTTGTATTATTTCTTATTAGTAGCATTTTAACGCCAGTCATTTTTTTGGTTTTTCAGTATTTTCCTATCTGGCTTCATCTACTCATGTTCACTGTGCCATGGATACTTTTCTATCGTTCAGTAATAAAGTTAATTCACTTATGCTTTGCCCCCACGGAGTACAAATTTGTAGAAATAGTCTTTCGTGTATTGCTTTACCTTCTATTTTTTCTCTGGTTGACTAATTGGGGTCAACCATTGGTGAAATTCAGTAAATCGATTGTTTTTTCATTAGGCACTTTTTCAATTAGTCTTTACACAGTTGGTTCAGGGATTTTTTGGTCTTTCATGGTATGGTTTTTAATTCTAGGAGTGGGGCGGTATGTTGAAACTAAGGTAGAACAGACCCAGTTTATCGAGGAGAATTATAAACTTGCCCTCAGTAAGTTTCTAAATTTCGTGCTTATTCTAATTGGTATTTCGACCGTATTACCCATCTTTGGGATAAATTTATCAGGTCTAACAATATTGGGAAGTGCTTTTGCTGCGGGTTTAGGTTTTGGGCTTAGAAATATACTCAATAACTATATTTCTGGATACATTATCCTATTGGATAAATCCGTTCGAATTCGTGATTTGATTACGGTAGGTAATTTCACGGGTTATGTGACTAAAATTACTTCACGATTTGTAGTACTAGAATCCTTCTCTGGTGTGCAAGCCCTTATACCTAATGAGAAAATAATTTCTGATGTAGTGAAAAATGAGACAACTGCTTTGCTGTATCGTGTGAGACAAGAATTTTCTCTAAAAGTTGTTCATGAAGCTTGTTTGTCTCGAGCACAACGGATAATCCACGAAGTGATCCTGACCCAATTAAAAGATTTCAAATGTGAAATTGAAGGCGAAGAAAGCATTAAGAGCATTATTACAGGTATAGACCCTTTGGGTATTGATATTAAAACTATTTACTGGATTATTGGAACCACCAAACCTGTGGCAGAGATACACTCTGAGGTTTTAAAGGCAATTAAGATACATTTCCGTGATGCAAATATTCAGCTGGCCAGAGCGTGTATTGTATGGAATCAGTGAACCGATAGAATTTGTACTATCAATATGAAGAAAAAAGCAATCCTCACAACTGGGCCGCAAAAGAAGGGAAAGCCGCAGCACACTGATAAAGACCTGCCTCATGTACAGCTTAGCTAGGGAGAATATGGCGGAGAATGAGGGATTCGAACCCTCGATAGAGGTTTTGCCTCTATGCACCCTTAGCAGGGGTGTGCCTTCAGCCTCTCGGCCAATTCTCCGCACTTAGAGCGGGTGAGTGTAAATAAGCTATACTAATTTGTCAAGATTGCTCCCCTGGGTATGCCTAGTAATTATCTTGGAGCAGAATTAGGAAGACCTCAAAGCTTAAGTGGCTAGTCGTCTGAGTATAACTAAAATAGGATCGACTATGCGAGGCTCATAAACTAGCTTACGGTTCTGGAAAAAACGTTTCACTATTTCTGTGCTATACTGAGCTTGTGGAGCGAGTAAAGCAGTGCTTTTGCAGGCGGTTCCAGTTTTTTCCTACGGATTTGGGGGCAAGGATAGAGTTCTTTTGGGGGTGAGGGTGTCCACAGTTCTTAAGAGCAGTGCCAAGGCTTTTTTTTTATTGGTTGTGTTCTTTGTCTTTGTAGTTATGTGTGTCTTAGGAGCCCTGGGACTAAATAGCATAGGCTATAGCTCTAATTATTTCCTTTTTTTTCTGCAGTTACTTTATTTTGCTGGTATTTTGCCCCTGTTTTTCGCTTTTTGGTTGGTATTTTCTCAAAAAACCAGAGGTGACTGGAAATTTGGTTTGCTAGCCTTCCTAGTTTTCCTATTGTTATTGTATTACCATTATCTATCCATCTACGCTCTTAGTTTTATTTTAAATTTCAAGTATTTACTTATTCTAGATGAGCTCTTATTAACTTATATTTTCATGTCTATGGTATTGGGTTTATCTGCTGGGTTGGCCCATGATGGAAGCTTAGAGGGTAAATTTACTTTAGAGGCACAACGACCAAGGTTCAGAATAGCGCTTACCTTCTTTTTATTTAGCTTATTTGCGCTTTATTTTTATCAACGCTTAGGTGATTACACTCAGCTTGACCTAGGGCAAGTTAAATTCTCGCTAGCAGATTTTCCCTATGTGAAGTTTTTGCAGGCATTATTGAATACAGGGCTAATGCCGTTATTGTTTACGCTGTGGATAGTTTATTCAAGGGCAGTTCATGGGACTGTGTACTATTACATAACACTAGTATTCATTCTAGTCTTCATTTACTCTTTCCAGGCATTTTGGGTAGTATTTTACTATCATACCCACCCTGCAAACCATGTGGGTTATTGGTTGTTGGAAGCTATGGTAGCAGCTCTAGTTTATTTAGGGATAAGTATTTCTATCGTTTTTTCTGATACCTCAGCACAGCTTGAACCGCGGGAAGAAGCAGAAGTAACTGCTAATGCTACTTTGGAGGAAGGTTCTACAGGAGGCTAAGTTCAACTTTTAGATAATGGCTGATTTGCTGGGAAGGGAGAGAATTGTAAGTGCAAGCATTAGGCTATCGTTTATACCATTTTCAGGGTAAATTACCCACGCAATTGCAAGCAAACCTTATGTATCAACAAGGGGCGTCTTGCCTGAAGGAGGCTTTAGAAAATACGGTCAAAAGAGCCTCCTTAAGGATGGAGTTGCAGGGAGAGTATTCTGCCCGAACAGATCTTTCATCTCTAAGACAGTATATTATTTTTCAATACTTCTTCATAGGATCAGTTCTAGAACAGGTGTATTTGTTAGTTCCTGTTGACAATGCTCTGCCAATGAAAGAAGAGAATACCAAAAATTTTCGGACTAGAATTAGCAAAGAATGTGAAGAAAAGATAAAAGCGGCTTTCGGTAATTATTATGTTGCTGAGCAATTCCATCTAGTAGGCTCATTCATTACGGTTCTTAAAGATGAAAAGGTCTTTTCTGACAATAAGCTGCACTATAGTGCTATTTCTCAGTTTGTTACAGGCTCCTACCAGATTGAGGAGGAGCAGTACATGCTGTTGGAGCCCTACCAAATTTTAATAGGGTACGAAGGCGTAGGAGTGATCGCTCCTACAGAGAGTGATCTCAAGCAGATTGATGAGTTTATTATCGCTTTCCTCCTTACGAGGGCTTATTTAGCAGCTTTGGAACAAATTTCGCTAAGGGTAGTAGATTTTTGGGAATATGAGGAAAATGAATTCACTCAGCGGTTACAGGAACTAGAAACAGTATTGGATGAGTATACGGGTTTTTTAATGCGTTATTATTATCCAGACCCTATCCGAATAGAGGCCTGCAAAACCTTTCATCTTTACGGCACAATTAAAAAAGAGCTCAGACTATGGGAAGGCTATCAGCAAAGTAAAGAACAGTTACATTGGCTAGCTGGAATAGTGGCAAGAAAAAAAGGACTGTTAGAAGAAAAAGCTGTTGTTAATATAAGGGATGATTCAAGCCCACTGCAGCTGGAGTCATTACATCAACTTATGGTGCGCATGAAACTATGGCTGAAGTGGGGTATCTCTGTCCTGGTGGCTGAGTTATTTATTTTGCTGATTCTGGTATTTTCATTAAAGTGAGTCAGTTATGTTAGGAGCTGCTACAACCATTTTCATTCCGGGTCCGGTGGGCGCCCTAGAGACCTGGGTCGAGGAACCGGCAGCTTTGCCTGAAAGGGGGGTATTGGTTATTTTGCATCCTAATCCCTTACAAGGTGGTTCTAATCGCAATAAGGTGATCTATGCACTAGTAAAGGCAGGTGTTCAGGAAGGATATAGGGTTTTTGCACCCAATCTTAGGGGAGTAGGGCTAAGCGAAGGCCGGCATGATAAAGGTAAGGGAGAAGTTGACGATGTCTTGGCTATAATTCGGTATGTGCGAGAAGAATTTCCCGGTGTGCCTCTTTCCTTAGGTGGTTTTTCTTTTGGTGGGTACTTGGCTATTCTTGTAGCCACCCATTTTAAATATTTTCATAGACTCATTTTAGTTGGCGCTGCAGTAGGCCTTTATGAGAAGCCTGTGCCTGTACTTGCAAAGGGAATTCGTGTACTGATCGTACATGGTGAGAAAGATGAGATTGTCCCCCTATCTAATCTGCTGTCCTGGGCTGATCCACAAAATCTAGCCATAACCGTTTTCCCGGGCACGGGACACTTTTTCCACAGAAAATTAGTATTGTTGCGGACTACGGTAGCGGCTTTCCTTGCTTAAGTTATAAAGAGAAGACATGAATATTTTAATTTGTAATGATGATGGTTATCAAGCAAAAGGCCTGAGTGTTTTAGCACAGGCTGCTTCCAAGTATGGTGCTATTCGAGTAATTGCGCCAGATAGAAATAAAACGGCAGCAAGTCATTCACTCACATTACATAAGCCATTGGCGCTCAAGCAAGCGGAAAATGGTTTTTATTATGTGAATGGTACGCCGACGGACTGTGTCCATTTGGCACTTTCACTATTTGATGACTTTAAGCCTGACTGGATTTTTTCTGGTATTAATCATGGCGTAAATCTGGGAGAGGATGTGTTATATTCGGGTACCGTTGCTTCTGCAACTCAGGGGTATTTAATGGGCATACCTTCTATTGCGTTTTCATTAAACGATAAGACTGATCGTTATTGGCAAACGGCTTATAGTGCAGTAGATAAGATAGTCCGCCATTTGTCTTCCTTAGGAGTTAGACATCCACTCTTATGGAATGTGAATATTCCACAAGTAGAGCCGCAGGAGTTGAAGGGCATCAAAGTAGTTGCTTTAGGTCGTAGAGAGCAAGGGGAGGGTGTGATCCCTACAAAAAATCCCCAAGGTGAAACTATCTACTGGATGGCCTTGCAGGGCAAAGAGATGGATTCAGTGACAGTCAGCGATTTTTCGCTTAATAAGGAAGGTTATGTAACTATCACACCATTGACGGCTGATCGAACAGCTTATGCTCAATTGGGGAAGGTTGCTGCTATCTTCGATTCCCTCGTTCTATGAGAAAGGGCTCTTTGTTGTTTGATGGCTACCAAGTAAGGCGGCAGAAAATGGTAGCTAATTTAGAGCAAATGGGTATTACTGATAACACTGTATTGAGTGCTATGCTGGAAGTGCCCAGACACTTGTTCGTCGAAGAGGCCTTCAGGAGTCGTGCATATGACCAAGCAGCTTTACCTATTGGCATGGGACAGACAATATCACAACCCTACATTGTGGCACGCATGACAGAACTCTTATTAAAGTCGGCTTCTACGCCTATTGAAAGGGTACTGGAGGTAGGAACCGGGTGCGGCTATCAAACAGCAGTTTTACAGAAGGTGGGCATACAGGAGATTTATTCAATAGAGAGATTAGCTAGTCTAAGAGAAATAGCTAAACGCAACTTGCGGGCAGCAAATCTTTTTCATGCTCGTTTAATTTGTTCAGATGGTTCTCTAGGGTTGCCTACTGCAGCTCCATTTGATGCAATTCTCCTTACTGCGGCTGCAAAAGAAGTTCCAGTGCCTTTACTAAATCAGCTCAAATTGAATGGTCGCATGGTGCTGCCCTTGGAGCAGGGAAATGAGCAGTACTTGTGGGTAATAGATAAGTATATAGATGGTTATCAAGAAACCTGTATTCAGGCAGTTAAATTTGTTCTATTATTAAGTGGGCGACAATAAATGGGCGTGGGTTTTTGCTATAATGCGGCGGTATTCTAAGTTAGAAAAGGAGAGTGCGCGGATGAAGTTTTCCCCAGCAAGTTTGACTATACCGGTTATTTTATTAACCGTTTCGGTGATGGGTGGTTGTGTGGTTCAACAGTTACCTGCTCCTGTATCTGATGGATCAAGGGATGCAGTGTCTTCCACTACTCCTTCCTTGGAGGAGCCTTATACTCCGCCTCCATTGGCCAGTGATAGCCAGCAACCTAGAGAGGTATCTGCTAGAGAGGTATCTGTAGCTCAGCCTGAGCCTCAGCCAGTGCCAGTCAACTCACAAGGGACTTATGTTGCAGAAACGAAAAGTCCTAGCAGTTATGTGCCCTCCTACGCTCCAGTTGATATAACTGCTAAACAACATACAGTGGTTCGTGGTGATACTGTTTTTAATATTGCGAAGCGCTATCATATTGCTCAGGAAGATTTGAGAAATTGGAATCATTTGACAGCAGATACGATTTCGGTGGGACAAATCCTGTATGTCAAAAAACCTTCTAAAACTACTTCTAGCACTGCTATTTCACCATCAGTTCGCAAACCTACTTCTTCAGCTGAGACTGTTAGTCCTGGTGGTTCTGATACTGTCCCAAGTTCAACTTCTAGTGTTAACAAGGGGAAGGTTAGCAATGCTAGTAGTAATGTCCTTAAAAAAGCAGGAGGTATCTCATGGATTAAGCCTGCTTCAGGACAGATGGTAAAGCCTTTTTCTCTGAATAGCAAAGGTGTAGAAATTGCTGGTAAATTAGGAAGCCCAGTTGTTGCTGCGGCTGATGGGAAAGTGATCTATAGTAGTACGCTAAGTGGTTATGGGAATTTGATCATTATCCAGCATACAGGAGAATATTTGACTGCCTATGGCAATAACCAAAACAATTTAGTCAAAGAGGGGGCGGTAGTAAAACAAGGTCAGCAGATTGCCACAATGGGTAAATCAGAGACTAATAAAGTTCAATTACATTTTGAACTAAGAAAAAATGGTCAAGCTGTGGATCCTACTACTTACGTACCAATCAATTGAGTGAGTAGTCTGTGGGTTCTCAGCTAAGCAAACGGATCGAATTGGTTGCTGGGAACTTAGAATGGTTGGGAACTTTGCGTTTGCCACTGTACCCGCTATTGAAAGTAGAATCGTTATCCTACTTCTTTCGTCAGCTACCTGGGGCTTACTCAGTTGAAGTAAGCTACCTTGGACCCAAAAACCTCGTAGAGGAAGATTATATAGGGGAAGAATTGGTAGGTAAGCTTTGTTTCATCCGGGAGGTCACTTTATATTCGGACCAAACTCCATTAGTCAAGGCTAGAAGTTGTTGCTCTCCTAGCAGTCTTTACTGGACACAAATTTTGAATTGTGGCTCCCAGCCGTTGGGTGATTTAATCTTCAAATCACCAGGTCTTTCGCGTGGACCTTTAGAATATTATCGGGTATCTAGAAAACATGTTTTGTTGGCAAGTAGTGAAGTTCAGGCAGACTGTGTGGCAAGACAGTCTTACTTTTGGCACGAGCAAAGGGATTCTCTGCTTTTGACAGAATGCTTTTTGCCAAGCATACAGAAAGTTCTATAATGATTTCACAGTATAGGAGTTATATACAGGTTGCACGTTTAGATAAACCGATAGGCATTTTCTTGCTATTGTTCCCCACCTATTGGGCTCTTTGGTTGGCGAGTGGTGGGCAACCCAATGTAAAGATTTTAGTTTTATTTACCTTGGGTACCGTTTTCATGCGATCTGCTGGGTGCATTATTAATGACATTTGTGATAGCGATATTGATAGCCAGGTGGAACGTACCCGAGCCCGGCCTTTGAGCACAGGTCAGCTTACTAAAAAGGAGGCTTTAAAGTTATTGATAGCCTTCCTTTTTTTTGCAGCTTTATGTTTATTTCCACTTAATAGTTTGACCAGAGGATTAAGCCTGGTTGCCTTATTTCTAGCTCTCAGCTATCCATTGACAAAGCGTTTTTTCCAATTACCTCAATTATATCTAGGAATTAGCTTTTCTTTTAGCATACCTATGGCATATGCAGCTGTTTTAAATCAAATTCCTCTACAAGCATGGGTATTATTTCTAGCTAATATCGCGTGGATCATCGGGTACGATACTGTGTATGCGATTGCGGATAAACCTGATGATGTAAAGCTTTCTATCCATAGCTCAGCAATTACTTTTGGAAGTCACGACGTGACTGCAGTGCTATTTTTTTATATACTTTTTGTGGGATTACTAGTGGTGGTAGGTTGTCAAAATGCTCTGGGCCTGCCCTTTTGGCTTGCATTGATGGTAGCGGTAGGACTGTTGTCATGGCAATACCCTAAAATTAGATTTAGGAACCGGCAGGACTGCTACCGTGCTTTTGTTAGTGGGCAGTATGTGGGATTAGTAATCTGGGTAGGCATTTTATTACACTATTTGCTAGAATAATTTACTACTTACTGGTTATATTTTTTAGTTAAATCTTTGTTACTTTTACCATAAAGGTGGTACTGATTTCTTTTATTTCACTTTCATGGTAGATTGTGCGGATTATTTTTTTTGAAATTATCATATGAGTTTATCGCAAACCTTATTACCAGTCGAAAATATATTGATTGATTTGGATGTGACAAGCAAAAAAAGATTATTTGAAGAGGTAGCAGAAATTTTCGCTAGTCATGGTGCAGTGGATGAAGGAAAGGTTTTTCAAAGTCTTTTGTCAAGAGAGAAATTAGGTAGTACGGGGCTCGGGTGTGGAGCGGCGATTCCGCATGGAAGAGTGTCTGGTTTGTCGGAAGCAAAAGCTTCTTTTATTAGACTAAAGCACTCCATTGCTTTTGAAGCCCATGGAGAGCAGTTAGTGGACTTAGTATTTGCTGTGTTAGTTCCCGAACAAGGAAATACAGAGCACTTGAAAATCCTATCACATTTGGCTCAAAAGTTTTCAAAGGAAGAAGTACGAAATCGTTTAAGGGTAATGCAGTCTCCTCAAGAGATTGCTGACTTACTTCTCGAGGACTGAGGATGCCAGGGCTATCTATCAGGCGTTTGTATAATGATAATCAGGAGAAGCTACAGTTAGCTTGGATCGCCGGTAGTTCAAGTTCAGATAATAAGATAGCAATAGACGAAATCCATTCTAATTGGTCACTTGTTGGGCACTTTAGTTTTGTGCATCCTAATAAAATTCAGGTTATTGGCCTATCAGAGCACCAATTTCTTCAGAATAAGGTGCTACAGGACCAATTTGGTTTCCTTATTGATTTTATTAGCGAATTACAGGTTAGTTTAATCATTATAGCTAATGAGCTACCTATCCCATCTGCTTTAAAAGAATACTGTACAACGCAGGGTGTTCCCTTGATGCATTCAAAGGTAGAAAGTCCTCGTGTTATTGATGTATTGCAACTTTATCTGCAGAGGGCTTTGGCTGTCTCTACTGTGATGCATGGAGTATTTTTAAACGTATTTGAAATTGGTACTTTGATTCAAGGTGACTCTGGGTTGGGTAAGAGTGAGTTAGCTTTAGAGCTGTTAACCCGGGGGCACTCGTTGGTTGCTGATGATGCAGTTAGAATTTATAGAACAGGGCCAGAATCTTTAGAGGGTAGATGTCCTAAACTATTAAGAGATTTTCTAGAAGTAAGGGGTTTAGGAATTTTAAATATACGAACGATGTTTGGGGAAACGGCAGTTCGATTTAAAAAAGCCTTAAAGCTTATTATTCAACTAGTTAGTGCAGATGATGAATACATGAAAAGTCTAGATAGATTGAGCATGCATATAGAAAAGCAGACTATCTTAGATGTTCCGGTAAGGAAAATTACTGTTCCCGTAGGCCCGGGCAGAAACATTGCGGTACTAACTGAGGTGGCAGTTAGAAATCATATCCTTCAGTTGCGTGGACTTAACAGCATGGAGGAGTTCTTAGAAAGACATAATAAGGCCATGTCGGAGAATAATACTATTTTATTAGACGACGAGGAAGATTCTTATGAGTATTAACCTTTTGGCAAAAAGGATCCATCCCTACTTTAAGGTTTTTTGCTGCTTCTAAAGCAGAGAGGCTGAGAATAGAAGGTAAGCACCGGGGGAAAGGATAGTGAACTGACCCCTGTGGTACAATGAAATATAGCGGCAGAGAGGTCTATATGGTTTACAGGTCTTGCTTCGCCGTTGGTTGTTCCACAAATCAAGGGGTTTTGCCCCAGTGAATGTAAGCCTCTACTTGCTGACTATCTACACTATTCTTTATATTAAAGATGGCTCAGGCTTAAGTTTACAACCGCAACTCTTAATTCACTTTCTATATGACTCATTGATTAAACTCACGTAAGAGCTTGTACAGTACTTAATAATTAACCATACTAAGGTTTGGATAAGGATTAAAAGCTCTAGCATTCAGTGGACGACAGGACTGGGTAGTGTTAAACCCTGCAACTCAGGAGGCCAAATTAGCAAGCAATAGTTCTCTATCCTAGAGGTCTTTTAGTAGATCTTGCAGCACAGTTTCAGCGTGCCCGGCAGCGCGAACTTTTCTATATTCATGGATGATGTCCCCTACCGAGTTCAATACAAAAGTACTTCTTTCTATACCCATCACTTCTTTACCATAAATCTTTTTAGATTTAATCACTCGATATTCTTTACAAACGTCGCTGTCAATATCCGATAATAAAATAAGGTTTAGATTATGTTTACGCTTGAATTTTTGATGAGAGTCTATACTATCCCTAGAAACACCCACTAAAGTGTAACCCAGCCGTGAAAAGGAAGATGCTAGGTTTGAAAAATCTAATGCCTCCACTGTGCAGCCAGGAGTATCATCCTTTGGATAGAAATATATTATTAGAGGGAGATGATCCTTGGCAATGAAGGTCTGACCAGAGTCATCTTGAAGACTAAAAAGGGTAGATATCTGTAGATTCATATGGCATCATCTTTTAGCGCGTCTACTATTTAGTATTTGAGTAATATTTTCCCTGTGTCGAACAAGTACAATGATAGAGATTAAGGACAACACGAACTGATAAGCAGGCTGATCAATAAAATAGAGGGAAAGAAAAGGACACAGCATACAAACGACTAGTGCACCCAAAGCAGACACCTTAGTCGCCAATACTAAGATAATCCATAGAATACACATAATTAATGCTATCTGAGGTGATAGGGCAAAGATCACCCCAATAGCCGTAGCCACACCCTTGCCACCTTGGAATTTCAAGAAAATAGGGAAAATATGGCCTAACACCACAACCAATGCTATTGCTGCTACGGTGTAGGAAGTAATACCCCATTCTGACATATAACGCAGGGCGAAAAAAACGACTAGCCAACCTTTGAGCGCATCCCCCAACAAAGTGAGCAAAGCTGCCGTACGGTGTCCGCTCCTCATTACGTTAGTCGCTCCCGGATTTTTTGAACCATAAGAGCGGGGATCTTTCAAGTGAAAAAAACGAGAAGTTAGGATGGCAAACGGTATAGATCCTATGAAGTAGGCAAGGGCTATCAAAACAATTGAATTTGTATTCATTTAGAGGTACTCTTGCAGGAGGACAGGCCAATTCTACCTCAAATCTAGGAGTAGGGAAACTCGTTGAGTGGGTCGCTAGGCCGGTTCTTCTCTGCGATAGCTGAGTATGATACAGCATGGACACGCTACGTTTATTAGGTATTCAACTGGAAACCAGACTTGGGGTCTACCCCTGGGAACAGTATCAACAGCAAATTTTATTCTTAGATTTAGCTCTAGGCATTGAGCCAATTGCAGCTAGGACAGACTGCCTAGAAGATGCTGTTGACTATGAGCAATTAGTTATCCAGTTGCGGGAGCACTATTACTCAAAGTCTTTTAAGTTATTGGAAGCGTTAGCTGAAGATATTGCTTTTTTTTTACTGAGCAGGTTTCGATTACAGAAAGTTAAGCTTTATTTAGTTAAGCCGGGTATTTTAGGAAAAGTAAAAGAGATAGGAATAGAGATTGAAAGAACACAAAGAGGTCTATTGTAGCGAACCTCAAAGATTTAACCGAGTAGGTATTGTCTTAAGGAAAGACACTCCCGGCATCCATGAACAAACTCTAGAGCTTATTAGATATTTGTTGAAGGGAGGTAAGAAGGTCTTTTTGGAAGATAGTAGTTTTGCAGCTATTGTGCCTAGACTTCAAAAGCAAGGAATTCTTTCAGAAGTAGATAAAACTCCAATGAATCAAATAGGTAGATATTCTGATGTGGTGGTGGTGATTGGTGGAGATGGCACTCTGCTTCTCGTTGCTCGAGAGATAGTAGAAGAAGGCGTCCCCATTATTGGGTTAAATCGAGGTAGGCTAGGATTTTTGACGCAGGTATCTTGGGAAACTGATTCTATGTCTATGCTCAAGAATATCTTAGTAGGCCGCTGTAGGAGAGAGCAAAGGACGTTACTTGAGGGCAGTGTAATAAGGGATGGAGAGGTAGCCTATCGTTCAGTCGCTTTAAATGAGGTCGTAATTAGTCGTAGCGGTCTGGGTAATTTAATTGAGTTTGAGGTGTTTGTTGACGAAGAGTTTGTTTACACTCAGCGTTCGGATGGACTGATTGTTTCGACCCCAACGGGCTCTACGGCTTACTCTCTAGCCTCTGGGGGGCCGATACTGTATGCAACCCTACCTGCGTTGAATTTAGTACCTATCTGTCCGCAATCTATGAGTAATCGTCCCGTGGTCATTAGTGAAACCTCACAGGTAAATATTCTGATAGTCTCTGGCTCTGATGCGAGAGTTCATTTCGATGGTAGTAGCTTTTTCGATTTGAAAAATCTTGATCGCATTCAAGTTAAGAAGCATGCTAGGAGCATTACCTTATTACAGCCCCCTGATTATAGTTATTTTAATACCTTACGCCGTAAGTTGCGTTGGGGTGAACAACTGGTCTAATACGCATGCTAAAGCTGCTTACTTTAAGAGATTTCACTATTGTAGAGTATTTAGAACTGGAGTTTAAACAGGGGCTTACTGCTCTGACTGGGGAGACAGGGGCAGGTAAATCCGTTTTACTAGATGCTCTAGAATTATTGTTGGGTAATAAAGCAGATCTAGATCAAATTAGGGTAGGTGCAGAGCAAACAGTACTAACGGCAATATTTGCATTGCCGACCAAGAGCAGCTTACGAGCGTATCTAGAGGAAAATGCTTTTTTGACGGAGGGAGAGGAACTTTGGATTAAGCGCATTGTTAGCCGTTCTGGCAAAAATAAACAGTATGTTAATGGCCATCTTCTCTCAGTTAGTCAATTAAAGTTCATAGGAAAGTTTTTACTTGAGTTTCATAGTCAGCATGCACAATATGCTTTATTGTCTCCTGCAAGACAGAAAGATATTTTAGATGAATATGCAGCCCATTCAGAACTCTTACTTGAAGTTAGACGTGCTTATGAACGCTGCCAGACAGCGGAAATCAGGCTATTGGAAGCACAACAACAGCAAGCACGTCTGCAGAGTGAAGTAGAAATATTGGAGTGGAAAGCTAAGGAGTTAGCTGAGTTAGCCCCTCTAGAACAAGAATGGGAAGGCTTATCTGCTAGCTATGATGAAATGAGTAGACATAGTGAACTACTAGAAGTAGCTAGAAATGTAGATCATATGATTACACGAGATCAAGGCTGGCAAGAGGAGTTAGATCGCGCACTAGCTTCTCTGAAGGAACTAGCACGGTTCACACCCTATTTTCAAGAAAGTGAGCTCATTCTACAGAGCATCCAGGTAGAATTAGGAGAGGTATGCTCCAATATGCGTGCAGTTTACTCACAAAGTGAGTTAGACGAGGAGAGTCTACAGCTCATTGAAATGCGTATGACTCAGCTCAATGCGATGGCTAAGAAATATTTAATAGAACCTGCTTCTTTACCTCAGAAGTGGCTTGAAATTAAAGAGGCCTTAGCAAAGGCGAAGGCCAGCCAGGAGCTTGCCTCTCTAGAAGAGGAAGTGCTTCAGGCTAAGGCAGCCTATCAAGCTTGTGCAAATAGGTTGAGTGACTCTAGAAAGGAAGCAGCAAAAAGCTTGAGCCAGGAAGTAACCAAGTTAATGCATCGGCTCGCAATGGAGCGGTCGCATTTTGAGGTTCGATTGCTTGCAACTCAAGCAGGCGTCTGTGGTCAAGAAGATGTGGCCTTCATGGTTACATTTAATCAAGGTAGTGCACTTGGTTTGCTACAAAAAGTAGCTTCTGGAGGAGAGCTGTCGAGAATCAGTTTAGCAATACAAGTAATTGTTAGTAATAGTAGTCAGGTTCCTACACTTATTTTTGATGAAGTAGATACGGGCATTGGTGGGAAAGTAGCAACTCTAGTGGGAAGTTATCTGAAAAAAATAGCGCTAGCACAGCAAGTTTTAGTCATTACGCATCTTCCGCAAGTAGCAGTTCATGCCACTCAGCATTATCGTGTTACAAAGCAGTTGAAGACAGGTATTGCAATGAGTGAGATAAAAGAGTTATGCGGTCAAGGTCGAGTCGAAGAAATTGCCCGTATGCTAGGAACAGAGAAAATAACTAAATTGACCTTAAATCATGCTAGAGAACTTTTAGAACTTGCAGGACAAAAGCTTTACTAAAAATTCTGAATTTATTCCAAAAGTTAGAAAATAAAAAATAAAAATAGAAATGATTCTGAAAAGCCCTTGGACTCACATTTCCCACAGCTTTTTAGAGGTTTTTTAAATTTACACTTGACACTAAAAACCTAGTTAAGTAGAATCGCCTCTCTTGCTGTTCTGAGTTGATGAATGGCCTGTTCTTTAACAATTGATTACTGATAAGTGTGAGTGCGAGAGCCTCACACTGGTTTGAAGAAGTATGAGACGTAGAGACGTTAATACTTTTGAGAATAAGACCAGAAATAGATTAAGAAGTTAGGAT
>JBBPJF010000003.1:0-325118 GCA_043842855.1 Neisseriaceae bacterium
TAATTGAAGCCGATGGGTTAGAGCTCGGTAACTGGCTAGAAGGATTAGTGAAAGAAGAAGTTAAAGGGTTGGATGAGGGAGAACTGCTAGGGTTAGAAGAAAGCGAACTAGAAGGATTCGATAACGGTGCACTGCTCGGGTTCGATAATGGTGCACTACTTGGATTGGAAAATGGTGCACTAAGTGGATTAGAACTAGGCGCTAAACTTGGATTAGAAAATGGCGCGCTAAGTGGATTCAAACTAGGGTTTGAAAGGGAAGAACTGGCCAAACTAGAACTAGGGATAGACTGACTGGAAGGATTAAGAGAGGAAGAAGTTAGAGGGTTAGACAAAGGGGCCAAACTTGGATTGGATGAGGGAGCAGACAGTGGGTTAGATATCGGAGCCAAACTGGGGTTTGAAAATGGAGCTAAACTTGGATTAAAAAACGGTGCACTGCTTGGATTTAAACTAGGATTGCTCAGGAAAGCTGAAGAGGGGTTAGTACTAGGTAAAGACCAAGTCGAGGGAGCCCCACTGCTGGGATTAGACAGTGGAGCTAGACTAGGATTAGAAAATGGTGCGGATAAAGGGTTACTCAAAGGCATACTAGATGGATTTGAGAATGGAGCTAGGCTGGGGTTAGATAGCGGAGCTGTACTAGGATTTAAACTAGGATTACTTAAAGAAGCGGTTGAAGGATTTGAGCTAGGATTATTGCTAGAGGAATTAGTAAAAGAAGAAGTCAGAGGGTTACTAGAAGGAGCACTTAGAGGATTACTAAAGGGGGCACTGCTGGGGTTAGAGAGCGGTGCCAAACTAGGATTAGAAGAAAGAGAAAGAAGTGGATTGCTCAAAGGAGCACTACTAGGATTAGAAAGTGGAGCAGAACTCGGATTAGAGAGAGGAGCACTTAGAGGATTACTAGAGGGAGCACTGCTGGGGTTAGATAGCGGTGCCAAACTAGGGTTAGAAAATGGAGCCAAGCTCGGATTAGAGAAAGGAGCACTACTAGGATTAGAAAACGGAGCAGAACTCGGATTAGAGAGAGGAGCACTTAAAGGATTACTAAAGGGGGCACTACTAGGATTAGATAGCGGTGCCAAACTAGGGTTAGAAGAGAGAGAAAGAAGTGGATTGCTTAAAGGAGCACTACTAGGATTAGAAAGAGGAGCAGAACTTGGGTTAGACAGAGGAGCACTTAGTGGGTTACTAGAGGGAGCACTGCTGGGGTTAGATAGCGGTGCCAAACTAGGGTTAGAAAATGGAGCCAAGCTTGGATTAGAGAAAGGAGCACTACTAGGGTTAGAAAGAGGAGCAGAACTTGGGTTAGACAGAGGAGCACTTAGAGGATTACTAAAGGGGGCACTGCTGGGATTAGATAGCGGTGCCAAACTAGGGTTAGAAGAGAGAGAAAGAAGTGGATTGCTTAAAGGAGCACTACTAGGATTAGAAAGAGGAGCAGAACTTGGGTTAGACAGAGGAGCACTTAGAGGATTACTAAAGGGAGCACTGCTGGGATTAGATAGCGGTGCCGAACTAGGGTTAGAAGAGAGAGAAAGAAGTGGGTTGCTTAAAGGAGCACTACTGGGATTAGATAGCGGTGCCAAGCTTGGATTAGAAAGAGGAGCACTTAGAGGGTTACTAAAGGGAGCACTGCTAGGATTAGATAGCGGCGCCAAACTTGGATTAAGTGAAGGGGCACTGCTTGGATTTACAGAAGGATTACTAGACAGTGAAAGTGGATTACTAGATGGGGCCAAACTTGGATTGGAACTTGGTGCACTAGATGGATTTAAGGATAAAGAAGGCCAACTACTAGGATTAGAAATAGGAGTCAGACTTGGATTACTCAAGGGTGCACTAGATGGGTTGCTTAAAGGAGCACTGGATGGATTATTAGACCAAGAAGAACTTGGATTGCTAAAAGGAGCGCTTAACGGATTAAGACTTGGATTACTGCTAGGATTAGAACTGGGATTAGAACTTGGATTGGAAGATAAATTAGAAGGCAAGCTAGAAAGAGGATTACTGGACAAACTTGCCAAGGTTCCCAAACTATTTAAACTACTTCCTAGCGAATAACTGGGTAAGCCAGAGGATAGTCCGCTTGGTAAAGTTAGACTATAGAGAGGTATAGAAGAAAGTGAAGCAGAAACCGGATTAGATGGTACTAAAGAAGAGGATACTGGTAATAAGGAACTCAATCCTAAACTAATACTAGGTAAACCGCTACTCAAAGAGGGCACAGAAGAAGGGGCAGAAGACAAGGTACTGGGCAAAGAAGAAAGTGTAGAAGGGAGCGTTGAAAGTAAGCTCAAAAGCGGGATAGATGAGCTAAGTGGGTTAGAACTTAAAGAAGAGAGGGAAGGTAATGAAGAGGAAAGCGTTCCTAAGGATAAGGAAGGTAAGGCACTGCTAAGGCCAGGTATAGAAGACGGTAAAGAAGATAAAGCTAAAGACATGGATAGCAGCGCAGAAGGTAATTCAGAGAGGGGAAGGGAAGAAGCCAGCAGTGGTATCCAACTAAATAGGGAAGATGAAGATTGTAAACTAGATAATGAAGCTAATCCTGCCAAGGATAGAGAAGGCAGCAAGGAAGGCGCTGAACTGGCTGAAGAAATAGATAGAGGAAGCCATACATTAGATAAAGAAGATAAGACGGATAAGGGAGCCAGTAGAGGAATAGAAGAAGCTGAACTAAGGCTGCTCAGCGCAGAACTCAATTGAGTAATTGCACTACTAAATAAAGTTGCTTCGGACAGCGGAGCTAATAACGAGGACAAAGCTACTGGCAATGCAACTAAACTTGACAAACTAGATGGCGGAGCTCCTGAAGCAAGTAAGGAAGAAGGTAAAGATGAAAGTGAAGCAGAGAAATTAGAAAGTGAAGTTCCCAGCATAGAGGAAAGGCTAGGTAACGCGCTGCTGAGCAAAAGGCTATCTAACGATGCCAGTGGAGATAATAAGGAGGAAACTGAGGTAAGTAAAACATTAGATAAAGAAGCGGATAAATTAGGTAACGGCGCAGAAACACTGGGTAAGGAGCTAAAAAATGAACTAGTACTTGAAGAAGAGGGGAAATAAGAGGAGAGCGAGGGAATAGATGTCAATATGGAGGGTACGGCGGCTAAAGAGGTGGAACTCAATACTCGAATCGAGTCCACTGAACCAAACAAACTTAAACTAGGCAAGACGCTACTAAGAGGAATCCCTGAAGAGATATAACTTGAGTCAATCGAAAAATTAGAAGACAGTGAGCTACTGGCAGTGGCCCAGAAAGCACCTGGATCAAGGGAGAGTAGGCCAGAACTAGAAACAAAGGAGAGATAAGCAATGTAAGCTGGAATAGTAAGCAATCCGCTTGAGATAGTAGGTATCGAAGTAAGGAAACTTGTAGTACCAATACTTCCCAAGCTGCCGCTTGAACTAGCTAATAGCCCGAAGCCCAAAGCAGAAAAAGAAGTAGCTGCAAAAAGAGGGCCAATACTGGAAGCCAAGGAGCTACTTAAGCTATTGCCACTATAATAAAAGCTATGATTAATCGTAGAGGGAATCACTATGGTTGAAAGACCACTAGTAAACTCGGAGGCAACAGTAACGTTTAAAGCTGAAATGGATGGCAACCAAGAAGCGCTTTGACTAACATTAAAGCTATAGGATACGGCTAAGTAGTTCGCCACTGGTATGATCAACCAGTTGGTACTTGAAGCCGGAACGGAGGCACTTAACTGCAGAGGTAAGGTTGAAGCGGTTGAAGAAAGTACAAATGGAAGAACAGCTGAAACCTCTAAAGGCAGTGAAAAAGCTGAAGTAGAAAAGGAAATAATAGAGGTAGGAGCCGAGTTTACTGAAAGTAAAGAAGAAGCAATCAGGGGCCCACTACCTGGAGTAAAAATAGAACTTATAATTGCTGGTGCCAATATAAGGCTAAATACCGTTTGCGGGAAAAAAAGCGCAGAAACTGTAAAGTGTATAGGGGTAATAAACGAGGAGGAAGTATTAGAAATTTCAAAGAATAGAGAAGTATTAGTAAATGGCAGGGTAATGACACTGTGCAGTAGCTGCACTACTGCAATAATTACTCCAGCTAGGGCAGCATCTACTGTAGAAAGTAATACAGCAGCAGTAGAAGAGAGAAAATAACCGGGCCCAGCTAATAGAGAATAGGAACTGGGTAAAAAGGCAGAAGTACTGCTTATGCTAGAACCAGTATCTAGGCTAAAGACTTCCGCTGGTAACAAAGAAAGATTCCAGCTTAAGGAAGGATTAAGAGAAGAAGGTAGAACAGAAGACAGTTGGGAGGTTAATACTCCGCCAGGTATAGGACTATTAAGCGCTACTGCAATACTGGGTAAACTAGAGTAGGTGCTGGAAGCTGCAGGTGCACTAGAGGAACTTGAAGGGTTTACAGGAGTTGAAATCAGAGAAGGTAAACCCCCCAGATAAGAGGATGCAATTTCCAATACCGTCGCATTGATAGAGGACAAAGAAGGTATCGAAGGATTAGAAAATAAAGTGGAATATGAAGAAGAAGCACTTCCACTTGGCGTTAATGGATTAGTAGAGATTGTAGAGGAATCGTAAAGTATAAAAGGGATAGCTGTCGTGACAAATGGCCCATAAAAGGACAAGGCCGCCGCTACATTGACCATGGAGCTTACTGGTAAGGCAGTCCAAATAGTTACACTTGGTAGGGAAGAACTACTAGCTATAGGATTGGAACTAGAACTTATATAAGAGACTACCATATTTGAATTCAAGGAGAAGGAGGTAGGGTACGAAAGGAACTGGTTACTCCATAATTTAGCCAATTGGAAAACAGTAGCTGAACTCATCACTGGGATAGCAACTGCACCAGACACAGCAGCCGAACTTGTGCTTACCCCGGTCAAGCTAGAGAAGAGGGCTGATGACAAGTTGGAGGGTAGGGTTGAAAGACCAAAACTAAGCCCGGTAGGGTTAAGACTGATAATGGGTAAGGCAGAGATACCTGACCAACTTGAGCTCTGAGAAGATAAGGAATTAAAGCCCAGTTGGTCTAGTACAGAACTAGAAGTAAAGGAGATAGTGCCAGGCAAACTACTGATCATCGAGGGGAGCGCACTGGGAATAGAACTAAAGCTAAGGCTAGAGGAGATGGCTTCTGTAGTAGAGGAAAGACTGGTTAAACTGGAGCTTGAATTAGTACTTAGATTGCTAGAAAGAGAAGGCACTAGCAGACTAGAACCAGAGGAAAAGAGTGAAATTGCAAGCGGTAAACTAAGTGCTCCGGAAAGGCTGATATGATTTGACCAGGAAGCAATGCCTAACAAATGTACAATAGGGTTGAAGACAGAAATGGTAGATGGGATGACACTACTGAGTAAGTTATAACTTAATAAAGCATCTACCGAAGCAACCGGTGGGATAAAGCTAGAAATAGAGTTGACACTGATGGCAAATACATCGAAGGCAGAATTTACTGGTAAACCAAAACTACTAATGGATAGAAGAGCTGGATAAGAAGAAGCAGCCGGTAAGACCCATGAAGGTAGAGAGCTCAAAAGTGGCACGGCAGAAGCAACACTTGAGGGCAGGGAAGAAACAGAAGGGATAGAAGATAGGATATTATTCAGACTTAACATCGTAGTTAAACTACTTAGAGCTGAGATGCTGGGTAAAAGTCCTGTTAAGGTCAAGGCTGGTCCAATTATGAAGAGTGCTAGCACTTCCCCCACCACTCCAAAAGCAGCATCTGTTATTAAAGTGATAACAAACCAATGGAAAAAAGCCCAATAAATTTCACCACCCAAAAGGAATGTCACCCCTGCCTGTAAAAGCGTAGAACCAGAGACAATAGAAAATAGAGACGGAGCTGAACTACCTAGCGACTCACTGATGGAGGGCATAGCGCTCGAAAAAGAGGAAGAAGCCGGAATTCCATCAATGCTTGGCCCGCCTGATAAAGAAGTGGGTATATCAAGTATGGATAAGAAAGTAGACGAATTTAATAAAGAAATCCAGCTTGAACTCAACTCAGTAGAACCAGTGGTACTCACTACAGAGCTAATAGAAGAAGCAAGACCAAGAATAGTTGCTCCTCCAGCTAAAACTACAAAAGCAGCAAACCAGTTGGCTACGTCGACAGCGACACCCAGAGCCCATTGGAGGACCACAAAAAGTGTTGTATAAAGACCAATACCAAGTAAATTAGGTAAAGAGGAAGCACTAAAAGAAAGACCAAAGTCTGCAGAGGTCAATTCACTGGGCAAAGAAGGGATGTTAAGTAAAGAAGACTGAGGAAATAGTAAAGAAGACGAAGTAAAAAAGGGTAGTTGGGAGGAAACAGAAGAACTAACTAATGGTGTAGAAGAGAAAGACTCTGGTGATAAGACAAAATTTAAGGAAAGTAGATTCTGAGGAAATGCCCAGGGTAAATTAGCTAGGAAAGATTGTGCATCCAACCAACCAAAACCTGCAAAGACGGCTATCCAAGGACCGAAATAAGAATTAGCACCAAAAATCCAGGAAAATACAGAGTAAACCACGTTTTCCCACAATGCAAAGGGTAAGGTAAAGAAATTGACTACACCTGATACCGTACTAAAGATAGAGGCAATTTCAATCGAAGCAGTAAGTACGCTAGGAAGAAAAATGAGTAAACCACTATCGATAGCTAGTGCTGGCCCGGAAGATGCAGTAACACTCAATGAAGAAAGGTAAGCTGGCAGCAAACCACTGAGACTAGGTACTGCAGAAGAGGAAAGTGGTATCGCTGAAAGGCTAGAAGGAAGAGTAGAGGAAGCTAAACTAGAACCAAGAGGGTTTAGTTGCGATAAGGCTGAACTAACCGAAGGATAGAGTGACGACTTAGCGACTTGAACGGAGCTAGAACCTAACAGAGAGCTACCCGTTGTAGAAGGTGCCGAGGACACCTCTAATGAAGCAGGTATAGTTACTGGCAAGGAAGAAGAGAACAGCGGTAAAAGGGATGAGGTACTCAGAAAACTGCTAGAAGTAGACAGCAATTGGGAACTTGCCGGTATGGAAAATATTGCACTAATCGTGGCAGCAATAGCCGAAAGTGCCCCTAATGTATTAAGCGAAAACCCAGAAGAGAAAGAAAGTGAAGTAGGAATGCTAGATAGTAGGGCTAAACTAGAGGATGGGATGGCACTACTAGCGTTACTAAGACCGGAAATAAGAGGAATAGCAGACAAAGAGGACAGAACAGAATGTCCAGGCCCTGGACTAGCTAACAAGCTACTTAACAACCCCGCAGATAACTGAGCGGAAAGTGAAGCCGGAATCGACAGAAGCGCGCTAGAAGGACCAAGTATAGGCAAGGCACTAAGCCCCGAATAGCTTGAGGAAATTATAGAAGATGGTATGGATGATAAGTTAGCCCAAGAAGATGAAAAAGTCAGTGAGAAAAGGTTAAGGGAACTCCACAAGGGCACAGAAGACAAGGACAGGGAACTATTGCTAATGACAGAAACTGGTAGCAATAAGATAGATAAAACGCTATAGATACTAGAAGATACTAATGAAACTGCTATAGGTATAACCAAACTAAGAAGAGAGGCTGGAATAGTAGAAGAAACAGTTAGGGGCAAACTTAAAGAAGTAGAAAGTGCCTCTAAAAGTGCTGAAGAACTAGTAAAAGGAGCACTAGAAAGCAGGCTTAAATTAATAGGGATGGATGAAGGCAGATAGGGGATAGAAAAAGCGGAAAGAAAAGGCAGCAAGGAAGAAGCGACCAGCATAGGCACCGAAGAATTAAGACTAGCTGAGCTCGACAGTGAAAGATTAAGAAGACTGGACAGAGAAAGTGGAGTAGCAGAAAGGGATGGAAGTAGAGAAGAAGATCCACTTAACTGTAAAAATAAACCCGGAAGCGAGGAAAGTGAAGGCAGGAGGGAAGAACTGAGTGAAGAAGAAGAAAGGCTGTTGAGTAGAGGAAGGAAGGAAGAAGAAGCAGTAAGGGGAAGTGCTGAACTAGGAGCGAGGAGTGAAGAGCTGCCAGAACCTAATAATGAAAGCGGGAATAGAGACAAACTAGATGGAAGAACAGAGGAGAGTGACTGGGAAGAAGATAATAAGCTGGGGAGTCCCAATGAGGTTGAACTGGAACTGCTACCGGATGATTGAAGAGGCCATCCAGAAGAAGAGGAAAGAGGCCCCGAGGACCCAAGTGAACTCGTGAGTGAAAGAGATGGAAGACCAACTGATAGAGAAGAAGAATAAGATGGAACGGATAAACTACTCTGTAGACTACTAGTGGAAAGCTGTAGGGGTAGCAGGGACGGTTCCACTGAAGAACTACTTAAAGGAAGAAGAGAAGAATTTAGTGCTTCTAGACTAGAAGAAAGTGGCAAAGAAGTAAGAGAATTAGTACTCGATGCTAGTGGTAGACTCAAGGATGACTGCAGCGAAGAACTACCTAACGTGGCAGAGGAGAGTAGGGGCAACAAAATAGGAGCTAGTGAAGATGAATTTAGAGAAAGACTCGGCGTGAGCGAAGAGGAATCTGAGAGAAGACTTGGTAAAAGAGAAGAAGAAGCCAAAAGCGAGCTAGGGCTTAGTAAAGAGGAATCTAAAAATGAACTAGGAATTAGTAAAGAAGAATCTAAAAGCAAGCTGGGAGTCAATAAAGAGGAATCTAAGAGAAGGCTTGGAGTCAGTAAAGAAGAAGCAGAAAGTGAAAGAGGACTGAGCAAAGAGGAATCTAAAAGTAGACTTGGAGCCAATAAAGAGGAATCTAAAAGTAAACTTGGTGAAAGTAAGGATGAATCTAAAAGTGAACTAGGCGTTAGTAGAGAAGAGTCTAAAAGAAGACTCGGAGCTAATAAAGAGGAATCCAAAAGAAGGCTTGGAGTCAACAAAGAAGATGCAGAAAGTGAAAGAGGGCTCAGTAAAGAAGAATCTAAAAGCAAGCTAGGAGCCAATAAAGAGGAATCTAAGAGAAGGCTTGGAGTCAACAGAGCAGAAGCAGAAAGTGAAAGGGGACTCAGCAAAGAAGAATCTAAAAGCAGGCTGGGAGCCAATAAAGAGGAATCTAAAAGTAAACTTGGGCTTAACGAAGCAGACGCTAATGGAAGCAAAGAACTATATAAGGGGACAGAAGAGGAATAAGCCCAAGGAGATGAAAGAGTTTTAGTAGAGTCTCCTGAGGTAGAGGGGAAGGAAGAAGAAGTCAGGAGAAAGAGACCAGAATCAGTAAGTGCTTGAAGTACTGAACCAAGGCTAAACCCCGGTAAGGCTGATGGTCCAGAAGAAAATGACAGCAAAGGTAAACTAGAGGAAAGCAAAGGTAAGCCAGAGCTGGAGGAAAGAGGAGATAATGAAAAGGGACCGATGGCAGAAAGGGGAGAAGAGGAAGAGGTTAAGGGCAAAGAAAGCAGGTAATTTGGCAGCAACGAAGAAGAAGCAAGAGAGCTACCCAAAGAGCTAGCAGGTAACAGTGAGGGAGCTAGCACAGAAGAGTCTAGGGGTAAAGAAGAAAAAGCAAGCATGTAAGAAGGTAGCCAAAGAGAAGCGGCAATAGAAGGTAATAGGCTCGCAGCTGACAAGTAAAGGGTAGAAGAAAAAGAAACTAGGGATGGGTAACTGAAAGCCTGTAAGGATGAGCCCAACACCGGAGCACTGCTAGAAGAAGACAAAGAGAGGGGGCCTGATAAATCCAGTAAGCTTGCTAGAGTACTTGACACCGGCATGGACGGTAAAGAAGAGGACGTTAAAAGTGGAGCAAAGGAGGACTCAGCAAGACTTCCCAGAGATGCTGAGGAGAGCCCTGCAAAGGAACTATTAAGTGGTAGTAATGCACTGGAAAGAGGAGCAAAAGACAGATTCGAAGGTCCAGACAACCCAGAGGTAGAAGAACTCAATAAGGGAGAAAGAGCAGAAAGTAGAGGCTCTGCTGCTGAAGTTGCACTTGATTGGAGGGGAATGCTAGAAAGAGTCATCAAAACTGCAGAAGGTGCGGTAGACGGTAGACTACTGGGAAGGAGGGAAGATCCAGTTAATAGGACAGAAGGGAGAGAAGCAGTTGAAGCTAGTCCATTCAAGGAAGAAAGTGGTAATAAAGCAGAAGAAACAGGTTTAGCTTCTACATCTGCTGATTTATGAAACTTATGCTCATGATACTTTTCTAGTCTAATATCGCTTGGGTAGTGAATGGAAGGTTCATAACGCTCTTCCTTACCTAAGGAAGCTAATAAATCAACTGCGCCTAGGAGCAGGTTAAGGTACAAAGGATACTGAGCTAGCCGGAGACACTCATTTTCACAGGTATTTTGGATAGGTTGCTTAGTCAGCACTACTTCTTGCTTAGATTCGTTCTGTGGAATCACTGGAGCAAATACTGGCTCTTCAGGCTCTCTGGCATGCGCTAGTTTAAGTTCTGCTGCCGAAATCTGCTGGACCCCAAATAATGCCAGAAGAGCTACTGTTACAGTTTTAGGAGAGGACACAGCCGAACTATTTACTTGAACACCAAGAGACTTATTAACAGAAGAACTCATAATATTCACCTCAATGATATAAATTAATTAGTTTTTTTAAACAAATTCACCTCGTTCCTTGCGCGATAAAAACTTAAAATTACCCTGCGTTTATAACTGTAGTACTACCAAATTTTCATGGCTTACCACACCAAAACATCAAGGGAAAAACCACGATTTATTCTAACTCATTTCATAATTTTCTTTCAAAGAAGTTTTGCTAACTTATTGCTTTATAGGAGAAAAATGTTGCTTTACCACGACAGTGTATGAAGCTGATTAAAGGAAAATAAGGCTTGTCAGCAATTGTACTTCACTGCAAAATCTACAAAAAAATTCCTCAAAACTACCACTCAAAAACAAGCAGAAAAATGTTTTTCTGTTCGATGAAAAAAAGACTATTTTTTTGTATAACTTAGATAGCAAAAAACTAAAGGAGATAGCTTTTAAAAGCTATCTCCTTTAGTTTTAGTACCTAACTTACTTACTTTTACCTTACTTTTTATGACTAAACAAAGAAGAGTCTGAAGAATCTAATTTTCCAGTAGAGGACGATCCTCCTGTGGCGCTACCCAAAAAAGACTTTGAAGAACCTTTTGTAGGTAATTCCTTATCTTTTACTTTATGTAGATTTTCTCGCGTTGCCACAGGACCAGACTTAGAAATTCTCTCCTCAGATTTCAGCATCTTGATATTTCCGTTAAAAAATGCACCATTCTCCATATCGAAAATATAAGTCTCAATATCTCCATAAATTTGTGCACAACTCTTCAGCTCTACTTTGTCTGCGCGTATACTACCAGTTAAATTACCATAAAGAACAGCAGTGTCTGCTTCAATATCACCTTCGATAATGGCTTCCTTGCAAATGACTAAGTAGTCCCCACAGTTGATGCTACCTTCTAAATAACCATGAAACTGTAAAGAGGAAGGATTCTCTATCTTTCCTTTAATGATGCACTCAGAACCAACACTAGTTTCAGTGTTTTCACGTCGTTCCATGGAATCAGAAGCTTTCTTAGTAGGTGTATAAGTATTATCATTTCTTTTATTTGAATTAAACATATCAAGTTTCTTCCTAAAGTTAATTTTTCAGTGATAGATACGGCATAGGCTCGATCGGCTCATTGTTAAGACGGATTTCGTAGTGAAGATGTGGACCAGTAGAGCGTCCAGTATTACCCAAGTTACCAACGACCTCACCAGCATCGATAGTTTGGCCATTTCTAACCTGGATTTTAGATAAGTGAGCATAGGTAGTCGTGTAGCCATAAGCATGCCGAACGGTGACTACATTCCCATAGCCATTACTCACTCCAGCAAAAATTACTTCCCCACCCGCTGTGGCTTTAATTGGAGACCCATAACTTCCAGAGATATCTATCCCATCATGAAAAGTATTGCGACCTGTAATAGGATGAATCCTCGGGCCAAAAGGGGAGGTAATACGACCTACATGGGGGAAACCTAAAGGCACTGACATTAGAGCCCCCAACAAAAAGGAAAGTTGCTTATCATTATAAACGTCATCCTCTCTGTGCAAACGTCCCTTAAGGCTAGTCTTGATATGCCAAGTATCCTCAGGTCGGGTAGCTAATTCTGTCAGCTTATTGTCAACGCTAACTCCTTTATCTCTAAGATACTTTTTAATCGAGTCCAATAAAACATTAGCCTTATCTAAGCGGTCAATACGATTACTCAGTTCATTCTCTATGGAGTTATTCAGTGATACAATTTTTTGACTTAATTCATAATTCTTAATCAGCAGTCTCTGGTTCTCGATGGCAACAAACTGCGTATAACTATAATTATAAATAAAGAAAAACAAGGAGACGATCAAAGATACTAAAAACAAGATAGTACCTAAGACGATGAGGTTAAAATTCTTTACAATGCCACGTCTTACCTTGACTTCTTTTGTATTACCATCATCTAAGATCAACAATGTAACGTCCCTAGATCTGGACATGCCCTCAACCTCAAGTTACCTGCTGCTATTAGTATAAATACCCAAAATTTAGTGCGCCCATTATAACAAGTTTTCAAGCTTTGTAAACTGAATTAACAAGTAGATAGCTCTCCATCTGACATAGCCAGCACCTGGTCAAAGTAAGTTACTAAACTTTCATCATGCGTCACTACCAAAAATGCCAATTTAAATTGCAACTTGAGATTACCTAATAGCTGAATAACTTGTTGGGCATTTCTTTTATCTAAGTTGCCTGTAGGCTCATCTAGTAGAATACAGGTCGGATTATTAGCTATAGCTCTCGCGATAGCTACTCTCTGACGTTCACCACCAGACAGCTCTACTGGACGATGGTCCATTCTATGACCTAAATTAACCGATTCTAATACCTCTCGTGCCTTCTTTTGTGCAACCTTAGGTTGCATCTTAGCGATTAAAAGCGGCATCATCACATTCTCTAAACTGGTAAATTCAGGTAAAAGGTGATGAAACTGGTAGACGAAGCCCAGATGCTGGTTTCGCCATAGTCCCAGCTCAGTTACGTTGAATTTTTTTAGATCTTTACCCATGAGACGTATGGTACCTGAGGTTGGCAGGTCCAGCCCGCCCATCAATTGTAGGAGAGTAGATTTCCCACTACCAGATGCACCTAATATGGCAATACTTTGTTCTCGGTAAATCTTTAGGTTCACTGCTTTTACAACCTCTACTGCCAGGGCACCATCTTGGTACGCTCGTCCGACATTGATACACTCAATAATAGCTAAATCATTCATAACGTAACGCCTCTGCTGGTTGCGTGCGAGCCGCTCTATAACTTGGGTATAGAGTCGCTATGAAGGACAACATGAGAGATATACAACATACAAAAACTAAATCTGGAATTTGAATATCTACTGGGATTTCGCTCAAAAAATAAACTTGCGAGGAAATAATTGAAGTACCACTCCACTTCTCATATATGGCTATCAAACGGCTTAAATTCAAGCTAAGCAATATCCCTAAAGTTAAGCCCAGAAAAGTACCAATCAAACCAATGAAGGTGCCTTGTAAGATGAATATTTTCATGATCCCACGAGGTGGCATACCTAAGGTACGCAAAATAGCAATATGGCTTCTTTTTTCATTGACAGTCATGACTAATGAGGAAATCAGATTAAAACAGGCAACCATGGAAATTAACACCATTAAAAGCAGCATGACTTTCTTCTCGAGCGCTACTGCCTCAAAATATACACGATTATTTGAAGACCAATTAGTCACCCAAATACCGGTAGTATCCTTGTCTTTTAAGATATCTTTAGTAATACTCTCCACCTTCTCAGGTTCATCCACCTTGACACGAAGTCCTGTTACTTGTCCTGCTTTTCTAAACAAAATATCTGCATCCTTAAGATGCATGTAAGCATAACCTCCATTAATTTCTGGAATATCAGAGTAGATACTACCAACCACTTGAAATTGTTTAAGCCTTGGCATGACACCCACTGGAGAAGCGTCTGCTTCTGGAGATAAGACAGTTACTCTATCACCAATCTTTAATTGTAGGTTGTCAAGAATACCTTGGCCTAAAACAATACCAAAAGCACCCGGCTTAAGCTGCTGAATAGCAGAGATATCGAGTACCCTTCGACTAATTATTTTATTTTCTCGAGAAGGAATCACACCCAATACCTGCGCTCCCTGTACGGTTCCACCATTAGCCAACAAAATCTGTTCACGAATAAAAGGGGACGTAGCTAATACATGTGGATTATTCTGGGTTAAATTTTCGAGCCATTGCCAACCCAAAATTGAATTTTTCTCTTGAAAAATTGGGTCATACCCAATCTCCAAATGGGCAGAAATATCATACAACTTGGCTCGGATATTTTTTTGAAACCCATTCATGACTGACAAAACTACAATGAGCGTGATAATACCAAGCGCAATTCCAATGATAGAAACTACTGTGATAAAGGATAGCAAACCATCTTGTTTTTTTGTTTTTAAGTATCGGTATGCAATCCAACCTTCAAGGGACTTTGAAGCCAACATACTCAGAAAAACCATTCAAAAGCGGTTATTCTACACTAAAAGCTAGAGATAGGCCTAAAGGGGGATAAGACAAGTCAGCCACTATATTTCTTTCATGCTTAGCCAGTTAATTGATGGGTGACTAGTTTCTTAAAGGGTTCTAAACGGTTCCCTGCGTGCAATAGGGTATGACGCAATAGACGAGCAAAAAATGTTTCATTAGTATAGAGTTTTACTAAAAAGTGGGTACCGTAATAAAGTGGACGTGTCTTAGCTTGCTGCTTTAAATTATAGCGTTGTAGTAAAGTTTCATCCCCTATATCTCGGCCTCTTTCTGCAGCTTCGAGCACTAGGCTACTCAAGTTAGCCACACTTAAAATACCTAGGTTGAAACCATGCGCCGTAACTGGATGCATTCCCACCGCTGCATCTCCTATTAAGGCGATACGATTGGCATAAAATCGCTTAGCATGAATACCTACCAATGGATAGGTATATTTATCACTAGCCATTTGGAGATGTCCCAATTTCCCCTTAGTTTGCAAAAAGATAGCTTGAGCCAAATCTTCTGCAGATTGTTCTAGTATCTCGTGAATACGATCTGTGTCAATCGTCACGACCATACTCGAGAGAGTCTCTTCTAGGGGTAAAATAGCTAAGGTATGTCCATAGTAGAAACATTCACATGCTCTATGTTGATTAGTTAGCTCATGCCTCATTCTAAAACAAATCACACTACGACCAAATTGATGCTGATCACAGGGAATACCAGCTTTCTGACGAATACTGGAAAAACGACCGTCAGAGGCTACTAGTAGCTTCGCCTGTAAATGGGTGCCGTCTGTCAAAGTAACAGCTACTCCGTTCTGATCAACCTGTAGTTTCTCTACTGTTTTACCTGTTAATAAGTGGATATTAGGTAAATTTTCTACTGACTGATAGCAAGCTAACCTAATCAAATAATTACTCACTAGAAAGCCAAGCTGCTCAATAGGTTCACCTCTAGCATGTGTTGGTTGTTCAAAGCATAACTTGTAATCAGAGTTACCATTAATCACACAAGCATCCTTCAATGAATAAATCTCTTGAGCGGGTATCAGATCCCATATACCTAACTTCTTCAGTATGGCCTTAGTAGTGTGGGTGATCGCTACTTCTCTTCCATCAAAAGAAGGAAATTGAATAGCATTTAATGGACTTTTTTCCAGCACAGTTACTCTAAGGGAACTATTCTTGAACTGTCTAGCAAAACTTAGTCCAATTGGCCCTGCTCCTATCACAAGAATGTCAGTGTGAATATACATCTAAAACTTACCCCAAATAATTAATTAAGACCT
This sequence comes from Neisseriaceae bacterium, assembly GCA_043842855.1. Lineage (GTDB taxonomy): Bacteria > Pseudomonadota > Gammaproteobacteria > Burkholderiales > Neisseriaceae > QFNR01. The sequence goes on from JBBPJF010000003.1 coordinate 15,788, forward strand.
AAGCCAACGGCGTATTGGTTACAACTGCTCATTTTAGACCTGAAACTAGACCCAACAAAGTTTTTTTTAAATCTCGGTAACTAGCTAAGTTTAGATAAACTTAAGTATAATCAACTCCCATATCAATCCCAAAAAGGTTAATTCTCACCATTTAGGGGTTCGTCTAGCTCTGTTTGAAACCAGCTATCATTAGGATACATTTAGGAGAAAAAAGGCATGGCTCAAAATATTAAGCATCGCATCGTAGTTTTGTCGTTTCCTTTGTTGTTGGCTGGGTGTAGTGAGCGTTTGCTTCAATTACACAATACTTTAAGCCAACATGCAGCTGCTATTAATCAAGCTATACAACACGTGCAGTTACCGATGAAAGGTATAAAAGTGGAAAACATGGATTTGAGTGTAAGGCCTCAAGATGATTTTTTTAAGTATGTTAATGGCAATTGGCTTAAACATGCGCAGATACCAGCTGATAAGCCTTCTTGGGGTGCTTTTAATGAATTGAGAGATTTAACTGACGAAAACTGCTTAAGCTTGCTTCGAGAACTGGTTACCCAACAAGTGGCTAGTGGAACCGAAGCACAGAAAATTAAAACAACCTATCTGGCACTCTTAGACACCAACAGCAGAAACCAAGCTGGACTAACACCCTTAGATGCATACTTTAAGCAAATTGATGAAATACATAGTCTCAGTGAACTAAAGCAATTAATAGCTAAACTAGGTAGCGAGGGGATAGCTAATCCCTTCTATGATTGGTCAGTAGAAGCAAATTTAAAAGATTCAAAACACTATGCAGTCTACCTAAATGGCGGGGCTATTGGCTTACCCCGAGACTATTACCAGAAGCGTTCTCCTCATAACACAGAGGTAATTCGACAGTACCAGAAATTTGTTACCAAAATATTGTCTAGACTTAATTATAAAAATCCAGAGAAACTAGCTGTGCAACTAGTTGAACTGGAAAATAAAATATCTTCCAACCTTCTGACTAATGAACAAAGCCGCAATGCCTTGTTACAGTACAATCCCCGTTCTATGTCGCAGCTAGTTCAAATAAGCAAAAATGTCAATCTTCCACAATTTTTGCATGAAGTTCGAGTAACGACCCCAACCGTGATAATAGGGGAACTCAACTATTTTAAGCATTTGGATGCTTATTTTAATGAAAATAACCTGGAACTTCTTAAGATCTACTACAAATACTACCTCGTTACCCTTTATAACGATGCTCTGGATCAAGAAACAGAAAGAGACTTTTTTCTTTTCTTTAAACAGTTTTTACAAGGTCAAAAAGAACAACAGAAACTAGAAAAAAGGGCCTTAGGGTATATTAATGACAACCTAGGTGAAGCATTTGGTAAACTTTATGTTAAAAAGTATTTCCCAGAATCTTCCAAGCATAAAATGCTGGAACTCATTAATTATCTAGTTCGAAGTTACCATCAACATTTGGAGAATCTTGCCTGGATGAGTGAGAGTACTCGTAAAAAAGCCTTAACTAAATTAGATCGTTTGAATGTTAAGGTGGGCTATCCTGATCATTGGAAAGATTTTTCGCAATTAAAAATAGCTGCAGACGAGAAAAGCCTCTTCAATATTAAAACGGCTAGTTTTGTTTGGAACTATAACCGCTCCTTACAAAAAGTAGGCCAAAAAGTAGATCGCTCTGAATGGGGTATGCCGCCTCAAATAGTAAATGCTTATTATGAGCCTACGCAGCATGAAATTGTCTTTCCTGCTGCTATCTTACAGCCTCCATTTTTTGATCAAAACGCAGATCCAGCCATTAATTTTGGGGGAATAGGGGGAGTAATCGCACACGAGATCACCCATGGATTTGATGACAGTGGAGCAATGTTTGATGCAAATGGGAACCTAAATAATTGGTGGTCGAAAGAAGATAAGAAAAAATTCGACCAGTTAACTCAAAAGATGGTTGAACAATTTAATGCCTACGAAGTGCTGCCAGGTCACTTTATTAATGGGAAGTTTACGCTCGGTGAAAATATAGCTGACCTAGGTGGGGTTAGCCTAGCTTTTGATGCTTTACAACTATACTTAAAAGATAAAAAGTTACCTATTTTGTCAACTCCAAAATTAGGAGGACTCAACTTTAATGAAAATCAGAAATTTTTTATCTCTTGGGCTAATATTTGGAGAGTTAAAGCAACTGAAGAATATTTGAAAAATCAGATCCGCGTGGATCCACACTCGCCTGGTCGCTTTAGAGCCTTTGCACCCTTGACCAATGTAGATGCTTTTTATGAAGCTTTTAATATTAAGCCTGGTGATAAACTTTATAAAGCGCCTGAACAAAGGATTAAAATCTGGTAGCAATATCACCAGAACGATCTCCATTCGATGCCCTGCCATCGGCCATGCTATTTGGCCGATGGTGGTCCTCTGTGGTTGCTCTACGCCACATTCAGATCTGACTAGCCCTCTAGTTTCTGCTGACAAGGCGTCTAGCTCATTTCTGATTACTCAAGCTAGTGGAACCTCTAAACACCGTGATTCCACTTTACTTTCGGTACAAGAGATTCAATCTCCTTCGATTGAACAACTTAGAGCTATCACTCAAGAACAGTTAGCAGGACTTTTTCAAGAAATATCTCATCGGGATTACTCTCCAGATACAGATGAATTTTGGTTGCAAAAAATTTATCGCTCAATCTCAGATATCAAAAGCCGTCAGTTGTTGGGCCTAGAAGCAATTAAGCCTTTGATGGCAAACATTGATGCACTCAGTACTAGAAAACAAATGGTAAGTTTTTTGAGTGAAATGCTACAAAAAAATCACAGTACACCTTTTTTACATTGGGAAGTAGGGCCAAGCTCTGTGGCTGCTACCCGATACGATACTATCTTCCTTTCACCAACCTTAGTTAAATTTTCCATACAAGACCCTCTAAATACCGGATTTGGTACAGAGAAAAATTACGATAATTCATTGAAAAATATAGAAAAAATTCTAGAATACTTGAAGATAAGACAGACAGAACATTTTTCTAAGCGAATCCTGATGCTACAGGAAAAGTTACAAAAAGTTGAGCTACGCCACTTTAATTCAACACAAAAAAAGAGGTTTTATATCTATTCGTTGCAACAATTGCCGCCTGTACTCGTCCAAACTTTAAGTAGCTTTCAAACGAAAACAGACCACCCAGTACATTTTTGGATTGAGTCGTCTAACTATCTCAATCAGTTAGAAAAAATACTAGAGATAGAATCGTTGGAGAATCTGAAAGTCTACTTAAAGTATTACTACTTTCTTAGTTATGCGCCATATCTAGATGAATATTCTTATCGACTAGCTCAAACTGCTATTCACCCCCAAGCAAACTCCAAACTTTCTAGTCAGAGCCTAAACAAGCAGGCTATAGGAGTCATTAGTCACTACTTACCCGGTTCCTTAGGCAAGCTTTACTGTTCTCACTATTTTTCACCCAAGAGACAACAAGAAGTAGCGCTATTAGCAAAGTATATTCAGGAAATTTTCCAAATACGCTTAGCAAATAATACCTGGCTTTCAAATACCGCCAAGTCTCAGGCACTCAATCGATTGAAGAACCTTAAACTAAAAATTGGATGCCCTACACACTGGGCGTATAAGCAGTTTAGGCTAGAAAATAGAGCCTTGACTCCGTTAAACTTGCTTGTAGCGCTACAAGAGCGAGAAGCGGAAACTGCAATAAAAAAAATTGGGCTCCCTATTGATCCTGAAGAATGGACTATGCCCGTTTTTGAAATCAATGCTCGTTACGATAAAATAAGAAATGAAGTAGTATACCCGGCTGCTATTCTTCAACCACCTTTCTACAAAGAAGGACTGGATGTTGGTCGTTTATATGGAACGGTAGGCGCCCTCCTGGCTCATGAGATGTCTCATGCCCTAGATCTAGAAAGTTTTCGAACTAATGCAGAAGCTGGTATAGCAAACTGGCCACTGAATGATAGACAACTTTTTGAGTTGAAAGCAAAAACACTAGGTGAAGCGTATCAAAATTATGCACACTCCAGGAAGCTAAAATTTGATACTAACCGCACGCTTAATGAAGATGTTGCTGATTTGGCTGGACTCAAAATTGCTTATGCTGCTCTGTTAAAACTCATCACACAAGGAAAACATCTATCCAAAACTACCCCCTTGGAACCTCAACGAAATTTTTTCCTAGGATGGAATGAGCTTTTTAAAACTCGAGATCTCGCATACAATCCTGCTGATTGGGCTAACTATGTGCATAGTCCTGGCCCAATTAGAGCTCTTGCACCTCTCCTTCACTTTAAAGATTTTTATTTTTACTTTGGAATATCACCACAGGATCCAGTGTATCTCGCCCCTGAAAAGAGAGTAGAAATTTGGTAGTACTGTTTCCCTAAATACAGTAATGGCAATCGGGAAAGCTGGTGTTTTGCTTTTGGCCTATTGACGTAAGAAAGATGAAGGGATACAATCTGCGCCTTAAGTTCGAACGCGGGGTGGAGCAGCATGGTAGCTCGTCGGGCTCATAACCCGAAGGTCGTAGGTTCAAATCCTGCCCCCGCAACCAACGTTGGAGGCCAGATAGCTCAGTTGGTAGAGCAACGGACTGAAAATCCGTGTGTCGGCAGTTCAATTCTGCCTCTGGCCACCATCTCTCAAGTCGTATTCTAGCTTATTTTTAGTATTTTTCTGGAAAGTGAAATGTTCGTTTCGGATGTCTTGATGCTTTACCGTGCTTCAAGCGGAAGGTTATCTAAGAGCTTTTTCCTTATTCCTCTGTAAGTTAACTGATTTTTCATGTCTGATTTAACGCAAAAAATAAAATTTGAAAATAATAAGTTATTGAAAAAGCTTCGGCAGAAAGTAGGTAAGGCTATCAATGATTTTAACATGATCGAACCAGGAGATCGTGTAATGGTCTGTTTATCCGGAGGGAAAGACAGCTATGGTTTACTAGACATCCTACTTGGGTTACAGCGATCTGCCCCCATTGAGTTTGAGCTGGTGGCTGTCAACCTAGATCAGAAACAGCCGCTTTTCCCAGCTGAAGTGTTGCCTGATTATTTGAAAAGCCTGGGAATAGAATTCCATATCATTGAAGAAGATACTTATCGTATCGTCAAAGAAAAGATTACTGGAAATAAAACCGCCTGCTCTCTGTGTAGCCGTCTTAGAAGAGGAATTTTATACCGGGTTGCTACGGAAATAAGAGCGACAAAAATTGCATTGGGACATCATCGTGATGACATAGTAGAAACCTTATTCTTAAACTTGTTTTATGGTGGGCAACTCAAAGCAATGCCGGCCAAGTTGTTATCAGACGATGGAAAACATGTAGTCATAAGGCCTCTAGCTTACGTAGCTGAAAAGGACTTGGTTCGTCTGGCTGCTCTAAAAAAATTCCCCATCATCCCATGCAACCTATGTGGGTCTCAACCTAATTTACAGCGTAAAGCAATGAAAGAGATGCTACTAGCTTGGGAACGGCAACACCCAGGCCGTACAGAAACTATCTTTTCTTCTTTGCAACATATCGTACCCTCTCATCTATTGGATATAAAACAATTTAATTTCTCTAACCTGGGTACGACTAAAGCCTCCAATAGTCCAAGTGCTTGGCAGCAAGAGGATAGCTGTTCTGCTCCCTTGCAACCGGTCTTTAATATATTGGCCTCAAAACTACAGGACTAAATTTATCGTCTGGATAAGAATAGACCAGTTTCAATGTGTTCTGTAAAGGGAAATTGGTCGAATAGGGCGGCAGAACGTACCTGATGTGTTTTAGTCAAATATTTCAAGTTATCCACTAAGGTATTGGGATTGCAAGAGATATATAAAATATTTGGGAATTGACTCATCCACTGACAAGTGAGGATATCCAGACCACATCGGGGGGGGTCCACCAATACTGTAGCAAAGTTATAGGAAGTTAAATCAACCTGCGCAAGTCGCTTAAAGGTCCTTGTTTGACGTACTGCTTGTATTAATTCTTCTGCAGATAAACGTGCATAGGAAATATTTTCTAACTTGTTTAGGCTAATATTTTTAGCCAAAGCATGGACTGAAATAGCATTAGTTTCTGTGGCTAAAACACGCCGTACACGTGAACTTAATGGAAGAGTGAAGTTACCATTACCACAATAAAGTTCCAAAAGATCATAGTCTGGTGTATGCAGTTGTTCGACTGCCCAGCTGAGCATTTTCTTATTGATAAAAGTATTAGGCTGCGTAAAACTATTTTCGGGTTGAACGTACGTATATTGCCTGCCGAGGATTTCCAACTTTTCTACTACAAAAGGTTCATGGGTACATAACTGCTGTTTTCTAGATCGACCCACCAACTTAACCTTCCACTGTACAGCAAGTTTTTTAGCCAGTATTAGCCAACTTTGGTCGAGCTTACGGTGATAGCATAAGGTAATTAAAGCTTCTTCTGTTAGAGTAGTTAAAAATTCTACCTGAAAAAGCTTCTCCTTTAATTCAGGAAATTCAACCCAAGCTAGCTTAAGTTGAGCCATAAGCTGATTAATACGCTGACTAGCATAAGCAAAGTTTTCTAAAAAGATTGGTTGTTTACTTTTTCCACTAGGGAACATAGCGTAATAGGCTTGGTCGCCTACATGCCAAATACGAAATTCAGCCCTCATCCGAAAGTACTTTTCCGGTGAGGGAAATACTCTTAAAGGTCTCTCAAGATAATCTTTCAAAAACTCCCCAAGGCGCTTTTCCTTAGCTTTTAGTGTGGCGGCGTAAGGCCCCCTGGAATTGATTTCCATATCAAGCATTTTATATTCCTTAACTCACTGCTTTAACCAAAATAAAGTCCTAATTCAGAGAGGAAACTTATGGAACTAACCTTTTACTCAAGCAAATCAGAGATAGAATAGACGGACCTTTGTTAGTATAATGAAAGTTTTTGATTATCGCACCTAGGAGCAAAGAGCTTAACATGAGTGAACTAAAAAAAACGGCTTTATACCAGGCCCATCTTCATAGCGGCGGGAAGATGGTAGACTTTTTTGGTTGGAGTCTTCCAATCCACTATGGTTCTCAAATAGCAGAACATGAGGCCGTACGTCGTGACGCAGGTATGTTTGATGTATCCCACATGATGATAACGGATGCCTCTGGTCAACAGGTAGAAGCTTGGCTTAGCTACCTGCTCTGCAACGATGTGAAAAAACTCAAGCTGAAAGGGAAAGCTTTATATTCAGCCTTATTAAATGAAAGGGGTGGCGTGATAGATGATCTCATCGTTTATCGTTTAGATGAGGAGAAAAAACAATATCGTATTGTCTCTAACGCAGCAACCAGCAACAAAGTTGCTTCACATTTCAAAGCTACTGCTGTAGATTTTTCAGTTGAGCTAACTCCAAGATCCGATTTATCAATGCTTGCCGTACAAGGGCCTCAAGCTATTGCTAAACTTACTCAGGCTAAACCAGATTGGCTTGATACAATCAATGCATTGGAAATTTTTCAGGGAGCCAGTATAGGCAAATATTTTGTTGCCAAAACAGGCTATACAGGAGAGGCTGGGGTTGAAATTATTTTACCCAGTACAGCCATTACAGAACTATTCGAGCAATTAATTAAGCAGGGGGTGCAACCCTGTGGACTTGGCGCTAGAGATACCCTGAGACTAGAAGCCGGTATGAATTTGTACGGTCAGGATATGGATGAAACTACTACGCCGTTAGAAACAGGTATGGGGTGGACGGTCTCCTTGAGTGATGAACGAGATTTTATTGGTAAGGCAGCACTTCTACATGCTAAGCAAAAGGGTGTTGACCAAAAACTAGTGGGATTATTGTTGGAGGGAAAAGGAGTCTTGCGGCAAGGCATGCAAGTTATGGTAGAAGGAATCGGAACTGGGTTAATTACTAGTGGTTCTTTTTCACCTACCTTAAAAAGCTCCATTGCCCTAGCAAGAGTACCAATTAATACCGGAGATAAAGCAACCGTTCTGCTAAGAGGTGCAACTACACAAGTGAAGGTAGTTCGACCACCCTTTGTACGCCATGGAAAGAGTAGCTTTAATACTGGAAAAGTTTAGTTATCGAAAAAAAGAGGATGAAGAATATGTCAGAAGTATTAGAAAATCTGAAGTATGTTGAAAGTCATGAATGGGTTAAGGTAGACGAAAATGGGGAGGTAACCGTGGGGATTACTGACCATGCGCAAGACCTATTGGGAGATATTGTTTTCGTCGAACTTCCGGAGGTAGGCACAATACTTGCTAAAGAAGATCAGGTGGGTGTAATTGAATCTGTCAAAGCAGCTTCTGATTTATATGCACCTGTATCGGGTAAAGTAATTGCCATAAATGAAGCATTGCAAGAGCAACCAGACTTAGCTAATCAGTCCCCCTATGAAAAAGGCTGGTTTTTTAAGGTAAAACTGGAAGATTCCAATGAATTAGAAAAGCTACTCAGTGCAGCTGAATACCACAAGATTCTCTAATTCTTTATGGAATTTGTGTATCTTTATTTAGACTAAGGAAATAGTGTTCATGCGGTATAACACAATTAGCGACTTAGAGTTACGGCACAAAAGGGTCCTCATTAGGGTTGATATGAATGTCCCCATAAATCAGGGTGTAATCACAGATGATACTCGTATCAAAGCCTCCCTACCCACCATCCGTTATGCACTGGAAAAAGGCAGCCAAGTTATCTTAATGACTCATTTAGGAAGGCCTAAAGAAGGTGAATATTCTCAAGAAGCGGATGTGAAACCCATAGCGGAAAGGCTAGGAACGTATCTGCAAAGAAAAGTTCCAGTCATCGATAACTGGCAGCAATTAAAAACCTCTTTTCCAGCCACAAATATAGTTATGCTTCAAAATGTACGGTTTAATTTAGGCGAAAAAGAAAATTCTAAAGAGCTTGGGCAAGCTTATGCGGCTTTATGTGATATTTTTGTTAATGATGCTTTTGGAACAGCGCATAGAGCGCAGGCCTCTACTCATGCTGTAGCATGCTTTGCTGCTCAAAATGCTTGTGGTTTATTACTAGATATGGAATTACGGAGTTTAGAACGAGCACTATCTAACCCACAGCGACCCTTACTAGCTATAGTTGGGGGAAGTAAAATTTCTACCAAACTCAAAGTACTTAATCGATTAGCGGATAAAGTTGACTACCTAATAGTAGGAGGGGGAATTGCAAATACATTTTTATTAACCCAGAATATTAATGTTGGAAACTCATTAGTAGAAACCTCCTTAATAAATGAAGCTAAAGAGATCTTAGATAAGGTAGAAAAGAAGGGGGGGAATTTACCTTTACCTTTAGACGTCTATGTTGCTCAGAATTTTTCCCCAGAAGCACAAGCTACCCTGAAAAATATAAATGAACTGTCACTAGAGGATCAAATCTTGGACTTTGGTCCTAAAAGTATGCAACAAATTGAAAGGTTTATTCAACAGGCTAGTACTATTGTCTGGAATGGTCCTGTAGGAGTTTTTGAATTCCCTAATTTTTCTTACGGAACTGCTCAGTTGGCTAAAGCTATCGCTGCCAGCCGGGCTTATTCCGTCGCCGGTGGAGGCGATACCTTAGCCGCTATTAACCACTTTAACATAGGCTCTAGTATCGATTATGTTAGCACTGGAGGAGGGGCCTTTTTAGAATTTCTAGAAGGGCGAGATCTTCCAGCTATAGAGGTTCTATTAAAGTAGACATGCTCGCTTTAAAGTTATACCAAGGCTTTTGGTCTATAGCCCCATTTTTAATAAAAAAACGACTTGCCAAGCGCGGAAAAGTATCGAGTGCCTATAAAGAACACTGGGAAGAGCGCTTTGGAAGGCCTTATCATGAGCCAGTGGTGAATGGTATTTGGCTGCATGCTGTTTCTGTTGGTGAAGCTCGTGCTGCACAAGTTATTATTGAGAAGCTGAAACAAAACTATCCAGAGCGCCCTTTTTTAATCACTGTGATGACACCTACCGCGAGAGAACAGGTCCGGCAACTGTATCCTTTCGCGCAGTGTCGTTATTTGCCGTATGACAAAAAAACTTATGTCCAGCAGTTTTTGAGGGAGCATAAGCCCTTTATGGCTCTATGGATGGAGACAGAAATTTGGCCTAATTTCCTGTTTCATTTAAAGTGGGAGGGTATACCTACTTTTCTATTAAGTGCTCGCCTATCCCGTGCGTCTTATGAAAGCTATAAACGAGTAAGGTATTTGTCTCGTCTAGCTATTCAAAGTTTTGATATTGTATTTGCTCAATCAACCCAGGATGAGGTTTACTTCAAAGCCTTAGGAGCAAAGAATGTCCAAGTAGTTGGCAACAGCAAGTATGATATTCCCATTTCACCTCAAGCTTTTAAAAAAGCAGAATGTTTTCGTTCTTACCTTGAAGATCCCTCTAGGCCTATAATTGTTTGTGGCAGTACTCGAGCAAAAAATGCTGTTGATGAAGCTTATCTCTTACTCTCTGAGTGGAAGCAACACAAAAATCAGGCTTTATTAGTTATCGTTCCCCGACATCCGGCAAATTTTACTCCAGTCTATGAAAAAGCGCTTCAACTAGGCTTTAATACTGTGCGCCGCTCTCAAGCAAAATTGATTACGTCTGAAGTAGAAGTAGTCATTGGAGATAGCATGGGAGAGCTATTAGCCTATTATCTTTGTGCTAGTGTAGCCTTTGTAGGCGGCTCCCTAGTAAATACTGGTGGTCAAAATATTCTCGAACCTATTAGGTGTAAAATACCCACTGTTTTTGGTTTTTCAACCTATCATTTCGCTGAAGTATGTCGTTCAGCTCTACAAGCTGGCTGTGCTATTCAAGTCCATACTGTTTCTCAATGGTATGAAGTCATTGATAGACTGCTAACTGATAAAACTCGTTATAATAAGATGGTGCTTCGAACCTCAGAGTGGATAAAAGCACAAGAAGGAGCCTCAGAAGCAATGGTTTCGAAAATTAGCTCTAGCTTAGCATGACTTCAGTGTCTTTTTTTGCCAAAATTTAGACGGAAGGGAGGGGGAGGGCATTAAATTTTTTCTAAAAGCTCGCTGCTTAAGCAGGGCTTTTACTCACAGGTGAATGTAAGTACAACCATTTTTGTTAAGTACTGAGATAGAATAAACTATTCTTGAGGGCGCAGGATCCATTTCTTATCACTTCCCAGATTTTCTTCCCGAATCCGATTCCATCGACTAGCGGCACTCAGCTGTTTCAATTCTGGTAATGCAAAAGCATCTAAGGCATCTTTACCTAAAATTAAGGGAGCTTGATAGATATGTAACTCATCTACTAGCTTTCTCTCTAAAAAAGCTCCTGCCAATTTAGGCCCACACTCTAAATACAACTGCCCAATTTCTAATTTAGCTAACAGTTTCATTAAATTGACGAGTTCAATACGGCCATCTTTAATTTTTGCCTTAATTAGTTTCACATGAGGAGGGATAAAGGATTTTTTTACACCCTGTATTTCTAAATCTTCTGCAACCACTAGCCAAGTAGGACTTCCCGAATCTTGTATTACTTTTGCATTTGGAGAGATCGTTAGGTAGGGATCTAAGACTATACGTACAGGCTGCCTTTTGGTAGTGAAAGATCTAATGTTTAGTTGAGGATCATCCCGCTGCACCGTTCCAATACCTGTCAATATAGCACAGGATTCTGCACGATTACGCTGTACATCTTCACGTGCAATAGTTCCGGTGATCCACTGACTTATTCCATTTTTTAGGGCAATTTTTCCATCTAAGCTCATTGCCATCTTTAAAATAACAAATGGCCGATGCCTCTCTATACGAGATAGAAAACCTCTATTAAGCTCTCGAGCTTGCTGCGCTAATAAACCACAATCTACCTGTATAGAAGCTTTTTTTAATAGTTCAAAGCCTCGTCCATTGACTAAGGGATTCGGGTCTAGCATTGCCACAACTACCCGCCCAATCTTCCTCTTGATTAAAGCTTCTACACAAGGTCCGGTAGCTCCCCAGTGACTACATGGCTCTAAGGTGATGTATATGGTACCCTCCCTTAAGTCCTGTTCGGGCGGTAATTGAGAAAGAGCTATAATCTCTGCATGCGCCCCCCCTTTGTGTTGATGAAAACTTTCTGCAATAATCTGATGGTGCAATGCAATAACACAACCTACCCTGGGATTAGGGGAGGTACTGTAACGGCCCCGCCAGGCCAAAGCTATAGCCCGGGCCATACACTCATGATCAAACTGATTAAAAACCATCCCAACTACTGAACATTAACAGTTGACTTAAGCGCAAGCTTTTTAACTTCTTCCTTTAATTCTGAAATGGATTGTGTTGGACTAATTGCACAAGCCGTATAAGCTAGCTTACCATCAGTGGTCAAAATAACCTGACATGCGTTATTAAGTTTTTTCTTCGTATCTAGATAAGCAAATTTAGCATATGCTATTTGCTTACTCTGCAAACCTTGCTCATATTCAGCTGTGGGAAAAGCTGTCTTTATTTTATTCTGTAAATTTTTCAAATAGATATCTACTGTCTCATGGATGGGACCTACTTTCGTTACTGCAACAGAAATATCCCTATTATCATCGTAAAAATACTTCATAGTTTTAAAAGAATGATAAGTCCGGTTATATGCTTTTAACTGTCTTTCATCAAGTACTCTGTAAGACCCTTGTGAAAATAATTGAACCTCCTGTTTAGCGTCTTTATCTTCTATTGCCAATTGGGTTATATTCTCTTTCTCTTTTGCTGTCTCAAGTTGTTGCAAAGATACGGAACTCTCAGTAGACTTGTCTTTGCAGCCAGACAAAACAGCAAACACCAGCAACCCTACCAGTGATAAGCCATAAATTTGTTTGGTTTTCATTCATCCTCTTCCTTCAAAAAACAACCCAAACTTGCAGCCGACAGAGTTATTAGAACTCCACCGCTTGCTACAGTTTAGGTCTTTGCTTCAAATAGTCCCTTCAGAGAATCCTAATAGCCTAGCTAACTCATAAAGAACAGGTTGAACCGCCGGCCGCTGACCGGTCCAAAGAAAGAAAGACTCCGCCGCCTGATACACTAGCATGCCTAAACCATCGCTGACCATGGGTACTTGATGCTCTCTTGCTTTACTCAAAAAAGGATTCCGGACCACGCCATACATCATATCATAGGCCAGCTCACAGCCTGAAAAAATCTGGGGGTGTATTTCTGGCATTTTGCCCTGAAGCGTACTAGAGGTAGCATTAATAACCATATCATAATTTTTTTTATGAGCTTCAGGCATAGAAATATATGCTATTCCAAACTCATCTGCTAATAATCTAGCCTTTTCCACCGTTCTATTGGTAACCGTAATGGAAACTGGATTTTCTTTCAATAAAGGATAAAGTACTCCCCGACAAGCTCCTCCGGCTCCTATCACTAGTATTTTTTTATCTTTTAATAGAATAGGCATAGTTTTAATCGCATTAACCAAACCTACACCATCTGTATTATCTCCATACCAACCATAGGGCCCGTCTCGAATGAGGGTATTAACTGCCTTTGCTTTTCCTGCTCTAATACTAGTGTGCTCAAGTAAAGCAAAGGCCTCTTCCTTGAGGGGAAGAGTGAGGTTAGCACCATGCCCGGCTTGTTGATGAAACTTACGCAGGGCTGTGGCTAAATTCCCTCGTTTCACTAGTAACTTATAATAGCTTATACTTAGACCCAGCTGCTGAGCAAATAAACTGTGTATCTGCGGCGATAAACTGTGCTGGATAGGATCTCCAAAGACAGCCAGTTGATAGGCACCCATAGTTAAGCTTACTTATCCTTGAAAAATAAATTAGCAACTATCATTCGTTCCAACCATTTTTCGTGGATCGACAATAAGATCAAACTCTTCTGCAGAAATGTAACCTGTTTGTAAGGCCGCTTCTTTTAAGGTCAAACCCTCTCGGTGAGCTTTTTTCGCGATCTGTGCTGCTTTATCGTAGCCAATGTGTGTATTTAAGGCAGTGACTAACATCAAAGATTTCTTTAAAAGCTCTTCAATACGACCTAAATTAGGTTGAATGCCTTTAACACAATGCTCGTTAAAACTATTTATTCCATCAGCTAACAAACGGACACTTTGCAGAAAATTGTAAGCAATCATAGGCCGGTAAACATTAAGTTCAAAATTTCCAGAAGCCCCCCCAAAGTTAATGGCCACATCATTTCCCATAACCTGGGCACAAAGCATAGTCATCGCTTCACATTGGGTAGGATTAACTTTTCCTGGCATGATAGAAGAGCCGGGTTCATTCTCAGGAATAGTAATTTCACCAAGCCCAGAGCGTGGCCCACTAGCCAACCATCTGATATCATTAGCAATCTTAACTAAACTACACGCTAGGGTTTTTAGAGCACCATGGGCATTTACCAAACCGTCTGCACAGGCTAGAGATTCAAATTTATTAGGTGAGCTAATGAAAGGGAAACCCGTATAATCGGCAATAGCCGCTGCCACTCTATCCGCATAGCCTCTCGGTGTATTTAACCCAGTTCCAACCGCTGTCCCACCAAGAGCTAATTCATACAAATGAGATAGGGTAGCCTCAACGTGTTGCTTTGAGTGTTGTAATTGCGCAACGTATCCGGAAAATTCCTGTCCCAAAGTCAGGGGTGTGGCATCCTGTAAATGAGTGCGGCCTATTTTTATGATGGAAGCAAATGCCTTTACATGTTCACAAAGTGTGTCCAACAAACTTTCAATAGAGGGTAATAAGCGCTGATGAATAGCCAGTACTGCAGCAATATGCATTGCAGTTGGGAAGACATCATTGGAAGACTGGCTTTTATTCACATCATCATTGGGATGTACAAGCCGAAGCTCTCCCACTGCTCCTCCTAAAATCTGGCTAGCTCTATTGGCAATAACTTCATTCATATTCATATTAGATTGCGTACCTGAACCTGTTTGCCAAACTACCAGTGGAAATTCTTGAGGAAAGTTACCTGCTAGTACTTCATCAGCCGCCTGTGTGATAGCCTCCATTTTTTCTCTAGGTAAAAGCCCTAATTCATAATTAGTAATGGCAGAAGACCGCTTAATGAGGGCCAAGGCATCGATAATCTCTTTAGGCTGCCTCTCAGTTGAAATTTTAAAATTCTCTAGCGAACGCTGTGTTTGCGCCCCCCATAACCGGTCGCTAGGCACCTCTATAGGTCCAAAGGTATCCTTCTCCACTCGGATTTCCATCTCTCTACCCCTGATATATTAGTAACTGATAGCCCGGGATTATAGCTAAGTTAGTTTGGATTGACTATGATCTCCTTTACAGAAGTGGGCACAGCAGAAGATTTATCAAGTAAAATGGCGTTAGAATAAGCTTCTCTCGAAAATATCAAGAATTGAATGCGTGAACTTTTATTAATTGCTCTAGTCTTATTAACCCTTTTAGTGTTGGGTTTGAATTTATTGCAGAGAAGACTACGTCGACGTTTCATAGCCGATCTAAAGTGTTTAGCGTCTTCAGCTCCACAGAAGCTGAATAGCAACCCTATTACTGTTAATTTCTCAAAAAAACCTAGAAACTTTCAAGCTCTAGCACCTCAAGAAGGAACTTCCGACTTCAAGTCGGTAGTTAGATCAGCCAGAAAGCAAAAAAGTAATCTATCAACTCTACTGGGTAGCTTGAATATACACGCTAAAAAACAAGACATAAAAACCTTATCTACAGGCCAGGGACAGCCTGAAGAAAGTTTCCTATCTTTTTCCTTAAGCAACCCCAAAAAAGAATATGAAATTATTAAGGATTCAGAATTAAAAGAATTCGCACAACGCCGAGAAGAACTCCAAATTTATCGAAAAAATAGGAAAAGATTAAATTTTTCTAGTTCCAAAACTCAGGCCCCAGCTCCCGTGCATACACTTCATTTTTCAAGAAAATCTATCGAACAGGCAATTGAAGATTATTATGTCAAAGGAGATAAACTCAAATCAGAAGCTAGCGTACCACTTATAGAGGAAAAAGACCATTCTCAGTCTGCAGTCCCAGTGATTGATACGGAAGAAATTAAAAACAACTTACTCAAGTTAAGAAGCACACGTAGAACAGAGTCTAATTCTCAGGGCAAAAACCAAGAAAACGCCATAGAAGTAGAAGAGGTCTACCGTAATCTGAAGGGGTCAGATTCCCCACTAACTCGTAGCAAAAAAACTGCCTCCCCCGTACGAGCAACTATTGTACCCGATAGCATTATACCCAAGGAAGCTAAGAATCAGCGTAAATTTCTCAAACAGCAAAATACGAATGGGGGTGAGCAGGAACCCCTACTCAGCCGTTTTACTCCCTCAGACAATAGCCTGGGTAGCAGCACAAACAAAGTCCCTGATACTCCTCCTAGTCCTGCCTCTACAGGCGGCAGCCAAAGCCAGCTTTATGCACGTAAGAGGCAGAACTATCCCTTATCTAATAAGAACAATGAGGAGAATACAAGTAAACCTCTACACAAAGGGTGGAAAGCAGAGTTTAGCCCCTCTGCCGAGCATAATAATCCTGTCTCAGAAGTTACTAGTATTGTTTCAGCCTCTAACTCAAGTGTTCCCACCTCAACAGAGGAGAATTTTCTGCTTCCGCCCTTAAACTTACTAGAAGCGCAAAATAAGGAAGAAGTTACTTCGGCAACTAATGAACTTATTGCCTCTAATGGGCAATTGATTGAAAATAAATTAGCTGAATTTAAAGTTAAAGTTAAAGTTACAGATGCTTATTCAGGGCCAGTTATTACTCGATATGATATAGAGCCAGATACTGGAGTTAGAGGAAACCAAGTACTTAATCTTGAAAAAGATTTAGCTAGGGCGCTGGGTTGTGGTTCTGTACGCATAGTGGACACCATTCCTGGTAAAACTTGCATGGGCCTGGAATTACCTAATCCCAAAAGGAAGATTATTCGCTTGTCAGAACTTTTGAATAATGAAACATTTCTCAAAAGTCGCTCGCAGCTTACTTTAGCATTAGGTCAAGATATTACTGGCTGCCCAATTGTAACCGATCTCACTAAGGCTCCGCATTTATTAGTGGCAGGTACCACAGGATCAGGCAAATCTGTGGGAGTGAATGCCATGATTTTATCCATTTTATTTAAAGCTGTACCTGAGGAAGTACGTTTGATCATGATCGATCCAAAAATGCTTGAATTAAGCATTTATGAAGATATTCCCCATCTACTAGCTCCAGTGGTTACTGATATGAAGCTAGCAGCAAATGCTTTGATTTGGTGCGTCAATGAAATGGAGAAACGCTATAAGATCATGAGTCAGCTGGGAGTACGTAACATCATTGGTTTCAATCAGAAACTGAAGAACGCTCATGAAGCCAATAGGCCAGTGCCTAATCCCTTTAGCTTTACCCCTGAACAACCAGAATTTTTACAACCATTGCCTTATATTGTAGTCATAGTAGATGAGTTTGCTGACTTAATGATGACCACGGGTAAAAAAATAGAAGAACTTATCGCACGGCTTGCACAAAAAGCTAGGGCAGCTGGTATTCATCTAATATTGGCCACCCAGAGACCATCTGTAGATGTTATTACTGGGCTTATCAAGGCCAACATCCCCGCTAGAATTGCATTTCAAGTTTCAAGTAAGATAGACAGCCGAACCATCATTGATCAAGGGGGTGCAGAATCACTACTAGGTATGGGTGACATGTTGTTCACAAAAGGTTCTGGTTATCCTCTGAGAATTCATGGAGCTTTTGTGGCAGATGAAGAGGTTCATCGTGTAGTAGAACACCTAAAGCAATTTGGAGAGCCAGACTACGTTGAAGATATTTTACAATCCGGAGGAGGGGAGGAAGAAGAGCTCTTTGGAGCTTCAGGCACTCAGAAGAATTCAGATGCAGAAAGTGATCCTATGTATGATGAAGCTGTTAAAGTTGTATTAAAGCATGAAAAGGCAAGTATTTCCTTCGTCCAAAGGAGCTTAAGAATTGGATATAATAGGGCTGCACGCCTCATTGAACAAATGGAAGCTGCTGGAATCGTCTCTGCTCCTGAGCATAATGGTAATCGTAGTATTTTAGTCAAAGGCCCGTCTACTGAAGATTGAGTATATTTATACATGTTTACAGGGATAATCAAAGGAATAGGGACACTGGTAGACATCCAGAAACTGCCCAATCACTCAACTCAAACGCACTGGGTTAAATTACCGAAACTCTGTAGCCAAAATTTGGCTATTGGAGCTTCGGTTGCGCTCAATGGCTGTTGCTTGACTGTAACTGATAGTAAAGAGGACTGCCTTTTTTCATTTGATTTGATTGAAGAAACGTTGAAAAAAACTAACTTAGGGCAGGGTAAAGTAAAGGATAAACTTAATATAGAACGTTCCTTGCAAGTCGGAGATGAAGTGGGGGGGCATCTCATGAGTGGTCATATCTTTGATACAGTTAAAATTAGTTCTATTGAGCAAAAGAGAGGGAACTGTATTATCCAATTTGAACTAACTGAAGCTATTTCCCCTTATATCTTTAGCAAGGGGTTCATCGGATTAGATGGTTGTAGTTTAACTGTAGGAGAGGTTACTCCCCATAGCTTTTCGGTCTATCTTATCCCAGAAACTTTACGTCAAACTATTTTTCAATATAGGAAAATAGGAGAACGTATTAACCTGGAAATTGATACGCAAACCAAAGCTACAGTGGATACTGTACAAAGATTATTGCAGCAGCACCTCAGAGAGTGGAAGAAGGATACATTGCATGGCAGTTAAGCCTGGTAATAAGAGCTTTTCTCGGGGTAAACCTGAATCAGTGGTGGCAAAAAAAATGGTATTGCGTAAACCTAACAAGCTGATTCAGGCAAAGGTATCCCGTTTAAGAAAAAAAAGAGTAGATAAAGGACAGCTAGCTTCTCAGCGGCTACAAAAAATTTTAGCAGCTTCTGGTCTAGGTTCTAGAAGAGAGATGGAGGTGCTGATTCACAATGGTCAAGTAAAAATTAATGGCAAGCAAGCTCAACTTGGAGATAGGGTGAATCCTTCGGATGAGGTTAAGGTTAAAGGAAAAGTTGTTGTGCTTCATTTCCCAGATCGTTTACCCAGAATAGTCTTGTACCATAAAAGAGAAGGTGAAATTGTCTCTCGCTCTGATCCGCAAGGTCGAATCAGTGTTTTTGATAGAGTCCCTATGATTCAAAAGAGTCAGCAGTGGATCTGTATAGGCCGTCTAGATATTAATACGACTGGCTTACTTGTGTTTACTACTAGTGGCGATCTAGTTAACCGTTTTTCGCACCCTCGCTATAGAATTGATCGTGAATACCGTGTACGTGTTAATGGCCAATTAACTGAAGAACAACTTACAGTAATTCTAACAGAGGGTATTGAATTAGAAGATGGATTAGCTAAGGTAGTTCAAATAAATGCACTTACCCAACCTGGCGAAATGCCTAAAAATTTTTGGTACCAATTAGTTTTACAAGAAGGTAAAAACCGAGAAGTTAGGCGTCTATTTCAGTACTTTGGTTTGACCGTAAGTAAATTAGTCCGAATCAGATTTGGACCTATTGCCATTCCACCCCGACTTCGCCTAGGGCAATACTACGAATTAAATGAATTAGAAGTGGAATATGTATTAAAAGAAATGGGAATGGGTAATTACCTAAAAAATAATTAATTTAATAGATTACATAACCACATGTTTAAGAAACTGATTTTTACAATTTTTTGCAATAAGGTTTCTGGCCCTATCTAATATCTCTTTTTGTGCTTGGTATGACGGTGTGGGGATGCTATTGCCAATTGGGTGCTGTCGGAGAGCTGGGTGCAGCACTTATAATCAAAAATCCTGTAAATGCCGCTTTTATTGGACTTGGCAGCGCTTGGAGTCGGTCAAAGTCATTTGGAATGGTAATATATGACGATTTATTGAGTAAACAGGGGACATGTGTGATCAAAATAAGATAGATAAGGGGGCTTTGATTTGTTCAATTATCTTCGCTGTAACGTCTTCTGGTGCTTATATTCGTCACCACGGTAATTTAAATATGTTTTTTTATTTTCTTGCCTGGTTTGTTTTAACAGTTTTAACGGCTGTTCCTTTCTATTATGCGTTTAAATATGCATTTAAAAAAAAGTAAAATAAAAAAGTAAAACTTAACATAATACATATTATGCGAAATTAAACATCTACCACCGTCTACCATAATACTGTTTACCATAATTTAATTGCTTCTACAGCTGCAGGCACTTGTAATTTCATTAACCTAAACCTATGCTTACTGCTATTAGCTCTGATAGTTCTACGTACATCATGTAGTGTGATTTTTGGCTTAGGATATTTTTTTAGAAAAAAAGAATTGAGTAGCAAGTCAGCCTTTTTAACCAACTCAGGCCAGTTAACTAAATTTT
Source organism: Neisseriaceae bacterium (assembly GCA_043842855.1). Taxonomy (GTDB): domain Bacteria; phylum Pseudomonadota; class Gammaproteobacteria; order Burkholderiales; family Neisseriaceae; genus QFNR01. The sequence goes on from JBBPJF010000003.1 coordinate 36,097, forward strand.
CTTCAGTAACTACAAATGAGGCTATCAGGTTATTAGATGGTTTATTCGGAAAAAAGTAGCCCGTGCAGAAAGAATATATTTTATTGGGAACGGGTCTGCATTCGACGGCTAAATCAACTGTTTTTCCTGGGTCATTGGCTTGATGCCAGTATAAAGTAATAACTTCCCCCTTTGTAACTGGTACTTCTAGTTGCTCTAGGTTTAAATCTTTTCTCAGAAAAGGTTTTTTATCAGGTGTCAGTTTATATAATTTGAATAAACTAATTAGATAGGGTTTTAAATTATTTGGATGTTGCCGTATACTGGCTTCGCTGAAGTCAGTTAGAGTACCATAAGCGTAAATAACCAATCCAGAATAGTCCTTATTTGCATTCTCTATGTTGCCTTCCACCAGGTACCTGTCATAAGTACCCCATTCTAAATGGTCAAACCCATACTCAGATCTAGCAGGTTCTAAACTGGGCCAGTCTACAGCTATACTAAAGCTAATAATAGGATCTTCACACCAACGTAACTTTGCTTTCCATCCATTCTCATGACGGAAACTAATGTCTTCATAATTCAAGGGCGTAAAAGCGTATTTTTTAGGCAACCTAATACTTTTATCTCCCAATTTACCACAGTAATAACGCGCTCTTTCTTCCCTTTCACTGGAACTTAGCTGACTCAACTGTTGGTCAATAATCTGCTGCTGCTCAGTAGTTAAGTCAAAATGGTAAGCTGGCTTGGGTATTCCTTTAGCTCTATGGGTCCGGGAGTGCCCCTCCCCCCCCGGGAAAAAATTACAAGAACTGGTACAAGTTACTAACACCAGAATAAGCAAACACCGCTGCATTAAACAACTTATTTTCATCTTGTTTAAGTAAAAGGTCAAAGGTTAAAAAACTGAAAAATTCACCCTAAACTCTCTACCAATTGCTTCAGCAAGTTGCGTCAGTTCCTGTGGCTTGGCTGGTAACTTCTTCTTGAAGGTTATATCACACATTTCATTGAGCGGAATTAGATGCACGTGAACATGTGGCACCTCCAGACCAACCACTGACATACCCACCCGCTTACAATCTACAACCTTCTCAATAGCGCAAGCTATCTGATAGGAAAATGCCATTAAAGCCTTATACTCTTCCAACGGCATACTAAAGATATAGTCAACTTCTTTTTTTGGAATACACAAGGTATGCCCTTTAGTATTTGGATTAATATCTAAAATTGCAATAAAGTCTTCATTTTCAGCCACCTTATAGCTAGGCAATTCACCATCGATAATTCTACTAAAAATAGACGGCATAACCACACTCCTATCATACAGTTTTTATATAGTTTTAAGTAAAATTTTTATAGATTTTTACTTTATTTTCTTCCTACGATAGAACCGCACTGCTAAAAATACCGCTACTATCACTAAGATCAGTAAAAAAGTAACTAATTTAAAACGACTCGCCAACTGCAATAGTTGCGCTTTATTTTTTGCAAAATAGTGTCCTGCCCATACCCACAAAGGTACAGAAATCAGAGCTGCCATACCATCTAACATGATAAATTTCACATAGGAAATTTTCTGGCTTAACCCTGCAGTTAAAAACATGGGCGCCCTTAAACCCGGTACAAAACGGAACAAGAAAACAGCCCAACTACCGTACCAACTAAATTTTTCTTGTAACTCCCTATAGGTTTCGGCAGTAATTACTCTCCGGAGCCAACGAGCATCTAATAATTTATGCCCAAAAGTTTTACCTAAAGCAAACATCACAAGATCACCTAGTAAAACTCCTAACATTCCTACTAAAATCATCAGTGATAAGCTAGCTTCTCCTAATCCAGAAATAATACCCCCGGCAATTAAAGTAATATCCTCCGGTATGGGTAAACCAACGCCACAAAGAATAAGTACGGCAAAGACCGCTAGATATCCATAACTTGAAAAGAAAACTTCTAAATACTCAAGCACACTATATCCCTTTACCGTTCAATTAACCATTGCTTCACTAATCATTTGTGCTAATCTTTCCGCTTGTTCAAAACGCTTAGCCTCCACCATCACTCGGACTAAAGGCTCTGTACCAGAAGCTCTTACCACCACTCTGCCTAAGCCCCCCGAAAGTTCTTTCTCTGCTCGTTCAATGCTCACCTGAGATTTCTCACGCCAGGTTTCAAATGGTCTCACTCGTACATTCCTAATAACTTGAGGATAAGCTACCCAATCCTTTCGTACCGTGGCTAAATCCTGATCGAGGATATTCAAAGAAGCAAAGGTTTGTAGTGCGGAGATAATCCCATCACCCGTAATGTGCTTATCTAGGCAAAGAATGTGGCCTGATGCCTCACCCCCGACTTGCCACTTTTTTTCCAATAACTTACCTAGGACGTATCGATCCCCTACATTAGAGCGTACAAAATCAACAGAAATTTCTCTAAGCGCATTTTCCATTCCTATATTTGTCATTACAGTACCTACTACCCCGTTACCCTTCAGGCATTTAGCCTGGTGACGAGCTTTTGCAATCACATAGAGTAAACTGTCCCCATCATGGATAGAACCATAGCGATCTACCATAATTAACCTATCGCCATCTCCATCTAAAGCGATACCGTAATCTGCTTTATTTTCTAACACCGCAACTTGTAAAGTGTTAATAAAGGTAGCCCCTACCTTACGATTGATATTAAAGCCATCTGGTTCAGCGCCAATACTAATGACCTGCGCACCTAATTCATGAAAGACCTTAGGTGCCACAGAGTAAGCTGCACCATTAGCAGTATCCACTACCAATTTCAAATTATATAAATTTAAATCAGAAGGAAAGGTACTCTTACAAAACTCAATATACCTTTCCGCCGCTCCATCTATTCTTTTTGCTCGTCCAAAATGATCTGGTGCAACATAACTAATGGGATCTTGCAAAGTTCTCTCTATCTCCAGCTCCATCGCATCTGAAAGCTTTAAGCCATCCTCAGTAAAGAACTTAATGCCATTATCGGAATAAGCATTGTGCGACGCAGAAAGGACCACACCCCCATTTAGACGCAAAGCTCTAGTTAAGTAAGAAATACCAGGGGTAGGTAAAGGACCGGACAATAGAACATCTACCCCAGCCGAAGTTAGGCCGGCCTGTAAAGCAGCCTCCAGCATATAACCTGAAATACGTGTATCTTTACCCAAAATAACAGTAGGATTTTGCCCACGATGAGGGTTATGAGCAATAAAAACCTGCCCCACCGCATTTCCAAGCCTCAGAATAAACTCGGGGTTTATGTATGAACTCCCCACTGCTCCTCTGATTCCATCCGTACCAAAGTATTTTTTTTTCATTTTCTAATGGGTATGTTCTCTATAATTTGCTGAAACTGTGGCAGAAAATTTACATGTCACTCTGCCTTATGCGGGTAATGGTACCACCTGTTGCTTCTATGGTATAGGTATCAAAAGTAATTTCTTTTATAATGAGCTTTTGTAATGCGAGCCTTGGTTTAATAGCAGCTTTGAAGGAAAGGGAAAAAGTGATGAAAAGAACAGTATTTTGCATTAAGTTAAAAAAGCAGGCTCCTGGTTTATCTTTCCCTCCTCTCCCCAATGCTCTAGGCCAAAAAATTTACGAAAATATATCACAAGAGGCTTGGGATCAGTGGGTTCAGTATCAAACAAAAATCATTAACGAAGGCAGGCTAAATCTTTCTGATCCCTCAGCGAGGGCCTACTTATCCCAACAGATGGAATATTTTCTTTTCAGTGATTAAAAATCAGTGTTCTCCAACTACTACTCTTACCAATGAATCCATCCAACTTACTATGCCGTGAAACTAGTGTTATAGAGTTTAATGAGAGAGTCCTGGCTCAGGCGTACGATAGTAGCACCCCTCTATTAGAACGCCTAAGATTTCTGTGTATTGTTTCTTCTAATTTAGATGAATTTTTTGAAGTAAGAGTTGCTGGTCTTAAACGATTAGATAAAGTAAATCCTGATTCTCCCCTCATGGATGGAGAAACACCCAATCAAATATTATCTCGTGTAAGACAAAGAGCACGTACTTTAATTGAAAAACAATATTTCGTACTTAATGAGCAACTTCTACCTGCGCTACGCGAGGAAAATATTTTCTTTCTTAAGCGGGAAGAGTTAGAAAGTGAACAAATTTTATGGGTCCAAAACTATTTTGATACAGAGGTCAAGCCTATCATCACTCCTATTGGACTAGACCCTGCTCACCCTTTCCCCAAGTTGCTGAATAAATCTTTAAATTTTATTGTAGAACTAGAGGGCACAGATGCCTTTGGTATACCCATGAGTCTTGCTATAGTACAAGCTCCGCGTATACTGCCCCGTGTAGTGAAATTACCTCCTTCCATTTGTAAAGGTCAGGATTGCTTTGTCCTGCTGTCCTCTATTATTCATAGCCGTATAGAGGATATTTTTTTAGGTATGAAGGTAAAGGGATTTTACCAATTTAGAGTTACCCGAGATAGCGAACTAATTGTAGATGATGACTTGAAGGATTTGCTACTTGCGGTACAAGGAGAGTTGCACGAGCGACAGTATGGAAAAGCGGTTAGACTTGAGGTAGCTACTAATTGCCCAGACCCCTTGGTACAATTTCTAGCGCGCTTGTTTCAACTGCAACCAGATGAAGTTTATCGTGTCAATGGACCTGTTAACCTCATGCGTTTGCTCTCTATACCAGACATGATTAATCGACCCGATTTAAAATTTCCTCCCAAAGTACCTAGTATTCCGGAGCTTTTTAAAAATAAGGGTTCAATTTTTGAGGTCTTTCGCGATCAGGATGTGTTGCTGCACCACCCTTATCAGTCTTTTCAGCCGGTATTGGGCTTTATTCAAGAAGCATCTAAAGATCCCAAAGTAGTGGCTATTAAGATGACTATTTACAGAACTGGTAGTAATTCTGACATTGTGAAAGCACTTATTACCGCAGCCTTGGCAGGTAAAGAAGTTACCGTGGTGGTGGAACTAATGGCGCGTTTTGACGAAGAAGCAAATGTTTATTGGGCCAATCAATTAGAGGACGCAGGAGCACATGTAGTTTATGGGTTGGTAGGTTATAAAGTACATGCAAAAATGACTCTTGTTGTTAGGAAAGAAAAAGGCCAATTAAAAAGATATGGGCATTTGGGAACAGGTAACTACCATCAAAGAACTTCAAAACAGTATACTGATTTCGGTCTACTAACTGCTAATCCAGATATCACCTCAGATATGAGTCATATATTTATGCAAATCACTGGACGGGGATGGATTAAACCTTTAAAAAGTATGTTTCAAAGCCCTTTCAGTTTACATAGAATGTTGCTGAATGCAATCCAAAGAGAAATGGCTCATGCACAGGCAGGAAAGACTAGCAGGATCATGGCAAAAATGAATTCTCTCGTAGAGCCACAGCTCATTAATGCTCTGTATGCTGCCTCAAATGCGGGCGTTAAAATTGATCTGATCGTACGCGGAATCTGCATACTACGCCCTAATTTACCCAAGTTATCTGAAAATATTCGAGTTCGCTCCATTATAGGAAGATTATTAGAACATTCTAGAGTTTTTTATTTTTATAATGATGGCGCTGAAGATACCTACATCTCTAGTGCAGATTGGATGGTTAGAAACATGTTTGGTCGCATAGAGACTTGTGTCCCTATTCTCGACCTGAAATTAAAAAGAACCCTCTTTGAGGAAGCTTTCCAATTGGCATTACAAGACAACCAAAACGCATGGGAAATGCAATCGGATGGTAGCTACATCCGGCCTTCTGCTAATAAAAAAGGCCGCTCCACAAGTTTGCAGGAAACCCTATTTAAAAAGTACCATTGCTAATCATCTCCCCATTTTTTAAGCTGGGGTACTTCAATACCCAAGCGTTTCAATATCCTTACTACTACAAAAGTTATCAGATCATCCTTGGTTTGGGGACGATTATAAAAGCCGGGAGAGGCTGGGAGTATCTCTACACCTAATTGACTCAGCTGTAGCATATTAGCCAAATGTATGCTGGAAATAGGGGTTTCTCTAGGCACTAATATTAGCTGTTTTTTCTCTTTAATCACGACATCTGCTGCTCGCTCGATTAAATTAGCTGACAACCCATGTGCAAGACTTGCAAGCGTTCCCATACTACAAGGGCAAACTACCATACCGTCTACTCCACCAGAACCTGAAGCAATAAGACTAGACCAATCCTCTAGTTCCACTACGGTAAGCCGCTCAAGAGAATTTTGAAAATAATGTGTTAAAAAAACCTTTGCCTCAGTAGAATGTACAGATAATTCCCAGTCTAATTCTAATTTTGCAACTAATGAAGCGGCTTTAGAGTAAATGAAATAAATAGAATAATCGCTGTATTCTAACAAGAATTTTAATAATTTCTCTGTGTAGGGGGCACCAGATGCACCTGTCATCGCTACTAAGATTTTTTGTCGATTCATAATTAGGGTCATAGAAAGTTAGAAGTGTTATATGTTAGAATGGCCAGCATAACACGAGACCCCCCAAAAAAGTTTAATCAAAGGAAATGTGCATAGTGAAAGCTCACTGGTTATTTCTGTTTTCCTGCTTAATTTTAGGATTTAGTGCATGCCAAGTTAGCCCTGCCCCTAGGCCGGTTAAACTCTCTTCTCACTCCTCAAGAGCCGTCTCATCGACGCGAAGCAAGCACCCGAAACTACCTATGCGTAGTCCAAGTAGTGAACTACCTGATAGAAGCACAGTTTCTCGATTAAGTCCCTACAATGTAGGTCAGTGTATTAAAGAAAATATGCTCAAGTATCTTGGGATACCAGACGATTTCGTGGAAGAGGTGGAATTAACCGATCACTCGAAACTTATCCTGCTAAGGAATCCTTATACTAAAGCTGAAGGTGTCTATTTCAGAATAAAGAAAGAACTCACTGGGCAAGTTAATCTAGCCTTATATAAAAACCATCTTTCCTTTGTTTCTAATCGCTGGTACGAGTTACTCGATATTTGTAGATAACTTTTAAATTTATTTGGTGTTTCTTAGGAGATAAGGTCCAAGTGTTTATTTCAGATTGGTTACAGTCCCTCTTTTCTCAGTACCGCGGTGTGCCTAACTACCAGATTTTTTTAGAATCACTAGCCTTTTTCATGAGTTTAGCAAGTGTTTTCTATTCAAAAAAACAAAATGTACTGGCTTTCCCTATGGGTATCATCGCTACCGCCATTTATGTATATTTATTAGCCCTACATGGTATTTGGGGCAATATGCTCAACAACCTTTATTTCACAATTGTTAGCTGTTATGGATGGTATTGGTGGCTACAAAAAGGTGCAGACAACCAGGCCATATTGAAGGTGTCTCATGCTTCATACTACGAGTGGGTTGCTGCGGTTGTTATTTTCATCGCCAGTATTATCATGCTCATACTGATCTATCTCTACTCCTCTTCTAGTCCTAGTAGTACACGGTCACTCTCCTTCTATCTAGATATCCTAAGCACACCATTAAGCTTTATAGCTATGTGGTTTTTAGCAAGAAAGTTGATAGAAAATTGGGTGTTGTGGTGGCTGTCTGATAGTCTGGCTGTTCCTATGTATATAAAAAATCAACTATATTTAACTGCACTGCAATTTTTTATTTTAGCGCTGCTTTGCATCTCAGCTTACTATGAATGGAAAAAGGACTTATCATCAGAAAAAAAGGGGCAAGCTGAAGTACTGGCACGCTAAATAAAACTATCAGCTAACTCTTATATGTCTTGTATATTTCTATAGCACTATCTGTCCTTGAATATTCCGCTCGGGCTGCAATCGGACACTATAAAGCAGCTTTCATGCCCTGCTCAATGCCTTGCACAGTGAGGGGGTACATTTTCCCTTGCAACAATTTTTTTATTATCGAAATGGATGGTGTAAGCTCCCAGAACCGAGGATCTACAGGATTAAGCCAAATAAGCTTTTTGAAATGTTGTACCATCCGGGTTAACCATACGCTTCCTGCCTCTTGATTAAAATGTTCTACACTGCCACCTGGATAAGTAATTTCATAGGGAGACATACTTGCATCACCTACAAAGATAATCCTATAGTCATTGTTATATTTCCTGAGAATAGCTTGGGTTGGCAATAAAGTTTCCTCTCTCCTAGTACTATTTTTCCAAACATTTTCATATAAACAATTATGAAAATAAAATAGTTCCAGTTGTTTAAATTCACCTTTCATGGCATAAAAAAGCCTTTGAGATAAGTATATAAAATCATCCATAGAACCCCCGATGTCAAAAAATACCAGTACCTTTACCCCATTATGCCTGTTATAACGAGTTCTTATTTCTAATAAACCAGCATTTTTCGCAGTAGTTTTAATAGTTCCTTCTAAATCTAGTACTTCTCGCCCTGTATCATGCGCAATTACCTTCAGTCTTTTTAAGGCAAGCTGCAAATTTCTGCTGCTTAACTGTCTCTCTTCATCTAAACCTTTATATTGCCTTTTCTCCCACACCTTGATGGCACGCCTATGTCTTGATTCAAATTGTTCTATGCGAAAACCCTCAGGATTGTAGCCATAAGCTCCAAAGGGCGAAGTTCCCCCTGTACCAATCCACTTATTACCCCCTTCATGTCGTTCTTTTTGTTCTTGTAATCTTTTTTTAAAAAGAGCCATCAAACGATCTAGATCTCCTTGAGATCTGATTTTTTCTAATTCTTCAGTAGTAAAATGACGTTCCAATTGTTTTAATAACCAATCTTTAGGTATTTTAAAGTCTTCTGAGCTAAGATCAATGCTTTCTACACCCTTAAAATAATACCCAAAAACCTGGTCAAATTTGTCATAATATTTTTCACTTTTTACTAAAATTAGTTTAGCTAATTTATAAAATTGTTCTATTGAGGCAAATGCTAATCCTTTATCCAGAGCTTCCATTAAATGCAGCCACTCTCCTATAGATGTAGGAATTTTAGCTTTACGCAGTGCAAAGAAAAAATTTAGCAACATTATTATTCCTTTTCTATCAGAAGCTTATACTTTGGAAAGCAATCCTTTTTTAAATTATATAAATTAAGTCCTGCATAGGGCTAGCTCTAAAGTGACTTGACTAATTGTCGAAGGGCCCAGACCCCATTGTAAAGACCGACAGAAACTCAAATGATACTTAATTTTAATAGGTCAAACTGCTTATACCTAATCTCTAAATAAAACTATGGCGACAGCAGCTGTAGAAGCCTTTGATTATTAAGTTCCTCTACTTCAGCATATTCGGCATATAGAAATCTAAAATTATTTCTAACACCATTGAGACCGTATTAATTATCCACTTTTTTCTGGATGCAACAGCAAATAAAAACCATCTACTACTTTCAGGTAGCAGATGGTCGGAAAACTACAAACAGCTTCTAGCTCTAAGCAGACTGAGCTTGTTGAGGGCCGCCAGACAGACCTTGCAGCCATTTTTGAAACTCTTCTAAACTATTCCCTAAGTCAGCTGAAGGCTGTGCTGAAGGTTGTGTTGAAGGCTGTGCTAATGATTGAAATGATTCTCCAGAGTCTTCACCACTAATAGCCTGAGAGCCAGTTTTTAAAGAGCCATCATCTGCAGAAAGCCCACCCTCATCAGTACTAGTTTTAAAAACATTAATAGAATCAACTGAGCCTTTCAGACCAGTAAGTAGATTCTGTATCGCACCGATACTATCATCAATTGGACCCGCTACCGCTACACTTGCCGAAGACAAGGTCGCCACTAAAGCTATTACCTTAACTAAATTTTTCATACATTACCCTTTCACTATTTTTTATTTTTTAACTTTTAAACCCAACTACTCTAGGGAGCAGACGAAACCGCACTCAACGGAGCAAGAGCTGGAGAAGCAGCAGTAGTAAGGCCAGTACCCAAAGAACCAGTACCTAGGGACTTAGCTGAATCTGAAAGACCCTTAGTGCTATCAGTAACACTACCAAAATCTGTAGAGCTCTTAGCGCTATCAGTAAAACCACCTGAATACGTACCAGAATTAGTCAGTGAATCTACCGATCCCTGTAGTCCAGTAAGTATATTTTGTATAGCTTGGATACTATCACTAAACGGATCTGCCATAGCAACACTAGCAGATGAAAAAGCCGCTGCCAACACTACAACTTTAACTAAATTTTTCATAATTACCCTTTCACTATTTTTTAATATAATACTTCTTAGTTTCCCCAGCAACCGGACAAATTGATCATTCGATACCCTCTCCGAGTAGCTAGGCTAAGCGATTCTACTTCAGTTTTTTTGATGAGTCTACCCCGAATTTACACGAAAACGGACTAGTTTAACCACTCATTCACCTAACTACATCTAGAAATAGGCCACAAAACCAAGCCCACTCAGCATTCGCGTGAAAAGAAAAATAATAATCATTTAAGGTAAAAATAACAACACCACCTGCTGACGTAGCTAAATTAGATTAACTAAAGCACGATAAAAAATTAGGATTTAAATCCTAGGGATCCTAGCTACAGCCCTTTGCTTCCTCTTTTGTTAGCTCATCCTTTAAGTTTTTTTCTTCCGTAACTGTTGAAAGATTAAGGTTAATGATTGCACGCGCCGGTACAATAGTAGAAATTGCATGCTTATATACCATCTGAGTTAAAGAAGAATTCCTTAGTAATACCACATATTGGTCAAATGATTCCACCTGACCCTGTAATTTAATGCCATTAACTAAATAAATAGATACTGGTACATGTTCTCTTCTTAATGCATTTAAAAAAGGATCTTGTAACAACTGTCCTTTATTGACCATAAATAGCTACCTCAATAGTTGAGTTATTGTTAGATGTGCTTCCATGCCAGAGACCCCTTTCTACAGCACCAGTCTATAGCGCTTCTATCATAGCCAAGCAAAAAACATTTCTCAACCTTTTTTACTTGAAACCCGATTTTTTTTCTTTCTTGAAAGTTTATTCTTTTCCCTGTTAGCTATACGATTACTTAAGACCGCCCGTCGAAGAGGCTTAGCTGCAGCCTCCCTATTAAACGGATTATCACTGGATATACATTTAATTTGTATAGGTGTGCCTTTCAATTGAAAGGCCTGTATAAAGTTTTTTGCTAAATACCGTGTATAACTGGCTGAAATTTTATCCAAAGAGTTACCATGCAATACTACTAAAGGTGGATTGCTCCCTCCCTGATGCGCATACCTCAACTTAGGTCTAAAACCACCTACCTCCGGAGGGCTCTGTTTTTCCAAACAAGCTTGTAAGACCCGGTTCAGTTTAGGCGTAGAAAGCTTTTTAAAGGCAGATTGATAGGCTCTTTCTACAGCTTTCAAGATAATGTCCGGTTTAAAACCTTTAAGTGCAGAGACGTAAAGAAACTCAGCATATTCCCAAAAGTATAATTTTCTACAGAGTTCTTCTCTAAATTGTTCCCTTGCCAATTTTGTAACTAATAAGTCCCACTTATTAACAATCACGACGCAAGCTTTACCAGAAGTCTGAGCAAAGGAGGCTAAAGTTACTTCCTGATCAGACACAGGCTGACTAGCATCTATAACTAAAACAACTACATTGCTTTGTTCAATAGCTCTCAATGTTTTAATAACTGAGTATTTTTCTATTAGATCTTTTACTTTACCTTTTTTCCTTACACCTGCAGTATCGATAATTGTGTATTGTTTTTCCGCAACTTTAAAGTCAATAAAGAGGCTATCCCTAGTGGTCCCAGCTTCATCAAAAGTAATTACCCGTTCTGATCCAATGATCCGATTCACCAGGCTAGATTTGCCCACATTGGGTCTCCCAACCAATACAAAATAGGGGTGCTGCGAATAAGGCTCCTCTTCTTCTGATGGAAATGAACTCAGTATTTCATCCATCAATGAACGGACGCCATCTCCATGGTTAGCTGAAATTACAAAGGGTTCACCTAATAGACCTAACTGATAAAATTCACTTTTCGCAATCTCTGCATTCATCCCCTCTGCTTTATTAACCACAAGGTAGATTCGACTGTTCTGCTGTGCTCTTAAAACTTGAGCAATCTGGATATCCTGGCTCAGCAAGCCTGCTCTCACATCAACCAAAAAGATGACTGCATCAGCCTCACTAATAGCCTGCTTCGTTTGCTTAGCCATCTCAAATAATAGACCTTTATCTTCTATAGGCTCAAATCCCCCAGTATCAATAACAATATAGGGCTTTTCCCCTACCCTACCCTGCCCATAGTGGCGATCTCTAGTGAGTCCTGACTGATCTGCCACTAAAGCAGCTTTAGTTCGAGTTAAACGGTTAAATAAGGTAGATTTACCTACATTAGGGCGACCAATGATCGCTATGGTCGGCTTCATGGTGTTTTAGGGAGCTGAATTAATTTTTTCGCCTCAATCTGTGAACGAACTTCTGCTATATCATCCGCAGTAATCACCTCATTAGGCTTAGGTAAAAAACTGATTGCCCTATCATAAGCTTTTTCACCTTCAATATTATCTCCTTTTGCCATTTCAATATCCCCTTTTAAATCTTCAAAAAGGAATGCTAATTCAGTAGGTACTTTCTCTTTTAGTAAGTTCAAAGCCTCATCAAATTTTCTCTGTTGCATCTTAATTTTTGCCAAATCAATTATTGTGATAGCTCTCACAAGTTCATTTTTCTGATGTTTATAAATCCACATAAAGTGTTTTTCAGCACTTCCTACCTCATTAGTATAAAAAGCCTGTGCTCCTAGCGCAGCCGTGGCAATAGTAGCAGGCATAGTGTCTGCGTACTTTTCTTGTAATTCTTTTAACATCATTAAGGCCTTAGACTGTTCCTTATGTTCTACTAAACTCTGAAATTCCATTAATAAATCAGTAGCTTTTTCATTCCTAGATTTCTGATAGGTCTCCCAAGCTGTATAGAAAAAATATACTCCAGCCGCTATTAACAAAAAGAGTACCACCCACTTAAGCCAACTGTGCCAAATTCTTTTAACATTTTCTAATTCTTCCTGCTCTTGTAAGTCTAAAGCCATATGCTAACCCATCCATTTCTTTAGTGAGGCAAGCATGCCAGATCCCGATACCGTAACTTGCCCTTTTTCACCCCGCAGATCCTTAAAAGTTATCTTATTTTCCTTAAGTTCTTCCTCACCAATAAGCAGTGCATAATCCGCACCTAAGTTACTTGCTTTCCTAAATTGCTGCGCCAGTTTCTGACCCCCGAAATGAACATACACTGAAAAACCTTCACTCCTTAAAACTTTAGCATACTGCATCCCTGCTAACAGACAGGCTGGAGATTGAGAAATTACATAAAAATCAGGAGTATTCCGCTCGAAGCCATAGGCCAAAGTATCTAATAAAAGGATTAGACGCTCAACTCCAATAGCAAACCCTATCCCCTCGGTTGCGGACCCACCTAACTCCTGAATTAAACCATCATATCTCCCACCGGCACATATCGTAGCTTGTGCGCCCAAATGCGGGGTTACCCATTCAAAAACTGTATGATTGTAGTAGTCCAGCCCCCGCATTAAACGAGGATTTTCATGTACCTCTATACCCAAAGCGACTAACAAGTCTCTTAATTCTCGATAGAAGCGAAGAGAAGTTTCACCTAAATAATCCAACAAACGAGGAGCCTCTTCACACAAAGCCTGTAATTCTGGCTGTTTAGTATCCAAAAGTCTAAGTGGATTACGATATAACCGACGCTGGCTATCTGGGTCTAAATGAGCTTTATGTTTCTCCCAATAATCGATGAGGACCTTTTTATATTCTTGTCTTTCTTCTAAATTACCCAAGCTATTAAGTTCGAGAATAATTTCCCCTTGTACCCCTAATCTCTTCCATAAATCCCATCCCATTAATATGATTTCTGCATCTATCTCTGGGCCTGGAAAACCAAGGGCCTCTACGCCAAATTGATGAAATTGACGATAACGTCCCTTCTGAGGCCTTTCTCGGCGAAACATAGGCCCATAATACCAAAGCTTTTTTGGTCCATTATATAAGTAGTGATGCTCAACTACAGCCCTGAGCGTAGGTACTGTACCCTCTGGACGTAGGGACACAGAAAGCTCAGATTGATCGCGAAAAGTGTACATCTCCTTGCCAACTATATCTGTCTCTTCTCCCACAGTTCGGATAAATAAATCTGTCGCTTCTAAGATAGGGGTCCTAATAGGATCATACCCGTAACTCCTGATCCATTCACTAAACAGTTGCTCTAAATGAAACCACTTATAGCTCTGCTCTGGCAGTAGATCTTGCATTCCTGTTAATAATTTATATTTCTTCATCTATAGTTTGCTTATCTAAAACAGCAGATTCCATTTTATCGACCAATAAAGACGAACCAGCTCCATAATGAGAAACTACATAGTTTTCTATAATAGTCATAAACTCTGTAACCAGCCCCTCCCCCTTTAAGGTTACTGTTTTTTTACCATCAATATATACAGGAGCAACTGGTACCTCCCCCGAACCTGGTAGACTGATACCAATATTAGCTAGCTTACTTTCACCTGGCCCATTGACCACACAACCCATCACCGCCACTTTCATATACTCTACCCCTGGATAAAGGTTCTTCCACAGCGGCATCTTTTTATCTAAATATTTTCGTATTTCTAACGCCATGGTTTGAAAAAAATTACTGGTCGTTCTACCACAACCAGGACAGGCGGTGACTGTTGGTGTAAAACGTCTTAACTCCATTGCTTGTAGAAGATTTTTTGCTACTTCAACTTCTGCACTCCGTTCCTGTCCAGGGGTGGGAGTGAGGGATATTCTAATGGTGTCACCAATTCCTTGCTGTAATAGCACTGCTAACGCAGAAGCTGATGCAACGACCCCCGGATACCCCATTCCGGCTTCCGTTAAACCAAGATGTAACGGGAACTCGCATGCCTTTGCGAGCTCTCTGTACACACTAATTAAAGCTTGCACATTACTTACCTTACAAGAGAGTATAAGCTTATCACGAGCTAATCCTAATTCAACAGCCTTCTGGGCAGATTCTAAAGCTGAAGTGATTAGAGCTCGCTGCATAACAGCTTCATTACTAAGAGGCTTAGCTAAACTTTTATTTTCATCCATTATACGAGATGCTACTTGCTGATCTAGGCTTCCCCAATTAACTCCAATACGGACAACCTTATCGTACTCAATAGCTTTCTCTATCATATAGGCAAACTTTTCATCTCCCTTAAGCCCCTTACCGACATTCCCCGGGTTAATGCGATATTTATCGAGGGCAGCAGCGCACTCTGGAAATTCTTTCAATAATCGTTCACCATTGAAGTGAAAATCTCCTACTAAAGGAACTCGACAACCTTTATTCTCTAAGCTTTCCTTTATACTAGCCACCTGTGCCGCTGCCTGCGGTGTATTAACTGTAATACGCACCAGCTCTGATCCAGCTCTTACCAAGGCTTCAATTTGCTGAACTGTGCTCAGTACATCTGCCGTATCCGTATTAGTCATAGACTGAATCAAAATTGGATGTTCAGAACCGATCCAGACAGAACCAACTTTAACCTGGGTTGTACAGCGCCGCATATGCCTCCACTACCCTCCTAATCTCATTGACTCTTCTGAAAGAGGATAATCTTTTTTTAGGATCTTAAGATACTCCTTTCTTTCTTGTAACCGACCTAACTTAGTTTTTATTTGAATGACCAAGTCAAGATCTTGGGGCCGCAATCTTTCTACTAATTTTTCATATTCAGCAAAATAAGCTTCTGCGGCAGAATAATGAGTTCTTAAATATTCCAGGCGGCTGAGTTCCGCCAAGGCATAGGGGAATTTTGGATTAAGTACAAGTGACTGACGTAGAGCAGTTTTCGCCTCAGTATACCGGTGTAATCTCGCTAAACAAATGCCCTTATTTAACTGTGCGAGTTCAGGCGTCGAATAGGTCAAATTGGTGAGTGCTCGATCAAAATAATTTAAAGAACGTTGAGGGTCATGCATTAAATCACAGACAAACCAACCATAATTATTATTCACCTCAGCATTATGCGGCGATAGAGCTAAAGCCTTAATATAAGCCGTATTCGCTGTAGCATAATCCTTAATAGTTTGATGGATGATGCCCTTTGTCATCCAGGCATGAGCGTCACTCGGCCTTAGCTTTAACACCTGGTTGATCGTATCTACGGCGGCCTGGTAATCTCTGACTTTAAGGAGTTCCACCGCTAGTTGGGTTTTTATATTGGCCAGATTTTGCTTACTGTTCTCTTGATTAACTCCAATGTCTGACCTTGTACTTGCACAACTGCTCAATAATATCACTAGCCCCATCCAGCATAATGTCTTTATCTTCATAACTTAACAACCCCTTATCAAATTACTAGTCTTTGGGTTCGGCGAGTTTTATCTTTGACCTTACCAGCTAACTGGCCACAAGCTGCATCAATATCTTGTCCACGCGTTTTACGAACTGTTACTACTAAACCATGCTCTTGTAAAATACTTTTGAAAATTTGTACCTGTTTTGGTTGCGAACACTGAAAGCTACTGCTCACAAAGGGATTAAAAGGTATAAGATTGAACTTACAAGGTACTTCCTTTACCAACTGAATTAACTGCCTAGCATGCTCAACCTCATCATTGATTCCTTGCAACATCACATACTCAAAAGTAATGAAATTTCTTGGTGCATGTTGGAGATATTGTTGACAGCTTCGCATTAATTCTCTTATGGGATACTTCCGGTTAATGGGTACTAACTGATTTCTTAGCTCATCGTTGGGTGCATGCAGCGACACAGCTAGGGAAACTGGACAGATCTGTGCTAGTTTTTCCATCTGAGGTAGCAATCCTGAAGTAGAAACAGTTACCCGCCGCCGCGAGAGACCATAAGCGTGGTCATCTAACATCAGCTGAATAGCAGCAACCACATGGTTAAAATTAGCTAAAGGCTCACCCATCCCCATCAAAACCACGTTAGAGACTGCCCGAGGTGAACCTACCTGGTCGCCTTTACTATCCACTAACCTATGGGTGGCCCACCACAACTGGCTAATAATTTCTGCAGTAGATAAGTTCCGATTAAACCCCTGCTTTCCAGTTGCACAAAAAGCACAATCCAAGGCACAACCAACTTGTGAAGAAATACAAAGTGTATTTCTCGATTCTTCAGGGATATAAACGCTCTCGACAACGTTAGCTGCGTCCACACCCATTAACCATTTTATTGTCCCATCTACCGCTTGTTTTTCCACCAATACCTGAGGTAAAAGAACTTTAGCCTTCTCACCTAATTTTGCCCGAAAAGATTTCGCTAGATCTGTCATTTGCTCAAACTCAATTACTCCACGTTGGTGAATCCAACGTAGGAGTTGAGTGGCGCGAAAACGACTCTCGCCCAAGCTCGAGAGGTAATCAACCAACTCACTCGGACTATAATCTAGCAAATTAACCACTGCCATTCCTCTACCTCAGATATAAATCCCCTTGACTAACGTGGGTGGATGTCTGTTTCAGCAAAAAAATAGCTAATTTCCTTTTTTGCATTTTCTAAACTATCAGAACCGTGTACAGCATTAGCCTCAATAGAATCAGCAAACTCTTTCCGAATGGTCCCCTCTTCCGCGTCTTCAGGATTGGTAGCCCCCATCACTGCTCGATTTACTGCTACAGCATTTTCTCCTGCTAAAACCTGTATTAAAACGGGGCCAGAAGTCATAAACTTGATTAAATCAGAGAAAAATGGCCTATTCTTGTGTACAGCGTAAAAACCCTCCGCTTCCTTTACTGTCAACTGCTTCATTTTGACAGCTATCAATTGGAGGCCATTTTTTTCAAAACATGTATAGATCTGCCCTATAATATTCTTCGACACTGCATCTGGTTTAATAATGGATAACGTTCTTTCAATTGCCACAAACACTCCTTTAAATACAAAAATTATTGTAACGCAAGCCCGCTTCTAAGGGCACCCTTCTAACTCTTTACCCTCAGATGAGGTAACTTCAAATATTCTTGAGATTGCATCTCTATCATACGGCTTACTGTACGTAAAAATTCTTCAGCAAAGTCTCCCTCCGTGTAAATATCTTCTATTTTGACTTCTGAAGTCAAAGCGAGCTTTACATGATGGTCATAAAAAATATCAATTAACCAGGTTAAACGTCGTGCCACATCTTTTTGCTCACTATCTAGCCTCTTCACCCCAGAAATAAATATGTGACTATACTGCTCTGCTATTTGTAGATAATCTTGTTGTGAGCGTAAGCTACCACATAAATTTTCAAAATCAAACCAAATACATGATTCTGTCCTGGCTTTTACGGCGATCTGTCGTCCTAAAATTTCAATATTCCCCTCTTGTATGGACTCATTCTGAATAAGCTTATTAAATAAAAATAGAAGCGAATTTTCATTTTCTGGGGTTAAGGGATGCAAAAAAACCCTTGCATTATCCAAGTTACGAAAACGGTAATCTACCTGATTATCTACTTGTAGTACTTCTAAATATTGATAAAGTAAATCAATGGTAGGCAAAAAACTAATACGATTCTGGCCTTGGTAATAAAGTTCAGAAGGTTGATAATTGGAAGTCGTGACTATCACTACCTTCTTCTCTAGTAAATTTTTCAACAACCTTCCTAAAATCATTGCATCCGCAATATCACTCACGTGAAATTCATCTAAACATAAAACCCGTACCCGTTGAGCTATCTCTTCAGCCACAGCTATTAAAGAATCTTTACTTTCCTTTAATTCACTCATACGCTGATGAACCTGCGCCATGAAAGCGTGAAAATGTATTCTCATTTTTTGAGGGAAAGGTAAAGAAAAATAAAAAACATCTAATAATAGGCTTTTTCCGCGCCCTACACCCCCCCATAAATATATTCCACGAGGCGGATCTAGGCGCTTTCTAAGAAACACTTTACTTAATAGTAAGCCTTTCGCTTGCTGATTCCTGACTAACTCCTCCCATAAATTATCCAATACTGCAACAGCGTTTTTTTGTGCTGGATCCTGTGTAAAGCCTTGTTGTTGACTTGCCCAACGGTACCATTCGATTGGTCGCGAATATTGAGCTTCACCAGATAAGGTAGAGGTGTACTCTTCTCGGTTAAACATCATTAGTTTTGAACTAGACGGACGCAATAAGCTATCACTTCCTCTACATTTACCTCCTGAGAGACTCCCGATTTTCTTTCGTAATGTTCTACCACGCCTTTCAACAGGCCTTTTTCCCCAATTACTAGACGATGAGGTATCCCCAATAGTTCTGAATCATTCAATAATACACCTATTCTTTCTTTTCTATCTTCTAATAAAACTTCTATACCTTCTGCCAACAGTGACTGATAAAGCCTATCGCTATACTCTTTAATCTCTTCATTTTTATGATAGCTAGTGGGTACAATTACGACTGAAAAGGGAGCTAAACTGAGAGGCCAAATAATTCCTCGGTCATCATGACATTGCTCGATCGCGGCTGCTACAATACGAGTGACGCCAATACCATAACAACCCATGTGCATCACTTGCCTTTTTCCACTTCGATCCAAGAAAGTCGCTCCCATTAACTGAGAATACTTATCTCCAAGCTCAAAAATATGCCCTACTTCAATCCCTTTGGTCAATCTTAAAACACCTTTTCCATCAGGAGAGGGATCACCCTCTACCACATTCCGTAGGTCTACAAATTCAGGCTCTTTAAGATCCCGCCTAAAATTAAATCCGGTGTAGCCAAACTTCAGTTGAGTCGAAGCTAGTATCCAGTCATTTCCCGTGGCTAGAGCAAAATCTGCATAGACTCTACCCTGGAAATTAAAGGCAACTATTGATTTTTCCCTAGCTTCCCCCCCTTCTAAGCTATTCATTAACACAATATCTGAAGCAATTTGTAAAGGACCGTTAAGCTGAGGTAATTTCGCTACTTTAATCTCATTGAGTTCATGGTCAGCTCTAAGTAGCAGCAGTACCAATTCACCCTCCTGATCCACAAGCATCGTGGGTTTAATCAAACTGCGTAGGTCGCTCTGAAAAAAATCCGCTAACTCAGTCATCTGATCAACTATTGGAGTAACCACTAGCTTTAATTCCTGCTTTGGTGTTGATGGTTTACGTGCTAATTTTGGTGTAGGTGCTAACTCAATATTGGCTGCGTACTCAGATTCAGTACTATAAGCAATTATGTCTTCCCCATTTTCCGCAATAACCTGAAACTCATGTGAATAGGCGCCTCCAATATTGCCATTATCAGCAATCACTGCTCTAAAGTTTAAGCCTAATCTCTTAAAGATCTGTGTATATGCCCCGTAAATTGCTTGATAGGTTTGTCTAACCGACTCAGAATCTTCATGAAAAGAATAAGCATCCTTCATAATAAACTCCCGTGAGCGCATCACGCCAAAGCGTGGTCGTATCTCATCCCTAAATTTATTCTGTATTTGATAAAACGTAATAGGTAGTTGTTTATAACTATTAATCCCAGCTCGAACAATATCTGTAATCATTTCTTCGTGCGTTGGACCATAGCAAAACTCTCGCTCGTGTCTATCAACAATCCTTAAAAGCTCCTTGCCATACTGCTCCCAACGCAAGGACTCTTTCCATAGTTCTGCTGGCTGAATGGTGGGCATTACTAATTCTAAAGCTCCCACTTTATCCATTTCTTCTCGAATGATTTTTTCTATCTTTTTCAGAACACGTAATCCTAATGGTAACCAAGTATATAAACCAGAAGCTACTTTTCGGATTAGCCCCGCCTTTAGCATCAAGCGATGACTAGGTAGTTGAGCTTCGTTGGGGACTTCTTTTAAAGTACTAATGTAGTAATGAGAAGTTTTCATGCTATCGGATGTCTTAAAAGGCGTTATTCTACAACAAAGCTTAACCTACAGGCTCTATTTTGGAAATGCATAATCGAGTTTAGGAGGTTATTCCTAACTTATTAAAGATCACCCTAAGGTAGTCTCTCAAGCTCCAGGCCATCATCTTAATACTTAGGAAAGAAGGAAAAGCCAAAAAGTTTTAAATCTAGGCAAAGTAAGATTACCTGATGATTTAACTAGGATTTTTTACCCAATTAACATATTTCCCACAGACTTATGCACAGAAACTGTGAAAAGCCTTTAGTAGCATCTGTGGTAAACACCAGCGATTTTGGGCTAGGCTTTAGAATAAGCATAAATAAACATACCCTAACCCACCTTTCATCTGTGTAAATTTTCACCTAAATCTAGAGCATCAGAAAATATTACAAAACAGAATTTTATAGAGCAGAAAAATTATTAAACTTTATAAGTTTGTTTTAAATTTATTTAATCGAATTGATTTTGTATCTCTACGAATACCCCTTGACGAATCAGGTAGTTATAATTCCTCCCTTGATAGCCATATCTCCAGGTGGTTCTCTTACTAGCCTGATATTTTAGATACACTGCCCATTCGCCTTCATAATTAGTAATTAGTTTTATTTTCCTTCGAAATTGGACTGGAGCATGCTTAGTATTTCCTCTAAGTTTAAGTGTGGTCAGTGACTGATTGTATTGAGCCTGTGCTTCTATGCCCAGCCGCAGCTGTTCGGTAGGGAATTTTTTTAATTCTAAGTTTAACTTTCCTTCACCGTGTAGATAAAATAAATTATTAGGCATAAAGGAGACTGAGGTACTGGTTTGGGTACGATCTTCATAACGGTGGTTAAGTGCATACCCTGGACCAAATAACAGTTTAAGTGAGGCTTTTAGCCAATCGTTATCATAATGCCAGTGCATAGTCCCAGCTACCAAAAATTTTTCCCCACTAAGGTTGGCTTTTTCATAGCGATCTTTCAAACTCATAGGCTCACGCCCTTCAAAAGAAACTTCTCTTCTAGCCTCGTAGTAACTCACAGAGGTCTGATTTTCCAGCCCTAGACTCAGATAATCACCAAACTGATGAGTGATGTATGGAGAAAAATAACTTGTCGCTACCCACAGGTCTGTGAAAGGTACTCGGTAATTCATTACCCTGAAACCCAAGTTATAACCGTAGGTTACAATATCCTTATAGTTCCATTGTCGATTATAGACCAAGGTTAAACTTGGTTTTGCTGCTAGGTTGCCTAGCTTTACTGCAGCACCATTTACCACTCCAGTATTTATATCAATGTTGGTACTTAAAAAACTGTTATAAATTCCTCCCAAAACGAAAGGAGTTGCCAATAACATAGATAAATAGGAAAAGATTTCCTTTTGCGCCTTGAAACTAAAATTAAAATCATCGCCAAATAGATAATAATATCTCTTATCAGCCGGATGTGTGTGACAGGCGTTAGCAGCTGAATATGGTCCGCACTCAGGGCTTTGTACGTTGTCAAAACCAAGATAACTTGGATTATCGATTAATTCTCTTACAAAGCTACGCATGTCCGCATAGAGAATATTTCCCTGAGCTTTTTCTTTCAGCGTAGTATAAAGCTGCTGATTTAAAGTATTCACTGTATCCAGCTGTAATTGGTAATAGTTAGCAGCAAAGTGATCAATTAGTGCTGGATCTATAAACCAAAATTTCCTTTTGAAGTCAGCTAAGTCTCTTTGAATAAGGTGTTCTAGACCAGCTACTCCGGTACCGCGATGCAATTTTTCTAAATAAGCAAGTGAGTTGGACTGATTAAAGTCCAAGTGTAGCCACTGTGATAGTACCCTAAACCCTAGAGCGAGAGGAGTAGAACGACCAGATAAACGTCCTCCTGGGAAAACTAGTGTATCCGGTATATTCATAACTATTACGTCGCCATCTCGACTACTAACACGATTGATACCTGCCACGTAACGTTCAACTTCTGGAATAAAATTCGGCAAATGATAAGGGGCATTAGCTTGCTCATGTCTTATGAAGGCTTTTGCATCATTAAAACCACCCCAAAAAATAAATAATTCTTTCTGCTTATAATCATACACATGTTGGCTAAATAAATTAGGTCCTAAAAACCAATCTAAACGTTGCCTAATATTGAATAGTCCACTAGCCATCTTTGCAGTTGGAAAGGATTGATTATCAAAGACCGGCCAAGGCACCTTATGTGTAAAAATAACAGCCAGTGGCTCTGCATAGACATTAACCCCCGACCCTAATGGGAAAGGCCACTGGTTAGGTATAAAACGCGTACCAAATAAATTACCGCTATCAGAAAAGCTATCACCAAAAACATACATGTTTTCATATAAAGCGGGTTTTCTGTCATGCAGCGCTGCATCAATACCTCCAGAAAACCTCATTGACTTTAAAATTTCTAAATCCCAAATTTTGGTATGGTCATTAGAATGAGCCCAGACCGTACCAGAACTTATAAGCAAACAAAAGGTAATGCAACGCAAATTAAGCCTCGAGCGCATAAAAAAATCTCTTTCACCGGTACAGTTAGATTAATAAAGCAATGAACCAATAAATTTTTCAAATAGAAGCCTTAGAATGAATATTTTTATTCTGGCAAGATAACTGCTGAAGTGTACACTTCTTGTACGTCGTCTAAATCTTCAAGCGCTTCTAGCAATGCTTGCATCTTTTCCGCCTCCAACCCCTTGAGAAATACCTCGTTATCTGCCCGCATCGTTACTTCTCCCATAATGGGCTCGAACCCTTTTTCTGAGAGCTTTTCCTTCACCTGAGAGAAATTTTGTGGATCAGTCAAGACCTCTAACGAAGTATCTTCTTGGCTCACTACATCAATTGCTCCTGTTTCCAGAGCAGCCTCTACTAATGCCTCCTCTGAAATACCGGGCGGGAAGAGTAAATAGCCTTGATGTATAAATTGGAAGGCCACACAACCGTCTGTACCTAAATTCCCTCCATATTTACTGAAGATATGACGCACCTCCGCAATAGTACGCGTTTTATTATCCGTCAAACAGTCTATTAAAACCGCAGCACCTCCTGGCCCATAACCTTCATAACGCAGTTCCAAGTAATCCTTACCTTCCAGATTTCCAGTTCCTTTATCAATTGCGCGCTGAATAGTATCTTTGGGCATATTAACAGTAATAGCCTTATCAATTGCTAACCTTAACCTAGAATTGGTGGTGATATCAGCGCCTCCCGCCTTGGCCGATGCACTAATCTCTCGGATAATCTTAGTAAATAATTTACCCTTTTTAGCATCTTGCCGCTCTTTTTTATGCTTAATATTTGCCCACTTACTGTGTCCCGCCATTTTCTCCTAACCCTTTATACTCAGAAAATAATGAACCGCCCATTATATAATAAGTCTACTTCGGCAGTGTACATGGGTTTATCAGCCCTAGGCGCTTAAAATAGGACCACAAGGCTAAGTCAATTTTTCTGCAAACACATACTGCTGTCAGCCTATGTGTTTTTCTCATACCGGCACTTCATTTAAGATTTAAGCTATAGGGCATAGCTCATTAATAGGCGACAGAAGAGCTACTGTTATGTAGCAAAAGGCAAATTCTAACCACCTCTTATTGTAAAAGGGTTAGGCAATAGGACCCACAAAGCAATCACTGCCTAATAAGTCAGTGTTAGGTACGCGAAAGACCCCCCTCGCAGCTCGACCAAGCTTTGGATGGTTACTACAGCTAGTAGCTTATTTCTCTTTTATTGAGACCGAATACAAGTAAGCTATCTATAACCTATAATGTACAAATATTGCAAAGTTAAGAAAATTAGTAGAAAAAATTCACATGTAGTTCAAATTAGGCCAGCAAACCTGTATATAAGATATAATGAGTTACCTCATCTTTTTTTTTGCCTCTTCCCTTTTCGAGAAGGTAATGATACTTGGCTGGTGCCCGCTTCTTCACTCATTTCTTCTATAAACTCAGCCGCATAAGCCAAACAACAGCCACAATTAGTTCCTATCCCAAGTTCCTGACACAAACCAGTGACTGTATTACAGCCCCTCCGAATGCAGTCCCGTATTTGTTTGTCAGATACTTGATTACAGAGACATACTAGCATTGAATAGACCTCATCTATTTAAATGATACTAATCATCACTATCATCCATATTTTACTACAAACCTACATATAAATGAAGGTAGTATAGATCAGCCGTTACAGCTAGCTAGCATAAATTATTCCACAGCCATTGCATATAGCCAACCTTAAGTTAGAGAACTTACTTTTCTCAAACTAACAGAAGGGTCTAAATAAACCTTTTAAATTTATGACACTAAGCTCTCTAGATAGTCTTCTAAACCGATAACCTCTAATACGCCAAGCTGCTCTTCTAAGAGATTCGCATGAGTTTCACTATCTTTCAAGTGATTGATCAGTAGGGCTTGAGAGACATAATCCCCATCCAACTCACAATTGTTAATACCATCTGTCAAACTTCGCTGTAGTTGAAATTCTAACTCCAGATCACAGTTCAAAATTTCAGGAACCGTTTGGCCTATTAGAAGCTTACCCAATTTCTGTAAATTGGGTAAACCTTCTAAAATAAATAAACGCTGAATTAGTTCATCACTTGTTCGCATGATTTGTATAGAACGCTTATAAACGATATTAGCTAATTTCTCATAACTCCAATGTTTGAGCATCCTAGCATGCAAGAAAGACTGATTAATTACTATTAACTCTACCCCCAATGCTTCATTTAGACCTACACGTACTTGTTGAAGGATTTCCATTTTTTATTCCCGAGCCAATGTTTGCTGTAAATAATTCTCTAAACCTAAATCTTCAATTAACTTTAGCTGTTGTTCTAACCAATAGGCATGATCTTCTTCAGTATCTCGAAGTTGATCTATTAAAAACTTCCTCGTTACAAAATCTTTTTCGACCTCACATAATCGAATTGCTTTTTTTAAATTATTTCTTACTTTTAACTCAATAGCTAAGTCAGCCTTCATCATCTCAGGCACATCTTTTCTTACATCCACAGGACTAGGCGTCATGTTAGGGGAGCCTCCTAGACTAAGGATTCTCTGAATAATCTGACGAGAGTGTTCCACCTCATCACCCATTTCCCCCGCAATACGGGTATACAACTTCTCATAGCCCCAGTCTTTGTACATCTCGGAATGGATAAAGTACTGGTCCCTAGACATTAGTTCATCTGCCAACAATTCATTAAGACAATCAATTATTCTTTGGCGACCTTCCATTAATATCTCCCTAAAACTTAGTGTTTTGCTATCTAAAGTTGCTCGACAATTTGTAACCAAATACGTACTTAGGCTACATCAAATTCAGAGTTAATGCAATGTATTTTTTTAATAACTAATTGATTTAATTGTTTTTTTATAATGATAATAATTATTTTTTAAAATCTGAATTCCTTATATTAGAAAGAAAAAAACAGGCTCCAAGGGAGCCTGTTTTTGGGGAAAAAAGCTTCACTTATTACTTTTTATCTACTTCTTCAAAATCAGCATCCACTACGTCATCTTGGTTAGGCCCTGTACCAGAGCTAGTTGATTCAGCACCTTGAGAAGCATTAGCCTGATTTGTTTGCTGTGCCTTAGCATACATCAGTTCGCCTAGCTTTTGACTTGCCTTCGCCAACTCCTCTTTGACGCTTTCTATCCTTGCCTTATCTTCACCAGCAAGGGCTTCTTGTGCACGGGTAAGCGCTTCTTCAATCTTCGTTTTTTCAGAGCCTTCTAGTTGACTACCATACTCTGTCAAGGATTTTTTAACGGAATGTACCAATCCTTCTGTCTCATTACGAGCTTGAACTAATTCAGCCAGCTTTTTATCCTCTTCTGCATTGGCCTGAGCATCCTTAACCATACGGTCAATTTCCTCCTCGCTCAAACCACTTGAAGCCTGGATCACAATTTTATTTTCTTTACCAGTTCCCTTATCCTTGGCAGATACATGCAATATGCCATTGGCATCAATATCAAAGGTTACTTCTATTTGAGGCATACCCCTTGGCGCAGGCGGGATGTCTGTCAAATTAAATTGTCCCAAGCTCTTATTAGCTGATGCCTTGTTACGTTCACCTTGCAATACGTGAATGGTAACAGCCCCTTGATTATCTTCAGCTGTAGAAAACACCTGCGAATGCTTAGTGGGTATGGTGGTATTTTTCTCAATTAATTTTGTCATGACACCACCCAAGGTTTCAATACCCAAAGACAAGGGGGTAACATCCAAAAGCAAAACATCAGTTCTATCTCCAGATAAAACAGCGCCCTGAATAGCCGCTCCTGCTGCTACGGCTTCATCTGGATTGACATCTTTACGTGGGTCTCTACCAAAGAAATCTTTAACGGTTTGCTGTACCTTAGGCATACGGGTCTGCCCACCAACCAGGATAACGTCACTAATATCACTTAAGGTTAAATTAGCATCCTTCAGCGCTACTCTGCAGGGTTCTATGGTTTTTTGGATTAAGTCATCCACCAAACTTTCAAACTTAGCTCGAGTAATCTTCATTTCTAAATGCTTAGGTCCATCTTTGTCAGCAGCAATCCATGGAATATTTACTTCAGTTTGCTGTGAACTAGATAGCTCAATCTTAGCTTTCTCTGCTGCTTCTTTTAAACGTTGCAATGGCCCCGAGTCATTTTCATCAATTGAGCGCTGCACCAAATCAATACCAGTATCTTTCTTATATTCACTAATAATGTAATCGATCAAGCGTTGATCAAAATCTTCACCACCTAGGAAAGTATCCCCATTAGTAGCTAATACTTCAAATTGTTTTTCACCATCCACATCTGCAATCTCAATGATGGAAATATCGAATGTCCCACCCCCTAGGTCATAAACTGCAATCTTGGAATCCCCTAACTTAGCCTTATCCATTCCAAAAGCTAAAGCAGCAGCGGTCGGCTCATTGATAATACGTTTCACTTCTAATCCTGCAATCTTTCCTGCATCCTTAGTTGCTTGACGCTGACTATCATTAAAATAGGCAGGCACAGTAATAACTGCCTCTGTCACCGGTTCACCAAAATAATCCTCTGCTGATTTTTTGAGTTTCCTTAAGATTTCCGCTGAAATCTGGGGAGGAGAAAGTTGCTTTCCTTGCGCTTCCACCCAGGCGTCTCCATTACCCGCCTTTACAATCTTATAGGGCACAAGATCAATATCTTTTTGCACCTCTCGATCGTCAAATCTACGACCAATCAAACGCTTTACTGCATAAACAGTGTTCTTTGGATTAGTAACCGCTTGCCTTTTAGCAGGCGTACCCACCAAAATCTCACTGTCATTATAAGCGACCACTGAGGGTGTCGTCCTAGCCCCCTCTGCATTTTCAATAATCTTAATTTGACCACCTTCTGAAAATGCCAAGCAAGAATTGGTTGTACCCAAATCAATACCTATCATCTTACCCATATACAAACTCCTCAAATAAAAAATATAAAATTTTCTGGCTAATACGATTGGGTTAATCACCCATTTTTCAATAGCAATTCAAGAATTATTTACCCTTAGAAACTACTACTAAAGCAGGCCTTAGCAATCTACCTTTCATCTCATAGCCTTTCTGTGATACCTGCAAAATGGTATTGGAAGCTTGATCTGATTCCTCTGCCTTAATCGCGCTGTGTAAATTAGGGTCAAAAGGTTGTCCTAAAGGATTAATCTCCGTGATAGATGCCGAATCGAATGCTGAGTTTAACTGTTTTAGGGTTAATTCTACCCCCCGCTTAATAGCTTCTACATTGCCACTCTCATCCGCCAGAGCCTTTTCTAGATAATCTCGAATGGCAAGCATTTCTTTAGCAAACTGTGCATTACCATACTTGTGTGCCTCTTCTATTTCGTTTCTATGCCTACGTTGCAGATTCTGTGTATTAGCTAAAGCTCTAACCTGCTCGTCTTTTAATTGCTGCTGCAATTCCTCAACCTTCTCCTCCAGAGCAGAAAGTTTAGCTTCCCAATCAGGGGCTTCTACCTCCTCTAATACTCCAGTTGCATCCTCTAGAGGTTCCGTAACTTTCTCAATAGAGGGCTGTTCCTCTACTACAGCCTCAACTGCTTCCGCTTGCACTGAACTTGTTTGTTCATCCTGCTTTTTTCCTTTTTTATCTTTCATGTTCTACCCTCAAGAATCGTCCCCAT
This sequence comes from Neisseriaceae bacterium, assembly GCA_043842855.1. Taxonomy (GTDB): domain Bacteria; phylum Pseudomonadota; class Gammaproteobacteria; order Burkholderiales; family Neisseriaceae; genus QFNR01. Next base: position 65,016 of record JBBPJF010000003.1, read on the forward strand.
AGTACAAAGAATACTCCTAAAACCTAACCGTAAAATAGGTGCGCTTATTTTATTTTCAAGTATCAACCTTAAATTTATCCATTTTTGTTACAATTCCTCCTATCTATTGACACTAAACACGTTTTCATGACGTACCTTACTAGACGCCAGGCACAAGCCATAGCTGAGTCTGTGCTTGCGGGATTTAATCGACACTATGTACTATTCCGTTCTATTAGCGCTAAGGCTAAGGAATTATTTGAATTAGCTCAGTGGTTAGAAATACAAAAATTGGTAGCTGATAGAATTCGCATGTACGATGATAGAGTGTTGGAAACTGTAGAAAAACTAAGATTAGAGTTCGTTCCTAGTACACTCAATGAAGTCCTTTGGAAGGACGTGAAGCTAGCCTATAGTGTATTACTAATTAATCATAAGCAACCTGAATTAGCTGAAACTTTTTTTAATTCCGTTTCCAATAAAATTTTAGCCAAAGATTATTTTAATAATGATTTGATCTTTCTCAAACCAACCATTTCAACCGAATACATTGATTCGGAAGTCGTCGCCATTAAGTATTTCTACCCTCAGGAGGGAGGACTAAGACAATTAATCCAATCTATTCTCCTCTATTTTGATTGGAAGGTGCCTTTTAAAAATATTAAGCAAGATGTTGAAAATATTTTCCAAAAAGGTAAACAGTTCCTGTTAGAAAACTGGGTGTCAGATGAACTTAATCTACACATCAGGGTTCTTCACTCTCCTTTCTACCGCAACAAATGCACCTATATTTTTGGAGAAATCATTAATGGTAACGATAAATATCCTTTTGCTATTTCAGTAGTTAATCGTGAAAGAAAATTAGCAGTCGATGCTGCTTTGTTTGATACCAAGCAAATTGCAGTGCTATTCTCCTTTTCGCGTGCTTATTTTCTTGTTGAAATGGCCGTCCCTTCTACTTACGTAAACTTCCTAAAAGGCTTATTGCCCATGAGGGATAAGTCTGATTTTTATACAATGCTTGGTCTACAAAAGCAGAGTAAAAATATTTTCTTTCGTGAATTTAATGCCCATTTACGTTCCTCTTCTGATTTGTTTATCCTTGCTCCTGGTATCAAAGGAATGGTTATGGTGGTCTTTACACTACCTTCCTTTCCTTATGTGTTTAAAGTAATTCGCGATTACTTTGGTCCTAATAAAAATTTTGATCAGAATTATGTACGGAAGAAATATGAATTAGTCAAAAAACATGACCGTGTAGGGCGATTAGCTGACACATTGGAATATACTAACGTTGCTATCCCAGCCTCTAGATGCGATGAGGAAATGTTTAATGAGCTCAAGGAATTAGCTCCATCGAAAATTGAACTTAGAAAAGATTTACTCATTATTAAACATGTTTACGTTGAACGTCGTTTAAAACCACTTAACCTAGTCATGAAAACCGCCACTCCAGAGGAAAGAGAAAGCCTAATTATAGAGTATGGAGATACCCTGAAAGATCTCGCAACAGCTAATATCTTTCCGGGAGATATGTTGTACAAAAATTTTGGAGTTACACGTTATAAAAAACTAATTTTTTATGACTATGATGAAATTGAATACATGACTCATTGTCATTTTAAAAAAATACCTGCTGCACCTAATCCAGAGTATGAATTATCTGATGAGGTCTGGTACCCAGTTGAACCTGGCGATGTATTTCCAGAGGAATTTGGTACTTTCTTGCTCAATGAGCCTGATCTTAGAAAAGTCTTCTTGCAGCACCATGCTGAACTGTTAACCACCGAATTTTGGCAGAAGAAAAAAGATAACATCCTCGCTGGTATTGTAGAGGATTTTTACCCTTATCCAGAGAGTGAGCGCTTTAAATCAGAACCAGCTTCCTCCTGTGTCAACAAATCAGGATCCTCTTTTCATGAATGAACCGTCTTTAACTCAATGCCCTATCGGAGTTTTTGATTCCGGTATTGGAGGCTTAACAGTCGTTAAAGCCCTCATGGAACAACTGCCCCATGAATCTATCGTTTACTTCGGTGACACAGCGCGCGTGCCCTACGGCATCAAGTCGAAGAATACTATACAGCGTTTTACTGGGCAAATCGTAGATTTTCTGCTAGAACAAAAAATTAAGGCTCTAGTAGTAGCATGTAACACTATTTCTGCAGTTGCTCTAGATAAAGTTCGGACGGAGGCTGGCTCTCTACCCGTTATTAACGTGATTGAAGCCGGTGCAAATGAAGCAGTTAAACTAACTACAAATCAACAAATTGGGGTTATAGCCACTTCAACCACTGTTAATAGTAATGCGTATGCTAGAGCTATTGCTCATCTTTGCTCCGGTGTCAGAGTTATTTCTAAAGCATGCCCACTACTAGTGCCTTTGATTGAAGAAGGCTGGCTTAATAATGAAATTACCCGTCTGACAGTAAGAGAATATATGCAGTCATTATTAGCAGAAAATATTGATACTCTTATCCTTGGCTGCACCCACTATCCCTTGCTCAAGCCCCTGATACAAGATGAGGTCGGCAACAAGGTCCGACTGGTTGATTCTGCCCTGGCAGTTGCTAAACAGGTTACAGAAGCGTTAAAGAACTCAGAATTATTACAAAAAAATTCCAACTCGGCAGCTTACAGGTTTTATGTCTCCGATATTCCCATTAAATTTCAAACCATCGGAGAACAATTTCTGGGCCGTTCCTTAGAATCGATACACCGGAAAATTTTGGGCTAAAATTCTAGCCCCAGAGTCGCTGAAAAATAGTTTGATAAAGCTCCTGAGTTTTTTGGATTACATCAGGTGGTATACGGGGCGGAGGCGTTTTTTTGTTCCATCCACTATGCTCTAACCAGTTCCTTATGTATTGTTTATCAAAACAGTCAGGTTCTTGTCCCACTTGGTAAGTGTCTAGGTCCCAGAAGCGACTAGAATCAGGCGTTAAAACCTCATCCATTAAAGTCAATTCTCCTTTTTGGTCTAGACCAAACTCAAACTTAGTATCTGCAAGCAAAATGCCCCTTTGACTCACATATTCTGACGCTTTCTTGTACAGAGTGATCGCACAATCTTTAACATTCTGTGCAAGTTTTTCTCCAATAAGTCTAACTGTAGTTTGAAAATCAATTGTCTCATCATGCCCTCCTACTGGCGCTTTCGTAGAAGGAGTGAATATGATTTCAGGCAAAGCCTCAGCTAAGCTTAAACCTTTAGGTAAAAGGATACCCCCGACTGTCCCTGTCTGCTGATATTCCTTCCACGCGCCCCCAGCTAAATATCCTCTTACTACTGCTTCTATTTTGATAGGTTGTAATTTTTTAACGATTAAAGCACGTGCTTCTAGCAATTTAGCTAATTCTGAAGGCACCCAAGCATAAATACTCTGATTCGTTAAATGATTAGGTATCAAATCTCTGAAAAATCCAAACCAAGCTTTGGACATTTGGGTTAAAATCTCCCCCTTCCTGGGTATTTCTTCTTGAAATACTACGTCGAAAGCTGACAACCGGTCGCTAGCTACCATGAGCATGGTACTTTCATCCAACTGATAAAGATCTCGAACCTTACCAGAATAAAGTTTTGGTAAAGGAATGTGCATGAGTAATTTCTCCCCTATAAATTAACTTAAGTATGATCATCCAAGCGTACCAATGGTACTAAACAATCACTTGGAGTCCCTAAAATGGGCATTAAAGGTGAGTTTAGCCAAGCCAGTACCTCTTTCTTAGCAATCATCATGTACACGTTTGACCAATCTGGCCACCAACGATTACCAACTTTTTCCCAAATATTGACCTGGCCAGAACGCAAAAACCCGCCTAATAAAGGGGTATAAAACATGAATCTCCCCTCAATAACACATAGAGCATTTTTCTTAAGGTGCAGCGCTAATTCATGCACATATAAACTATCTGTTCTTTTCAAAATGGGTTGTCCTTTCCATTGAGGCTGTCGCAACCACAGACGACGCGGATTAAAGACACTGATAATCAGGTGACCTTCGGGTTTTAAAACTCGACTAATTTCCTCAATAACCAGTGCTTTATTTTCTGTCCTTTCTAAGCCATGGTAGCAAACAACTACATCCATACTTTCACTAGCAAAAGGTATGTGATCGAAAGAAGCCCTTATTGCACAGGGCAAAATGGGCGACAAGTGAAAACTGATGCTGTTAGCGGGCAAGGAAAGTGAAAAAAACAGATCAACAGGACTCAAAATCATTACTTTCATTCGACTTTGCTGTAGATGATCAAGAAAGGCTTGTATGAAGACGAGCTCTTCTTGCAAAAGTGCCCTCCCTACAGTGGTTTTGGTTAACCAATCTCTTATTTTTTGCATACCTCTGTAACTTTTCTACAATCGTTCCTATTCTAACTTACTATCATCCTCACATTGGCTTTTTTTGCCAATAAGGTTTAATTTGAAGGACCGGGTGAATATTTCGAGTTTGACCTATATTAATTTCGATAGCCCCCTCTAGGTCAGTTCGAAAAAGTCGAATTTTTCTCTTCTGAAGTGCTGCAAGCACTGTAGGATCTGGATGGTGAAAGGCATTCTGATAACCCGAGGAGCTAATTGCTACTTCAGGAGATACATAATCTAGGAAGTACTGGCTAGTTGAAGTCTTACTACCATGATGACCTAAGATTAATACAGTAGAATGGATAGCAGTCTGGTAACGTTCTACTAATTCTAACTCACCATGCTGGCTTAAATCTCCTGGAATAAGGATTGCTTCTCGACCAACCACGATCCTGAGAATACAGCTTTGATCGTTTTTAGGCCTAGCTTTTAAAAAGCCTTGCAAAGTTAAAAATTCAAAATGTACCCCATCCCATTCCCAAGCCTTTCCTGCTTCACATAACTGTGCTCTACGCAAGTAAGCTTGTGGTTGACCTGCTATAACCAGTGGTACACTCAAAGCTTTCAAAACAGTCTTCCAATTCGCATCATGGTCTGCATCATGATGCGAAAGTATTAACATATCTAATTTAGTAATACCTTTACTGTATAGATTAGCTAACAAATCCTGCTTTACACTCAAAGGACCAGTATCGTAAAGCAAACGGTGATGACGAGTTTCTAATAACAACGACAAGCCCTGCCCAACATCAAAAACTGTTAAATGAATTTCTTTTGAGGCTAAGCTTACAGGCTTAAATAAAAATATAGCTAAAAAAACTAATGACGCCCAAGCCTTTAAACCGAGCCCCCTGGGTAAAATCAGTATAATACTAGCTAATAATCCCAGTCCAACCCAGACCAGCGGCAACTGCGGAATAATTCGTACTGGTAACTCTTCAGCAAGTAAATGTATGAACTTGAGCGTAGCCTCAGCTAAACTAACGGCTAGATGTAGGAGAAAATCTACAGGCAACAAAGCTGCTAGAAAAGCTAAGGGTACTAATATAAAAGAAAACCAGGGTATAACCAGTAAATTAGCTAAAAAACTGCCTAAAGCCAACTTATTAAAAATCACGCTTACAGGAATAACAGAGGCAATAGTAGTAGCTGCCTCCGCTCTGAAGAAATTTAACAAATAAGTTTGATAAGGAGCTGCTAATCTTACATACCGCACCCATAATAAACTAGCTACTAGCCAGAAAGAAAGCCAAAAACCAATAGAAAGAGCGTTCATTGGAGACACAACCAACACAGCCGATAATGCCAACCACCATACTTGCCAAGCAGATTTATATTTCCTGCATAGAATGCTATAAGTTACGATAGCTATCATTAAAAAACTTCTCTGCGCAGGCACAGAAAACCCTGATAATAAAGCATAGCCTAAAGCTGCTAGGACCGTTGCCACAGATAGGGTTGTTAAAGGTGTAAAAGGGAACCACGTGATACCTTTCCATTTGATTAAACGCTTAACGATCGAAGTGAGTACACTTCCTATAGCTAACGCTATCAGACCTATATGTAAACCAGAAATACTAATTAAATGTGACAGGCCTAAACGACTGAAATCCTCTAACTGTTGCGAAGCCAGATCTCCACGATAGCCCAATACCAAAGAACTTACTAAGGCGCTACCCTCGGGATAAGCTTTCTGATAGGATCTAATCCTTCTTAGTATTTGTGCTCTACCGCGCTCTATCCAATAATTTGGCTTACTAACAAAGGAAGCTTCAGGTAAACGTATTCTAGTCCCCTGAAAAGTTGCGTAACCATCTATTCCTTGAGCAAGTGCCCAGGCTTCAGAATTAAACCCTGCAGCGTTAACTCTAGCTATAACTGAATGTATATTAGCTTTTATCCGCCAACGGCTCCCTAATTCCCAATCTTGATGGGAAAAATCCCTCAAAATAAGATACTTAAAAGGAAATCCTCGAGAAATTACTTTAACCTTTAACTGCTGAAAAGAAGGCTTTTGCACGCTCAAACTATTAACCTCAATATTTAAAGCAACTCTCTGAAAATTATTTAGCTTATTAGAAACATTCGTTTGTAAGCTTAAAGTAGTACGAAATACTGAATAAATTACTCCAAAGAAAAATACCAGTAACCATAATTTACGAAAATATAAACCAATTAAGGTTATAGAAACTAATAGCGCTAACCACCCTACTCCAATTTCATATATAGAACTGGGCAACAAAAAAGCTCCAACCGTCCCCAAACAAAAAGCAGGTAGATAACGCATTAATATACTTCAAATATTTTTTACGAGAATTTTTGAGTGCCTTTTAGAGCTTTGATATTCCATCAACCTATCAAGTGGTAGTTCCATAACAGAAACTTCTTTAAATCCTCTTTCTAAAAACCAGCTTCCCGCCTTAGTAGTTAAAGCGAATACTTTGCTTTTATTTTGTCTACGAGCTTCTTCTACTACTCGATCAAGCAATTGTTCTCCATAGCCCATATTTCTCATAGATTTTGTTACTGCTAGACAGGCTAACTCACCACTTTGCTCGTTATATGACCTAAATTGAACACAACCATATATCTCTTCTTTTCTCCCCAATACAAAAAATTGATTTATATGGTGCTCAAAATAACTACACGTCCTCAAGAGCAGAGAACCATCTCTCATTGACGGAATGACTAACTGAAAAATTCTAGAAACATCACAAGCCTCAGCCTGTCTGATAGAATTAGATAAGGTCGACGACATAGCAATTCTGCCCTTGTGCTTGTATATAACTCCAATGAAAAGCTACCACCTCAATTTACATCAGCTGCCGCCTTAACTCGTTTCTTGCTTCTTGTCTGATTACTCCTGCACAATAGAAAAATTAATTATTTTTTTCGTCCAGTTAAACAGGCCCAACCTTCCTTCTCTCGATACAAAGACATATGAAACCACTCCTCGTAAAGCCTAGCAATTTCTTTTTGTTGCACATCCAGAAGGCCTGATAAAACAATGACACCGCCAGCTTTAACATAATTTGCCAGCATAGGAGCAAGCAATCTCAGGGGGTTAGCCAGGATATTAGCAACTACTACATCAAATTTTTCTTCTAAGTGAAAATCCTTGGGTAGAAAAAACTTTGCCTCTATGCCATTAGATTTAGCATTGTCCTGGCTGGCAAGCACAGCCTGCGGGTCAATATCAATACCACAAACTTTTTTTGCACCGAGCTTACTAGCTGCAATGGCCAAAATGCCAGAACCACAGCCGTAATCAAGTACTGTTGTCCCTGGCTTCAGATACAGCTCTAACCAAGAAAGACACAGGAAAGTTGTAGGATGAGAGCCGGTTCCGAACGCTAGTCCTGGGTCTAATTTAATCACACGATCCATATCCCCAGAAACCTTATGCCAAGAAGGAACAATCCAGAGCCGATCACCTACGGCAATTGGATTAAACTGCGATTGAATCAAACGTACCCAATCTTTGTCTGGTACTTTGCTAATTTGTATGGGTCCTTCTCGTTCTGCTAATTCTTTTAAAAGTTTCTGTGTTATCTCCAGAACAGGCGCTTCTTCTCGAAATAAGGCTAAAATCAGACTATGATTCCAAAAGGGCTTCCCTTGGTCTGTCTGGCTAAGATCAGGTTCATCAAATAGTACCTCTTCTTTTTCTGTATCTACATGAGCATCCTCTATAGCCACGCTAAGCGCCCCAGCCTCTAAGAACCTATCTGCCAGCAGCTCCGCTTTTCCAGAACCCACCACTACTTTCAATTGTTGTAAAGGCATTAAGTTTCCTTACGTTCTTCCAACCATTTTTCTAAATAATGTATCGACTGCTGTCCTTTCACAAAATCTGAACGCGTTAGTAGCTCTCGATGTAAAGGTGTATTAGTTTCAATTCCTTCAATCATAAATTCGGATAAAGCAACTTTCATTTGAGCAATGGCCGTGGAACGATCTACACCAGTGCAGCATAACTTAGCAATTAAGCTATCGTACTGTGAAGGGATCCTATACCCTTGATATAAATGTGTATCTACCCGTACTCCAGGACCGCCTGGTACATTGTAGCTTTCAATTACTCCTGGACTAGGTCTAAAATTATAGGGATTTTCTGCATTGATACGACACTCAATCGCATGACCACGACAAATAATATCCTGTTGTCGGTAACTTAAAGGGGCTCCACTAGCAATTAAAATCTGCTCTTTGACTATATCTACTCCAGTAATTAATTCAGTAACAGGATGTTCGACCTGAATACGTGTATTCATCTCAATAAAGAAAAACTCACCATCCTCATACAAAAACTCAAAAGTTCCTGCTCCCTGATACCCAATTTTTTGGCAAGCACGAATACAAATAGCCCCTATTTCCTTTCGTTGCTGCGCGGTAATACCCGGAGCTGGAGCCTCTTCAATAATTTTCTGATGTCTCCTTTGCATTGAGCAATCCCGCTCACCAAGGTAAATTACATTTCCCTGCTGATCGGCTATTACCTGTATTTCAATATGCCGCGGATGAGTTAGATATCTCTCTAAATAAACCTGAGGATTACCAAAAGCCATTAGAGCTTCATTTCGTGTCATCTGTACGCTCATGACTAGGTCTTCTTCTTTATGAACTACCCGCATACCACGGCCTCCACCCCCCCCGGACGCCTTGATAACCGCTGGATAACCTACCTGGCGCGCTATTTTTAACATCTCTGTGGGGTCTTCCGGCAGTGGCCCATCGGACCCAGGAACACAAGGTACTCCCACCTGCCTCATGGTTCTTTTTGCCGAGATTTTATCCCCCATCAACCTAATAGTCTCTGCCTTAGGTCCAATGAATACAAAACCTGATTTTTCTACCTGGTCTGCAAAGTCTGCATCTTCTGACAAAAAACCATATCCAGGATGAATAGCTTCCGCGTTAGTCACTTCTGCTGCAGCAATAATAGCCGGTACGTTCAAATAACTCTTGGCTGAAGGAGGGGGGCCGATGCAAACCGATTCATTCGCTAATTTCACATATATCGCATCGCTATCTGCTTCAGAATGCACCATCACCGAATGGATACCTAACAAACGACACGCACGCAATACCCTTAACGCTATTTCGCCGCGATTAGCCACTAATATTTTCTTAAACATGGCCTATTGTCCTAAGCAAGTATAAACAGTGGTTCGCCATATTCTACCGGTGCCCCATCTTCTACCAATACTTTGACTATTACGCCTGGCTTTTCTGCTTCAATTTCATTCATCAATTTCATAGCTTCTATAATACAGAGTGTATCTCCCGCTTTAACTTTTTGTCCCTCTTTTACAAAAGGATGTGCATTAGGGCTAGGTGAACGGTAAAATACTCCCACCATAGGTGATCTAAAACAATCCTCTTCTTTAAATTCTGACTTACCAACCGCACCAGACGCAGGTAACGCATTGTTCGTAGCATTAGCGGCAACTACAGGTTGCGCCACATTCACTAGGTGGGTTCCGTTTGAAACGTCCTGTGAAATCATCGCCGTTGTCTTCTGTCTAGAAATTCTTACACTCTCCTCGCCTTCAACGATCTCTAATTCCGCAATACCTGATGCTTCCACAAGCTCAATTAATTTTTTTACTTTGCGCAGGTCCATTTTTGATCCTTAGTCCTTCTTTTCCTTTGTCATTTGCATAAAAGCATACTCTATTGCATAACGATAGCCCTGAAAGCCAAACCCTGAAATAACACCTACCGCAATATCTGATACATAAGAATGCTTTCTAAAAGCTTCCCTCGCTAAAGGATTACTTAGGTGTACTTCGATAAACGGAATTGCTACCGCTAAAAGTGCATCCCGAATAGCAATACTCGTATGTGTATATGCTCCAGGATTAATAACAATGAAACCGATCCCCTCGAATCTAGCACTTTGAATTCGATTAAGCAGCTCATGCTCTGCATTACTTTGAAAAAGGATAAGTTCGACAGGTAACTGATTCGCAAAAACTTTCAGATCTTCATTAATGGCTTCCAAAGTCTTAGTCCCATATATCTCGGGTTCCCTATTCCCTAACAGATTAAGATTAGGGCCATTCAATACTAGAATCTTATTCATCAAAAAATAATTAAATAACGTCATTGTCGCTTAAAATTAGGGAAAATGTCCAGTAAAAATAGTAAAATGGAGACGCCAGGTTTTCAAGGCTGCTTAGGAGTAGATGCTGCACGCAGCACTTTGGCAGAGTATTTTGCAGTTTTAAGAAATTTTGAAACAGTCTATCAACAATGAAACTAAGTCAATTTAATTTCCCTTTACCTACCCAACTTATTGCTCAGACTCCGCCAGAAAGGCGAGGAGAAAGCCGACTACTTGTAGCCCTAGAGGATTCCTGCATAGATACGGACTTCTCTTCCTTTACAGATTATTTCCAAGCCAATGACGTTCTAGTACTCAATAATACACAAGTAATGAAGGCAAGGCTCTCAGGATTCAAAGCTTCTGGCGGACGAGTAGAAGTATTAATTGAGCGAATTTTAAATGATTATACCGCTATAGCTCTAATCAAAGCATCCAAAAGTCCCACGCCAAATACTCTCCTGCATTTCAAGCATGGCTTAGTGGCTAAAGTACTGAGTAGGACAGCTGATTTTTTCACACTAGAGTTCTCTGCAGAGCTCACTTCAAGCTTGGAAAGTCAAGGCTGCCTACCCCTGCCCCCGTATATAAGTCATATGGCAGGAGAGTTAGATGAAGAACGCTATCAAACTATCTTCGCCAGTCAACAGGGCGCAGTAGCCGCCCCAACCGCAGGTCTACACTTTACAGAAGCAATACTTACTAAACTTAGACAAAAAGGTGTTGAAATAGTCGAAATTACTTTGCATGTTGGCGCTGGAACTTTCCAACCAGTCCGTACGCCAGAAATAGAGCAACATCAAATGCATTTTGAACGTTACTTCATCTCTGAAAAAGCTCAAGACAAGCTTAATAAAGCCCTGGAACAAAGACGCCCCATTTGTGCTGTGGGAACAACTTCCTTACGAGCCTTAGAAAGTGCAGCCTACGAAGGTCGAATTACGAACCCAGCTGGCGAAACAAACCTTTTCATCAAACCAGGCTACTCCTTCAAAGTAGTTGATCGGTTGTTAACTAATTTCCACCTTCCGAAGTCTAGCTTACTCATTTTAGTGAGCGCGTTCAGTGGAATAGAAAAGATACAGTATCTTTATCAACATGCGATTAAACAACAGTACCGGTTTTTTAGTTACGGTGACTGTATGCTCTTATCTCGAGCCCAAACACATAGAGGTGCAGGTGTACGTCTCTAAGAGTCCAAGCCCAATTCTTTCCATAGTTCGTCTACTCTTTGAATAACCTGTTTATCCTGAACAACAGTTTTACCCCAGGTTCTTTGCGTCTCTGCGGGCCATTTATTAGTAGCATCCAGCCCCATTTTACCCCCCAACCCGCTAATTGGGCTGGAAAAATCCAGGTAATCTATAGCAGTTCTGTCAACTAAGATAGTATCCCGTACTGGGTCCATTCGTGTGGTAATCGCCCAAACAACCTCTCTCCAGTTTCTAACATCTATATCTGCATCTACTACTACAATGTATTTTGTATACATAAATTGTCTTAGATGGCTCCAACATCCCATCATGATCTGTCTAGCATGTCCAGCATACTGTTTCTTAATACTCACTAGAGCCATGCGGTAAGAACATCCCTCTGGTGGTAGGTAAAAATCTACAATTTCTGGAAATTGTTTCTGTAAAAGAGGAATAAATACTTCGTTAAGCGCCACACCCAAAATGGCTGGTTCATCAGGTGGTTTCCCCGTGTAGGTGCTATGATAAAAGGCTCCTTCTCTTTGCGTCATTCTTTCCACGGTTAAAACTGGAAAATACTCTTGTTCATTATAATAGCCTGTATGATCTGCGTAAGGTCCCTCTAAGGCTACCTCTCCAGGATAAATAAACCCTTCTAAAACAATCTCAGCTCTTGCTGGCACTTGTAAATCACTACCTATACAACCTACCAATTCCGTACGCATTCCACGTAATAACCCTGCAAATTGATACTCAGATAGACTGTCTGGTACTGGAGTAACCGCTCCCAACAAAGTAGCTGGGTCTGCTCCCAAAACTACGGCAACAGGATAAGGCCTATTAGGGTATTTCTGACAGTGTGCTTGGTAATCAAGCGCACCACCGCGATGAGCAAGCCAACGCATAATTAATTTATTGGGCCCCAATAATTGCTGTCGATAGATACCTAAATTTTGCCTTTTTTTATAGGGACCTCGTGTTACAGTAAGTCCCCATGTAACCAAGGGAGCGACATCTTCAGGCCAGCACAACTGTATTGGAAGTCTCGTTAAGTCTACTTCGGATCCTTCATAAACTATTTCTTGGCACGGCGCTTTCTTAACAAGGTGAGGACTCATATTCCACACTTGCTTAAGCAAAGGAAACAAGGCAATTAGCTCTTTAATGCTTTTCCCCGGGGGGGTAGGCTCTTTTAATTCAGCAAGAACTTCGCCAATCTTTCTCAAATGGCTCAGATTCTCCACACCCATGGCAGTAGCCACACGGTTAACCGTCCCAAACAAATTCATTAGAACTGGGTAAGCATAATGTCTTCCGCTCCTATCGGTTGGAGATTCAAAATACAATGCCGGTCCCCCTTGCTGAAGTACACGATCGGCGATTTCTGTCATTTCTAAGTGGGTGGAAATAGGTAGCTGAATTTTCTTTAGCTTACTTTGAGTTTCCAATACCTGCAGAAACTCTCTTAAGTCACGATACTTCATGCAGAGCTACTTTCAAGAGGGTGAACCGTTTCAAGTATATTGGGAAATCTACCTTTATGCATAAACTAACCGTACTTAACTACTAGAATGCAGACGCTCAAAATTAGCCCCATCAATTGCCAGAAACCAAAATTAATTGTTGGAATAAAGCAACTGTATTTAAGTAGCGCTACACAATATAATGAGGGATAACCCGAAAAACTTCTACTTACCCTTCATCAATTCAAAAAAATCAGCATTGGTCTTAGATCTTTTTAATTTATCGATTAAGAATTCCATAGCTTCAACATCATCCATCGGATGTAAAAATTTACGTAGAAGCCACATTTTTTGTAGTTGATCATTCGGTACCAGCAATTCTTCCCTACGCGTGCCTGAACGATTAATACTAATAGCCGGAAACACTCTTTTCTCAGCTAACTTACGCTCCAAATGTAACTCCATATTTCCCGTACCTTTAAACTCTTCGTAAATCACATCATCCATACGGCTGCCTGTCTCTACTAAAGCCGTAGCAATGATGGTCAATGAGCCACCCTCTTCTATATTACGAGCTGCCCCGAAAAATCGCTTGGGTCGGTGAAGCGCATTAGCGTCCACACCACCGGTTAATATCTTACCAGAAGCTGGTGCAACCGCATTGTAGGCACGAGCCAGACGAGTGATGGAATCTAAGAGGATTACTACGTCCTTCTTATGTTCCACTAGACGCTTTGCTCTTTCTATTACCATCTCTGCCACTTGAACATGTCGCTGTGCTGGTTCATCAAAAGTAGATGCCACCACTTCTCCCTGCACTGAACGACTCATCTCAGTTACCTCTTCCGGACGTTCATCAATCAGCAAACACATTAGTTCAATGTCTGGATAATTGGCCGTAATAGCATGAGCAATTTTTTGTAACATTACGGTCTTCCCTGTCTTCGGCGGAGCTACCAATAGTGCTCTCTGCCCACAACCAATGGATGCAATCAAATCGACCGCTCGCCCCGTAAGATTTTCCTCAAAGGAAGCATTAGATTCCAAAACAATCCGTCGTGTAGGAAAAAGCGGAGTTAAATTTTCAAACAAAATCTTATGCTTGCAAATATCCGGTTCTTCCCCATTGATAACATCCGGTTTAACTAAGGCAAAATACCGCTCAGACTCCTTCGGCGCTCTTACGCCACCTTCGATAGTATCTCCAGTTTGTAAGTTAAACCGCCTAATCTGGCTAGGACTTACATATATATCATCCGGCGTAGACAAATAAGAGGTATCCGGGCTTCGCAGGAACCCAAAACCATCCGATAAAATCTCCAAAGTTCCTCGCCCAGTGAAATTATCTCCTCGCTTTACTAGTTGTCTTACAATAGTAAAAACAAGGTCTTGTTTTTTAAGACGATTAGGATTTTCTATCTTAAGTTCCTCCGCCTTTTCCAATAATCGAGAAACGTGCAATTTTTGTAATTCAGCTACATGCATACAATTAAGGTCTTTAGTTGAGTTCAGATTACTTTAAATTAGGGACACCAACGGCCATGGCCGTCGAGAAAAAGAAAGAGACGGGAAAACACCCATCGGCTGGAATCATAGCCTGTAGCCTACCTGGTGTCAACTACCACAGAAAAAAAAGCCGGGCCTAAACTAAAAATATTTTTGCCACCTTAAATGGTTAGTTCTTCCTGGGCCAAACTCCAGGACAGGCTCCTTTCCAAGGCTATTAAAATTTCTACAGCTCAACCTAACCTTGAAACCAATTAATCCCTTTAACAAATAGACCTGCTAAGCTTAGCATCTATCATTCGCCTACTGGTGCTCTGGGACCACCTAACCATTCCCTACCAATTTCACTAGCAAAGGAAGTAACTGCTTGCCAATCTGTATATATAACTTCCTTACTCATATTAGTTTCGCCACCCGTTATCCGCATCACTAATCCTATAGCTATCCTATCCAGCCAGTTGTACCTCGGATAGCGCAATGCACCAGCGAATACGCGTGATATTTTTGGTTTCCAAGGAGTTGTAGCTAGAAACTTACGCGTGTAACTATTCGTAGCAACAGTATCTTTGCCCACACGTCGTGCTAATAAATTTACTGAATAAAAAGCTGTTTTTTTATCATTTAAACTCTTCGAATATTGACTGGCTAATCGCCATACATTCCGATGAAAATGTCCATAGCGTATAGAAGCACCAACGATAATAACTTGATATTGTTGTAAATTAACTTTTAGTTCCTTCTCTTCCAAATTAAGGTAGTCCACAGAAATAGGAACACCACTGCGATGCCATACCTCAGCCATGTGCTCAGCAATAGCTTGAACATGACCAAAGCGGCTAGATAGTAAAAAAGCGAGCTTCATTCTACTACTCTCAAATAATAAAATCGAGATCGCGCTCTAAACCTTGTTCTAGTTCCCTAGCTGCTATCCTTCCTTTGGTAGTTCCCACAATTCTAGCAGGCACCCCTGCTACACTTACATTAGGTGGTACAGATCTAGTGACCACACTCCCCGCACCGATACGGGCACAATCACCCACCGTAACCTTACCTAAAATGGTAGCATTAGCTCCTATCATCACTCCATCGCTTATTCTTGGATGACGATCTCCATCTTCTTTACCAGAGCCCCCTAGGGTCACCCCGTGCAGAAGAGAAATGTTATTTCCCAAATAAGTGGTTTCTCCTATAACCAGCCCTGATCCATGATCTACCATAATACCTTTACCCATCTGGGCTTTAGGATGAATATCAATGCTGAAAACTTCCGACATCCTACTCTGTAAGTAAGAAGCTAAGGGAATCCTGCCAGATTGCCATAAACAGTGGTTAATCCGATGTAACTGAATAGCCAAATAACCCTTAAAGCACAACAAGGGCGTTAAGTATTGATAACAAGCTGGGTCCCTATGATAATGAGCGAGAAGGTCTTCCTCTGCAGCGTTGACTACCTCCTTATTGTCGCTAAAGGAAGTTAAAAAAAGGCCCTCTAAGGTTTGTCGGGACAATAGATTACTTCCTAATTTTTGGGAAAGCTGAACCGCCAATGCTTCTCCTAGTCCATGCTTGCTCAAAATAATCGAATCTAAAACATTGCCTAAAAGGCCCTCATGAGACATCATCTCCTCAGCTTCAGCCACTAACCTTTGCCAAAGTACTTTACCATCGAGTTTTTTAGGTATGAAGTTTTTCACAATTTATGCATTCTTTCTATTCAGGCAGCACTTTATAGCAACCTCTATCGAATGTATCTTTAGCAATCAGTGTGATTTCAACTCCTAAAGCCTCCGACAGAGTTAACAACGGTTTCGATTCTTGCTGTAAGAAACTTTTAACGACCTCAGTAGAAGCCAGTAGTTTCACCGCAGGATACCGAAATCTACTAACTTCCTTGTAAATTAACTGCATAATCTCATAACAAATAGTCTGAGTAGATTTTACGCAGCCGTATCCCCCACAACTTGGACAGCGATGCATTAATAAAGCCTTCAAACTATTTTTTGTTCTTTTCCTAGTTAGTTCCACTAAGCCCAGAGCCGTAAACCCATGAAGGGTGATCTTAGTTTTATCTAATTTTAGGAAGTATGCTAAACGTTGTAAAACTTCTTGTTGATCTTCTTCATCCTGCATGTCTATAAAATCGATAATAATGATCCCACCTAAATTCCTTAGGCGTAATTGCCGAGCAATTACGCTACATGCCTCTAAGTTAGTTTGTAAAATAGTTTGCTGGAAATTATTTACCCCTACAAAACCGCCTGTATTCACATCGATTGTCGTCAATGATTCTGTTGATTCTATGACGATATATCCCCCTGCTTTTAGTCTAACAGTTGGATAAAAGGCCTTACTAAGCTTTTCCTCCGTGTGATAACGTTCAAGAAGGGGTGTATGGTCTTCTTCAAAATAGATTATTTTATCCGTTAGTCCAGCGCCATAATGCCCCGAAAAGGCTTGCATCCGTTGCACCGTCGATAACGAATCTACCAGTATGGCTTGTGTATTTTCTCCTACATGATCCCTTAATAAGCGGAGGCTGAGATCTAAATCCTTAAAGAGTAGTGAGGGAGTTTTCTGTGAACGGGCCTTACGCTGAATTTTAGCCCAAAGTTGATCTAAGAAATCTAAATCAAACTGCAACTCTTGCTGCGTGGCTTCCATGGCTCTAGTACGAACTATGTACCCGCCCCCATGCCCCGCCGGAATCATTGAAGATAAAAGTTGCTTTAAACTTTCTTTCTGAATTTCATCTTCGATACGCTGAGATACAGCTACCCCCTGATCTTGAGGCAGAAAAACCAGATAACGTCCCACTAAAGAAATTTGTGTACTAAGACGAGCCCCCTTATTAGCAATAGGCTCCTTAATCACCTGAACAAGGATAGACTGCCCCTCATGAAGTAAGCTCTCTATGGGAAAAGGCTCTTGATCCTTGGCGCTAATTTTATTTTCTACTAGATCGACATACTGCAGAAAAGCTGTACGTTCCAATCCTATCTCTACAAACGCACTTTGCAAGCCCGGTAAAATTCTCTTAACGCGACCTATATAAATATTACCCAACGTACTATGAGAAAAATCCCTCTCAAGCTGAAACTCACACAACTCGCCCTCTTCATAGAATGCCACCTTGGTCTCCTGTGGCATCACGCTAACTAAAATTGTTTCGATTGGTGCTTCCAACTTATTGGCTAACACAAGGCCAGGGTGCGACATAAACAGGTCCCGTAGAATACTTTGCCTTGCAACCTCCACTAAAGGCAGGGTCTGTAGATCAAAAGGTTTTAACGCTTAGATGCGATTAGTAATAGCGTCCACCAAATGCTTGCTTCACTTGCTCAGCATCTGAAACCCGTGAATAAGCACTGGGCGCACCTAAAAAGACTAGGAAAACATCATCCTCACCAAACTTACTTTTAACTACCATACATCTTCCTGCTTCTTTTATGTAACCTGTTTTCTGAAGACCCACTTTCCACATACCATCGCGCACTAGGGAATTAGTATTCCTATAGGTTAACCACTTCCCATTAGCTAGAATCTGAGTTTCTTTATCAGTAGTAAAGCGGCGAATCAACGCATACTTGTCGGCTGCTTGAGCCATTTTAACAATGTCCGAAGCGGTTGATTGATTGCGAGGATCCAGGCCAGTTGGTTCGTAAAAGGTTGTATCGTACATACCCAATTGGCGTGCTTTGCTATTCATAGCCGATACAAAGGCTCTCTCTCCTCCCGGATAAGTACGTGCCAGAGCATGGATAGCCCTATTCTCACTGCTCATTAAACCAATATGTAGAAGCTCTTCCCTTGTTAATACCGAACCTACTGATAAGCGGCTGTGTGAATGCTTCAATCGATCTACATCTTCATCAGTGATCATAATAGGTTCCGACAAATCCTGCTTGGCATCCAGGAAAACCATCCCTGACATCAATTTACTGATTGAGGCCAAAGAGGTACGTACATGGGAATTCTTTTGGTAAAGCACTTGTCGACTTCTCCCGTTCACTACCACTGCTGCTCTCGAGCTCAAGGAAGACTTAAGATAATCCCCCCACAGAAAACTACTCTCAGGATTAGCCTCTTCAACCGCTAAAATAACCGTCTCCTCTCGATTATCTCGCCCGATGCTATTGGTATCCGCCGAAATTTTCCGAATAATTGACTCTAATTTGTCTGACTGCCTATTCGAAGCAAGGCCCCGCTTTTTTACTTCAACCACGTTGATAGAAGCTGATGCCCGAGCAGGGCCAGAAACCTTCTCGCGAATAATTCCCGCTAGGGGATCAGAATCTTCTAGAATTGCTGCCAGTGGAACATAAACCGAAGTAGTACAAAGCACTAGGGGAAGTGCTATTTTCCTTATGAATTCATTCTTCTTTGTCATTATGCTCACCTTTTATGCTTTAGATCCTAAAAAAACAGCAGAGGAAGAATTTATAACATTATTTTTCAAACAGATAAAGCATTTTATTGTCTTTTTGACTAAAAGACTTATACTATTGCACCTGGCTGTGCGTTAATCTCGTGCTCACCTCTGATGAAAAATTATATTACACCTAATCTCCAATTCTTTGATCTGGTTCCAATTAAGGCTCAAGGCAGTAGTGTCTGGGATAAAGCAGGCAGGGAATACATTGACCTATTTGGGGGCATAGCGGTTAATGCCTTGGGTCACTGCCATCCGGCACTGATTCGTGCCCTAGAGGACCAGGCACATAAATTGTGGCATATTTCCAACCTCTATCTTACTTTACCTACCAAGGAACTCGCTAAAAAACTTGTCCAGCATAGCTTTGCTGAGCAAGTTTTTTTTGCTAACTCGGGAGCGGAAGCCAATGAGGCAGCATTGAAACTTGCAAGAAAGTATGCCTTCGAACAATATGGATCCAATAAAGACAAAATAGTTTCTTGTTGCAATAGTTTTCATGGTAGAACCCTATTCACGGTATCTGTTAGCGGTCAAAAAAAATATCAACTGGGCTTTGGTCCTCTTCCTCCTGGTATTCAACACATTGCCTTGAACGATACTGAAGCCTTGGAAAAGCACCTCGACGACCAGACTTGCGCTTTTATTTGTGAACCTATACAAGGTGAGAGTGGTGTTATTCCAGCAGAATCAAACTTTCTCAAGCTGGCACGCCGACTTTGTGACCTACATAAAATCGTTTTCATTTTAGATGAGGTACAAACTGGCATGGGTAGAACTGGTAAGCTTTTTGCTTACCAGCATTATGGAATTACCCCGGACATAATGACACTAGCTAAAGCTTTAGGCTGTGGCGTCCCTATCGGCGCTATGGTAACGTTAGAGAAGTTTGCAAAAGCATTTGCCCCGGGCTCCCATGGTACCACCTTAGGTGGCAATCCACTGGGGTGTGCCGTAGCGAATGTCGCCTTTGATTTAATTAATAGTGCCAAAACTTTGCAACATGTACAACAGCAGGGTCTACTTTTTAGGCAAAAACTTAATCAACTAATGTCTGAAACTGGAAAATTTCAAAGTATTCGTGGCGAAGGGCTATTATTGGGCTGCGTATTACAGGATAGATATCAGGGCAAAGCAAGAGAACTGGTACAGGCTGCACTTGCAGCTGGTGTGCTTATTAGCCAAGCTGGCCCAGATGTCATCCGCTTGGCACCTAGCCTTATCATCCAAGATGAAGAACGAGAAAAAGGCCTAGCACGATTTGAACAAGCCTTGAAACAATGGAATCCTTAAAATGAAACCCAGAGTCACTGTTATTGGCAGCGCTAACTTGGATACCTTTATCTGTACAGACCATTACCCAAAAATGGGAGAAACTCTTTTAGCTACCGCTATACATCAGTTTCCTGGAGGGAAAGGGGCTAATCAAGCCGTAGCAGCTGCTAAATTAGGAGCAGAAGTTACTTTTATTGGCGCTTTTGGAAAAGACGAAGCAGGAAAACAACTCAAGAAAGCTCTGCTTCAAGAAGGTATCGATATAAGTTTTTCTCCTACACTAACTGAAAAAAATACTGGAACTGCCTATATTCTCTCAACTCCAGGTGATAACCTGGTAATTGTAGATTCTGGTGCTAACCATAGTCTTACAGCCACGCATATTGACTCGGTCCGAACAGTCATCCAAGAAAGCGATCTCCTTTTACTTCAATTGGAAATACCTTTACAGACAGTACAACACGCCTGTCAGATAGCATTCCAATGTGACATACCCATTATTTTAAACCCTGCTCCAGCAGCTTTGCTCCCCACTTCTCTTATTGAACTCGTTTCCTTACTGACTCCCAATGAACATGAATTACAAGCCCTACTTCATCCAACCGAAAAAGTAATTGACCTAGACACTATGTCTGCACAGATGCAGGATAAAATCATCGTAACGAAAGGTGCTGAGGGCGTAATGTATTATGACTCAGGTAGTATGAAATCGAAATGTGCCTACCCTGTTAAAGTGGTTGACACCACGGGAGCTGGGGATGTCTTCAATGGTGCGCTAGCTGCTTTTTGGCATTTAGGTCGCGAGCAAGCTATCAGTAAAGCCATTGCCGCTGCCTCCCTTTCAGTTACTAAAATGGGAGCATTCAGTAGCGCACCCTCCTACGAAGAGTTAGAAAAATTTCTGAACAACAATTTGCCCCAAACTAAAAGCTCCAGCGTGTAGCGATAGCTATGTTTCTTGCCGCTCCAGGTAAGCTATTAAAAGAGCTACGGTAGCGCGTGTTAGTTAAATTATTCAACTCAACTACTACCTCTAACTGCTTATTACCTCTGAGTTTAGTATTGAACCCAGCGCTGAGATTAGCAGTCACCCAGCCTGGCAAGGGAGACAGGGCATGTGTTCCTCCTGGATTATTAGGATTCAATTCGGGAGCCAAAGTTGACCGACTTGCCCCTCTTAAATAGCCATCAATCCAAAAAGGACTATCTTTCCTGGAATAGCGTATACCCACCCTACCTGCTACCCTAGGCGTATCTGTTGCTTCTGTCAGGCGGTTATGCAAACTTTCCTTACGCTTCATCCAAGTCATATCTAAATAACCTTTCAAAGCTTCAGTAAGTGCATAGCTTACGCTCAGCTCTAAGCCATAGGATTTAGCCCAATCGGCATTCTCATAGATCGCACTTGGCATAAAATCTGTAGTTTTCCCACATACTGCGTTGTCGATGCATCGTCGCAAAGAAATGTAATTGCTAGTACGTGTGGAAAATAGATTAGCTGTTATATTCAAATCCTCTGTTGAATAGTTCACTGCTAATTCTATATTTTTTGCCTTCTCTGATTTTAGATCTGGATTAGCTATACTGGTTACTCCTCCCGCACTCGTGGTAATAAATAATTGCATTAGATTAGGAGAAGTATAGCCTTCAGAATAATAAGCCTGGAGCACTGTATTGGGTAAACCGTCGTAGGCTAGCCCTACCGCCCTGAGCCACTGTTTTTCTCGATGCCCAGCATAAGGTTCTTTCGTGGTTTTATCCAAGTGGGTACTTAATTGGTAATAACGCCATCCTGTGGTTAAGCTCCAATGTGGAGCAAAATTCCATTGATCCAGATCAAACAAAGAGAAAGTATTAATATGAGCCTTGTAGTGATTAGGTATTAATTTATTGAACTCATTAGGAATTCTGGTTAAATTTGAAATAGAAGTGGGTAAAAAAGGACCTACTGACATGCTAGTAAGTTTGTCAGAGTCAACCTGGTCTACTAGGTAATTACCTCCAACAGTCACATTGTGCATACGAGGTAAATGCAAGTCAATATGAAAACTCCCTCCGTAATTAACTAGGGTATCTCTGGAAGTGTTAGTCAAACGCATCTCAATAGGATTCAGCAAAGGCTGTAGTTGACCAAGTACTTGTGGGATACTCCTAAACAAAAAGGGAGGTACCCTGCCCCGTATATGAGAGAGAAAAAAATCCTCAGCTGCAAAGGGATGAAGACTTAATGTATTTCTGAAATCTCTTATCACCTGCTGGTAGAAGGCATCAAAATGGATTCCCCCAATATTTTTAGATATATTCTCTCCGTCATAAAAAAAAGCAAGCTTTCGCTTGTCCCTCTTTGGCAGGTCAATATCAAAGAAAGTTAAAGGCATTACCCCAGTAGTCAAAAGCGCCGGCTCCCTCCAATTTTGAGCACTCAGATTTGAAGTCTCAAGCTTAATACGAAATAGGTGATTGAGTTGTTCACCAAACCTATACCCTACATTTAAATCTACTCCTTCTGATTGAGTCTTAGTATGTTCAAGATGTTTCTGATAAGCACTAAAGCTACTTCTAGGAACACGCAAATCACTTTGTTTCTGTTTGTACATTGCGATCCTATAGGACCAATGATTTACTGTGCCATTCATAGCGCCATGCACTAACCAGCCATTTGCCTCTCCTAGATAAAGAGAACCTAATTCGCCACTAAAAGGTCTTTGACCCCCAGGGTTCTTAGTGATGATATTTACTACCCCCCCCAAAGCCTTGCTACCATACAGAACCGAAGCAGGTCCGCGTACAACCTCCACCTGGGCGATTTCACTGATCGGAACTAGAATAGCTGCACCGTAGTTACTATGGTCTGTTAATTCTTGCCCATCAACCAGTATGGCCACCCGCCTACTATTTTCTGAACGAATACGAATTCGTTTGGTCCCGGCGCTGTTTGAATCTGTAATGGATACGCCAGGTAAGTCTCTTAGTACTTCTGCAATAGTGCCCTTTGGACTAGCCTCAATTATCTTTTGATCCAAAATGCTTGCATGATTAAAAGGTTTTTGCTTAGTTATAGGACGATCCCCTATCACCACAATTTCTCCTAGGGAAGCTGGTGCCTCCCCCACTTTCAAACTTTGAGTTTCAGCTGCAAAAGAGCTTGAGGAAGTCATCAAAACAGAAAGAAAGCAAAAAGATTTAACGCACTGATAATATTTATTATTAGACTGAGAAATTATTTTTAGCATGAGCAGTACCCTAGATGTTATTGGTTTTACTCTAAACCGAAATGCAGAGAGCGAGGCATTATAACAATAATAGTTCCAAATAACTAACTCTATGATTTAAAGGCTGTAACATCCTGTCTTTCCAATCTGACTGCGGACCATTTGCTAAGCTTATGTACCATATCCTACAGGGGTGCTCGAGATTTTATTAGATCTTAAAGTCACATATAACGTACCCAATATTGGATCCTTAATATTTAATTTGCATGCTACAGTTAATGTGGATAGAATTGCACTTTCGTTGTACCAAATAATAATAGGCATGTAGCTCAGCTGGTTAGAGTATCACCTTGACATGGTGGGGGTCGTTGGTTCGAGTCCAATCATGCCTACCACTTTTCTGCCCTAGCTTAGGTAGAACAGTCTGTAAGCGGTTTATAGAAGGATAGCGTCGCAGTATGCCCCAAATTATTTTACCTGATGGATCCGTGCGGGAATTTGCAGAGCCCGTGACAGTTCAAGCGGTAGCCGAATCAATAGGAGCAGGGTTAGCTAGGGCTACGCTTGCGGCGCGCGTAGACGACCTTCTAGTAGATACTACTTACTTAATCCATGGAAGAGCACGGGTTCTGTTCATCTTGAATAATTCTCCAGAAGCTTATGAAATTCTACGACACTCTACAGCACATCTCTTAGCTTACGCGGTAAAAACGTTGTTTCCGGATGCACGAGTAGCTATTGGTCCCACTATAGAAAATGGTTTTTACTATGATTTTTCTTACCAACGGCCGTTTACGCCGGCTGATTTAGAAACTATAGAACTACGAATGCGTGAACTAGTCAAAGAAAAACATGCCGTCCAGCGCTTTACCCTAACTAGAGCACAGGCCATCGAATATTTTTTAGAACGCGGTGAAACCTATAAAGTAGAACTTATTCAAAACATACCTGAAAATGAAAACTTAAGTTTATATCGAATGGGCGATTTTACTGACCTCTGCAGAGGCCCACATGTCCCTAATACTAGTTTTTTGAAGGTATTTAAACTTATGAAGGTGGCGGGAGCTTACTGGCGTGGTGACAATAAAAATGAAATGTTGCAACGCATCTATGGCACCGCTTGGATTACAAACGAGGAGTTAAAGGGCTATCTTTTTAAGCTTCAAGAAGCTGAAAAAAGGGATCATCGTAAATTAGGCAAGGAACTTGATCTTTTTCATACTCAGGCGGAAGCACCAGGAATGATTTTTTGGCATACCAAAGGTTGGGTAATTTGGCAACAAATTGAACAATATTTGAGAGGTCAATTACAGTCAGCGGGATATCAAGAGGTAAAGACTCCCATCATGATGGATCGAAGCGCTTGGGAGAAATCTGGGCATTGGGAAAATTATCAAGAGAATATGTTTGTTACAGAATCAGAGAAAAGAGTTTATGCTATCAAGCCAATGAACTGTCCTTTTCATATTGAAATATTCAAACAAAAGATACATTCATATCGAGATTTGCCTTTAAGAATTGCTGAATTTGGCCATTGCCACCGTAATGAGCCTTCTGGAGCCTTGCATGGTTTAATGCGTGTTAGGGGATTCGTCCAGGACGATGCTCATATTTTTTGTACTGAAGATCAGATTGAGTCAGAAGTGACACACTTCCATCAGTTATTGATTAAGGTCTATCATGCCTTCGGTTTTAAGGAACTAGAGGTTAAATTAAGTCTAAGACCCGAGAAACGTGCAGGCAGTGATAACATATGGGATAAGGCTGAGCAAGGGTTGAGGAATGCCTTAACTGCCTGTGGTGTAGCCTGGGAAGAACTCGCTGCAGAAGGTGCTTTTTATGGGCCCAAAGTTGAGTACCACATTAAGGATGCTTTAGGTCGTGCTTGGCAATGTGGGACAATCCAGTTAGACTTTGTACTCCCGGCTAAACTGGGGGCGGAGTATGTCACTGAAACAAATGAAAGAGCAGTGCCAGTGATGCTACATCGTGCTATCATCGGGTCCTTCGAACGCTTTATTGCTATTCTTATCGAGCATCACGCAGGGCAGTTTCCGCTATGGCTTGCTCCTGTTCAGGTAGTGGTGCTTTGCATAGCAGAAAGTCAAGCAGCGTATTGTTATCAAATATTTCAAATCCTACAAAAACACTCTATTAGGGCACTATTGGATGTGCGTAATGAAAAAATAGGCTTTAAGATAAGGGAACACTACTTGCAAAAAATTCCTTATTTTCTTATTGTAGGAGAAAAAGAGAGAGAAAACGAAATGGTCTCAGTTCGCCATCGGAACGATAACCTGGGTGTAATGGGACTAGAGCAGTTTATAGAAAGACTGCGAGAAGAACAGACTATTTTTCATTAATCTATTTGAGGAGGTTTACCATCGTTCAGGAAAAAAGAACTCGTATAAATGAGGAAATTAACGAAAGACAAGTACGTTTAATTGATTCTAATGGACAACAAGTTGGTGTTGTGAGTATTGAAGAAGCACTTAAAGCTGCCGAGAAAGCTAACTTGGATCTGGTTGAAATTTCTCCGACAGCACAGCCACCCGTGTGTAAGGTGATAGATTTTGGCAAGTTTAAGTATGAGCAGGCAAAAAAGATTGACGAAGCCAAAAAAAAGCAGAAGCAAGTACAGGTAAAGGAAATTAAATTTAGACCAAGTACTGATGATGGAGACTATGCAGTTAAGTTACGCAGTATTAAGAAATTCCTTCTAGAAGGAAATAAGGTTAAAGTTTCTTTACGCTTTCGCGGTAGAGAAATGGCTCACCAACAGCTGGGATTACAGCTTTTGGACAGGGTTAAAGTGGACTTACAAGAGGAAGGTGCTGTGGAACAATATCCAAAGCTTGAGGGCAGACAGATGATTATGATGTTAGCCCCCCAAAGGAAGAAAAAATAAATAGCGAGCCTCTACCCCCACTGCTGCAAATGTGGGGGTATTCCTTCTATGTGCCGCTCTGTGCGGCTTATAAGCAAAGTTACCTACCTTTGAAGTCTTCCATCGAACTATAAATACGAATAACTTTTTCTGCGACCCAATCCCAGAGTTGGATTGGCAGAATGCCCTTAAGAAATAAGGATAAGCGCACCGTAAGAGGCCGGTAGATAATAGCTTTACCTTGCTTCATTCCTTCCCAAGCTGCCTGAACTGCACTTTCGGGAGTTAGGATAGGGACCAATAACATTCCTTTAGCCCCTTCAAACATACCCGTACTAATGTAAGAAGGGCAAAAAGTAGTCACCTTGATGTGCTTTTTACCTGCCTTGATTAGTTCTATACGCAAAGAATCACTCCAACCCAAACAAGCCCACTTTGAAGCTGCATAAACTGACATGTTGGGATTCGAAACCACTCCTGCAGCTGAGGCGATATTTAAAATTCTTTTCGGCACTCTATCATCGGCTAGCATATCCCCTATAAAGGCGTTTGTTACATACATCGGGGCCAGTGCATTAATAGACATGGTAAAGTAAATATCCCTTTCACTATCTAAATTCCAAAAATATTGGTTATTAGAAATAACGCCAGCATTGTTGATCAATACATCAATTGCGCTGTAATCGGGTGAATTCTTAACTTCTTCTGCCGCTTTTTCAATTTCTTGTGGCTGAGCTAGGTCAACGACCTGCGCATAAACTTTTGTTCCTAAATTTTCCACCTCAATAGCAGTTTGCTTTAACTTTTCTTCATTGATATCCCACAAAACTAAACATTTAGCTTGTTCTCTTGCTGCTTTGAGCGCATACAATCTTCCCATACCCATAGCAGCACCTGTGATTAAAACAGTCTTCCCAGCTACCTCGTAACTCATTCTACACTCCTCTATCTACCAATTAATAATTTAGCTACCCACTTGACCAATAAGCCATAAGGGGCATAAATAAAACGCAGTGTGTCGGGCCATAACGGCTTACTTAGTACAGGTTTAAGGTGACTAAAAGTTACAAATGAATAGCGTCCTCCATAGTGGCCTTGGCCACTTGCTCCAACCCCACCAAACGGCAGATTAGGTGCACTTAAATGCGCTACGGCAACATTCATACCGACCGCCCCAGAGGAAGTTTCTTCAATTAAACGCTTTTTCTCAGTAGAGTCAGTAGTAAAAGCATATAAGGCAAGAGGTTTTTCGCCTTTTTGTATCACGCTCAGAGCTTCTTCAAAGTTATCTACCCTAATGATTGGCAATATTGGGCCGAAGATTTCTGAACCCATAAGCCTTGATTCTAAATCAACATGGTCCACCACAGTGGGGGCTATGTATTTTTTTTCCTCGTCAATCTCTCCTCCAACTATCAACTGACTAGGCTCAAGATCATCCAACAGTTCCTTAAGTCTATCAACATGCCTTCGGCTAATAATGCGACAATAACTAGCGCTGCGTTCAGGGTGCTTCCCATAAAACCTTTTCAAAGCTGAAACTAAATGTTCTGTCAATTTATCGGCCACCTCTGGTGTGGTTAACACATAGTCAGGTGCAACACAAGTCTGGCCCGCATTAAGGAACTTTGCCCAAACGAGCCTGTTGGCCACTTTTTTTAGTTGAGTATTATTTCCAACCCAAGCAGGACATTTCCCTCCTAGCTCTAACGTGACAGGAGTCAAGTGCTTAGCTGCAGCGGCAGAAACAATACGTGCTACATTCTCATTACCAGTATAGAATATGTGATCAAAGCGCTCTTCCAGAATAAAACCTGTTTCTTCTGGACCGCCCTCTACAACTTTGACCGCCCCATGATCCAAATATCCAGGAATAAGTTCCACCAGAGTCTTAGCTACCGTAGGAGCAAGCTCACTAGGCTTTAACAAGGCCACATTACCCGCTGCTAAGGCCCCTACCAACGGTGCAAGTAGCAACATCATAGGATAATTCCAGGGAGCAATGATAAGTACCACTCCTAGTGGCTCATAGACCAACTTGCCTGCTGCTGGTTGCAGCAAAAGGGGCATTATACGGTGTTGAGGCTTCATCCATCTTTTGAGCCTTCTTAATGCGTAGTTGATTTCACCTCTTACAAAGGAAATTTCAGTAACTGCCGATTCTGAAGGAGCTTTTCCCAGGTCCTGATACAGGGCGCGGCTCAACTTAGCTGAGTTGTCGTCTAGTAAATTCCTTAAGGCAATTAACTGTTGTTTTCTCCATTCAAAGGTTTTCGTTTTACCCTCATCAAAAGTTGTCCTTAAATGAGAAACTATTTGCTTAACTTCCTCTCGATTTAACTGAAACTCACTCATCACTACATTCCCTTTCTCTAGATCAACCTAACTAGCTAAAGTTGGTGCCAAGTTGGCCATTCTAACACACAATTTATCCGCTAAAATATATCGCCCTTACAGTTTCCTTTAAAGGAAAAAAAGTGTAAACTGAGCCGCCTTGTTTTTTTCACCGTTTGTGCTTGAACAGTTGAGGGCTCTTTTTCTTAATGATTTACTTATTCTAGGTGAGCTTGCTTATCACTGCCTACTTTCAACTAAATCCGACTTCAAGCTGAAAAGAATTTTACCTTTTCTAGTAGACTGGCAAGCATAGGAACCTCCTAAGTTATTGGTAAAATATTCCCTGGTAGTGTGACCAGATGTATCAATGGAAAATATATGAAAAAAATACAAACGCCCTACTACCTCATCGATAAGTCAGCCCTAAAAAAGAACATGGAAAAAATGCGTTGGCTCTGTGACTCATCTGGGGTCAGAGTGTTGTTAGCGTTGAAATGCTTTGCATCATGGTGTGTATTCGACTTTATGTCACAATATCAAACTGGTACTACATCCTCTTCGCTTTACGAAGTTAAGCTTGGTAAGGAACTATTTCCTGGAGAAACACATGCTTACAGTGTAGCTTTTGATGCAGAAGAAATTCAGGAAGTGGTAGCTCAAGCCGATAAAATTATCTTTAATAGCGTTTCTCAACTCAATCGCTTTAAACACATCGCATCTAATATTCCCATAGGATTACGAGTGAATCCAGGTATCAGTTATTCTAATTTTCTGTTGGCTGATCCAGCCAGACCACATAGCCGATTAGGAGTAAATGACCCGGCAGTGCTGCGTTCTGTACTCAATGAAATTTCAGGATTGATGTTTCATTTTAACTGTGAAAATAATGATTTTAGAAGTTTCTGTAAAATGTTGCTTCAAATAGAAGCAAATTATGCGTTCGCTCTACAGAAAGTAACGTGGGTTAGTCTTGGGGGAGGAATTGATTTCACTTCACCAGATTATCCCTTAGAGGCCTTTGCTCATACACTACAATCTTTTGCTAACCGCTATCAGATTCAAGTGTATCTTGAACCAGGTGAAGCTTCTATTACAGGAGTGGCTACGCTAGAAGTGACGGTGTTGGATCTAATACCACAAGAATTAACCATTGCTGTTGTTGATGCCTCCACGGAGGCACATATGTTAGACCTATTGCTCTATGATCAATCTGCTATCCTTCAGGACGCTATTGAAGGGAAGTATTCTTATCAAATCGCAGGGAGATCTTGTCTTGCCGGGGATATTTTTGGACATTATCGCTTTGAAAAACCCCTAGCAGTGGGAGATAGACTTTCTTTTCAAAATGCTGCAGGGTATACCTTGGTGAAAAAAAACTGGTTTAATGGTTTAAGAATGCCGTCTATTGTTGTAAAAGAATTGGATGGGTCTATGCGACTGATAAAACAATTCTCTTATGAAGATTATAAGGATTCCCTCTCTTAAGTGGTGGAACCTCTGCTATGGCTTACAGTTAGGTAGGAAATAAAATGGATATAAAAAAGAAGAAACTTAAAAAATATAAAGAAAAGAAGAGAAAGAATGTACTCATCATTGGGGCTGGTGGCGTGGCGCACGTGGTGGCACATAAATGTGCTCAAAATAATGATGTGTTAGGACAAATCAGTATTGCTTCTCGTCAAATTGAAAAATGTGAAGCTATTGTTAAGAGTGTGATAGAAAAAAATAGTTTTAAAATTCCGTCTAATATCCACTGCTATAGCCTGGATGCAATGAAAATTGATGAATTAGTCAAACTCATTGAAGAAACAAAATCAAAGATAGTCATTAATGTAGGATCTTCCTTTGTTAATTTATACGTCTTACAAGCCTGCATTAAAACTGGTGCCTCATATATTGATACAGCGATCCATGAAAACCCCAATTTAGTTTGTGAAACCCCGCCCTGGTATGAAAATTATGAGTGGCAATGGCAAGAGGCCTGTGAAGAAAATGCCGTAACTGCTATTTTAGGTTGTGGCTTTGATCCGGGTGTAGTTAATGCCTATTCAGCTTTAGCTATCAACGATTATTTTGATGACGTGGAAAGCATCGATATCATTGACATTAATGCAGGTGAGCACCAACATTACTTTGCCACTAATTTTGATCCAGAGATCAATTTTCGTGAATTTACTGGTACTGTTTGGACTTGGCAAAATAATGAATGGGTCAGTAATCGTATGTTTGAGATTAAAATGTCTGAGAACTTTCCTGTTGTGGGTCAACAAGATGTCTATTTGACTGGACATGACGAAATCCACTCTATGTCACAAAAGTTAGATGTACCGAACATTCGTTTTTGGATGGGGTTTAGCCCACACTATATTAATGTGTTCACAGTATTAAGAAACCTTGGCCTATTATCGGAAAAGACCGTTAAAACTGCTGAAGGACTTACTGTAGTACCACTAAAAGTAGTTAAAGCAGTCTTACCTGATCCAGCATCCCTCGCTCCTACTTACCAGGGAAAAACTTTAATCGGTTCACTCGTTAGAGGTAAAAAGGATAAAGAAAAAAAAGAAGTTTTTATCTACAATAGCTGCGATCATGAAGCAGTCTATACCGAATTAGGTAGTCAAGCCATTGCCTACACTGCTGGTGTGCCCGCCGCTGCCGCTGCTATTCTAATTGCTACTAAAGTTTGGAAGGTAGGTAAAATGGTCAATGTAGAGGAACTAGACCCCAAACCTTTCATTAACTTGCTAGCTAAAATGGGGTTGCCTACCTATCTGCGAGAAAATGGTCAAGATGTCTTACTAAAGTTCTAGTTAATATTTAGCCTTATAATCGCGGTGCCTGAGCAAACGAAGAAATTAGGAGCGAAAGCATTCCTGTGTAGAATGCTAGAGCGAGTTTAGTATATTTAGTGCTAGCTAAACCTAAAGAAGTAGCAGAATTCTCATCATAGAAGGCTTTGTGATGTGATATTCGGGGGAGCTAAATGTGTAGAGACTGGCATTGTTTTGCACTAAATTGATTCCAGCTTAGGAGCTTCTGCTATAGCAGTAGTCAATTAATGCAAAAAGATTACTGGCAATATTGAGCGAGCGTGACGCCTTGTTATTATCAAAAACTGAGCTAATCCAGTAAAATCTAGGCTAGAAAATTGGCTTGTGATTTACGAAAAACTTTCGCTAGGCATCCATATAAAGCTTATGTAGGAGCTGTATTCAAGTAGCCACCCTTTTCTAGAAACCAATAAGATGGCTATTGTAACCTGTGGCCTCATCTAGAGCATGTCCATTCAGGGGAGGAGCCATTAGGACTTATGCCCAAGTCCTACTACAAAAAATAGATGGTATAAAGAAATACATAGCTAGTTTTCTCAAGCAAGTCTTAGTTTGATCTCAAACACCCTATATACAAATTGAATTCTGTACAATCAGAAATCAAAAAAACTCACCTACTGTTTTTCTTCCTCTCTTTTTCTTCAAAGCATTTAGAGTAAGTTTTTACCCCCTATCCGATAATTCCCGTTTTATTGGGCGTGATTAAGTTTTCTGAACATTACTTTTAATATCTGCAATGCCGCAACACTCTGCTTTAATATAGTAAACTCACCCTGGCTATTTTGGAGCTTCTTTACTTTGGTACCCTTTTAAAAATTATTATTCAACTTTTTACCAATATTCTTATTAGCTTTATTATGCGCTTGCTCTGTACGCTTTAAATTAATTTAATCCTTTTCTTTCCCTCTAGCATAAGTAGAAAATAAAACGATAATACTTACTGCTGCCATATGCTTTTTATATTTTTATCCTTTAAGCTCTACAAATTTCCCCTAATAGACAGGCGTAGGCCACTCCAAAAGCTCACTACGCCGGGTTGGGCCGTGGAAAGTCAAAGGAATATCCCAATTGTTCTCAATGATTGACTTCAGAACAATAGACCACAAATTTCTTTACTCAATCTCTCTTTTTACTACAGATCTGAGAACGATAAAAGCTAAGTTTTTAATTTCATATATATATGCGTACGCCTCTAAGATAGAGGGCATTGAATGCCAGTAGGACACTTACAATAATGGTAATAGCTTCGTACGACGATTTCATCGTTGCCCTTTTTGTAAAACTTGTAAAAATTCTTTTGGAAATGGCAGTTTCCCTTCTCTTTCCTCAGAGTATTTTGCGAATTTTATACATTTTTTGTCAACATAAGTATGAGGATCGTACAGATAAGCATCGTAGTAGGCCATGCACAGGTCTTTCATCCGGTAATATTCGGATTCACTTGTTTCCCACAATTCTTTTTTGACACAAGCAGCTAACAGGCTTACTATCCCAATAGCAATAATTATTTTTTTCATTTTAACCCTTAATATTTTCAATAATAAGTTAAATCTCTTTTAAGACCTATATTGAGCGTTGCTAAGAAAGAACCTTATCTAAAAAAATCTCCTACTATTCAAGCGCAAGAAAAGAACAAATTTTTTCTTATGAAACTAAGCTACGATAACGTCTGGGCCTTGATCATATCGTAATTTCTATTAACCAGCCACTCTGGCGACACCCTAGGTAAAAGAGATCTCAGAATGATTTATTCATATCTATCTCAAAAGAGGGATAATTATTTTAAATTTCGGCCGTACTGGTATAGTTTAGTTTCTATGCAGTTAGACACTAGAAAAATCTTTTCTAAAGAATAATCTTTAGCGTTCATTTTTTTTAAACAAGCTTTTTCAATTTTTTTATACTCTGAGTTCAACAGTTTATTAATAGAATCTGACCTTTTAAGTTTAGTTAATTTTTGTTTAATATTGTCTTTCATACGTAGAACAAACTTGTCCGTACAGTCTATAAGTGTAGAAAGCTCACCGTTACTATCCTCAATGCATTTTGATTCTTCTTCATTAGGTTGGTATTCTTTTGATTGGAGCTATAATTTCTCGGTACAGCTTCTTGCTGTTAACTGGACGTTCAAATTCCTCTATGCCAGCGGATTTACTTGCATTTTTTTACAGGAAATCACTCAGATTGAAGCTGACACTAAGCGGATATATTTTGATTTCATACAGACACCGGCTTTAAGCTAATTAACAATATCCCTTCACTATAAAAACTTCTTCTTAAAACTTCCTGACTTTTAGCCAGTAGTATTTACACCTACGATTACAGGGAAGAAAGTTAACTATGATTCTAGTAGTTTAGAGTAGATGAAATTAATGATTTAAGAGCTTCAGCTTTATTTTCTAGTATCTGAAAGCGCTGTTCTTTCTGTTCTATACTTTCCCATTCTGCAAAGGGATCTAAGGAAATTTTCTCTCCCAAAGCTTCCCTCATCGTGTCTGCAAATTTAATAGGCAACGCTGTTTCTAAACAAATAAGTGGTAAACCATCGACATCCAATTGAAGTGCTACAAAGATACCATCTGCCGTATGTGGATCAACTAGGTAGTTATCTGTGTTATAAACTTGCCTTATAGTTTCAATCCTATCCTCATGACAACTATGCCCAGCTAAAAAACCAAATTCATTACGTAACTTAGATAGTGAGTTACTTAAATCTAACCGTTTTTCTAAATTTAAAGCTTCCCACAATTTTTTAACCGTAGGACCATCTTTATCCACTAAATCAAAAATGAGCCTTTCTAAGTTAGATGCTTTTGCGATATCCATAGAAGGGCTAGAAGTAGTGTATACCTCATTTGCTTTTCTAGGCATATAGATCCCTGAGTTAAAAAATGCTTCCAGTACGTTATTTTCATTGGTAGCAACTATCAGTTTTTCAATAGGAAGTCCCATCTGTTTTGCAACATGTCCAGCAAAGACATTGCCAAAATTACCTGAAGGAACACAGAAACAAACTCTTTCTTCTACATTTCGCGTAACCGCGAAATAGGCTTTAAAATAATAAACTGTCTGCGCTAGAATTCGTCCCCAATTAATGGAATTTACAGTGCCAATATGGTATTTACTCTTAAATGCAAGGTCAGCTTGGAGAGTTTTGATCAAATCTTGGCAGTCATCGAATACCCCTTTTACTGCAATATTATGAATATTTTCTTCCAATACGCTATACATCTGAGCTCGCTGGAAAGGACTCATTTTGCCCCACGGAGAAAGCATAAATACCTGCAGATTTGATCTATTGCGCATAGCATATTCAGCAGCACTACCGGTATCCCCACTAGTCGCTCCCAAGATGGTTAATTTCTCCCCCCTTTGATTTAAGATATATTGCAGAACGTTACCTAAAAATTGCATAGCTATATCTTTAAAAGCTAAAGTTGGCCCATTAGAGAGCTGTAAAAGCCATAAACCATTTTTAAGTAGCCGTACTGGAGTGATTTCTCTGGTTTTAAATAACTTAGCTGTATAGGTGTACTCAAGAAGCTTTTTTAAATCTTTCTGAGGTATATCCGCAACATAGAGTTTCATAATTTCAAAGGCCAAATCGGTATAGGCTAATGGCCTCAGTCTCTCCAACGCAACACTGTCGAGGCGAGGATATTTCTCTGGTACAACAAGCCCACCATCTGTACCCAACCCTAGGAGTAAAGCGTCACTAAAGCTTTGACCTTGCATCAGCCCTCGTGTACTAAAGTAATGCATCTAGTTTGCCTTTCTATCACAAATGAATGTCAAATTTTAATCACCCCTCCAACTATAAACTTACTATGAAAAAATAAGCACTTCACCTTAACACTATCCTTTTAGCTAAGGAAATACTATTCTGAATTATCCACCTAAAGATACTTATGTGAACTGCTATAAACTTGATCTGTCTCACCTCATCCTACACGACCTAGAAAAAAAGCCATCTTAAAAGATGGCTTCTTTCTAAGCTCCAATTAGATCAGGCTAGTGGAATTGATCTTCCTCCGTTGATCCTTTCAATGCAGTTACACTAGACTCTCCACCTTGCACCACTGTAGTAACCTCATCAAAGTAACCGGCACCTACTTCCTGCTGATGAGAAGCAAAGGTATAACCCGAAGAGCGAGCGGCAAACTCCGGCTCCTGCACCTTTTCCACGTATGCACTCATCCCACGTTTAGCATAATCATGAGCCAAGTCAAACATGTTATACCACATACTATGAATACCTGCTAAAGTGATAAATTGATACTTATATCCCATAGCTCCTAGCTCTCTTTGAAATTTAGCGATCGTATCATCACTTAGATTTTTCTTCCAATTAAAGGAAGGAGAACAATTATAAGCTAGTAATCTATCTGGATACTCCTTGTGCAGAGCCTCCGCAAAAGCTTTTGCTTCTGCTAAGTCAGGTGTTGCTGTCTCACACCAAACTAAATCTGCATAAGGCGCATAGGCTAAACCTCGAGAAATGGCCTGATCAATCCCTGCTCTTACACGATAGAAGCCTTCTGAAGTTCTCTCTCCAGTCAAAAAGGGTTTATCGTTTTCATCAAAATCATGGGTCAATAGCCCAGCTGCATTAGCATCCGTACGAGCTAAAATAACTGTAGGAACACCTAGCACATCCGCAGCCAAGCGAGCAGCGGTTAATTTCTGGATAGCCTCCTGAGTTGGTACTAAAACCTTACCACCTAAATGACCACATTTCTTAGCAGAAGCCAGTTGGTCTTCAAAGTGCACCCCTGCAGCGCCTGCTCTGATTAAACTTTTCATCAACTCAAAAGCATTCAATACCCCTCCGAAGCCGGCCTCAGCATCAGCCACAATAGGAGCAAAATAATCAATGTAACCCTCTTGCCCTTCTTCAATCCCTCTGGCGTGCTGGATCTCATCTGCACGTTGAAATGCATTATTAATGCGCTCTACTACTGTAGGAACAGAATCTACTGGGTATAGTGACTGGTCAGGAAACATGGTGAAGTATGTATTATTATCTGCAGCAACTTGCCAACCTGACAAATAAATGGCTTTTAAACCTGCTTTAACTTGCTGAACTGCCTGCCCCCCTGTCAACGCTCCTAAACAATTAACAAAAGCTTCCTCATTAACTAATTTCCACAGCTTTTCAGCACCATTACGAGCCAAGGTATATTCTACCCTTACAGAACCACGCAGACGCTCCACATCTTCTGCTGTATAGTTTCTTTTAATTCCCTTCCAGCGTGGGTTATTCTTCCAATCAACATTAATAGCTTCAATTCTTTTGTTACGATCTGTCATGTCTTCACCTTATAAAAATATCGAGACTCAAGGAACCGAGGACTAAAAGAACCAGGCCTGAGCATCCCCTTGTCGACAATTCTAGCACAATTTCCCACTTTTTCAGCTCAGGACATCGACTTCTGTTCTTCCAAACACACTGCTGCTGAGCATACGGCAACCCATCTCTAGTAATAAACAACAGAGAAAAGAACTACTGAGACTAGTAAACTCTCCCTACCCTAGTAACTATCATTTGATTAAACTTAAAAAACTGAACACCAGTCCAACCATGGGAGTCGGAAGGGCCCATTGTTGACAATACGCATACGACAAGTCACTCACATCTCTAATTATCCAAAACTTGTGTTCTTCTTTTACTTTGCTGGTGCACTAGATCAAAGGCTCTCGCTTTTGCCTCATGAGCTTTAATCTCCTCACCCTGCACTTGATACAGTTCTGATAGCGTGGTCCAACCTAATGCACTAGGATGAATAGACACACTGACTTCCAAGTAATTCCTTGCCTTCCCCCACAGTTGATCACGAAGTGCTAGTTGTCCCAAAAGTAATAACAAATCAGCATTTTCCCGATCCTTTTCTATCCAAGATTCTAGCAACTTAACTGTCTTACGTTGTTGTTTGATACTAACATGGGGCATACTCTTGGCTATTACACCTAATAACTCATTGCTTCGTTGTGTGGGATATTCTTTTAAACTCCAAGCAACCGCTTGTGTATAGCTACCTAATTCATAATACTTCCTCGCTACGCCTTCTACTATTCTTCGATCTCTTCTCTGTATCGCTGGCAAAGCATTCAAATACCTATCTAAAGCGTCTGATGAATCAATTTGACGCAAACTCATGCGGTAGCCCAGGGTGGCATATTTTTGATATTCTTGAACGGTTAGCGCCCCATTTTTCTTTAATTGTCCAATAGCTAATAATAGTTCATCTGCATTTTCTGTCTGTAACCCATAGGTTAACCTTAGCCGGGCTAGAGAAGTCAAGTGTTTTCCGCGCCCACCTGCTTTTGCACAATAGTCTCGAAATTCTAAGTACTTTTGCTCCTTCAGCGCACCTTCTGCACGTAGTAGATTAGGTAACAATAAATGGGGAAGATCTTTTTCTCTAATTTGACCTAGATAGCTTTCTCTTTTATCGGCTTTTCCTATTTGGTTGGCACTCTCAGCACCCAAAATTAGAACTACGGTTTTCAGCGCTCCTAAATACCTATTTTTTAGTAAAGTATCTACTTCTAGTAAGGTCGACTTGTGGCGACCTTCAAAAAAAGAAACTACAATTGACTGAAGCGAATTAACAAGCTTTTCTTTTTGTTTAAATCGGTAAACAGCACCCAGCCGACGCGGAAAACGCCATAGAAAAGAAAAAATCAGATATAAGAAATAGCAGAGTAATACTAGAACTATAACACTGTACAGAAGGCCCCTTAAACTAACTCGGTAAAGCATCGTTCCTTGTAGTAAGAAAACGCTCCCTTCTACATGGGATAGACCATATACGCAGCCTATAGCTAATGCAAAAACCAACACTAACCAAAACAGGTACCTTAGCATAACCCCTCCCTTTGCTGCTTCATACAACCGTCCTAGCTAGCCTAATCATATTTTTCAAGTAGCACCCGGCCTGACGGTTTAATAATAAAGCCTTTCTTCTTAAGCTGATCGGAATGATGATCACTCTCCACTTCACTGGGAACAGCTGTTTCTAGTCTCTCTAATCGTACTCCACCTGCTTCTGGTGACTCCTCAGATAACTTGGAATCCTTAACTTGTAGAGATTTCACTAGGGTAATGGTATTCTTAAGGGGTGTGATATCAGGTACACCTAAATTTATTTTTATTAACATATCCAACGAACCTAAAAAATTACTTACCTCACCATTCTTGAGATCAAAATATTTTCTAACCGCACCACGAATAGCTCCCAAGTATTGGACATAGGCAGTTTGCTGTCTTTGCATCAAAGCCAATCTAGCATTTAACAAATGTAGCTTAATATTTTCCTTAATCAATGCTATTTGCTGAGAATTGAGCAATAGTGGGTCTGGTTTGTCTAAATGCCGTACCTCAACACCACTCCTTACCAAATCAATCAGAGTCTCCCAAAATCGAATATGAAGAGGCTGATTTGCCGATTCTCTAACCTCTCTTTTCATTTCAGGCTGGTCAAGAATAGATTCAGCCAAGAAAGGTAACACATCCACTTTTTCCATTAGAACATCTATCTTAACTAGCGCAGAGGATAAATGTGAGCCCGACTCCTGCTGTCTAAGTAATTTAATATCTTCGTTAAGGCTCTTCTTTAAAGGCTCTAGCTCAGCATAGTTAAAAGCACTTAACCTATCACCTAAGTAGATCAAAGTATGTTCGGCCAACTCAGTGCTTCCAGTATCTAATATCTGCAGTATGACTATGCCTAGGCCATATTCAATTTCCTCTAATAATTGCTGGTAACGGTTTCTAGATATCTCCCTTAGCACCTGTTTCAGTTCTTCAAGAGACTTCTGTTGTGATTGAACCTGTCCTGCAATAACGGACCAACCACTTGCCTTTCCTTGATCACTCTTTTTATCAACCTTCATAGGATTAAGATTTCTAATCGCACGCCCAGGACCTAAAGCTTCGCCTGCAACAACAGTTGGTTTACTACCCCAATAAGTTCGAGACTTAAAAAAGAATAAGCCCAAGCCCACACAACTCAGAATAGAAAAAAACAGAGCACAAAGAGCGACTACGCGCCAGAAAGCTTGTTTTCTTTGCTCTTGAGTGAAGTCGCCCACTGCACTTTCTTCTTTATGCTCTAAGTTATCCATGCAGAATCAGTCTCCAAAAGAAAAGTTGAATCGGTGCCAGTAGCCTACTACTGACTTCATGCTTTTGCGACTTGTGTCCCTCACAAACTTCTTCATTCTAACATAAGCTACCCACACTCGATGTTACCGCCATCTAGTAAAGTTTTCCTAATTAAACCTCCGCTTTAACCGGTAGGCTAACCGTCTTGCATCGCAAAATAAAGAAAAAGATAAATTAGGATTTTTCTTAAATTTCCCCGTTAGAAAGGCTCCTAAAATCAAAAAATAAGGTTTTAATCTCACAGCTAAGTTAGTGCCATAGAGGAAATGGAGGATTAACATATTACGGTACATGTAGTACCCCTTCCAAGAGAGGAGAGCTTTAGTCTGATTAAAAGCCAATTGGCGTACTACCACAGCCTCTCGAACCAGGTAAATAGGAAAACCTTTCAAGCGTATTCTTTGAGCATAGTCAGTATCATCTGCCGAAATAAAATACTCAGCAAAAGGAAACCCTACCTTTTCTATTACAAAACGATGAATCAATACACCCTCAAAAGAGAAATTTACTATTTCTAATAATTCTGGTAGGTCATTTCTCTGTGAGTAAATGTCACATACCTGCAAGCGTTTAGGCTT
Organism: Neisseriaceae bacterium; assembly: GCA_043842855.1. GTDB lineage: Bacteria > Pseudomonadota > Gammaproteobacteria > Burkholderiales > Neisseriaceae > QFNR01. Next base: position 105,345 of record JBBPJF010000003.1, read on the forward strand.
AATATAAAAAGGATTTGTCAAGTCATATTTAAGGGCTGAAAATTCCACTAATTGCCCTTCCTTATTACTTCTAGCAGGTACTAGTACTTTCTTATCTTTATATTGGAGCAGCCTTTCTAAGCAATTAGGAGCCGCAACCACATCATCATCTAACATCCACACCCAATCAAACCCATCTTGATAGGCCTGCTGCATTCCCCATCTAAACCCACCTGCTCCACCTAAATTAGTCCTAGAGTGAAGGTAACATATTAATGGGGAGTGCTTGGATGCCACAATCTGAGCAGTATCGTCGGTACTTGCATTATCAATGACGTAAATTTTCTTTCTACCAGGAAAACTCTGTACCAATAAACTATCTAAAGCTTTACTCAATAATTTTGAGCGATTAAAAGTGATAAGCACTATACCAACAGAAACCATCGATGTACCATTTCTATAAAAACTCTTGATGATGAGAAAAATCTCGCTTCAGTCCATCCCATATACCTCTGAGGGCAATAGTCAACTTTTTCCTATTTGGTTGCGTAATAGTATAAAACCAGAGACACTTTGACATAAAAAATAAGAACGCCAAATAACCCTTATAGTGACATAAGTTAGCTGTATTGTTACGACTCATACAATACAACTTGAGCTCAGAAGGAGTATCGTTAAATCGTGCGAAACCAAAGGCCATTGGTGTACCTAAGCTGGCCTCTCGGGGATGATAAAAATGTGCTTCGACTACCGTTCTCAAACGTACTCCGTTAGCTTGTAATCTCCAAACATACTCCATATCATCACCCCAGATAAAGTATTCTGACCTAGGATAACCATATAAATTAACCAAAGCCCGTGATAATAAAACTCCATTAAAAGGAATGATTACCCCGTCCAGTACCTTGAAAGCTTGAAGTCTTTTATCTTCTAGATCATTGATCGGACGAGCCTGCCGTGGTAGGCGTATGGGAAAACAAAGCTGCTCAGGTTTATCGGCATCTAATACCAAAGAACCTAAACAAACTCCCTCTTCACAATAATCTAATAGTCGCGCCAAACTATCATCCGCTGGGTACCCGTCATCGTCCATGAGCCAAATCTGCTCAAAGCCTTCCTCATAAGCTTTTTTAATGCCTTCATGAAACCCTCCTGCCCCTCCTAGGTTTTTCTCTAATCGAATCACCTCACAAGGAGAATCAAGATTTAACCAACCTCTTTCCCTGAGCCATGACACAGTTCCATCTGTACTAGCATTATCAACAATGTAGATCCTATCCAAGGAAGTGGTTTGTCTTTTTAGTGCAGCTAAGCAAACCTCTAAAAGCTCCTTGCGATTATAAGTTACCACTACTGCACAAACTGGAAATTTTATGACCATCAAATGCCCATATCTACATAGAAAGGCTGGAGGGTGCCTTGTCTTTTTAAGGTAGCATCTATGGTTTCAGCTACACTTAATGCCTCAGCAATTGTCACATCCATATCTAAATAGCGATAAGTTCCTAGACGGCCTACAAAGGTAACTCCCTGTTCCTTTTGGGCTTGTTCAACATAGCGCTCCAGTAAAGCTTTGTCTTTAACTAAACGAATTGGGTAATAGGGCGTATCCTCAGGCTGACAAAAACGACTGAATTCACGGTAGCAAATTGTCTTCTCATGTTTTTCCCACGGCGAAAAATGCTTATGCTCCGAAATTCTGGTAAAAGGTACCTCGATATCTGCATAATTAATTACCGCATTTCCCTGGTAATCTCCCTCTTCAACGAATGATTCAAAATCTAGGGTACGGTATCCAAGGCGTCCCAGAGAATAATCAAACCAAGCATCCAACGGTCCCGACCAAAATATGTGATGGTAAGCACCTACCATAGTTTTCTCAAAAGGTTGTCCTAATCTTACTTGGATATTAGGGTGCTCTAAGATCTTTCCAACCAAGGAAGTATAGCCCGCCCTTGGAATACCTTGATAGCGATGATTAAAATAATTATCATCATAGTTGAAACGAACCGGAAGCCTTTTTAAAATACTTGCAGGCAACTGGGAAGGTTCTACCCCCCATTGTTTCTCGGTGTAACCTTTGAAGAAAGCCTCGTAAAGCTCGCGTCCTACAAAACGTAACGCCTGCTCTTCAAAGGTCTGCGGTTCCAAAATCGATAAATCAGCTTTACTTTCTATTAAAGACCTTGCTTCTTTAGGCGAATAGGTCTTGCGAAAGAATTGGTTAATAGTGTGTAGGTTAATAGGTAAGGAGTAAACTTCCCCTTGGCTAATGGTTTTAACTCGATTAATAAATGGCATCATTTGCGCGAACTGATTTACATAGTCCCAGACCCGCTTATTGTCGGTATGAAAAATATGTGGCCCATAGACGTGTACCATCACTCCCGTAGCTTCGTCTACTTTTGAAAAGCAGTTACCCGCTATATGGTTGTTTTTATCAATTACCACGATCTCATGGCCCGCCAGCGCAAGCTCCCTGGCTAGAACAGCACAAGAAAAGCCAGCACCTACCATTAAAAATTTCTTTCTCACAGCCACCCCTTCAATTCAGTCATATCGTTCAAACTGCTCTTGCCAAAAAGAACTACTTGTTAATTCCTGATAAGTCTTCCTATAAACCTTACTAAGCTTTTGATAACGAAACATTAATTTCATTAACAAATAAATAAAGCGGAAAGTTATAGCAAAAAATCTCTTCTTATCATGCTTTAGAATAAGACAATGTTCCGCATCCTGGTCTAGAAAAATGACTTCTTTATACCTAAAAGAACTACTCGTCCTTGAACCAGAAGATTTCTTTACCCATGCAAAGCCAGGATGAAAAAAATAGCTAGGCAATAGGTGACCGTTCAAACTACCATAACGAAAATAAAGCGCTAACCTTGACCACCGCTGTGGATATGCAAAAACCTCTGTTGTACTCTGTCTTTCAACCGGTGCCATTTCCCCCTTAGAATAAATATCTTTTGGCGTGGGTACTAAACTTTCAGTGGTTAACAATTGATTAATTTCTTTTCTTTTTTCTGCTAGATTGATATCTTCACGCCAAAAGTCAGGCCCTTTTAATACATCTTCTATGGCTACATTGACCGCCTGCGCAGAATCATAAAAATAGGAAAGCGCTTGATAAGCGTATATCAATAATGAAGTTTTTAGTAAGGTTAAATAGGCAGGTCCTTTCACAAACCCATGCAACACATGCATTAAATGATTTCGCATGTCAAGATACACAGTCATAGGTGTACTCTTATTAGCAAAATCTGGCTGCCAAGAAGCAATACCATTCATGGTAAAAATATCAAACTGATTAGCATAGGAAAAACTGATGTCATCTCCCCGAACAAAATAAGGGAACGGATTATAGTTCACTCCTTCAAGCGCAAAAGCAAAAAACCACCAGGCCCCATATTCTGCTCGCTTAGGGCGTTCGTTTTTTAATAGATCATACTCATATACTAAGTTAGCCCCCTTGCCCAATGAGCGACACCTACCATCAAAATAAGCTCCTGATTCATGTTGACGATAAACCTCCTTCTCCATCAACATAGCTCCTGCCACAGCTAGGCTAGAATTTGTTGTGGACTCAAGTATATTAATGGTGCGTTTAATGGACTCAACTTCACAGGCTGCATCATCATCCATGAATAGAGCATGAGTAAATTCTGGCTGCGACTGTAAATACAACAGGCCTCTGGCAAATCCACCCGCTCCACCTAAATTAGCATTCTTAATTACTACTATACCTTCCACCGGTGGAAGGTTCTTACTATTATCTACTACAATTAAAGATAATTTATCTTTAAATTCATCAACTTCTAATAATTGGTACTTTAGTCTATGTATTGCCGCCTGTATAGAGCTGAGTCGGTTGTAATGTGTAATTACTATGCCTAATTTTAGTGAACGTACTGCAGGAACCGGCGTTATATATTCAAAAAAGCTGACTTCACTCCTATCCAAGGCATAAATCTCAAAATACAGCATTCCACTTTGAAGTTGAGGCCAAAAAGGTAAACTCACTTCACACACCACTTCTCCATTCTTATTGGACAAAAAAGTTTCGTATAAGATTTTTGTCCCAGCTCCAATATCGCTCAGTTTAAAAGTAAGTTTTATTTCTCCCTGATAGCCAATCCGCAACGATAACTGATCTATATTTGTATTTTGCTTCCACTTGCCTACACTTAAACTATTGAAATAGGTAGAAGTTTTTACCCATCCTGTTGGAAATAGTATTAATCTCTGGTGATTGATATCAATATCTGCAGCTGAGTTAAGTCTAAAAAATAGCTTAGGTTCCGGACACAGGTCCAAGCTTGGATAAACTGCTCTCTGAATGACTCTATTCATAGAAATATCCCTAATTATCCACTTGCTTAAATTGCTGTCGCCAAAAGGATTCACTCGTTAATTCAGGATAGGTCTCCTGATAAATTTTCTTCCATTTTTTAGCGTTCCAACATAACTTGGCCACCATCAAAAAATGCCACCATGCATATTGAAAAAAAAGTCTTTTGCTATGTTGTAAAACCACCCCAAAACGAGATTCCTCATCAGTAAAATAGATTGCTTCTCGATGAAGAAAAATCTCCCTTAACCTTACTCCATAATGCTTATACTGCCATACCGGGGCACGCCTAAAAAATAAGTTAGGGATCAAATGCCCATTAAGTGAAAGTACTCTAAGCCACCTTCGCCATCTCCTCTCTATGGGATTTCCTTTGGCTGCCACCGCTTTTAGATCAAAAGGTACCTCCACAATACGTTCCCTTTTAGTTAGCGCCAATAACTGCTTCCTTTTTTCTTGCATATCTACATTTTGACGCCAGAACTCCGGCCCCTTTAACACGTCTTCTAATGCTAAAGTACAGGCCCTAGCAGATTCATATTGATAACTCAAAGCATTTAGAATGAAAAGTATGCAACTGGTCTTCAAAAATTTACGATAACTGGGTTCTGCCACTAATCCATGAAGAAAATGCATAACATGATTTCTTTGATCCAAATACAACTGCAGAGGGGCTGCTTTATGAGCAAAATCCGCCTGCCAAGAAGCTATTCCATTCATCGTAACAATATCAAAACGGTTGGCTAATGAAAAACTAATATCATCACCACGAACAAAATAAGGGAATGCTAAATACTTAGCTCTACGCACTGGAAAGGCAAAAAACCACCAAGCACCATAATCAATACGTTCTTCTTGCTCATTGGCTAAAAGAGCTCTTGTAGACAGAAGGTTATAGTGGCATTTTACTGAATGACATAAGCCGTTAAACACTCCACCATTCTCATGTTGCATGTTAGGCTGAACCTCTCTTAACATGGCCCCAGAAATAGCTAGTGCTTCATTAGAGGTATAGGACAAATAAAATAGGGTTCTTCTGATTGACTCCATCTCACAAGATGCATCATCATCCATAAATAAACAATGTGTCAGCCCCTTCTCTCTACAATGTAATAAACCCCGAGAAAATCCTCCAGCACCTCCCAAGTTTGGATTTTTGATCAAGGTTACCCCCTCTATAGGAGGAAGATTACGGCTATTATCCACTACGCAAAGCTCTACATGGGCGCCTTCAAAAGCAGGAGAAGCTAAAGCGTTTTTTAATCTTTCCAATGCTGGCAACAAAACCGCTTGGCGATTAAAGTGAGTAATCACTATACCCAAATGGACTGTACGCAGAGGATCCTGCTTAGTAATGTACTGGAAGGACAAGAGCTGACTATTCGCTACTGCGTGTAATTCAAAAAAAAGCATTCCTGTTTCTAAGTGAGACCAAAAAGGCAGTTCAATTAACACTTCTGAAAGGCTTTGGCTTTCTAAAAAATTTTCCTGCAAAATCTTGTCACTATGCTGTAGTGCTTTTAACTTCCATACCACCCTTAACTGACCTGAGAAGCATATTTTAAAAGCCAGATGAGTTAAAGAAGCGTATTTTTTTACTTTCCCTACACTAACACTATTAAAGTATGTGTTAGTTAACAATCTACCGCCCTTAAACAAAAAGACCTTGCCGTCAGTTAAAGAAATATCAATTAGACTGTTATATCGAAAATAGAGCCTTTTTTCAGTACAAGGCTCTAGACAAGGAAAGACAGAGGACTGAACAAGCCGATTCATGAAAAATCCTTATAATCAGAAATAGCACCGTGTTCCAAATAAACATGCTTATTACATACTCTTTCTGCCAATGCTTTATCATGTGTAGCTAGTACCAAGATACCTGCTCGCTGAATAAATTGTTCCAGTCGTGCCTCTGCCTTGTGTTTGAAATGATCATCTCCAACGCTCATCCATTCATCCATCAGTAAAATTTCTGGTTGTACACAGGTAGAAATAGCAAAAGCTAATCTCAACACCATCCCACTAGAATAAATCCTTACTGGCATATAGATGAAATCCCCTAATTCACTAAACTCAATGATTTCATCGACGTAACGCTTCATTTCTAGAGGTCTAAAACCCAAAAATAATCCCCTCAATTTAATATTTTCTAACCCAGTAGCTTCACCGTCCATCCCCAACATAGAATCTAGCAAACTGGTCACTTTGCCTGCAACTGAGACTCTTCCTTCTATCGGATAGTAAACCTGTGCCATCACTCTGAGCAAAGTAGTTTTTCCTGAACCATTATGTCCCACTAATGCTACACGATCGCCTTCTTTTAACGCCAAATTGATATGTTTCAGTGATTCAACCTCGGTTACCTTATGCTCTCCGCGAAGAATCCTGCCCCCCGTCGCAACATTCAAAAATTGCTGCTTAAAAGACCTCTGTTTCGCATCATAAATAGGAAAACGAACACTGACATTATCCAGTTGTATGTGCACCCTTAACTCCTATAACCAATAAGTAAGCCTACGTTGTGTCCTAGCCAATACAAAAAAAGCAACCAGGAGCCCAAACAGAGCCAAGCCAACTCCTAATAACCAGTTAGCCATGGAGGGAGCCCTACCCAAGAGAGGCTGCCTGACCAAATCCAACAAAATCCCTACTGGGTTCCAACTAGCTAAAAACCTTCTATTGGCCGGTAACTGATCTAAACTCCAAATAATCGGCGTGACAAAGAATAGGAGCTGGGTCAAACTAGAAACCACCGGCGTCATGTCCCGAAATCGGGTACAGAAAATAGAAATAACCACGCCAACCGCGAACAAGCTAACTAACAAAATAAAAAAGGCTGGAAAAAACCACACTATATTCCAGTTAATCTTTACGCCCAGTAACAATACTAACAGAGGATAAAGCACAAAGTTATGACATAAAATGATAAATTGCCGATAAAGTACCCTCAACACAAATACGGCCAGCGGAATCTTAATCTGCTTCAAGTAATGCTGCGACTCAATATAGGCTAAACAAAACTCATTTAATGAAGTAGAAATAAAGACCCAGAAAATCATACCTAGAGCTAAGTGTGGAATAAATTTCCTCAAGTCTAGACCGAATAGAGAACCATAAAGAGGCCCCATGGCCCCTATGGTTACTATCATACTCAAAGTAATCCAAATGGGCCCCAGAGTAGATCGCCGATACCGGGCTAAAACATCATACCACCCAAGTGTAATCCACAAATACGCTTGCCTAAAGGCACTTTGAACATCTAAATATGCTTCTTTGAAATATAAATTCACTCCTACCCATCCTAAGCTTTATCGCAATCAACCCAGAGGGTACCCATTATAACTTAATCCCTGTCTATTTTTTTGCCCTTCCCCACCTACTTCTAATTTTTTGCGAGGTCGAAAAATATCCTTTGAGAGCCTTTTTATCAGCTTTTTTTAAAGCTTCTTCACAAATATCTAACGCACCTCTATATTGCTGCAATAGTTCTAACAAAAAAGTACGATTCTGGATACAGATCTGCATCCACAGCTCCGGGTCACCTGCAGCAATTCGTGTAAAGTCTCTAAATCCAGAGCCAGCAAACTCTAAATAGGCTCCTTTCAACTCACTTTTTGCAAGTTGGTTCATAAAAACGTAAGCTAATAAATGGGGAAAATGGCTGGTCATTGCAACAATTTGATCATGAAGTTCTGCCGGTACTTCATAGACGTGAGCCCCTAAATCTCTCCAAAATTGGCTTAATAACCTTAAACTGGCAGTTTTTTGCCGCTCGTGGGGACATAAGACTACTTTTTGACCCATAAATAAGTCTAATTCCGCATACTGTATACCGCTCCGCTCGCGTCCAGCTAAGGGATGACCAGCTAAACAGCAATCAAAATGTTGAGGTAAATGGGTCCTAAAAGCTTCGATAACGTTAGCTTTTGTACTACCTACATCACTAATTACCACCGTTTCCGGCAAACTTAATTGACTTAAGGATTGCAAAATAGACGTGAGAGCTGCCAGTGGCGTAGTCAACAAAACTAGTTCAACTTCCACTACTTCCTGTTTGATTTCTACTATTGCTTGATCAATCCAGCCTTTTTCTTTTGCAAATTCTAGATGTTTAATTTCCTGGTCTACACCAATAATAGAATGTACGAGCTTTCTTTCCTTCAAATCACGGGCAATAGAGCCGCCTATTAAACCCATACCCACGATGGTGACACGCTGTAAATGCATATTATCTTTCAGTCCAATTTTCTAAGAAAGTGAGAAAATGTGAAGTTGCTTGAGTCTCAAGATACTCCCGCAATAAACTTATTTCGCTCTGATACTTATTCTCTTGTATATTTCCTCGCAAAAATTGAAAACGCAGAAATAGCAAGTACGTGTTTAACACATCAATTTCACAATAACTTCTTATTGCTTGAAGGTCTCCACGCTGATAAGCCTCCCATACCTGTGAACCTTCCATCCCTAATTTACCTGGGAGGCCACATAGCTTCGCCATAGCATCTAAAGGGGCACTAGCTCTTAACTGATATTTCGCTAGCAAATCCATTAAATCACAATGTTTAAAATGGAATCGATTCAAATAATTATTCCATCGATATTCTGATACTTGTTCGCCCCATTCCCAGTACCTGGGGGCACTCACCCTATGGATCAGAGAGCGGTGATGCAGTACAGGTAAGTCAAAGCCATTTCCATTCCAGCTCACTAATTGCACTGAATAGCGTTCAAAAATATCAAAAAACTTCTGCAATAATTGTTTTTCTGAATCTTGCTCGGCTCCGAGGGAGGCTACACGAATTTTATTGTGCCAACGAAAACAGTAAGCAATCGCTATCACTTTTTGCAAGTAGATAGGCATGAATTCACCTCCACTTTCCGCTCGCCTTCTCTGTCTTGCTAAACTTACTACTTCCTCATCAGAACAAACCGGTGGCAAATGGTATAAATTCCTCAAGCCAGAAACATCTGGTACCGTTTCAATATCAAAAGCGAGTATGTTGAGAGAGCTTGTTTCTATTGACTTCATCCCCTAGGCTTCCTTTAAGAATGTCCTTACTGCTTCAGCTACTGCCTCTGGCGCTTCCCAATGCACCATATGCCCGACCCCCTGCAAAATAATTGGAGCTTGTATCCTCAGAGAACTGTATATCTCTTCTAAATCATCTCGAATTTGATTGAGTACCCTATTATGTAAAACAAAATCTCCCTGAATGCACAGTATAGGTGCACTAATCTGTTGCCAAAAAAGTTGATAAAATGCTTTAGAACAAGAAGTAGGTAAATCAATACGGTGTCTGGGATCTGCTCTCAAAAAAAATTTGTTATCGACTTTCTTTAGTAAGAAATTACTTAAATAAAGTGCTCTATCCTCATTAAGCAATGGACTACGTCTAATTAAACCCTTTATATAATGCTCTCTATCCACTTGCACAAGGCCCCTCGGCTCTAAGTTCTCTTCCAAGAATTTTCCTAGCTGCTGTACGTTTACTGAATCATCTTTTTTTGGCTGTCCAAAACCTTCCATTAAAACGGCTGTTTTAACCCGGTTGGGACATACACCAGCATAAATTGAAAGTAATACACCTCCCATACTATGGCCTAACATGTGTAAAGGTTCATGCGGCGAAATCAGTTCCACTAACTTATTTAGATCAGAGAGCATTAGGTACCGATCGTAATAACCTGTCTGCATATGTTCGGAAAGACCCATACCGCGCCAATCTGGTGCATAGATATCCCAATCAGGCAATAATTCGTCTACCATCCACTGAAAACTTGCTGAAGCATCCATCCAGCCATGCAGTAACAAAAGCTTTGGCCTACCAGGACAACCCCAATGCCGCACATGGAGTTTTAATCCATTTATTCTAAACCACTGTGACTCTGGTTGATAAGTTTTCTGATGCACCTTAACTCCCATTGGCTAACGCCAAAAATAACTTAATCAATTTAGATAAAATAACAGCTTAGTGAAAGGTCCTTGTGTAGGGGAATACTTCTGTCCCCTGATAAATCAGTAGAATATAAACAGCTCTCACTAAGGATACTTTGGTATGTCTATATTTGAATGGCAGTGACAAATTATCAAGTGATCATTTACCATCCCTGCAGCCTGCATAAAAGAATAAACGGTGGTAGGCCCTATCATCTGGAAACCCGCCTCTTTAAGAGATATAGTTAACTGAATAGCTAGGTCAGTATAGGTAGGAACTTCCTCCATTGCCTTCCAGTAGTTAGTTAATGGCTTCCCCTCCATAACCCGCCAAACAAAGTCACTAAACGAGATTTTCTCTTGAATCTTCTGAAAGCTTCTAGCATTAGTAAGAATAGACTGGATTTTACGTCTATTGCGAATAAGCCGCGAATCCTTAAGTAAGGCCTCTAGCTCAACTTCTCCTAGTTGTGCAATTCGAGCAGGATTAAAATGGTAAAAACAATCTCGATAAGCCTCTCTCTTACGCAACACGGTCAGCCAAGAAAGTCCTGCTTGCTGCGTTTCCAAGCATAGAAGCTCGAATAATCGCATGCTATTATACTGCGGCCTCCCCCACTCTTGGTCATGATAATGCTCTAGACTAGGATGAAGATAGGCCCAAGGACACCTTTTCAAAATTCTAGGCATAAAAGTCAAGGATCACCGCAAAAAGAACCCCACGAATGCCGTATGGTATTCATCGCTCGAACCTTTTATTCAAGGAGGCAACCCCTCCTGGTAATCAGGAGCTTCTAGAAGACGCCCACACATACCAGGATTTAATCACCAAAAGCGATAACATTGGTTCTAAAAAATAAAATACCAGTACGAACACCGCAGGGAATACTGTTTTTCTAAACCTAACCCGATTCTACTGAATCTCTAGTTATAATTCAAACCAGTCAAATAATTTTAAGCCTTCAACCTGACAAAACAAGCTTAATAGCAGGCTCTTAATTAACTCGCTTGTAATATTCTCCTTACCTTCTGGAGCCGATCTAAGCTGCCTACATCCATCCACACTCCATGGAAAATTCGAGCCATTAGTTGTCCTTGAGGCAGATGTTGATTGAATAGGCTGGCCAATTTATAGGGTTTACCAAATGGTAAGCTACCGAATAACTTCGGTTGATATACACCAATACCAGAAAAAGTATAACTTTGCACTTTCTTCTGTGTAAGATAACCTTCTGTGGTAATAGAATAATCACCCTGAGGATGATGTGGGGGATTAGGCACCAACCAGAGGTGAGCTAGGCTTTTTTGATGTTTAAGCTGTACAGACACGGAAAAGGCTTCCCTAAAATCAAACTCCACAAAAAGGTCGCCATTAACCACGAGGAATGGTTCTTTCCCTAGCAAAGGTAGTGCATGGGCTATGCCTCCTGCTGTTTCTAAACCTAAATTTCCTTCAGCAGAGTAATAAATCCGGACACCAAAGCCACTTCCATCACCCAATTCAGTCTCAATTTTATTTCCCAGCCAAGCGTGGTTAATAATAATCTCTTCGATTCCTGCTCGTTTAAGCTGTTTGATCTGTCGACTAATAAGCGTATCCGTTCCAATCGAGAGAAGCGGCTTAGGACAGGTATCAGTAAGCGGGCTTAATCGCTTTCCTCTCCCAGCGGCTAATATCATAGCTTTCATGCTCATACAAGACTGCCTTAGACCTATAAAGTAGATGCAGCACTCATTGTAGTGAATTTAAGCCCTACAAGGTAGATGAAAGCAGTGAAAAATTGGAAGAAAAATGCGACAATTGGGCCCGCTATTTTAGGAGAACGTCATGTCGGCAACATTAATGGATGGGAAGCAGATTTCGCAAGCTTGGTTAAATTCAATCAAAGAGCAATGCGACCACAGACAAAAGCAAGAAAAGAAGGTACCCTGCTTAGCAGTCATCTTAGTAGGTGATAATCCAGCTAGCGCTGTCTATGTCAAAAATAAAGAATTAGCTTGTCAAAAGGTTGGGTTCCGTTCTCTCACTTATAGGAAAGAAGCACAATTAAGTGAAACTGCTTTATTAGCCCTTGTGGCACAATTAAATTCTGATCCGGAGGTGCATGGAATTTTAGTACAGTTACCACTTCCGTCGCATATTGATGAAAATAAGGTGATTGAAGCCATCCATCCACAAAAAGATGTCGATGGTTTTCATCCTTATAATATGGGCAGGTTAATACTAAAAAGGCCTTGCTTAAGACCTTGTACACCCAAAGGGATCGTTACTCTCCTAGAAGCCTACAAAATAGAGGTCGAAGGTATGAAAGCTGTTGTTGTAGGACAATCTAACATCGTAGGGAGACCAGCAGCTCTGGAATTGCTTCGCAAAAAAGCTACGGTCACCATCTGCCACAGAGCTACACGAAACTTGAACGAAGAAGTTAAGCAAGCTGATCTTTTAATCGTCGCTGTAGGACAACCCAACTTGATTCAAGGGGAATGGATTAAACCGGGCGCCGTAGTAATTGACGTGGGGATTAATCGTCTTGACAACGGTACCTTATGCGGTGATGTTGACTTTAACGCTGCGCGCCTTAAAGCCTCTTATATTACTCCTGTACCAGGAGGAATAGGTCCGATGACGATAGCAGCGCTGTTAGATAATACTCTAATTGCAGCAGAAATAAATGATTAGAATCAGGCAGTAACTACTGATGAGGCACCGTCGTCTAGCCACCTTAAACCTACGTTAGGCTCAGGTAAGCTTAGAGGCGACCCTGTCTCATTAAACATTAAATAAACAACTAGAGAAAATAATGATGGAAGCAAAACGTCACTCCGAATTGATTATACTTGGTTCTGGGCCTGCAGGTTATACGGCGGCGCTTTATGCTGCACGTGCTAACCTAAAGCCACTACTCCTAACAGGTTTACAACAAGGCGGTCAATTGATGACCACTACTTTGGTGGATAACTGGCCAGCAGATGTAGATGGGGTAATGGGTCCTGATCTGATGATGCGCTTCCAAGCTCATGCTGAGCGATTTGGAACTGAAATTAGTTTTGACCATATTCACTCAGTGGATTTAACCTCTTTACCCTTCTTGCTAGAAGGAGATTTGGGTATAACCTATAGCTGCAACGCTTTGATTATTGCCACTGGTGCTGCAGCTAAGTATCTCGGTTTAGCTGGTGAAGAAAAATTTAAAGGTAGAGGGGTATCTGCCTGCGCTACCTGTGATGGTTATTTTTTCAAAGGTAAGAAAGTAGCCGTAGTAGGTGGGGGCAATACAGCAGTTGAAGAAGCTCTATACCTCTCAAATCTCGCAGAAAAAGTTTACTTAGTTCATCGTAGGGATACCTTTCGGGCGGAAAAAGTGAAGGTGGATCAACTTATGGAACATGTAAACTTAGGTAAAATTGAATTAAGGCTTAATCAAGTAGTGGAAGCTATTTTAGGGTCAGATTCAGTAGGTGTTTCTGGTGTTCAACTGGGCTGTCAACTCACGAAGCAGTCAAAAGAATTAGCAGTAGACGGCGTGTTCATTGCCATTGGACATACGCCTAATACTGCTCTATTCAAGGGCCAAATTCATATGGATACAAATGGTTATTTGTGTACGCGACACTTTGGCGAAGATATGGTGACGCAAACAAATATAAAAGGCGTTTTTGCAGCGGGAGATGTGCAAGATCCCATTTATCGACAAGCCATTACCAGTGCTGCTAGCGGTTGTCAGGCGGCTTTAGATGCGGAAAGGTATCTGAACTCTTTGAGTAAGGATTCCAACCAATAGAAGAAGAAGTTAAACTTAAGAGGAGTAGCCTCTGTTGACTATCTGTTAAAACTCTTTATATTTTTAGATGTATTAAACTATTTTCTTCCGCCTTAGTGCGTGATGAACTTTTATGAATTAAACTCCGTTCCGTATATATGTATCCTACTGAATGGGTTACAATCCATACGCATCAACAGGGAAAACTTTTTTAGATCTATTAAGCTTTTGGTAACTTCAGGTTAGAAATTGGGATTGGCCTATCTTTAGCCACCTGTTCCACTTCTATAGAACTTAGTCATCCATTTTTATGTTGTTCAAAAAATATTCTCTAATTGTGACAACTAGAACTTCTCTAGGAGAGCAAAGCAGGAGCGGGTCATGAACGTAAGCGAAGTAATTTGGGACGAGCAGTTAATTACAAAATATAATCAAGCCGCACCACGTTATACTTCATATCCTACTGCCGTAGAATTTAATACTGAATTTACTGAACAAAAATTAATTCGAGCTTTCCATAGGTATCCTGAGCGTCCTTTATCTCTTTACATACATATTCCCTTTTGTCGCAAGCTCTGCTATTTCTGTGCTTGTAACAAAGTAATCACTACACATCAAGAAGTAGCTGATATCTATTTGGATGCTTTAGAAAAGGAAGCCAAGGTCCGGGCCCCTTATTTTCGAACTAGAACAGTGATCCAAATTCATCTAGGCGGCGGAACACCTACCTACCTGACCAATGAGCAGCTAACCCGCCTAATGGTACTTTTGAGAGATAACTTCTCAATAGCTACTGATAGTGAGATTAGCCTAGAACTTGACCCTAGGAATATTGACTTAACCCATCTAGAACACTTAAAAAACTTAGGTTTCAATCGGCTAAGTATGGGTATTCAAGATTTTCATCCCGAAGTCCAACGACTAGTCAATCGTCAGCAGGATGAAGAACAAGTTACGAATCTCATCGCACAGGCTAGGAAATTAAAATTTCATTCAATTAGTCTTGATTTAATCTATGGTTTACCCAAGCAAACTGTGGAAAGTTTTCGAACCACGCTAAGAAAAATCCATGCACTTGATCCAGAACGAATTAGCCTCTTTAACTTTGCCTACTTGCCTAATTTGATCAAAGCCCACCGGATGATTAAGTCTAGCCATTTACCAGAACCTTCTAGAAAGCTTGAAATACTCAAAGAAAGCATTAACTTTCTGCAGCATGTAGGCTATCAATTTATTGGGATGGATCATTTTGCCAAGCAGAATGATGAGCTTGCTATACTGCAAAAAATCGGAAAATTGCATAGGAACTTTCAGGGTTATACCACGCATGGAAATAGCGATCTGCTGGGCCTAGGAGCATCAGCCATCAGTATGATAGGGGATGCATATGCTCAAAATCACAGGGGAATTGCCGCTTATCAAAAAGCCATTCACACACAAGGATCTGCTTTACTGAGAGGCCTAGAACTTACCTGGGATGATTGCTTGAGAAGAGATATTATTAAAGAGATTGTCTGTAACTTTAAAGTGAATTTTTCAGCTTATGAGGAACGCTATTCTCTCCCCTCCTTTCAAAAACATTTTATTTTAGAATTTAAGGAACTTAATCAATTAGCACAAGATGGGTTACTCTCATTAAAGGAAAAGGAACTTGAAGTTTCTCCTATTGGACGCCTGCTGGTTCGGCATATCGCATTGGTATTTGATACCTACTCCAGAATAAAGCAAAATGATTTTTCTAAAGTAATTTAGAAGATCATTCTTCGCCATATATTGTCTAATTATTTAGTATATCTAAATGCTTGCATATGTCTTTCAAACTTAAACTAAACTTAAAATTATACCTGTGTGTCAAGGCTAAAATGCTGCTAGAGAATCAATTTAGTAGTAAGAAATCAATAGAGGCCATATAAGGCCCAAAGACCACCATGTTTAAGGAACGCTATGTCAAGCTATTTTCATCTTTTCTCTCCTTTTAAAATTGGTCAGCTAGAACTAGCTAATCGTATTGTGATGGGTTCAATGCACACAGGCTTTGAGGCCAGACGTTGGGATAGAGAAAAACTAGCAGCCTTTTATGTTCAAAGAGTAAAAGGGGGGGTGGGCTTAATTATTACAGGGGGGATTGCACCTTCTCGCACTGGCCTTTTAACTTTGTTTGATGCCAAAATAACTAATTATTTGGATGTTAGTCGATTCCGATTGGTTACTAAAGCTGTGCACTCTGCGGGAGGAAAAATTGTATTGCAATTGCTACATGCTGGACGTTATGGAGCGACCCCTTTAAAACTTGGTGTTAGTCACGCTAGATCCCCTATCCATCCTTTCCAACCTATAAAAGCTTCAGATTGCATGATAAAACATGTCATACGTACTTTTGCTCGAGCTGCACAACTAGCCTACCAAGCTGGATTTGACGGGGTTGAAATCATGGCTGGAGAAGGTTACTTTATCAATCAATTTCTATGTCCGCGGACAAATGATCGCACTGATCAATGGGGAGGCACTACTGAAAAGCGACAACGTTTCTTGCTAGAAATTATTCGCGCTATCCGAGCAAAGGTACCTGCCTCTTTTGCTCTTATTTTAAGACAATCCTTAGCAGATTTAGTAGAAGGTGGCCAAACAGAAGCTGAAATTATTCAATTAGCCAAAAAAGCTGAAGCTTTGGGTATAGATGCTATTAATACTGACATTGGTTGGCACGAATCTCGAATCCCTACTATTGTTACTTCAGTCCCAAGGGCAGCTTTTGTACATTTTACTGAGCGCTTACGTTCCGAAGTGACTATTCCTCTCATTGCTTCTAATCGCATTAATGAACCACAACTTGCAGAGACTATTTTAGCTCGAGGCTTAGTAGATGCTGTTTCTATGGCAAGGCCACTTCTAGCTGATCCTGCTTTACCCCAAAAAGCCAAGCAAGGAAGAAGCGAAGAAATTAATACCTGTATTGCGTGTAATCAAGCGTGTTTGGACCATGCTTTTGTTGGTAAAAAGGTAAGTTGTTTAGTCAACCCAAGGGCAGGTCGTGAAACAACGTTGGTATTAATCCCCACTCCTCACCCTAAAAGAGTAGCTGTTGTAGGAGCTGGCCCTGCTGGTCTAGCTGCTACACTTGCTGCTGTTGAGAAAGGACATCACGTAGAACTTTTCGAAGCAGAAGATCATATTGGTGGACAATGGTGTTTAGCCACTAAAATCCCCGGTAAGGAAGAATTTCAAGAAACTATTCGTTATTTTGAAACGCAACTAAAAAAGCAAGCAGTGCAGCTACATATGCGAACCCATGTCAGTGCCTCTGACCTTTTAGAAAGGAATTTTGATGTCATTATTATTGCCACTGGAGTTAAACCACGGGTTCCGCAAATCCCTGGAGTTGATCATCCTATGGTGATGACCTATAGTGACGTATTATCAGGAAAGAAAGTACCTGGGAAGAGAGTAGCTATAATAGGGGCAGGCGGCATTGGCTTTGCTATGGCTGAATTCTTGACTACGGAGCACTCACCAACGCTAGATTTACGTACCTGGGAGGCAGAGTGGGGGCTTTCTCAAGACCTAACTATTCCAGGTTTTATCGTCCAACCACAAGCCATTGGTACAGCCAGAAAAGTTTATTTATTACAACGCACACCAGGAAAAATGGGACAAGAATTAGGCAAAACGACCGCCTGGGTCCATAAGGCTAGCCTTCAAAAAAGACAGGTGCAATTCCTCAGTGGCGTTGAATATCAGAAAATTGATGACGTAGGTTTACATCTTATTTCTAAAGATGAGAGCCGTACAAAACAAATACTTGACGTGGATAATGTTGTTCTTTGCGCAGGTCAGTTAGCGGTAAATGAGCTAGTAGAACCCTTACGTCAAGCAGGTGCTTGTTTCTACCTTATAGGTGGCGCTGAAAAAGCAGCTGCAGTAGATGCTAAGCGGGCTATCCACCAAGGTGTAGAAACAGCTGCTAAGATCAAATAACAGTTAATAAAAGCTGCCTTAAACTTTTAACGAGCCCCAAAACCTGTAAAAATTGTCTTGAATGTTAAAAAGAAAATTTTCAGGTCTAGCATAAAAGAAAAATGCTTCAAATAGTATAGATCATATTCTAGTTTAATGGCAGTTTCTCTAGAGGAGGAAACATAACCCTGCTTTACCTGAGCTAGACCGGAGATACCTGGAAGGACGTTATGTCTACAGGAATAGTAAGGGATCTCTTTTTCAAATTTTTCTACAAAAATCTTCTGTTCAGGACGAGGCCCAATCAAACTCATTTCCCCTTTCAGTACATTAAAAAACTGAGGCAACTCATCAAGTCTCAGTTTTCGAAGAATCTTTCCAAAAGGGGTGACGCGTTGGTCATTTACCTCGGCAAACTGGGCACCTCCTCTTTCTGCATGCATATACATACTACGAAATTTATATATTTTAAATTCCTTACCCAAATACCCTACCCTTTTTTGCATAAAAATAGCAGGCCCTCTGCTCTCCAAACGGATAATTATTGTAATTAATACGAGAAGGGGAATACTTACAGGCAGAGAAAGTAAAATGAGTGTAACATCCAAATACCGTTTGAAAAATCGATATCCCGAAGTGGGTTGAAAGCCTTCCATATTTATTTCAACTATTTCCTAAGCTGTGGGGTAGTTTGTGGTTTGAAGTTATTTTCTACTAACGCGATTCAGCCTGATTAAAATACTTCCCCTAAAATGGCACTTCAAAGCACTTTAAAAGCATAGAAACTCTTCAAACATAAACACATTCTACAACCCTATCATAACTAAATTTTACTAAATACTCACCCAAAACTATAACAGCCCGTAGAAAGGTTATTGATTTAATCCCCTATTCTTAAAGAAAATAATTTAGAAGAACTACTGTGTCTGTTGGGAAAAATTTTGCCTACAACTACGGGGATCTCTTTGGAAAAGCTTATTCAAGGCGAGAGAAACTAGGAATACTTCTCAAAAAGTAGCCACAAAATAGCAGAGAATGAAAAAAAATGAGCAAACCCCAGCGGATTTGACAGCAGCGCCACCATTTAAACCGTTCTACCCTTAAGGGTTTTTATAACGCATTCCAATATTCCTTTCAAGCATTTCTATCGAGGAATTGCTCAAAGCTAGGTAGAGATAAATCTTTTTTAGATACTAGTTGCTCCTCTTCTAATAGCAACCAATCTATTTTCAACGATGCGTCATCATATCTTACACCTACTTCATACTCGGGTAGGTATGGTGCATCAACATAATACTGCACTAAAGCAGTAGCAGAAAGTACGGCATAGCCATGCAAAAACCCTACAGGGATATAAAGTTTTTTTCGTTCAGCAGCTCGAAGAGTATTTCTTACTACTTGTCCAAAATTTGTGGATTCGGGTCTTACATCTACGGCAATATCCAAAATATTTCCTTGCAGTACTTGAATAATTTTCGCTTGTCCATAAGGGGACTTTTGCATATGTAACCCTCTGATAGCTCCATAGTACGAAAAAACTTCATTAATCTGAAATAAGTGAAAACCTAATTGTGCAACAGACTCTTCTTCTCTAAAACTTTCCAAAAAATAGCCGCGGTGATCCCAATGTGGTTTAGAATAAAGGCACCTACATTGAGGCATTTTTTTACGTTGCATTAATTAACTCATCCCGATGTTTAAGATACCACTCAATAGTGCTTTTCAAATATGGCTTAAATTTCATCTTTGGTTTCCAAGCTAACTCCTGCTCTATTTTCACAGTACTCAAGGCATAACGAGCATCATGACCAGGTCTATCTCTAACATGAGTAATCAAATTAGTTAACCTGCCAGAAGGGTGACCTAGGACAGTTTCTAAATATTGGCAAATATACCTTACTAAAGCGAGATTAGTAAGCTCATGGTGAGCACTAATTCCATACTGACTACCCACCTTCCCACGGCGAAAAATAAGGTCCAAAGCTTGAACATGATCTAATACTGGTATCCAATCTCTGACTTGTTGCCCATCACCATAGATAGGAATTGGCTGCTGCTGTAAAGCACAGAAAATGGTATGTGGGATTAACTTTTCTGTACGCTGATAAGGACCAAAATTATTAGTGCAATAGCTAATTATGCAGGGAAATTGATAAGTATGATGATAAGCCATCGCTATATGATCGGCTGCAGCTTTAGAAGCAGAATAAGGTGACCGAGGGTGATAAGCGTGGGTTTCGCTAAAAAGTCCAGGTGCTTGAATTGAACCAAAAACTTCATCTGTAGAAACGTGCAATAGCCGAAATGAGGTGAGGGGTTGCTCTTTAAGATAGGTACGACACGCTTCCAGTAAACAAACCATACTTAAGACATTGTTTTCTACAAATTCCTGAGGAACTTGAATGGAATGATCCACATGTGTATATGCCGCTAGATTCACCACCCCTACAACTCTATAGTGTCGCAACACCTGTAATACAGTTGAATAATTTGCCACATCAGCTTCAATGAAAGTAAAATTCTCTGATGAGGTAACACTGTCAGGTAACCTATACGTACTAGCTTGGCTCAAATTATCTAGACTAAGGCAATGATAACTGGGATAGAAACGCAGAAAATGTTCTACAACGTGACGTCCAATGAAGCCTGCTCCGCCTGTAATAAGTATCGTTTTTTTCATGATACCGCTTTTATTCAAAAAGAGTTTGCGAAGCCTGCTCAGCAACTATAACAGTCAAAGCTAATTTTTTCTCTCTTAGAGCTCTAGCCTTCCTCTGTTGGCATTTCCGTAGCACGAGACGCTTCTCTTGGTTAGATAGAGACACCCACTGAAGTCTCTCCTGACGACTACGATAACAACCGATGCAGTACCCCGATCGATTAGCCTGACAAACGTCTCGACAAGGGCTAAGAATATCAAAAAGCTCTAACTGTTCCATTTGCTAGATCAACTCAGAAAGAGCCAGTGTAAATAGTTCAAAGAATGCGTCAGCTTTTAGATCATATACCCACTTAACGTTAGGTAAATGCCCCAAACGCTGGTACCAATCCACTTGTACCGCTCCTTGCATTAACCCCTGATTGACTTCAATGGTAGCAAATACCGGTTTTGAGGTAAATAAATCAGGTTCAACTAAATAAGCAACAGGACATGGATCATGTAGAGCGCCACCTTCCAAACCAAATTGTTGGATATCATACCGACTATAGCTTTGTAATAAATCTGCGATTCTTCTACCATTCGTATTGGCAAGGATACGCAAACGATCCATGCGTGGAGTTGTCACACAGGCGCGATGTGTGACATCTAAGGGAAGAATACATAGAGGTACTTTGCTTTCAAGGACAATTCTGGCTGCTATTGGATCAACAAAAAAATTAAACTCAGCATTCGGTGTAATATTGCCTGGCTCTAGGTAAGTCCCACCCATAACCACAATTTCTTTGATACCTTTTGCACAGCTAGGTCTAAACTTAAGCACTAGTCCAATATTGGTGAGAGGCCCCAAAGCACATAGAGTGATCGAACGTTCGGGTGCTGATTCTAAGGTTTCTATCAAAAATTCAAGTGCCGAGACAGGTTGCAGCGGTGTTTTCGGTTCAACTAACGCTGCCATTTCTTCTAAACCCGTATGTCCATGAACTTCTTCTGCGTGGGCTACATCATTTAAAAAAGGGGCTTCAGCCCCGGCATATACAGATACATCAAAACGCTCTGCCCAATCACAAACGAGACGAGCATTCTTTTGCGTCAGTTCCAAAGGTACATTCCCACAAACTGTGGTAAGTGCTAATAACTCAAGTCTATTTAATTTTTCTAACCCCAAAGCGAATAGTATGGCAGCAGCGTCGTCAATACCTGGGTCAGTATCTATAATTACGCGTGGTACAGATAGTTGAGAAGTGGGTAAATGCACAAAATCTTTCCAAGAAAAAAGTTAGTTGTTAAGCTATATCAGAGTGACGAAGTATATTCCAATTAAAACAAATTAGGTAGACGTAGTTTTGCCTTTGAACTATGGTATATTGCGCTGTAGCAGTACCTAAACAACAATAGGAGATAACCGGCATATTTCCATGAATGAAGCTCTTCCTCACTCTCTACCCCTCAGTATTTCTACTCATTCAGAAAGAGTGTACCGGGCGCTGTTAACCTCTATAATCAGGGGTGACCTAGTGCCTGGATCTAAAATTATCGAACAGGAAATCGCTCGGATACATGGGACTAGCCGCGGTCCTCTGCGAGAAGCCATCAACCGCTTAGAGGGACAGAAGTTAGTAGTCCGCGTCCCCCATGTTGGCGCTCGTGTGGCATCCTTGAGCACAGCTCAGCTGGTCGAATTATATCAAATACGTGCATGTTTGGAAGGTTTAGCCTGCCGCTTAGCAGCTACTAAAATTACTACCCACAAAATATCAGAGCTCTTTCATTTATTAGAAAAACATGAAAAAAACTTAATGGCAAATGAGAGCTGTATGACTTATGACGAAGATTACGATTTCCACTACCGGATCATTTTAGCTTCTGAAAATAAAACATTACTTCAATTATTAGGCGTAGAACTATATCAATTAATCCGAATGTACCGACAAAAATGCCTAATGGCTTCTCAACAACGACACGTTGCTTTCAAAGAACACCACCAGATTATAGAAGCTCTTGAAAAAAAAGATGGCGAGCT
The DNA here is from genome assembly GCA_043842855.1 of Neisseriaceae bacterium. Taxonomy (GTDB): domain Bacteria; phylum Pseudomonadota; class Gammaproteobacteria; order Burkholderiales; family Neisseriaceae; genus QFNR01. The sequence continues at coordinate 128,007 of JBBPJF010000003.1, forward strand.
TGCTGAACTATTGATGAAACGACACATTGAAGCAGCCCAGACTAAACTATTGGGCTATTTTTCAAGCCTATAATGTCTCATCCACTATCTCATCGCTTAGCTAGCTAATAGCGATATTTCCCCTCCTCTATACGCTTGTATGCTATTTTCTTTGGTTAAGATCAAAACTGCTCCATCTCTGTCAACACCCTTCTCTACGCCCTCTGCAACGAGTTCGCTGGTAGTGGCAACTAATTGCACTGTTTGACCCCAAAAATAGTCATTTTTCACCCATTCTTTTTGAAAATATTCAAATCCCTTTCGCTCAAAATGTTTCAAATAAACTCTAAGATAACGCATTAAAAGGAGTACTAGTTGATTTCTATCCAAAGTAACCTCTACCTGAGCCAATTCTGCCCATCTTGGGTTGTTTGCCTTAAGTTGTATAGGTAAAGAAAGATTTAGTCCTAAGCCAATGACTACCCCCAAAACCTTTTTTGTCTTGGGACTAGTCTCAATTAAGATTCCTCCTAACTTTTTCCCAAATAATAAAATATCATTTGGCCATTTGAGCTTTAAGCCTGGACAGCCTATCGAGCAGAGTGCCTGACAAACTGCTAGACCAATTACTAAACTTAAACCTTCCGTTTGAGCAAAATCCTTAAATTCCCAGTATAGACTAAGGAGAATTTGACCTGCATACGTTCCCTCCCATGTCCTCCCACGGCGCCCACGTCCAGCCCACTGATAATCGGCCAAACATAGATCTCCCTTTTGTAAGTCCGGTAAATGGTCCAAAAGATATTGGTTCGTAGAATCCACAATTGAGTTTACCCATACATGAGCAGGTAGAAGCTGAGACTTTAAAAAGAAAACATCCAAAGGAGGAAGTTGGGGCAACAGCTGGTAGCCCCCTGAGTATTCATGAATATTCATACCCCCTTCAACCCAGGCTGCCCTTAATTCAGATAATTCCACACTAGAACAACCCAGTTGTTTACATAAATCTACAATTAAATGTAACTTTAAATCTCGTAGAATGGTTAATAATTGTATCTTCATGTACTTTTATTTAGCATTCATAAATGCTCGCCAACCCCCAAAACCAGTAATTTCTTGAGCTTTTTCTACTGCATAAGGTTCACAAATAAAGCCACTTACCCAGCGTCCACTATCTAATTGAATTTTACCTATACCTAAAGGCCTGGAAATTTCATTGACAAAACTTCCAAAGTCCGAACTGGGAACTTTCCAAACTTCCACCTCTATAGCCTGTCCCTTTGAATCATCCCAGATTAATCCAGGACGCAAAACTTTACCCTCAAGTAGGTACATCCGATAATGCGGAGCGGTTCGTGTTTGCTCTACCAATTGACCACCTCGCTCTACTAGTTGCCAGTTCAGAGCAAACCCTGTCAAATGCGCACCACAAACTACCACCTCTATCCACTCATTATCGGAGGATATTGCGTTACCCCCAGCTGTTGTCTGGCTTGTGGAAAAAAATAATTCTAAACGCTTACTTAGTGATAATAAATAACGATCTCTAAAGGCCAGACTTGCTAACGTAATTCCGAATGGTAAACCATTTTCTGTTATAAGCGTGGGCAGCGCTACGGCAGATAAATCAAGTAAATTCATAAAATTAGTATAATATCCCAATTGAGAGTTATACATAATTGGTTCTTCAGAAAGTTCTTGGATAGTGTATAGCTTACCCGCTGTCGGTAACAATAAAGCGTCAAGGCCCTCAAGCTGCTCTGTGCAGTACTTTTTTAACGCTTTCAGTCGGTATTGTGCTTTAAATAAATCTGTAGCTTTAGCCTGTTTACCAGCTTCAACTATCTTTCTAACTATTGGATTCAAAGCTTCTGGCTGTTCTTCAATCAAAGGCATACAAGCCAAATAACGTTCTGCCACCCACGGACCTTCATACAATAGACGTGCAGCCTCATCAAAGCCACTATAGTCAATTTCTTTCCACTCGATTGCCAATTTATCTAAGCACCTTAAAGTATTTTTGTAAGCCTGTTCGTACTGTTGATCACCAAAAAATTTTAATTGTTGGGTAGGTAAAATACCTATTCGAAGCTTTTTCTCTAAGGTTCCGTAATAGCGAGCACTGTTGCTAAAGGGATTTTGACGGCTAAACTCATCCTTATCATCTCTTTCTTCGGCCACTGTTAGTACTTGATGCGCATCATTTACATTAAGAGCAAAGATACTAATGCAGTCCAGAGTCTTACAAGCTGGAACTAGTCCCCGAATAGAAAGTAAACCTCTAGTGGGTTTAACACCGACTAACTGATTAAAAGCTGCTGGTACTCTGCCAGATCCTGCAGTATCTGTGCCAAGACTAAAACTGACTAGACCTCTTGCTACAGCAACAGCAGATCCAGAACTAGAGCCTCCACTTATGTATTTAGAATTATAGGCATTCCGGCATATACCATAGGGGCTACGAGTGCCATTCAACCCAGTAGCAAATTGATCTAAATTAGTTTTACCTACGGGAATAGCCCCCGCTTCTAGCAGGCGTTGTACTACCCAAGCAGAGTGTTCCGGCACATAAGCAAACGCTGGACAGGCAGCAGTCGTTGGAATACCAGCCAAATCAATATTATCCTTTATGGCAAAGGGGATGCCCCATAAAGGATGCTTCTCAAAATCTATATACTCAAGGGCCCTAAAATACGGCTCTTGTTCTTCTTCAGACAAAAGCGTAATCCAAATATGCTCATCCCCTAGCTCTAAAGCTTGCTGCCTGATTTTCTGCATCAAACTTCTGGGCGAAAATTCCCCTAGCTCATAACCTCTACGTACAGCTTCAATTGTTAACTTATCCATTCGGATACTGCTCCCTCTTTAACACCAACATGACCTGACCTGCATGGACATTCTGCCCTTGCTTCAAATGTATACTTTCCACTATTCCTGCTTCTTTAGCTAAAATAGGGATTTCCATTTTCATGGATTCTAAACTAATTAGCCTTTGTTCTGATTTTACAGTCTGCCCTAGCTCAACTTCAATTTTCCAAACACTACCTGACACTGGACTCTCTAACGCTATACTTCCTTCAGGTATGATGATTTCTTCTCCTTTTACTTCTTCTACGGCTGTAAAGTTGAACTGTCCTTCAGCATGCCAGCGAGCTAATTCTTCATTAAATGAATTTTCGCGTTGTGCACGTATCTTTTTGATTTCCTCTTGATTTGTACGGAGCTCTTTATCATATTCTTCCCAAGAAAATTGTGTAGGTTCAATCTTTAGGACGGCTTCACCTTGCAATAAAGCCTTACGAATTTCTGACAATTCAGCAGGACTCACCTCATAAAAGCGTATAAGATCAAAAAAACGTAATAACCAAGGCTTTTCAAAGGATCCCCCTAAATGATAGTGGTTCCACATAGAAACGGTCCGACCAATCAACTGATAACCTCCTGGTCCATCCATTCCATAGATACATAGATAAGCGCCTCCTATTCCTACAGAGCTCTCAACTGTCCAAGTACGTACAGGATTATATTTAGTGGTCAACAGACGATCCCTTGGGTCTAGAGGAATAGCTAAAGGAGCTCCTAAATAAACGTCTCCCAAGCCAGCTACTAAATAGGTAGCATTAAAAACTATCTCTTTTACCTCTGAAATATCCTTTAATCCATTAATCCTACGAATGAATTCTAAATTACTCGGACACCAAGGAGCCTCTCGACGAATAGTCTGCATGTACTTCTCTATAGCCATGCGACACGCCTCATCATCCCAAGACATCGGCAAATAAACAATCCTTGCCGGTACAGTCAAACTTTCTGAAGTCTGCGATAGAATTAATTCTGCTTGAGCAAGGTGGTTTAATAAGGTTTTATGGGAAAGTATTTGGCTATCAAAGTGTATCTGTAGTGACCTTACCCCAGGGGTTAATTCCTTGAGTCCAGCCAAAGAATTCTCTTCTAGCCACTGCATTAAACGATACACTCGCAAACGCAAACGGACATCCATCACCAGCTCACCGTATTCTACCAGGAGAAAATGATCTCCCGCAGCGCGATATATTACTCTTTCTCCTGCTTGTTCTGCTGATAAACTAGCCAGAATAGGATCTTTCAAGACGGGTAATTGAGGCACGGAATTCATAGGACCTAGTCGACCAATGGCTTCTGTTTGCTCCTTTTCCAAAAGAATAGCAGTTTCTATAGCAATAGGAAGAAATTTAATCCGATCTCCCACTCGCAGTTGACCTAACTTCCAAAGATCTGCTGTTATTACCGTCACACAGCAAACAAAGCCCCCGAGCGATGGCCCATCTGGACCTAAAATAATAGGGACATCCCCGGTAAAGTTAACTGAACCAAAGGCATAGGCATTATCGTGGATATTGGAAGGATGAAGACCAGCTTCTCCACCATCCGTCCTCGACCAACTAGGTTTAGGGCCAATCAGTCGTATACCTGTGCGGTTAGAGTTGTAATGAACCTCCCACTCAGAATGGAAAAAAACTTCCATATCCTTTTCGGTAAAAAAATCTGGAGCTCCATGGGGACCATAAATAACCTTTAATTCCCAGGTATTAGTCAATTGTGGTCTTGCTTCTAAAGGAAGATTAGCGCCTACTTCTGCTAAATACTGTTCCGTATTTCTAACTTTTAAAATATCCCCGGCTCTAATTGCACGTCCACTATGACCACCAAAGCGACCTAAAGCAAAAGTTGCTTTCGAGCCCAAATAATCAGGGCATTCAATCCCCCCAGTAACTGCAAGATAGCTTCTACAACCCGCCCCCACTACACGGCCTAACTCTAGCGTCTGCCCCGCTTTCACTGCAATTACTTGCCAATTGGGAATGTTTTTATTATCCAATTTAGCTTCTATCTGGGCTCCTGCCAGAACAATCTGGGTATTAAAATTAAATTGGATGGATGGGCCTTCAAGCGTAATTTCCAACCCTGCTGCATTTTCAGGATTCTTTAAAAGTCTATTGGCTAGCCTAAAAGAATAACTGTCGTAGGCACCTGAAGGGGGAACTCCTATATCCCAATAACCTGAACGTCCAAAGGCATCTTGGACTGTAGTTAAACTACCCCCCCGCAAAAACTCCATACGCGGAGAGGGGAGAGAAATAAAACTATTTAAAAATCGGGTAGTCATTTTCCCTTCTTGGAAGGTTTTTTCTGCCAGTAAGGTTTCCAAATACCTTAGATTAGTCTCTACGCCATAAAGCTTTGTTTCTTTCAAACTATTTGCTAATAGGGCTAGCGCACCTTCACGATCCACACTATGGACAATCAATTTAGCTAGCATAGGATCAAAAAAAGCAGCTACTTCTACACCAGCCTCAACCCAGGTGTCTACTCGAACATTTTTGCCACGAGGGAAGATAACTTGCGTTAAAAGGCCTGCACTAGGACGAAAATCGTGGTAGGGGTCTTCTGCATAAATACGCGCTTGAATTGCATGCCCTTTAGGTCGTAGTACTTTACGTTTTGTTTCTAAACTAAACTGTTTATCAGAAGCTAGACGTAACATCCACTCCACTAAGTCAATCCCATATACTTCTTCTGTGATACCGTGTTCTACCTGTAGCCGAGTGTTTACCTCAAGAAAGTAAAAGGACTCACTGTCTACGTCATAGATAAATTCAACAGTTCCTACACTGCGGTAGCAAACACTGGCCAATAGTCGCTCTGCAATTTGATATAGTTGATTTCTTACGGTATCAGTTAGGTTTGGCGCCGGGCACTCTTCAATCACTTTCTGATTGCGCCTCTGACTAGAACAATCCCGCTCTCCAATAGCTAACGTTTTTCCCAATCCATCCCCTATCATTTGCACCTCAATGTGTCGGCCTCGTTTAATATATTTTTCTAGGTAAAGACCATCGTTAGAAAAATTGTTAGCACTTAGGGCTTTGATAGATTCAAAGATAGCTTCTAATTCCTTTTCTGAGGAACAAAGTTGCATCCCAATCCCACCGCCACCTGCGGTACTTTTCAACATGACTGGGTAGCCAATACGCGAAGCTTCTAGCTTTGCTTGCTCTACACTTTGTAGTAATGGTGAGCCCGGTGACAGGGGAACTTCTGCTTGCAGCGCTAGTTCTCTAGCTCTATGCTTAAGCCCAAAATCTGCTATCTGCTGCGCTGTTGGCCCTAGAAAAATAAGACCTAATTGTTCAACTCTCTTGACGAATTCAACATTTTCACTTAGAAAACCATAGCCAGGATGAATAGCCTGCGCACCACAATCGCAAGCTATTTTCAAAATTTTATCCATATTGAGATAGGTATCAGTCGCTCCACCTGATCCTAGCGAGTAGGCTTCATCAGCCAATTTTACGTGTAAACTACTTGCGTCAACCTCTGAGTAAACCACTACAGAGTTTATTTGTAGTTTTTTTAGTGTTTTCAAAATACGTGTTGCGCATGCACCACGATTTGCAATCAGTACTTTCTGAAACATAACAAAAACCCTTTCTTTAAACTTTTTTCCCAGACCCAATCTAACTGTTACTAGTTAATGTTGTTTTTAACAATCAGAGCTCCCCACTGGGTAATAGAAAAAGATCCCCTCTAATCAAGCTATAAGGGTATTGGCTAAGTCTGGAGCCTGAAGCACACAAACTCCCGCCATCCTACTTGACTAGGCTACAGGGAGCTAAGTTAATCTCTGGTAAAAGGGAAAAAGATTGATTGCTAACAGAGCTTTTCCAGAGATTCTCATCTGGTTTCAAGCTTTATAGTCGTTCGCTGTATCTCATTGATCTTAAGAAAATAGTATGCGGGACAGGAGCTTTATTATTTTAATATTTTCCTTAGTAGAGAACCTTAAACTAGGCCAGCTAGACCCACTCAAAATTAACTGTAGAACTATAATCAGTTTTTCAATTGCTTGATACCTGGTACCGGATAGAAAAATACTTTATCAATCCCTTCCTTAACTAAGGCTGTAACAAGGGTTGATTTTTCTAAATTATTAATTTACTACAGCCTAATTAGGTTATCTTCTGCATACAGGAGAAAAAACCGCCAATTCAATCCACTCTGACAGTTATTTTAACAGTACCCTCTAGTTTTTAAAGTATAGATTTCAAAATACTAGACGTATGAACTAATTTACTAGTAGAATCATCCACCTTTTTAAAAGTCCACGTAAAAACTATGTTTATCCTCTTTGTCTCTATTTCGCAGCCCTTTAAAACGCGGCTTCTGAGGCACCTTTTTCCACAGAAATGAATATAGTCTGTTTTTATCTACCCATGTAGAGGATTGATTGATGTTGAAAAATGCTTTTTTATACCCTTTTCGTTATGGTATTACCAATAGGCAAGAATACTGGATAGTATTGTGTTTAACTTGGTTGCTAGGAGTCCTTACCTCTCATATAAGGGAGCTAATTCTCCCTTCTCTTATTCCTCCTTTTCTCTTATTACCGCTGAAAGTTCTACTTTCTAACATGGGGAGTCTACTTTCCTCTTCTAAAGAAGCAATTAACTATGGTTCTGTACATGCGTTAAGTAATAACCTCCTGCTGGGCGATTACAACTCTATACTCTCAAAGTACTTCATAATCTATGCTTTTTTCTGTTTGATTTGGATATATCTCACCAGCGTATCCACTATGCTTTACGTTAGACGTCTACATGATATAGGTTGGTCGGCGTGGTGCTTAATTCTCCCCTGCTTACTTTTCTCTCTGGCTTGGATTTTAAGTTTTGTACCTTTCATTGGAGGAATAATTTCCTTTTTGATTTCTGGTACTGTGCTACTGATTTTAGGACTCATTCCCAGTAAGCTTGCTGCGAACCCATACAGAGAAAAAGCCATGGCACTCAATGCACTAAACAAAGGGAAGGTAATTGTTTAAATCCAACTTAGTTAATCTAATGTATTGAAATTAATTAATCGACGGACCGACTGAATACCTTAGCTAGTTGGCCCTCCATAGGGCTTATCGCTATGTGCTGAGACTTGTAAACAGCTTGTGCCGAGTAACTGGCTGCCCTGTCAGGTGGTAGTGGGGCGTTTCGCCTAAGCAATTGCGGTTTTTTTAGTCTCTCTTCTCTAACTAATTTGCCAACCATATAAAGCACTAGACTTTTAGGTTACTTTCTCAGTAAAATCAGTGGGTGTGAGCGACAGGGAGGGCTTCTCTGACTACGGTCCATCCTTGGAATAACTTGAGCGCTTCTTCGTGCTACTGGCACCATAGCTAGTTGACCCCGTTTATCATCAATTTTGGAGGACTATATAATGTCAGATCAGCTATTTAAAAATGCCCTTCTTCATCCTTTCCGTTACGATACTGTTAATAGAAAGGGTTACTGGATAACCCTAATATTTTCCTACATCCTCGGTCTAGCGCTTGTCTATTTAACTAGGCTGGGAATATGGGCCGTTCTACCAGCAGGCACTGACCGTAGTGTGGATTTTTCTCTTCTGCCTCAAGGAACAAAGATTTGGGTTATATTAATGTCCGCACTGCTTGTAGTCCTGACCTTGTACTTTCTGTGCGTTACACTGGGTATCTCAGTCAGAAGGTTACATGATGCCGGATACTCTGGCTGGTGGGTTTTGGCATATTATCTCGTCAACTATCTTTCAGCGTTTGGTGTGGTGTTTCTATTGAAACAACCTGTTGCAGCTGCTATAACATCGATGGTAATTGGTACTCTTTTTGTGATTCTGTTAGGTAGCTTACCCAGCAAAGTGGTTAATAATCGTTATAGAGAAAAAGCTATTCAATGCGCAAGCAAAAGGCTAGAAAAGATTTAGCATATAGGTACAGAGCGGGAAACGCAAACGTTTCTCGCTCGGTTTTATTCACAACCCGCCACTAATCCTGTTGTGGCTTAAAAGTTGGCTATGCCTCGCCATAAGAGTTCTTGTGCTGCCAAGTGAATGGCACTATGACTTGAACCTGCTCTTCTAGCTTAAACTTTCCACTAATCATTTCCCTTATACTAATCAGCTGCTGCTGGCAATAAATACCCGAGAAAGGGCTGTTTGTGATAGTTGTCACGCTAATAACGCCAATCCTCCTGTTAGTTTGAACCGTCTTTTTAGTTCCTCAAACAATTAATCCATTGCATTAGCTGATCCCACTATGAGGAGAAGAAAACTTAAAGAGATAATACCAATGCTACTAGCTCGCCATTATGTAGCTTTTATCCTTACCTTTATGCGCTGAAATCCCGACTATAGTATTAATTTCGTAATTTTCATTCTTTTTTGATCTCTACCTTAAAGAGATTACTGGTTCTGTTTCTATAAATCTAGTTATGCTCCCCCACCATGACTTTATGCGATCTATTGGACAGTTAACTACTTGCATCCCGGTTTCTAATGCTTTTGGGGCTTATGCAACTCGCTTAATTGGGCCAGCAACAGGATATGTGATAGCCTGGGTTTATTGGTTAACCTGGTCCCTGACGCTGGGAGTAGATTTTACTGCTGCTGCTATTTTGCTGAATGAGCTATTACCTGAGATGCCTGTTTGGTTAGGCGTTATGCTTTTTACCGGCGTTGTCCTTTTACTCAATCTTTATTCCACCCGGCTATTTGCTGAATCAGAATTTTATTTATCCTTAGTTAAGGTGGCTACCGTAGTTCTGTTTATAGTATTGGGCCTGCTAGTCTTATTTCATTTTATTTCAGTTACTCCAGCAGTTCCGTATCCTGACTACTATATTAACAATTTTTCCAAAGAGAACTTATTTCCTTATGGAATAAAGGGGTTATTTAATACCATGTTATTGGTAAGTTTTTCTTTTACGGGGACAGAACTAATTGCAGTGGCAGCAGGTGAAGCGCAAAATCCTGAAAGTGCTTAAATACCGGTAGCTGACCACTTGATTCCACATAGAAAGCAATTTGATACTTTGCTCTATGTAACAGCATAAATTTAGTGGTATTGATACGATAAAGTTTAAGTGGTCATAAGATTGGATGAATAAACTTGAATGTGCTAGCTCTTTATTTACTTTAATCACTTTAAATAGAAAAAGTAGTACTAAAAAATACTTCCGGATTACCAGCGGTGCTCAAAGGATGTAAATCGAGTCCAACCACAAGGATTAGCCTTAGTTATCGTATAAATTCACTGAAGCGAGTACAACTTCAACTCCAAATTTCTCTAGCCTTTAAAACTCAATATTTAGGCTAATGAACTACTCCCTCTAAGCATTAGCTATAGAGTGAGCTTAGTACGACCCATACTGAATTTGATCAGTATCTTTCGCCATCACACTACCGCTCAATAGTCTAGTGACGGGGGAACTCTTTACGCACTTCGTAGTACCTACGACATGAGCTAAAGCATATGCTCTGATATTTGTAGCGGCATTTATGTCTCTGTCATGTGAAACTCCACACTCAGGGCATATCCAGTTTCTTACATTGAGAGACAAATTATCTAGTTTGTGACCGCAATCATTACAAATTTTAGAACTAGGTGCAAAACGATTAATCCGGATTACATTTTTCCCTAATTCCTTACACTTATACTCCAAATAAGTAATGAACTTAGACCAACCACTATCACTAATATGCCTAGATAGACGTTTATTTTTGATCATTCCCTTTACATTTAAGTCTTCAATGGCAAAGCTCGTTATTTGATTATCATAAGCGAGCTGGGTTGAAAGCTTTTGTAAGAAGTCATTACGTTGATTACTAATTTTTTCGTGGCATTTTGCTACCACTATTCTTTGTCTTTTTCTACTACTTGAATCTTCTTTTTTTCTCGATAATTTTCTTTGTTCTATTCTTAACCGAGTTAACTTTTGATTAAAATATTTTGGACTTTTAGTTTTATTCCCTAAGTTATCAATCAAATAATGTTTCAATCCTAAATCTAATCCTAGTATTTGTTCTGGCACTACGGTTGTTGGCACTATGTTTGATAAGCCTCCATCGACCAAAATACTTGCGTAGTATTTATTAGAAGCCGTTTTTTGAATAGTGACCGACTTAATGCTTCCAGTAAAATTACGATGGAATTTTATTTTTATTAATGCTTTGAACTTAGGTAATTTTAAATAGCTGCCATCAATAATAGAAACTGAACCTTTTTGATTATTAGTTGTATAGCTTTGTACTGTATTTTTACGAGTCTTCCACTTTGGAAAACCAGCTTTCTCTTTGCCATTAGATTGTTTTACTCTTCGAAAAAAATTCTGATAGGCTCTATCAGATTTAACTGGGCGTTCGCCAACGCTAAACTATCCACTTCAGATAAAAAGGGAAATTGAACCTTATATTGTGCCGGTGTGGGTAATTTTTGTTTAATTCCAGTATTTTTTTCTAACTCATAGTTCTTGATTCTATCTTCTAACATCAAGTTATAAACCTTACGAACGCACCCAAAGGTTTTTGCAATCAAAATCTTTTGCTCAGTATTGGGATAAATCCGGTATTTATAAGCTTTCATTATTGTGATATTTTAACAAAATACCATATTAGTGTAAATCAATGAAACAACAATATCACTCGCATTATCATTGCCTTCATAAACTAAATTATCATTTAGTGTTAGTCACTAAATACAGGAAAAAATGCTTCACTAGTGAAATCCTATTGAGACTAGAAGAAATCTGTAAAGAATTATCAGAAAAGTGGGGAGTAAAAATAGGAGAATTTAATGGTGAGTCTGATCATATTCACTTACTCATTACAATGCACCCAAACATTATGCCTAGTAAGTATATTAATAATCTAAAAACAGTCACCAGTAGACTAATACGTAAAGAATTTTCAGAACATCTAAAACAATACTATTGGAAACCATTGCTCTGGACTAGAGCTTATTGTCTTATAACAGTAGGAGGTGCTCCATTAGAAATACTAAAAACCTACATTCAAAAGCAAGATAGGCCAGAATAGTTATGCTTTCTATTTGCTATCCATCTCCATCTAAGTGGCAACTCTAGATGGAGAATTCCGCAATATTTTGTTAAAGTAAACTTCAGTACGAAAAAACTACTAACTTAAGCCATTTCACTTAGCAGAAAACTGGAATAGCATACAATAACTAAAAAACGACTGGGCAGACCCAGGGCAACGTATACTAATGGAATTGATGAGTACCAGATGAGCAATACTGGTACGCCCACGGGGAATCGAACCCCGGTTACCGCCGTGAAAGGGCGATGTCCTAACCGCTAGACGATGGGCGCAAAATTCTCTCTAATGGCGCACCCGGAGCGATTCGAACGCCCGACCCTCTGGTTCGTAGCCAGATACTCTATCCAACTGAGCTACGGGTGCACGTGGTGCTCAATAAAGAGGGGGATTATATTTGGATAAAAAAATTGTGTCAAGCACGCTTCTGCTCTACAAACCTAAACAATCGACCACCCCAGAGACTAGATACTGATTTTCAAAAGAAAATAACAAATTTCTAAGTAGTAGTTAGTACTACAGGTACTACTAATAATTTTTTTCATTGAGGTAATTAGTTTGCTTAAAACGAAGATCTTTTAACTTTATGCGTTCAATGTTACACTCCTCTGGTGGCATTGTTATACCTAAACGTAAGTTTTTTCCATCCAAAACCCTTATGACTCACCCTCTTCATTATGCGTCCCTAGAAGCTAAGCTAGGCTATTCCTTTCGTCATCCTGCTTATCTAGAACAGGCGCTAACTCATCGTAGTTTCTCTTCCTCTCATAATGAACGACTTGAATTTATTGGTGATGCTATCCTAAATTATGCAGTGACTCATATGCTATTCCTCCAATTTCCAGCAGAAGCCGAAGGACGCCTATCCAAAATGAGGGCTATGTTAGTCAACCAATCTACTCTCTGCCAGATTGCGGAATCACTAGATTTAGGAAAATACTTATATCTAGGACCCGGCGAAATTAAAGCTAATGGTCATACTCGCCCTTCCATCTTATCCGATGCCCTAGAAGCTCTGTTTGCAGCGATCAGTCTAGATAGCAGCTTTCAAAATGCTGAAGAGGTTATTCACCAACTTTATAAAGAGAAAATCAAATCTCTACCATTACAGTCAATTACAGATGCTAAATCTCTACTTCAAGAGGTTTTACAAGCTCGTCAAGTAGCTCTTCCTTGCTACCGAGTACTTCAGCAATTTGGTCAAGCTCACCAAAAAGTTTTCCAAGTAGAATGTGCTATTCCCGAACTCAATATCATCACACAAGCAGAGGCTACTTCGCGTAAGAAAGCCGAACAAGAAGCTGCTGGGCTTGCCCTGAAAAAACTAAGTTCCTTTGACAAATATGACTAATTCCTCCTTTCGTTGTGGTTTTGTTGCCATAGTTGGGCGCCCTAATGTGGGTAAATCAACCCTTTTGAACCATCTCATTGGTCAAAAAATCAGCATTACTTCTAAAAAAGCTCAAACTACTCGGCAAACAATTCGAGGTATTCATACCGATAGCAATGCTCAACTAATCTTTATTGATACGCCTGGCTATCAAACTCATTATCAAGATGTAAAAAATCGAAAGCTTAATGAGAATGCTTTATCAGCGCTTAGATCAGCTGATCTAGTCGTGTGGGTAGTAGAAGCCAAGCATTTTGATATGCGTGATGAAAAAATCCTACGGCATCTTCCTGCGCACACACTCCTTGTAATTAATAAGGCTGATCTATTTATTAATCAGGAAGAAGCTTTCAACTTCCTCCAACAGATTAAAGGGCAGCATTCGCTAATCGATGCGATAACAGTGAGTGCAAAATATTCTCAGCAACTTGATTTATTAATAGAAAAAATTAAACCCAGACTTCCCTTGGGGCCGCCCTTATACCCAGACGAAGCTCTAACTGACCGTTCTAGTCGCTTCTTGGTAGCTGAAATACTTAGAGAAAAAGTATTTCGTTATCTTGGAGAAGAGCTGCCGTACCTTGTGGAAATTGAAATTAACTCCTTTAAAGCCCTACCCACACTGACACAAATCGATGCTACTCTGTGGATTACTAAAGAGACGCATAAAGGGATAATCATTGGTAAAAATGGAGAAAAGCTAAAAAAAATTTCTAGTAAAGCTCGGTTAGATATGGAAAAACTCCTAGAAACCAAAGTATATCTGAGTACCTGGGTTAAAGTAAAAAAACATCCCAAAGTAACTGACCTAAAATTTTTAGAAGAATAAAACTATTAAAGTGTTTGCCGTTATCTGCTTAAATCACTAAGTAGGTTTCTAATACTTTGCCAGGGCTCGCCCTTTTCTACTCCTTTAATTTGCTTATCTATAGTAGCGCATTCTTGTAGACCTCTTATCAATCTTCTTGGTGATATTCTCTTAATAGCCATCAACGCCGCTTCTTGTTTAGTTCCCCAAAGTTTCAGGGTATTCCTAACGGAGGAGAGGGCTTGACCTTTTTTTAGGGCACCTGAAAGCCTAATCAGAACTCGAATATCTTCGCTAACCACCCAAAGTAAAATTACTAATTCTGCAGCTGCTACCTCCAAGCCTGCTAAAAGCCTTAAAAGCCTCACTATATCCCCCCGCATCCAGGCTTCAGCTATTTGAAAAAAATCAAACCTTGCAACTGTACCTATATTTTTTTGTAAATCGATTAGAGTAAGTGAGTGGCCCGGTGGAAACAATAACGCTATTTTTTCTACCTCTTGAGCAGCAGCTAATAAATTACCCTCTACTCTTTCAGAAAAGAGTAAAAGTGCTTCTTCCTCAATCCCTAGATTGTGGGCGGAGAGTCTCTTTAAAAGCCACTGCGATAATTGCTGATGAGTTAATTTTTTTGCTTCTGTAACCTCTGCAACTTTCAATAAAGCCTTAAACCATTTTGAAGCCAACTGACTTTTATCCAGTTTTGGTAATAAGACCAACAAGGAGATATCTTTTTTGTCAAGCAGCTGTGGAACTACCTTTTGCAGTAGCTCCCCCCCTGTGCGCCCAGGTTTACCATTTGGTAGGTGAAGTTCAATAAATTTCTTGGTGGAAAATAACCCCTGACTTTCCAAAGCATACGTCAGCTCATTCCAGTTAAATTGAGCCTCTACCACTAGACTCTCTCTAGAATAGCTCTCTTTCGTAGCTCTCCGCCTTAATTTTTCTAGAGCCTCAAAACGAAATAACTCCTCTTCACCATGAATGACATACAATGGTTTCACTAGGCAGCCTCTTCATTCGCTGCCACTTTATTGAATCCCACTGGGCTTTATAGGAGGTAAAAAAGCTAGCCGATCTACTATAGATCTGGCCGCACTTTCGTACATCTCCCGCTTCAGTTTTTCTTCCTCTGAGTTTAGTACTAAACTAGAAGAAGGTGGATAAGTTAATGTTCTCTGCATATTCAATTCAATAGGATCACCCCAAGCTCTGCCATGGTAATACACCTGTGCTATTACCTCTAGAGTATAAAGTGAATCTTCAGCATTTCCATAGCGGTTAATGGTTTGCGTCATGCGATCAAATTGTACTCTCACTAAGCGAATAACTGCTGAATCTTCGGCTTGAACCAATCTTATTCCTTTACGGTGATACAACTCTCGCTTTAGAGGTTCATTCATCTCGCCGGCATTTTCTACCCACCAAGTCGAATATTTTAATCCTAATTGACTTTCCGGATTCCCACGTAAGTGAAAACCACAACCGAGCAAGATCCAACTGATTATTAACAAACCACTATAACGCCAGAACTGTTTCATGCCTCTATCCTCAGGATAATTTTTCCTTCATTAATTGCTGAACCTGTACCGGATCAGCCTTGCCAAGAGTAAGTTTCATGACCTGTCCTACTAGAGCATTTAGTGCTTTTTGCTTACCTGAGCGGAACTCTTCCACTAATTTTGTATGCTTCTGCAAGACTTCTTCAACTATTTTGTCTAGTGTAGCAATATCACCAATTTGTTTCAGATTTTCCCGTTCAATCACTGCATCTACTTCAATAGCTTCATTCCATATTACTTCAAAAACCTGCTTAGCTAAACGAGTCGATAGCGTTCCATCCACTACTCTAGTTACCAAATCCGCTAACTGCCTAGCTGTTATAGGAAGCTCACTAAAATCCTTTGCCTGTTTGTTTAAATTAAAAGCAATTTCTCCATTCATCCAATTAGCCACTAGCTTAGGCTGCTGACTTAATCCTGTTGCTTCTTCAAAAAACTCAGCCTGCAACCGAGAAGCGGTGACTTGGCTCGCGTCATACTCAGACAAGCCGTAATCACTTACCAAACGATTCTGTCTTTCACGTGGTAATTCAGGCATATTAGCCGTCGCTTCCTCCATCATCTGGTCTGTAATTTTAAGCGGATAGAAATCAGGGTCAGGAAAATAACGGTAATCATGTGCATCTTCTTTTGTACGCATACTACGGGTTTCACCTAAATTGGCGTCAAATAAACGGGTCTCCTGCTTTATTTCGCCCCCCTCTTCTAATAAATCTATCTGACGTCTAGCTTCATATTCAATAGCTTCCTCAATAAACTTAAAAGAATTTAAATTTTTGATTTCACAGCGAGTCCCTAATTGTTTTTCACCCCTAGGCCGTACTGACACATTAACGTCTGCTCTAAACTCTCCTTGAGACATATCGCCATTGCAAATTCCTAACCATGTGACTAACCGATAAAGTTCTTTTGCATAAGTTACAGCTTCATGTGCAGAATACAGGTCAGGAGCTGAGACCACCTCAATTAATGGCGTACCCGCACGATTAAAGTCCACCGCCGTCCCATCAGGAAACAAATCATGCACTGATTTCCCCGCATTTTCCTCCATATGTGCCTGAAGAATTCGTATGGTCTTTTCACCTTTGCCAATCGGCAATTCCCCTGCCTGAATAATCGGACACCTCAATTGGGTAATTTGGTATCCCTTCGGTAAATCAGGATAAAAATAATGTTTACGATCAAATATGGTATACCGATTAATGGTCGCATTGAGCGCCATTCCTAGGATAAGAGCCTTGCGAACCACCTCCCTGTTAACTACTGGCAGAGTACCTGGTAAGGCTAAATCTATAGCATTGGCATTCTCATTAGGCGCTGACCCAAACGCTGTTGACGCATTACTAAAAATTTTAGACTTAGTGTTAAGTTGAATGTGGACTTCTAACCCTACTACTGTTTCCCACTCCATAACGATAATTCTCTTTTTAAACTGGTGACGCCAGATGCCAATCAGAATTTTGCTGTATCTGATAAGCAATATTTAGCAACTGACTCTCTTTAAAATGCTTCCCTATTAGCTGCATTCCCACTGGAAGTCCTTGTTTGGAATAAATACCAGGTAAACTTAGGGCTGGAAGACCCGCTAAATTAACCAAAACCGTATAAATGTCCGACAAATACATCTGGATAGGATCCGCCTCATAAGCCTTTAATTTAGGAGCTACCGAAGGTGTTACAGGCGCCAATAGAACATCGCATTCTTCAAAAGCTTGTTGAAAGCCTTGGGCAATCAAACTCCTAACCTTTTGTGCTTTGACATAGTAAGCATCGTAATAACCATGCGACAAGACATAGGTTCCCATCATAATACGTCTTTTGACTTCTTTACCAAATCCAGCGGCACGAGTCTGGCTATAGAAGTCTATTAAATCCTCAAACTGCTCGCTACGCAATCCATAACGCACTCCATCATAACGTTGTAAGTTGCTACTGGCTTCTGCAGCGGTGAGTACATAATATACTGCCACTCCTTGCTCAAGGTTTGGCAATGAAACGTCTACACTGATTGCTCCAAGTTGCCTTAACAATAGCAACATCTGATCATAAGTGTGTTGTACTTCGTCATCTAAACTCTCATGCAAAAATTCTCGCGGAACACCTATTTTCAGCCCTTTCAAGGGTAATTTAAGAGATTTTTCATAATTTTCTACAGGATGGTTAATACTCGTAGAATCCTGGCAATCAAACCCCGCCATTACACCTAAGATCCAAGCTAAATCTTCCGCACTTTTAGCCATAGGACCTGGCTGATCAAAGCTAGAAGCGTAAGCTACCAAACCAAAACGTGATACTAAACCATAAGTGGGTTTTATGCCCGTAATCCCACAATAAGCCGCAGGCTGACGAATAGAACCCCCGGTATCACTACCTAGCGAAACTGGACAAAGCCTGGCAGCCACAGCAGCCGCAGAGCCTCCTGAAGAACCCCCTGGGATCCTAGTTTGATCCCAAGGATTTAAAGTAGGGCCGAAGCATGAAGTCTCTGTAGTAGAACCCATAGCAAACTCATCCATGTTGGTTCTACCCAAAGGAACCATACCAGCTGCTTGCAAACGAGCAACTACTGTTGCTGTATAAGGAGCTACAAAATTTTTTAAGCTTTTAGAAGCACATGTAGTAGGCCAACCCTGTTGACAAAAAGCATCCTTATAGGTAATTGGTATACCTTCCAAGATATGTACCCTTTCCCCCTTGGCTCGCCTTTTGTCTGATAACTTAGCTGCTGCTAAGGTCTGCTCTTCATCAGTATAGACCACAGCATTGAATCGGTCTCGTATTTTAATTTCACTCAAAAAATAGTTAGCAAGCTCTACCGCCGAAATTTGTTTTTCTTCTAATGCCGCACCAAGTTGCCGAATACTCTTGTCTCTCATCTTTTACCTTAGTTATTCAATTACCTTGGGCACTATATAAAAGCCCTCTTTTATCTCGGGTGCTACTTCTTGAAATTGCTCAAGTTCCTCTACTACCTTAGCCCTATCTTCTCTCAGTAGCTGATATTGTGCATACGGATGCACAAAAGGTTGCACAGTATTTAAATCATATTTACCATCAATAGAATGCATTATCTGTACCATGGAAAAGAAATGATTTAATTCACTCTGAAACGCCTCGATTTCCTGCTCAGTTAAGGATAAATACGCCAGTCGTCCTAGTTTTTGTAATTCTGCTTTCTCTATCACTGTGTACCTGACCCTATTCTCTTCAAAATGTCGCCATTATAAGCTAAATCCCCGCTTATAACTCATTTTGTCTGCTTTTCTTTTACAGCTTCATCTAATTGTCTCAGCTGAATTAATTTTTCCTTAATCTTGATCTCTAATCCTCGTTCAACTGGTCGATACCATTGTGGTTCTTCCAAACCTTCAGGCATATAGGTTTCGCCTGCTGCATAGGCATTCGGCTCATCATGCGCATAACGATAGGTCTTTCCGTAACCTAACTCCTTTGATAGTCTAGTTGTAGCATTTCTTAAATGAAGTGGTACTGCTTCACTACCAGCGTTACGCACAAAGTGCATTGCCTCTTTGTAAGCCTTATAAGCTGCATTACTTTTAGCAGCACAAGCCAGAAATATCACTGCTTCCGCCAGAGCTAATTCTCCTTCTGGACTACCCAAGCGTTCATAAGTCATTGCTGCTTGTTGAGCTATTTCCATGGCCCTAATATCCGCTAAACCTATATCTTCCCACGCCATACGAATAATTCTTCGAGCTAAATAGTGCGGATCTACTCCTCCATCGAGCATTCTGCATAGCCAATAAAGAGCTGCATCTGGATGAGAACCACGGACAGATTTATGTAGAGCAGATATTTGTTCATAGAATTGGTCTCCTCCCTTATCAAATCTCCTTAATGTATCCGACAAAATCTCACGACAAAAGGTTAGATCTAATACCTTTCGATTTTGACTAAGGGCAGACCCTAGTAATTGCTCCATCGTATTGATTAACCTTCTGGCATCATGATCCACTGAGGCAACAATAGAATTAACTGCTTCAGGCAATATAGAGAGAGACTTATACTCTTTCAAACCCATTATTCTATTGATCAACTGAATTAAGGACTCTATTCCTAAAGGTCTTAGAGCATAAACAGCTACACGGCTTAGCAACGCATTGTTAACTTCAAATGAAGGGTTTTCAGTCGTGGCCCCTATAAAGGTAATTAGCCCTGATTCTATGTGAGGTAGAAATGCGTCCTGCTGCGCTTTATTGAAGCGATGGACTTCATCTACAAACACGACAGTTCTGCGATTCTGAGCCAAGCTTTCCGTAGCCGTTTGTATCGCCTGACGGATCTCTTTTACCCCTGAAAACACTGCTGACAAATTAACAAAAACGGCCCCACTATGTCGGGCAATAATTCTAGCTAGGGTGGTCTTCCCAACGCCAGGAGGCCCCCATAGCAAAATGGAAGCTAATTGATTGTATTCATACATCAAACGAATCGGACCATTCTCGCCAACCAAATGCTCCTGCCCAATTACCTCTTCCAGGGTCTGAGGCCGCAATCGATCTGCCAAAGGTCTTTGCAAATTCTGAGGCAACTTACTGACCACCCAATTTACTCATCACTTTAATACCAACTTTATTTTAGAACATAGTATTACCATTATTTGAGGATACTGGAATGGACTGAACCACGTCCCAATGTTCAACTATCTTATTGTTTTTCAATCTAAAAATATCAATGATAGCCTGTCCCTTATCATTTTTATTTTTAGTGCTATGCACCTGTAAAACAACTAAATCTTTATCTGCTATCATTTTCTTTATACTATTTTTAGCATCTGGATGATCAGTAAAATACTTTGTAAAGTAAGTTACAAAGGGCTTTTTGCCGTCTGCAAGGTAAGGATTATGTTGGATATAAATATCTCCAATATATTTATCAGAATAATCAGCCACTTCGTGTTTGACGAAAACCCCCTCATAAAAATCTTTTACTATTGTTTTATTTTTTGTTTCACTACTATCAAAACCATGGCTGAGTAAATAAAAAAAACCTAATCCTAGAACAAAACCAAGCACTAAATTTAAAATATTTAATTGTTTCATGTTCTTTCCTCATATGAATTTAATCTTTCTTTTATTAAAACTCATCCAAGGCAACCAATCCTCACAGCAGCCAAACAGCCCTTATTGTGCCAAGGATCTGAAATTAGTTTTAAACTTATTCGAAAGATTCAGAAAGCAACAAACCTCCCAGAACTGATGAGATACTGAAGCTCTCAGACAAAGAAACGCAAACAAGATACTTTTGCCCGTTTTGAAACAGAGACATTATACTTTATTAAAAACAGAGTAGCCAGCACCCTCTATAAAGACCTATGTAAACACAAACTACAAGCTTTTTTTGGTTATTAAATCTATTTAACAGCTCAAATAACCCAAGGTAGAAGACGCTTAATCTTTAAATCATCTGTAATTAATGAGCCTATTTGCCCATTAAAATTTAAAAAAAAATAACGATAGATATTTTGATCAAAATTACTCTTAACCTCATTGTGAGCGACATGTACAAAATCCATTCGATGAAGGCCAGAGAAAATAGTTAAACCCTTACACTTTAGGTACGCTTCTTTTTGGGTCCAGTAGCGCATACAAGCCCTTGAATAGAAATCTGCATGTTTAAGGCTTTCACGCTCTCTACAAGTGAGATACCTTTGAACCCATCGATTGCTAACAGGTCTAAATTCACTTTCAATATCTAGCCCGATACATGTTTTTTTATAGGTAAATGCAATAGCATAATAAGCCTGGCTATGAGAAATACTAAAACTAAACTCCACGCCAGGGATAAAAGGATTACCACTTATACTCCTTGCAATCGAAGAAGGACCAATATCTCGGTCTAGCAAAGTAGAAAGTAATGAATATTTATAGCGCATTAGTTGAAAACGTTGCCCCGTCCCACATGATGCCCCCTTTAATATATCTGACAACGGCACTGCTAACCAGTAAACTACGCTATTGTCCTGTCTATCCACCTTCATTCCTTGATGCTAAATCCTCATTTGGTAATCTTTAAATCATACATGAATACTCACTCACTAAAGTTACTAACTGCCGAAAGATAGGCTTTAGCACTAGCATGAATAATATCCAAATCCATTCCTTGCCCACTGACCACGCGGCCTGATCTCTTCAGCCTAATTAATACCTCTGCTTGGCTTTCCGTACCCTCCGTAACTGCACTTACCGAGTATAATTCCAACGTTGCTCCACTGTTAATTACTGACTCGATAGCTTTAAAGACAGAGTCTACTACGCCCGCTCCCGTAGCTTTGGCAACTATTTCTTTTTTCTGGTACAAAAAGCATATTTTTGCTTGGGGGGCCTCTCCTGTCTCAGCCTCTATTTTGAGTGAAATAAATCTAAGATCCTGCTCCTGACTCATATTACTAATCTCATCAGAAACTAAGGCATGCAAATCCTCATCAAAAATTTGTCGCTTCTTATCAGCTAAGTCCTTGAAACGCACAAATGCCGCATTCAATTTTTCCTCGGACTCCAGCCAAATACCTAATTCTTGTATTTTTTTCCTAAAAGCATTTCGCCCAGAAAGCTTACCCAGTGTCAGTCGATTAGTATTCCAGCCCACCAATTCTGGAGACATAATTTCATAAGTCTCTCGGCACTTCAATACTCCATCTTGATGAATACCTGACTCATGCGTAAAAGCATTCAGCCCAACGATCGCCTTATTAGCAGGGACAGGATAGCCAGTGATAGTAGATACTAATTTAGAAGTCGCTAATAAATACTCGGTCTTAATTGCAGTAGTTAGGTTTAGTAGGTCCTTGCGCGTATGAACGGTCATTACAATTTCTTCCAAACTAGCATTCCCTGCCCTTTCTCCTATACCGTTAATCGCACACTCAACCTGCCTTGCACCACCTTGAACCGCAGCGATAGAATTAGCGACTGCCATACCTAAATCATCATGACAATGTGCTGACCAAATCACTTTGTCGCTGTTGGGCACCCCACTAATCATTCGTTCAAATCTCTCTTTAGTTGCACTAGGTAAAGAGTACCCCACTGTATCTGGCATGTTAATAGTTGTTGCTCCAGCCTCAATTACTGCACCAAAAATCTCTTCTAAAAAAGAAATATCTGAACGAAACCCATCCTCAGCAGAAAACTCTATATCTTGCGTGTATTCCTTGGCAATACGTGTAGCCTCTACCGCAGCGTTCAACACTTCCTGAGGAGTCTTTTTCAACTTAAACTCCATATGTAAAGGACTGGTTGCAATGAAAATATGAATCCTTTTATTTGCTGCAGGCAAAAGAGCCTCTCCTGCCTGGCGAATATCTTTTTCATTAGCCCTAGCCAAGGAACAGACTGTCGCCTGTCGAAGCAATTTAGCAACTGCATGGACAGCTGCAAAATCACCCACGCTAGCTGCAGCAAAACCAACTTCTATAACATCTACCCCTAATTTTTCCAGCTGAAGCGCAATACGAATTTTTTCTTCTTGAGTCATAGCGGCTCCAGGAGTTTGTTCACCATCACGCAAAGTTGTATCAAAAATAATTAATCGTTGCTCTAAACTCATGGATGTTTCTCCATTCTTCATTTTTACTTAGCTTTGTTACCAAACCTGCGTTTATAAGCTTACTTCTGACCTAATAACTTCAATATAATGCATTCAGAAAAAAATAAAGCACCACTATACAATAGTGGTGCTCAAATTATAAAAAAATGAATTAGCTCTTAGCCGAAGCATTTACTAATTCGCGAAGCGCCTTCCCGGATTTAAAATGTGGAACCTGCTTTGCAGGGACATGGACTTTCTCACCTGTCTTAGGATTGCGTCCCATCCTAGAAGGGCGATCATTGAGATTAAAACTGCCGAATCCTCGAATCTCAATGCGTCTTCCCAGTGCTAATGAGTGAGTTAAACTTTCTACAATTACCTGAACACCCTGCTCTAGCACTGTTTTAGAATAATTTTTCTCAGTGCTTTGATGCGCACTCGCCTCGACTACTTGACTAACTAATTCCGACTTGGTCATTTCAATTCCCTTCCTCTATTAATTAGATGCTTTAAGAAAGTTTTTCTTTCAACAAGTCTCCTAGACTAGTAGTACCAGCATTCAAATTGCTACGTTGAACACTATCCAGGACCGCTGCCTGTTCTTTCTCAGTAAGTGCCTTAATAGACAAATTAATTACTCGATTTTTACGATCAACTCCAGTAATTAAGGCTTCAATAGGATCACCTTCCTTAAACTCTGCTTGTAAATTTTCTACCTTATCAACAGAAATTTCGGAAATCTTTAGCTGCCCTTCAACTTCTTCACTTAATGCAACAAGCACCATGCCAGGTTCAATAGACTTCACTTTGCCTTTCACGACGCTTCCCTTTTCATGGGCTTCTAAATAATTACTGAAGGGGTCCCCCTCTAACTGTTTTACGCCCAAAGAGATTCTTTCTTTCATCGTATCAATGGATAGGATTACTGTTGTTAACTCATCCCCCTTCTTGTAGTTTCTAACTGCCTGTTCACCCGGTTCATTCCAAGACAAATCAGACAAATGGACCAAGCCATCAATATTTCCAGGTAACCCAATAAAAACACCAAAGTCAGTAATGGATTTGATTACTCCACTAATACGATCGCCCTTTTGGTAATTAGCTTCAAATTCCTCCCAGGGATTAGGCATACACTGCTTCATACCTAGACTAATCCGTCGACGATCAGTATCAATATCTAGCACCATCACCTGGACCTCATCTCCCAGCTGTACCACCTTGCTTGAATGCACATTTTTGTTCGTCCAATCCATTTCTGATACATGCACCAATCCTTCGATTCCTCTCTCGATTTCAACAAATGCACCATAGTCAGTCAGATTAGTTACCTTTCCATATAACCTAGTTCCAGCTGGATATAGACGAGACAATCCTTCCCATGGATCAACTTCTAGCTGTTTCAAGCCCAAAGAAACTCGATTTTTCTCTTGATCGAATTTAAGCACCTTGGCCTCAACCTCTTGCCCAGCCTCTAAAATTTCACTCGGATGCTTAACACGACCCCAAGCCAAATCAGTAATATGTAATAAACCGTCAATACCACCTAAATCTACAAAAGCTCCATAGTCCGTTATATTTTTAACAATACCTTTAACTACCGCACCCTCTTTTAGAGTCGCCAGTAAGGCCTGTCTTTCTTCACCTAGGGCTTCCTCAAGCACTGCACGACGAGAAACCACTACATTATTGCGTTTCTTGTCTAGCTTAATCACCTTAAACTCAATTTCTTTATTTTCATAAGGGGTCATATCTTTGACTGGGTGGACATCCACTAGAGAACCTGGTAAAAAAGCACGGATACTATTCACCATTACAGTCAATCCACCTTTGACCTTACCATTGATAACACCGGATAGTATGGTGCCTGTTTCCAATGCCTCCGCCAATACAATCCAGTCAGCAGCTCTTTTCGCCTTTTCTCGGGAAAGCCTAGTTTCTCCGAAACCATTTTCAATGGATTCAATAGTCACCGTGACAAAATCGCCGACCTTGACCTCCAGCTCTCCATTAATATTTTTAAATTCATTGATATCAATCCAAGCCTCAGATTTTAGACCGGCGTTAACCGTAACTGTATTGTTGTCTATCGCTACTACTTCAGCAGTAATTACCTCCCCTACTGTCATTGCCTGGGTAGAGGAATACTCTTCTAACAACTCTGCAAAATTTTCCATGTACATTTCTCTGGCACTCCAAGACATGCCTCGGTTAAAATTTTCGAGTTCACCAGCTTGGCCTGGGGAACTGAATTGGAGAATCCAATCCTCATAAAAGGGGGAAATTATAGCTTATTTAAGCGTTTGGCGATACCAGCTGACAATTTTTTGTACAACTTCTTCTATACTTAGAGATGAAGAATCTAGTACATACGAACCCCGAGCCTTAACTAGCGGGGAAAATTCCCTTGTTATATCCTGTTTGTCTCGGTGAGAAATGGAATCATACAACTCTTGGTATTCTCTCGAACCTATTTCAATACCCAATTGCTTAGCTCTTCTTTGAGCACGGCTATCAAGTGAAGCCGTCAAATAGACCTTTAAAACGGCTTGAGGAAACACAACGGACCCCATATCGCGACCGTCTGCTACTAAAGGATAGTCCTGGGCATAGTTACGCTGTCGTCGTAATAGACTTTCCCTCACCTTGGGAAAAAGTGCAATCTGAGAGGCACCTCTGCTGATAACCTCTTCTCTAATACCTTTGCTAACATCCTCATGTCCCAAGTAAACCTTACCATCCTTTAATGTAAAGGAAAACGTCTCAGCCAACTGGGAAAGCCCTTCCTCATCTCCCAATCCGCCCTCCAAACTACGCTTTGCTAAAAGTGCAAGCAAACGATAAAGCACCCCTGAATCCAAATAGCGCCATCCAAGGCGTTTAGCTACATTACTAGCCACAGTTCCTTTACCCGAAGCCACCGGCCCGTCAATCGTAATTACATCGGCCATGAGAAAAAACTTTTAAATCATTTAACAAATAAATTACTCTAACTCTTAAATAGATGCATTAATGAAGGCCATCAATTGTGTTTTACCCAAAGCACCTACTTTAGAAGCTATAGCTGCTCCATCTTTATACAGGCTCAAAAAAGGGATATTCCTAATACCGAGCTCTGCGGCTACTCTCTGGTGAGCCTCAATATCTAACTTAACAACTTTTAATCTACCTTCGTACTCCCTAGCAATCTCCTCCAGAATAGGAGCAACCATGCGACACGGCCCACACCACGGAGCCCAAAAATCTACTAGTACAGGTAAATCAGATTTGATGACATCCTTTTCAAAGTCATCATCAGTTGTATTAATAATCACACTCGTTTCACTCATTACTTCCTCCTAATTCACCAACCCAAACAAGAGCAAAGCCTTTTATATGGGTGGTCCTACTCAAACAAACGGCTGTTTACCAGTGAGAAGGTTCAGCCACACGAATAAATTTAAGCCTTTTTAAGAAGCTCTTTCATTTTCTAGTTCTGGTTTACCAGAAGCTTCCCCTTCCCTGATATAAGTAGGCCTACTCCCCCGCTCTACGTTATCTTTGGTAATAATCACCTCACGAATCTTTCTATCTTGGGGTACTTCATACATCACGTTTAATAATAAACTCTCCATAATAGAACGCAAACCTCTTGCCCCGGTTTTCCTGCGTTTTGCCTCTTTGGCAATACTCCGGAGTGCCGAAGGCATAATCTTGAGAATTACATTTTCCATGGCAAAAAGAGCTTCATACTGCTTTAACAAAGCATTACGGGGTTCAGTTAAAATGCGAACCAAGGCTTCTTCATCTAGTAACTCTAAGGTTGAAAACACTGGTAAGCGACCTACCAGTTCAGGAATCAATCCATATTGAATCAGATCATCGGGCTCTAGCTGCCTTAATAGACGAGAAATATCTTTCTCATTTTTATCTATCAGCTTGGCTCCAAAGCCAATTCCACCCTCTTCAGAACGTTTTTTAACTATTTTTTCTAATCCTTCAAACGCTCCTCCACAAATAAACAAAATGTTTGTCGTGTTCACACTTAAAAATTCTTGCCTTGGATGTTTCCTTCCTTGTTGAGAAGGAACAGAAGCCTCCGTCCCTTCAATAATCTTCAATAAGGCTTGCTGTACTCCCTCCCCTGAAACATCCCTGGTAATAGAACGATTTTCACTCTTGCGCGCAATTTTATCTATCTCATCAATGTAAATAATTCCTCTCTCTGCACGCTCTACATCAAAATCACATTTACTAAGTAATTTAGTGATAATTTGTTCTACATCCTCTCCAACATAACCCGCCTCCGTTAGCGTAGTTGCGTCCGCAATGGCAAACGGGACATCAAGCTTTCGAGCCAAAGTCTGAGCTAGCAGGGTTTTGCCCGAGCCCGTAGAACCAACCAACAAAATGTTACTCTTGTTGATTTCAACTGTATTATCTTTCTGTGCAGCCTGATTTCTCAATCTTTTGTAGTGATTGTATACTGCCACCGCCAGCGTTCTTTTAGCCTCATTCTGCCCAATGACATATTCATCTAGGTGTTTTACCAGCTCCATAGGTGTCGGGATAGATTCAGTTGCTAATACCTTGCCATCTTCTTCAAGCCTTCTCGCTTCTAGGTACCCAAAACTCTCCTCTATACAAGAACTACAAATACAAGCATCTTTTCCTTCAATCAACAGTTCTACATCATCAACACTTTTTCCGCAGAAGTCACAATAACGCTCATCATTTAACATTATCTTCTTTCTTAATTTCATCCCTAGAAGTAATTACACGATCAATCAAGCCATATAGCCTGGCCTCTTCTGAAGATAAGAAATTATCTCGATCGGTATCCCTTTCAATAGTCTCTATGGATTGCTGCGTATTCTTAGCCAATAACTGATTCAGCATCTCCTTCGTTTTCAATAATTCTCTAGCATGAATTTCAATATCTGAAGCTTGCCCAGCTAAACCACCACTAATTAAAGGTTGATGAATCATAATTCGGCTGTGTGGTAATGCCCAGCGTTTACCCTTTACTCCAGATGACAGTAAAAAGGCTCCCATACTTGCTGCCATACCCGTACAAATAGTCGCAACTTCAGGTCGAATATAATTCATCGTGTCATATATAGCCAGACCAGAGGTAACAGAACCTCCGGGTGAATTAATATACAAATAAATATCCTTACTCGGATCTTCACTTTCCAAAAAAAGTAATTGAGCAACAATCAAATTAGCCACCGAATCGCTAATAGGACCCACCAGAAAAATTATTCTATCTTTTAATAGCCTTGAATACAAATCAAAGGCCCGCTCCCCCCGTGCAGTTTGCTCAATTACTGTAGGTACCAAATAATTGTTTGTCTGTCTTGTCATTAATCTGACCCCAAAAAGAAAAAGCTTAAATACCAACACCCCATAGTATCCAAGCTTTTATAGCACAGCACCGCCAAAAAAGAAACTCGCTACAAGTTTCCTAAAGACCGATTAATTCATCTATTTTTCTTTTTACCTCTTTGGTAGAGACCTTGCTCAACACGAAATCCACTACATTTTTCTCAGTGGCTATAGATTTCGCACTCGCATACTCCTTCTCATTATGAAGATAGTGATGCAAAACTTCAGAGGGATTCTCATAATTCTGAGCAAGTTCTTCTATCACTTTTTTAACCTGTTCCTCAGTCGCCATTAAAGATTCCTTATCCATTAGCTGACGCAGTATTAATCCTACCTTGACCGATTTTCTTGCCTCTGCCATCAAAGATTCATCGGATATCTCTGGCAATTTTGTCCCTACTCTCGATTTCTGCTGTTCCCTTTGCACAGCCATTTCCCTTAATCGCTCGTATTCACGTTCCACCATAACTTGAGGTAACTCAAAATCAGTAGTACTAAGCAATAAGGCAATCACTTTATCCCTATTAATTAAATCCACTCTTCGAGCTACTTCACGTGTTAGATTACTTTTTACCTCTTCCCGAAGTTCTTCTAAATCACCACTTACTATCCCCAGAGATTTTGCAAAAACCTCATCCATTTTTGGCAAGACCTCTTTGGCTAAGGTTTTCAAGGTTATTTTAAATAGAGCTGTCTTACCCACTAAATCTTCTTTTGGATAGTTCTCCGGAAAACGAACTTCTGCCTCCTTCGTTTGGCCCGGTTTGAGACCAAGAATTGCCTCTTCGAAATCAGCAAGCATATAGCCGGATCCAAGGAGGACTGTATAATTTTCAGCTGATCCGCCTTCAAAGGGCACGCCGTCTATGGTTCCCTCGAAATCGATCACGGCTCTATCTGTTTTTTTAGCGGCCCTCTTGACAGGTTCATACTGCACTTTCTGGCGACGCAGTAACTCCAAAGTATTTTTAACATCTGCATCAGTGACTTGTGCAACTACCTTATCGATCTCCTTGTTTGACCAATCCGCTAACTCAATGGGGCCCGGCATAACCTCAAAGGTAGCAACGACCTGAACCTGTTCCCTATTCTTGTCGTCTTTGGGCAACACTTCTAATTTTTTCAAACCTGCCAGATCTATTTTTTCATTTGCTATATTAGCGTAGAAATTTTCAGCAGCCTGAACCCGGATCACCTCAGCCCGCATCGCTGAGCCATACATATTTTCAATTATTTTAAGGGGTGTTTTTCCTGGTCTAAACCCATTAAGCCGTGCTCGCTTTTGCTTTTCCCTTAATCGAGAGCTTACTTCCTTTTCAATATCCTGCAAGGGCAAAGCCAGAACCAACTCTCTCTCCAACCCCCCTAAATTCTTCACTTGAGTCGTCATCAATTCACCTTCTCGCTGCGCGCGATATAAACCTGATTTTCCACAACCCGAACCGCCGTATCCATCCTAACCGCCGCCTGGATCGAGCTACCCAAAATTTCAGGCCCAGGATTATAACACACTTTGCCCACTCGCTTCTCACGCGCTTATTAAACTCAGCCAGATACGCACCCCTAAAAACTCCGTGAAACTGCTATGGAATAACGATTAAAATTGGCTCAATCCTTAAACTCAGAGCGCCGTACAGTGCAAAAGTTATGCGTAGCCCAATTCCTGAGCAATTTGTATCTGCTCACTCAAAACCGTATCGATGTCTTGTAATTGGGTTAAGGGGTTAAATAGAACTGCTCGCAAACAAACAATTTCTCCTTCAGGATACTGATGTAATTGACACATAGTCCGAGACACAAACGAAGTTCCTCTCCTTTTTTGCTCCTCTTGCAAATGAACATTCACCTGATTTAAAAAAGTCTGTTCGCTCGGCTCTATGACTCTACTACGATAAGCTGCTGGCAAATAGCGATATAACAAAAGATTGAGGGGAGGCCGAGAAAGTAATTCAAAACATTCTCCTTCATCCACCTGGTTTGCCATATAGCGAGTATTGGATAAGCTATGCTCTAGTATCCTTTCATAGCCTTTTAAGCCAAGTATTTTGAGTGCTGCATCTAAGTATAATCCATTGGCTGCTCGAGAACCTTCTATTGTGAATCTACCGAGATCTGCTGAGTCACGGCGTACCGCGTAAGGCGCATGTTGTAAATTTACGCGTGCCAAAAACGGATCCTTAAAGAAAAGCATCCCTGAACCCATTGGCAACATCAATTGTTTATGCCCATCCAAACTAACTGTATCTGCTTTTTCTATGCCAGACAGCAAATATCTATGAGCAGAGCTCAAAATAAATGCCCCTCCCCAAGCCCCATCGACATGAAAGTGAACCCCATACTTATCCGCCAGGCGCGCCATGCCTGCTAGGTCATCGATAGAGCCAAAATCGGTACTGCCAGCGATTCCTATCAGGGCAATAACTTTCTTACTCTCTCTTTGACACTGTTCCAACAACTCTGCTAATTTCTCTAAATCGATCTGGTATTCAGATGTCACAGGACACTTGAGTAAAGTTACACCCAATAAAAGGGCAATCTTTCCAAAAGAATAGTGTAGTAACTTTGAACCTATCATTACCACATCGCTGTAGCCATGTGCTAGCCAGTACTTTAACCGGTTACCTTCACACTCGATAGAATTATTTAGTGCAGCATAAATTGCTGTCAGATTAGAAAGGGTCCCCCCACTGGTAAAAAAACCCAAACTTGTAGCAGGGTTTTGTATATGAACTTTATAAAATTCATCTTCGAATAAATAGATCAATCGATGTACTTGTGCAATGACCTCTTTTTCCTGAAAAGTTAAAGCATTACTCGTTTCTACCTTTAATACATTCTGATTTAAAGCGACCACTAATCTCGCCATCTGCGTCATAAAGGTTGGCAAGCGAGAGGTCATATGGCCAATAAAAGTGGGAGATGCTATATGTGATACGTAAGGTAGAACCTTATGAGCTAGAACGTGTATGTATTCTTCACTATTCACTCCCTGTTGGACAATACTGCTAGAAAAAAAGGACTGAACCTCCCCCTTCATAGAAGGACCCGCAGCATCCTTCTGTTGGTAGAAGTTTTTGATAGTTTGGTCAAGGCTGGTTTCATCCAATTCTCGCTCTAAAAAATACTGATCTTCCATAGATTTCCCAAGTAAAAGCAAAACTAACTGATACAATCCCCTCTCAGCAAAGGGCTGAGTCGAAGAATAATGGACCTAACGAGAAGGACAAGGTTGCCAGACCTCCTTGCAGGAAAGGAGCACAAATATAGCACAGGAAGCTACGCTGCAAATAGTGACTTTAAGTTAGCTGTTTTTGAGACGATTAGTTAGCTTAGACTAAAAGAACTTAGCGCAAATATAAGAATACCCTTATACTTAAGCTGGCTGTCGGGAACAGGAACCGGTAAAACTACTGTTTGTTCTAGAGCCATCCAGGACAAGACTCACTGGGTTGCTTGCTCTATCTACCTTTTGTTTGAGACTAAAAATATGGATATCCACTTCAACATCGCTTCTAAAGTAAAACTACATGCTCAACAGGCCATACAATCTCTGGCGCAAGTATTCGATATTACAGATATTAACCAGTTCAAAGAATATGAAAAAGTGCAGCAAGCCATCTGTCGCATTATCAGCGAAATTGATGCTTCACTATTACTGCCCATATATGACCAATACCCAGAACTAAGTGATCTGGAATATAGCAGGGCCACACCAAAGTGAGCTTTCCGCTCTCTGCTATTCAGCCTAACACACCCCCCGCCTAGACCCTGCGCGGAATACTCTGGTGGAGGTAAGCGGAATCGAACCGCTGACCACTTGCATGCCATGCAAGTGCTCTACCAACTGAGCTATACCCCCGCACCACAACGAAGCCCGACTATACCAGCAAATAAGCTTACAATCTACCCCCGCATCGAATATACAGGGGGTCACACACTTCCCCTTTATTGGGTTAGCAAAACAGCAAAAGAACTTCCGGAAATTTGAGAATATCAGTAAAGAACCTCGGAGAACGCCACCCGTCAAACTGACGGATGGCTTCCTGGAGCGCTACTATTGTTTTTTAGTAACAAGACCGTAAATAAATAGCAAAATGACTGAACCGATAAGAGCCATAACAAAGCTATAGAGATTAAAGCCAGCATTAACTCCTCCCCAGCCCAGCTGATTACCAATCCAACCACCGAGGAAAGAGCCTATGATACCGAGGGCGATGGTTACCAGATAGCCAGCACCCTGCGCCTTTCCAGGCATCAAGAAACGTGCTACCACACCCACTACTAGACCGAACACAATCCAGATGACAACTGAAGTTAAATTCATAAAGCACCTCCTTTATCAGATAGAAAACAAACACTCACAAAACCACTAACCTGGGCCAGCTAAAGCCTGAATTAAACGATAGAGAAGCATACTACAAAACCGAATTGGTCCTCGGCGGTAAGCCTTAGTTATGTTACCATACTGGCAATAAATTTAGTAATTTTAATTTCAATTTTCTGCTGCTATCTTGGGCGCTAATCCTGAATGGTGTGGGCTTAAATTCTGCACACTTGCCCCTGCTTTTGGAGCACTTTGCATGCATAGTTTCCCTTTCACTAGAAGGCAAATGTTAGCCCAATATTTAGATCGATTGATCGATAAGCTGAATAGAACTATTTCAGGCATACACTCTGCTAGGAATACTCTCTATCTTACGTATTTTCCTACACCTCTGGGATTTTATTGCGGGGGTGCTATGGAAGACAAAATTGCTTTCTTGGCCTCTTTTCATTGTCCAGACCTCTATACAACTCTGTTGAGACTAGCCAAGGCTCATAGCACAAACCTACAAATCAAAAGAACTGCTACACTTTCCGAATTAATACAACAACTACAAGCTTATTTCGATCAACGATTAATTACTTTTGATTTACCTATCGTGACACGTGGTACTTATTTTCAGGAAAAAGTGTGGGCTGTCTTGAGAGAAGTCCCCTACGGTGTGACCATCACCTATAAGGAGGAAGCACTGAGGTTAAATCAACCCAGCGCTGCGCGTGCAGTTGGCAGAGCCAATGCTCTTAATCCAATTACAATCCTCATCCCCTGTCACCGCGTGATTAGTAACAAAAAAACTTTGCTTGGGTATTCATCAGGTTTGAGAATCAAGAAAAAACTACTACAATTGGAGGGTGTAAGAATGCAGAAGTAAGTTATTTTTCTTCCTCATAACTTCATCCTGAGGTTTCTCGTGCGATTTCGACTCCCCAACCGGGCTCTTGTGCTGTTTTTCCTCCTGCTATTAACTAGCTGTCAGCCAAACAAAGAAGATACCCACTCTTCTACTAGCCTCGATAATGAAACTGTTAAAATCACCAGCAGTCTTTGGATGATTAGTAAGGAGGGAGAACCAACCTCTTATCTTCTAGGATCTTTGCATTTTGGCAAAGCTAACGACCAGCTTCCACTCAATATTCAACAAATAATTCAACAGGTAGATTATGTCTATACAGAAGTAAAAATTCCGGTTGATTTAGTCCATCCCAAAGATCCTGATTTTAAAAGCTTCATAGCCAAAGTTTATGATAAAAATACGAGTCCTCTCTCATCCAAAATAGGTTTAGAACGATTCAACAAAATTAGAGCAATGCTACAGACGCTCGCACAAAAAAAACGACTCAGATACGATACTAGATCATTAGAGCATATGCAGCTTTGGTTTCTGCCACTCTATCTGCCACAAATTATCGTAGAGAATTCTTTCAATCCTGAAAAAGGACTTGATCAGCTCGTACTCGCGGAAGCAAGAAAATTAAAAAAAACTCTGGGGGCTTTGGAAGAACATATGTTCCGTTATCATATTCTCAAAGACAAACCTATCTACTTGATCATGAATGATATTGACCAAATACTAAATAACCCCACTTTGGCGGAATGGTCTATGCGCTCCATTTATGAACTTTATCACAGCAACACTGGTTTTGAGATCATAGGTATGTCTTTAAACCCTGAACGATCTATACTGGGGTTTCTTCAAGGTAAAAAAAACCTTCAGTCTGCCAATTGGCTTAGAAAAGAACTATTGGAAAAGAGAAACCTCCATTGGGTACCTAAGATACTAGCTTTATTACCCCACCAAAAGACCCTATTCGTCGTCGGATTATTACATCTTTACGGGCCCACAGGTCTCGTGCAGCAACTCAAGAATAAAGGCTATACATTAACACCACTCTCTCCAAGCCAAACTGTATACCCTTAATTAACTCTTCGCGTCCCTTTCCCTGTACACAAGTCTCTTACCGGCGAATTACCTAGCTGCCAGTCATCCGGCCTTTGACTAACTAACAAATATAACCATAACTAAACTGGTTACGAAGTAGAAACTACCTAGTAGTACATTGCTTTGCTAGATTGGTTATTGCTATAATCCGAGGTGCTGCGTTACGTTTGATCATTTTTTAAGAGGAGTCCCCTAATGAGTCTCAAAAAAAGCGTTCAAGAGTATTTCAAAGCCAGTCTAGACATGGATACTGAAGCCATGGCGAAGGATTTTGCTAGTGATATCGAAATCCAAAATATAGCACCCAATTTTACCCGTTACATCTACGGAGTTGAGCAGTTCAAACGATCTGGTAATGAGGAAGCTACTAAATTCGCTAAACAGATGTTAGAGATCTTTGATAGCCCTAAGCAAGAGATCTCTAAGATTGTAGAAAAAGGCGATACAGTGGAGATTAAGGTTGCATTCGAGGGGGTGGTCAATAAAGATCTTGGCCCGCAGGCTCCCTACAAAAGGGGCGACTCGGTAAAAAATGAGTCCCGTTCTGTTTTTAAGTTCAATGAACAGGGAAAGATTATCTTGATACAAAATTACCTGACCTCCCCCCAGGCTTAAAGTCTCCCCTCGTCGCGTCGAATTTAGGGATACAGAAGTCTTTAGTTTCTAATACTTGGGTCGTACCCCCTCTCTACTTTTTATATTTTTAAGTTAGAGGGAGGTTGGGATGTATCGTGCTTTTCGTTTATCGTGCAATGGACTTTGCTTTTTATCACTTGGGATTGCTGGAAGCTTGGGACTGCTTCCTCGTTTTAGCTTTGCTCAACCGGTGAAAGAGTTCGATAATTTTTATGTTATTGGTGACAGTCTTAATGATTCCGGTATAGGCAAGTCGCTCAATGCGGGGGATATCAATTTTACTAATACTGAGATAATCCATCAGAAGCTCTGGAATTCTCCTCTGGTCGATTTCCGTTTGGGAGGGAGTAATTTTTCAGTTCTGGGCAATACAGTATTTCAAACTTTAAAACTCCTGAAACAGGTGAACCTGAGCACCCTGAAGAAAGGTCAACATAATCTGTACTACATTCTTCTGGGTGCTAATGATATTAAATTAGATCCGGTGATTCATCCTCTTGGTTGGGGGTTACAAACAAAATATGAAAGAACTACCAATCGGCTGCTTAACCTAGTAGAAGAATTGGGAGATCACCAGAACCATACTGTCATTGTTAATACCGTTCCTGACTTTGGTATCACCCCCTTGTTCTCCTGTTTACTGGTATTGCCCAGACTTGATTTCATGCAGATAATAAATTTTTATGGTCACCCTTATTTACAGCCTCTGTATACACTAACTGAAGAAATTTATAAAAATACTTATCACTTATTCGAGCTTCCTTGGATAGCTCAGAGCTTAAAGATGATAGGATTTTATACTCCACAAGGGCTAAGAGAATATGCGAGAAATTTCTTTTTTGACGAAAGGCTTCCTCTGCGGGATAACTTGGATAGGTATACCAATGGTCTTTATCAAGGAACCCTACTTGGACTCTTTATACCAGGAATTTATAACCTACTCCGAAAAGAATTAACGCGTAACACACGTCTTTTTAATGAAATATACTTTCAAAAGCTTTTACAAACCGATGAAAATTTAGTTATAGTTGATTTGCAACAAGCGCTGGAAGATCTTATGTCTCAGTATAGCAAGTTCGGATTTGATGATATAGTTTTTCCAGGCTGTGCACCAGGCACTCTTTCCCTAAAGCTCGGTGAAACTTGTAACTCTCATTCTCCTTTTCTAGATGAAAGCCGACTTTATGCATTTGCTGATGTGGTCCATCCTTCAGCTCAAGCACAACAGGCTGCAGCTGAGTATGCTTTAGCCATCTTGGGTGCACCTATACAATACAGTTCACTTTTATCTCAGCAAATTCAGATAGCTGGTAGCTTGGAAAACAAAATTGACCAATCCATAGAAATGGCTTTAAAAAATCCTTTTAACCTGCCTTTTTCTCAACTCTCGCTCAATTATTCCCTAGCCCAAGGAGGGCCTCTAGACCATCAGGGTATTAAAGCAAAGAGAAATCTGTTAAATACCCTTGATTTTTCTTATCTTCATTCCCTGAGCCAAGCGAATACAGCAGGTATTTTGGCTAGTTTGAACTATGGTAATTCAAGAGGCTATGAAAATTACCATTACTTGCTTAAGGAACCAGTTCTTAGTTTGTTTGATTTACAGCGTTGGACTCAACATCTCTGGAGCAGTATTGAAGCTAGCTATGGGGCCCTTACAGTTGACCCCATTAGGCGTACTATCCCTCTTTACAAGGGAGCAATACAAGAAGAAGGCCATACGAAGGGTATTCTTACACACTTGAGTGGGAAAATGGGTTATTTATTTAATTTTCAAAATAATTCTCACTTGAATACTTACCTGGGTCTGACTCAAAACAGAATTCATATTAAAGGGTTTGATGAAAAATTTCATTTTAAAAGTATGGATATGTCTTTTGCGCCCATCCACTTTAAGCAAACCTATGCAACACTAGGCCTACAATATTGGCGACAGCTCTCTACGTTCTATGGATCGCTGGCATTGGCTGTTCATCATCAATTTTCTCCTATCAACTATTCTGTGGCAGCTGGACTGAAAAAATTTGCTAGAAAATTTAAGCGTAAGGTAACCTTGGGCCCAGAAAATTGGCTAGATATACAGGTAGCATTGGGGAAATCCTTTAACCGAGCTTCTCAATTACAAGCTTCTCTTGGCATACAAACTGGAGTATCAACAAATGTACAATATCAAGTACAGCTAAGTTGGAGCTACCATTTTTAGTGAATTTTAGATAGCTCTAACCACTGTTTATCTAGCTGTTTAAAGGATACTTTTTGGGCTGGCCTAATAGCTTGTGCAAATTGGGCCAGCCTCAATTCTTCTAATTGCCAACGGTAGGCTGTCCATGCTTGAGTTAGCACCGCTCCTTCTAATCTAGCTAATTCCATTCGTTTAAATAAGCGTGTTTCCAATATTTCTAAACGTTTTTCACCTTCTTCATCACGCGTAGGGTTTCTGAAATACTGTTGTAACCTTATCCGAATAGCTTTTAGATAGAGCGGCAGTCTTGGCCAAATCTCCCAGGGCGTTTCAAGTATGAAGCCTTGATAAATGAGTCTATTTAGTTGTTGCAGTACTGTTTTCTGCAAAGGGTGGCTATTTAATTGAGCTTTTAATCCATGGAACTCTACAACCACTTGAAGCAAATATTGTTTTATTTCAAGTATTGCTGAAGATAATTTTATTTTATCCAGTTTGAGCTGTTTTTTTAATTCTACTTCACTACGAGGTAAATTAACCGTTAAAAAAATTTTCTGAATAACAGCTTCAAGTATTTCTTGTCTTAGCAAGCTGGTGCTATAAAGGCCGCCTAATAATAAAACTATTTGATCCAGGTTAGCTAAGTCTTCCAATATTCCTTTCAGCTGTCTTTTCAAAAAGGTTTGAATTAGCTTTAAGAGCCCTTTTCGATGTGCTTGTTCAGCTGCCAGGGCAGTTTCAAAAAGGCGTATGCCCACTTTACCATTATCTTCATGCAATGCTGGATATCCTACTACCCTCTCCCTAGCTCTAGAAAAATTTACTTCTATAGGTAATCCACCTTGAGTCCACTGCTCCCAATAATTTTCTCTATCTACTAAATCAGCTGTAAACTCTTCGCTACAAAAAGCCCGACTGACTTTTTCAGCTAGCTCCCGCCGTAACTGATAGATATCTCTACCCATCCCTAACTCTACACCATGCTCATCTAATACTTGAATATTCATATAACAATACATGGGAAGTGTATAGTCACACCAGACGCTTTTTATGGCTTCCAATTGGTTTATATCTCCTATTTTTCTACCTATAGCTTTAGCTAGTTGTAGATGGATAGGAGCTGCAAAATCAAGCTTAGAAGCCAAAAATTCTGTTAAAAATTGCGGAATGGGAACACAATATTTTCTTATCGCTTTAGGTAGGGCTTTAATTAAATACTGCAGCTTTTCTCTGATCATGCCAGGCACTAGCCATTCTAGTTGCTTGGCATTAACTTGATTAAGTAGCTGTAGGGGTAACTGCAATGTAACCCCATCCATTGGATGCCCAGGCTCAAATCGATAAAGAAGCGTCAATTCATTAATGCCCAAACGAATGCTCGAGGGGAATTGTGCTTCTACCTGATGCTGTTTTGTCTGACTGATGATCTCTTCGAAATGGAGGCTGAGCATTTCATTTCGTACTTGACTGTTCTCGCTTAACCAAGTTCGTAAAGTTAAGAGGTTGATTACTTCTGTAGGGAGTTTTTGGTCATAAAAAGTAAATAGAACCTCCTCCAAGAAAATACTTCGTTTCCTAGCTTTGTGCTCTACTTCCTCTACTTTTTCAACCACTATTTTGTTGTTAAGATAAAAAGACGCACTAAGGTCTATCTGTCCAGCTATTAATCCCTCCCTAATAAATATTTCTCGGGCCAGCTCCTTATTTACCTTACTACAACTAACCATCCTTCCAGTAACTATCGTAAGTCCGCACATTATGACCTTTTCATCCACTACAGTTTCGCCGCGCTTTTTAGACCAGCGAGGATTGGTGTGATGGTATTTCACTAAATGCGGCGTCTCCTTCTCTATCCATGTAGGCTCTATACTCGCTAGGTTTCTAGCATACACTCTAGATGTACTTACCAACTCTGCAGCTACTACCCATTTAGGTTTTTTTTTGCTTAGAGAAGAACTAGGAAAAATTTGGAAGCGACTTCCTCTAGTACCCATATACACATCATCAGCGGGGGACTTTAATCCTACTTTTGTAGCCAAACCCGTTAATAAAGCCTTGTGAATAGCATTATAACGATGCTGTGAAATGCTCATATCTGTTATTTCAAGCAAGTTGTTACGGCTTACGCTTAGCCCCCAACGCTCAACAATTTCCTTCAACTGAGTAAATACTTCTTTCCATTCTCTCATTCTGTGATAGGAAAGGAAGTGTTGCTTTGCCCAAGCTAATAGTTCTCTATTAGAGGTTTTTTCATTTATTTTATGCTGAAAGGCATTCCATAGCTGCAAACTTCCGATAAAGTCGGAGCGCGGATCAGCAAATTTAGCATGTGCTGCTTTTGCTGCTTCCTTTGACTCAAATGGATACTCTCGAGGATCTTCAATGGATAAAGCTGAAATAATAACTAGTATTTCAGAAACGCAATTGTAGCTATCTGAGGCAAGTATAATTCTTGCAAATCGTGGGTCTACTGGAAGCTGTGCCATCCTTTTTCCTAAATTAGTCAGGGCCTTATACTTGTCAATAGCCCCTAACTCATACAAATCCTGTAAGCCATTGTTCACTAACCGTTGAGCTGGCTTTTCTAAAAAGGAAAAGGATTCTATTGATCCTAGTGGAAGTGAAAGCAAGGTCAAAATTACATGTGCTAAATTGGAACGAAGTATTTCCGCATCGGTAAACTTTGCACGAGAAAGGTAATCCTGCTCTGAAAATAGGCGAATACAGGTACCTTCACTTATACGACCACAACGCCCTGCTCTCTGCTGAGCTGCTGCTTGCGAGATTTTTTCTATTTTTAATTGCTCAACTTTAGTTCTTGTAGAATATCGCTTGATTCTAGCAAGTCCAGTATCAACTACATACTTAATACCAGGCACAGTTAAAGAAGTCTCTGCTACATTGGTGCTTAATATGACGCGTGGAACTGATCCCGGTTTAAAAATTTTTTGTTGTTCAGCACTGGGAAGTCTAGCGTAGAGAGGTAAAATTTCTGCGTTGCGTGCCCAAGTTTGTTTTATTAAAAGATCTCGTGTTTCCCAAATTTCCCGCTCGCCTGGAAAAAAAACCAGAATGTCTCCCGATCTTTCTGGGGTCCATAACGCTTGAATTGCTTCTAACACCGCTTGGCCAAGCGATATATCTATTTCATCTTCATCTTTTGCTTCTAAGGGACGATATATTAGATTTATCGGGTATGTCCTACCTGAAACATTAATGATTGGGGCATCATTAAAGTGACGGCTAAAGATTTCTACATTAAGGGTAGCTGAAGTAATAATTAGCTTTAGATCACTTCTAGTAAGAATAAGTTTCTTCAGATAACCCAGTAAAAAATCAATATTCAGACTTCTTTCATGGGCTTCATCTATGATGAGTGTATCGTAAGCGCGCAAGTATCGATCATTCTGAAGCTCAGCCAACAACATGCCATCTGTAAGCACTTTTATGTATGTATCTGAATTAGTCTTGTCTTGAAATCTAACTTTATAGCCAACTTGCTTCCCTAATTCACAATCTAGCTCAGTAGATAACCTATTAGCTACCGCTTTAGCTGCAATTCTT
Organism: Neisseriaceae bacterium; assembly: GCA_043842855.1. Lineage (GTDB taxonomy): Bacteria > Pseudomonadota > Gammaproteobacteria > Burkholderiales > Neisseriaceae > QFNR01. The sequence continues at coordinate 169,201 of JBBPJF010000003.1, forward strand.
CTAGGTTGTGTGTGACCTATTAAGCCTGCAACTCCACGATCAAGCTCTAGACAAATTTTAGGTAGCTGTGTTGTTTTGCCTGAACCTGTCTCTCCACAAATAATAACTACCTGATTAGCCTCAATAGTATTCCGGATAAGCTCATGTTTCTCCAAAACAGGAAGGTCATTACTAAACGTCGGTATAGGTCTATTCTTTAGGCGACGAAGATAAGCTCGATGAGAAGACTCATAGACTTGCTTAATCTTCTCTGACTGACCACAGTAGCGGGAATCTTTCTGCATACTTCCAAGGAGAAATAAGTCCTTGGCTAGTACCTGGTTGAAATTCATATATGGCTGACTACTTTCTAAACGCACCCTATTTTAATCTAAACTTAAATACCTTCCAATAACTTATCTATATGAATTTTAGATATTTTTATCTATTAGTACCAACTTTGTAACTAAACCTATGGTTCTACTTCAGAAAAAATTAACTGATAGCAAAAAAGCTTTAGCTATAACCACTTAATAAAAAAGACCACTGTAAGGATATTTTTCCTAGAGAAACAATCTATGTTTTCAATAGAATTAGACTGCTGTAATTGGCTCAATCCATTTGTCATTAAACTATAACCTTATCCTAAATAAACTGGATAAAACTAATGGGATGGGTTATAAAGCGTTAGGGAATAGAATTGTTTGACAAATCGGAAAGCTTCTTCCTATAATGAGCGTTCTGGTAAAGATGTACTTTATATGTCCAATTAATGGAGACAAACATGCAAAAGAAATTTTTGGCATTGGCCTTAATGGGATTCTTATTCGCTGCTTGCGATTCGCAATCCGAACAAAACGCTAATGGCACCTCGGCCACTACGCCTGATTCCACTCAAGCTGAAGCTCCTGCTTCAACAGATTCAACAACGCCCACTGCAACTACAACGCCTCCTGCAGATAGTACTGAAACTCCAGCAGTTGATGCTACTAAGTCTCCCACTGGCAAATAGTTAGTTTCATTCTGGGCTTGAATAGGAAAGGGTGCAAAGCACCCTTTCCTATTTTGTGTTCCTTGCCATATCGCTGCTGTAAGCGATGAACTATGGCCTCTTCTGCCTTTTCCTTGTGTGTGTATGAAACCGTCTTTAATTAATAGACTTAATCACCTAACAGATCGCTTAGAAGAAGTTACTTATTTGTTGGGCAATAGTGAAATAGCCTCTGATCTTTCTCGTTATAAAAGTCTCACTAAAGAGCATGCTGAATTAATGCCAATCGTAGCTACTTATCAGCAACTGAAAGATGCACATAATGACTTAAAAACAGCTCAACAGATGCTTTCTGAGCCAGAAATGAAGTCTTTTGCAGAAGAAGAAATTACTCTGCTTAACCAACAAATCAGAACGCTGGAGTGCGAATTACAGCTTCTACTTTTACCCAAAGATGATGATGATGATAAAAATATCATCCTAGAAATCAGAGCGGGTACTGGAGGTGATGAAGCGAGTCTCTTTGCCGGGGACTTGCTTCGCATGTACTACAAATATGCTGAAACTCAAGGCTGGAAACTTTCTCTCATCTCCGCTAGTGAGTCAGAAGTCGGTGGCTATAAGGAAGTTATCGCTCAAATAAAGGGAGAAGGCATCTATAAAAAACTAAAATTTGAATCCGGAGGCCACCGCGTACAACGTATTCCTAAAACAGAAAGTCAAGGGCGTATTCATACTTCTTCCTGCACGGTTGCTGTTATGCCGGAAGCCGACGAAGTACAAGAAATCCAGCTTAATCCAGCTGATTTAAAAATTGATACTTTTAGAGCTAGTGGTGCAGGGGGACAGCACATTAATAAGACAGATTCGGCAGTACGTATTACACATTTACCCACTGGGCTTGTCGTTGAATGTCAAGATGGTCGTTCACAACATAGTAATAAAGCTCAAGCCTTGAGAGTATTAGCTACCAGGCTTTATGATCAAAAGAAGAATGAAGCCCATGCTAAAGAGGCTGCCAATCGTAAAAGCCTAATTGGAAGTGGAGATCGAGGAGAAAGAGTTAGAACCTATAATTATCCACAAGGCCGTGTCACTGACCATCGTATTAATCTGACCCTTTACAAACTAGAAGCCATCATGGATGGCGACTTGGAAGAGCTTATTCAACCACTCTTGTTGGAATATCAAGCTGAGCAATTAGCTAATTTTGATTAGTTATACCTAGTTGGCTAAACAAATCATGTCGAAAAAGTTACCGGCGTTGGGCCCCTGCTCTTTAACCCTACATATCGAATTTTCCAGCTAACTTTAAATTACTTGCAAGAAAAAATACCCCCTTGATCGGATCTTTATGGGGTTTATTTAATTTGTACTTCAAAAAACTCGCCACTGACCTCTTTCTTATTCCGAATCTACTATAATGAAAGAGTTAACTTTTATCTCATCGCTCTATGGTTCATCTACTTTCCTTGCACCAATCTAACCAGATGGATGTATTGATTGCGTTATTAGAGAAATTTTATCTTTTAAAACAAGCTTATTTTAAACCCGAGCCCATCATTGTACATACAGAAGGGATGGAACACTATCTCAGAAAAAATTTGAGTAAACGCCTGGGAGTGGTCGCTAATTTAGAATTCAAAAAACCTTCGGCTTTTTTCTGGGAGGTCGCTCAAACTATCCTACCTCATCCTATTCCAGAAGCCGATCCGTTTAAAAAAGAAGTTCTACTTTGGAGGATTTTATCGCTTTTCCAATCTGCTACTTTTGCCAAGGAAGAGCCTACAGTTTACCGAGCAGTAAATAATTACCTCCAACGCCATCAAATAGCGGCTTACGATCTTGCTTATAAGCTAGCCGATCTTTTTAATCAATATCTTATCTACCGACCAGCTTGGATAGCAAGCTGGTCACAAGGTAAATTTGTCCTTGAAATGGAAGCTAACGAACAAGCTTGGCAACAAAAATTATGGTGCTATCTACTCAAACAAATTAACGAACGACATCGAGTTCAAATTTGGAGTGAATTACAACAAATACTTTGCAAAAAAAAATTACCAAAAAAAATTTCACTACCTAACCAAGTACATTTGTTTGCTATGACCTCTCTGCCTCCCCTTTACCTTGATCTAATGCACCTCCTATCCAAGCACATTCCAGTACATCTCTTCATACTTAGTCCATGTCAAGAAAATTGGAGCGATCATATGCTCCCTCATCCTCTTTTGCAATCACTTGGCCAGCAAGGAAAAGAATTTTTTAGTTTATTATTTCAATATCCAGCAATTCTTGAACAAAACTTATACTTTTCTCCCTGCTCTGCTGACAAAAGAACTACTTTACTGCACTGCTTACAAAAAGATATTTTATATTTAAACGATCCCTCCAACCTCTCTAGTCAATTAGAGGATGTGCCAGCCCTATTAGAAGATAATTCTATACAAATTCACTCAGCTCATAGCCCAGTCAGGGAATTACAAATTTTAAAAAATCAGCTGTTGTATTATCTTGATAAACACCCTAAAGTATCTCTAGAGCAAATTGTAGTTTTAAGTCCAAACATTGAGCTTTATCTACCTTATCTAGAAGGAATTTTTGGCGAGAATGCTCATGATCATTTTCCTATCCCTTTTTCTATAGCTGATGTTAAACTCAAGGAGACTCAGCTATATTCTCGTGCTATTCAGCATATTCTCAGGCTTATAGACAGCCGTTTTGACGTAAAAAGTGTACTGGAACTTTTGAGTAACCCTTTAATAAGAAAAAAATTTCTATTTAGTATTTTAGAATTAAATTTAATTACCAAAATCCTCGATTGGAGTAACATTAGTTGGGGCTTAGATGAGGCCCACCGCCAACGTCATCTGGCTGTCGACCATCAATTCACCTGGGAAAAGGGGCTTGCTCGTCTAAAAAAAATTGTTCAGGAAGAAAATGATAATGCCCTATTTACTCTTGAGGAATTTTTATTGGCTTTAGGTAATACTCAAGTCACCAGCAAAGATTGTGAAGAACTTAAAATTACACTTGAAAAATTTTTCATCTTTATCAAAACATTAAGTAACATTTATTCAAGTCAAAATGAGCGTTCTTTTTCTCTGTATCAATGGCTAGTATCACTCAAACAAATCAGTAATCAATTAATCTCTTTGGATAAACAAACTCAGATTCAGCAAGCACAACTCTTTGAAATGCTTAGTAGAGTCAGCCAAGCTTCTAGATTAGCTCAATACACAAAAACCATTAAGTTTCCCTTATTTAAGTACATTATTGAACGTACTCTGGAAGAACATACAAAAACGGGCACACTAAGAGGTGGTATAACTTTTTCTAACCTTCGATCCATGAGGACAATCCCTTTTCAATTTACCGCACTAATCGGGTTGAATCAGCAAGATTTCCCACAAGCTAAACATCAATTATCCTTTGATCTTGTGCAAAAATATCCTCAAAATGGTGATCTTTCTCACCGAAAAGACGAGCGATACCAGTTTTTAGAAGCAATAATTAGTACTCAAGAATGTTTGTATCTGTCCTTCGTGGGGCGAAGTCTACAAAATAGACTTTTAAATCCCTCTCCTGTGATTGATGAACTTATTGATTTGGTGAGTCAAATGACTCACATCCCCAATGAAAAACTTCAGAAAAAATGGATACAACAACACCCTCTACAAAATTTTTCTAGAAAATATTTTGAAGCAAATAACGGGTGTCCACACTACACATATGAATACCGCGCAGCTCACGCCTCTAAAGCCTGTACTCAAAGCTCCTCTTTTCTATTGGAATACCCTGTTAACTCACCCTCACATTTAATAATGTCACTACAAGACTGGCTAAAATTTTGGAAAAGTCCCCTGCAATTCTGGGCTAAACACGAATTGCAAATACAAGCTCCTCATTTAAGTCAGCCACCTGATTTTTCCGAACCTTTTTCTTTAAAAAAAAATATTTCTATATATGAAAACAGCAGCAGGGCCCTTAACACCAAAGGTCAATGGCTACTTCAAAATATTTTTAAAGCCTTGTCACAACAGAAAGAACTCAAACGCATCCAGATGGAACTGCAACATTGGGATTCTTTTCCTTCAGGCAAACTTGGGGAAGTTTGGAAAACAACGATAGTACAGTCTTTTGAAAGATTGCTTGATACCCCCCTCCCACACCTACAAATCAAAATAAAGGATTACCTAGCTTCTCCTCCAAATTTACTCAATTTTGAAATCATACTATCAGGGCTTACTTTACAAGCAACCATCGATTCTATCTTTAATGATACTCTTATCCTTTTTGATAAAAGCAATCGTCTACATGACAGCACCATCCTGCAGGCTTTTTTAAAACATTTAGTCTATACATCTCACTATAGTGAAGCCAATACTTATCTTCTCAGTCTAGACTCTTTCATCCATTTCAAAAAACTCACCTCAAAGCAGGCAAATAAAGTACTTAGCTTATGGGCTAGTTTCACTCAAAAGGGTCTAACTCAGCCCTTGCCACTAATTTACCCAACTTCTTTTAAATTAGCTGCTGCCCTTTATAAACAACTAGGTCCTCAATGGCTATGGGAAGAATGGTTCGAGCAGGATGCCCCTAGCAATTTGCTATTAACAGAGGTGCTTAAGTTTCGTGCTTCTCCCCAAGTTAATAAAATATTACAAGAGAATCTACCTGTACAAGAACACCTTCACGAGCTAATCTTTGGTGAAGCCAAAGCTATTACCGACTATCCTCTTTTCTGGGAAATCATCCAAGAACTATTACTTCCTTTTTTAGCTATCACGCAGAAGGCCCATAACCTTTAAAATATGAGCTTTAAAATATGAGTGACAATCCTATTTCGTTTGACCCATTTCTCATCAATCTCACTGGAGTGAACTTTATCGAAGCTTCAGCGGGAACTGGTAAGACATATGGTATTGCTTCTATCTATGCTCGCTTGATTACTTTGGAACAATTAGCCATCGACCAAATATTGGTTGTTACCTTTACTGAAGCTGCTACTGAAGAATTAAAAAGTCGCTTAAGAGAAAGACTAGCGCTCATTAAAAATTTTTTACAACATCCTGAACAAGAAATAAATGAATCTTTTTTGTGCATCTTACTACAACAAATATGCCAGAAAGCTTTATGCATTTCCACCATCCAAAAACATCTTGAAACTCAGCTCAATCATTTTGATAAAGTAGCTGTCTATACAATTCATAGTTTCTGTCTCAAACTACTCAGAGAGGAAGCTTTTCTCAGTGGGACTCCCTTCCAAATCAATCTGGTACCGCACCACCACGCACAAATTAAACTTTACATCGAAGACTTCTTCCGAACTTATATTACCCCCGATCCTCTATATAGTCTGTTATTCTTCGTTGAAGGCCTTACCCCAGTAGTTTTACATAGACGTATACAACCAGAACTACAAAAACCTTACCCTAATAGAATCCTCATCGAAGATAGTGTAGCGCAAAACTTACTGACAGGATTGTCACAATTAAATTTCCAGTTAGAAAAGATTTTACATTCTATTACTTCCAGCTCAACAGAAGATTTCTTAGCCCTTTGTTCGCTTGGACAAAATGGCCCTCTTAAACAGAACCAATTCCACTTTTCTACTTATCAAAGTCTATTTCAACTGGTCAAATCAGCACCCACACTTCAGGTTTTTCACCTACTAAGTAAGGATGAAAAACTTCTGCGTGCCTGTAAGCGCTTAACTTTTCAAGAAGAATGTTTAAAAAAAGCTTATCTACGAAATACTGCTCTAGTTGATAAAGTTAAAGAACAATTCAATAAGCTCAGACCATTCCTAGAACTTGCTCAGTGCATTACAACCTCACTGCCCCTATATAAAGAAGTTTTGGCATATTGGCATGTAAAATTGATCCATTACTTACATCAGTCCATGGAACAATATAAAGCAAAATCACTTAATCGTAGTTTTAATGATTTACTCATAGATAGTCTTGCTAGCCTAAAAGAAAACTCTCCTTATTATCAATCTCTTATCCAGCGTCTTAATCAAAAATATCAATATGTATTGATAGATGAATTTCAGGATACAGATCCTATTCAATACCTTATTTTTCAGCGTTTATTCATTCTACAAGGTACGCCAACCTTTTTGGTAGGGGATCCTAAACAGTCTATTTACCAATTTCGTGGTGCAGACATTGCTACCTATCTAAGAGCTAAGGCTGACGCTCAATTCTTCTACACTATGGATACCAACTATCGTAGTACTGCTGGATTAGTTAAGTTGGTTAATGTCCTATTCTCTGAGCGAGAGGAACCTTTTCAAGTACCCTATTTGCCTTACTACCCTATTACCGCTTATCGTCAAGCGCCTAAGCTTGAAGATAGTACTCACTATTGGGCTGATCTCACCCTGTTTAAATTGAGTCAAAAAAACCATAGCCGCTCTCAGCAAACTCAATGGCTTTGCGAAGTAACAGCGCAAATTGTAGTGGATCTGCTTAGTAAAGCTCAACAGGGAAAGATCCAATACGAAAAACGTCCCCTAGAAGCTAAAGATATTGCTCTCTTAGTTAATAATCATGAACAGGCTCGGTTACTTTCTCAAGAGCTAAATTCTCAAAATGTGCGTTGCATAAAAATAGAAAAACAGTCTATTTATCAATCTAAGGAAGCTATTGTCCTGCTTTTTTTCTTTAAAGTTTGTCAAAAGCTTTTTTACCAAAACCAAACCAATTCAGCTTTTGAGCCACCTAAAAATTATCTCTATTATCTGCTGACTACTTTCCTGTGGGGTTTAAAAGCCAGGGAAATTAAACTAATCCAACGTTCTGATTCGTTACAACAGGAATTATTAGAAACCCTACTTATTTTTTTTCAACAATGGCAGGCGAAGGGTTTATATGCTGCCTTCCAGAGATTTTCTCGGCATTTAAAACTTGAACAAAGATTAATAGAGGAGAAAAAAGAACGAACCCTAACTAATCTTAACCAATTATTAGAATTGTTAGCACGACAAGATCAAATTAGTACTTCACCGCTAGAACTTATTCAATGGCTAGAAGCACAAATCCAAGCCAAGGATAACTTTTCTGTATCCTCGGAGGAAAATAATTTAAGGCTAGAAAATGATGAACATTTAGTCAAAATTATTACTATCCATGCTGCTAAGGGTTTACAGTTTCCGATTGTTATTTGCCCTTTTATTAGCTACGTTTGCTCGAAAGCTACAGCGGGAAGAGATACCTGCATAACAGAGACAGTCATCTCTTCGGTTTCTGAGTCGTTTGATTTAGATGGTATGAAGGAACAAATGCGACTATTGTATGTAGCGCTAACCAGGGCAGAAGAAAAGTTAATTTTGCTAGTAGAAGATCAAGCTTATAGTTTTCCTTCCGATAAACCTACTTCCTCTCTAACTTATCTAATAGCGAGAGAAACTATAAACACTATAGATGAGTCTGTATCTACTTGGGAAGCTTGGAAAGGATGGTTACACAGGCACCCAGAGTTAAATACATTAGTCAAACTTTATGAAACCCCTCCAGCTTTAGTCCATTTTAGTGCTAAAAACAACCAGGAAATTTTAGCGCCTTCACTTCCTACACCTTGTTACCAAAGACCTATAATACACCACACTAGTTATTCAGCTATTAGTACTCAGCTTCATCAACAGACTTTAGTTTCAAATAAAATAGGCTTGGATAGCGCGGCTAAAATAGAAGAGTTAGAAAATCCTGCTCTAACCATATTCACTTTTCCTCGAGGTCCATTAACAGGTAATTTCTGGCATGAATTACTAGAAAAAATTAATTTCAAAAAAAGTATTAGTCAACAAAATAAATTAATCCAGCAAAAGCTGCATGAATATATGATTGGCCCACAGTACTCTCCCACTCTCTTAGTGCAAATAACACATCAGGTACTAGAAAATACCTTAAATACCCTCATTACTCCGACTAAAACCATCCGTAATTTTCTACCAGAAAATTCTAAACGGGAATTACCTTTTACTTTATATCTTACTTCTGAATTATCTCTGCCTATTTTAAATGATTGGTGGCAACGCCATGAATGGCCCTATCTATCGATTCCTCTCATTGAAACAAAGCCTTCAAAAACTATTGCTGAAACCTATCTGAGTGGGTTTATTGACTGGATAGGATTGCAAAATAATGAGCTTTACCTCATAGATTACAAAACTAACTTTCTTGGTAATACAACAGCGGATTATGCCAAGAACCACTTATTAAGTGAAATCCAACATCATTACTATCAATTACAAGCTCTGATTTATGCACTAGCTATGAAACGATATTTTCAAACTTTGAAGTATCCAATTAAAGCTTTCCATATCCGATACTTATTTTTAAGAGGGCTACAGCCTGGAACAAATAAAGGTATATGGGAGTGGGATATACCTTATACAGCCTTAGAGGACTTAGAATGTAGTCTTGCTAGAGATCTCTCCACCCATACGGGATAGGTTAAAGTATGCTATGATGCGTTGCGGGTCCTCTGCCTACTAAGCGGGAGTATTTATGACAAAGAAGCCTGAAGAAATTATCTTAGCTGCTCTAGGTATTGTTTGGATGTTTGCTTCCTATTTTCTAGCTAGATACTTAGGTATGGATATAGGTACATCCATTCAACTGCTTTTATACAATGCCGTGTGGGTGATTTTTTTCTATTCTGTGTGGAAAAATGCTTTTCTCTATCTCACTTGGCCAGTTTTCCTGGGTGCATTCATTGCCGCATGGACACCACTTCTAGATGGTTACGCACAATTGCATAAGCCTGGCAGCGTTACTACTCAGAGCTTAAGCTGGGCTTGCGCACCCCTACCCTGGTATGCAACTTGGTACTTTAAATTTATTTTGGTAATGTCTGTCGTTTTTATCGGTTACCTTATTTTACTAATAAAAAATAGAAAAATTGACTTTTTTTAGAAAGACTTATAGGTATGTTAGACGAAAAAAGTAAAGCTTTAAGCTCGGCCCTTGCTCAAATTGAGAGACAATTTGGTAAAGGTTCTATCATGCGAATGGATGGTTCTCATACTGAGGAAAATTTACAGGTAATATCTACTGGGTCTTTGGGATTGGATCTTGCCTTAGGTGTAGGAGGGCTGCCACGAGGCCGCATAGTAGAGATTTATGGACCAGAATCTTCAGGTAAAACCAGCCTTTGCCTGGAAATAATCGCACAGTGCCAAAAACAGGGTGGTACGTGTGCTTTTATCGATGCAGAAAACGCTTTTGACCCCGCCTATGCTGGCAAATTGGGTGTAAAAGTCGCCGATCTATTGATATCACAACCAGATACTGGAGAGCAAGCACTGGAAATATGTGACATGCTAGTGCGTTCAGGAAGTTTGGATGTTATCGTGGTAGATTCAGTTGCAGCTCTAGTACCTAAGGCAGAAATCGAAGGTGAAATGGGGGATAGTCACATGGGCTTACAGGCTAGGCTAATGAGCCAAGCCTTAAGAAAGCTAACTGGAAATATTAAAAAAACTAACACGTTAGTGATTTTTATCAATCAGATACGTATGAAAATCGGAGTGATGTTTGGCAATCCAGAGACTACTACCGGGGGTAATGCACTGAAATTTTACGCTTCGGTACGCTTAGATATTCGCCGTATTGGTAATATCAAAAAAGGGGAAGAGATTTTAGGTAGTGAGACTCGTGTTAAAGTAGTTAAAAACAAGGTTGCCCCACCTTTTAAGCAAGCAGAATTTGATATTCTCTATGGAGAGGGCATTTCCTTGGAAGGTGAATTAATCGACCTTGGGGTTAAAACAGGACTAATCGAAAAATCAGGCTCCTGGTATTCTTATGCGGGTAACAAAATTGGTCAAGGAAAAGATAATACCCGACTATGGCTAAAGGAAAACTTAGAAATAGCTAGAGAAATCGAGCAGAAAATTCGCCAGGCCGTTATGCCATCTAAGGATGAAGGCATTGATTTAATAGACCTACATAGTGGGAATTCTAACGGGACTTAGTCGATAGTGCACGGTAGGATTTCAGTTTTTGCTTGACCATTTCTTGTAGTGTTTGTGCTGTCGCACGTCTCTCTAGGATTTTTAGCTGAAGGTTCGTTACCGTTTCGCTGGATACATTCCTCTAAATATTGATTCTTAAGTTCTACATAGTGCCTGGCTGAATGCAGGATAGTTTGTCGCTCTAATGGCTGGAGCTGACGAACTGCCCTTACTGGTACGCCAAAATATAAATAGCCACTTTCTAAATGTTTTCTGGGTGGAACTAAGGAGCCAGCACCTACTATTACATCGCTTTCGATCACTGCACCATCCAATACAGTGGTACTAATCCCTATTAAAACCCGGTCTGCAATTGTACAGCCATGTAAAGTAACTCGATGTCCTATTGTGACATCCTGCCCAAGCTTAAGTGTATAACCTTCCTCCTGTTCTACACTGGGGGAGCTGACATGCAAAACTGATAAATCCTGAATATTCGTACGCGCTCCTATTTCTATTAAATTAACATCTCCCCGTATTACTACACCTGGCCAAATCGAAACATCTTCTGCTATTATGACCTGACCAATGAGGATGCTACTATCATCTATATATACTCGTTTTCCTAACACTGGCCTTATATCAGCAAAGGCTCTCAAGGTTGCCACAGAATTTCCTCTAAAATAAATTTTTATATCAGTACTCAAAAAGCTACGCTTATAACATTATAATGGGGGAGCATTTCATTTAAAACTACGTACCGAGTCAAAGCATGATGGCTTTTATTGCAATTGGTGATTTAGGCTCCAATAGTTTTCGCCTGGGCATTAGTAAAAATATAGATGGCCAATACCAGGTAGTGGACTCTCTCAAAGAGATGATTCATTTTGCAGCTGGGCTTGATGAAAATGATAATTTGGATATAGTTTCACAAAAACGTGCTTTAGAGTGTCTTGAAAGGTTTGGTGAGCGACTACGGGGATTTAAAAAAAATCAAGTAAGAATCGTAGCTACTAATACTTTTAGAGTCGCAAAAAATATTGAAGATTTTCTTCCCAAAGCAGAGGCTGCCTTAAAATTTCCTATTGAAATTATTGGTGGATATGAAGAAGCAAGGTTGATCTATAAGGGGGTGCTTCATACCCTACGCTCTAAAGAAAAAAAAATTTTAGTAGTAGATATTGGAGGTGGTTCTACGGAATTTATCGTAGGTGCTGGCTCCTATCCTGAGATAGCAGAAAGCCTCCCAATGGGCTGCGTTAGCTACAGTAAAGCTTTCTTTTCACATGAAAATATTACGCAAAAGCACTTTAAAGAAGCTATTCATATGGCTCGTTCAACTTTGCAAGAATTACGACAAGAAATTGCCCAAACTAGGTGGCAGTTAGCTATCGCTTCCTCTGGGACAGCCAAAACCATCCATGCATTAGCTATGGTCAAACAGCCTGATTGCAGAGGGTTCAATTATGATTTTCTAATCCACTTAAAAGATCAAATTGTTCAATATGGGAATGTTGAAAAAGCGAAACTCAAGGAAGTAAAAAATAGTCGTAGCTCAGTATTTGCTGGAGGCTTGGCTATCATGATAGCCATTTTTGAAGAGCTAAATATCCAATACATAGAGGCAACAGAAGCAAGCTTACGTGATGGTGTGTTATATGAATTTATTGGAAGACAATTAGATCAAGATTTACGAAATGAAACTGTCAATACCTTCCAGAATCGCTACCATGTTGATTCTAAGCAGGCGAATAGAGTCACTACTATTGCCTCAGTTTTTTTTCAATCGTTTATCCAAAAAAAACTCCCCGATCAAGAACTGACTAACTGGAAACAATTTTTAATCTGGGCGGCACAACTACACGAAGTGGGCGTATTTATTTCTCATGCTAGTTATCAAAAACATTCTGCCTATATTCTTGAACATGCTGACATGCCTGGGTTTTCTCGTACTGAACAACAAATTTTATCTAGACTAATTGGAGCACATCGAGGTGACTTAAAAAGATTGCCACTTTTAGCGAACGCTCCAGAACCGCTTTGGTATGCTGTGCTAGCACTTAGATTAGCCACCATTTTCTGTCGGTCGCGCAATCCTCTTACTCTCCCGCAAAATGCCTCTCTTACTTATAAAAAAAAGAGCAAAGCTATTGTATTACATCTCTCTAAAACTTGGATGCGAGCTAACCCACTAACGAAAAGTATCTTGGAAACCGAAGCCCTTGCTTGGCGACAAATTGATTATCATTTTTCGGTGAAATTAACTTAATGAAACTATTGATTACGGGCTCAGCAGGTCAACTAGGTCAAATTCTGGTTCCTATTTTAGAGCAGACTGACACGGTTTTTCCAAAAACGAAAGAACAATTAGACATCACACAAATAGAACAAGTAAAAGAAATACTTGAAGAATTAAGGCCTGATTGTGTTATCAACCTTGCTGCCTTTACCCAAGTAGAGCTTGCTGAAACTCAAGGTAAAGTACAGTGTTATACAACCAATACTAAGGCAGTCGAAGGTTTAGCTTATTTATGCTACAGCTTAAATATCCGCCTAATACATATTTCTACTAATTATGTTTTTTCAGGTAAGTATCCAAAACTTTACACTGAGCAGGACATAGCTGATCCAATTAACTATTATGGTTATTGTAAGCTTAAAGGGGAAGAAGCAGCCCTTAGAACCCATAAAAATACTATTATTCTACGCACTTCCTCTCTTTACAGTCCAGCGGGCGAAAATTTCGTCACCAAAGTTCTGAAAAAAATTGAACTGGGGGAAGAAATTGGAGTCCTAGAAAAAGCATCTACTCAGCCCACCTCCTGTGAAGAATTGGCTTTTTTCATAGCTGCACTCATCCAACAGCCTCAGATTACAGGCATTCTACACTATACCGGAGAAGAGTATTGCTCATGGTATCTTTATGCTCAGCTTATTCGAGAACTCTATACCATCAATACTCATAAGCCGGCGCCACCCATCGTACCTTTAAAGATAAACAGAGATAACCTTAGGCCCCCCTTCGCTTTATTAAATAATCAACTCAGAAAAAATCTCTCCCATCGTATGAGCCCCGCTTTGGCTATCAGCTTGGAAAAGATAATCGTCAGTTGGCTTAAAAGAACCTATCCATTTTAGCAAGCCAACAGCCTATAGGGACGCCCCCCCATGGGTCAAGCTACCTACAATTAGCAAATGCTGCCTAACCCTAGGTACTTTTAAAAGGAGCTTGCTAAGCAATATAATAAAAATCAAGCTCCTCTATAGTTCATCAAAAGCTTAAGCCTTCATTGTAAGCTTTGAGAAGCTTACAATGAAGACTGGGTTTTATTTCAACGTGCACTCTGCCTCACTAATAGCAACTTTAAGAAAATTGCATAACAAACTCAGCTTAAAAAACATATAAAAGTGATAGTGACTCGAGAAAATAATAAGAATTGAACCATTCTAAATATAACTAGAACTATCCATTCTAATAATAGGAACCATGTCGGTAATCCCATCGATCAAACAAGCGGGATAAATTCATCATAATTTTATCCATACTAAGCCCTTTTCGAATTAGACTGGGATGATTTACCTCTGAATTGGTCACTAAAGCGCCCTGGTCATCCACCAAAGAAATCATCACCCCCTGCTCATAGCGACTATGCTCATCATTACCTGGTTGTATGGAGCTAACATATTCATCTGCTGAAATAATTAGGTCTACCGACTGCTCAATCCGCTGCCCAATTCCAGCCACTTTCCCTCTGTTGCCTACGCCAGAAGGATTGGCAGAACTAGCAAAGGTAATTTTCCTTTCCTTTTGCCACAAAGACCCTGCTATTAATTCTGAAGGAGTGCCAAACTTAATGACAAAGCAACTAGTTTGACGTGCATCCGTGACTAAGCTTTGCGTTCCGGCTTGCTCCAACATAGCCCATCCTTCTGTACTCCAAGGTAAAATACAACCCAATAGAACATCCTGCTCCCAATGCATCTCGTACAACTCAAGTATTTTACTGTCATAAGCCGCTAGTGTTTTGAATTGTTCTAAGGAGCTACACAATACCACCGCAGGTTTAGATTTTTTTCTTTGTTTAGCTTCAAATTTTCTTTCCAAACCAGCTAAATCTGTGGCCATAATAATATAACCCACTTTGGTAGGAGATACGATAACTCCACCAGGTTGAGACAAGACTTCGAGGGCTTCCAGCTGTACCCCACCATTCCATGCTATTTCTTTATTATGCATAACGACCCTACCTACTGATTAAACCAAAATAACTTGGTTTGACCGATTAATAAAAACTACCTGGAGAAATTCAACCAGGGAACCATTTCTCTGCTTCTTGTAACTTATGAATTGTCCTCCAAGCTCTAATAATCTCACGAGAACAGAAATACACAGACTAACTACATATATTCTTTGCTGAGGGACTACCTTACCAGAAACTATAATTCCATGAAAGTGAATATCCGATAGGTGTTTTACCTAGAAAGCCATTTTAAGTACTCAGGTATTTAATTAATAAACTCTTTCTTCTGAAGCATGTAATCCCTATATAACCAATGACTACGCCTTCAGGGAAAGTACTGTAAAATACGATGACTTAATCTTCATACTGTATTCCACAAATTGCCCACTTGAGTCCTCATGCGCTTATTTCGTTATACGCCTAATCTTGTTTATAAGAGGGCTAAAAATAAAAGTTACTGGTCTTAAACGATCCCCCTGCTTCTGAACAAAATCTATCTGTTACCGTCGATGCACCTTTATAGATGAATTAGTTAGCTCCTGTTTCCTCTTCTCTTTAGCTTTGGTTTAGCTAGCATAAATATTGAGCTTAATACTTCAATGGTAAAAGCTTGCTTGCTGACATCTACCCAATACATTAGTCCCAAAGAAGATTTGCTTGATCTGAAAGGCATCTAAAATACTTCATTAAGCCACTTAAAAACTCTTTAATTGTCTTGTTTCTATAGTATCTTTTTCAGAACTCTCAAGCACTTGATAAATATGAGGTACAATGGAAAACTTGGCTTTTGTATTAAGTTTATTTATTTACATCACTAACAGGCTGAATTATGCAAGAAAAAATTAAACAAATTATTACTAATAATCCTATTGTTCTTTTTATGAAAGGAACTCAGCAATTTCCCCAATGTGGTTTTTCTTCACGTGCTGTAGAAATTTTGTATGCTTGTGGTTGTCGCGATTTTCTAGCAGTCAATGTACTGGAGGATGAATTAATAAGGGAAGCTGTGAAACAATATGCCGACTGGCCCACTCTACCTCAGCTTTATGTCAACGGGAAATTTATAGGCGGTGCTGATATTATGTCAGAAATGTACAAAGCAAGAGAACTACAGTCCTTACTAGAAAAGGTTTAAGACAAGCTTTAAAAAAATCCTAGGAAATGTGGGCTCCTTCCTCTCAATCCTCACTTCCTAATCTACTCAAAAGAATTTTGTTATTAATAATTGTGGGATATTTTTACGTAAAACTGCTTATAGAAACTTTACCCATGTCCTCTACCTTTAAAAATGAGAGCGAACTATTAGAATTTTTTCAATTTGTTGTGGCTGCTCATCCTAGCAAACGCTATTTAGTAAGAAATCGCCTGCTTGCTTGGCAGCCTTCCGTCAAAGCAGGCGTGTTAGTGGGCTTCTACTACGACTCTCTACACCAACTCTACCGCTTTATTCTTACACAACGTACTTCTCACTTACGGCGTCATTCAAATCAAATCTGCTTTCCTGGTGGGAAACAAGAAACTACAGATGCTTGTATAAGTGAAACTGCTATTAGAGAAACAGTGGAAGAAATTGGCATAAAAAGAGAGAACATCCAATCTTATGGTACTTTACAGGCACTTAGAACTCCAACGGGTTACTGGGTAACTCCGACCTTAGCCCTGATCCGTGAAACTCCACAGGAAACTAGCTTAAACTCCAAGGAAGTAAGCCACCTGCTAATGCCATCTTGCAAGTTGTTGTTAAATGATCGGTCATATCGACACCACTTACCTGCCTGTAAAATCCCAGTTCCAACCGTACACATTCGTTACCAGAATTATTTAATTTGGGGCTTAACCGCAGAAATTTTATACTTCCTTGCGCTGAACTATCGTCGCTTTAGTAGGTTTGGCTCCTAGCACCTAACCTATTTCCTTCTTAGCAGCGCTCGGTAGCGGGCTCTAATCATTTCCAGCGGTTTTTTTATGAAATAAAAAATCCACTACTGCTGGCTAAAAGCAGCCTGTTTTTTCTAGTCCTATTTCTTTGTCAGTAATATATCTTCCATCAAAACAGGAAGTATCTAAGTCTTTAATATTAGGATTTAAACGCCTTATTACTTTAATGAGTTCCTGTAAATCTTGAAAAAATAAACCATCTACTCCTATGGCCTCAGCAATTTCTTTTACAGTACGTCCATTAGCAATAAGTTCTTCCTTAGAAGGCATGTCAATTCCATAAATATTTGGGTATCTGACTTCTGGAGCTGCAGAAGCCATTAAGACACGCTTAGCTCCAGCCAATCTTGCCATTTGAACAATCTCACAGCTAGTATTTCCTCGCACAATTGAATCATCCACCAGCAGCACACTTTTATTTCTAAACTCTATTTCTACAGTACTTAATTTATGTTTGATTGAACGCTTACGAACCGCTTGCCCGGGCATAATAAAAGTACGTCCTATATAACGATTTTTAATCAATCCTTCTCGGTATGGGATACCAAGATGTTGAGCCAGTTGTAGCGCAATGGGTCGACTAGTATCTGGAACGGGCATCACTACATCAATAGGCTCCTGAATTTCCTTCTTTACCTTTTCAGCTAGCGTAATCCCCATATCTAAACGTGCTTGATAGACCAATACCCCATTGACCACTGAATCAGGACGCGAAAAATAGACATACTCAAATAAGCAAGGAGTCAAAAGTGCATTCCCTGTACAGGGATAGGTATGTAAATTTCCTTCAAAATCAATGAAAATTACCTCTCCAGGTTGCAAATCCCTCACCAGAGTAAAATCAAGATGGGCCAAGGCTACTGATTCAGAAGCGACCGCATAATCGGTTCCACCTTTAGGGCTTTCTCTCTTACCGAGTACCAGTGGACGAATACCAAAGGGATCCCTAAAAGCCAACATGCCGTGACCTGCAATCATAGCTATGACCGCGTATCCTCCCCGTACACGATTATGCACACAATTGATCGCTTTAAATAAATTCTCTTGACTAAGTCTACCACCTACTACGAACCTTTCCAGTTCGTGAGCTAGAACATTCAATAGCAATTCCGAATCAGAAGTAGTATTAATGTGTCTTAAGTCGTGATGGACGACATCACGAAGCAATTTGGGCACATTAACCAAATTACCATTATGTGCGAGTGCAATACCGAAGGGTGAGTTCACATAGAAAGGCTGTGCTTCTTCATTAAGCGCTGCGTTTTTACAGCCAGCGGTGGGATAACGCACATGAGCAATACCAAACTGTCCTACCAAACGGCGCATATCTCGAGTTCTAAAAACATCTCTCACTAAACCTGGCCCTTTGTGAGTATAAAAACTTGAACCGTCCGTAGTTAAAATACCTGCTGCATCTTGCCCTCGATGTTGTAACATTTGCAGCCCATCGTATAACTCTTGATTGACTGCAGCATGACTCATGATTCCTAATACACCACACATACGTCTTCCCCCTTAGAATGAGCACTCGAGTAAACTGCTAAAACTGTTCCCAATGACTTATTAGTTCTGTTCTTTGTTTCAACCTAGGCAACACTCGAATGAGCAAGTTATTTACATAAGGTAATAAAACTGATTCTTGCCAAACTTTTGTCTGTGTAGCTGGAGTATGACTTAGTAGAAAAACTACCCCCATTATGATGAACAAGGCTTTTGCTACTCCAAATGGTATTCCCAACAGACGATTTAGTCCCCCTAACCCGAAAAAAACAAGTATCTTAGTTAAATTTTTTCCTAGGAAGTGGGTAAGAAAATAAAAGAATATAAAAAAAGCGCCGAAAGCCACTCCATGACGAACCCAAGGAGATTCAATGGAGCTGCCTAATAAAAAGTCTGAAACAGGTGCATATAACAACCTTGCACTTACCCAAGAAAGAACCCACTTAAGCACAGAGACTATCTCAAAGACTGCCCCACGAACCAACGAAAGTAGTCCGAAAAAAACTAATAAGGCGATCAGAACGCCATCGATGACATTCATTGTACTGTTATATTAGCTGTGTAGCCTGCTGCTTCAAGCTTGGTGCGTAGTTGATCGGCCTGCTTTGCATCTTTATAAACCCCTATTCTTACTCGATAAAGCGCCATGTCTCCTCGCTTAATATTTTCCACTCGACTCGGAAAACCAGCCTGGCGAAGTTTATTTTTCAAGATTTCTGCCTGAATTGGGTCGCTTAAAGCAGTTACCTGTAAAGTAAGCAATACTTCTTTAGGCTTCTGAGCCTGAGAACCTACTAGCATGGTCTTTTCTTTAGTTTGAGGACGAGCAGTAGAAGCTTTAGAAATATTTTTAGAAGGAGTTTTGCTGAGCTTTGGGCTATAGGAAGTTATTACCGGGGGAGGATAATTTTCCACTAGTCCCTCCCTATTGTTGTCTTTAACCAAGGTTTGGCTACCCTTTGGCGATACTGGATTTGTTTGTTTAACCTTCTTGACTCCTGCTGAAGCCACAGCAGGCTGCCCTCCTTCGGTCATCTTACCTGGAACTGGTATAGAGCCTGAAGTCTCTTGTGTGATCTGAGAAACAGGGTTATCCACTTTGGGCACAAGTCTAGGATGAGAAAAATTTCCTGCTAATGGTTTTGCAGAGGAAGTATTCTGAGCAATTTTCTTCAATTTAGTTTTTGGAGCCCCAGTTTTCAGGGGGCTGGAAAACCGATCACTGGTAACTGTATCCTGTGCCATAAAAGGTGGTTCAACAATAGTGTGACTCCCTGGTACTGGCTGAACAATTTCGCCAGAGCTAACTTCTGCGGCTCGAACAGCTTCTTCAAAAATCTGCTGGCTAGAAAATATTTGTGCTGGCGAAGATGTACCTAAAAAATTCTCATTCTCTAGTTCTGCATGGGACAAAGCTTCTGCTTCAGTAACGGCTGGCGCTGGGGCCTCCTTCATATCTCGGAGTATGTGATAGGAAATCAACATAATCATTAATGCAGCCAGCAAGGCAACTATCAAACGGATACGATTCTTTCGTTTAAGTGCCGCATACACTTCCTCGTTCGAGACCATCTTATCCCCTTCCTCATGGTGCTAAGCATCCATTATCTCTGAGACCGTAAAAAACGAGCCAAACACTACGATCTGATCTTCGGGAGACACTATCCCCTTGGCGTAATGGTAGGCATCTTTGATTGAAGCAAAACTCTCGACTGATGTAATACCTTCAGATATCAAGATTTCACGTATTCTAGCACAGGGCAAAGCCCGTTCAGTATTTAATGTTGCTATACACCATAGCTGAAATTCATTTTTTAGCAGTCTAACTACACCTCTAATATCCTTATCGGCAAGCATACTAAATACAGCTATTTTTTTAGGC
The DNA here is from genome assembly GCA_043842855.1 of Neisseriaceae bacterium. Taxonomy (GTDB): domain Bacteria; phylum Pseudomonadota; class Gammaproteobacteria; order Burkholderiales; family Neisseriaceae; genus QFNR01. Next base: position 189,693 of record JBBPJF010000003.1, read on the forward strand.
GCAAAAGGTAAAAAAGCTAAATTTTTTTTTAGCTCTGAAATTGCATGCGGATTATGGCCCACGTCTAATACTACCATAGGACGATTGGGCAGAATTTGAAAACGACCTGGATGTACTACATTAATGAGCCCCTTTTTAATCGCTCCTAAATCTACTGGCAGTCGCTGATATAAACAACTCAGCGCACATAATGCAACTGCCGCATTAGCCAATTGATAGCTACCTCTGAGGATAGGAAGTGGTAAAGCATGCCATTGATGGGCTATGTGACCACCTTCATGGATGGGATGAAAGTAGAAAGACCATTGCTCTCCTAAAACTTTATAGCTATAACCTATCCCAAGTCGATATTCGACCGCTCCAATAGTAGCGATATGCTCTAGAAGCTTACGTGGAGGATCCTTTTCTCCTACAATAGCAGGCTGCTTTGCACGGAAAATGCCAGCCTTTTCATAACCTATCTCCTCACGAGTATCACCAAGGTATTCTTGATGGTCTAGGTGAACGTTTGTCACGATAGAAACATCTGGTTCAAATACATTTACTGCATCGAGTCGTCCTCCCATCCCTACTTCTAAAATAATCACTTCTACATGCTGTGCTAAAAAAATTAGCATTGCTGCTAAAGTATTCACTTCAAAAAAAGTAAGTTCTATACTCCCTCGCTTACACTCTATCATTTCAAAAGCCGCAATAATGACTTCATCGCTTACTGCCTGACCGTCAATGCAAATCCTTTCGTTATAACGCCATAAATGGGGACTAAAAAAAGTCCCAACGCGGTAGCCAGCTTGTCGATAGATAGAACTCAAAAAAGCGCAAGTAGACCCTTTACCATTAGTTCCACCTACCAAAAAGATAGGTACCTTGATCTCCCAGCCCATCTTTTTCACTACTTGACCAATGCGTTCCAGACCTAAATCGATAACTTTCCCTTGTGAAGTATAAGTCCAATGTTCCAACCACTCCGCCAACCCTTTTGGTTGCATTTCAATGCTCCTTATCTCTAATGGTCTGAGGAACTAACCAATTTACCCATAGAAAGAGTTGATGATACTCCTGGCTAGAACACATATCCGTAAACACAGTCTGTGTCTTTAAACCAGCAGGGCTACGCCACTTTAACACCATCCAGTAATTACTTTTGAATAATACTTGCTCTAACTGCACGCATTGAGGAGGCCCTACCTTGGAAAGGAACAGGTGCACCTCACCGTTGGGTTTAATTTCAATTTTATCTACATAATTTCGCTGATAATTGACTAATGCATATGCGTAGCTTAATCCTATCAAGAAAAGCAGGAGCATAGCTGTCCCGCCTTCATAAAAAGCTACTACCGCCCCGAAGGTCACTAAATGCAATCCAGTAATCAACAGCGTATGGATAAGCGAAGCTTTAAATTGGATTTTCAAGTACACCCTTAAAGCCTTCCCTGCTAGTTATCCTCTAGAGAGTGATTAGTTATTGTGGCATCTACTAGATCTAGCACTTCATCTAAGATTTCTATATCAAAAAATTCCCAAAAATCAGCAAGATCCATACTGCTAGGCCAACGCTCTCTGTCCTCAAACCAGCTGCCTACTTCTAACTCAAATAGTGGTAGGTACCGCTCCCCAACGTAAGTCATAATTTCTTCAGGCGTTGCTTGCTGAGGTACTAAAAGAGTACGACAGTTAACTCTAATCTGTTCTAGCGTTAGCTCACGCCCTAGACCATCCTCTGCAAGATTTTGATTCAGCCAGGTTAAAAAAGCTGCCGAAGGCTTCAAGATAACTGCGGAGCGATCTACTAAGTACAACACTGTTTTCCCCTTTATAAACGTTCTACTACATCAATACCTAATAAGCTCAAGCCTCTTTGTAGAGTAGCACCTGTTAACGCTGCTAGTCCCAAACGAGCCAACTTTGTATTAGTATCTGCTTTCAATACTTCACAAACCTCATAAAAACGACTGAATACAGTCGTTAGCTGGTAAAGATAATTAGCCAGATAATGAGGATTGTTAGTTTCTGTTACCTGTACTAGTACTCCTTCCAGCTGCAATAACAAGACGGCTAAGCGCTTTTCTAGCTCTTCTGTATACTCATATTCTACTATCCAGGCTTTGTTAGAGACCTCAGCCTTCTTCAATAAACTATTGATTCTAGCGTAAGCGTATTGCAAATAGGGAGCTGTGTTTCCCTCTAGAGAAAGCATATGATCCCACTGAAATAAGTAGTCACTTAATCTATTTTTGGAAAGATCTGCATATTTCACTGCACCTAAACCAACTACTTTCGCAATTTGTTGTTTTTGAGAATTATCTAAGTGAGGGTTTTTTTCAGTAACCAACCGTTCAGCTCGAAGTACTGCTTCATCTAGAAGCGTTTCTAATTTAATAGTATCCCCCTGTCTAGTTTTAAAAGGTTTGCCATCTGAACCCTTCATGGTGCCGAATGCTACGTGTTCAGCATGGACACTTTCAGGTAACCATCCAGCCTGTTTTGCGACACTAAACAATGCCTTAAAGTATAAACTCTGCCTGGAATCAACTACGTAAATCAGTCGAGTGGCTTGTAAGCGCTTTAGATTATCGCGTAGACATGCCAGGTCAGTAGTCGAATACAGATAGCCACCATCTTTTTTCTGAATAATAAAAACTGCTGGTTTACCCTCTTCATCTTTATATTCAGTGAGGTAAACTAATTTGGTTCCTTCCTCTTCGACAGCGATGCCTTTTTCAAGCAGAGAAGCTACTATTTCTGGTAGCTCCTCGTTGTATTCAGATTCACCCTTTATATCTGCCGGTTGGAGAAGTACTCCCAAGCGCTCATATATTGCTTGTACGTGCTTAAGAGAAATTGAAATGAAACGTTGCCAATAGGTTAAGATTACTGGATCATAATGCTGTAATTGCACCACAGCTTCTCTAGCTTTAGTTGCAAAGAATTCATCTGTGTCAAATTGTTGTTTTGCTTGTCGATAAAAACCTTCTAGGTCTGCGAGCGCCATGGGTTGCTCGTTTTTTTGCTCTTCTTTCATTAGGAATGCTACTAACATGCCAAACTGCGTTCCCCAATCTCCCACGTGATTTTGAGCAATAACTTTTGCGCCCATAAACTGATAAATCCGATTTAGACTATCTCCGATAATAGTAGAGCGCAAATGTCCAACGTGCATTTCCTTTGCTAGATTAGGAGAGGAATAGTCTAGTACAACAGTTTCTTGCTTTAAATTGGGTGAAACCTCCAAACGATCACTCCTCAATGCCCGATTAACCCATTGATTTAAAAATTTCCCTTTTATGCGTAAATTAATAAACCCGGGGCCAGCGACCTGAATATTATCAATCAAGTGGTTTGCCTGCACATAAGCAATCACGCGTTGTGCTAAATTATGCGGCGGCTCACGCCTTTTTTTAGCAGCAGCCATAATACCATTTACCTGATAATCTCCAAATTGAGGATTTCTAGCGGGTTGCAAAACAACCGGCTCATTCACCAAACCCGCTTTATTGAAAGCTTGTTGGAATACGTCTGAAAGTAAACAGTCTATATTCATGTTAGCAGTTATTTTTCCTTAAGTAGGATTCAAACGAAAACCCATAAGTTTAAACTAAAATGGACTGTTTAAAAAATATTTCTAATTGAATTTAGGAGGGAAATGCGGCAAAACTGCCAATCAGCAAAAATTGAAGAAGTACACCTGTTAAAGCTTTACAGGTGGCTTGCTTAGATAGAGATCAGCACCACCCAAGTAAGCAACCTTGATTGGGTAGCCATGAGCAACTAAGGATTCCTCTTATAGCCTCATACCCCAAAGCCAAACCGAGCGCGCAAGGAGAACGAACCAACATGCACCTCTCCTCAACACTTTTTAGAACTAAATTTGAAGAAATCAACATAATTTCCAACTCGGTTGCGAGCTAAAATCCCTATCTTGCAGTAAGATGTTGAGCCTGAGCCAACCATTTAAAATAAGCACTAATACAATAAATATATCATGCGTACCTAAACATCCAATACTTTAACTGGTTAAGCCCTTAACAGTTAATGGAAGCGCTTCAGCGTAGCAAGAACAACGCTCAAACTTATGCTTATTGCAGAAAATCATGGACTACTTTAAAGAAAAGTCCTTTCTTTAGTTGCTTAGCACACTTTTAATTCTATAACTTCAGTTGAGATAAGTGAGAGTTAAGTTGGAAAAGTGACTTACTAGCTCTGCCCCTAGCAACCTAATTCTATACCTATAGGAAAACCCGGTCCAATTACCTAACCCAAATCAAAGTTACCTCAGATCCGCTCTGTTGCCATAAGCTAACCTGTAGATTCATCATGGTTTCTCCGCCTTAATAGTAAGTTCCTCTAAAAAATAATAGGTTCTCAACTTCAGACCGAGAGCTTAAACTTTTAGTGCTTTAAATTCATCCTTGCTTCGACTCAGGGCCCTTTCTCGATAGGGGTTATTAGTTAATTTTGTAGGCAGAACGCCAAGTATCGCAAAGCCAGACAAGGGAATCATATGTTCCTGACTATGATGCAAGCTATGTGCAAGCACCACCTGAAGAGCAACTAAAAAAACGTGTAAGAGCACAACCCACCATCCTGAATAACCCGCATCGTGTAAACGTCTTACCTCTATAGAAACTCGGAGAATCATTGCGTATGATGATATTAACACCATTGGTATCGACCCAATAATGTTCGCTGCATCCGATCCCATGCCTGCGCGAATAGCCAAGTTTCTTATGGGGGCCTCAACAAAAAAGGCTAAAAAGCAAACTGATAGCACAACAAAAAGTAAAAGCCCAAGAGCTGTAATCCAAAATTCCTTTTTACTAGCAATTCCATAGCGAAAGGGGTGAAAAATAAACATAGTACTATCCTTTGAAAGGCAAAATCGAATTAATGCTTGCCCAAAACACAATCGCGATTATGTAGATAACAGTCTCTCTTGCTTAGGCTTTAGAGCAAAAAAGCATTGCTAAAGTGAAGCCATCTACCTTCTCTAACAGTAGCCTCTTAAAGCCCAATATCTGCACCTCACTAACTAGAACCAAGCTTAAAGTTCTGTTTTTTAAACTTCACTCTCGTTCCGACGTAGGGCCTTGTCTCGATAGGGGTTATTAGTTAATTTCGTGGGAAAAAGCCCGAGTATGGTTACGGCTACTAAATGGAGGCCGAAAACAATCATATCATTTAACCAATAGGCTGAATTCACACCTAAAAATGTAGCGTGACTTTGACTCTGATAGACAAAAGCATACGTAAATACTGCCTGCAAAACATAAATACACGCTTGGACAAGTATAACCCACCACCCTGAGTAACCCGCATCGTGTAAACGTCTTACCCGAATAGAAACTTGTAGTATAAGCAGATATACTGCTACTAAAAGTGCTAGTATTGGCATGACAACACTTGTAACAGTCCCCAAATCTACGTTCAAGCGAACAGCAAGGTTTCTTATGAATGCGTTGAGAAACCCTATAATAAAAGCTACCAATTCATTACAGACTAAAAGTCCAACACTTGTAATCCAAAATTCCTTTTTACCAGCAACTCCATAGCGAAAGGGGTGAAAAATAAACATAATATCTATCCTTTATAAAGGCAAAACCAAATCAATGCTTGTCTAAAATAGGAGGATGATGATACCCATCATAGTCCTGTGGAGGTTGAAAAATATAAGTGCCACTTCATTCCAGCTTGAAGGCTGTAGAGCAAAAAACGCCTTGGTGAAGTGAAGACAACCCCCTTTCCTAATAACAGCCTCTTAAAGCCCAGTGTCTGCACAACCCTAATCGCAGACCCCAGACTTAAAGTTTTAGTTCTTTAAATTCACTCTTGCTCCGACGCAGAGCCTTATCTCTATAGGGGTTATTAGTTGTTTTTGTAGGAAGAAACCCGAGTACAACTATAGCAATTAAATTAACACCCAAAAGGATCAGACCACTTAACAAAATTGTAGATAAACTCAGAGCTGAAACCACCACCTGATCTTGGTGGATAAAGGTCTTTCCTAGCAACGTTTGCAGAACATAAATAACGACTTGGACGAGTATAACCCACCAGCCTGAGTAACCCGCATCATGCAAACGCTTGACTCGGATAGAAACTTGAAGGACATATAAATAGGCTAATGCCAGTAATATTACTAGTACAAGCATAAAAAAACTTGCTGCCCGAGGCCCTATGTCTCCCTCAGCAGCAAAGGCTTTCATAAATTCATTGCAAAATGGGCCCATAAAAAAAGCTACCAATTCAGTAAAAAGTAGGAGCCAAAGGCTCGTAACCCAAAATTCCTTTTTGCTAGCAATTCCATAGCGAAAGGGGTGAAAAATAAACATAGTATCCATCCTCTAAAAGGCAAAACTAAATCAATGCTGGTCCAAAATATGAGCGCGATTATACAGACAATAATCGCTCGCACACAAATTTTAAAGAAAGTACGCAGAGAGAAGAAAGTAGAATTTAGGTACTCTGAAAATTAAGACAAATAGGCCACAGGCCCTTCTATTTTTCTAAGTAAGTAGGGAGCTAGCAGTGGTCGATGGTTAGTTTCCTTTGCCGCTCGTGAAGTTTCATTCAACTTAGCTTGTCAGTAAAAATCTGTCACCAAAGTTAGTAGCCCAAATAGCGCAATAGCTGATCTCCCTTTAGTAGGAAGTAAGTAATTTCAAGTAGTACATGATAAAACTTCTGTATGACTGATACTTACTACCTGTATTACTCTGAAACAAAAAATGGATAATTCAGTAGTGGTTAGCTCACTCTTCAGTTCCTCTTTAGTGTCATCTCGCTACGAAAATTGTGCCTGTTAAAACTGAGGAAAAAATCATGCGAAAGTTATACACAAGTTTTTTTGAACCAAGCTGTAATTTAAATTGAAGCTTGTGAGGAATTAGATCATTAGACTCTAGTTCAATAGTGCTAGAATCTACTGCCTATCTTTAGTCAAGCAATTTCTCTTAAAGTAAGAAAGAACACAGATGGACTCTATTCGATCATTCCGGGCCGACACCACACAAAGAGGTTATATCCTGATTGTAGTTTTAGCTATCCTTACACTAATTTCCCTTCTCACGGTGGCCACTTATTTGACAACTAGTACTTCTCTGAAAAATAGTGTACATGAGGTTGATCACCGATATGCCCTGGACATCGCTGAAAGAGCTTCTAAACTAGCAGCACAAGAAATTGCACAACAATTTGCAGACCCCAATGGGGACATTTTTCCTCCTGTAGGTAGCTATTCTATTGAAGCACAGGGTATTATTTTCAGCCAATTGTTAGAAAAGGGCCCCCTACTACGCACCTTCGATGGTAAAGTGTGGCCACAATATTTCACTACTGATTGCTCAGGAAAGGGAATACACAAGGGTTTTTGCGCGCCCGCTTTTCTGAGTATCGAAAACGGTGCTACGGTTGACATCCCCCCCCTACCTCCGGTATCAGAAAGAAAGAATGTTTTTAATTTACATGGCTCGCACTGCGGGAATGCAGTTACCATTGAGCCTGAACAATTGCCTACTCAATCAGTTCGCCCACCTTGCTACGTAGTGGAATTTTTAGGTATTGCCACCGATACCAAGTCCATCACTTACCGCATCACAGTTATCGCTTGGGGTCGCTATACAGGCACTACAGCAAGACTCGAATCTACCTACATCATGGATTATGACTAGAGTTAAAGTTTTGCTTTGATCCCTTGATTCCATTTAAACTTTAACTGACTTTACTAAACTATATAGTTCAAAAACTTACCTATCGTGCTTAAACAAGAATAAAAAAATTTTTCCTGATCCGCCAACGGAACTGTTGGATACTAGGAATAATACCTGATAGAATCCGCAGCCACAGAGGTCCTGTATGGAAGTGGTAAGCGTATGCAAGTCTTAATTCATAGAGTACACCGTCAGTCTCATCCTGACACATTCATACAGTCATCGCCCCTATCTTTTTTCGTAGGTAGGAGCAGTAATAGTATCCCCTAAATAATTTTTAACTCTCCATCAACTAAACACGCGTCTGAAACCCTGTGGGTGCTGGTGGGGACCCTTTAAATATTTTCTAAGAGAACCTGTATGAAAGTCAATTCACGAACTGCTTTGCTAGTATTGGTTGCTGCCCTCCTTAATTTCCCTCTCCATGCGTCGTCTTCGGACGCTGGTGGCAGTGGTGGACAGAGCGGTGGCGGAAGCAGCAGTGGCGGACAAAGCAGTGGCGGAAGCAGTAGCGGTGGACAGAGCAGTGGCGGAAGCAGTAGCAGTGGTGGACAAAGCGGCGGCGGAAGCAGCAGCAGTGGTGGACAGAGCGGTGGCGGAAGCAGCAGTGGCGGACAAAGCGGCGGCGGAAGCAGTAGCAGTGGCGGACAGAGCAGTGGCGGAAGCAGTAGTAGCGGTGGACAAAGCGGCGGCGGAAGCAGCAGTGGCGGACAGAGCGGTGGCGGAAGCAGCAGTGGTGGACAAAGCGGCGGCGGAAGCAGCAGTGGTGGACAAGGCAACGGCGGAAGTAACAGTGGCGGAAGCAGCAGTGGTGGACAAGGCAACGGCGGAAGCAGTAGCAGCGGGAAAAGCAGCAGCGGCGGACAAAGCGGCGGCGGAAGCAACAGTGGCGGAAGCAGCAGTGGCGGAAGCAGCAGTGGTGGACAAGGCAGCGGCGGAAGCAGTAGCAGTGGTGGACAGAGCGGTGGCGGAAGCAGTAGTAGCGGTGGACAGAGCAGCGGCGGAAGCAACAGTAGCGGGAAAAGCAGCAGCGGGAAAAGCAGCAGCGGAAAAAGCAGCAGCGGAAAAAGCAGTAGCGGAAAAAGCAGTAGCGGAAGCAGCAGCAGCGGAAGTAGCAGCAGCGCGAAAAGCAGCAGTGGTGGGAAAAGCAGTAGTGGAAAAAGCAGCAGCGGAAAAAGCAGCAGCGGAAAAAGCAGTAGCGGAAAAAGCAGTAGCGGAAAAAGCAGTAGCGGAAGCAGCAGCAGCGGAAGTAGCAGCAGCGCGAAAAGCAGCAGTGGTGGGAAAAGCAGTGGTGGGAAAAGCAGTAGTGGAAAAAGCAGTAGTGGAAAAAGCAGTAGTGGAAAAAGCAGTAGTGGAAAAAGCAGCAGCGGAAAAAGCAGTAGCGGAAGCAGCAGCGGCGGAAAAAGCAGTAGCGCCGAAAGTAGCAGTAGCGCGAAAAGCAGCAGTGGTGGGAAAAGCAGTGGTGGAAAAAGCAGCGGCGGAAAAAGCAGCGGCGGAAAAAGCAGTAGCGCCGAAAGTAGCAGTAGCGCGAAAAGCAGCAGTGGTGGGAAAAGCAGTAGCACCGAAAGTAGCAGTGATGGAAAAAGTAGCAGCACTGAAAGTAGCAGTGGTGGACAAAGTAGTAACGATAAGACTGGTAGCGACGGGACAAAAGAGAATGTACCCGACCCAGTTTCGCAGGCTGCTGTTGGGCTCTTAGGATTAACTCCGGCTGTTCCAGCACTGAATCAGATGGGTTTTGCATTAGATACAGGTGCCTTTGCATCTAAAGTAGATAATACATCCTCAAACTCGTTCTTTAGTGATCTAGTCTCACAGGCCGCTAATGCAATAATAGACACGTCTCCTGCAGAACTAGCACTAGAAGGTCCGATGGCGCCAGTGGTGCACGCCTTCTCTAAACAGGAGGCTGAAAAAGCACCTTCGTTTACGGCGCCCGACTTAAGTAATCTAGCTTTAGGTATCATGAATGCAATAAAGGAAACCTCACCTCTGGAATTAGCGCTAGAAGGTCCGATGGCGCCAGTGGTGCATGCTTTCTCTAAACAGGAGGCGGAAAAAGCACCTTCGTTTACAGCACCGGACTTAAGTAATCTAGCTTTAGGCATTATGAATGCAATAAGGGAAACATCACCTCTAGAATTAGCATTAGAAGGTCCGATGGCACCAGTGCTGCATGCCTTCTCTAAACAGGATACTGAAAAACCTGCACTTACAGCACCGAATTTGACTGATCTAGCTTCACAGCTTGCCGTTGGACTAGTGGGCCCAATAGGCGCTCCAATGGTGACGAATATTGCTCTTGCAACCCAACTAAATAATGCTATAGGTCCAGCTGCAGCTCTACCTATTGACCACCTAGTGGCAGAATCACCTAACTCACTCAATCAAGCTGAAAATATAGAATCAAACTTGACTAATCCTGCCTCGCAGATTACTGGACTATTGGGTGAGGCCAGAGAGGAAATTGCTGGAAATTTAACTGCAATGGGCCTACATCCTGATGCATTCTTTCAAGGAAATTTCACAGACCTTGCAGAAGCGATAGCCCAGGGTGCTGGAATTGAAGCGTCTCGAATAGCGGTACAGTCAGCCCTTGTAAGAGGGTTTGCTTACCATAGACCAGTTAAAAAAAGCGTGTCAGCAATTATAAATGATCCCACTCTTTCTCCACACCAAAAGGCTATACAGGCTGTTGAGAAACGAAATAATCAACTACAACGTGCAAGAAATAAACTCCCTAACCTTACCAAAAAACTATCAGAGTATAAAAAAGAGGAGGGATTGAGCTATAAAATTTTGAGTGAAATAAAACACTATAGTGATGAGGTCATTGCAGTGAAAGCAATGACCTTTAATCGTACTTTCGACCAGGCTGCTAAACTAACGGGTTATCTTGGAGCCGCTGTCGGTCTAGGCGAAATAGCTAAAACTGCTTATGATGCTTATAATGCTAAAGATAGAATTCAAGTTGTTGCTAGAGGAGTACTGACCTATGCGATGGGAAGAGCAGGCGCCTCCATAGGTATGGCAGTGGGGAGTTTTGTTGGTACAATGGTGGAGCCGGGTTTCGGGACCATAGCGGGAGCCATGACTGGTTGGACACTAGGGTCTGCAGGTGGAGCCGCTCTTGGCAAAAAAGTAGGTGATGTTATATTCGGAGTTCCACAGAACGAACAAGGTGGTCAGCAAACTCAAAATAGGGAGGCCCTCATACCCACTGAGCGTGATGAAAAACGAAAGGAAAGTTGGCAAAAAACGGAAAATACTATACACTCGCACCGTCGGAGGGTTGGGAATGTTTTCGGAAGACCTCTATTGGGGTGAAATACCCCCTGAAGCACCACAAAAAATAGAATTTTCAAAGATTAGAGAAATACTCTATGCAGTCCCCCTTCATGCACCTCTTCCTACAAACTATTTTGAATCTAGCCTTGCCCACTTAGCTTACTACGACTTAGAAGACTTGAAATTCGAACTGTACCAGCGTGTAGCTGCACTGAATAGGGCCGATTTTGATGAGCGTATGGTTATCTATACTATCCGCTACGGAGAGCTTTTGAATCAAGAGATTGAATGGATGACAGCTAGGAGACTTCGTAGCCCTTTGTACGATTTTTATGTGAGGGTTACACTAACTTGGTATTTTTCTCCTCCGAGTTTTTTTGAGGATATTTGGAAAAGTGTAGAAACCCATATTCTTAATGCGCGAGAAATCTATAAAATCTCATCAGAAAAAATCTGGAAAATATATCCTGAAGGAAGGCCTGGACCCATCTATGAAGCAGCACTACGCCCCTTTGCTTTTCTATACGATAAGTATTACCGCTTACCGCGGGTAACTACAATTGCATTTATTTTTCTTTTGTTCTTAATTACCTATATGGTTATATGGTGCTATTCTAAACTCACTGGCAAAGCCTAAATGCAAATTATACAATCGCTCCCTTGCCTGCTTATGGACACACCGATTTCTTAAACCTAACCCATGCGAAACTATCCTCCTGTCGGTATCGATAAACTTAGACATTCTCTTTACCCTCTTTTTATGTTACCTGCTCTTATTGAACAAGAAGAGAAAATTGAGCCCTTGCTTTACTATTCTGTAAATGAGCTTAAATTTGAATACTACGAACGCCTTTTACCTTTCTTCCTTGCCTTTAGTTCAAGCCAAAAAATTCTTTATTATGCTTTTGAGTTTGCTGATATTTTACGAGGAGAGATCGATTATATATGCGAAACTTATTCACCTTGGCATACTATCCCATGGCCGGGAAAAGAGTGGTTTGAACTTACATTCTTTGTCGGCAGCGGAAAATTAGAATATTACTTCTATCATCGTTGGCGTAAACGTCACGCCCAATATTACGCTTATCTCTACCAACTAGAAAAAAATTACTGGAAGCCACTGGAAGCAAAAATACTACAATTGCAGAAAGAACGTCACATCCAGGACCATGAGTTAGAGCGCTTTCATCAACTGAAGGCTCCTCTTAGAGCACCTACTATCCCTTTATCTCTCTTAATCTACCAAATCTTTTGTATCCTAATACTTGTCTTAATGTTAGGATTGGTAGTGACTGGGTATGATACTCCATCATCGACGCGAGGAAAGAGCCCGACCTTAGAGCAAAAAAGTCAAGCTATTGCTTCAAGCATAAAACCATCTATCTGAAGCAGGGAGCGTATACTCTGCCGCTGAACATTAATATGAAAGCTTCTCTGATTGAGTACGACTTATCTTAAAACAATTCAAATATAAAATATAAAACTTAAGCTATGGGCTCCGACAACCTCGACTGGGATGAGATATCCCCTACTCCACCACAAAAGGTAGAATTTATAAAAATTAGAGAAATACTCAATACAGTTCCTCTTCATGCGCCTATTTCTACAAACTATTTTGACTCTAGCCTTGCCCACTTGGCTTACTATGATTTAGAAGACTTGAAATTCGAGTTTTACCAACGTGTAGCTGCACTAAGCGTAATTAATTTTGATGAACCTAACATGCTTATCTATACTATCCGCTATGAAGAACTTTTGAATCAAGAGATTGAATGGCTGACAGCCAAGAGACTTCGTAGCCCTTTGTATGATTTTTATGTGAGGGTTAAACTAACTTGGTGTTTTTCTCCTCCAAGTTTTTTTGAAGGTATTTGGAAAAGTGTAGAAACCCATATTCTGCGTGCTCGAGAAGTCTATAACATCCCACCGGAAGCTATCTGGAAAATATATCCGGACGGAAGACCTGGCCCCATCTACGAAACCGCACTGCGCCCCTTTAATTTCTTCTACGGTATTTATATACCCAGCGCCGTTTCAATCGTCTCTGTTTTCCTTTGGTCCCTAGTTATGTTTGCAGTTGTATGGTGCTATTCTAAACTCACTGGCGAAATCTAAATAAAACTTATACATCTAAACTTTGTACTCCACGTTTATTTGATACACCAATTTTTTGAAACTAACCCATGTTAAAACATCCTCTTGTGAGTATCAATAAACTGAGCTATCCTCTTCATGCTTGATTCTAAGTTGCTAACTTGACCGGGTGGTTTTCTACTGATACAAATGGCAGATAACGAACAGGTAGACTTACCAGTCTCTCCTTTATCACAGGCTGATATCATGAAGATTAGGGCCTTATTAAGCTCCTTTCCACTGAGTACGCTAATATTTTCCTTCTGTCAGGCTTGAACCGTTGATACTCGCCACCCCTGCTCCGCTTCCATTTATTAAACAGCTTATGCCAGATTTAGACTATGCATCGGCAATTTTATTAAGAAGAAGGACATCATGGAGCTCACAAGCTCGCTGAAACGGAGCAGTCCGCTTAGTGAAAGCAATTAAACTTGAAGTGCAGGATTAAGCTGGTGAGATCTATGTAAAAAGTAAGCGGCCAATCCCACATAAAATTCTCCGTTATAAGAGCACTTGGCCCAATCGCCATATCTTCGGAAAAAAACCAACAAATGATAAAAACGAACTGCTAGGGCACTACTGGAATTGTACCCAACCCACAGCTCTCCTCCCACCCAAACATTAAATTCAAATTCTGTATCGCCTGTCCAGCTGCTCCCTTCATCAGGTTATCAATTACGGCGATTACCACATAACGTGATTCAACCCCTAATCTTTGTATGGCAATCTGGCAACGATTTGAACCACGTACATTTTTTGTTTCCGGTACTTCCCCTGGGGATAAAATTTCAACAAACGCAGAGGCATGATAAAAATCTTCATACACCGTTTGCAAATCAATTGCACTATTTTCCAAACTCAGGTATACAGTTGCCTGCAGCCCACGCACCATGGGAAGCAAATGTGGCACAAAAACAAATTGCTTAGCCAATGCTGGATCAAACAAGGCAATATTCTGTTGTATCTCGGGCAAGTGGCGGTGCCCTTGCAAACCATAAGCCTTAAAATTTTCAGCCATTTCTGCCAATAAACTATTTCTATTGACACTTCTTCCAGCACCAGAAACTCCAGATTTACAATCAGCGATAATTACTTCTTGGGCTTTTAAAAGTCCATGTTCCAATACTGGAAGTAAAGCCAAAGTAACGGCAGTGACATAACATCCTGGCACAGCTACCAAGGCGGCTTCCTTAATTAAATTACTGTTCAGTTCCGGAAAGCCATAGACAGCAGATCTTGCCAACTGAGGTGATGCATGTTTCACTCCGTACCACCGCTCCCAAAGCTCTATATCTCGGAAACGGAAGTCAGCCGATAAATCAATCACACGCACACCTTGCTGCAACCAGTTATCGGCTTGTTTCATCGCTACCATATGAGGAGTAGCGAAAAATACCACCCCACTTTTTAGGATCTCTTCATCTGGATCAGAAAAAACCAGTTCATATTTTCCGCGCAAATGAGGAAAGACTTCTGTAACCAGACGCCCTCTCTCCTGCCGACTAATGACATTAACTACCTCTACTTTAGGATGTTGCGCCAACAGCCTAAGCAATTCCACACCCGTGTAACCCGATCCTCCCACTACACTGACACTGATAGGTTTGGTAGTCATGGTGATATCCCCCTCCTAGCTCAGCTTCTATTGTTTATTGTTAAACCAATGATCTTACTCGCTGTAACAACTGGGTGGTTGAGGTATAATGGATAAACGGTATAGAATAGACTCGCCCCCCCCTCTGCAAGGTCTCTTTTGCCCCCACAATATTCTCCGTCGACCAATCACCTCCTTTGACCAAAACTTCCGGCTTTAAACATTCAATTAAACCAATGGGTGTATCCTCTTCAAACCAAGTAACTGCATCTACACTCTGTAGAGCAGCCACTACAGCCAAACGGTTTTCCAATGGATTAAGGGGGCGATCTTCTCCCTTGCCTAGACGCCTAACCGAATCATCACTATTTAATGCAACTACCAAAGTCGCTCCCAGGGCCTTTGCCTGAGCTAGATAGGTCACATGCCCACGATGTAGAATGTCAAAGCAACCATTTGTAAATACCAACGGCCTAGGCGCTAGAGCGAGTGAATCCACGGCCCGTGCAGCCGACAAAATCTTCTGTTCAAAGGGCAAATCCATGTTTAGTATCCAAAAAACTGCTTCGATCAGGTAAATGAGGAATTGCAGCTAAAAGCTGCTTAGTATAATCTGCCTTCGGGTGTTCAAATAATAGCTGTGTAAATGCTTCTTCCACTTTTCTCCCTTGCTTCATTACCAATACCCGATCACACAAACCAGCTACTGTCCGAAAATCATGTGTGACCAATAATATAGCCATACGATATTCGCGGTTAATTTCTCGCAGTAGTTGAATAATTTGAGCCTGTATGGTCATATCCAAAGCTGTAGTCGGTTCGTCACAAATTAAAAGCTTAGGCTGCACTACCAAAGCCCGAGCAATGCCAATACGCTGACACTGACCTCCTGAAAATTCGTGGGGGTAACGGTTCATCATTACCGTTGATAGTCCTACCCTTTCTAGCATTGCTGCTACTAATTTTAGTTTTTCTCTATGGGTTAGCTCAGGTGCATAGACTTGTAAGGGCTCTGCTACAATATTACCAACGGTCATCCTTGGATCTAAGGAAGCTAAGGGATCCTGAAAAATCATTCTCATATCCCGACGTGCTCGGCGTAGCTCTTTCCTTCTTAACTGGTTAATAATGTGTCGGTCTAAACGAATTTCTCCAGAACTGGGGCGATTGAGCCCAATGATAGCCCTTGCCAAAGTTGACTTACCAGAACCCGATTCGCCTACCACCCCAAGCACTTCGCCCTCAACCATTTCAAAGCTAACTTGATCCACGGCCTTGAGCTTTTCTTTCTTAAAAGAAAAAATGCTTCCTTGTTGTGGCAGAGAAAAGGTAACACTCAGGTCCCTCACTTCCAATAGTGCTTCAGTCACGTATCCTTCCCTTCTCTTCATAAATTCGCTCAGGTAGACGCGGAATAGCATCTAATAAATTCTGAGTATACGGATGCTGTGGCCGTAAAAAAACCTCATCCCGGCTGCCATACTCTACACATTCACCTAATCGCATGACTAATATCTCATCACACAGGCTCGCCACTACCCCTAGGTCATGACTAATAAATATCATGGTCATCTTAAACTCTTGTTTAATTTCTTTTAACAAGGTAATTAGCTGTGCCTGTACAGTAACATCTAATGCAGTAGTAGGCTCATCTGCAATTAACAACTGCGGCCGACACAATAAAGCCATCGCAATCATCACCCGTTGTCTCATACCGCCTGAAATTTCATGTGGGTATTGCTGCATTCTTTGCTTCGCTTGAGTAATTTTTACCGCATCCAACATAGCTACTGATCGAACCCAAGCTTCTCGTTGGCCTAATTTCTGATGAAAAACCAATACCTCTGTTAACTGTCGACCAATGGTGAGGTAAGGATTTAATGCTATCATCGGATCCTGAAAAATCATGGCAATCCGACGACTACGTAGTCGGTTCATTTTCTTTTCAGACCAATGGAGAATATCCTGTCCATCAAAACAAACTTCGCCACTCCTTTTTGCATTCCGTTCTAACAATCCCATTATTGCAAAACCTGTTTGTGTCTTGCCTGAACCAGATTCCCCCACTATACCTAGTGTGCGGCCCGCTTCCACATTAAAACTCAAGTGCTTTACGGCATCCACGGTCCCCTCTGGATTAACAAATGAAATACTTAACTCTTTAACTGATAAAAGACTCATCTCGACATTCACTTCATTTTAGGATCAAGCGCATCCCTGAGCCCATCCCCAATAAAATTAAAACTAAACAAGGTTACCATTAAAAATAAACTGGGGAATACCAACTCCCAAAGGGCAACCTGCATATTCTGTGCACCCTCCTGCAAAAGAGCTCCCCAGCTAGTCATAGGTTCTTGGACCCCTAACCCCAAAAAGCTTAAAAAAGATTCTAATAAAATCATAGAAGGAACTAGCAGAGCCGTATAAACTACAACGATACCCAGCACGTTGGGAATGATATGCTTACGAATAATCTGGGCTGAAGTAAGCCCATTGACTCTGGCGGCTTCTATGAATTCCTTTTGCTTGAGACCCAAGGTCTGTCCCCTCACAATACGCGCCACATCTACCCAAGAAAATAAACCAATGGCAACAAAAATAAATTCAATTCGTCTACCAAACACTGCTACTAATAAAATAACAAAAAACATTAGCGGAAAAGCATTTAACATATCTAAAATCCGCATTAAAACTGCGTCTATTACTCCACCTAAAAAACCTGAAATTGCACCATACAAAGTTCCTACCCCAACGGCCATCAACGCACCTAAAATACCCACTGTTAGAGACACCCGCCCCGCAATCGCTGTTCGTGTTAATAAATCTCTACCAAGTACATCGCTCCCCATCCAATAGCCAGAGTGGAAACTAGGAGCACCTAATACGTGGTCCCAGTGCGTATCAGCATAAGAATGCGGGGCAAAAATTGGTACCACCACCGAAAACAACACTATCAGAACTAATAAAACAACACTAACCATCGCTGCTTTATTCTGCTTGAATCTCCTCCATGCATCTTTCCATAAACCTCGCTCCTTATTGGTTAGAGCTTTTTTCAGGGCATTTTGGTCTTTTTTGCTAATTAACATGTTTGTCCCCTATCTCAATACTTAACTCTTGGATCCAAAAGACCAATTAAAATATCTACTATCATATTGAAAGTAACTGTTAAGAAACCGATTAGCACTGTCAGGCTAATAACCAAACCATAATCTCGATTCAAGGCCCCATTGACAAACAGCTGCCCTACCCCAGGAATAACGAAAACCTGTTCCACAATCACCGAGCCTGTTAAAATCCCAACGAAGGCTGGACCAAGATAAGAAACTACCGGAATAAGCATGGGTTTAATCGCATGCCGGCCAATAATCACTTTCAGGGGCAAACCCTTAGCACGGGCAGTGCGTATAAAGGGACTATGCATCACTTCCAACAAAGAACCTCTGGTGATTTTAGCAATGGCAGCAAGGTAGGGCAACGCAAGTACTATCACTGGCAACACCATATAGGCTATATTTCCACTCTCCCAGCCGCTAGAAGGAACCCAGTGTAAAAGTACAGCAAAAATCAATATTAAAATGGGCGCCTTAACAAAACTAGGGATAACTGATCCCACCAGAGCAAATCCCATAAGACCATAATCCAACCAACGGTTATGGTTAAGAGCAGCCAATATCCCCAGCAGTAAGCCAAAAAACAAAGCTAATACAAAGGCCACTAGTCCCAACTGCATGGATACTGGTAAAGCATAAGCCAGAAGATCATTAACAGAATAATCCTTATACTTAAAAGAGGGGCCTAAATCTCCATGTGCTAATGCTTTTAGATAGTAAACGAACTGGGTCACTAAAGGTTTATCTAAATGGTACTTAGCCTCGATGTTATGCATTACCTCTGGTGGATAGCCCTTCTCTGTTGTGAAGGGGCTGCCAGGGGCCAGACGCATTACAAAAAAAGATAAAGTGATCAAAATCAATAGCGTTGGAACAGCCTGAAATATTCGATGTATTACCAATCTAAACATAGCCTACTCTTTCAATTACTCTGACCCTTCTTCAGTGAGTGGTAGAAGTTCCATAATCTAACCAAAGGTGGTTCAATTTAAGGTTATCGAAAAGTCCCATGCGAAAACCTTTCACATATTTCTTTACTAACCGCGTTTGCACATAGGAATAAATCGGGATAATAGGTGCATCTTCCAATAAAATTTTCTCGGCTTCAACATACCGACTTGTCAAAGTGGCTTCATCAATATCTTTGTCAAACACACTATGGATAACAGCATCGTACTTGGGATTATGGTAGCCATCATAATTATCAGGACTATCAGATAAGTTAGCCAATAAGAACACTGAAGGCTCATTATAGGAAGTACAGTTACCTCTCCGGATCATAGTAAAATTCCCTAAGCGCATGGCATCTAAGTAAGTTTTCCATTCCATATTATTTAGAGTCACTCGCACCACGCCCAAACGCTTAGCCCACTGTGTTATGGCTGTAATAGCAACACTCCTATGCTGTTCCGATGTATTGTATAACAGCTCAAATTTCAATGGGTTTGACTTGCTATAACCTGCCTCTTTAAGCAATCGCTTAGCCTCTCTATCTTTTTTTTGTGAAGTCCACTTTGCCCACTCAGGCTGCAACCTTTGAAAATGGTTAATAAAATAAGGGGTTGCCGTATAATCCACTTCCTGTCCTTGAGCTAACACACTGTCAACAATAATCCTTCTTGGCATAGTCATTGACAATGCCAAGCGCACCCGGCGATCATTGAAAGGAGGTTTTTTCAAGTTCATATCATAAAAATCTACGCAGGCAAAAGGTCCCACATGTAGCTCATTAGGATAATGCTTTTTAAGCTTCAGAAAAATTTCCGAAGGAAGAGTCATGTAGCTAATATCCTCATTCCCTGACATGTAGTTAATTACATCCCCCATCTTTGAAACGATCGGTAAAAAAATTAATTTTTCGTTTCGAGTGTTTTTGTTATCCCAATAGAAAGGATTACGTACTACTTCAATACCATTATTTACATGCCAAGCTCTTAGTCGGTACGGACCGTTATTATTCATATACTCCGGCTGGGTCCAATGATTTCCATAGCGTTCAATTGCATCATGCGGCAAAGCGTATAAAGCAGGAGAATCCAAAGTTGCTAAGAAAAAAGGAACTGGTTTTTCTAAAGTAACCTCAAGCGTATAATCATCTAATGCCTTGATTCCTAGTTCCTCTACTGCTTTTTTCCCTGCCACTATCTCCTTCGCATTGGTTACCGCAACATCTGTCAAAGCACTTGTCACGGGAGAAGCCGTCTTGGGTGAGATCAAACGTCTCCAAGAATATACAAAATCGTGCGCTGTCACAGGAGCCCCATCCGACCACCGAGCGTCTTTTCGCAAGTGGAAAGTCCATACCTCATAATCTTTTTGCTCCCAACTTTGGGCCACTCCCGGAATTACTGTACCATTAGTGTCGGTCTGGACCAGACCTTCAAATAACGTCTTTAATACTGAAATCTCTGATACACCATTAGTCATTTGTGGGTCTAAAGACTCAGGCTCTAAACCTATATTGATTACAATGGCCTGTTTACCAGCAGGGGCATAGGATACCTCTCGATAGGCAGAATTACCCACCTCCCAATCACAGCTTTGGAGCAAAAATAAAGCCAATGATCCAATGATCACACCTCTTGATAGGCCATTACCCCTCATCTCAGGGGGCCTGCTGCAATAATTCCAAGTCTTTAACATGCACGAAATTCTGTGGATCATCTGTCTTATATCCCTTAACGTAACTCTTGACTAACCTTGGCGCCACAACAGTATGTAAAATTAGTAGTGCCGCATCATCCATCAACACCTTCTCACACTTCATATACAGGCCTTTTCTTTCTTCATCACTCAAACTAGGATTTAATGTCTTATCTAAACACGCATCATACTGAGGATTATGATAGTTTATGTGCGTGAAAGAGCTGTTACTCCGGTAAACATTCAAAAAGGAAGAAGGCTCGTTATAATCCCCGCACCAATTTCTTTTTACTACATCAAAATTTCCTGCATTTCGCGCCTGGAGATAACCCTTCCATTCCTTATTGGCCATAGTCACTTGAATAAAGTTTACGTAGCGCTTCCACTCTGAGGCTAAAGCCAGGGAAACAGTCTTATTAATATCTCTATTAACGTACAATAATTCAAAACGTAGGGGGTGTTGCTCATTAAAACCAGCCGCATTGAGTAATTCTTTAGCTTTTTGTACTCGTTTAGCCATGGACCATTTAACCCATTCAGGTTCCATATAGGCAAAATTGTTAGTAAATGCAGGGGTAATAGTATAAGTAGGCTTTTGACCCTGCTTCAAAATGTTATCGGTAATATTTTTTCTATTAATTAACAGATTAAGTGCCAATCTTACCCGCTGATCATTAAAGGGACGACGCCCATGGTTCATCTCATAATAGGAGGTACATAACTGCGTTCCAAGTCTAAGTTCATTGGGATATAACCGCTTCAACTTAGGATAGATTTCCGGTGGTAACGCATTATAAGTAATATCTGAATTACCAGACATAAAAGCAACAGCATCCGCTGTGGGCTGCGTAATCGGGAGATAAGCTACTTTTTTAATCTTGACGTGTGGAGCATCCCAGTAGTAGTTATTTTTGACGGCAGTCACTCGATTATTAACCAGCCAAGATTCCAGTTTGTATGGTCCGTTGCTGACTAGGTTTCCAGCTTGAGTCCATTTATCACCATGACTTTTGATGGAACTCTCATGTAAGGGAAAAACAGAGGGGTGCGTTAGCATGGCTGGAAGGTAGGGCAATGGAGCTTCTAAGGTCACTTCCAAAGTTTTATCATCTAAAGCTTTTACACCCAATTGATTGACGTCTTTCTGGCCTTCAACGATTGCCTTAGCATTCAAGATATGCATATCCACCGCATAACTAGCATAAAGTGAAGCTGTATGTGGATTAACTAAACGCTTCCAAGCATAGACAAAATCTTTTGCAGTAACAGGATCTCCATTAGACCACTTAGCTGAAGATCTCAGGTGAAAAATCCATCTTTTACTTCCTTGGTTTTCCCAGCTTTCTGCCACTCCGGGAACCAGATGGCCATCACTGTTGACACTAGCTAAGCCTTCAAACAAATCATCTAAGATTTGAATCTCATGCAAACCAGTGACCTTTTGTGGATCCAAGGTATCCGGCTCAGCTGAATTACTCAAGACCAGTGTATCCTTGCTTTTAGGAGCATAGGGTTGCTCTCGCGTGCCTTGCAGCAAAGGATCTTTCTTCCAATCACAGGAAATTAAACTACAAGAAAACATGAAAACCAGACCACACCTCAGAATTAATTTCAAGATGCACCTTTCAGATGAGAATTATCGGTCCGTGATCATATCACTAAAAACTTATTCCTGGCTACGCGCCTAGCCTCCTAGTGCAACCCTGATACAACAAAGCCCACCTCACAAGCTAACTAGAAAAACATCTAAGCTTTAAAAATCAAATTGATACGTAGTCCTCTTTCTCACAACTTTATTTATCTATCTTTTAAAATTTTTAGGTGAAAAATAATTCCAATAAAAAGTTAAGAAACTTAATTCCTTTAGGAGTAGGTTTTAGATGGCCGTTGTCAACCGTTATCAGTCGTTTTTCTATAGCCTCTGTCAGGGGGGTTTGTAAGTTTTGAATACTTAGACCAGTTCGTTCTTCATACAAAGATAAAGGGAAGCCCTCTAATAAGCGCAGAGCATTGAGCATAAATTCGGTTGGCAAAGCTTGTACGCTTACTTCCTCAAGAAAAGTGGCTGGGATTTTTTGTCCCTTTATTGCTCTTAGATAAGCTTGAGGGCTTTTTACTCTCTGTGTTCTAACAATTTGATGAGGAAGAGTTATTTTTCCATGGGCCCCTGCACCTACTCCTAAGTAATCACCAAATTGCCAGTAATTGAGATTATGTTGGCAAAAATAATCATTTTTGGCGAAAGCAGATATCTCATAGCGATGGTAACCTCCAGCCTGGAGAGTCTGCCTCACTTCCTGCTCGATACTTTCCAGTTTTTTTTCAGTGGGTAATTGAGGAGGATGATGAAAAAACCAGGTGTGTGGCTCTAAAGTTAATTCATAGGCAGATATATGGACCACTCCTGTTTGGATTATACGTTCTAAATCCTG
Source organism: Neisseriaceae bacterium (assembly GCA_043842855.1). Taxonomy (GTDB): domain Bacteria; phylum Pseudomonadota; class Gammaproteobacteria; order Burkholderiales; family Neisseriaceae; genus QFNR01. The sequence continues at coordinate 212,602 of JBBPJF010000003.1, forward strand.
CCGAGCAGATTTTGAAGTTTGTTGTGGTAAACCATACATAAAATCCACATTGACTACAGGAAAGATACTTTGAGCCCATTCAATGGCCTGGAGGGCTTCCCGATGATTGTGTATTCTTCCAATAGCCTGAAGTTGAATATCCTGAAGACTTTGCACACCTATGGAAAGTCGGTTAACACCTGCCTCTCGGTAACCTTTCAGCTTATCTTCAGTTACAGTACCTGGATTAACCTCCATGGTAATTTCAACCGCTGGTGCTAACTCGATAAGTTTTTGCAAACGATTGAAAAAAATCTGTAAGGCCTTTGGAGAAACTAAGCTTGGTGTACCCCCACCAAAGAAAATACTCTGAACACAACGATTTTCTATCAAACTTAACTGTTGTTGTAAATCCAATAGCAAACACTCTAAATACTGCAGATCCTCGTTGACCTGGTGGTTAGCAGGTAAAGCATGAGAATTGAAGTCACAATAGGGGCACTTCTGCAAGCACCAGGGATAGTGCAAATACAGGCTCAGCGGTGGAAGCCACCGCAAACTAATACATGTCTGCAAAAACTACCCTCCGAGTCACCTACATCAACTGCTAGAAAAACCAAGTTTTTCTATCAAGCTTCTCATGGCTTTGGCACGATGGCTCTGACAATTTTTCTCTTTCGTAGTTAACTGGGCTACTGTTTTTCCATGTTCTACTAAATAAAAATGAGGATCATATCCAAAACCCTCTGTGCCGCGTGGATCAGTTATCCACTGCCCTTCCCACCTACCCTCAGCGATTAATGGTGTGGGATCTTGCGGACTAGTAATGAATACTAGACAACAATAATAAAATACGCTCTTATCTGATTCATTGGCTAGTAGTTGATTCAAAGCCTGATTATTGTCCTTAGCTGACCTGGATTCTCCTGCAAAACGTGCGGATAATACCCCAGGCAAATTGCCTAATGCCTTTGCGCAAATCCCAGAATCATCAGCTATTGCAGGCTCTCCACTTAAGCGACTAGCGTGGCGCGCCTTATGTAGAGCATTCTCCAAGAAGCTAGAAAAGGGCTCTTCTACACAAGCAATACCAAACTCATCTTGGGGGACAATTTCAACGGGATAAGGAGAAAATAGCAGCCTAAATTCCCCTATTTTACCTTTATTATGGCTGGCTAGAACAATCTTTAAAGGATCAAAGAACATAATTCTGTACTACAACAGGACTCAAAAAGAAGCATAGAATCATGCCATCTAGGCACAATTCTGAGCTATGTTATCTCGCGCTCTCAGGAAAAATCACTACTTTCAAATTTACAAGAGATCGCGCCCAGAAAGAAACCAGCCAACCCACAAGGCAGCAGGCACTCCTCACCCCCACAAGTACTTCAGGCCAATCTCCTCTATCTGAGCTCCATATAAAGTTTCTTAAGTACTTTTTCGGCATCGGGATAGCGCACGTGATCTCTTGTGTATAACTGCACTATATCTCCACCAGCAGCAGGACTTATTGTCACATAAATTTTCTCTCGAGCTTCGTTAGTCACCCCAGTGGGCTTCCTTTTAACGCCGAAAATTTTATCTAAAAAACCATTTTTTCTCGGCTTATTGTCCTCTGGAGCAGGCGATACAATTAAAGTATCAGAAGTTGGAACCGCTTCTAGAACAGTCAAACCAACTCTATCTAGTGCTAGTTTTAAGCGGTACTTATTCCTAGCGTGATCACCCTTCAAGAGTAACTGGTCACCCTTAAGGGTAGCTAATAAATTTTCGTTATTTGTATTACTCAATTCCTTGACCACAGCTTGTTTATCATAACCTAAGGCCAGCATGTATTGGGCTAAAAATTGCGCTTCTAAATTAGGATCACTAGGGCGTGTAACCCATTTACTGGTCTCTTTATTTTGGCCTACCAAGACTTCCTCTCTTTTCTGGTTAGTAAAAGTTACCAGATAAGAATTTGCTTCACCAGGCTCAATCCGGATTAAAAACTTATCCCTCACACCAGAAGAATAAATTGAGTCTAACCCAATGCGAGCAAAAAAATCCCGGATCGGATCCCCTGGGATTTGGGCCCTGTTTTCAGCCCACTGAGTTTCCATAAAGCCCGTACGCTGATCCTCTTTAGCAATGACAAACCCCATGTTCTGCCAAAAGACATGTAAGCTCTTCCATAATTCCTCAGGACCTTGCCCCTCAACAACAAGCCATCTCTGCTGGCCAGCTCTTTCGATATGTACACCTTTTACCCGAGATAATGTTGCCCCTTCTTCTACACCAGAACTTTTTTGTCGATTGTACTCAGATGCCCTAATAGCGCCTCCAGGCAATTGGTATTTATTCTCTGAGGAAATCTCAGTAATATCAGGCGGAATGATTAGACGATCTGACACACTCTTCACTCCAGGCGTTTTATAATCCAAAACTTTCTCTTTAGTACTAGAACAAGCAGTTGCAGCTAACAGTAAAGCGACCAACACACCACTTTGTACGAGGTGCTTTTTAGACAAGAAATGCATAAGTAAAATCCCTAAAAACAAAAGTTTCCTATATCAGCTGGAGCGATTGTAGCATCTTTTCAACAAGACCTCGAGCTTCAAAGGACAGATCTACTACTGGTAGGCGTGCTCTGTAATGACAATGGTGCATCCGATACAATGCCCACTTTACAGGAGCTGGGGAAGGCTCACAAAATAGGAGAGGATAGATCAGTTGTAACTTCTCATCAAAATCCCGAGCTAATAAACAATTTTTTTCAAGTGCCGCATGGCACATTTGCCTAAATAGTTTAGGTACTAAGTTAGCACAAACACTAACTACACCGTGCCCCCCCAGCAACATATAAGCTAAAGAACTAGGATCATCCCCCGAGTATAACAAGAAATCTGAGGGGACTCTTCTGAACAACTCACCAGCACGTGCCAAACAGCCTGTGGCATCTTTAAGCCCTACGATATTCGGATGCTCGGCCAGCTTTAGAACGGTATCATTCTGTAAATCCACCACTGTACGTCCAGGAACATTGTACAGAATCAGGGGCAAATCCACCGCATCGGCAATGGATTTGAAATGGCGGTACATACCTTCTTGCGAAGGTTTATTATAGTAAGGCACGACTGATAATGCATAGTCAGCTCCAACTCTTTTCGCATCTTCAGTGAGACGGATAGCTTCTCTAGTGTTATTGGAACCTGTCCCAGCGATAATGGGAATTCTCCCTCGAGCCAGTTCAACTGCCGAACTCACTAGTTGATGGTGTTCGGTAAAACTTAGAGCTGCTGACTCCCCTGTCGTACCTGCAACCACAATTGCATCCGTTCCCTCCTCTATGTGCCACTCTATCAAATGAGCCAAAGCTTCATAATCAATCTCGGCATCACCTTCCCTCATGGGCGTAACCAACGCTACAATACTGCCGGTTAACATTTAGAGCCCTTTCGTGTGCTCAATGCTGATTGCGCGATTGTAGTTGTGCTCCCTTGTTTTGTAAAGCCACTACGACCTTCAAGCTAAAGACTGTACATGGTTTGGCGTACACATAACTCTAGTCAGAAATACTTTCTTCGCCGCTTCATAGGCTCTATAGCTCCCTGAGAGAATACTTTCTACCTCTACTTGAGCCAAAAGTTTAGCTAGGATACGACTAATATACCCAAAACGCCTAGATTCACTTGGATAAAAGTATCCTTGTAATTCTGTTAACTCCTTATGTACGATTGAGTTATAGCAAGCCCACTGCCTCTACAGGTTTAGCGGAAAACACATCGACACTTTCTTATCTGCTTAAAGGGTCTCTTAACCCTTTCGCCAAAAACAAGAAGCAGTTTGGCATGAAGATGTAGTAAAAATACAACAAAATGACTCTCCCACCCATAGGCAAAATACATAAATTCCTATAAATAACGCGATCTAGCTTTAATTTCTTTTCATTTAACGCTTGCTAAAAAATTTTTTAATAAATCATTGAGATATAGAGCGAGTCCTATGTTAGTATGTCCCTGTATGGGTGGTTGCCTATATTGAAGGGGGGCTTGCAGGGCTTCTCCGCCTTGTGAGCGTACTTAAGAGATATCTGGTCTGAATTCGCCTGGAGTGTGGAAACCTTGCAAGACATGTTGACTGTTTAAAGGAGGTTTTAAATATGAAGACACTGCAAAAGGGTTTTACGCTTATTGAGTTGATGATCGTTTTGGCAGTCATTGGTATCATGGCTGCTATGGTTATTCCCAGATACCAAGACTACATCGCAAGAACTCAAGTGGCGGAGGGTATTAATTTGGCTGATGCCGCGAAGGTGGATGTGATGACCAATCTACAAAATGGTAATTGTTTGGATCCAAATGCCAAGAGTGGTGAGGAAGGACAACCTCCTAATACGGTTGTTGGCCGCTACGTTAAGTTAGTCCTTTCAGAAGAAGATCTTGGAAAAGATGCTGATTACGAAGATCCTACTAAGCCCAATGGCTGTGTAGTGACTCTCGAGTATGGTAAGGGCAAAGACGCTAGTGGGGCAACAGGTAGTGTTCACAAATCCATTAACGGCAAGAATCTTGTCCTTAAGATGCTGAATAGTGGATCTTATAGCGTAGATGCGAAAGCTACTACCGTACTACCCAAGTATCTACCTAAGTCCATGACAAGCGCTCCAGATAAACAATAGTGCTTTGCTTTTGAGGTGGGAGGCGTGTGCCCTTACCAAACAAAGCTAACCTTTAAAACGACACAGGGTTTGAGCCTTGTGTCGTTTCTTTATGTCTGTACCTCTCCTAAAAAGCATTAGGACAGCACAAATGCAGTAAAGTAGTCTTCTAGGGCATCGACTAATCCGCTCTAACCCAACCTATCTTAGATAAGTCGGATAAGTCGAGTAACAAGTTGATAGAGTGAAGTATCAGTACGCAGTGCACCCGATTATGCGTAATCCGCACTTCGAATTAAAACAGTAATTAGAATCCCAGCTTGTTTTTTTTAAAGAATTTTTTATTCCTATCACTAAAAAGTGACTTAAAAAATTACTTAGTGAACCGCAAATACTAGAACAGCGTGGCAATCGGCTTTATCAGTTTCTCTGCTCTCAATGGAATCTGTACGGCAATTTCAGCTAATTAAGTGTCTTTAATCTTTTGCTTTAGGTATATTTTCAGTTATCGAGCTGAAATAACTGAAGTTCTACCTCTAATCTTTGTAACAAATTTTTCATTTCTATTGGTAGAGGAGCTTCAAACTCAAGTACTTCTTGACTAATTGGGTGGAAAAAACTTAGTCGGTAAGCATGTAAGGCTTGTCTTTTCAATGCCATTATCTGTGCTTTTATTTCTTTACTAGCAGGCAAACTAAAATTACCGTAAACAGGGTCACCCACAATAGGGTGTCCTAGCTCGCGCATATGCACACGAATTTGATGAGTACGACCTGTTTCTAAGCGGCACTCGACATAGCTGTGATGCAAAAAATGCTGTAAAAGCTTCACGTGTGTGATAGCTTCCTTTCCACCGAAAGGAACTACCGCCATTCGGGTACGTCGATAGGGATCTCGCCCAATTAAGGTCTCAATCATTCGATCGGATTCAACAAGACCATTAACAATAGAACGATAAATTCTTCTTACTTTCCTTTCCTGAAGCTGTTTTACTAAATTATTTTGTGCAATTAAAGACTTAGCTACTACCATAAGTCCGCTGGTGTCCTTATCTAGCCGGTGCACTATTCCAGCCCTGGGAACTTGTAACAACCTAGGTTCATGATGCAAAAGTCCATTCAGTAAGGTACCAGACCAATTACCGGCAGCAGGGTGTACAACTACTCCTGCTGGCTTATTTAACACTAACACTGCATCATCTTCAAAAAGGATATCTAACGCTAATGGTTCAGGCTGAAATGCAGAAATTTGTGGATCCGGCTCACAAAAAATTTTGACTTTTTCTCCCCCTATCAATTTATGTTTTGCTATACTAACGCCATCATCAACTGTGACGGCGCCTGTTTTGATCCATTGGCTGAGTTGTGAACGGGAGTACTGTGGTAGCAAGTTGGCTAGGGTGGAGTCTAGTCTTTTGCCGCCAAACTCGTTAGGCACAGTTAAACTAATGGTCTTTCTGCTATTCAATGGATCAATGGACGTCTGGTAGTCCTGACTTTGTAAGGATAATTTATTCATGAAAAAACTATTGCTAAGCATGGCATTCGCGACGCTTCTGGCTTCTTGCGCCACTGAGAAGGTCGACCGAGACGCCCAGATTACGAGTGGTTGGCCGGTGGAACGATTATACACGGAAGCGAATAATGAGTTAACCGGTAAAAACTATGTTAGGTCTATTAAGCTTTATGACATTCTATTGGGACGGTTTCCCTACGGTAAATTTGCAGAGCAAGCTCTGCTGGACAAGGCCTATGCATATTATAAATATGAAGAAAAAGAAAAAGCACTAGAGACGATTAACGAATTTCAAAAGCTTTATCCCAAACATCCGCGGATGGACTACGTGCTATATCTCAAAGGGATGGTTGAGTTTAATCAGAGGAATGAATCTTTCTTAGATAAGCTATCTGAGCAGGATTGGTCTGAGCGCGACCCTGATTCGGCTAAACAAGCCCTAAAGGCCTATTCTGAACTGGTAGAAAAATATCCTAATAGCCAGTATTTTGCCGACGCTACTCAAAAAATGAATAGTCTGATAGAGGCATTAGGCGCACATGAGTTAGCTGTTGCTCGGTATTATTACCGTATGGGCGCTTATATCGCTGCCTCTAATCGTGCCCAACAGGTCTTAAATGACTATAAAAATACTTCTAACGTAGAAGAAGCCCTGGCACTGATCATGTCTTCCCAGGAAAAGTTAGGCCAGACTCAACTGGCTCAGGATGCTCGTCATTTGTTAGAACTGAATTTTCCGCAAAGTAGCTACTTGAGTAAAGGCGGTTGGTACGATCGTAAAGAGTTAACTCCATGGCAAGCAACTAGAAAGGGATTGCAGCGAGCCACAAAATGGTTGAATCCTAAAAGCCATTCTGAGTAGGGAGGTCAAAAAGATCATGGAAAGCCCCTCCTATTTCGGAGGGGTTTTTTGTATGGTTCTATTCTATCGGGATATAGCGCACTGTATCAATGAGGATGGTTTCTGTTCTATCGGGAAGTTTAAGGTCTATCTCATCCCCGGGGAAATGACCTAAAAGCGCCTGTGCCAATGGGGACTGCCAGGAAATTTTGCCTTTCGCCGCGTCTATTTCATCCACGCCGACGATATAAACAGTTTGGCGTACAGCACCTTCTCTTCTCAGTGTTACTTCAGCGCCAAAAAATATCTGCTCTACCTGCTGCCTTAATTCTGGATCCACCACTTCAGCAATCTCTAAGCGCTTAGTTAAGTATCGAATCCTCCGATCAGTCTCGCGTAACCGTTTTTTACCATATAGGTAATCTCCATTCTCACTGCGATCTCCATTGCTAGCCGCCCAGCTCACCACTTCAACTAATTCAGGTCGTATGTGGTGTACTAAATGGTATAACTCTCGTTTGAGTGCCTGCCAACCTCCAGGAGTAAGATAGTTTCTGTTAACTTTTGCTGTCATAACGATAGATTCTTTTTAAGGAAATTAATTTGATCTCTTAAGATAGCTGCTTCTTCAAATTGTAGATCTTTAGCTTTGGCTGCCATTTTCTTTTCCAATTTTTCAATCAGTTTAATGGCCTCCGCCTCTGTATGAACCGGTGTAGACATTGAAGAAAAGGTTCGGCCTTTGTCTTCATAGTACACACCATCGATAATATCTTTGACCTCTTTCTTGATTGGCTGAGGTATGATGCCATTCTCAGCATTGTATTTAATTTGTTTTTGTCGGCGACGGTTAGTTTCTTCTACTGCTTTTTGAATTGAACCTGTGAGGGTGTCTGCGTACAAAATTGCTATACCATTTTGGTTCCTGGCCGCTCGACCAATAGTTTGAATCAAACTCCTATGACTTCTTAAAAAACCTTCTTTATCAGCGTCTAGAATAGCCACTAAGGAAACTTCTGGTATATCTAGCCCTTCCCTTAATAGATTGATCCCAACCAAAACATCTATCTTACCCAACCGAAGATCACGAATAATTTCTACTCTTTCAATAGTGTCTATGTCACTGTGTAAATAACGTACTTTGACCCCTAGTTCGTTGTAATATTCGGTAATTTGCTCTGCCATTCGCTTAGTCAAAGTAGTGACCAACACCCTCTCGTTGTGTAATACACGTTGCTTTATCTCACCTAGTAGATCCTCAACTTGCGAATGGGTAGGACGAATTAAAATCTCTGGATCAATCAGACCTGTTGGTCGAACAACCTGCTCGACAATTTTAGAGGCATGCTCTTCTTCATACTGAGCCGGAGTCGCTGAAACAAAAATAGTCTGTGGAATCAGCTGCTCAAACTCCGTAAAAGTTAAAGGACGGTTATCCCTAGCCGAAGGTAGACGAAATCCATAGTCTACTAAATTTTGTTTCCGCGCAGCATCTCCCTTATACATACCACCAATTTGGGGTATAGTAACATGACTTTCATCTATAAATAACAAAGCATTAGCAGGTAGATAATTTAATAAAGTGGGCGGCGGCTCTCCCTCTTGTTTTCCTGTTAAATGGCGAGAGTAGTTTTCAATCCCTTTACAAAACCCCATTTCATAGAGCATTTCTAAGTCAAATTTAGTACGTTGCTCTAATCGTTGAGCCTCCACAATCTTATGTTCTTGATGAAAAAAATTAATCCTTTGTTTTAATTCCTGTTTAATAGTTTCACAAGCCCTCAATATAATATTTCGTGAAGTGACATAATGACTAGAGGGAAAGATGGAATATCGCCCCACTCTCTGTTTAATGGTTCCAACTAACGGATCAAAGATTTCCATCCTTTCCACAGTATCATCAAACATGAAAATACGTAGAGCAGTTTCTGAGTTTTCAGCTGGGTAAATATCAATAATATCACCACGACGTCTGAAACTGCCGCGCTTAAAATCAGTGTCGCCTCTCTCATATTGCATACTTATTAGTTGAGAGACAATCTCACTCTGGCTGATAATTAAATTTTCCTTCAAAAAAAGCATCATTTCTGAATACTCTTTTGGATCTCCAATCCCATAAATTGCTGATACCGTGGCGACGATAATCACATCTTTCCTCTGTATTAGATTCTTAGTAGCAGAGAGTCGCATTTGTTCAATATGCTCATTTATGCTTGAATCCTTTTCAATAAATAAATCTCGAGATGGAACGTATGCTTCAGGTTGATAGTAATCGTAATAAGAAACAAAATATTCCACTGCATTTTCCGGAAAAAATTCTCTCATCTCCGAATACAACTGTGCTGCTAGTGTTTTATTATGTGCCAGAATAATGCTTGGACGACCAGTACTAGCTATTACGTTGGCCATCGTATAAGTCTTACCTGATCCAGTTACTCCTAGCAAAGTTTGAAATTCAAGACCATCTTCCAAACCTGTTACTAATTCCTTAATCGCTTGAGGTTGATCGCCTGCAGGTGGAAATTCTTGATAAAGCCTGAATGGGCTGTTAGGCGGCTGAATAATCTGCATAAGTATCTGTCAAATCAATGAATTTACATTCTATCAAATGATAATCTACGAGTGGTAGTTAAACTAAAAAGGCCCTTTCCCTAGCTTCTCATATTACTTAATTCAAATCCGTCAAAAACGGTAGTCAAAAATAAGCTCATTTATTAATCTTTATTAAGCAACCTTTGGATTTATCAACTACAAAATAAAGAGTTGATCAAAACAATTGATTAATTTTAGAAGCTTCCTGAATGTAACTCTTTTCCTTACTGACACTTCGTTTATTACAAACCAAAGCAACTAATAAGATAACCTTTTTTAGCTACTAGCTCAGTAAAAATCTCAATTTAAAAGTGCTAAATAGACTCCACTTTTTAGCTTCTCAGCATAAACACTATAGCCTTAGAAGATAAAAAGAAATCGAATAACCAAAGGCCTATCACTTGAAACCTCTTCTGTAGTGATATGGTATGAGTGATAGCACTGTTACTATATGTTTGCGATTGGTTTAAAGAAATCCCATTCATTCTTCCCTAAATAAAATAAGTATGCTCAGCATCAAAGCCATTATTTTCAATGAAACTTTACTGTGACTGAGTACGTTTGCTGAACGCTTGGATTTGTTTAAGCGCACTCTGGATACGTGCTTCATTGCTAGGATGAGAAGCAAAATAGGATAATGGACCCGCCGCACTCTCTCCATATAGTTTATTTAGTTTTTGTAACATATGTACCACTGCATGAGGATCCATATGATGCCGATGAAGCATTAAAACTGCATAATTATCAGCTTCTAATTCTTGCTTTTGGGAATACTGCCCGTTTATTAGACCTAATACAATTTTTTGGAACAAAGGACTATTCAATAGTTCCGCTCTACCATAATTGCTAATAGTTTTTAAAGCCAAGGTAGTTAAACCCATTGTCTTAAATTCACGACTGGTATGCTTTAAGGCTACATGGCCCATTTCATGCGCAATAACTGCAGCCAATTCTTCATCACTAAAGTAATCCATCTTCGCAGAATTAACCCGCACGCATCCGTTAAATGTAGCAAAAGCGTTAAATTCATTAGCTTTGTATACTTTGAAACTAAGAGGTTGACCCAATAACTCACCATCTAGACCTCTAGCGATCCTTTTAATACGTCGGGTTTCTGGTCCATTTTCTGGCAGGACTGTGTGGGTCAGATCTTCATTTTTACAAACCTGTTCTGATAATTCTGTAATCTGCTTATCAGATACCCCTAAGACATCAAGCATCTCTGCCCCCATCCCCAACCAGTCATTAGGGGGCAATTCAGAACAACCAGATATTGCCAACATACCTATAGATAAACTTAACACTAAGTAACAACTTGAAATTTTCGAGATCAATAACTTCATCTTCCACCTTTAGTAAAAAAGAACACACCCAACCCCAGCTAGCTATTAAAACGAACTAGCTGTATCCCACGCCGTATAAGCTGCGGCCACTATCAATTTTATGTTTAGATTAAAAAATCATACATTGTCGACAGTTATTACGTGTTTAAAACCAGTTACATTTGATTTTAATTTGTTTACCCCAACAAGCAAGGTAACTACGCAAAGAACCGGCCAACCCTCAAGCCACTAGTAAAAACCACTTAATAAACATTTCTAAAGGGTCAATCAAGCGCTAAAGCATAAAAAGCTATTAAGACAAGAATGCTAGTGGCACACAACAATATAATCCCACTAGGCTATTTAATCATGCCGACGAAAAGTAGGTAATATAGCATCCCAAGCTTGCAACATCTGGGCATCAGTCAACTCAACTCCATCCTGTTTTTTAGTCACCTCAATCTGAGCTTCCTGGCGATCACTCTCCCAAATAAAATAGTAGTTTGCTCGGCCTAATTTCCATAAAACCTCCGAACCCGCTATACCATTGAGTTTACGCTTACCCTTTCTTAGTAGTCTCGGCACCTCACTATTATGGGCTAAAATAAAAGGGGAGGAAGAATGTAGTACATCCCTATCTAATAAGGACTGGCCTCGGCTATCATAGGGATATCCCAAATATAGCGATAACGTAAAATTTTCTAGCTCAGGAAATGATACCTTAACAGCTCCAGTCCAAGAGACCCGCCCATTGTCTGCCAAAAAAACCCCAGGTAGACAAATACCTTTTCCAATCCTCTCATTTTTATTCGGATTTCTCTCCCTCAAGCCCAATATATAATGCTTTTTAAACCTATTCTCAATGCGTCGGATATTCTTGTCTACCAACTTACTTAAATTATTTGGTTCTTCCCCTTGCTTTACTGAAGGTATACTGAAAGAAGAATAGACCATATAAGTCCAATCACCTACTTGATTAACTAAGGTTGTAAAATAAGGAAAGCCAAAATCGATTCTAAGCTCTAAATCCCAATCTGGTCCTCCATATCGAGTAACGTATAAAAGAGCTTTCTGAGGTATCAGTACTTTATCAGAAAAGTAGAGTTCATTGTAATCCTCTCCAGATTCCCTAATTTTCTCGACTTTTAGAGAGCTCGACTGAAAATTTTCTTCTTGAGAAGCACGAAGTCGATCGCCTCCATAAAAAACATTAGTCATCTCTTCAGAAAATGCCCGCGGCAGACGTAGCTGATAACGTCCTATACAATAAGGAACAGCTGTCCAATAATTTTTATCATATGAAGTAGTAATCGGGCCTGCTGCTACGGAAGAAGCCATCAAACAACCAAGTGCCCACAAAGAAATACGTGTTCGCATCATTTCAAACATCATCCCAGAAAAGTAACACAGGTTAAAGATTAGCTAGATCTCACTTGCCAGAAGCCATACTACACAGCGGCCAAAGCCTGGTGGAATAGCAACTCTACTTGACTTAATTTCGAGAGCGTCTCCAGATAACGTCTCACTTTCGAGGGATATCTTATATCCTTAAATAAGGTTAGAGCACGCAAAACGGCAAACAGGTGAAAGTCATCGAAGGAAAGTTCTCCATTGACTGCCTCCTCACTCCTAATTAAAGCCACCAGTTGAACAAGCTGTATATTTATTTCCTCTACATACAAAGGACGCTTTAGCCTAAGCTGCACAAGAGGGGCGCCCAAAAGCCGCTCCTTCTTCTGGGTGTAATAGTCAACTGCTGCTCGCGTAGCAAACTCTGGTAGTGCTAGTAAACCAAAGTGTGACATCGTTAAGGGTCGCCAACTAAGACTAACTCGGCTCAGCCAGTCACCTATTGCAGCCGATTGCTTTCCTCTGATCAGCGGTGCTTCCAGTTCGTCAACAAAACGGATTATATCAAGACTTTCTTTCATATAGGTATTGGATGCTATTTTCAGGACAGGAACCTGCTTAACTCCTACCATCCTGATGACTGCCTGCTCCTCATCATTCAATAAGTAACAAAGCTGCACTGGTTTATTTTTCAAGCCAAAAATCATCCTTGCTTTTACACAGTAGGGACAATGCTCATAGATAAACAACTCCATCGTCAATCATATCCCAATCAGTTTCCGTTCATAAAAAGCCTGGGCTAAAGTACCAGCGTCTACAAACTCCAGCTCACCTCCTAATGGAATACCTTTTGCCAGTCGCGTTAATTTAAAAGAAAACTTTTTTAAAATCTCCTGCAATACAAAAGCCGTAGTTTCCCCTTCAGCATTAAAATTGGTCCCTAAAATAATTTCCCTAAGCTGACTATCTTCTAAACGTGCTAGTAGCTGTCTGATTGCAACGGAATTCAGATCCATATTCTGTAAGGGCTGGACAGCGCCCATCAAAACAAAGTATAAACCATCATGGCAATTAGCAGACTCCATTATTTGTACATCTAAGGGCATTTGTACTATCATCAACTTTGATTGATCTCTACGAGGATCAGCACAGATCTCGCATAAATTGCTCTCACAAAATGTATTGCAGCGATTACAATGAGAGACCTGCTTTAACGCTTCTTGTAAACACTTAATTAAATTTTCCGTTCCCTTTCTATTGTGTTGTAACAGGTGATAAGCAATCCTCTGTGCTGATTTAGCACCAATATTAGGTAATACTTCAAGTGCATGTGCTAATCTAGTAAAAGCATCACTCATCTATTTAAATAAACTTTCCATGCCTGCAGGCAAACTCAGCCCACTAGTTAAATTACCCATCAGCTGTTGGGTTGTATTTTCAACCTTCTTGTTGGCATCATTGATCGCCGCTGCGACTAGATCCTCCAACATTTCCTTGTCTTCTAGGAGTTGAACATCTTCAATAACTACTCTCTTGCAGGCATGCTGACAAGTCAGCGTAACCTTGACAGCTCCTGCTCCTGATTCTCCCGTAACTTCCGTATGAGCAAGTTCTTCCTGTGCTTTTTTCATCTTTTCTTGCATTTGCTGAGTTTGTTTCAGCAAATTGCTAATTCCACCTTTTCCAAACATAGTAACTCCTATACCTACCTTTCTTTCCAGTATATATTCTGAATATCCCACTCTCCCTCAAAAACCTCTTTGAGTCTGGTGGCTATCTTATCAGAATTTAAGTGCTCCAAACCCTTTCTTCTTTTTTCCTCTGCGATTAAATTGTGAAATTGGTTGTAAGTAAGCAAACCTGCTTGCCATTGCAGCCAAAGCACCTGAACAGACCATCGCTCTAAAAAAAACTTTTCTATAGTAAGTTTTGCTGGTTGGAGTACATCAACTGGTATCGCTGTCTCATCTTTAATACTACATTTGAGCACTCCAGCTTCCATACTTATCCATGCTATATTCCTTAACAAAAATGCATATTGAGGCATGCATTCATTTGCCAGTTGCATATATTCCGACCATCTCTGCTGTTCTGCTGATGATGCCTTCAAATTATCTGTAACTATTTGCGGCACACAATCCCTCTTATTCTCATTGGAATAAGCATGGCTCAATGATCGCGAAAGCGGCTTAGGAGAAGCACAAACTTCCTTAACTCGCTCTATCTGTCTATCCTGAGACCCAGTTACTTCAGTAGCAGTGGTTAAATTAACTTTTTTTTTAAGCTCGCCAGTTGACTGAGCCGTTAAAGAAGATTGAGATAAAGTGCTGGCTAAAAAATAAGGTCGAAAAGACATCAGACGCATTATCGTCATCAAAAAACCTGTATACTCATCCGGAGCAATGCTTTGGTCTTCCTTACCGCGAATAACAGTCTGGTAATAAACTTGTATCTCTTCTTCAGATAAACTCTCAGCTAAAATTTTAAACTTTTCTTCTCCTGGGTATAAGTCTATAGAGAAGGCTTTTGCTGTAGCTAACTCCTTTAAAAGTATAGCAAGTTCATTAAGTATTGGTTGAAAACTGATCGTCTGGCGATCTAACCATTGCAATTTTGAATAAATCAACTCTTTCTCTTCTCGATGAATCGCCTCTAAAAGGTCATAGAGATGCTCTCTCTCTACCAAACCCAGCATTTGATTGACTAGTTCTGCGCAAACGACTCCATTACCCAACGCGATAGCCTGATCCAGCAAGCTTAACGCATCCCTCATGGAGCCCGCTGCTGCTCTAGAAATTATACTAACTGCCACCGGCTCGTGAGAAACTCCTTCCTTTCTCAAAACTTCTTCCAAATGACTCTGGATTTCTCCTGCACTAAGGTTCCTTAGAATTAATTGTAAACAACGACTTAGAACTGTTATTGGTACTTTTTGCGGGTCAGTAGTGGCTAAAATAAACTTAACATGATCGGGAGGTTCTTCCAGCGTTTTAAGCATGGCATTAAAGGCGCTCTTGGAGAGCATATGCACTTCATCAATAAGGTAAACCTTATATTTTCCTTCTACTGGTAGGTAAACCGCGTTATCCAATAACTCTCGTATACTATCAATTCCAGTATTAGAAGCTGCATCTAATTCTAATAAATCCGTGAATTTTCCTTCATCAATACTTTGACATACTTCACAATCTCCACATGGCTCACCTTCCACCGCTTGGGGGCAGTTTAAACTTTTTGCAAAAATACGGGCAATAGTTGTCTTTCCGACTCCTCGAGTGCCCGTCAGCAAATAAGCGTGGTGAAGACTATTTCGTTTGATCGAATTTAGAAGTGCTTGCGTGACGTGGTCCTGGCCCACCACTTCAGAAAATTTTCTGGGCCTTAACCTTCTCGCCAATACCTGATAATTCATTTACCTATACCCTGCCGTATCCCTTCTGCAATGCCTTCTACCGCCATCACGTAGTGACGACTATGATTGTAGTCCCAAATAGAATAAAAATTCTTCAGGCCTACGTAGTAATCATATTCTCCCGGCGCACGTTCCAGTCTGAATAGAATAACTGGTTCTTCATCCGAAAGGGGCACAGAAATATTCACTCCTTTTTCCTTCAACTCTTTGACCGTATGAGACAGTGAGGTTTTTTCATCTATCAGTGTCTGTAATTCAGGTGTGATCTCTAGCGACACTGGGTAAACTACTTTCTGTCCCTTCACCCAACCATGTAGCTGTAAATAATTCGCTACAGACGCAACAGCATCTGCTTTGTTTTCCCATATATCAGCTGGTTCTTGCTTAGAATAACTAACTGCCCACTTCCGATAGCTCGAGGGCATAAATTGTGGATATCCCATAGCTCCCGCAAAACTGCCCTTATAAGAAAAAAGGTCCCGTCCTGCTTCCTTACTCATTAAAAAAAATTGCTCTAACTCTTTCTGGAACAGCGCCTCCCGGCGAGGATAATAAAAAGATAGCGTATATAAAACATCCGCTACTCTATCCTGTCCCATAAACGCTCCGTAACGCGTTTCAATACCTAAAATAGCTACAATATACTCAGCTCCGACACCAGTTTTTTTGGCTACTTGCTTCAAAACTTGCTCATTTTCTTTATAAAAGCTAATCCCCCCCTGTACCATAGGATCCGTAACACTTATCTTTTTATAAACGTACCAAGGCTTTGAAGTAGAGGGCTTATCCATTGTCTTAATAAGATCCTCTCTATAAACGACTTGGGAGATAAAACTCTCCCAATCAGTAGAAGACAATACCCCTTTTTCAAGCATCTGTTGTTTAAACTGAACTATTTTTTGCTGAGCATCATCCATCAACGTTGGGGAGGGAAGAGAAGAACCTGTACCTGGTATAACATGCGTACCTTCATTAGCACAAGCGACTATCAAACCCAGTATTAAAAACAACAAAGATTTCTTCATCAGTGTCTCCTCACTAAGATTGCTCAATTATAGCTCAAGCCCTGTTGGCAGAAACAAAAAAGCTGCCCTAAGGCAGCTTTTTTTGTTTCCTCCACCGAATATCAATCTGCTTGAGAAACCACTGTTAACTTAATTGTAGCAACTGCATCATGGTGGTAAGCTACCTCAATTTCATACTCACCCAAATTTTTCAAAGGTCCATTAGGTAAACGAATACTAGAACGCTCGGTAGGCAATCCTATTTCATTTAGACAGCGTGCAATGTCAATAGTGGTTACTGAACCAAATAAACGTCCATCAATACCTGATTTCTGCTTAATCACGATACATTGTCCATCTGCCCTAGCCTGCTTTTCTCTAGCCTCAGTAATTCGGGCTTCTTGTTTAGCAATGAATTCAGCTCGCTTCTGCTCAAAATCAGCTATAGTTTCTTTGGTAGCCCTTCTCGCAATACCATTAGGAATCAAGTAATTGCGTGCATAACCATTCTTTACCTCTAACACATCACCTAAATCACCCAAATGGCCTACCTTTTCCAGGAGAATAACTCGCATGTTCCTACCCCTTACTTATGTTGGTCTGTATAAGGCAATAAAGCCAAAAACCTAGCACGCTTAATCGCTAGAGATAATTGCCGCTGGTAATGTGCCTTTGTACCAGTAATTCTACATGGGATGATCTTCCCATTTTCAGCAATAAAATCCTTCAACAGATCTACATCCTTATAATCTACCTGTTTAATATTTTCCACTGTAAAGCGGCAATACTTCTTCCTCTTGTACATCGCATGATGCTGCGCCATTGTTAGTACCCCCGTACTCAATTATTCCAATAGATTTCTTCCACTTTCCTCACGGAAAGCTACCTGCTTCCTAAACCCAAACTTAAAACTTTCCAAGCCGCTGCCTAATTTCCTTATCTCTTTACTAGTACCCATTACATCACTAAACTCATTACACTATACAACATTGCTGATGTAACCTACTTAATATACTAGGTAAAGGAAAACTGACAAAAGCACCGATAGTGATTTTAAACTTGACAACTTCCTGAACCAAACTTGTATCACCAGGTCATCAGGATACTTAAAAAATTAACTACCCTTTGAACCTGAATTCAAAAGGTTCTTAGATTTCTCTTCTTTCATCATCGGAGAAGGTTCAGAAAAAGCTCGATCCACCCTAGAAATGAGATGCCTTAAAACCGCATCATTAAATTTGAAGACTGTTTCTATTTCTTCAATAATAGAGGTATCACACTCTATATTCATCAACACGTAGTGAGCCTTATGTAATTTATTGATTGGATAAGCTAGCTGGCGACGACCCCAATCTTCTAAACGATGAAAAATACCCTTAGATTCAGTAACCAGCGCCTTATACCGCTCTATCATAGCGGGGACCTGTTCACTTTGATCAGGGTGGACAATGAATACAATCTCGTAATGACGCATGTTTTCTCCTTACGGCTATAAAGCCTTCTACTCACGCGAAGCGTAAAAGGCAAGGCAAAAAAGACAAAGTACCCAAAAATAAGCCGCCGATTGTACCACAGATCCCCTCGTAAGACAACTTTAGCTTGAACGTACACTTCTAATTACCCTGCGGTAAAAGTAAACCAGAGCCAGAAAGAACACTATAAAACCAACTGTTTGTGCTGTTTTTCCCCCCCACCAATGAAGGGCAAAAGGAGTAGTGCTACCACCAAAGTACGAGGAAACCAAAATAGCCATGGCTATCAAGATTCCCAGGATACTTTCCCCTACAATCAAACCAGAAGCGAATAACATCCCCCTTTGATGAGCTTGGTCACACAAAGCTTTCTCCTTAAACCGCCTGCGTACCAAACTACTCAATACCGCGCCGAAGAAAATAGGTACATTAATGTAAGGAGGTAAGTAAATTCCCATGCCAAAAGCCAAAGGAGAAAAGGAAATCTTTCCAGCACTCAGTTTTCGGGCTAAGGTATCCAGTAAAACTACCGTTAGTCCCATTGCGGCACCTATACCTAAATCTAACCAATCAATTTGATGGAAAAATGCTCCCTGTGCTAGAACTGAAATTAGTGAGGCCTGAGGTGCAGCTAACTGAGCACTTGGATCCATGCCCGCTTTGAGGGGCATACCCTGAAAACCATAAGCTAAAAACAACATATTTAATACTGGAGCTAGCACTAGAGCTCCTCCAATACATCCAACAATCAACACCCACTCCTGCTTGGCAGGACTTGCTCCTACAATCTGACCGGCTTTTAAATCCTGCAGATTATCATTGGCAATACCAGCAACAGAAATGACCACAGACGTTGCTAGAATAGACAAAGCAATCAAGAAATTTTTTAAATCAGGGGCTTCCTGCTGAAGTCCTAATTTCCATACTAACGTCAAAGTACCTGCCACTACTAGAATTGCTAGAATGGCTACGCTAGAAATGGGACTAGAAGATGTTCCCAAAACTCCCGCCATGTAACCACAAGTAGCCGAAACCAAAAAGCCTAAAACTACTGATAAGGCTACCACTACCGCGGTTAATCCAGCTAGCCACAGCCAGCTTAACCCTATTGGATCGATAATACGGTAAAACGCTCCTACCAGCATCACTATTGCTATCATAAATAATATAAAGATATATTTAAATTCAATGTCTTCATGCTGCAGATGAGACAAAGTTACTTTTTGTGAAGTCAGTTGCCTGAATGTTACTTTCACACTCTGTAGCACCGGCCCCATTAAAGAAACTAAAGTCCAAATAGCCCCTACTCCTATAGCTCCTACTCCCATCATCCGTATCCGAGTCTGCCAAAGTTCCATACCGTATTCACTAATACTTGTATGGCTTGTTAATTCCATAGGATTCAAAGCACTCAATATAGGAAGCATTACCGTCCAATTAAAGAAGGTACCTATTAACATTACAGTTGCTACTTCTAAACCAACTAAATATCCTGCACCCACCAGGGCTAGAGAAAAACCAAAAGGTAACTGAAAAATAGAATGATTAAACTTAAACCAATAAGAGGCAGACTCACTTAATAGTTTCAATCCACCCGTAAAAAAAGAAACTATCGCAGCTAAAATCCCACCAGAAGTGATAAAAGCAGCATCTTTTGCATTACTGTTCTTTTCTCCAGCTTTTAAAATCTCCGCAGCAGCCAAACCTTCTGGATAGGGAAGTTGGCTTTCTACAACGAGAACCCTTCGTAAGGGAATCGTGAAAAGCACTCCTAACAGACCACCAGCTACACAAAGTAAAAAGGTGCTCCAGTAATCAAACCTGTTCCAATAGCCTACCAACAATAAGCCAGGCAACACATAAATGATAGAGGATAGTGTGCCAGCAGAAGAGGCCTGTGTTTGAACAAGGTTATTTTCCAAAATACTATTATCTTTAAAGTGCCGCAAGAGACTAATTGAAATCACTGCAGCGGGAATAGAGGAAGCAACCGTTAAGCCCACCTTCAAACCTAAATAAATATTTGCTGCCATAAACACACAGGTAATCAGAAAACCTAACAACAGTCCTCTGATCGTAAACTCTCTCACCTGCTGATCCATAATATATCCTTAACCTTATATCTTTGGGCTATCCCATGCTTCCCCTGTACCCTTTTAACATGAGCTAAACTGAAAATGCCAAAAGAGACTACAAGTTATCCACTTCTCAAACTACCTGATCCCCCAAAAGAATTATTATTAATCTTATTAAAACCACCCTGGTCTCCTAACTTCAAGACCAAAATAGCCCCCTCCTGAGCAAGCTCACTTGACTTTTTACTTTTCACTCCGCCCACACTATACACCAAACCACTCCCTGTACCAATAGGAATTCCCCTTGCTTACCGGTCTAACAAGTCTGCCCAGGACCCCTAAAATAGGTTCAGCGGACGGGCCTCTCTTGCCAAAGGACAGAGCACTTACTCCACTCACCTCATAGGCTAATTGGGCCATTTGGCCCCGCGTATTGAGGGCTCCTACTGACTTCAGCTCATTTAGGGTGATCAGGTGAATTTAGGCCTGGATCTTCCTACCATCTGCAATGTGACTCTAACTTTCCTCGCTAAAAATTATTAAGGAATAACACACTTTAATTAACGATAAGTTCACAGCTTACATTTTGACCTAAACGGCGGCAGCTTACGGCATTTATGAGAACATAACTCTGCCCCGCAGGGAAACGCCTTAGCTAGTCTTCATGTAAACGTTCATTTCTAAACTAAACTTATCTTTTGCTATCTATTAAAAAACCGTCAACCAACCAGATATCTCACGAAGCCCGACATAATTTGGACAAAGAAACCAGCGGTGGATCAGAGCAGAAAATACATAACTCACTACATGAGATCACGGTCAATGTTTCTATATAACTCTAAAGCAAGTTTTTAACGTCCCAACTAACAGAATAGCTACTCAAAAAATTAAAAAGTGAACTATAACTTTAGAAAGTTCAAGATACTAAAGGCTGCATTCCGGCCTTCCATAATGGCAGTTACCACTAAATCAGAACCCCTAGTTACATCTCCACCAGCAAAAATTTTAGGGCAGTGGGTCTGGTGCGATAAAGCCTGGTCAGTAATAATGCGTCCCCTTCGATCAAACTGAACCTCTGTATCTTCCAACCAAGACATAGCATGTGGTACGAAGCCAAAGGCTACAATGATAGCATCTGCCTCTAGGAAGTACTGGCTATTGGGCACTAATTCAGCAATTTGACGCCCTGTACAATCCGGCTGTCCTAGTCTTGTCTTACCCACCCATAAACCTTTTACATGCTGCGATTCGTCTACTTCTACAGCTAGAGGTTGCAAATTAAAGGAAAATTGCGCACCTTCCTCCCGAGCATTCTCAAACTCCTTGCGAGATCCAGGCATATTTTTTTCATCTCGCCGATAGACACAATAAACTGAACTGGCTCCTTGTCTGATCGAAGATCTAACACAATCCATAGCCGTATCCCCTCCACCCAATACTAAAACGCGCTTACCTTCCATAGAAACATAGTCAGGCGCTTCATAGCCCAGCAAATGCTTTGTATTAGCGATGAGGAAAGGTAGAGCGGAATACACTCCCTGGGCCTCTTCATTGGGTATATTGGCCTTTAGACTTTGATAGGTGCCTAAGGCCATAAAAACCGCATCATATTCTGCAAGTAAAGCGGAGCACGCTATATCTCTTCCTACTTCTGTTTGTAAACAAAACCGTACTCCTGCATCCTCAAAAATTTGTCTCCGGCGCACTAATATCTTCTTATCCAGTTTAAAGGCCGGAATCCCAAAGGTTAATAAGCCTCCAATCTCGCATTCCCTCTCATATACAGTTACTGCTACTCCATTCCTATTCAGAAAATCAGCACAGGCAAGGCCTGCAGGTCCTGAACCTACCACTGCTACTTTTTTAGGTTGCTTAGGCTTTTGTGTTACAGAAGGTCGCCACCCCATGGCAAAAGCTGTTTCAGTAATATATTCTTCAATACCACCTATGGTCACAGCACCATATTCTGCTTGAAGTGTACAACTGCCCTCACATAACCTCTCCTGGGGACAAACGCGCCCACATACCTCAGGCAAACTATTGGTTAAATGACTTAATTCTGCGGCTTCAATAATTCTATTTTCATAAACTAATTTCAACCAATCAGGTATATGATTACTCACGGGACAGGTATTCTGGCAATAAGGATTACCACATGATAAACATCTATCTGCCTGTGAGACAGCTTGTGTATCGGAAAAAATGCGATAAACTACATTGAAACTTTCTTTTCTTTCTTTTAGTGAAACCTTCGGCGGTTCTACCCTAGGTAAATCAATGAACTGATATACATTTCCAGCAGAAGTCATATTTTCCTTATCCTTATTGTGCCATCCATTTGGTCTCATTTTCTCTGCGTTGGTGATGTCCTAAAAGCGAGTTTATTTCACTCGCAATGGGTTTAACTAAGAGGAACCTATCAAGGTAATCAGACCACTCGGCTAAGATTCTTTCCCCAATTTGACTGGCAGTTAAGCGTACATGTTCTTCAATTAAACCCCTTAAATGTTCCTGGTGCAGACTATATCCTCGAATAGGAAGGCACTCTACCAAATCATGATTCAGACGTTCCTCTACCTTCTCGTCTAACTGCAAGATATAGGCAAAACCACCCGTCATCCCTGCACCAAAATTGATACCAGTCTTTCCTAAAACGCAAACGACCCCTCCAGTCATATATTCACAACCATTATCTTCAATGCCCTCCACTACCGCTATAGCTCCAGAATTGCGGACAGCAAACCTCTCTCCGGCTCTACCTGCAGCGAATAACCTTCCTCCGGTAGCCCCATACAAACAGGTATTACCCATAATCGTAGTTTCTTGTGCCACAAAAGCACTACCAGTAGGTGGCTTAATGACAATTTGTCCCCCAGCCATTCCTTTTCCTACATAATCATTAGCATCACCTATCAAAGTTAAGTGGACTGAACCAACGAGCCAAACTCCGAAACTTTGCCCTGCCGTCCCTGTAAAGTGAAGGTCAAATAACTGTCCTGCTCTACCAGAATTGCCATATTTACTAGCTAGCAAACCAGAAAGCTTTGCACCCACAGATCGATCAATATTAGTAATAGCAAACTGGGCTAGCACATTGTTTCCTTCTTTAATTGCCCGGGTGCAGACAGAGACTATCTTTCGATTTAACTCACCTTTGTCAAACGGAGGATTGGGACGTATACAGTAACGCGCCTGCTTTCCACATTTGGGCTGATATAATAACGGTCTGAGATCCAACTTGTTCTGTTTGGGGGTAACCCCCTCTACAACCTCTAATAAATCAGTGCGGCCAATCAGCTCTGTTAATTTCCTAACCCCTAACCTGGCTAACCACTCTCTCACATCTTGTGCAAGAAATTTGAAATAATTCATTACCTTTTCTGGTAAACCATGGAAATGTTTTTCTCTCAGTGTGTCATCTTGGGTCGCCACACCAGTTGCGCAATTATTTAAGTGGCAAATTCTTAAATACCGACAACCTAACGCAATCATGGGCCCAGTGCCAAAACCAAAACTTTCTGCACCTAGAATAGCTGCCTTAACCACGTCTAGACCCGTTTTTAGTCCCCCATCTACCTGAAGTCTTACCTTACATCGTAGTGCATTGGCAACTAGAGTTTGCTGCACTTCTGCTAAACCCAGCTCCCACGCACTGCCCGCATGTTTTACACTAGTCAGTGGAGAAGCTCCAGTACCTCCATCATAACCTGATATAGTGATCAAATCTGCATAAGCCTTTACTACACCACTGGCGATAGTCCCTACTCCCGGAGAAGAAACTAATTTCACAGATACCCAAGCTTTAGGATTCAACTGCTTTAAGTCAAAAATCAACTGTGCTAAATCTTCAATGGAATAAATATCATGATGCGGTGGAGGGGAAATGAGGGTAGACCCAGGGACTGCATAACGTAAATGCGCGATATAGGGTGTTACTTTTCCGCCTGGCAATTGGCCCCCTTCCCCCGGCTTAGCACCCTGTGCTATCTTGATCTGAATAACCCTGGCATTCATTAGGTAAGCTGGCGTTACACCAAAACGTCCAGAAGCTAATTGCTTAATTTTTGAAACCTTTTCAGTCCTATAACGCTTGGGATCTTCTCCACCTTCACCAGAATTGGAAAAGCCGCCCAGACGATTCATAGCAATAGCAATCGCTTCATGTGCTTCTGGGCTTAGGGCACCGATACTCATGGCTGCACTATCAAAACGAGGATAAAGCTCCGTTGCAGGTTCTACTTCCTCTAAAGGGATAGGTTTTACGCCATTTAATTTCAACTTTAATAAGTCCCTTATACATAAGGGTTTCCTACTATTTACCAAATTACAGTAAACTTTATAATCTTCAAAATCGCCGCTATCAGTTGCTTTCCTAAGCTGATTAACCACTTCTGGATGGTATGCGTGTACTTCTCCTTGAGGTTGGTATCTTAAGAAACCTCCACTTGGAAGAGGCTGGTTGGTACGCCAAGCCCGAGTATGCTTTTCAACGATTTCTTCATTCAGATCCTCAAAGCCTAGACCAGAAATCCTCGTAGTCATACCCTGAAAACAAACGTCAACCACTTCCCTCGCTAAACCGACAATTTCAAATAAGCCAGCGCAGCGATAAGAGGCAATGGTTGAAATTCCCATTTTAGAAATAATTTTGCATAAACCTTTATTAATACCATTCCTATAATTAAGTAAAACTTGCTTAATGGGCTTTTGTATAGCTTTTGTACGCACCATATGAGCCAAAGATTCATAGGCGAGGTAGGGATAGATAGCTGTAGCACCTAGGGAGAGCAACACTGCAAATTGATGGGAGTCACGTGCAGAACCTGTTTCAACGATAATATTTACATCACAGCGTAGATCATTTTTGACTAAAGAGGTTTGAATAATACCTACAGAAAGGGCTGCAGGAATGGGTGCTCGATTTTCATCAACCCCTTTATCAGAAATTACCAACACCACGGTCCCACTCTGAGTAGCTTGCTCAGCCTCTAATACCAACGCCTCTAAACGCGACTTCAAGTTTTCATAACGGATGTCATAGGTGGCATCTAGAATCTTTAGCTGGTAGTGTTCACTGGGTAACTGCAGCAGCTGCTGGATATCAGAAAATAAGAGAATAGGAGAGTAAATATTTAACCGGTGAGACATCCCTTCTGTTTCGTAAAAAACACTCATTTCGCGACCAATGTTGGTTACCAAACTCATCACATGAGCTTCTCTTAAAGGGTCGATGGGTGGATTAGTCACCTGTGCGAAATATTGTCGAAAATAGTCATATAAGATTCTTGGTTTTTCAGACAGAATAGCCAGCGGGGTATCATCACCCATAGAGCCCACTGCTTCCTGGGCATTCTCGCCAAGTGGCTTTAAAACATACTCTAATTCTTCAAAATTATATTCAAATATCTTCTGATACCTAGTCAATAACTCCCTGGGTAAACTAGGACTTACTCCTTCACTCTCAGCCATTTGTTCAAAGGACTTTAAGGTCAAAACATTTCGTGATAACCACTGACGATAGGGATGACGATTTTTAATAATATGGTCAATTTCCCCAGAGGTAAGGAGTCTACCCATCTTAGTATCTATTACTAGTAATTCCCCTGCACCTACACTTCCCTTACTTAGCACTTCATCAGGAGCGTAATCCCAAATACCTATTTCGGAAGCGATGGTAATTAACTGATCAGTAGTAATCACGAAACGTGCAGGTCTTAGCCCATTTCTATCTAGCGTACAAGCCGCATACCGTCCATCACAAAAAACCACGCCTGCTGGACCATCCCACGGCTCCATGTGCATAGAATTAAAATTATAAAAAGCCTTTAAGTCTTCATCCATATCAGGATCATGCTGCCACGCTGGTGGAATCAACAACCTCATGGCTCGAAACAAATCCATGCCACCTGTAAGAAATACTTCAAACATGTTATCTAACGAACTGGAATCTGAACCTGTTTC
The DNA here is from genome assembly GCA_043842855.1 of Neisseriaceae bacterium. Classification (GTDB taxonomy): domain Bacteria; phylum Pseudomonadota; class Gammaproteobacteria; order Burkholderiales; family Neisseriaceae; genus QFNR01. Next base: position 238,764 of record JBBPJF010000003.1, read on the forward strand.
GTTAACAAAAGGCCGAGCATCAGCTAAATCTGGGATAAGCGGCGTTTTATATTTATAAGCACGAGCACGCGCCCATGCTCTATTACCTGAAATAGTATTGATTTCTCCGTTATGGGCTAAATAACGGAATGGTTGTGCTAACTTCCACTGAGGAGAGGTATTGGTAGAAAAACGTTGATGAAAAAGGCAGATGGCCGACTGCATACGTAGATCTGCCAGGTCCAAATAGAACTTAGGCAAGTCCACTGGCATACATAGCCCCTTGTATACCACTACCTCTGTGGACAAACTACAAATATAAAAGTCTTCATCTTGTATTTTCTTTTCTATTCGGCGCCGACACATAAAAAGCCGTCGCTCCATATCCTTTGTTTTCCAACCAGCCGGAGCAGTAACAAAAATTTGTTTAATGGTTGGTAAGCTAGAGGCAGCAATCTTACCTAGAACAGAAGCATTGATAGGCACCTCGCGCCATCCCTTAACAGTGAGCATTTCCTCTAACAATTCTTGCTCTACTATCTGGGAAAACCTCTGAGTTAATGCTTCATTCCTAGGAAAAAAAATCATTCCTACGGCAAAATGTTCCGTTAACTCCGAATGTAACTCCTTCGCTATCAGTTTGAAAAACTGCTTCGGCATCTGCATAAGAAGGCCGCACCCATCACCAGTTTTTCCATCGGACAAAATCGCACCCCGATGTTGCATACGTGACAAGCCTAAAATAGCTGTACGTATAACTTTGTGACTTGCCTTACCCTCTAAATTAGCAATAAGTCCAAATCCACAGTTTTCTTTAATGAGTTCGGGACGGTAAAGCATGGGCGGTTACATTCCTTAAGTGTAGATATTTTTTGATCTTATTGGCCGAAAATAGAACAAATCGTACTGATCGTCAAGATTTTTATCAGGAATCTGAAGTTGGGAGCACGCTCATCTATACAGGCTTTCTCAACTGTTTTATCCTAAAATCTCCCTTTAAAAAATTCAACTAATTATTAATCAAGTCTTTTTTATTGACGATAAAGCTTTAATCACTAGAAAAATCAGCTCCTTTAGATATTTCCAAAGGAAGACGAAAATCACCTTTCCTCGTGCAGACCGGTTTTGCATGTCAGTGATCGCTGTCAAGAGCTTTAGTCTGCGAAGCAGATGGTTTCGAAGAAATCATCCTCGACAGCACAGATCACTGGCATGCTAGTTTTCACGCACGAAGGAAAGCTAATTCAAAATTAATCAGCAAGAAAATTTTTATTGGGACGTAAATAATATAGAACGTTTAATATATTATTTATGTCGACTTTTATCATGCTTAAAAAATTTTAATTTTGTCGACCTTATTGTATTTGGGAGAGTGTTCCACTTTAGAGAGAAATGTGTCTTGTAACGGAAAATACGTTCCAATCAACAAAAGTTTTCAATGATAAAAAGGTTTTTTGAATGAAAAAATTACTTTTAATATTGCCAATTTTTTGTTTTTTTTCTGCTTGTGATAATCAAAAGGGGGATGAGTTTGTGGGTATGTAGAAAAGTATTCATAAAAGAAGCTTTTTTGACGGTAGACCTCTTATATACCACATTTGGATGGATCCAGAAGGCTTAGTTCTTAGAAGTAAGTCACCAATTGGTTTCGGAGGCGATCCCACGGGATATCTGAAGGAAAAGAAACAAGGTTTGTTTTGTATGAGCTTAGAAGGTGGAGTTGATGATATTTGTGTATTTCTGAAAGACAAAAATACTTTGAATCTCCGTTGTTCTAACGGTGCTATTGATGAAGCTATTAGGATTAATACTCCATGTAAGGATACATCATGTCAATAAAAAAGCCCCTTACTGGGGCTTTTTAAAATCGACTTAGCCAGAAACTAGCCGGCTAAAATTAGTCGATTCATTCGCTTCACAAATTCGCTTGGATTATTTAATTTACCTCCTTCAGATAGAAGTGCTTGATCAAAAATCACTTCAGCTAATTCTGAAGCCTTTGCTTCATCCACTTCTCCTGCTACACGCTTAATCAGAGGATGATCAGGATTAATCTCCAAAACGGGTTTAGTACGTGAAAAATCTTGTGCACCTGCGGACTCTAGCATCCTCGCTAAGTGTTGACTCATCTCGTTTTCCCCCACCACCAAGCAAGCTGGACTTTCAGTCAAGCGCAAAGTAGTTCTCACTTCTTCTACCCTGTCTTTCAACGCTGTCTTAAAAGTATTAATAACTCCCTGATTAAGTTCATTCAATTCAGAAGTGGACTTGGGTGGAACAGAATCTTCACCTTCACTCTGAATCTGATCCAGCTTAAGTTCACCCTTTAGAACACTTGCCAAAGCTTTACCCTTGTATTCATTTAAAGTGCCTGCCACCCATTCATCTACTCGATCAGTCAGTAGCAATACTTCAATCTTCTTCTTTAGAAAAACTTCAAGATGGGGGCTATTTTTTGCTGCTTCGTAAGTGTCAGCCGTAATGTAATAAATCTTCTCTTGGCCAGGCTTCATACGGTCTATGTATTGATCAAGACTTACATTCTGCTCTGAAGAAGTATTTAAACTGCTGGCGAAACGACTCAAGCTAGCAATTCTTTCTTTGTTAGAAATATCCTCCCCAATCCCTTCTTTGAAAACAGCACCAAATTGTTCCCAGAATTGCTGGAACTTTTCTGTTTCCTTTTTGGAAAGTTGCTCAATCAAATCTAATATTTTTCTTACACTACCAGAGCGGATAACTTCTAAATCTTTACTTTCCTGTAAAAGTTCACGGGATACATTCAAGGGCAAATCATTACTATCAATAACCCCCCTAACAAAGCGTAGGTAAGAAGGCATTAATTTCTTTGTGTCATCCATAATGAAAACACGCCGCACGTATAGCTTAACTCCGTGTTGACTGTCACGATCATGTAGATCAAAGGGAGCTTGGTTAGGAATGTAGAATAACCCCGTGTAATCTTGTCTGCCTTCAACCTTAAAATGAGTCCAAGTCAGTGCTTGGCGAAAATCATGCGAAACGTGTTGGTAAAATTCTTGATACTGCTCAGTTGAAATTTCGTTCTTAGACCGAGTCCATAGAGCTTGAGCCTGATTCACTGCCTCTAATTCATCAGAGGGTATCACTTTACCCTCATCATCATACTGAGGCGCTTTTTTCATGTAGATAGGAACCGAAATATGATCACTATAAGTGTTAACTATACGCCGTAACGTCCAATCTGAAAGTAGATCCCCCTGATCTTCTTTTAAATGTAAGATGATATCTGTACCCCGAGTTTCCTTGGTAATGGTTTCCACCTCAAATTGTCCTTTACCCTCACTGGTCCAACGCACCCCCTCATTTTCAGCTGTGGCAGAGCGAGTTTCCACAATTACTTTATCTGCAACGATGAAAGAAGAATAGAAACCTACACCAAACTGACCAATTAAATTAGCATCTTTCTTTTGATCTCCAGTTAGCTGTTCCAAAAAGGCCTTAGTACCTGATTTAGCAATCGTACCTAAATTTTCAATTACTTCATCTTGGGTCATCCCAATACCATTATCAGAAATGGTGATTGTCTTAGCCTCTGGTTGCGCAGTAATTGTAATTTTAAATTCAGTATCTTCACCTAGTAATTGAGGTTCGTTAAGTGCTCTAAAACGCAATTTGTCGATTGCATCCGCACTATTGGAGATTAATTCCCGTAAAAAAATCTCCTTATTAGAGTATAAAGAATGAATCATCAGATGAAGTAATTGCTCGACTTCAGTCTGGAAATGCAAAGTTTGTTTCATATTTAGTTACCCTGTAATTAGCTTGGGGTACACAATGAGGGTGTTTTACTTTTTTTCAAGCACTAGCAAGGAAGGAAATTAAATTTCCTAGCATAATCTCTACAAAGCTTCTATAGACAATATTTTCAACTCTAGTCATCTGAAAAGCAGAATAGAGAAAGCCAAAAATTTTTTAGTTACTCCGCAGTGCTCTAGCATATTCAAGGGCACAGCATTTTAATCAAGTGGTGCGAATTCCCCATCGAGCGTGCTAGCTCAAATGAAATGGATAACAAATAGTTAGGTATAGCATTGAATATCAATACTGCTAAAAATAGCAGAGCATTCGCTTTAGGGCATGTTGCAGGTGCTATGAAGTACGTAAAAAACCTCCCTGTCACTGGACAGGTTGAACGATAGTGTAATGCCGAAAGAGCCGATCAACTTCGGTATGATTCGTCAAATCTCACTCTATAAGCGTGAATAATTTAGGCACCTTCGCAGGACAACCACTCTCAGTTTTAAATATCGATTTTTTAGTTTGGAACCGATCTATTTAAGTGGTATTGCCGTTGGGTTTCAGCGAGCACAATTCCTGTACTAACTGCCACGTTCAGGCTTTGGGTATTTCCATACATAGGAATGCGGATTAGACTATCACAGTTTTCTGCAGTTAAACGTCTTAACCCCTTTCCCTCTGAGCCCATCACCCAAGCCATGCCGGAAGGTACTTTAACCTCATATAAGCTTTCCTTACCTTCTAGGTGTGTACCGTAAATCCAAATCTTTCTTTCTTTTAACCACTGAATGGTCCGTACCAGATTAGTAACCGTAATGTAGGCCAAGCTCTCGGCAGCTCCACAGGCTACTTTGCTAACTGTGCTATTGATACCCACACTTTTATCCTTCGGCGCAATAACAGCATGCACACCCATGGCTTCTGCTACTCTCAAAGCTGCCCCTAGATTATGTGGATCAGTCACGCCATCCAAAAGCAAAAGCAATGGTGGTTCTTGAAGCGCATTCAAAAGATCTTCCAATGACTGTTGCAAACTAGCCGCTGTGGCAAAAGCTACTATACCTTGGTGTCTCACTCCAGGCGCCAGCGCTTGCAGACGATCCTGGCTTATTCTGTACACCTTCACCCCTTCTACTTTTGCTTTGGTTAAAACTTCCCGAGTTCTCGGATCATGCTTGCTTTCCAACAAGTAAATCTCGTTCAAACTGGAGGCGTTTTGCCATAAACGCGCATTGATAGCATGAAATCCTACTAATAATTTTTTGTTCTTCACCTAGTCCTCACCTCAGCATGGGCTCATATCCAAATTAGATATCATCAGCATTCAATTTTACAATCATTCATTCTGTACATTGCTCGAACTTGAGTAGGCTCCACAACCTTTAACGGTTTTTGAATGATTTACTCATACGGGTTTTTGACAATTGGGACAAAAATAGCTGCTGCGCTGCCCAATTCGTCTATTTTCTATAACTGTTTCACATACCCTACAAGCCTTACCAGCCCGATTATAAACTTGTAATTTTTGAGCAAAATAGCCTAATTTACCTTCTGGCTGCTGGAAATCCCGAATAGTGGTTCCTCCTGAGCGCAACGCTTCTTCTAATACTGAGCGGATAGCTTTAATCAACCGATACAAAGAGCAAGCATCCAATTGTCCGGCCGGTGTCAGCGGATGTATCCGCGCACAAAACAAAGCTTCAGAGGCATAGATATTCCCAACGCCCACAATACAATGTGCATCCATAATTGCCTGCTTGATACCGAGCTTCTTGCCGCGAAACCTGCGTTGTAAGTAATCCACGCTCAATTCCTCGGAAAGTGGTTCTACTCCCAAATGCTGCAGAGGCTTAACCTGCTCCAATTGCTCAAACCACAGCCAACAGCCAAAACGTCGGCTATCGTTATAGCGCAGGATGGTTCCACATTTTAAGAATAGGTCGATATGGTCATGCTTTTCCGGCGGCACTTCAGTATGGAGTACCTTAAAAAATCCTGTCATCCCTAAATGAATCAGTATATAACCTTCCTCTAAGCTTAAAACAAGATACTTTCCTCGTCTCGATAAGGAACGAATAGGCACATGATGAAGCAGCGATATCTCGGGAGAAACTGGCCAACGTAGATTGGCACGCCTAACCTCACAACGCAAAAGGGTATTCTGCTGCAGGTAAAGCTCTAATTGTTGTTTAGTAGTTTCTACTTCAGGAAGTTCTGGCATAGGGCGCACTATGCCATTTTTTAGCCTTACTTGCCATAGAAAAAACTAAATATTGCCTAAAAAATTTAACTGTAAATTCAATTTTAGGTTTCAGGTTCAAACTATGACTTAATGAATATCGGTGAGCCTAAATTCCAAGCTGCTAACCTTACCGTACATGCTTTTACTATTTGGCTAACACGCTTTATAGTTTCCAGTTTGACTAATGATTCAAATAGATACAGCTACTTTCTCTTTAAATGATCGATTAAGAAAAACTGGTTTGACAGCAAGCACTATGGCTAAACTGCTTCTAAGCTGGCATACTTCTGCGTTCACTCAGATTAGAAAACTAAACCTCGCTGGCACCATACGAAAGGTTCCTCGATTAATACGACAGGATAGAAATCTCATGTCTAGATCCAAGCTGCTTTATAACCATCGACACCTTAAAAAATTAAACTCACGCCTTTTCCTGCGCAAGTCAAAGGCTACTAAAACTACAAAGGTTAGCGAAATTATAGAGCTGTTCGTGAAATGTTTATCAGTGTCCCCGGTACTCACAGGAGCTACATGGTGGACTATCAATTTTTTCTTTGCGCAACGCATTCAAGAAAAATATCTTAACTACTTCAATATTCATCCTGGACCTAGCGAACTTGCCTATAATAAATTTGCCCTTCCTCTACGTAGTTGGCTAATTGTGATAATAGTGTTACAGGTTTTCCTATTTGGATACTGCCTTACCTTGAAAAAAATCTCTGCTATAGATAGAATGGTATCGGGTGGTATCTTAAGCCCAAAAGTAATAAACCTCAGTATTGCCGCTCATGCAGCCGGCCTACTTGTCTTAGTCATTTCGTTTGCACTTTATCCATCCTATTTTTTACCCCACCCTAGGGTGTTTGTATTTCTTTTATCCTTACCAACGGGTGTCGTGGCCTATTACACTTATCAAAAAATCTCAAAAAATCCTGGTTTTAAAAAAAAAATCAATAGAGCACCTTATCCAACCAACTCTTTCCGTCGACGCCTAGCTCCCATAGCAGATGGCTTGCGGCCCTACGCTATCTTTTTCGCCCTCTGGTTCTATTTTTTCTTCCCAAATGCCTCTAATAATCTAGACACCTTCCAAGTCTACACTTTAATAATATCAACTTGGACTACCTTCGATCCTCATCTCACTTTAAGAAATCTCAAACTTATCTTCTGGGTCTTTATAAGCACTGCAATTATGCCATGGCCTATAATTCAGCTCATAGGATCTTTAGAGAAATCCGACGGATCTGCTAGCTTAAAAAATTTTCTTCTTTTGCTAGCATGCTTGCTTATACCCTTTTTTGTCATACTGGACACGGCAATTCTTGAGACTCCTACAGAGTTTTTCATTCCTCCTAGCTTTGAATATATTGCTTTTTCCTATCCATACCCTAGAGCTCTGGGAAAACAGGATTCCAATTCTGCTGAAAACGATCAATACAATTTAAGGCTAGACTTCAAAACGCCCAATCCCAGCTACGATAATTTAGTGGGGCAAAAGCCTGTCATCATCCCTTTCTATGATGACCAGGCTTATTATGTGTTTCCTTGCGAGTATAAGGGAGATGTCATGAAATGTTTTCCCGAAGGCAAAGCGAGAATACCAATTATCATCCAAAAAAGTGATGTGCTTAGGATTAGACCTTATTGGGAAGCTACCTCAGTAGACAGACCCCCTCATTCAATCAACCATAAATAATTACAGGCTTAACCCAGCTTAATTACCCCGAGCACTATGTATGACGTATATGAAACCATTTATTAATGGCTCTTATATAAAAAAACTATTCTCCAAGACAAAAGCAAGCATGGACGAGAAGTTAGACTCCTCGATTGAAAAAGCATTAATACCCTCACCTGAAGAAAAGCTACCTTGGGAAAGAATGACACAAGTCGCCAGTATCTTGGGTGTAGTTTTCATTGTTATACCCTTACTTTGCAATCTCTTATTTTATTTTATTGAACAACGTTATCTTAAGTACTTTAACATTCTTGGCACTTCCTTTCAGCTAAGATTCAATAAAACAACCATACAATTTTCCGCTCTATTTCTTGTAATTCTATTTCTCCCCTGGCTAGTCTCCTATCTGCTAAAACTGTTCGTTTCGCCCTTTGTTAACTTGAAAGAAAGTAGCAATTGCTTTCTAAAGCTCAATCTGTTCTACCTAATAGGGGTACTTTTAGTTTCCCTGTACCTGTTGTGTATGGGTATCGCCTGGTGGTGGGCCATCTTACCTATGGCACTTTGCACACTATTAGCAGCTTATCAAACCTACATCCACCTATCCCCTGACCACAAGCTCTCATTTTGCAAATTTGTCAGACTATACATGTATTTTTTCCTTCTAGCAGTGTTCCCTTATTCCCTCAGCGAGGGCTTCTGGTTAAAGTTTTTTGGACTATCACTCGCACAAATACAAACTACTTTTCCCTTTAAACTGTGGTTTTATATTTTGGTACTAGTGCTTCAGTTGATGATCTCCTTTATCACTTTCCCCATCATTAGAGGAGAGAAACTACATCATGGTACAACTTTTTGGGTAATGATACTTTTCCCCCCTGTTCTTTTTTACTTCGGTTGTCAAGTGCTGCTCAACTCAACTTTCCTCCCAGATGAGCTGTTTGTTCTCTCACGCTTTGATCAATATGCTCTGAGCTATCAACGTCATACCCAATCTGAATCAGATCAGGTACAGATAAAGCATCGTTATCAATTGCTCTTGGACTTTAAAGCACCCAATCCCAGCTACGATAATTTAGTGGGACAAAAGTCTGTCATCATCCCTTTCTATGATGACCAGGCTTACTACGCGTTTCCTTGCAACTATAAGAATGAGCCTAGGGAATGTTTTCCTGAATCAAGAGAGACAACACCAATTATCATCCAAAAAAGTGATGTGCGTAGGATTAGGCCCTATTTAGAAGATAACTCAGTAAACAAATCTCCTCATTAAATCAACTAAAATAATTAAAAACTTAACCCAGCTTAATTACCCCCATCACCATGAGTGACTCATATGAAACAATTTATTAATAGCTCTTATATAAAAACACTATTCTTCCAAACAAAAGCATGGATGGAGAAGAAGTTGAACGGCCTGGCTGAAAAAGCATTAACTACCTTGCCTGAAGAAAAATTACCTTGGGGAAAAATAGCATTAGTCGCCGCTGTAGTGAGTGTAGTTTTCATGGTTATAACCTTATTTTTTAGTCCCTTACTTTATTCTATTGAACAAAGGTATTTTAAATACTTTAATGTTCCTCTTACTTCCTTTAACCTCACGCTTAGTCGTGCGAGCCTAGCCTTACTTCTTTCCCTTCTTATTACCCTTTTCGCTCCTTGCTGTATATATGTATTGAACAAGCTTCCTTCCTATACTGACAAAAAAAACTTAAACTTATTTTCTAAAATAAATCTGTTATATATATTGTGGATCCTTGTAACCACGCTCGTTTCGTTTTGCTGGGAGCCTTTAGCTTTATTAGTTTACTTTTTCCAATTTCTTTCCTCCTTCGTAACCACTTGTCTAATTCCCAAATCTATCTACTCTACCCATAACCCAGCTCGATACAATTTTTTCAAACTATGGCTGTATTTTGTTTGCTTGACCTTCCTGCCCCTTTTCTTCAGTCTGGCTTTCTGTATAGAAATTTTCGGTGTAGATTGTTTTAAAGTAGGAGACCCTTTCTTCTCAAACCTAATAGTTAGAGAGATATTCTCATGCTTTCAAATTGCATTATTAGTTATTGCAATCTTACACTACAGATCACCTAACTCGACTAGCAAATGGTTACTTCTATCCGTACCTAGCCTTATTCTTTTTGGTTTTGCCTGTTACTTTCTAATAAAGCCAGCCCTACTATCAGACACTACATTCGTCCTCTCACGGTTTGACCAATACGCTCTAAGCTATCAACGCCAATCGAGTCGAACACACTCAGAAGCACAATATCAATTGGTCTTAGACTTCAAAACACCTAATTCTAGCTATGGTAGTTTAGTGGGACAAAGACCCGTGGTCATCCCTTTCTATGACAACCAAGCTTACTATGTGTTTCCTTGCAAATATAAAGAGAATATTATGAAATGTTTCCCCGAAGGCAAAGCGAGAATACCAATTATCATCCCAAGAAGCGAGGTGATTAGGATTAGACCCTATCCAAATGACTACACTAGGTAACCTAGTATCACTGCTGTTTATCAAAGACTGCATCAACTGTGGACTCTTGACTGAATAAAATTTCTCAGACTCTAAGAAAATAACCCAGCAAGAGAAAGGCTGAAAAAATGAAAGAGACACTTTGCTCGCTAGTTTCCAGGAGCCGCGTCCTAGTAGAAAGAAGCCTATACCCCTAAATGGAGTATTACTCACCTCATGACTTAAAGGTGCTCTTTACCTGCCTAGCATTGAAAAACTAGAAAGCCGCCTGACTCCTTGTAAGGAATGATTTCACTATCGGTCAGGCCTCAGGGTTATATTTAATACTGCAAAAAAGCGAGTTAAAGCTTTTTTATCCATCAGAGTAGTTTTTCTTTTCTGCCACTGAAACTAGCACTGCCTAGTCTTGTCCAGGTTCCCATAGCACAAGATCTCCCAGAGACTCAAAGCTAATGAAAATTTTACTAGACTTTCTGTTGTAGCTTGGCCTTAAAAAATAGGCCTCCCAGCCATTTTTCACGGGACTGTTACACAAAATATTTAGCAGCTTTGTCTGATGATCATTTTCTTTCTTTTGCAAATGTATCAAATCCTGTTCCTCCCTAGAACAATTCTTCGAATCTTCAATAATGGTATGCTTCAATTGATTAGGCAAAAATATCGATACCTGTTCTTGTTCTAGCTTATTGTAAAAATTAAGGAACCATCCACGCTTTCCTCGGTTAATGCTACCCCGCCCGAAATGTACTCCTCTAAAACTTTGATTCTGATAAATTTTATCAAAGCGCTAAAAGAAATCCTTGTAACGGTAGCTACCCTCTCTCGAAATAGTAAATTTGAGTTTAGCGAATTCCTTCCAGTCCATCCTTCCTGCTACAACCTCTTTTTGAGCAAACTTATAGCTAGCAACTAGCCCTTCTAAGGTATTTACACAGTAAGAACTTCTCTTATGCTTATCTGTATCAGACGCCACTTCTTTTACCTGCTCATAGTTGCTAGCTGACCCTATCGTATTAGCGTCTGTGGCAGAATTACATAGATACGTATGGACTCCCTGGTTTAATTCTTCTGTCCCCGGTCGCACAAATTTAGTAGCTATGCAGGAATAGTGACTTTTTAATTTTGAGGGATGCTTTTCTGTCGCAGCAGGCGGCTTTATTCCAGCAGCTTCATCTTTTTGCTGAGTGCCTGAATAAGCACAGTTAGAGTGATGCTGTTGTCTTGGAAATAAAGCAAAATGCGGGTGACGACTGCGAAAAGCTATTAGATCATCTTCGGGAATATAGGCATTCCTGGCAGAAAGCTGGGTTCGTTGTCCAGTTGATTGCACACAGGTTGAGTCTGGACATCTCAAATCAAATGGCCTGCGCTCTTCTGGCTCTCTTGAAAAGTACGCTTTGGTCACTTCTCTTATCGTTACCATACCCAACTCTGCACACCACGCTATATCAAGGCTCATACAGGCTCCCAAAACTTGAATACGGTTAGCTAGTATACAAAAGTAGCCTCTTAGAAATAAATGCTATCACCATTGATTGCTTAGGATGCATCTCTCCCATAATCTTTCATAGAATTTTATAACCAAACTTAAGAAAAAAGCTTGTCATTGATTTAGAGAGATAATACTTCAGCAGTTAACATAAAGCTAAAACCTAATACGCCCGAGGCCTGCCTAAGGGGTATATCACTGACTGACGCTGTATATAGGGTAAACAAGGAAGCAGAGCATGGCGAGAAGCGACGCCAACCGAAAAAAACAACCTTCAACAAACAAAGTTACAAATGGTGCCCGGAGCCGGAATCGAACCGGCACGGCTGTTTTAAAAGCCGACGGATTTTAAGTCCGTTGTGTCTACCTATTCCACCACCCGGGCGACACTATACTACTAAGTTTGGAGGCGGGGGCTCGGATTTGAACCGGCCTTAACGGCTTTGCACACCGTTGCATAAACACTCTGCCACCCCGCCATGACTACTAATCATGGAGGCGAAGGTCGGAATCGAACCGGCGTCCACGGCTTTGCAGGCCGCTGCATAACCACTCTGCCACTTCGCCCATTGTCTGACAGAACCCACCCAAATTAAGTGGAGCGGGAAACGAGTCTCGAACTCGCGACCTCAACCTTGGCAAGGTTGCGCTCTACCAACTGAGCTATTCCCGCATCTACAGTTCTCAACGCTTTAATCTGGAGCGGGAAACGAGTCTCGAACTCGCGACCTCAACCTTGGCAAGGTTGCGCTCTACCAACTGAGCTATTCCCGCATACCACTCCCACCAACTACTCCAAAGTGGGTCATAACCAGCGTGCATTATATGCTAAATCATATCCCTGTCAAGCACGTACTCGGTTAATCCAGTTTCATACCAGATAAGTGTTCCATAAACAGCCAGCATGACTGATTAAATTATCAAAGAGTTAAAATAGTTAGTAATAGCCGAGCATCTGTTCAAATCAATTTTATTCTCATACCTAATGGTTGAAAGTACACACTTAAAGTCTTTGATACCTTTTTTCAGCTTAAATATGAGCAAATTGAGCCAAGTTCTACTATTTACTCATGAGTTAAGCTTTGCAGTCTACTTTGTACAACAGGCAGTCTACCTGCATGTTTCGCATTAGACTTTCCCTGCTTCATCAAGATTTACTTCTTGGCAAAATACAACCTAGGCTGGTTACAAAGCACCCAGTGTCGCTGAATCTATTGCAATCTCATTTAGTTGATTCAGGATAGGCATTACCCGGAATGCTGCTAGTGAGGTTTAACTTGCTAGGTTTTAACTTTTTAGAGGCTTTCCTTATACTTGAATTCAATTGTAAGCTATATTTTTTCAGGTGAAATTACTCAAGTGCTATCCTCGGCTAGCTAGCGTATTTGTTTATTCTCCAGATCCATCGGTTTCTGACCCGAGAGTAGCATTCTTTCAGTAAAGGGGTTAATTGTATGAGCTCCTTAACCACAGCTGCCACTAACTTGTTAAAGGTAATTAATTCTTTTAATCCTGCATACTTTAATTATTCAAGTATGTTTCACAATTAGTGCTCTTACACACTAAGTTGAAATTGGCTAAAGCTTCTAAGGTATATAGAGCAGCCTAAAAGGATTATGACAAAAATAGTACTATAACTAGTAACCTTGACACGCTCTACACCATCCTCAGCTATATAGTGACTTTATCGAAGCAGATAATAATGGTAGGAAACTCACTGATGAGTTATACTCGTACCTTTGTTTCTTTTAATTCTCTGTATTAATTTAGCTAACGTTTCGTGTGCATGTCGATTTTGCTACTGGCTTTCTCTTTTGAAGCTCATTGGGATTGGTTTTCCCCAAGTCCTCCTTGTAAATCCGCTGTCTAAGGTTAGCATAAGATGGATTTTGAAGTTGGCTTGGTATAATCCTATTGAAAGCTAGGTGTGGTTTTAGAAAAAGATCCATCGGAGAAAAAAGAATAAAAATACTTATGACTAACGTATAAAATTTAGTAGGAAGACGTATGTCTAGAAATATTGTCATTATGGGGACCCAATGGGGTGATGAGGGGAAGGGCAAGATAGTCGATCTATTAGCGCCCAAGATTCATGCTGTGGTGAGGTTTCAAGGCGGCCATAATGCGGGCCATACTTTAGTCGTTAAAGGAAAAAAAACTATCTTACGCTTAATACCTTCAGGTATTTTGCATCCCCATGTCCAATGCTTGATCGGGTCTGGAGTAGTAGTTTCTCCTGAAGCACTCTTTAAGGAAATAGAAGAGCTAGAAACAGTCGGTATCTCAGTTCGAGAACGGCTTAGACTCGCGCCCACATGTCCGCTTATTTTGCCCTATCATATAGCTTTAGATCAGGCTCGCGAAAAAGCCAAAGGCTCAAAAAAGATAGGTACTACAGGACGCGGTATAGGACCAGCCTATGAAGATAAAATAGCTCGTAGAGCTCTTCGCTTATTGGATCTATTTGATCCTAGATCTTTCTCTGAAAAATTAAGACAAATCCTAGAATTCTATAATCTACAACTGACTCAGCTATATGCTGCTCCAGCCCTATCCTTTGAGTCTATTTATGAGAAAACTTTGCAATATGCTGAGCCCTTGCGTTCACTCATTACTGATATTTCTCACACTTTACATCAATACAATCAGCAAGGTAAGAGCATCCTGTTTGAAGGCGCTCAAGGTTCGTTATTAGACGTAGACTATGGTACTTACCCCTATGTTACCTCTTCTAATTGTTTAGCTGGGGCTGCTTGTGCAGGCGCAGGCGTGGGTCCCCAAATGCTACAGTATGTCTTAGGTATTGTGAAAGCATATACTACTCGCGTAGGTTCTGGACCATTACCTACTGAACTTTTAGATGCGACCGGGGACTATTTGGCTCAACAAGGAAAAGAATTTGGCTCTGTCACCGGCCGCGCGCGTCGCTGTGGTTGGTTTGATGCCGCCGCCCTGAAAAGAACTGTTGAGCTCAATGGTATCAGTGGACTTTGTATCACTAAACTGGATGTACTAGACGGATTAGAAAGTATTAAAATCTGCACAGGCTATGAAGTAGAAGGAAAACGTTTAGATCTATTTCCCTTTGGGGCTACTGCCGTAGAGCGTTGTCAGCCTATCTACGAAGTATGGCCAGGCTGGCAAGAAAGTACTGTAGGGATTCAACAGTTTGAACGGCTCCCTCCAAATGCCAGAGCTTATCTATCTCGACTATCAGAACTATGTAACGCCCCTCTCGCATTAATTTCTACTGGCCCAGATCGAGAAGAAACTATTATACTTAAGCACCCTCTTGACTCCATTTGAGAGCAGGTGAAAGTGTACGTTTTTTTATTTATATGGAGAATATTTTGCTGAAAAGACTAATGATTCCTACAATCACTGCACTAATAGGCAATTTTTTACACGCAGCCCCGCCTCCCCCTACTGAGGCAGAATTCGCCAAAATGTTGATATCGCAGGAGGGAGAAACAGCCCGCTACTGCGAAAATGAGGTCATGCAAAAAAACCCTGGAATTAATGCAGAAAATAAAAAAAGGGTTCATTTATATTGTTTATGCTTAGCCAAAACGCCGGCTCACGACGCAAAGTGGCTTAAAAAAATGTACGATATTGTGAAAATTTCAAAAAATAAGTCAGACTATGTTCAACGCATGGAAATCATTGGAGAAAAAATAGGTGCCTATTGTCAAGCTCAGATACATTAAAACTGTTGTTTGTCTAGTTTGAACTGTAGCCCGCGTTTTATTTGAAGTATCAACGAGATTATTGTTCCTTTCTGTTCAGTTGTCGCCGCTATTTTGAATTTATAAACCCAAGTGCTTTAACTAGCTATTTTTTGCTGAGCCTACTGGCAAGCTGCCTCACAGACGGACATATCCCAGCTTCTGCTTACACAGCTTAGTGTACATTGACAGCACAACGTGGGGAAGGCTATTCTTACTTAGTCTACAGTTTACCTTGATAGAAACCATTTCAAATTTTGATACTTACATCCCAACCGACCATGCGTAGCGCTTGGCCAAGTTGATGCTCAATTCTTCAGTAGTTATCATCTAAAAAAGCACATGCCATTTTCACTGACTGGCCCTGGTAGTTGTATGGCTCGCGACTCAGGACTACAGAAATTTCTTTAATCAAGCACGTTAGAAAATAGTCATGTTCAATAAAAGGAGCAAAGTAAAGCGTACCCAGCTAAGCCTTACTATTTTCTCCCCCTAGCTCAGGAAGAGTATTATAAGCTCCTATTGGGGCAAACAAAGGGCTTTAAAGTTTTATATATCTTTATCAAAGATTGCTTGCAATCCCTTCCATATAATCTTAAGCGTACTTTATGCTACTATGGTGGAGTAATTAGGGGGTATCCAAACTACCCCCCTAGTTTAATTTTTTTGAATTATTTACAAATTGAGGAAATAATCTAATGAAAAGAGTTTTATTCTCTGGCCTTATGTTGATGAGTGCTTCTACTTTAATTTTTTCTGCTCCAACTTCTTCTGCTACAACTGCCTCTACCCCTCCCACACAAGAACAATTTAACCAAAGCCTAAAAACACAAAAAGAGCCTCTAGCTAAAAGCTGTCTAAAACAAAACCTTAAAGCTAACCCTAAATTAAACCCCATGGAAAAACAAAAACTAAAGAGTTTCTGTAGCTGCATTGCAGAAGTGTTAACTACAGATCCCAGCTATGCCACTAAACAATATCAAATCATCTCTACAGTTAAAACCCAGGCAGAATATAACTCTAAGATCCAAACCTTGGGAACTGAAGTTTCTAAAATGTGTCAGCAAAAGCTAATGAAGTAAAAGTTTAACTTCTTCAATGGCTTGAAGCCAGTCACCGACTGGCTTCTTTCCTTTTTTACTGAGCGCTTTTAAAATCTACCCATATAAGCCAGACTATGAGACACGTTAAATAACCAAATATTTATTTCCACAAGCCCATCGAGTCCTTTTACCACTTTCCGATTTCCCCTCTGTAGTATCCATCTCTATGTATTTTTCTTCACTGAGGTATGAAGTGCAACTCTTTGTTCATCTAGCTCCACAGGTAAATTCTGGAAATACTTTCGAGTCTTGAAAGCTATGATCAAATGGGTTATGGGCTGTACTGAATTAAAACAAGTTTCAAACGCAAATTAGTTTTCAACTAGTTTTTCAGTTTAATCAGATTAGTAAGTCTTATTGCCCATCTTGTCGAAGTTACTACTGTGATTCTTGTAAATCAATTCCCGATTAATTTAAGGAAGGTCTTTATCCCTTTCGGGCCCGAAAACTAAAGTAAACTTTTTACAGCCTGGGTTTCGCAGTAAATAGTCCAACCCTGATAGCCACATAGCCTATGTTATAAATCTCTTAATAGTTCATTCACTCCTACTTTAGATAAAGTCTTAGCATCTACTTTCTTGACGATTACCGCACAATAAAGGCTATAGGCCCGCCCAGCATCGGGTAAGCTTCCAGACACGACCACAGAGCCTGCCGGAATTCTTCCATAGCTAATTTTTCCGGTTTCTCGATCATATATTCTAGTCGATTGCCCAATGAAAACACCCATGGAAATAACACTGCCCTCTTCTACTATAACGCCTTCTACTATTTCAGAACGCGCTCCGATAAAACAGTTATCTTCAATAATAGTAGGATTAGCCTGCAAAGGTTCAAGCACCCCTCCTATACCGACTCCTCCAGATAAGTGCACGTGCCTACCAATCTGAGCACAAGAGCCCACTGTAGCCCAAGTATCTACCATCGTTCCTTCCCCAACATATGCTCCTACATTGACATAGGAAGGCATCAATACTACTTGCTTACCAATGTACGCTCCCCTTCTTACTACAGCCCCTGGAACTACCCGAAAACCTCCTTGCTCAAAATCATTTTTACTCCAGCGTTGAAACTTGGTATCCACTTTATCAAAATAGTTATGGACACCTGCCTGACTAACTTCATTCTTTCGCAACCTAAAAGAAAGCAAAATAGCTTTTTTTACCCATTCATTAACTTTCCAACCTGCTTTGGTCTTTTCTGCTGCTCTTAGTTCTCCACGGTCTATTTGCTCCAAAACGGTTTCAACTGCCTCGTGAAGCTTTGCGTCTACGCGCTCAGTAACAAGTAGTTCCCTATTATCAAATGCTGCTTCGATGGTCGCCTGTAACGACATATATTTCCTTTTCTTTTAAAAACGTGGGTTAGAGGCTTATTTAAGCCTGAACTTTACTCAGTCCAAAATATAACCTCATATGTAATAGAAATCTAGTAACTCACCGCATTATGCTAATCATGACGACTAGTTTTTATTGATCAGACGCTTTTCTTTAACCATTTTTGCTATTTACTATTTAGCTATGGGACTAACACAATGCCTCAAGAACTCGCACTTAAACTCCTTTCAGAAGATCAATAATCCATTTGATTCAATATCTCCAAAAAAACTTAGGATGTTAAATAGGACTACCAGAGAACTGTTGTTAGCACTTTAATCGGCTCAATTCACTTCAAATTTAAAGGTATAGCACTTCAATGCATTTTGCTTTAAATTTTAAGCATGCAAAACTCAACAGGCTTGAATACCGGGATATGTATCTTTTTGTGAAGGGCTTCTCTTTTTTTAAATCTATTTCCCTAAAGTCCAACTTGGCCTTGCCTCCTTTTTTTATAGCACAATACCGAGGTGGTCCTTACCATTTCTTCATGTTATACTGATCGGACAGGGTTTTGTCAGGTTGAAATTCTATCATCCTTGGGGGCGATGTGGTTTCGACGGGGATTGCAAAGCAAAGCTGGGCATACCGAGATCTCAACTTCTCGTTAAACGTTGAATTGAAATAGTCGCAAACGACGAAACCTTTGCTTTAGCCGCTTAAAGGCTGGGCCGTTGCAGCGGTTTGTCGATGGGCCGTGCGGATAATTCCGCAGCAACGTCATTTACATTGACTGGTTGATGGTTGGGTTACTTAACTATCGACGAGACCCTAAGGTAACTAGTTTTTAAGATGCCTGTCTGTTGGCTCTCTTAGAAATGAATTCTAATAGACAAGACTAAGTATGTAGAACACTTTGTAGAGGATTTTCGGACGGGGGTTCAATTCCCCCCGCCTCCACCAGTCGCCTCAGTTGTCAAAGCCTGCTGCCCATGCCAATCGTTTGACTGTATCCGCTAGGCAATTGGGCCTGTTATTAGTCTAGTTCCCTTAAGTATGCTCATTTTCTCTCAACACTCTCTATTTCTGTAAAATAGTTACAGTTTGCATCTGTTTCTTCTCTATCTAGTCAGTATAATGGTCACTCTTGGCTTTCTAAATACTGGCTGGAGAGCTAAGCTTGATGATCTGCTAAAAGCCTAAGGATGGAAAGCTGGAGGTTTAATGACTCGAACCCTGCCGCTACTTAAGGTGTTTCATACTTCTGATTGGCATTTAGGCCGCTTACTTTACGGTAAAAAACGTCATAAAGAATTTGAATCCTTTTTAAACTGGTTGTTAGCTGCTTTAGAGGAAAGGAAAATTGAGTTACTTTTGATTGCTGGAGACATTTTCGATACCAGTAATCCTTCACCTCGTGCTCAAGAACTTTACTATCGATTTTTATACCGAGTGGGAAAAACCCCCTGTCAGCATGTAGTCATCATTGCAGGTAATCATGATTCTCCCTCTTTTTTAGCGGCTCCTAGTCGGCTACTTCAGTCTCTGAATATCTATGTCATTGCCCAAGTCTCTGAAAATATAGAAGATGAAATTTTAATTATCCGTAACTCTGAAGGCTTCCCCAGAGCAATAATATGCGCTGTGCCTTACCTTAGAGATAGGGATATCCGCGTCATACAGCCAGGCGAGAGTGTGGTAGATAAGGAAAAAAAGCTCATAGAGGGCATACGGGAGCATTATGCTGACATCGCTGCCCTGGCCCAGAAAAAGAAAGCCTCTCTTTCTGAAGAAGTGCCGATTATAGCCATGGGGCATCTTTTTGTTTCAGGTGGGCAAATACTGGAGGGCGATGGGGTAAGAGATCTTTATGTAGGCTCTCTTGCGCACATCAGCAGTTCTATATTTCCGGAATCTTTGGATTACGTAGCCTTAGGCCACCTCCATATACCCCAAAAGGTGCCTGGGTCCGTTCCAATTCGCTATAGTGGCTCTCCTCTGCCTATGGGCTTTGGAGAGGCTAAACAACAAAAATCTCTTTGTGAACTTACCTTCCAACTCCAACACCCTGTTTCTATTGAATTAATCCCTATTCCTAATTTCCAAAAATTAGTGCGAATCCAGGGGGGTTGGAAGATCATTGAAAGTCAGTTACGCGTGTTGATTCAAAAAAAACTGAATGCTTGGATTGAAATTATCATGGAAGGAGAAAATTTACTGAGCAATCCTAGGGAACACCTGCTAGAACTAATTTCAGGAACTGAACTAGAAATTCTCCGAATTAAAGCCAAACCTACCGCTGCGCACTTGCCTTGTCCTAATCCAGCAGCAGAAACTTTACAGAACCTGAATGTGGTTGATGTGTTCGAACATTGCCTTGAGATACACCAAATATCGCCAGCTATACGCTCTCAGCTAAGAAAGGCATATCAAGAAATAGTTCTTGGCGCATATGACCTACCAAACCTGTTAGAAAAATGAAAATACTGCAATTACACTTTAAAAATCTTAATTCCCTGATGGGAGAGTGGTACGTCGATTTGACTCATCCAGCATTCCTTTCGGAAGGTATATTTGTCATTACCGGCCCTACGGGAGCCGGTAAAACAACGCTTTTAGATGCTATATGCCTAGCTCTATATGGTCGAACTCCTCGCTTAAATAAGGTCACTAAGGCTGAAAATGAAATCTTGTCACGACAAAGCAGTGAATGTTTTGCTGAAGTTATTTTCGAAACCCAGTCCGGTCGCTATCACTGTCATTGGAGTCAACACCGTGCTCGTAGGAAGAAGAATGGTGAGCTTCAAGTTCCTAGGCATGAAATTAGTGACGCTCTTTCCGGAAAAATTATTGAATCTAATCTTCGCGGTGTCACTGAACAAGTAGAAAAAGTGACAGGCATGAATTTTGAGCGCTTTATTCGTTCCATGTTATTAGCGCAAGGTAGCTTTTCCGCTTTTTTGCAGGCTAATCCTGACGAACGTGCGCCTATATTAGAACAGATTACTGGCACTGAAATCTACAGCCATATATCCATACTGATTCATGAACGCCACCGCCAAGAAAATCAAAAACTAGAACTCCTACGCAGTCAAATCAATAGTATTGGGATATTATGCAGTGAAACGGAAGAAACTATCAGGGCAGCACTTAAGAGTAGGCAACAGGAAGAAAAACAACTGCAAAGTCAACTACAACTCAAGGAAAATGCTCTCAGTTGGCTTCGACGTATAGAAACACTCCAAGCAGAGCTTGCTCAGCTAGAACAAGAGTCTATACAGCTTCAAAAAGAGCAAGCGAACTTTAGGCCTCAGTTGTTCCAGTTAAATGCCGCCTTGACAGCACTTTCTCTGGAAGGATCCTATGCCCACTTACTCAACCTACGCGAACAACAACAAATAGATACGAACCAACTAAAAAAAATAACAAACCAATTAGAGCTAACTACGCTTGATGGTAAAGAAAAAGCTAAAGCTCTAACCATTGCTCAACAAAATTTGGAGAAAAATAGAACTGCTCTTAAGGATGCTTCTCCTTTGTTACAAAAGGTTCGTTCTTTGGACCAAGAGCTGGTGGATTTGCGAAAAAATATTAGGCAAGCAGAAAAAATTTATCTAGAAAATGATTGGTTGATTAAAACTCAGCAAGAACAGCAAATAGGAAACTATAAAACACTGGCTGATGTCCAAACTAAATTAACAGAATTAGAGGAGTATTTTCAGTTAAATAGAACTGATGAAATCCTTACAACCAGTCTAACTGGATTTGAAGAGCAATTAAAGCTATTGCTCTCGCGACGAGTAATGCTAAATAAGAAAAAAGAGCAAAAAGATAACCTGGAAAAAACCCTAGGATTACTTGACCAAGCCATTCAGCGACAAGAATTAGCCCAGGCAAAGTATACAAAAAAGCTAGAGCAATTGACTCTTCAGCTTCAGGCCCTTCAAGCTGCACAGCAAAAAGTACTTAATGGAAAATTGTTACGAGAATACCTTGCTGAGAAGGAAAGTTTATTTCGTGAAAAAGCACTTCTCTCGAGGGTGATTGAGTTGGAAGAATATCGCCGCCAGCTAAAACCAAACCATGCTTGTCCACTTTGTGGTTCGCACATACACCCTTATGTGGAAGAAAATACTATATTTTGTTCTGATCCGGTTGATGAAAAGATTCAACTTTTAGAAGCACGGATAAAGGAAGTTGAAGGCCAACAGACTCAAATTCAGGCACTTGAAAAGGAACAAATGGCTATCCAAGCCATTTGGATGTCAGCTGAACAGGAAAAGGCTCTTAAATTACAAGAGAAAATCATTACAAACAAAGAGTTTATGCTCATGGAAAAAGCTATACAGACTGAATACGTTGAGCTTATTGCTTTTGAAAAAAATCTTCTCTCTGTTCTACAACCATTCGGAGTAAAACAACTCCTCACTGAGGAAATCTCTCTACTTCAAACTTCACTAAGAAATCGTCTAAAAGGCTGGCAAAATAAAAGCTCTCAGAAATTCCAGCTTGAAAAAGAACTTGTTTTTATCACTGGTACGATAGAACAACTGAACGCTAAAATTGAAACTAGAATTAACGTAGCTCAAAATTATCAAGCTCACTCAACAGAACTTAAAACGCTTCTAGCACAGAGAGAAGCCGAAAGAAAAAGTTTATATGGCAAGCAAAATCCTGACAAAGAAGAAGCACATATGCAGGATGCAATTACACAAGCAGAAGTTTCTGAAAAAGCCATTAGGCAACAATATGACATCACACGACAACAATGGCTCAATCTAAAAGCAGAGATTGACGTACTCACGCAAAGAATAGAGGCCAGGATTACACCTCTACAACAAGTAACAGTTAGATGGGAACAAGAGTTAGCGCTACACCAGCTTTCAGAAGCTAATTTCTTAGCTTCCCGCTTACCTCCAAAGGAAATTGCAAGACTCAAGGAAATAGCAGATTCCCTTAATGAACGTCAAATCAGTCTGGATTCCAGGAGGACAGAAAAAATTACTCTACTCAAAAAAGAACAGTTAAAAAATTGTTCTACTTCAACTATCGAAATATTAGAAGCTGAACAACTTCAAATACAGTCAGCACTGCGCCTTTGTATCCAAAACCTTGCTGAATTAAACCATAAGCTTAATTCGCATGAAAAAGCTCAGGAAGCTCTAGAAATAAAAAATAAAGAAAAACAAGCCCAAGAAAGGGAATTTTCTTGTTGGGCCCAATTACATAGTTTAATCGGTTCTGCTGACGGTAAGAAGTATCGAAACTTTGCTCAATCCATTACTTTTGAAAGTCTAGTTACACACGCTAATCAACAGCTACAAAGAATTACTGATCGTTATCTATTGATTCCAGCTGAGGCTCGCGCTTTGGAGTTAAATATTATCGATCTTTATCAAGCAGGAGAAATCCGCTCTACAAAAAATCTTTCGGGAGGAGAAAGTTTTCTGGTTAGTCTAGCACTTGCTCTAGGCTTATCCCACATGGCTAGCCAAAAAGTCAGAATAGATTCCCTATTCTTAGACGAAGGCTTTGGTACCTTAGATGAGGAAACCCTTGATACAGCTTTAGAAGCTCTTACAAGCCTGCACCAGGAGGGTAAATGTATTGGTATTATTTCCCATGTGCCCATGCTAAAGGAAAGACTCAGTCTGCAAATTCAGGTTCTCCCGAGTAGTGCAGGCAGAAGTCGGCTCGTGGGTCCTGGCTGCTCGCCTGGACTCCCAGCCGCTCTAACCTACAGTATCTAGCCTATCACTTGATTACGCTGACGAAGAACATAATTCCCAGCTAATAAAAGTCCTAGCGCCAACATTATAGTCATTAAAGCGAATACACCATAGGATTCTCTATACGAGAGCCCCGCCAATCCTGCAGCTGCAAATACCCCTAAGGCTCCCCCCAATTGCAACATCATCCTCGATAATGAACTAGTATCTGCGTAAATTTCTTTAGAAGCCCACTCCAAAGGCGCAGATAATACTGCAATTGATGCCACCCCAATACCTAATCCACGGATTAAAAAGGCTAAACTTTCAATCCATAGGCTATGTACACTTAAAGTGAGTAAAAATGTTGCTACACCAGCTATTAGTAAGCCCATTGGAATTAGTAATAAAGAGTTAACCTGCCTAATACTTTCCCTTTTCATATAACTTCTAGAAATAAGCGTGCCAACGCCCTGAATGCATAACATAACCCCTATGAAATTAAGCGATTGCTGTGCATCTAGCTGACTTCTCACTGTCGGATATAGCACTAAAAAACCAAAAAATATAATTCCCACTATAAAGGAAGAAAGGATAGCTATGCTATAGCCAAGGGAGCGAAACCCTTTTAATTGAATGGCAGAATTTTTCTGATAGTACAGCTGCCAAATACCTCCTACAAGCAGCATAGCACTTAAACCGAACACCAAAAGGTAGCTTAAAGAACTGTGGATGAAAAATTTACCTTCCTTAAGTAAGTAAAGTATTGCGGTATACCCTAAACAAACCAAAACTAAACCTGTCAATCGATAACTTTTTCCGGTGGCTAACTCTGATCTTGGTATATATGGATAGCCGAGTAGAATCGTGAATAAGATAATGGGTAAGTTAAGGAGAAATAACGCCTGCCAGGAAAAATGAGTAGAAATTAAAGCACCGAACAGAGGGGCAATAGCAGGGATAAAAGCAGCAGGGATCCCTACATAGGACATAATCATCCGTAAGTTCTCCTTACCGAAAGCGTTCACCAAAATAATTTGTACCAAAGGTACTAATAATCCAGCGCCCAAACCCTGAAGTAAGCGAGCTATTACTAAAACTGAAAAATAGGGACTAGAAAAACCACCAATCAGGGAACCTAAGGCAAAAATAATTAGAGCACCAACCCATGTCCTAAGCACCCCACAGCAGTTAGAAATCATAGGCACGATCGGTATCATCACCGCCATACCCATAAGATAAGCTGTCATCACCCAAGAAATCTCATTAGACTGCAGCGAAAAAGAATGGGCCATATCTCCCAGCACCACTGTTACCACCGTCGTATCCAGCAGGGGCAAAATACTGGTTAAGACACAAGTAAAAATAACAAGCTTCTCCTTAGTTTTCATCTTGATCCTTTATTTCTTAAGTCCTTATACAAAACTCTAAGCCTCTCTAATTTTCAAGAGATAATTAACTACCCTGCGCCTCAAGCCCAGTAAATGGATAGGCTCATATCCAATAAGAATAGAAATACTTAGCAGAGAGTTCCACTACCCCTATTGAAAAACTACCACATTCATACCAACATAAATCTCTTACCTCAAAGCAATAGAGGGTACCATCTTAGATATAGGAGTCAGCTTTCTGTTAGAACTAAATTTATCAAACTCTTTGACTAAGACGTCAGCTGTAACGCATATGTAGCCAGCATAAATTATTTTCTGAAAACCATAAGCCACAAGTCCCCTAGCTAGACCAACGCTAGTATAGCGAAACTCATTAAAGGGTGTTAGGAAAAAAGATTGACGTCCCTCTTCCCTAAAGAAGGGAGGTGGCTACAGTGCCTAGCGATTAACTGCTAAGATCACACAGGCTAGCTGGGCATACCGTACCCTTAGTATCAAGCGCTTCTATCTGATTGGTGTGATAGTGTAATCAACTGAATACAGGTTGAACAACAAAATCTACGCTTTATCCATCCATCCTAGATGATGAAGTTTGGTGACAGGCATCCATAAGGGGGAAGCTCAAGTTATTCTTAAGCGAAAGTTCTTACCGCAATTTTGAGTTAACTGAGGCCTGTTTGGAAAAGCGAGAGAAGACAAAGTCAATACTCCGTGTTTACTTTCCTTGGGTATTAAAGTTTAGATAGATTTCCAATAATCTCTTTTTTAACTTATTGGCTTTGAAAAGTATTTCCCTCTTGATCTTCTATTTCTAGTTGCCCATTTGTGGAAATATAATCGATATGGTTACTAATTCCCTTTAGGCCCTTCGAATTTCCATATTGTCTGGGTATTTTAATCATGACTTGAGGATGGTTGTTAGCAGCAGAAGTAAGGTTTCCGAGACCATATCCTTTTCTGAGAGGAGGAACTGACAAGGTATGCTTTTCTCTATAGAGCGGGTGAAAAATAGTTCATCAATTGATTTTTGTATACTTATTGAATCTTCTCCATCTTCCTATATTCGAACCACCAAATAGGAAAAGCACGCGCTAACGTGCTTTCACTTAATGTCCGCCGAAGTGTCTTGGCAATAAACTGCTACACCGTAGGAAGCCCCTCACTTTAGGGAGGGGTGGATGTCAATTTCCATTAATCTCTTTGGTTACCGTAGGTGTTATTTAATACTTCTACCTAATGCATACATACCATCGATAAGACATGAAGCTCTCTCAATATTTTCACTGGCTTGGTATTCTTTAGCACATTCTTTTTTAAGTGCCTCACGCTTTTTCTTTACCCAATCAGAGCTGTAAATATTTTCTTTATTGAGTAATTTGGCTCTTTTGAGAACTTCTGCTTGAATGCGATTTACTTGTCCGTACAGACAATTTCCGATTTCTAAGAAGTTGTCACCAGCTTTTTTAATACATCTGTCATCAATGTTATCTTCTTCGTAAAAAGGAGGTTTGAAAAAATCTTCATTTTTTTCTATTTGATCGGCTTCTGATAGGTTATCACTTTCCTTTTCAGCATTATTTTTTTCTATGTCAGTAGATTTAGTTGTGTTACCAACTTTTTTTTCAGCGTTTCCCATACTTCTACCTAATGCATACGTCCCATTAGTAAGACACACAGCTATCTGAAAATATCCACTTTGGCCTTGATCTTTGAATTGTTTCATACATTTTTTGTTAATTACTTCCTCCTTTTTGGCTAACCAACTGGAAGTATAAACATTTTCTTTATTGAGTAATTTGGCTTTTTTGAGAATTTCCTTTTCAATTTTAGGTAGTTGGTCGTATGTACAATTTCTCATTTCGACAAAATCTGTATCAGCTTCTTCAAAACATTTTTTATCAAGCTTATCTGTTCTATAAAAAGGATTTTTGAAATAATCTTCATTTTTTTCTATTTGAGTGGGTTTTGATAGGTTAGCACTTTCCTTTTCAGCATTATTTTTTTCTATATGAGTGGATCTAGTTGTGTTACTAACTTTTTTTTCAGCGTTTCCCATATCACCACAAGCAACAAGGGCTAAAAAACTTAAGATATATAGTAGATGTTTCTTCATTTCTTTCCTTCTAAATCTAAGTTAAGTCAAGTTCTTCTTTGGTTGCCACATCTCGTCTTAGATTGTCTCTAAATGATTTGTCAGACTTCTGCTCAATGTCCCCCAGAGGGTATTCCTACGGTGCTTAGCAGCTTCTTGCTAAGACACTAACATAGCCTTACGGCGATTATCGATAAAGATTTATACCAACGATCACTATTATAGTTTGATGTTAGCCCTAGGATTGCTTAGATTAATGCAATTAGTATCAATCCAAGCAATCTTTTCGGTTATCTGTAGATGTTATTTAATACTTTTACCCAATGCGTACATACCATTGCTAAGACATACAGCAATATTAATATCTCCAATTTGGCCTTGATTTTGGTATTTTTTAGTACATTTTCTGTCAATTACTTTCTTCTTTTTAGCTATCCAGCTGGAAGTATAAACATTTTCTTTATTAAGTAGTTTGGCTTTTTTGAGAATTTCTGCTTCAATCCGAGGTATTTGTTCGTATGAACAATCTCTCATTTCGACCAAATCTCTACCAGTTTCTTCGTCAAAATCTTTACTAGCTTCGTCAATACATTTGTCATAAATAGCATCTGCTGGGTAATAACGATTTTTGAAATAATCTTTACTTTTTCCTATGTGAGTAGATTTGGTTGTACTATTAATTCTTTTTTCAGCGTTTCCTAAATTACCACAAGTAATAAGAGCTAAAAAACTTAAGATATGTATATATTTTTTCATTTTTTTCCTTTTGAATTTAATTCAAGTAAAGCTAAGTAAATATTTTCTTCATTGGTCATTTTTTTCTTACGCCATCTCTAACTCCTTATCAAGATTTTTTAGACTATATGCCTACAGTACTAAATTTGTATGTTTGTATGTCATTAATAATTTGAGCATCACTTGTCTTCGATATCTTAGATCAGGCTGGGGCGAATGGGCAGACACTTGAACTAGAAACTGGGATGTAATAGAGGGGACGGCTAGCAAAGGCTGATTCTACGAATATGAATCATACTTATCCAGTTTGTCTACCTATATTCAAAAACTATAGAAAGACTCAAGGTAACTTTAACACTGTATGCAGTGTAAATATACTAACCATGTGGATTAAATAGGGGCGCTTGCTTATACTATCCAGTTAGCCTGTGAAGTGCTCCTAGCAGTCCATTGCTAAGCACTGCAGCAAGTCTCTCTCTTTAGGAAGGGATGGACATCAAACCTCAAATTCTAAAAAGTCATCAGCAAGATCAGTATTGCTTAACTCTTCTCGTGCCTCTTGCAGTAAAGCTTCTCTCTGTAGTCTACTACTGTAACGTGATGATAAATGCGTTAGGAGCAGACGTTTTACACCAGCCTTCTTAGCCATTTGTGCTGCTTCTCGAGCTGTAGAATGACCATATTTTTTTGCTAGTTCAGCTAAGTCATCTCTAAAAGTTGCTTCGTGAATAACCAGATCTGCATTCTGAGCTGCCAATAACTCATTCGCATTCGGCTGTGTATCACCAAAAATAGTGACTATCTTCTTTTTACTAGGACTAGTTTCCAAGCTTATATGCTCTTTTGCATCCATTTGTTTTTCACACTTAGTTGCAGTAATTGCTAACTCTTCTACTCGATAGGCAAAGGATGGACACCGATGAAGCATCTCATAAGCATACACCTGCTTTGTATTCTCTTGGTAGATCAATTGATTAGTACTATGTTCTTTAATCTCTAAAGAAAAAGCTAGTGTGGTATAAGTGGCCTTAAGGTTAAACCTAATCCATTCACCTATGCCTTCCGGTCCAAAGATCATCAGTGTTTTTCTGCGTTTCTTTACCGACATACCAAATAAAAGGGCTAATAGCCCAAGCACATGATCTGCATGTAAATGTGTAATGAAGATTTTACTTATACTGTCAATATTCGATTCCCCTAGCTGTAAGTAATGGTATGTTCTCTCACCACAATCAAACAACCAACTATCAGCTCTTGGTGAAGACCATCGTAATAAAAGGGCACTTGTATTACGGGCTTTAGTAGTGGTCCCCGCAGCTGTGCCCAAAAATAATAGTTTCATTTTGTATGTTTAATTTCCTTTCAAGTATGGCTTGCGTTATGTCCTCAGCCTTATCCATTAAAACTTTACAATCTTAAGCAACTGCCCTTCACTCATGTAGTATTTAACTCAAAGAAAGGATGCTAATTTATGAATTACTTGTTACTCTTTCTATTTTACCTGGTCTTATTTTCCACTTGGCGATGGATGCCTAAACACTGGCAACTCTCTTCTCAAGTACTGAGTCAACTATTAATCGGTGTCATTTTAGGGCTTTGCTTTCGTCTAATACCGACTGAACCCCTACCCAGCCATCTACGCGCCTGGATAGATCTTATAGGCCAAGGCTATATTATCTTATTGCAAATGATAGTAATGCCATTCATCTTTATTAGTATCCTCTCAGCCATTATCCAATTACACCAGGTTCATTCTCTTGGAAAAATAGCTTTTATTACCCTTAGCTTGTTGTTAGGAACCACTGCAATTGCTGCTTGTATTGGAATTAGTTATGCACTGCTTTTTCAGCTTAACTTTCCTCAACCCTTGTCTCATATATCAGCTCCTACCTTTTCATTAGCTTCAATGCAACCTTCACTAGAACAGCTTAAACCCTTAAATTCCCCAATGTGGTTATTGAACCTTCTACCCAAAAATCCTTTTCTTGATTTAGCAGGTGTGCGGCCTACCTCTATTATCAGTACGGTTATTTTTTCTAGTCTACTAGGGTGGGCCGCAATTAAAGTTAGAGAGACTCAACCAAAGCAGGGAAAGAAATTATTTTGGCTTATTAAAGTGCTTCAAATTTGGGTGATGAAGCTAGTCCGGCTCATTTTACAATTTTCGCCTTATGGAGTAATGGCTCTAATGGTATCCATCATGCTACAGGTAGAACTTGAAGCCATCCATCAATTGGGACGTTTCATAATCGCTTCTTACTTGGCTATTTTTACAGTATTCATTATGCATTACTTATTACTTGGTTTGGTTAAAGTTTCTCCTCTCAACTTTCTGAAAAAAACCGGATCCTTACTTTTATTTGCTTTTGGTAGTCGATCCAGCGCCGCTTGTGTTCCAATGAATATTGAAGTGCAAACACGCGCTCTAGGAATTCCTCCCTCTATAGCTACTTTTGTAGCCACCTTTGGTACTA
The DNA here is from genome assembly GCA_043842855.1 of Neisseriaceae bacterium. Lineage (GTDB taxonomy): Bacteria > Pseudomonadota > Gammaproteobacteria > Burkholderiales > Neisseriaceae > QFNR01. The sequence continues at coordinate 268,955 of JBBPJF010000003.1, forward strand.
CTATCGGCCAAAACGGCTGTGCGGGCCTTTACCCCGCTATGCTAGCTACCATGGTGGCTCCAACTGTCGGCATATCACCTGTGGATCCCAGCTGGTTGGTTGCATTGGTGTTCACTGTAACCCTTGGTTCGATAGGTGTAGCCGGTGTGGGCGGTGGTGCTATTTTTGCCGCACTCATTGTATTCAGCGCATTGCAACTCCCACTTACTAGCCTGCCTATCCTGATTGCTATAGAACCCTTAATAGATATGGGGAGAACTGCCCTCAACGTTAATGGTACTTTAGTCGTAGGAATGCTAACCTCTAAAATACTACCCCTTATTAATCCTACATTCTCTAAGAAAAATTAAATACAGCAACCAAACCGCTAAATGGATAGATAGTTTTAAAACAACAACGGGAAACAACTTGCCTTTCATTGTGCCACCGAATAAAAGCATCAGCTCTCTTTTTTAAAGCTATCCACCAATTATGCTAACTCTTCTAGACACTAATTAACTACTCTATTTTTTACGCTACTTTTGCCTCAAAAAGCCCTACCTAATCTCTAATGATTCGGGTATAATCCCTCACTCAGTTGGGTTGGTAGCTCAGTTGGTAGAGCAGTGGACTCTTAATCCATTGGTCCAGGGTTCGAGCCCCTGCCGGCCCACCATTCTTTTTGAAAAATATTTTGCACCATTCAACTGACATGCCTTGCTTCCACGGCTAAAGTGCTCTGCTAGCCAAATACCTGGTTCGTCCTACTTCTCTTAATAACTCTTCTCTGCTATTTACTTCTACACCGCCAGCTCTTTTCATTTCTAAGAGTGCCATGTTTGACGTCTCATGATCTAACCCTCTACAAGCAGCTAAGTTCACTACTACTTTCCAAGTTTTGGAAGCACGCAGCAGCTGAAGTGCTGTATGCTTGACACAGTACTCCATGGTTAAACCGCCCAATAGAATCAGACGTGTCTTTTTAAAGTGCAGCCATTCGATAAGTCCCGTACTAGTATGTTCTTGTAAATCATGATAGCAGGAACCATAAGGATGAAGATGCGATTCCACACCTTTATAGATCAGAAAATCATATTCTTCAGGTCTGGGCAACCCTGGTAGGACATCAAAGCCCTGAGTCCCTACTTCAGCATGAGCGACCCAAGTGAGATCTGCATCGCTATGACCAGTGCATTGTCCCATTTCTGCACGCGTATCCACACGCCAAAGACCGCTTGGCCCATGAGCTTCTTTGCTTAATACCCTGAAATCTGCTAACTGTGCTTGGTAATTCAACTCTGAAACTATCTCCAATACACCGTTTACTGGCAACTCATCCGGACAAAGGCTTGAAAAAGTTTGTTGAACGTCGACCTCAATAGCAACAATAGACACGTTGTACCCCCTATCAATTGATGAGCCCTAAATGCCTCAAAAGCGCATCCACTTTAGGTTTTCTACCTCTAAATGCAATAAACGAATCCAACATTGGCCTCGCTCCTCCTTTTGAAAGAATTTCTTTCCAAAATCTCTGTCCTACTTCATGTCGGTTATCAGCTTCTAAAAAGGCTTCATAAACATCTGCCGAAAGTAACTCAGCCCAAATATAACTGTAGTAGCCCGCACTATACCCCCCTGCAAAAATATGTTCAAATGAATGAGCAAAACGATTTTCTTTCCATTGTGGGGTTACCGATACCTCAGCTCTTATTGCTTCAAGTATGCTTCTCCAATCTACCGGCGTTTGAAGCTCACCCTGACTATAGATAGTCATATCAAATAAGGAAAATTCCATCTGTCTTAATAAAAACAAGCCGGCCTGAAAATTTTTAGCTTTTTTCATCTGTTCAAACAATGAATGAGGAATTTTTTCTCCCGTTATACGGTGTTGTGACATAGATTCCAACACATCAAATTCCCAAGCAAAATTTTCCATTAATTGGCTGGGTAACTCTACTGCATCCCATTCCACACCTGAAATACCAGCCACATCCAATTCATCCACTGTAGTCAGCAAATGGTGTAAACAATGCCCCATCTCATGAAATAGGGTTATAACTTCCTGGTGCGTCAAATAACTTTTCTGCTCTCCCACAACGGGGGTGAAATTACAGATTAGATAGGCAATAGGTAACTGTAGTCCCTCCTTTTTCTTCCAACGACCACAGTACTCATTCATCCATGCTCCACCTTTTTTACCTTCTCGTGCATACAAATCTATGTATACGCCTCCTAGTTCCTGCTTATTTTTTACTAGACGAAAATACTGTACGTCTTTATGCCATACAGGTCTGGCCTCAAATTCAAATTCCACCCCATAAAGTTCATTAATCAAATGGAACAAGCCTTCGAACACCTTCCCCACTTCAAAATATTGTTTGACTGCTTCTTCTGAAAAGGCATACCTACTTTCCCTGAGTTTTTCACTAACAAAACTCATATCCCACGGTTGTAGTGTTTCCAATCTAAGTTGTTCTTGAGCAAAATTGGCTAATTCCTGCATTTCTAATTTAGCCACAGGTAATGCCTTTGTCACCATTTCTTTGAGGAACTCTAATACTTCACTCGGCGTATTTGCCATTTTGGTCACTAAGGACAGATCCGCATAGCTGTTGTACTCAAGTAGACGGGCCTGTTGAGTAGATTTTTCTAAAATGGCATCTATTACCTCTCCATTATCCCATTGTCCTTTTTGAAATAATTCACTGGCCCTGGTAGTGTAGGCCCGATACATTGTTTCCCGAACCTGCCGTTCTTCAGCAAATTTCATAATAGAAATATAGTATGGCTGCTGTAACTTAATTTCATACCCTGCCCTTTGCTTAGATTTTGCACCTGCTTCGAATAAAGCTAAATCGCTGGGAGGGATACCTCGCAAGGTTTGTTGATTTTCAATATACCAGCTAAATGAATCAGTAGAATCAAGAACATTTTGACTAAATTTACTATGCAGGACTGATAACTCACTATGTAACTGAGCTAACTTTTTACGGCTACTTTCTGACAGATGCGCACCCGCTAAACGAAATGTCCTTAAATCATTATGTAATTTTTGTTTTTGTTCAAACGAAAGACTTTCCTCACATTCCGCCTCTATCCGCTTTAATCTCTCATACAACTCTAGATCCTGTGCAACCTCTGTATAAAACTCAGAAATTAGCGGAATCATCTGGTTATAAACTTTTCTTAACTCTGGGGTATTTTTCACTGAATGAAGGTGTGCCACCACGCCCCAGGCCCGCCCTATCCTTTCCAGGGCTGTAGTTAGAGGATCTACACTATCCACCCAAGTGATAGGAGAAGTTTTCTTAATCGCACTAATTTCCTGTCTAACCTGCGCTAGCAAATCATTCAAGCTCTTCTCTATTTCACTACTTTCTATTTGTGGAAAGGCAGGCACTGGCCCCAGCCTTAACAAAGTATCCGACAAAATAAACTCCTCTTACAATAGTCTGATAAAAGCCCTCCATTTTAAGCTATTTCCGCTTATTTTAGCAGTATCCAAATAAAAGTTAGGATGCAGAAGGCCTAGCTTCTTACCGTTTCCATTAACTCTAACCGTGCTATTTCTAACTGAATCGTCTAAAATGGCGCGTATAAAGGAGCCTTTGAAATTACAACTATGAGTCTGCTAGATAATGTCTACTACCCTACTGATTTAAAAAAAATACCAAAAGCTGATCTCCCTGAGCTCGCAAAAGAAATTCGTACCTTTCTTCTAAAAAATATTGCTAAAAGTGGAGGGCATTTTGCTAGTAATTTAGGTACTGTTGAATTAACTATTGCGTTACATTATGTATTTGACACACCTACCGATCATCTAATCTGGGACGTGGGGCATCAAGCCTATGTGCATAAATTATTAACCGGACGTAAAGAAAAAATGTCTACCATTCGTTGCTACCAGGGTCTTGCGCCCTTTCCAAGAATTGTAGAATCTCCTTACGACGCGTTTGGAGTTGGGCATTCTTCTACCTCTATTAGTGCTGCACTAGGCCTAGCAATAGCTGATCAATTAGAAGGAAACTCTAATCACTCTATTGCTGTCATTGGAGACGGAGCAATGACGGCTGGTATGGCTTTTGAAGCACTTAACAATGCTGGGAATCGCAAAGATATTAAATTACTCGTGATCTTAAACGACAATAAAATGTCTATTTCTGCTAATGTTGGTGTACTCCCACAGTATTTAGCTAGGAACTTAGTGCAAGATGTTAAAGGTTTATTAAAAACTTTTAAAGCAAAAACCACCCCCATTTTAGAAAAAATACCCCTTGCAATCCCTACTGCACAAAATATCGAATCTCACTTTAATTCCTTGATTCATCAAACGCGTTCTGGACTGTCTTTATTCAATGATTTTGGTTTCCATTACACAGGTATTGTAGAAGGACATAATCTCCTAGAGCTCATAGAAATATTAGAATACCTAAAAAAGGAACCTGGTCCACAATTACTTCATATACATACACAAAAGGGGCATGGCTATGTCCCGGCAGAGCAAGACCCTATCGGATTTCATGCCCTTCCACAATTTGACCTAGCAGCGCCACCCTTAACTGCCCCCAATAATCCAAAAATTACTTACTCCAAGGTATTTGGACAGTGGTGTATTGATCAAGCCAAGGCTGATAGACGTTTTATAGCCATTACTCCTGCTATGTGTGAAGGTTCTGGACTAGCTGAGTTTGCTGAGCAATTTCCTCCACGCTATTTTGATGTAGGTATTGCAGAACAACACGCTGTAACTTTTGCTGCTGGTCTAGCTTTGGGAGGTAAAAAGCCCGTTGTTGCTATTTACTCAACCTTTCTACAAAGAGCTTACGACCAATTAATCCATGATGTAGCTATTCAAAATTTACCTGTGCTTTTGGCTGTTGACCGCGCAGGTTTAGTCGGAGAAGATGGCCCCACCCACGTAGGTGCTTACGATCTTAGTTTTCTCCGTTGTATTCCCAACCTCATTGTTGCTTGCCCTTCTGATGAGAATGAATGTCGTTTACTGTTATCCAGTTGTTATCAACAAAATCAACCCGCCGTAGTGCGTTATCCTAAGGGAGAAGGACCGGGGGTCCCTGTTGAAACGGGCTTTGAAACTGTCCCTATTGGCCAGGGAATTATTAGGAAAAAAGGAGAAAAACTTGCTCTTTTAGCATTCGGTAGCATGGTTCATCCTGCACTAGATGTAGCTGAAAATTTAAATGCTACAGTGGTTGATATGCGCTTTGTCAAGCCGCTAGATGAAACGCTCATTCTACAATTAGCTAAAGACCATTTTTACTTCGTTACGCTAGAAGAAAACACTATCAAAGGAGGAGCTGGCTCTGCTGTGCTAGAAGCCCTAGCCCGACATCAAGTTCTTCTACCCGTCCTTCAACTGGGCTTACCAGATGAAGTTATCGAACACGGAAACCGCTCCACACTTATGAAAACATTGGGCCTAGATCGCGATGGAATCAAAAAACGCATTCTAGAGTTTATGCAACCTCTTAGACCAGAAGCGCATAGCCATTTCTCAAACGTTTAAGTATACCTCCCTAGTTTGAGCACAGGTTCTTTGGTTAGTATATGAAGTTCTAAATGTATGGCATTTACCTTTGGTCGCTGGTCTAAACTGCCTCAGCATTTAAAGTATGCTTTCAGTAGCATAGGCTAAATTTAAAGCTTCTACGGATATCAAAAAAACTATCTTTAAATTAACCCAATGGCTCTTTTGTTGGTTTCTTCTGCTGGCTGAATCTGCAAAGCATAGCTCAATATGAGAAATATTTTTTTCCTACTTGATTTGGAAATTGTATTTCCAGAAGGGTACCACATGGTCTCGTTAAAAAGTAACTTGAAAAATACGAGCCTTAAACTTAACTAACACGAGCCAAGTCTTATCCTTCTAGCTCTTATACGCTCAAGTATGCTTCCCTAATCTACCGATACTTGAAGCTAGCCCTGAATTCCATCAACTAACAGGTCCTTCCACAGCCATATCCCATTCCATGTCTAAAATTCCGGCCATAACTAATACATTCACTGTAGCCGTAAACGATATAAACAATGTCCATCTCATACTAAGGAAACTCAATTGACTTAGTTATATCTATTATCTAATAGATGCTGTTTTCTAATTTAAGAAACCTCTAAGCCTATTTGGTTGAATTTTAGCAGTAACCTTTTTACATTATGAAACTAAAATATCCTTTGCTTATACCTTTCTAGTATAATCTGCCGGCGATATTTCTTTCCTTTTATCTTTGGAGTGTATTGATGAAAATGTTTAACGATATCCTGGTAGGGGATCTCGCTTTGTCTATCTCTTTGCCTGCTCTAGCTGATGGTTTGAAAGTATTAAAAACTAGCAATATTCTGGAGGTTGTGGCTAAAGTTCCAGCAAACCCAGAAATAGCTACCCTATTCGAAGATGCAAAACCTACACTCGGAAAATTTATTGGTGCAATTGCTTGTAAACAAGAGTATTCAAGATACCTAGATACCAAGGCTTCGTCTTTCCACCCTGTAATAAGTCCTTTTTACGATCTTGCTTATCATAAGGCAGGATGTCTAAAAATCTTAAGAGTATCTGACCTAACCAAAGAGGCTGCGAACGCCTTTCACTTTAAGGTCCAGTACATGTCTCCCCAAAGTGAGGAAACTACTTTTGACAGCTACGTTGCTGTTAAACAGCCAGAAGGAGACTGGCTGTTCCACGGTTACTAATAATTAATTGTTTTTAAGACGGTTATTTTGTTGTTTCAACGACTTGTCGCAATAATTTAAACTTATTTAAAACCATAAGGGAAATATCTATATGAAAGTTGTAACTAAAACAATACCACTAGTGGCCCTTTTAACCCTTCTTTCGGCTTGTAGCTCACCTAAAGAAGCTACTGAATCTAATTTTAGGAAAGTGCTCAATGATAATTTTGAAACTAAAGATTGTGCTGGCATTACCCTAGATAGCCCACAAGTGGCGAAAGGCATTTATCGCTCTGATTTGCCAGATGCTAAAGAGGTGACTAAAGAAGCAAAGTTACCACTTTTCTATGCCTACGCTAACCCATCTCAAGCTGGTTGGAATGAAGATAATGCTCAAAGAGAATTGAAAAGGTACAATGCACTGGTAAAGGTGGGGCTGCTGTCGGCAAAAGAGAAAAATATACCTGAAAGCTACCTGAAAGCGATGGGCCAGGCCGAGAAGACTATCCAGGGTATAGAATATTCTCTCACTGAGGTAGGTACAAAACTGGCTTACACATCCTCTAATGGAAACGTTAAGTTTTGTGCAGCACACTATAAAGTAGATGAAATTAAGAATTTCACCCAACCCGCAGATGTAATGGGTATGCATGTAACTGAAGTAAGATACGTCTACAGTCCGGCTAATATAGCAGATTGGGCTAAGAATGAAGAAATTAAACGAACCTTTCCAGCACTACAAAAAAGCCTAGAAGGAAAACAGGAAGCCAAAGAAGTCTTTATTTTGACTAATAAAGGCTGGTCGCAAGGACGTCCCTAACTTAGTATTTTAAGAGTAATTGGCTAAGCTTTTTAAAGAGGGCGGCCCTCGCGGCCTCTCTCTTTTCCTCGTTTATTTTTCCAATTCTACTATTTTTTAACCACTTAGCTGTTTTACTAACGAGATATTAATATTTACTTAAACCGTCATTGTCAGAATGGTTGCCCAATGGATTAGGCCCCAAAAGCAGCTAAACTGCTATAGACTCTGACTCCAACTAGTGTAGACTGGCGAAGACCGCCAATTTAAAACGCACCCCTCTTTGTCAAGTGAAGGCTTATCCAACTTTTACTGCTTTCACAGTAAAAAACCGTACAGGGCTAACCTAACGAAGCAGCATTTAAATTAGTTCAATTGAACAGGAAACTAAAAAAAATTATCTCTACAATCTTTTTTAATAAGATTGTCTTATGGAAGAAAGGCTGGACGAACAGGTTTTATAGTATTGGTAGCCAGTTGAACCATTTTCATACTAATCATTTCCAGTACAGCAATATAATTTTATATCTCTCCTTACTAAAACTTTCAATAGTGATTCGCCTTTTTTGAATGCCTGCGTTCTCCCGGAAAAACCTGCTCCATATAAACTATTTTTATCAACTTTTCTATTACTTGCCCCGAGCCTTATAGATCCTTGCTTAAGCTTCTCTATACTTTAGCTTTACACTGATACTATTCTGCTTTGAAAAGCACTTTACCCATTTTAAACTCTCCCTCGTCACCCCTGAGTACTTCTACGCTAATTTAGCTTAAACACAGGACGGCATAAGGAGACCCGCTTGGTACTTTTCACCAGATAGAAGGATGAATGCCTTCAACTATAAAGTAATTATTTATAGAGCCAACAAGCAAGGGGCCCCATGCTCTGTTTGTCGGAAGAGTTAAGCAAATAGACCTAAGACTGAACTTAGAGGAAGACAGCGAGTAGAATCGAATTCAGAGTAGCTCAACAAGACTGTGCTGCCATTCAGGAAATAAGGCTAAACGGATGAGGTAGTAGCCTACTTACTAGTATTCTGTTCAAGAAATTTTTTCAAGTTTTGTGGTAAGCCATCTATCCGTCTCCCATCAGGTAATAAAATGGTAGGCGTACCCTGGATACCCAGTTTCTCACCTAGCTTTACATTCTGTGCGATGGGGTTATCACAAGTGGCCACTCGGGGAATAGCTGCATTATCCTTCATGTGCGACCTCCATATCTCCACTCTTCTATTTTCAGGCTGACACCAAAGCTGGACTGCCTTCTGCATTGAGCCTGGATGCAAACCCTCTATGGGGTACAGAAACTCATAAATAGTTATATTATCTATTGAGCTCAGCTCTTGCTCCAATCTCTTACAAAAAGGGCACTCCGGATCAGTAAATACAATCAAGCGAAGCTTACCATTGCCTTTGACTACCTTAATTGCATTTTCTAAGGGCAAAGCCCCAACATCCGCAGCCTGCAATTGGGCAATCTTTTCCTCAGTCAAACTTCTCCTACTTTTAATATCTACCACGTCACCCACAAAAACATACTTTCGTGTTTTATCTAAATAAACCACCCGACTTCCGCCTAATACAACTTCATAAAGTTCCAAAGCAGGGAGATACTTAATTGATTCAACTGAAACAGACCCAGAAAAAAATTTTTCCATCGTTGCCTTAGCTTCTTTCACTCCGTTATCCCCCGTGGCTAAGCCTATTGCAATCCCTCCTAGCAGCAACGCTAACGCCAGCGCTATCCATTTAAAAGGTGTCTGCATCAATTTCATAATCAACCTTTAATCTGCCTGACGACGCAACATCGCAGGGACTTCAAAATCGTCCATTACCGAACGCTTTTTAAAATCTTCTGCTGTTAAACGAGTAGAGCTTCCACTTCTTCCCGAGCGAATGATAGAACCAAAACTCATCGAACGCCCTCCCCCTGAAATAGTCCTTTCGTGCGTGTGTGCTACGCCATTCGAATCATCTCCTAAATCAGTGGCAATGAGAGTAACACGGATAGCCCCTTCGGTCATCGTTTCATCCTCTACCACCCCATACTTCCTTTCGGCTTCTGGATCTACATATCCGTTGATAATTGACATGATCTCATTGTATTCCGACATTCTAAGTTCGCCTGGCCTAGTAGTAATATTAAGCAAGATCCCTTTTGCACCCTTTAGAGAAATACTCTCTAACAGTGGGTTAAAGATCGCTTTTTCTGTTGCTAGTCTAGCTCTGTCTTCACCTGTTACTTCAGCAGAACCCATCATAGCAATGCCACGAATCCTCATGATATTTTTCACATCACTAAAATCTAGATTAATTAATCCCGCACTACTAACTACTTCATGAATGCCTGTCACTGCAGAAGTCAGGATGGCATCTGCTTCAGCAAATGCCTCTCTCATCGTAACCTCTTCACCCAATAATTTCAGGAGATTATCATTGGGTATGACTATGAGTGAGTCCACCTGCTCTCTTAACTTTTCCAGACCTTGCTCTGCAATCTTTGCTCGTTTTCCTTCATAGGCAAACGGTTTCGTCACCACGGCTACCGTTAAAATTTCTAATTCTTTAGCAATTTTTGCGACTACGGGTGAAGCCCCTGTTCCAGTGCCACCGCCCATTCCAGCAGTAATAAAAAGCATCTGAGCCCCCTGGATAGCATGTTTGATCTGCTCTTCTCCCTCAAGTGCAGCCTGCTCACCTATTTCCGGGTCCGCTCCTGCCCCTAACCCTCTAGTCAAATTTGCTCCTAAGTAAATCTTATGAGGAGCTAGATTTTTTTCTAAAATCTGAGCATCTGTATTAGCACTAATGAACTCTACCCCTCTCAGATTAGACCTAATCATGTTATCTATAGCATTGCAGCCCCCGCCTCCTACACCTATTACCTTAACAACAGCGGGCTCCATCTTAGCTTCTGCTCTATTATCGAATGATTCCATACGCTCCTCTTCATTCTGCACTCAATGCTCTGTTATAAAACTACTAGACCATTATATCGCATCAAACTCTTAGGTTAAGCACTCTTAGTCGAAAAATGAGCCCTCCTTTTTAAAAATAAGATTTAAACAAATTAACAATCTTCTTAATGTATGCGCCCTTATCCAGGTAGGAATTATAGTCCTTAAAGCCAATTTCATAAGCATGTCCTAATAAACCTATCGCGGTTGCATAACGAGGATTTTTAAGACGCTCTGACATTCCTCCGATTTCCTGAGGAACTCCAATTCTAACGGGTAAATCAAACATATCCTCTGCTAACTCTACCATCCCCTCTAAAAGGGAAGAACCTCCAGTAATAACAATACCTGATGTCAGCAGATCCTTCGAACAGTGCGCACTCTCCAATTCATTAATGACTACTTCCAAGATGTCCTCCACGCGAGGACCTATAATGCTAGCTAAATTTCTTCTAGAAATCTGTCTGGGTTGACGATTACCTACGCTGGGAACTTCAATCATCTCATCTTCCGCAGCAAGATCCGGCAAAGCTACTCCATGATTAATTTTAATGTATTCTGCAGCAGCATGAGGCGTTCTCAATGCCTGTGCTAAGTCTTTAGTAATTAGATCTCCCGCAGCAGGAATTACTGCTGTATGACAAATGGCTCCGTTAACGTAGACAGCAATATCTGTAGTGCCTCCGCCCAGATCAATACAACAAACGCCCAACTCTTTCTCATCCTCAGTCAACACTGCTAAAGAGCTTGCCAAAGGCTGTAAAATGATTGCCTGAGTGAGAAGATGACAGCGATTAACACATTTTTCTAAATTTTGAATTGCAGTTACTGCCCCGGTGATAATGTGTACTTCGGTTTCTAGACGCATTCCACTCATCCCCAATGGATCTCTTACTCCTGCTTGATGATCAACAATAAAGCCTCGCATAATGGTGTGGAGTATCTGATGATCTGGTGGGATACTAATAGCCCTAGCCGCTTCTATCGCACGCTCTATATCTGCCTGCGTCACTTCTCCCTCTTTGATTTTAACAACCCCCTGAGAATTCAAACTGCGAATATGGTTGCCTGCAATTCCTATATTGACACGATCTATTTCACGGTCCGCCATAAGCTCGGCTGCTTCAATAGCCTGCTTGATAGACTGTGCAGAGGCATCAATATTTGTGACCATCCCCGCTCTCAACCCATGAGAAGGTGCTTGACCTATTCCTATAACATCAATCGCACCGCTCTCCTGCACTTCACCCAACAACACCACTATCTTTGAAGTGCCTATGTCTAAAGAGCATATGTATTTTTTATCTCTCATGATTTATTACCAAGTCGATCTATCATCATTTTACTCGATAAGTACCTAAACATGTGGGCTTTTCTCTGAAACAAGTTTATCTTGTTTTTCCTGATACTTAACGGCAAATCCCTCTTTATATTCTGCGTGAATTTCTTTGATATTTCTATCATCACTCTGTATTAACTGGGGCCAGACCTTTAATAACTGTTCTAGTTTAGCTACTATATTTTCCCTACCCAGAAAAACTTTAATCTGATTATTGAGAGTGAGTATCCAAGTAGACCGATTGGTATACTCGATCTCCAGAAGTGCTAAACCCTGTTGATGCAATAAAGGTTCAATCTTTTTGTATAACTGAAATAAAGCTTTCTCTGTATTCACTTCACCCTTGAACAGTACCAGAAAACGCTCAGAACTCCCTTTAAACAATTCCCCTTCATCGTCTACCAGCCGACCAGCCGGTTTAACCCACTGAGCAACAGGTACTCGTTCCGCGATCACTACGCGAACTGTATCTGGCCAATGCCTCTCCACTCGAACTGACTTAACCCAATCATTAACCTTAAAGTCCTGTTTAATTCGGTTTACATTGATACGCAATAGTGTCATTCTGGTTCTATAAGGGGCTAGAACCTGCTCAATCTGTTTGAAACTAACATGTTGCAACTTCCCATTAGCAGCTACCACATTAAATTTTTTGATAGCCAACCAATTAGAATCAAAATAAACCCAGCACAGAAAAACTAGTCCTACCCCCATCAATAGAAATAAAAATAGATACTTAACCGCTACCTTAAATAAAGTAGGCTGGGAACGACGTCTAACCTTTCGCTGCTGCATAATTCAAAATAGTTAGACAAAGCGTTTTAAAATCCAAGCCCCTGTGCTCTGCTGCTCTGGGCACAATACTGCGCGTAGTCATGCCTGGTACCGTATTGAGTTCCAAAAGATAAAATATACCATCTGAACCCTGTACTAAATCTACTCTTCCCCAGCCTTTACATCCACAGCTACGAAAAGCCGAAAGAGCTAATTTTCTGACGTCCTCCTCCTGCTCTCTAGTCAAACCAGCTGGACAATGGTACAACGTGTTATGGTTAACATACTTAGCTTCATAGTCGTAAAATTCATTGCACGGCTCAATCCTCACTACAGGTAAAGCCTCATCTCCCAAGATTGAGCAGGAAATTTCAGGACCACTCAAAAAAGCTTCTGCGAGAAGAACTGAATACTCTGCCAATAAAGGTCTACCAATCTCAAACAAAGCCGTCCTATCTTTTATTTTATGAACTCCCACACTACTGCCCTCACGTAGAGGCTTAAGAAAAAGAGGAAAATTAAGTGCCTCACAAGCGCTCCAGTCCTTCTCGCTCCGAACTAATACATAGGGAGCAGTCGGTAAACCCTGTGCGTGCCAGACTAACTTGCTTAAATACTTATCCATACTGAGCATACAAGCCTGTGCATCTGAGCCTGTGTAGGGGATATTCATCAGCCGTAAGGCAGCCTGCACCTCACCACCTTCTCCCATACCCCCATGTAAAGCTATAAAAACTACCTCTGGTTTATTCGCTGCCAGGTCCGTAAGTGGTTTTACCGCTGGATCCCACAATTGGACATCAATACCTTCTTGATTTAATGCATCAAAAACTGCCTGACCACTTAAAAGAGAAATCCCTCTTTCCGCGGACTCTCCTCCATATAAAATAATTACCTTTTTAAAGCGCATGCCGCCTCTTCTCCTACTTGACTCAAAGCCATTAACTGAGGGGCAATACGGTTAATTGTCCCTGCTCCCATTGTTATGATCAGATCTTGATCCTGTACTAACTGCAAGAGCGTACTCGCAATCTGATCTAATTCTGGTTGATAAATAATTTCAATATTAGAACATTCCCCCAGTGCATCTGCTAGGGCCCGTCCACTAGCACTTAATATAGGAGCCTCTCCAGCTGCATACACTTCTGTCAATACCACTACATTGGCCAATTGCAGAACTTGAATAAAAGATTCAAATAGATCTCGTGTTCTAGTATAGCGATGTGGCTGGAAAACTAAAACTAATCTCCTATTGCCAAAAGCCCCACGGATAGCGGTTAAAGTGGAGCGAATCTCTGTAGGATGATGCCCGTAATCATCAATAACCATTGCTTTCCCTGAACTTTGTGTCAGCTGAATTTCACCATAAGATTGAAAGCGCCGGCCCACTCCCTCAAATCTAGCTAAACCCTCTTGGATAGCTGCAATATCCGTCTTGCACTCTAAAGCAACTCCTATTGCCCCTAATGCATTCAAAACGTTATGTAAACCTGGAAAATTAAGTACAACTGGAAATTTTAAATATTCGTTTCTACGTTTTATATTCACCATAAAGCTCATTTTCGCTCCTATAGATTGAATTTGAGAAGCAAAAATATCTGCTTTATTGGTTAAACCATAAGTGCTGTATGGTTTTTGAATGTGAGGCAGAATACTCCTCACATGCGAACTCTCTAGGCATAAAAAAGACCTACCATAAAAGGGTAAGCGATGTATAAAATCAATGAAAGTCTGTCGAAGCTTTTCAACGCTAAAATCGTAGGTTTGCATGTGGTCTTCATCGATATTTGTAACGATAGAAAACAGGGGATTTAAATATAGGAAAGAAGCATCAGATTCATCGGCCTCCGCCACAAGGAACTCTCCCTTTCCTAGTTTGGCATTGGCTGCGACAGAATTTAATCTTCCCCCAATTACATAAGTAGGATCAAATTTCCCCACATCTAAAATGGAAGCCAACATACTTGTAGTAGTAGTTTTACCGTGCGTTCCCGCCACCGCAATACCGCGTTTAAAACGCATAAGCTCTGCTAACATCATTGCTCGGGGGATTACCGGTATATTGCTAGCTACAGCTCGAATCCATTCAGGATTACTAGGGGCTATGGCCGTCGAAGTAACCACTACCTCTGCACCTTGTATATTTCTACCTGCATGGCCTTCAAATACTTTTACCCCAATAGCTTGAAGGTGTTGTGCTGCTGCTCCTATTTGGGTGTCTGAACCAGTCACTTGATAACCCAAGTTGTGTAAAACCTCGGCAATACCACACATCCCCGTGCCGCCAATCCCTATAAAGTGAATATGTCTAATCCTATCTTTCATACTATTCCAACGTTTTACTAAGGCGCACCATTTTATCAGCAATTTTTTGATCTGCTTTTATAATAGCTAGTTGACGGGCATTCCTAGCCCAAATTTCACATTGCTGCCTGGTCAATTGGCTTAACTCTTCTGCCATCTCCTTGTTTGACCAATCTTTTTGTTGTATACATACTACTGCTTTACCCTCAACTAAATAACGTGCATTATAAGTTTGGTGATCATCTACTGCCCAGGGAAAAGGAATTAAATAG
This sequence comes from Neisseriaceae bacterium, assembly GCA_043842855.1. Lineage (GTDB taxonomy): Bacteria > Pseudomonadota > Gammaproteobacteria > Burkholderiales > Neisseriaceae > QFNR01. The sequence goes on from JBBPJF010000003.1 coordinate 284,066, forward strand.
CCTCCTAAGCCAACTACAGTTAGTTCTGCAATAGTGAGCGCTCCTGCTCTAGCTATTACAAAATCCGCCTGCTCATATTCTCGTCCCATGTCCTCAATAAATTCCAGGACTTCTACCTCGATGTTTAAGTTTTTATATCTTTCCTTAACTTTTAGCGCATTACCTCTTCCGCATTGATGTCGTACTAAAGGACGTTTTTCCTCTGGTACTAAGGCTAGAATTTCAGGAATTTTTTCATTAAAAATTTGCGCACCCAAAGATCCTCCCACCACAAATAACTTCAACCTACCGCTACGTTTAGAAAAACGCTCTTCCACCGATTGATGCATCATTGCTACTAGATTTTCTCTGACTGGGTTACCGACTAGCCCTTCACTATTAGAAAAAGTGTTGGGAAAAGCATAGAAAGTTTGTTGAGCTAGTCGAGCTAAAAATCTATTAGTTAAACCAGCAATAGCATTTTGTTCATGAATGACTAATGGTACCCTTGAGAGTCTTGCCGCTATACCTCCAGGAAACGAAACAAAACCACCAAATCCAAGCACTCCACTAATATGATATTTTTTAACGATGTGCCTTACCGCCCAAATAGCTCTTAGTAGAACCCAGGGAAGTGAAAGCTTACGCCTCCACCCATTCCCTCTAACCCCTTTAATCTTGATAAGTTCCAGGGTTATTCCATAGGTAGGTACAAGACGACTTTCCATACTATTTACGCTTCCTAACCATACTACCTCGTGCCCCATATTCATCAGTCTTCTAGCCACCGCTAGTGCCGGGAAAATATGCCCTCCTGTTCCCCCAGCCATAATAAGATAGCAGCTCATAATTTAAAGCCTAAAGTTTTTCGTCTATTTTCATAATCAATTCTTAATAAAATCGCAGCAGCTAAAATCATCGCGAGCAGAGAAGAACCTCCATAAGAAACAAAGGGTAACGTCAAACCTTTGGTAGGTAATGTTCCCGTGTTAATTGCAATATGAAAAAACGCCTGAATGCCAGTCCAAATGCCTACACCTTTAGCCACATAGGAAGAAAATAAAAGATCTAAATCACTTGCTTTCTTTCCAATGGAAAAGGCTCTAACTACCACCCATAAATAGGCCAAACAAAGTAACATTAAGAAACCGAAGCCCAATTCCTCAGTAATAAAAGAAGCAATAAAATCTGTGTGCAGTTCAGGTAAGCCATATCTAGACATACCATTACCTAACCCCACACCCCAGAAACCCCCATTAGCATTGGCTACATAAGATTGTATCGTTTGAAAGCCCGCGCCTAATGGATCTGTTTCAGGATGCAGAAACATAGTGATGCGTTGCACTCGATAGGGCGCCAGCACTACTGCCATCGTTGCCACCAACAAACCTATTAAAATGATGATGATAAACCAACTTGATCTTAAGCCCGCTATAAATAGTAGCGTTAAGGTAATGATAAATACAATAACTGTTGAGCCCAGATCTCCTCCCAGTAGAATAAATGTAGCGCCAAGCGCAGGAATGATCCCCACAAACCACACTTTTTTAAACTGAGTCACTACTTCATACTTTCTGTAAAGGTAACTAGATAAATATAGAATCACTGCTAATTTAAAGAACTCTGCTGGCTGAAGATGAACTACCCCTAAATTAATCCAGCGTCTAGCACCATTAATGTCACTACCAATTAACAGAACCAATACCAATAAGAACAAACTGAAAAATACTATCCAGGGGGTCAGGTTCAATAATTTCTTCATCGGAATGGTGAAAAAACCTATTACCGCTAAGAATACCGAAACGGAAAAAAAGGCGCACTGTCGGATAACGTAGTAGTATTCCTTCTCTGGTTGTCTAAGTCGCCCATCTACCGAAGCTGAATAAATCATCACCACTCCGAGCATCACCAACAAAAGAAGCACCCATAATAGAGTCTTATCGTATTTATCTACTAGTATCTTACGGTCTAACAATCTATTAACATTCATTACTAGTTTAACTCCATCACTGCATTCACATTTTCCCCTTATAACTTGCATACCCACTCGTGTAATCGTTTGTCTAGCTTCTAAGTTCTATTTCCGTTTCCTCAGAAAATGAGTAAGACTCTTCACTAGCTGCACTGGGGTATTAGAATTCTATCTTTTTACACTGCTATATCGCCTTTTCGCACCTGCATTATTTCCCAGTCTTTGCAAAAAGACTTAAGATTCTCCGGAACTTAACTCCCTGAAGGTTTTAGCAAAAATTTCTGAACGATGGGCATAATCTCGAAACATATCTGTACTAGCACACGCGGGACTCAAAAGTACCCAGCTGCCAGGTGTAGACGCTTCATAGGCTCTTTTAGTTGCTTCTGGCAAACTATTGCAAAAAATGGGCCGGATCCTACTATCCACAAAAAGTTCCGCAATAAGCTGCGCAGCCTTACCAATGAGAAATAAACCATCTACTCGCTCTTCTACTGTATTTTTTAGTAAGGTAAAGTCTTGGTCCTTCCCTTCCCCACCAGCAATTAGAAAAACTCTTCCAGGGGCACCCTCTAATGCGGCTACAGTAGCAGCTACGTTAGTAGCTTTAGAGTCATCAATAAAATCTACTGCATTTAAAGATCCAATTTTCTGTGTACGGTGTGCCAATCCCCTAAAAAAAGGCAGTACTTCTAACATGGTTGTATGCTGTATACCCAGAGAGCTACCTAATCCTAATGCTGCTAAAATATTAAGTGCATTGTGCTGACCTTGTAAACAAACTTCTCCCATAGAAATCATAGGTTCATCTCTGTGCATTAAAGTCAGACCATCCTGGCTAGAGATCCAATAATCTGTTTTCTCTCGAGCAGAAAACCACTTTGTCCTACACTCTTTCCTCTGCATGGCTCTACACATAGCATCGCCCCAGTTTAAAACCTGTATTTTCGCGCCATTGAATATTTTGGCCTTATGTTGAGTATAATCTAGTCGATCCTTGTACCTGTCTAAATGATCGTCAGACACATTAAGACAGACCGCCACATCAGCCGCTAAGTGTTCAATCGTTTCTAACTGAAAACTTGAAAGCTCTAATACCCAAACATCGACAGAGTCCTGAACTAAGTTGCGCACATCCAATACTGGTAATCCTATATTGCCTGCTGTAACGGTCTTCAGGCCACTCTGACGACAAAAGAAACTCACCAGTTCTGTCACTGTGCTTTTACCATTAGAGCCAGTAATAGCAAGTACTTTTTCCTGTGGTTTTCTAATATGATCTAGCCATAGCTGTATATCACCAGTGACCTTCCCTCCTCTATGGATAAAAGCTTGCAATTCAGCGCGGTAGAGCGAAAAACCAGGACTTAAAACCACTAGATCAAAAGTATTATTCAAAAGTACTTCATTCAAATTACCAGAATAAAAAAAGACTAAAGGGAAAGCCTGTGCTAATTGCGCTCTTTCTTCATCTGGAATTACTTCTGCATATCCTGCTAATAATACCTCCTGCGCCTCTACCTGAGGCTGGTAAAATCTAAGTACTGACTGCCCCGTTCTTTTTAATCCTAAAACCAATACTCTGTACATTGACGAATCTTTCACCTTCTATGCTCACTTTATCTAATTTTCAAAGAAGCCAAACCGATTAAGACCAATACTATAGTAAGGATCCAAAATCGGACGACTACCTGTGTTTCACTCCAGCCTTTTTGCTCAAAGTGATGATGAAGCGGAGCCATCAAAAAGATTCTTTTCTTTCTTGTTTTATAAGAGCCTACCTGTAACATGACTGAGATTGCTTCAGCTGCGAATAGTCCACCCATAATTAATAATACAATTTCCTGACGTGCCATCACTGCAATAGTGCCTAAAACTGCGCCCAGAGAGAGGGCCCCGACATCTCCCATAAATACCTGGGCAGGATGCGCATTCCACCATAAAAAGCCCAGACATGCACCACATACAATACCACCAAAAACTGCCACCTCTGCCAGACCTGGAATATGCGTCAGCTGCAAATACCTAGCAAATTCTGCATGTCCAGTCAAATAAGCAAAAATAGCTAATCCCGCAGAAACCAAAGCAATAGGCAGCGCTACTAAACCATCTAAACCATCGGTTAAATTAACTGCATTAGAAGTACCGACTATTACAAAATAGGCTAGAATACAAAAGCCTAAGCCCCCCAAAGCATAATGATAATGTTTAGTAAACGGGAGAATAAAATCAGTATACTGGCCGTACCCAGCTTCCAGTAATAAGTATGCTCCCACGGAAATCGCCACTGTAGATAGATAAATCATTTTGGTACGTGCAGAAACACCCTTAGGGTTTTTATGCACTACTTTTAACCAATCATCCCAAAAGCCTAAACCTCCCGTTGACCATAGTACAAATAGTAGAAGCCAAATATAAGCATTACTCAAATCAGACCAGAGAAAAACAGCTAGACTAATTGAAGCTAAAATAAGCGTACCCCCCATAGTTGGAGTTCCTGCTTTGACTAGATGGGTTTTAGGTCCATCGTCTCTGACTGCCTGTGCTATCTTTAGCCCAACCAATTGCTTAATACACCATGGGCCTAGCCAAAGACAAATCAATAAAGCAGTTAACGCCCCCATCAATGCCCTAAAAGTAATATATTGAAACAAGCGTGACCAACCAACCCAACTACTTAGTAAATCTGCTAACCATATGATCATTTTATTCTCTATTATTTTTTGTAAATTCGGTTCTAATCGTTTGGCAAATCCTTTCCATTCTCATGAAACGGGAGCCCTTCACAAGTACTGAACAAGGGTCTGCCATCAATTGGTATAATTTTAATATTAGTTGCTCTATATCTTTGAAGTGTATTCCTTTTTCCCCAAATGCACATACCGCTCTCTGGGTTAATTCTCCAAAACCAAGTAGATAATCAATTCCTCTTAACTTGGCATACTCACCTACTTCTTCGTGCATTTTTAAGGCAGCTTCGCCTAGCTCCGCCATATCACCCATTACAAAAACAGTTTTACCGGGGTTACAAGCCAATACATCCAGAACAGCTTTCATAGAATCTGGATTAGCATTATAAGTATCATCTATCAGCACTGAATCATTGCTTAAATTCGAAACACACCAACGACCTGGTTGATTCTTATATTGCTGTAGGCCTTGTGCTATTCCTTCCAAGCTCATGCCAGGAAGATCGATTAATAGCGCACAGGCCGCTAGCAAATTATGTATGTTATACGATCCCGGTAGCGGCAAAGCTATTTGAATTTCTCCTTTCGGAGTATGAAGACAACAGCTAGAGCCAAATTCCTTTTGTTTAACTTCTGTAGCATAAATCTTAGACTTAAGCGTGCCAAAAGTTCTTATTAAATGGCCCTCCGCCGCTATACGGAGATATTTGTATGAGGGACTATCCTCAGGTATAACGGCTATACCATCCTGTGGGAGGCCCTCCCAGATCTCGGCCTTAGCTCGGGCGATATCTGTAAGGCTATTAAAACCTCCTCCCACATGCACCCTTAAAATATTATTGACTAACGCAATGTCCGGTTTAGCTAGACCAGTCAAATACCTTATTTCACCAGGGTGATTCATCCCCATTTCAACAACGGCCCACTGATGCGCTTCTCTTAACCTTAAGAGTGTCAAAGGCAAACCTAAGTGATTGTTTAAATTACCTAAATTAGCCAATACTTTCCCTGGACCGTAAACGTGACGTAGTATGGCAGCAGTTAGCTCTTTAACAGTTGTCTTTCCGCTCGAGCCAGTAATAGCTAAAACGTGAGGATCAATCCTCGCTCTCCATTGTTTAGCTAAGTATCCCAACGCCTCCACTGTATCTTTTACTTGTATAAATCGTGGCCCTTTGAGAGATGTCCTCGAAACCACGGCGGCTAGTGCACCCTGCTGGAGAGCTGCCTGCGCGAAGTCATGCCCATCGAAGTTAGGCCCTTCAATAGCAAAGAAAATATCTCCTGGCTGAACTATTCGGCTATCAATGACGACAGAGCGCACTTCGCGATCCTTTTCTTTTAAAACACTATCAAAAGTCTGATAAAGAAAAGATAATTTCATTACTAATTTGCCTCCAGGTACCGACGTGCAACTTCTACATCATCAAAGGGATATTTCACTCCTGCAATTTCCTGATAAGTTTCATGCCCCTTACCAGCAATGAGGACTATATCTTGCTGTGCTGCGTGTTTGATCGCATAGGCGATAGCTCTTTCACGATCAGCTTCTAGTAAAACTGCATTAGAAACGGGTAAAATTTCTCTAATAATTGCCTGAGCTTCTTCAGTTCTAGGATTATCGCTAGTTATGACGGCATAGTCTGCATTCTCCTGCACCACTTTTCCCATCAAGGGTCTTTTACGACGATCTCTATTCCCGCCACAACCAAATACACACCAAATTTTTCCCTCTTTTTTTCTGAGAGGGTGAAGTGCCTGCAACACATTTTTTAATGCATCTGGCGTATGCGCATAATCCACTACTACCAGGGGACATCCTTCATAACGAAGAGTTTGCATACGGCCTAATGCTGGCTGTATTTGACTTAAAGCAGCTGTCACTTGACTGAGTGTATAGCCTAACCCGCACAGTACGCCCACAGTGGCAGCTAAATTTTCTGCATTAAAAGTGCCCAGTAAAGAACTACCGACCACTCCCTGCCCCCACGGCGTTCTCATTGCTACTTGCATACCTTCTAACGAGAAATCAACCTTCTCTATATAAATATCTGCCTCGACAGTAAATCCATAACTAGTAATGGAAATTTCTGGATTATCACTCCTTAAGCCTGCAATTAAACGCCTGCCATAAGCATTATCTTGATTAATTATCGCATGTTGCAACTGCGGCCAATAAAACAAACTTTTTTTAACAGAAAAATACTGCTCCAACGTGCCGTGATAATCTAAATGCTCGTGAGTTAAGTTGGTAAAAACTGCTGTAGTAAAGTGCACACCAGACACACGCCCCTCTTGTAAGCCGTGACTAGAAACCTCTAAAGTTAAATACTGAGCACCCTGCTGAGAAAATTGATGAATAAGGTTTTGTAGTGTAATGGCATCCGGAGTAGTATTAGCCGTTTTGTGTAACTGTCCCCAAAAACCATTTCCATTAGTTCCTACAATCGCCGCACTTGTGCCAAGCCATTGCAAAGCCTGAGCTAACCATTGAGTAATAGAAGTCTTACCATTTGTTCCGGTAACCCCTATCACCTTTAGAGTACTATTAGTATTGGCTAATAACTCTGACGCAAGTATCCCAGCCACCTTTGCCAACTGCTTGACTGGGTGCCCAGGGACTCCATACTCTTTTATTCTGAAGTGAGGGCTATCCTCATAAATAATGCGAACTGCTCCGTTAGCTACTGCTTGCGCAATGAAATCCCTCCCATCAGCCTCATTCCCTGGATAGGCAAAAAACCAGTCGCCTGGTCTAATCTGACGAGAGTCAGAAACCAGGCGGATTTGAGGCGATAGTTGCTGGCGAAGCTGAGATAATTGTTCGTCATCTAGCCCTAGTAGTTGGGCCTTTTGTCTGCTCATCCTTAGACCTATGGCTGTTTTTTAGCGGCAGTAACCGGCTCAGAAGGTATTTCCCCTAAAATACTTAATGCACTTGCCATAATCTGGCCAAAGGCAGGAGCTGCTACTACCCCGCCATAATAGCCATCTACTCTCGGACTATCAATACCCACGACCACTATCAAACGAGGATTTTCTGCTGGTGCATAGCCAGCAAACATAGCTACGTGGTCGTTAGAAGAATATCTACCATGAATGAGCTTTCTCGCCGTTCCTGATTTACCCGCTACCTTAAAACCGGGAATTGCCGCACGTGTACCTGTACCACCCGGCTCAGTGACGGTGGTCATAATTGAACGCATCCATTTTGCCGTCGTTGGTTTAATTACAGGTATAGTTCTAGGAGCATTCTGCCCTAATTTAAGAAAAGTAGGTGTCAATAGCTGACCATTATTGGTAAAGATCGTATAAGCTCGTGCTAATTGCAACAAACTCATCTGCACACCATAGCCATAAGAAAGGGTAGCTTTATCTAGAGGCTTCCACTGTTTCCAGTTATGCAATATCCCAGCGGCCTCTCCTGGAAAACCTGAGTTCGGTTTCCGTCCTACTCCAATAGAAACGAGATAGTCAAACACATCTTTAGAATCAAGGAGCGCCATTACCTTACTTGAACCTACATTAGAAGATTTAGTGATTATCCCCGTTACGGTTAACTGTGCGTGCGAACCCACATCTTCAATTCTATGATTTTGTACCACATAGGGGTTAGTGTTTATCCAGGTATCGGGTTTCACCTTACCTTCATCCAATGCTTTGGCTATCACAAGTGGCTTAAATAAAGAACCTGGCTCCATCAAGTCATTCACTGCATAATTACGTCGCAACTTAACATCGTACTTAGTAAACTGAGAGGGGTTAAAATCTGGATAGTTGACCATTGCCAAGACTTCGCCAGTTTTTGCGTCTAACACCACAGCACTACCCGAAGTTGCCTGGTGTGCCTGGACTGTTTCTCTTAGCACATCCATAGTGGCAGACTGTATATTCTTATCAATAGAGAGTACTAGGTCTCGTCCATCTTGGACGGCAGTATTTTTGTCAGAGCTAACATTATCGATATATCGACCCGTGTTATCCTGCACCATAACGCGCAAGCCATTCTTTCCCCTTAAGTAACGATCAAATTGATACTCTAATCCTTCGAGTCCAATAATTCTCTCGTTATTTTGTAGGTCTACATCCACCTTAGTAACGCCGACAATCTGAGCAAACAAACTACCATCAGGGTAACGCCTTGCAGCAACCGGAGCTATTTTAATACCGGGCAAATGAAGGGCTTTAACTTTATCTGCTACTAATTTATCTATTTTTCTCTTAAGATATCGATCACCCTTGGGCTTGCCTTCATAATTTCTATAATTAAATTGCGCATATAACTCTTCTCTTGTTTCGCCTAACCAATCAGCTAATTGATCCAGGTGTCGATAAAAATCCTGCTCATTTTGCTTTACTCTAGCTAAAAGTGCAGGCTTATTCTGTACCTTTCTTTTTTCCAAATCAAATTTAGGCAACTGGTAAGGATCTAAAATGATATTACGTCTCGGCTCATTCATTGCCAATATGACTCCGTTGCGATCCAAGATGCGACCACGCTCAGCAATGATGGGTACTTTGCGGTAATAAATACTATTCCCATGGGCCTCCCATTTAGATACTTCTGACCACTGGAAATAGACCACTCGAGCAAAAACCACAACAAATAGGGCAAATAACCCTGCTAAAACCAAGTTAATTCGTGTATTTTCGGAAATACGACGTCTTTTTCGTTCTTGGTTGGTTCTAATTTTTCTATAATTTTCTTGGACTAACATAGCATTATTTAGCTTTCAAAGCCCTCCTCGCAGTAAAATCAGGAAGCTGCATTCCAACTGACGACGCTTTCTTTTTAATCCTATCGATATTTGTCAGTTGGGCCTTTTCCAGCAACATGAGTCGATACTCTTCCTCTAAATTTTGCATTAATCTTTTTTGGTTTTCTTTCAAGCCAAAATAACCTCTAGTCTGGCTTCTCATTGAAATCAACAACATAGCTGAAGCCACTGTAACTATTAGCAAACATGCATTTAACTTCATTAGCTAATCACTTCTTCTTCTTACTGCCACCCTCATGATGGCCGAGCGAGACCTAGGATTCCTCCTGATTTCTGTTAGTGTCGGTCTCATGGGTTTACCTAATTTAATCAAGGGCAACATTACTTCTCCCTCCTCTCTAAGCATTACCCACTTCGGTAGAAGGGGCTTACTAGAATATTGTTGTATAAACTGCTTTACTATCCTGTCTTCTAACGAATGAAAGGCAATCGTCACCAACCTTCCGCCATCTGCAAGCAACTCCAGTGCATCGGGTAAAACTGCTCTTATATCGTCTAATTCGCCATTAATATGAATACGGATAGCTTGAAATGTTCTGGTTGCAGGATGTTGTCCCCTCTCTCTAAATCTGACCACACGAGCAATTATTTCTGTGAGCTCCTGCGTCGTTTCTAATTTTTTTTTCTTTTGGTATTCCACAATGGCCCGAGCAATTGGCTTAGCAAAACGCTCTTCTCCATACTCCTTAATGACTCGGCTAAGCTCCTCATGAGAGGCCTGGTGAAGCCATTCCGCCGCAGTAGGGCCCTGTGTATTATCCATTCTCATATCAAGCGGGCCATTCCACTGGAAACTGAATCCTCGAGAGGGTTCCTCTAACTGTGGTGTTGCTACTCCGAAATCAAATATAATTCCATCGATTCTTTTAATCCCTTGTTGGGCTAATTCTCCTGCTAAAGCCTTAAAGCTATTGTGAATGACCGTAACTCTTTTATCCTGCTGTGCCAATAAATGAGCGGCCTGAATGGCCTCTGGATCTTTGTCAATAACCAACAACCTTCCGTTTTGTCCCAACCGCTCAAGTATCTCCATTGAATGCCCTCCTCGACCAAAAGTTGCATCCACGTAAATACCTTCACGCCTCACCGATAAGGCCTCTACGGCTTCCTCTAATAAAACACTCTTGTGCTCCATCACAGTCTAAATCCTAAGATTAGTTTGGCTTAGTTCGGTTTCTAAAATAGCAGGATCCATATCCAAAATAGCATTGGTTTCCTGATCCCAACGGACTTTGCCCCAGATTTCCAAACGATCCGCTCGCCCAACTAGGACGACCTCTTTATCTAGGCCAAACTCCAGTAAGTTTCTCAGTCTCGGTGGAATTAAAATTCTTCCCGCAGCATCAAGCTGCAGCTTCTCCATATTTCCTAATACTAATTGTTGGAATTGTTGCAATATACGATTACCGGATATAGGCAGGTTCATCAATGCTTCTCTCACTGCCGCCCAGTTATCTTCTGGATACAGCAACAAATACTGCCTATTCTTTAAAGTAGCGCAGAGCGTAGGAGAGCGTAAAGAGAACAAAATCTCTCTAAACTTGGTGGGAATCGCTAAACGACCCTTGCGGTCTATAGAAACGTCCTGCACCCCATTAAACATGGCTATCCTTTAGTATAAAATTTTCCCACTTTCTCCTATTTATTACCACTTTAACCCACAATATAATCAAAAAAAATAAATACATCAACCCACAACGAAATTTTTTTTAAAAAACAGTTAATTACCTGATCATTCTCTCCATCCAATTTGTATTTTCCTCTTATGAAACATCAACCTACTAAACTGGATAGAAATTGTTATAGAAACAGCCTACAATGGGCCCTATATTTAAGTCTTGAGCATCTAAAAAGTGGAAAAACTTCCTGCCCCAACTCCTGAAGAGCAGGCCAAGAGTGAACAACTTCTTGAAAAAATTAAGTGGGCAATTAAACAACAGGGCTTTTTAGCCTTTGATGAATATCTAGATTGGGTGATGTATGCCCCAGAGCTTGGTTACTATACGGGAAATCAACCTAAAATCGGTTCAAAAGGGGATTTCATTACTGCGCCAGCGTTACATCCAATTTTTGCTCAAACTCTAGCTCATCAACTCACAGAGCTATTGTCCTTAACAGAAGGTAATATCTACGAATTTGGAGCAGGAACGGGACAACTGGCAGCAGAGTTGCTGCGTTTTTTACCCCATCACTCAGTTAAAAACTACTATATCATTGAAATTTCTCCCTATTTAAGTTCCCTTCAGTGCGAGACTATCCGTACTTTAGCACCACACCAAGCTCATAAACTACACCACTTGAAGAATCTACCTACCTGGTTTAACGGGGTGATCATTGGTAATGAAGTTTTAGATGCAATTCCCTTTAATTTAGTAAGCAAAAGTAATAATAATTACTTTGAAATGGGCGTGGCGCTCAGCTTTGATTCGCAGTTGTCATTGGCCTCACGCCCTATGCCTGCTGGTTATTTAAGAGAAGAAGCAGAAAATTATTTAAATAGTTGTCCAGCCCCATATCAGACAGAGCTTCATCTAAGACAGAAGGCTTTTATTCGCGCTATATGTGATAGATTAGCTACCGCAGCTGTACTATTTATTGATTATGGTTTCGATGCAGCGCAGTATTACCATGCTCAAAGGACGATGGGAACCTTCATAGGCCACTATCATCACCACACCATTATGGATCCTTTTTTCCGTCCTGGCTTAACTGACCTGACTGCGCACGTAAATTTTTCAGCAATTGCAGAATCCGTTACTGAAATGTCCACTGATTTAGTAGGATATACTTCACAAAGTAATTTTTTGCTTAACCTTGGGATAATTGAGTTCTTAGAGCATTATGCAAATACTGACAATGAAGAAAATTACTGGCGTGCAAGTCAAGCATGTCAGACTTTGCTCCAACCTCACGAAATGGGAGAACTATTTAAAGTAATAGCATTTACCAAAAATATAGAATTAGATTGGCAGGGTTTTAGTAATAATGACTGGACCCACAAACTCTAAAGTACTCCTCAGCTTAAATTCATCTAACTTTGAAGAAATGGTATTCACTCTTTACTATATTTAGGGGGGTCTTTACTTAGTTCTCCACTTCCTTACTTATGAACCCTTCTAAAAAAAAGACTAACAAAACAGCTAATAGGCGACTTACAACCACAACGAGTTAGTCATTCCTTTCTAATCTTTGCCTCTACCTAAATTGACTCATCGTACACTTATTCAGCTTCAGCTAATTCCTAAATCATCAATCATCCCCTCTTTTCTACTAACAAGAACTGAGCAGTTAGCCATCGCCTGCCTCCCCTTTATAGGTCGTATTTTCTCTATAGATTATTCAGTCCTTTTCAGTCCTTCTTATCGTAGTGCCCGTGCCAAGCTTGCCTCGCAGTTTTGACGCCTATTTTCCTCTTGAATTAAGGCTTGTTTTAAATTTTCCATCTTCACATTTACAGAACTATCCACTTGGATAGATCTACCCGTGGACTTAGGCAAATAATTAGCTAGAGCGGTGCCGATAAAGACCCCTATGATCAGAGAGCAAATTCCAACAGTAACCATTAACAATAAAATTTTTTGAAACATTTTTTCTCCTAAAAGCCACCTTAGAGAATAGCAAAAATTATAGTTCAAACCCCAATGCTCGTCATGGATTGTGCCATCTTTAATGGAGAATAAGTCGCATTAGATGAATTAATTTTTAGTTGCTTTTCTTTTAAATCTGTTTAAAATTAGGCCTTTGGTTTAATTTATGTCCTATTTTACAAAGACTTAAGGAATACTCATCTATGTTAGCTAACTTGGTAGTTTTGAATGCGCCCTCTTGCCAATCTCTAGTCCATTGGGTTACTAGCTTGGTGCTTATGATAGTGGGTCACATTCCCTTTTGGTACTAACATAGCTAGGACAACCTTGAGGAAAAAGGGGAGCTACCACTGACTTGTGCTGTATTGTTATCTAGGCATTAGCTCTTTCCAGTATTACTTGATTGGAGCATTAATGCTTTAATGTGTCCAGGGTTTAGCTCCGGTTTTACTTGTATGCTATACAGAAAGGAATTCTTTTGAAATTATCCAGATTTTATCTCACTACTGCGGTGTCTTTGAGCTTTTTAGTATCAGGGGCGGTTAGCCTGAATCTCGGAACAGGAGAAGGAGTGGCTTTAGCTAGAAATTTAGATCTATCTCCCTTAAAAGCAAACCAATGTGGAACTGTCTGTTCCTCCTTATATCAAGCACCTGATTTAGAAGACCAGTATCGGTCAACAAAAAAGGCTTTGCATAAATCGGAGAAGGTAGCGAATACTCTTTCGTCACATAGGAGAGTGGAAGTAGGTTTAGCCTCCTGGTACGGCAGGCCTTTTCATGGTAGAAAAACAGCTTCAGGAACAATATACAATATGTATGCCCTGACAGCAGCTCATAAAAATTTACGCCTTAATGCGCACATTCAGGTCACCAATCTACGGAACAATAAAGCAGTCATTTTAAAGGTAACTGATAGAGGTCCTTATGTGGGTAAACGCATTTTGGATGTCTCTTATGCCGCGGCACAAAAATTAGGCTTCACAAAAAGTGGTACTGCACCCGTAAGAGTGGAAGTCATAGATTAGCCACAATTCTTGTTAGGCTGCTTCTCCTCGTATAAAATAACCAAATCGCAATACCGGGGGACTTTATGAGCAATTCTTTTCTCAAAAGTTTCAAAACTAGGAGGACTGTCTATGAGCTGTCTAACCAACTTACCCAAGAGCAAGGACAGCTTGAAGAATTAATTTTCTCAGCCATCGAACTAGCCCCTTCGGCTTTCAACTCACAAACTTCGAGGGCAGTTATTCTATTTGAGGACGCTCACCTTTATCTATGGCAAAAAATAGTTAGGAAGACCCTACAGTCTTTGGTTACGGGAGATTTTTCTCCTACAGAAAATAAATTAAAAGCTTTTGCCCAAGCCTATGGCACGGTGCTATTCTTTGAAGATATGCAGGTAGTTGACCGCTTTAAAAAAGATTATCCTACCTATGCTCCTAACTTTATTTCTTTTTCTGAGCAGTCTAATGGGATGGCCCAACTCGCAGTCTGGACCGCACTTGCTACAGAGTCTATAGGCGCTTCTCTACAGCACTATAACCCTCTTATTGACGATGAGGTTAAAGTACACTGGAAACTTCCTGCATACTGGAAGTTACTGTCACAATTGGTGTTCGGTTCAATCAAAAGCTTCCCGGGTGAAAAGGAAATCAGGAGCAGAACAGCTCGTTTCCACACATTAAGTGAGGCTTAGTGCTTCATCTAGTTCCAAAAGGCTTAAGTTAGCCTCTGCAAAGCTCTCTTTTGGGTAGACAGTCCAACTGTAGTCTAATATTAAATATCTATCTCAAGCTTGAGCTTCCAAATAGTCTAGCTGGTCCTTCTAAGTCAACATTGCCAAAGTAAATTACAAGATTCTCCTATGGCTAACTTCAGATCAAATAGGTTAAGAGAACCTATTTGAGTACGGATCAGTCTCAGACATGGATAACCTACATGAGCGGTCATTTTTCTTATTTGCCGATTCTTTCCTTCGGAAATACAGATAGCAATCCAAAAATCTGGAACGGTACGTCGCCACCGAATGGGAGGATTTCTTTCCCAGATCCACTCTTTTTCTCTCTTCTGTAAAAAACGTATTTTAGCTGCTTGAGTGTGATAGTGTTTAAGTTGCACCCCCTCCTCTAATAACTTCAAACGTCCCTGATCAGGTATTCCCTCTAATTGAACAAAATAAGTTTTTTCTTGCTTATGCGTGGGATGACTAATTCTATGTTGAAGTAGTCCATTTTGAGTTAACAGTACCAAACCTTCACTATCAGCATCTAACCTGCCAGCAGGATAAAATCCTTTCGCATCAATGAAGTCTTTTAAGCAGGAATATTTTTCATGAGGAGAGAACTGACAGACAACCCCATAAGGTTTATTGAAAGCGATGACAGTAGCTCGAGACATCGGATAAACTGACACAGGAGAAATAAAGAAAGCAACAGAAAGACCCAGAGCAAAATGGTGGCGAATCAGGGACTCGAACCCCGGACACAAGGATTATGATTCCTCTGCTCTAACCGACTGAGCTAATTCGCCAACTATCAAACCACGAGCCCGGAATCCTAATAAGTTTTAATCACTTTGTCAAGTACGCTGTAGCATCGATGGCTAATCCTACCAAGTCCACCCTCACCAAGCGTCATAACCCTCAGAATTGCATGATAAGAACGTTTACCATAAAAGCTAAGGCAAACACATAACTAGACTCTACCTAAAAACTGGTGGGCCGTGATGGATTCGAACCATCGACCAACGGATTAAAAGTCCGCTGCTCTACCGACTGAGCTAACGACCCTAAAAGAGCGTGATTATAAGGGATGACAAAAATTATCGTCAAGCGCTTTTTCCCAATATTCTACATACAATTGTAATTCCTCTTTTTCCTCCCACTGATGTGGTACTAGCCTATAAACTAGCTTAACCCATCTAGGTAACATAACATTGCAGTAAAAGATTAGAGCTTCAAATTCATACTGATCCTTCCTAACAATGGCCTTTAGATGTTCACGTCGACGACCTACTTGAAATTGTTTAATAATTTCAAAGTGATCTGAGAAACTAGGTGCTTCAAAACCTTGTCCCCAGACCATTTGTTGCAATTGCTTTGCTGCATCCAAATTTAAGTATTCTGTTTCTAACTTGCCATCGGTATAAAATACTTTCTTCAATGAGATTGGGTCTATTAACTCACGTACGACTTCTTCAAATAGAGATCTAAACTTTTCTAAGTCTCTTAATTGGATACTCAAGCCCGCTGCCATGGCGTGACCCCCAAACTTTAAAATAAGCTTTGGAGCCCTTTTAGAGACTAAATCTAAAGCATCCCTTAAATGGAGACCTGAAATTGAACGTCCCGAACCTTTTAACTCACCATCTACGCCTTTAGCAAATACTATGCTAGGTAAATAGTGCTTTTCCTTAAGCCTTGAGGCTACTAAGCCAATCACACCTTGATGAAATTCCTCAGAAAAAAGTACGATACTATTTTGTCCCGGGGTCAATGCAAAACTTAGGCTTTCATTAGCCCGTTCCAACATGTAGACCTCCTTCTTACGACGCTGATAGTTTAAGACATTTAATTCTAATGCGTAGCCATAGGCTTCTTCATAAGTTTCAGCGAGGAGACACCGAATACTCAACGTAATATCTTCCAGACGACCAGCTGCGTTGACTCTTGGTCCAATAGCAAATCCCAAATCATGTGCACCTGCTTTAGCAGTTGGCCTTTTTGCCGCATCAAATAGAGCCTGTATGCCATGATTGCACCGGTTTGCTTGTATAAGACGTAAACCATGCGTAACTAGGATACGGTTTACATGATCTAGTTTAACTACATCGGCTACAGTACCTAGTGCTACTAAATCAAGCCATTGAGATAGCTTAGGTCTATTTTTAAGCTTAAAGTATCCTCTACTTTCTAGTTCACTTCGAAGTGCTAGCAATACATAAAATACTACCCCTACCCCCGCTAAATTTTTACAAGGAAACTCACAACCAGCTTGATTGGGGTTAACAATAAGGCAGTTGGGTATAGTTAAACCTGGCAAATGATGGTCTGTTACTACTACGGTTAAGCCCTTGCTCTGCGCATAGGCTACACCTTCTATCGATGCAATACCGTTGTCCACAGTAAGAATAATCTCCGCATTTTTCTCAATCGCTCGATCTACTACCGGGGGTGATAAGCCATAACCTTCTTTTTCTCTGTATGGAACAACAAAATCAATTTTGCCTCCCATAGCTCGCACTCCCCGAACAGCTAAAGCACAGGCGGTGGCACCATCTGCATCATAGTCCGCTGCTACCACAATTTTTTTCCCATCCATGAGAGCATTAGCTAATAATTGACTTGTTTCTTTTATACCTTTTAGCAAATTAAAATGGGGTAATAAGGAAAATTTAAGCCGTGCCTCTCTGACCGAGCTTAAGCCTCGGGCAGATAGTAGACGCGCCATCAAAGCTGTATAACCTTCTTTAATCAGCTCTGCTTCAATACGAGCATCAACCTTTCTCAGAACTATCATTATTCAATCCATCTACCTAGGTAGTTTTTCTTTTGCTTTCTTTGAAACCAAGTCTTTTGTTTAAGTTGTATCCTTCCCCCAGCGGGCCCATTACTCACCAACTCTATACAGGTAATTTCTTTGCGTTGCTGCATACGAAAAAATTCCTCTACTTGCCTTCCCATCCACTCTAAGTGATTAAGGTAAGTATCAAAATCTCCCATCCGATTTGACTTTTCTAACTTATCGAAAAAAAGGACCACCGAGTTTCCTAATTGCAACAAGCTTTTCGCTTGCTCTATGCCTTGCTGTTTATCTACAATAGCTGCCTCTGGACGTAACCAATTCCAAGTATCACTTAAAAGAATCAATGGATATTCAGGATAAAACAACATACTTGGTAATCCTTGCCAAAACCAAACTCCATTAATAGGTAACTTTCCTAAGTCTTCTCTTTGCTTGTTTAGTGGCACTGATTGAAAATGCATCTGAATTTCTGCCTGATGCAAACGTAGCATTGCCGCTTGAGGACCAGTCAAACGTATCTGATCTTCTACCATTGGTGGTAAATCATAAGGACATGTTGCCTGAAAAGTGAATAATTTTGGTGTTTCCATCAACCAACAATCTGGCATGGGAGCTTGAAAGTGATATCCTTCCTCAGCATAAAGTGTATTCAATTCATCACAATATTTTTGCGCTTCTTGTTGCGTTAGCTCTAGATCAGCCCATGTAACCGCCAATTGATGTTGATGAAAAGACTGAGACACTGGAGAAATCAATAGACAATATTTTTTTGCAGTTTTGTTTCTATTAGATTGAAGTTTTTTTAACAAATCAACTTCTAGCACATAGTGGCTTAAAAGCTCACTCATATGTAGCGGCTCAAAATTCTTGGTGCCTAGTTGATAGAATCTTCCCAACCAGCCACTTTGAAGACGGCTTATCACGTGTCGATATTCGCTTTGCCACGATGAGCTCCAATGTAATCCAGGGCATACTAAGATGAGCTTGTTGTGAAACATCCTTACCTCTGCCAATAGCTTTTAATATTCATCCACTCAAGCAATCCAAACTCAGACAATTCCCTGCCATAGCCTGATTTTTTTACTCCTCCAAAGGGCATTTTTAACTCACTGCTGGTGTGTCGATTAATATAAACTGAACCAACTTCAAGTTGTTTAGCCGCCTGTAAAGCTGACTGTATGTCTTTAGAATAAATGGTAGCTCCTAAGCCAAATTCTGTTTCATTGGCTACTTTAATCGCTTCACTTTTAGAATCTACGACTACTACTGGCAATACTGGGCCAAATACCTCTTCTGTTAGAACACGGCTGCCCCGAGCGACCTGTGTCAATAGAGTTGGAGGATAAAAAATAGCTTGTGGCAACCTACTACCCCCAAAAACACACCGAGCTCCCCGCTTTAGCGCATCATTTACATACTCTTGCATTTGTTGCGCGGCCCCCGCCAAATGTAGTGGACCCATGTGCGTTTCTGGTAGGCGTGGATCTCCCCAACGCAAATTAATTATTTCATTTAAAAGATACTTTTCCAATTCCTTAGCTACTTTTCTTTCTACGATGATACGTTTAGCTGCATTGCAAGATTGTCCTGAATCTCGAAAGCGTGAGTAGCATGCATCTCTAGCTGCCGCACGCAAATCAGCATCTTCTAACACAATAAACGCATTACTACCACCCAACTCTAGGACAGATTTTTTGAGGTGCCGGCCTGCCATGCTAGCCAACTTTTTCCCTACTTCTACGGAGCCAGTGAAAGCTAAACCCTGTGTCTGTTGTATAGCCCACTCTACATCCGTATCTGCTAAAAAAATACAATCAAGTGGCAGCACAGAAGGCAGTTGAGAGAAAAAATACTCAGTTAGTCTACCCACACTGGGAGCAGGCTTGACTAGACATGCATTGCCACCACAAAGGGCTGGCACCGCAAATCTCAATACTTGCCAAATAGGATAATTCCAAGGCATTACTGCTAAGATTACACCCAGAGGCTCATAGCACACTTGACTCATCTGAGCTTCTGTTTGGATAAATTTAGGTTTTAACATCTGTGGTGCAATCTGTGTATAGTAGTCAATCAGGTGTATTGTCTTTTCAATTTCCGCAATGCACTCTCTGAAACACCGCCCCACTTCCTCACAGATCATTCCTGCTATGTAATCACGTTGTCTATCTAGAATCTGCCCAATGCTCTTGATTAACAGCATACGTTCACTAAGGTCATAGCTCAACCAATGGTGATGACGCTCTTTTAGTCCCTCAAGAATATTCTCACGCTCTCGTGAAAGCAAACAAGCTTTTTCCCATAAAATTTCTTGTGTATAAATATTTTTTGAAAGGTAGCAGCTAGTTTTCATTCTGAATCAATGGTGGGGAGAATTTCACCTGTATCTGTAAACAATACCTTCTCAGGCCATCGTAGGGCAACTAAGTGATAATCTGACACTGCATCTTGCCTTGACTGTTTTCTTTCACGCCATTTAGCACCAGCAGAATAGTCATTACAAAAACAATTATGGCGGGGCCCAAGCCAAGCTAATGGCGATTCGCTGAAAAGCTCAGTTCTCTCTTTGAGAAGTCGCCAATAGTGCCCAAAAACTACTGTAACATCCTCTAAATAATAATCCCACCACCTTAATCGCGTGGTGAAACGCCACCGTCCCCCAGCATAGAAAGGAAACTCTGTTGTCTGCTCAGGCCCACTAGCCAAAATACGTACTCGATTATATTGACTCCTCAGTAAATCTCGCGCTTGCAATCCCTTGAGCCTAGGCATGGGAAAATTTGGATCTGCACGCTTATCCTCATAAAACTCTAAATCTTCTAAAAAATTCTTATAATGTTCCGATTGTTTTACAATTGAAGGTAAGCTTTCCTCATAGTACTGATAAGCAGCCAAAGCAGACTCTGCCTTTAGGCTTTCCAAGTCTGCTATACTGGCCCGGTCCCAGCAAGCATGTACTATTCTAATATCCTCTCTAGCCAGTACTAAAGGTAAGTGACTTAACCAAGTAAGCAGAGGTGCTTTCTCTTCTTCCTCTACTACAGCTAAACTTCCATATTTGATTAAGTCTCTCGGATATTGCGAAGAAAAAAACCAACCAGAGCCATCTTTGATTTCTTGAGCTAACAGATTAATTTCATGGTTTCCAAGGATAGCAAAGGCTCTACCAGTCTGCTCAAGTCCTTTAATCCACTTAATTACTGCAGGGCTGTTCAGTCCCCGATCACACATATCTCCGATAAATACAAGGGTTCTCGCCTGTGGATGAAACCCTTCCATTGTATATCCCAATGAGGTCACAAGTTGCAGCAAAAGCTCGTACTCTCCATGTACGTCCCCGACTATATCCAAACCGCCTAAAGGTAACATTTTTACAGGGTACCAGCTATCGTTCCTCATGCATCTTTCCTAATCAAATGAAAGTAAAAAAACACATCACTGAAGGATGTGTTTTTTAGCACAGCCGGTCACCCTTATTGTAAATAAGGCAATCCCATAGTCTCATTCAAAAAATTACTAAACGCAGGATTTCTAGGCTTATATGTGTCTTGCATTTGTTTCCAACGAGTATGCCAAGCGGACAATACGTTCTTTACTAGATTCTTTGACTGCACATTAGTCAAAGCCCCACGGTTACTATCTATAGCCGCACTCAGATACGTTTGGAATACATTGTCATCTACGACATTATGCCCTACCAGCTTAATACGGAAACGGTCAAGACTACGAGCTGCCTCCACCTTCGTAATTTGACCTGCAGTAATTTTGGAAGCCAAACTCTCTGCTTCTGCTCTGATTTTAGCCACATCAGACCAATGTGAAGGAGCTAACCGATAAGGACCAGAATGATCCTCCTGCGGCTGCGAGGTGGAGCCACTTGAAATCTCAACACCAGCATCTGTAGAGGGGGAAATCCTACTGCCAGAAGGCAATACAAACGCGCAACCCGATACTACCCATGCCAACCCTAAAGAAATGATTATTCTATTCATATACCCTCTCCCCTGTTAGGCACAGTACACCTAGCCAGGTTACTACTTATGTATAATTTATGCAACGAGTCGTGGTTAAATTATTAGCTCTTTTTTAATCTTTCAACATTTTCAGCTAATCCTTCATCCTACACAGCGAGTAGATGCAGATAGTTAAGCTTTTAACTCCTTAACTACCATACGCTGTATAGAGCTAATCTCGTATGAAGCTTCGCTGACAATCTAACCTAGCACTCTCCTGTCTATAGCCATCTAGATGACTTAACCAGCTTAATCAAACTATCTTCCGGCTGCTTCTAATACATGGATCAATCCTCCGTAATAAATTCCAAATTCGATCCGAGTTATTCTACGCTGCCCGAATCATTATTAACCCACAAGCTTTCTAACCTATCTATACTGTCACAGAACCAGTCCTTTACTATACTTAGTTAGGCTCATATAAAGGGGTAGATAGATACCTTTCACCAAAGTCTGCTAATACCACAACTATTCGCTTTCCCTGGTTTTCAGATCGTTTAGCAAGCTCTATAGCTGCCCACGCAGCAGCACCAGATGAAATTCCAGCCAGTATGCCCTCTTGAGCCGCTAGTTCTCTAGCTGTCTTGAAGGCTGCTTCATTAGTAACCTGTACGATCTCATCATAGATTTTTGTGTTTAAAACCTTAGGGATAAAACCTGCCCCAATACCTTGGATAGGATGCGGGCCTTTCGCTCCTCCTGATAATACAGGTGAAGCTTGTGGTTCCACTGCGACCACTCGGATAGAGGAATTTTTCTGTTTTAAAAATTCTCCAACCCCTGTTATTGTCCCTCCTGTCCCTACACCACAGACAAGTAGATCTAAATTTCCATTAGTCGCTTCCCAAATCTCTTGAGCGGTGGTCTGCCGATGGACTTCGGGATTTGCCTCATTTTCAAATTGCTGTAACATCAAATGTGTTTCTGGACTAGCCTCTACTAGTGCCTTTGCCCTAGCAATTGCACCACTCATTCCTTCTGCTCCGGGGGTCAGTACTAATTGAGCGCCGTAGGCCTGAATCAACATTTTCCTCTCTATACTCATAGTTTCCGGCATTACAATGATTAGCTTATACCCCCGAGAGGCTGCTACCATTGCTAAACCAATCCCTGTATTACCACTAGTAGGTTCCACAAGCACAGAACTAGCATTCAACCTTCCAGACCGCTCTGCAGCTTCCACCATTGCTACCGCAATTCTATCTTTCACACTGCTACTGGGATTGAAAAATTCTAGCTTTGCTATTACCTGAGCCGGCACCCCCTGAGTCATTCTATTGAGTCGCACCAAGGGTGTTTGTCCTACACATTGTGTAATGTCAGTTGCAATTTTCATCCTACTTCACCTTTCTAAAGCTAGCCGCTTTTTTATATGTGATGTGAAAAATCTTGGCTGGACTCAGCTTAAACAAAAAAGTCCAACTTTTAACAATGCCTTTACACCCTATGACCTGTTTGTACCAATGATACAGGTGCCTTTTTCAAGCGTACAGTTTTGTCCACAGACACCAAAAAAATTTATGTAGCCATGCAAACCAAGGCCAGTACTCGATTATAAAGTGCTTTTATCTACATGACTATGCGTTTTAGTTTTAAATAGCCTCCTAATCAATAAAAATTCACACTCTACTCGAACAACTTCTATAAAACCGCTCTGTATTCAACATCACGGCGCCTATGGGGTAAGGTATAAAAAAGCCTGCTTAAGCAGGCTTTTTTATACCTTACCCTAAAAATTTAGTTAATTTCAGGATAAATCCTAGGTAAATGCTGCACAATTAGTGCTAGGAAAGCTTGAACCATGGCGGGATCAAAGGTCTGCTCTGGGGTTGGCAAAACAATATCCATTACCAATTCACCAGATTCATTCTTGTAAAATTTTAAAACATCATTCTCTCTATTTAGCTTATAAATTTTATCTGCAGAGTTCTTAGATTTAGCAATTTCTACTTCTTTGCCAAAGAAAGTACGGATTATCGTATAGGGAGAATCATCTACTCCAACGATTACATTATACTTATCTTTACTGTCACCTAACTCCACCACGGACCGGAAGATAGTGACATTGTTACCCACTTCTGAAACTTCAAATGAATCCAACAACTTATTTTCTTTGAAAAAATCTTTTAGTTTTTCAGCTTTTTTATTCATAACCCTATATCCTTAAAATAAGTTTTAGTCGCTAAGCCCCGTGAAGTATGGGGCTGATTTAAATAGTAGCACGAAGCCCAGGCCTTGATCTCCAATTGCAGCATAAAGTCAATAATATTTTTTAACTCATTGATTGATAAAATTTTATCACTCGCCATAAAAGGTTAATTGAGGCGTTGTAACATGTCTGGAATATAACGTATTATCCATGCTAAATAATTTTGCAATATTTTCGGTTCAAAGCGATCATCTTGGGCGACATAAATCATCTCTAAAGCAATCGTCCTAGTAGCTACATCATAGTAAAACTTAAATAACGGGTAGTTACAGTTGAGTTGATTAATGGTTGAAAGTAAATTATCCATATCAAGCGGTAGACAAACGGCCCATTCCTTAAGATTAACCCGTAGTAGAATGTTCTGTGTATCATCCATTAGTACTAGACATTTGAGCGAAAGATCTTCTCCTACTTTTATGTAGGCATAAAATAATGTAGTATGCCTAGCGTCTTGAAGCTCCTTTAGAGCAAATTCTCCCTCGTTAAAATTTGTTTGCATATAATTCATGAATTGTTGGGCTTTTTTATTCATTTTTGTATTTCCCATTAGTGACTTAATACATGGCCTTGAAAAACCACAGCGTAAACTGTTTTTGCCTCGCGGTTAATAATTCCTAACATAAAATGAATGAGATTCGGATCGAATAGTTCGTCAGAAGTAGCATTGATCCAATCCATTAATACTCCCTTCTTTTCGTCTAGAAAAAACTTAAAGCTCTTATAATTGAGGTTAAGTTCATTAATCAATCTAAGTAGCTTTTTCGTGTCTTGCGACTCGCAACACTCTGGAGAGCCTATCCATACTCTAATAAGGGTCGGAAGCCCCTCCTCTAAGATGACCGCCAATTTAAGCCTTCTTGCTTCAATTTCCACTGAACTAGTGAAAAGGACAAAATTTCTTGTATCTTGATAGTGCTCAGAAACATGAAAAGCCTTCTGTAGATTATTATCATGGATAAATAGCTGAAAAAGCTCTGCTTTTTTATTCATTCATGCCTCTTCGAATATCGGTAGTCGATGACCAAAAATTCTACCTTAATGTACTTAGAATTTAAACTACCTTAAGTTCAGGTCCCGTAGATAAAATTTTCAATGAGTTATGCCTAGGCTTCAACTATAAATTAACTTACAATCTTTCCTCCATATTGTTAAGGGTATTGGAAATGACTTTCTGTGTATCTGTAAACCAGCAAACCCCACTAGAAGCTCAATTAATTAACAAAAAAACTGCAATAGAAAGTTGGCTAAGGAAGAAATGGCTCACGCATAACCCGCCATTTTATGGTTCAGTAGATCTCAGAAATGCTGCTTATAAAATGGCCCCTATCGATATGAATTTATTCCCAGGTGGCTTCAACCACCTTAATTCTAATTTCCTCACAGCAGCCGTCATTTCTGCACAGGAAGCCATATGCAGAATACGGCCAGAAGTCCATTCTATCCTCCTTATCCCTGAAAACCATACACGTAATCTTTTCTACTTAGAGAATATTCATGCACTAAGGCAAATACTTTTAAAGGCTGGATTTGAAGTACGTATTGCTTCACTTAATCCTCTTATTAAACAAAATACCATTATTCATACTGTAGGGGGGCATCAACTTACTTTAGAACCCCTCATTCGCAAGGGCGATCGTATTGTACTAGAGGATGGGTTTACCCCCTGCATTATCCTTCTTAATAATGATCTTTCTGCTGGAATCCCAGAGATTCTATTGAATCTCAAACAACCCATCACACCTCCTGTATTTGCCGGGTGGACTGTGAGAACTAAATCTAAACACTTTGAAATTTTTGATACGGTGATTCAAGAACTTTGTTCGGAAATTCAGTTTGATACTTGGCTCCTCAATGCTTACTTTGATGTTTGTTATGGCTTGAGTTTTAAACACCCCCAATCCCACCAAGAACTTAGTGATAAAGTGTCTGATCTTTTAAAGCGTATTCAATTGAAATACAGGGCATACGGCATTCGGGAAAAGCCCTTCGTTATTATGAAAGCTAATTCCGGTACTTATGGCATGGGAGTGATGACTGTGCGAGCCCCTGAAGATGTCCTTAATCTTAATCGAAAAAATAGAAATAAGATGGCAACAGTCAAAGAAGGACTAGCCGTACATGACGTAATTTTACAGGAAGGGGTCTATTCTTATGAAAATATTGACGGTGCTGTTGCAGAACCTGTAGTATACATGATGGATCGCTTTGTTATCGGAGGGTTTTATCGCTCTCATAAAGGGCGCTCTAATGATGAAAACCTCAATGCTTCAGGCATGCAATTCATCCAATTGGGAGAAGATATTTCTAATGTCCTTTCTTCCAATGATTGGTTTGATCCACATCACCATTTTAAACAATGGGAAGCGCCAGCCTTACCATCCCATAATGAACCTCTTAGTCATAGAAGTGATCGTTTTTATCTATATGGGCTCTTAGCACGCTTATCATTGCTGGCAGCTTCCATCGAAATAGAACAGTCACCCTCGGCCCCCTGATGTCCTCTTCATACACAAATACTGTTGACCATGAACTAGGCTTTATTTTAGAACTCAGGCCCTGGAAAGAGACTAGTCTGCGTGTAGATGCCTTTACCCAATCCTATGGTCGAAAAACTCTAATTGCAAGAGGCGCTAGAAGAGCCACCTCTCTCCTGCGAGGGAATCTAATCCATTTTGTACCACTTAGCCTATCATGGTTTGGAAAGGGAAGCTTATTAACCCTACATCAGAGCCAATGGGTGGGCGGATACCCCTTGCCAAAAGATTTAGCTATGCTGAGCGCATGGTATGTTAATGAACTGTTATTTAAGCTCCTACCTTTAGATGACCCTTACCCAAAACTCTTCCTCTCTGTAAAACAGACTATGCATGACTTGGCTACCCAAAAAGAGGTAGGCATTAGTCTAAGAAAATTCGAATGGTGTTTATTAAAGGAATTAGGTCTAGCTCCATCCCTTAAGCAAGATAGCGAGGATCAACCCATTCAAGCTAATAAACGTTATTGGGTTCAACTCGAACGCAATCTAGAGCCCGTTGAAAAACAAGTAGCTACAACCCATCAGTTATCCATAAGCGGACGCACACTAATAAATATTGAACAAGACAACTATGCCGATGAAATCACTAAGCTAGAATCCAAAGCCTTTTTCCAATTTCTTATTGAGGGTTATATACCTAAAAATATTCTTATAACCAGCCGAATTTTAAGACAGTTGTTTGAATTTTAGAAAACATATAGATTACCTTAATTTTGAAGCCTTCATGCTAAAATGAGCCCTCAGTTTTCCTATATTATCTCCTGAAAGTATATCTTATGTTGTTAGGCGTCAACATCGATCATGTGGCCACTCTCAGAAATGCCAGAGGTACCCTGTATCCTTCCCCTTTGGAAGCAGCCCTAGTTGCTCAAACTGCAGGAGCAGATTTTATTACGATGCACCTTCGAGAAGACAGAAGACATATTAAAGATGAAGATGTACTCGCTGTCAGAAAGCATCTTCATACCAGACTAAATTTAGAAATGGCTTTAACCGAAGAGATGTTAGAGCATGCTTTGACAGTCCATCCAGAAGAAGTATGTATTGTCCCTGAAAGACGTCTAGAACTCACTACTGAGGGAGGCCTAGATCTCGTACAACATTTTCAACGTGTAGAGCATTTTGTTTCTACTCTTACACAAGCTGATATTCGAGTTTCTCTTTTTGTTGACCCGGATGCGCAGCAAATTGAAGCCGCTTCTGCGCTAGGAGCATCCATACTGGAATTGCACACAGGGGCTTATGCTGAGGCTCAGCACCTTAGCTTGGTTCAAAAAGAATTACAACGTATCGAAAAGGCAGCGTATTTGGCTTCCGAGTTGGGTATTTCTGTCCATGCAGGCCATGGTTTAAATTACCACAACGTTGTCCCTATTGCGAAAATCCCCCCCATAGTGGAACTCAACATAGGACACAGTTTGATTTCTCAGGCACTTTTTACCGGTCTAGCTCAGGCAGTGCGTGACATGAAGAAGCTCCTCTATCAGGCAAGAAGCTTTCCTTAACTTTTAACTTTTTTCTATTCATACTCCTGTTCTAAATGTAGCTCTGGTATTTTACTCTACCACCTTCGGCTTCTACTCTTACTACTTAGATTCTTCATCTGTAGTCTTTCCGTACTTAGAAAATTTAGACCAGTAGAGTAGCACCCGCAAAACGGGCTAAACACCAGGCCGATAGTTAAGAACTTGCACTTGATAGACTTATAAAGTTAGTCTTTTTGCCCCACGCTTCTAGCGGCGCCAGAAACATTGAGTCACAAGCCATAACTTAATAATACTTAGCGGTTGGCAAGCAAAGATAAATGTGCCGCCCTTGGATATGCAAAAGCCCCTAGTGAGCCAAATAAGAAACACGAGGGAAGGGACAAATTAAAAAGTTAGGCATGTTTAAGCTGTTCCATATTGTTCTCTATAAGCCTGAATTTTTTCTTGATAGGACTGAAGCTGAGGATTATTTTGCACCAATCGCAATAAGTCCTCCAGATTGGCAATAGCTGTTACTGTTAAACCATAATCGTCCTGAATTTCTTCAATAGCTGAACGTTTTTGATGGTAACCTTTTTCCATACGGTCTAATGCTACTAAAACTCCGCAAGGAGTAGCTCCCTGTTGTAGGCTTAATTCAATCGCTTGACGAATGGAACTCCCAGAAGAAATGACATCGTCAATAATAAGAACGTTTCCCTTGAGAGGAGCACCCACTAACACACCCCCTTCGCCATGATCCTTGGCCTCTTTACGATTATAAGCAAATCGTTTA
The DNA here is from genome assembly GCA_043842855.1 of Neisseriaceae bacterium. Classification (GTDB taxonomy): domain Bacteria; phylum Pseudomonadota; class Gammaproteobacteria; order Burkholderiales; family Neisseriaceae; genus QFNR01. The sequence goes on from JBBPJF010000003.1 coordinate 312,617, forward strand.
TTGATGTTTTTTTGGTTCAAAGCTAAAACAGTAGCAGCTGCTAACACAATTCCTTTGTAAGCTGGGCCAAATAAAATATCAAATTTCAATTCTCTCTGTACAATAGTCTGTGCATAAAAATTTGCTAAATGCTGGAGGCTATTTCCTTCACATAAGGAACCGGCATTGAAGAAGTAAGGAGAAAGTCGGCCAAACTTAGTGATAAATTCACCAAACCGAAGAATATTTTGCTTAAGTGCAAATTGCAGAAACTTTTGCTGCAAATCTGACATGGCCCACCTTTTCTAGTAAAATCACCCGCAATTCTATCATGGCAAACTGGGAAACGTGATGGTAAAAGTCATAACCGTCAATGTTAATGGGCTCCGTTCCGCTGCTAAAAAGCACCTCTGGGATTATTTAGAAATAGAAAATGCTGATTTCATTTGCTTCCAAGAAATTAGAGCTAGCGAAAGTGATCTGTTAGACAGTGTAAAAAACCCCCTAGGGCTGCATCTTCTGTGGCATCAGGCAGAAAAAAAAGGCTATAGTGGAGTGGCTATTTATAGTAAAACCCCTCCTCAAAAGGTACAAATTGGAATTGGATGCCCAATAATTGATAGAGAAGCTCGCTACTTACGTGCGGATTTTGAACCATTTTCCATTGTGTCTTTATATCTTCCCTCCGGCACTGTCTCAGAGCAGCGACAAACTTTCAAATATTGGTGTCTAGATTATTTCCTTCCTGAATTAAAGGAATTAATTAAACTTAAAAAAAAATTTCTCATAGCTGGTGATTGGAATATTGCGCATCAAAATATTGACCTAAAAAATTGGAGAGCTAACCAAAAGCATTCTGGATTTTTACCTGAAGAACGAGCCTGGCTAAGCCAAGTATTACAACTAGGTTGGGTTGATGTTTGGAGGAAACTTTATCCAGACGTACCTGGTTATACCTGGTGGAGTAATCGGGGTAAAGCCTATGAAAAAGATGTGGGCTGGAGAATTGACTACCAAATAGCTAGTCCTGAACTCGGTGCTTTAGCCCAAAGTGCTTTTGTATACAAAGAAAAAAAGTTTTCTGATCACGCCCCCCTCGTTGTCAATTATGCATTGGAGCATTAATGAATAAGTGTAAGACCTTACACCAATGTAGCGCTTGCGGAGGTACGACTTCAAAATGGCAAGGCCAATGTCCACATTGTGGTGCTTGGAATACTTTATCCGAAGAGCTTATTCAAAAAAAAGCAAACTCAACTTTGCGTTTTCAATCCTGGGCGGCAGACCAAACTGGTATTCAATTATTATCAAACATTCAACCCACATCTAACCATAGAATTCCTACGGGTATAAAAGAGTTAGATCAAGTTTTAGGCAATGGCCTTGTACCCGGAAGCATGACCCTCCTAGGGGGAGACCCTGGCATTGGTAAATCCACCCTGTTTTTACAAGTGATAGCTTCTTTGGCAGCACAAAATCATTCTGTTTTATATGTATCTGGAGAAGAGTCGGCGCACCAAATTTCTTTGCGTGCAAAAAGAATGAATTTACCTTCACAAAACATCCAGATTTTATCGGAAATTAGCCTCTGCTCTATCCTGAATGAATTAAAACAACTGAAACCCGCTTTCGTAGTCATTGATTCTATTCAAACCATTTACTCTGACGAAATTAGTTCTAGCCCTGGATCCGTTTCCCAAGTACGTGAATGCACTGCCCAATTAACCCAGTTTGCTAAACAAACTGGTACGTCCATTTTATTAGTAGGGCACGTCACCAAAGATGGAAACATTGCTGGCCCCCGGGTATTGGAACATATGGTAGACACCGTATTATATTTTGAGGGAGATGCCCACTCTAATTTTAGGATGATCCGCTCTATCAAAAATCGTTTTGGTGCCAGCAATGAACTGGGTGTGTTTGCTATGTTAGAGTCTGGGCTTATAGGCGTTTCTAACCCATCAGCTATCTTTCTATCTTCCTATCAGGAAGACACCGTGGGCTCCTGTGTGCTAGTGACGCAAGAAGGGACCCGACCACTGTTAGTTGAGATCCAAGCCCTGATAGATGACGCTCAAGGTCTTCCGCCCAAACGCCTTACGGTGGGGTTAGATCAAAATCGGCTAGCTATGCTACTAGCCGTGCTTAACAAACACTCCCTACTCTCTTCTGCGACACAAAATATTTTTTTAAATGCGGTGGGGGGGATTAAAATCACAGAGCCTGCAGCAGATTTAGCAGTTACTTTAGCCATTTATTCTAGTTTTAAAGATCAACCACTTCAACAGAAAACTGTTGTTTTTGGAGAGATTGGGCTATCAGGAGAAATTAGACCAGTACAAAGAGGACAAGAACGCCTACGAGAAGCCGAAAAACTTGGTTTCACCCGTGCCATTATCCCCAAAGCTAATCGACCTAAATCTGCCACTCAATTTCCCCGTCTTTCTCTTCAGCCAGTTACTACTATAGAGGAAGCTATTGAAAGCTGTTTCTAAGCTAAGTTTATGGGTTTGATTTGTAAAACTTTGACGACATGCCACACAGCTCACTCCGAGCTATCCGTTTTAGCACACTACTTGTTTTAATTCACCACGCGCATAATAACTAGCCATTTTTTCCAATGATATAGGCTTAATTTTTGCTGCTTGACCTTCACATCCAAATGCCTGATAACGTGCTAGGCAGATCTGCTTCATAGCTTCTTTAGCCACACCCAAGTATTTCCTCGGATCAAATTCCGCGGGATTTTCTCCCATAAAGCGACGAATAGCGCCCGTACTCGCCAACCGTAAATCAGTATCTATATTGACTTTTCGGACGCCATTTCTAATTCCCTCGACGATCTCTTCTACTGGCACTCCATAGGTTTCAGGAATTTTTCCTCCATACTGATTGATGACCTGCAGCCATTCCTGAGGCACGGAACTCGAACCATGCATGACCAAATGAGTGTTAGGTAGTCTTGCATGAATATCCTTGATTCGATCAATTCTTAAAATGTTACCATCAGGTTGACGTGAAAACTTATAAGCCCCATGGCTAGTACCAATTGCTATCGCCAGAGCGTCTAGACCCGTATCCTTTACGAACTTAGCGGCTTCTTCTACATCGGTAAGCAGTTTATCTCTAGATACCTCTCCTTCGGCACCCACCCCATCTTCTTCACCCGCCAATCCGGTTTCCAGGTTGCCGATACAGCCAATTTCTCCCTCAACTGATACTCCACAAGCATGAGCAAATTGAACAACTGTCCGTGTTACTTCTACATTGTACTCATAGGTAGCAGGCGTTTTAGCGTCCTCAAGTAAACTTCCATCCATCATTACTGAACTAAAACCCAACTGTATAGCTTGTTGACATACTGCTGGTGAAGCCCCATGATCCTGGTGCATGACTAATGGGATATGAGGAAACTCTTCTAGGGCCGCCTTAATCAGGTGAGACAGGAATCCTGGTCCTGCATATTTTCTTGCTCCAGCACTAGCTTGAACAATTACCGGTGCACTTACCTGGTCGGCTGCTTCCATAATAGCTCGAATTTGCTCAAGGTTGTTGACATTGAATGCGGGCAGCCCATAGGAATTCTCCGCTGCATGATCCAGCAACTGTCGCATTGACACTAAAGCCATAACCCTCTCTCCTCACACTGTCCAAATTTCGCATTATATCCTATTGAACTGGATACCTAAACAGGGCTTGCTATCGGGGATAGCTACCCTATAGCATTAACTTAGCCAAAAGGTCCTTTGAAATACGATGGTTATAAACTAGCAGATTTGCCAGTTAATAGGTAACTCCCCATGTTGCGCTAAAAATTGGTTAGCTCGAGAAAAATGACGACATCCGAAAAAACCGCGATGTGCAGATAAGGGGGAGGGATGAGGTGCCTTTAATACCAGGTGTTTTTCGGTATCTATTAAAGCTTCTTTAGTGCGCGCTGACGCGCCCCACAATAAAAATACAACGTGCTCCCTATGTTGGCTGATTGTTTGAATAACCTGATTAGTAAACTGCTGCCAACCTAGCATTTGATGCGACTGAGGAGCACCTGCCCTCACCGTCAATATTGTATTCAATAAAAATACACCTTGCTGAGCCCAACTTTTCAGGCAACCATGTTCAGGAATTTTAAAGCCAGGAATATCATTTTTCAATTCCTGATAAATATTTTGTAAAGAAGGCGGAATCCTTACCTGAGGCTGAACTGAAAAAGCTAAACCATGTGCTTGTCCTGCCCCATGGTACGGATCTTGGCCTAAGATGACCACCTTTACCTGATCAAAATTGGTTAGTTTGAAAGCTTCAAAAGTCTCTGGGGCAGCAGGATAAACGGAAGTTTTCTCACGTTCTAATGCCACTGCCTTTAAGAGAGATTGAAAATAATGCTCTTGCTTAATATGTCCGATAGCTTCTGCCCAAGTGTTCAAACTCATCCCTGTAGCCTTTTCCAAGATTAGCACTTACCACTTTATCCTCATCAGTGATATACGCTCAGTGTTGATTAGCAGTTACTCAAAGAAAGCACATTGTATACTTTTTCTGTCAATTGCTCAGCTAAGCTTTGAATTAACCAGTCAGCCAAACTAAAAAATTAATTTAAGCAACATTACCCATGTGTAAAAGTTTAACTGTTATCTACTAAAGCTTAAGAAAAATTTCTCCGCTTCTAGGGTGAAAACGAGTATTAGGTTTTAGCCTATTGCTCTAAGTTGCCAACTTAGCCTACCAACTCGTGGATAATTCCTCCTTTATCAAATTGACTAAAACCTGCCGCAAATTACTAGCTCAGTCCATTCGGAAATTTCCTAAATGTAAGTGTGAGCATTTAACTATTCTCATTCATTATTATCTTTCTAACCAAACAAAGACCAGGGCCACTCTAAACTACAGAAACCCGAATAAGATCACTACATTTATCTAGGAAGAAGCTCTTACCTATAGCGCATAATAGATTGGAAGAGGTTAGACGCCCTCTCCCAAAAGGCACCAAGTACCCATTCTATCGACTGATAGAGGGCAAGCGAAAACTCCTTCGGATCCAGACACCGAGACTAAGACCCAACACAAAAGGATCACGCGTTAGTAAAAGAAATCATATGGAATGGTGGAGGTAACCGGAATCGAACCGATGACATTCTGCTTGCAAAGCAGACGCTCTACCAACTGAGCTATACCCCCACTTTAAAGACAATAACATCCTCAAAGAGCAGGGCGCCATTTTACTGAAGTTCCAGAAGAGATTCAACTTTTTCTTTTCTTGCTAACTATGAAATTTTCTTTTTCTATCTAAATTATCTAGAGCACCTAAAAAAAATATTTTAAAAATCAAATCCTTTTCTAAACTTAGTTTTTTTCCACTTAAATATAAAAAAAGCTCTCAAGCCTTTTCTCAGATACCCAGTACTAATTGGTCTATCCGCTTGACTAAAAATAAAAAGCTTTTAGAGTATGTATGGTCAAAATTAAGCCTACTCTACGAAAGCCTGAAGAATGTGCACATTTTAATTTTAATATGTCACCCAATTGACTAAATTTATTCAAAAGTAAATATATTCATATAATTTAATAGGTTAAGAAGGTTTTTCTACGAGTTTTCCCCAAATTTTGTGAATTGTTTTCTATTTTTTTCCATTTGTTCACAACCTGTTAAAAAATATAACTGCCTAACCTAGAAAAACCTTTCAGTCAACTTTGCCCACCTAAATTATCCTCTTAGCTAATCTAATCCTAATAAACATAGCTTTCTACATATGCTTGATGCCCTACAGGACCAGCTTAAAGGCTAGAAAGCAGCCTGAAACTTTTTAAATCCTTTGCTTTTTAATCAGTTGAAATACCTGTGCATAGCTTTTCAAATTTGAATAGGCATCAATACCCCTCTCTCCTTTCTAAAATAAAGGGAAGTTCCATATTAAACACAATTAGTGGTCTGCCAAAATACAATAGTATTGGGTCAAAACTCATATACTCTCGAGTATGATACACTGCTAGGCGGGGATTAATGGATAACTGTAGATATGTCAGGAAACAGTATAGGAACATTATTTGTAGTAACCACTTTTGGCGAAAGTCATGGCAAAGCGATAGGCTGTATTGTAGATGGATGCCCACCTGGACTGGAGCTTAATGCTGCAATTATTCAGAAGGAATTAGATCGTAGGAAGCCTGGAGGCTCTCGTTTTGTCACACAACGCAAAGAAGCTGACCAGGTGGAGATCCTTTCAGGCACTTGGCAGGGGTTTACGACCGGTACACCTATTGCATTGATAGTATTTAACCAGGATCAAAGAAGTAAGGATTATGAACTACTTAAAGAGCAGTTTCGTCCTGGTCATGCAGACTACACTTACTGGATGAAATATGGGCGTCGGGACTATCGTGGTGGGGGGAGGAGTTCTGCTCGTGAGACCGTTGCACGAGTGGCTGCTGGCGCCATAGCAAAGGCTTGGCTTAAGCACAACTTTTCGCTTGACATCACAGGCTATATTACTCAAATTGGAGAACAATCCATTTGCTTTGAATCAGTTGAATATATCGACAAGAATCCTTTTTTTATTGCGAATCAATCACAGGTAGAAGAAGTTGCTAATTACTTAGATAATATTCGCAAAGGCCCAGATTCTATCGGTGCTAAGTTAACCGTAAAAGCTACAGGGGTGCCCGTAGGCTGGGGTCAACCGGTGTTTGATAAATTGGATGCTGATATAGCACATGCTATGATGAGCATTAATGCAGTGAAGGCTGTGGAGATAGGCGATGGTATCAATGTCGTCACTCAGAAGGGTAGCTATCACGGTGATGAAATGCGCCATACTGGCTTCGTTACCAATCATGCAGGAGGTATTTTGGGTGGGATTAGTACCGGGCAAGAGATTCTAGTTCACCTTGCTCTAAAGCCTACCTCTAGCATTGCACAGCCACGGGCTTCTTTAAATATTTATGGAGAAGAGGTGAATGTGACAGCCCGTGGACGCCATGACCCTTGTGTTGGATTAAGGGCAGTTCCTATTGCAGAAGCGATGTTAGCATTAGTTTTAATGGATCATGCGCTTCGTCATCGGGCTCAGTGCTCAGATGTGAATGTACATACTCCTTTCTTCTCCCCTTCCCAAGACTAAAGTAATGAAAATTGCTACATGGAATGTTAATTCGTTAAAAGTTAGGTTACCCCAAGTTTTACACTGGCTAGAAGCTACCTCAATAGATATCCTAGCTTTACAAGAACTAAAGATAGCTGAAGAGTACTTTCCGATCGAAAGCTTTGCACAGTTGGGCTATCACGCGGTCTTCAATGCTCAGAAAACCTATAATGGTGTAGCACTGCTAAGCCGCTCTGCGCCGACGCATGTGGCTAAGGATAACCAGTTTTATCCTGATAAACACAAAAGGATAATTGCTGCTACTTATAATGATTTAAGGGTGATTAACGTCTACGCAGTCAATGGGGAAAGCCTGGATAGCGATAAATTTACCTACAAAGAAGCTTGGTATAAAGGTTTACTGCACCTTGTTGCAGCAGAACTTAAGCTCTATAAAGAATTATTAATTTTGGGAGACTTTAATATCGCTCCTAGCGACTTAGATGTTTACGAACCAGCCTTGTGGCAAAATAAAGTTCTTTGTTCGCCTGCAGAGCGCGGATGGTTCCAAGAATTAATAGCATTAGGCTTAAAGGATAGTTTAAGAGTTCTAGCGCCAGATACATCACTCTACACCTGGTGGGATTATCGAATGAATGCCTTTAAACGCAACCTTGGTTTAAGAATAGATCATATTTTGGTGACTCCTACCTTGCTAGCAAAAGTACAAGGTTTCGGTATCGAAAAAAGCCTACGGAAAATGGAAAGGCCGAGCGATCATGCGCCAGTTTGGTTAGAACTGAGCTAAATTTCCTGAAATAAGTTATACAGTTATCTAGAAAACTTGTGTAGAAGCAAGTAACCTTAGCTGGACAACTTTAAAAGTTCTATGAACTATTTAGGGCTTTATCTTTTTTTATTAACCTAGCTCCCTGTCGAGTATAGCTGGTATCTAGCTTGCCTGGATACAAAACGACCACTCAACTTTTAACCTTGAAAATTAACCCATGCTAGACAACACTCTATGATCCCTATAAAAAGTAAACAAACCAACAAAATTAACTGAAGTTTGTAGGGCACTATAACTAGGCAGAGGTATGAGGCACTGCTATTAAACTTCTTGAAACAGTACCCTTGAAAGTTACACGAAGGTCCCCTAGTTTCTATGGGCTACTTAGATTTGAGGATAGAAGTTCATTGATAAGCAAAATTTATAGAACAGGGTCGCTTGTCGCATGCCCCCACACAAGGAAATTTTTTTAAGCATTGAATCAACCCAAAACTAGACTGTACAGGCAAACCAAACTTGCTCAACGCAAACGCTGTCACCTCCTTGGTTCATATCAGGAGAGCTGGAGACTAGTTTAGCTGGTAAAGCTATTTTTTCTCAAGTAAATAGCCGCGGATTTTTTCGATGGCTTTACTTTCAATCTGACGAATTCTTTCAGTGGATACTCCATACTTAACTGCTAGATCATGTAACGTAGCATCCTTATCTGAAAGCCAACGGCTCTCAAGCACATCCTTACTTCGGTCATCTAATTGCTTAAGCGCTAATCTTAAACCAGTACTGCGCAGGAATTGATCATCTTTTTCCAACAATTGTTTTTCTGGTTCATTACGGTAGTCAGCTAGCCAATCAATCGGAGCAAAGCCATCTTCCTCACTTTCGTCTCGTACTAAGGCCACGTCACGTCCCGTCATTCTCTCTTCCATTTCGTAAACATCCCTTAGCTTTACACCTAAATCTTGAGCAATTGCTTCAGCCTCACGCTCTGTCAAGACATTGGTATTTTTTTTCATACTACGCAAATTAAAGAATAACTTCCTCTGGGGCTTTGTAGTAGCGACCCGAACTAAACGCCAGTTCTTCAAAACAAATTCATGAATTTCAGCTTTTATCCAATGTATAGCAAAAGAGACGAGACGCACTCCTCTGCTGGGATCAAACCTTTTGACAGCTTTCATCAAGCCAATATTTCCTTCTTGAATTAAGTCAGCTTGATTAATACCATACCCATCGTATTCCCTTGCAATGGAAACGACTAGACGTAAATGAGAAAGGATTAATTTCTTTGCTGCCTCTAAGTCACCTTCATGAGCCAATTTCTCTGCCAGCGTACGCTCTTCTTCTGCTGTTAGCAAAGGAATAGAATTCACCGTGTGAATGTACTGTGTTAAACTCCCATGCCCCGTCAAAATAGGCAAGCTTAATTTATTACTCATAGCTTTATTTCTCTTTAAAAATCACAACCTTGCGCTTGCTACTAAGTAACTAAGCAATAAGCCCGGTGGCGCTAGTTTCGTTACATCGGGAGGGTGTTTTTGCTTCAAACGTCCCTGAGACAGGTTAACATACTCCAAATAAATCTTCCAGTTAGAATAAATTTTTCTTTGAAATTTATCGACGCATCCTAGGAATAAAATTTATTTTCCTAATCGAAAAAAATGTAGCTTCAACCCGTGACTAAAAGAAATTAGACTGTTGCAAGTAAAAAGTAAGACACACTCTAGTCAAAGCATAGGCACTCCAGCAAAATAACTAAGCCTTTAGACTTCTTCAGTCTCTAGTGCTTCTCTTAAAACTTGAATAGCTAGGTTGTCGCTTAACCCCTACTCCACTCTGATTAGCATTCCGCTATGATATTCTTCGACTATCCTAAGATATTAATAGATAAATAAGCGTCTCTTTCCTCCTAACCAAAAGAAACTACTAAGTATAAGGAAAAAATCATAACGCCGTTCAGCTAATTATTTCCTTTCTATTTCTAATTAGTAACTAGTACTATTAGCAATAGCATAGAGGTTCCATACAATAGAGTTCATGCTGGGCAAAGCTATTGATGATGGATGGAAAGCAACTGCTGATTAATAATAATCCCTTCTAACCCTCTGGAAATAAAAGAGAAAATTTATAAAAACAATAGCATGTATAGGATCTAACAAACTAGAAAACAAGTTCCTAAGTCTACAGAGGTTATATCTTTTCAGGATGAGCTAGGAACTTAGCTAACAAAGAAGAATCGCATACCCCGCTTTAACATCACCTGGCAGCAAAGTTACAAGCTTTCAACTTAAAAAATTTATTGTAAGAAAATAATATCTTTACTTCTGAGGTTATATTAACTTTAGCTTTTGCCACATCTTTCGCCCTTCTGCAGTCTTAATTCATTGACCTGAAGGCCTAGGGAAAGCAAAGATACTGGAAAACTGCTTTTGGGGGCTTGAGCCCCACGCATACTACCCTCGGCTAAAAATAAGCTAGCCCTTTCAAATTTCAAACAAGGTAAAAAATTCTCTTTATTACCATATATCTTTATAAAAACTATCATTGTCTAGCTGACTACCTCAAATAAATCAACTAGTATTCTCAAGGGAAATGTGGCGACTCTATAGCTATCCTTCAATAGTATCCACAACAAAAGGTAAAATCCCTACTCCTACCTAATAGTAAACCTGCACCATCAAAGCAGTAGTCCAAGGAAAATGGCTTGCGAGAAATATTGACCCTAGCTGGAAGATAGAGTCAATATTCCTTGAACGGTAAGATACAGAGTCACTGAAGTTACAAAAATACCTAGCACAAAACTCATGCAGCTGGTATACAAAGCTGCAATACCCGAGTCAAACAAACCCTGCGTAATTCTCTTTAGCCAATCCATTTTAATCTCCCCGAACAGCTACCTATTTAACCATTTTTCCTTATGATGCTATGTGCACGGGCGCAGTTCTCGCTATTCATATATTCGGTCATAGACATATCATTAATACAATGATCATTGATCTTCTTTAATAGCTCAGGATTTTTTAACAATTCCTCTCTTGTATAAACTTTCTCTGCCTTACTTTCAGCCTTACTACAATTACAAGTTTCTGTCTTATTACACCCTGTGAATGAGAACATTACTGCTGATGCTAGGAACATACCCACTAGTGTTTTTTTCATCTTGCCTCTCCTTAAAGTTTAATTAGCATTTAATTAATAAATTCTGCACTCGCTGATTCTCTTTTCTTTCCCGCTGTAAACGTAGACTATCTTCTCTCTTACTCACTAAGGCATGCTGTTCTTCTTCATGCTGACGAAGCAGATTCTGCTGTATTTCTTGAGCCTTTAATAAAGCCACTGGCACATTTCATTAGTTGGCACAATCTTGTGAAGTCTTAACAAGCTTTTGAGAACGCACGTACGTATTGAACGGGGGCTGAGATCGACTAGTTTGAGAATCTTTTCTTTTAGGCCTACTCTTGTTTCGCGTAACCAATTTCACTAGATCAAACGCCCTTTGTATACCAGCAATAATGATTTATATTATCTTTTTTCGCATACCAAATGCTTGGTAATATCGGAGGCAATTCTCATAAACAATAGTACTTAACGGCAACCCCTCCATCATAAGTTGATCGTTCATTAACAATCTGCCAGTTCTTCCATTACCATCTAGGGAAGGAGGATCCTTTCAAATTCTATATGGAAGCGAGCTATTCTATTGAATAAGTCCTCTTTACCCGCTTCGGCATAATAACTATTTACTAGCTCTTCAAGCCTATAAGCAATATCATAGGCCTCGGCTGTCTTTACGTTAGTGTTAGCTATTTCTACTACAACTTGTCTAAACCTGCTTTTTTTTAGGTTCAAGTAAAGCTTGAATCCCCCTCAGGTTTCTAAGGTTAATTTTTTCCTTTTTAACCAAGAGCGCCTTTGCAACAAAATCTAAAGCAACAGCATGGTTTTTTAGCATGAGAATATCTTTCAAAGGCTTATCCATCACAAAACCACTCTTTAAAACCGTCTTTGTTTCCTCCAAAGTTAAGGAGTTGCTTTCAATTTTGGTCGAATGAAAATTATAAAAATAGCTTAATTCTTCCCAAATGTATGAATGTGACAGAGGCAATTGCGATAAGCTGCTTTTGCGTTTTCAAAGCTCATCAGATAATCTCTGGCTAGGATTAGCAGCAACTTTTATAAAATGATAAGTCAGAAATTTTTACAGACTAAAAATTACTAAATACCGCTGATACTAGAAACCTACTATAAGCCTGAGCTCAATAATTTCTTCAGCTTGCAGGTCGGCCGATCAAGTAAGAGAAAAAGCTCGATGGAATAAAAATTGACTTCGCTGCCCTAGACATCAGGACTAAAAATAAAACCTCGCAACCCTCCCAGGAATTTTACTAGAGCCAGGAAAACCATGACCCCAGCGCCAACTACCAGCTCCCATTAGGGAAGATCTCTAGAATATTTATATTCAAAGAACACAAAGAGAACACTGGCACAGAAACACAAGTGCCAGTCTAGATAAAGACCAAACACCAAGTAACTGGTGGGTCTGGCAGGACTTGAACCTGCGACCCCACGCTTATCAAGCGTGTGCTCTAACCAGCTGAGCTACAAACCCCCTAAGGCCCTTCAATCAATTACTGATAAGTGTGAGTGCATTCGCCTC
>JBBPJF010000004.1:0-188946 GCA_043842855.1 Neisseriaceae bacterium
GATATGTCTATTTACGGTAGTTTGAATTACAACTACGGTACTAGCAAGTTTACTCAACTGAATGGTTCACTGGGAGTACGTAAGACCTTTAAATAGTATCTCTTATCCTTTCACTAAGGCCCCCTAGAGGGCCTGCTTTTTTGGGGTGATCATTCCTTTCGGTTATGCTTGTTTTTAAAGCTTTTTAAGACTAATCTGCCTTGATTGATAAGTTACATTTTACGGTAGAACACTTCCTTTAGAAGTGTTATATTCAGCATTCTCGTTAGCTCTCCTAAGGCAGATCAGATGATTTCGGTTCAAAGAGCTTTATCCTATACCTGCTTATTTTTTGCTTTAAATAGTTTTAGCTATGCCACAGACATCGGTGGCAATGATAGCGAAAGAGCATTACCTCAGTTTACTTCTCTGGTTGTTTTTGGAGATAGTCTAAGTGATCAAGGTGGTAGCCGAGGGCGTTTTGATTATTTTGTTGCTGGCGGCTTGAATAATCCCAATTACGTAAGAATTTTAAGTCCGATTCTTACCCACCAGACCTCTCTGCCTTATACTAGGGGCGGCAATAATTTTGCTGAATCTGGGGCCCATACTCTACATAGAGTTCGTGATACCGAAAAACAAATTCAGCGCTATTTAAAAAAAGTTCAATACCGTGCAGATCCAGCAGCGCTGTATATTATGAATATAGGTGGCAATGATTTGCATGAAAAAGAGGTATTCAGCATTTTAATGGGTCAAGCCATCATGAAGCTATTCACGCATCATACGCTTCCCTTAAAACTACCAGGGCCTGAAGGAATTTTAGAGCAGTTACAAACTTTAAATACCTACGGTGCTAAAAATTTCTTAGTGCCTAACTTATGGCGTCCTTCGTATTCGCCTGCATTAGCTTACCAAGCCCCCCGCCTTTTTACAGCACTTCTAGTAGTTCGGCTCTTTAAACTGCAGAGTCGAGATCTAGTGGCTCTATTAAATATAGTGTTTAATCAGAAATTTGAACAGCTTTTCCGAGGCCGCAGGGATTTAGATGGAGGTGGCCTGGATTTTTTCAAAGAAAAAAGTACAGAATTGCTAGCAAATGAGCTTTCATGGTTACCTAAATCAGCGGTGCAGCGATTAGAGCAAATAGTATTTGAGCTAACCACAGAAGCTGGTGATGAATATTATTCATTAATAAAGGAAAAATTAGAAGCCTCCTCACTGAATATACTATATGCAGATACGCATCGGTTGTTAGATGAAATCTATCTTAATCCTAAAAGCTTTGGTATTGATAATGTACTACTAACTCAATGTAGTGTTGGTCTTTCTTCTTCCTCGTCATTCTGTGATCTTGCTTTATTTAATCATACGGATCGTACTTATTTGTGGAGTGATGCTATCCATCCATCTCCAGCAGCAAACATTATTTTTGCTCAATACTATCTGAGCTTGCTTAATGCAGCATCTTACGTTAGTTCTATCCAGTTCCAGTTGCACACTCTAGCTCATAGTTCCCAAGCTTTTATCACTGATATATTAAATCAGTGGCGTTACAATATGAGTTCGAAACCACTCGAACCACAGTTTTTTGTTAATCTTTCAGGAGAGCAAAGGAGTGTGTTAACCTACGCTGGGACGAGTCGTATTAATGCAGCATTATTGCATTTGGGTGTTTATATACCGCTTAGTTCACGGGAACTGGTGGGAGCAAGCCTGTCTAGCAGTCTAGGACAAGCCCATCCATTTCGACAATTTCAATTCCGTTATGATTATTTGGGCGCAAGTCTATTCCATCAATTTCAAAAAGGCTCAATATGGTTTCAAGATCAGTTGCAATGGTCAGGTTTATACAGCAAGGACATAAAAAGAAGTATTCAATTAGGTAAATTAAAGCGGTTGGAGCATGCCAAAGGCACGCTATCTACCTATTGGGGATTCCATACAATGCTTGGGTACGAATTCCTTAAAACACCACAGGTAGCAGCTGGTTTCTTTCTGAAAGGAAGCTTTGAAGGCTACGAATCTCATGGATACATTGAAGAGGCTAACCATAGTACCAGTATGCGTTTTGGTAATATCCATATTACTAAGCCTAGTACAGCGGTTGGATTGTATCACCGTATTTCTGCAAGTACGCCGAGACCATGGTCTCTCTATACACAACTGAGTTATCAAAAATCTACTAAGGTTCCTTATAGGATACCTATTAATGTTAAAAGCTTTAGACGTAATTATCAGACTACCTTTAAAGATCCTTTTACTATCGGTTGGAGAGTTGCCTCCACCTTTTCCTATGAACTGAGCCGAAAAGTTAGCTTACAGGCGAATGTTCAATATGAGCAGAATAAAGGAAGAAACCATGCTTGGAGCGGTCAGATAGGGGTTAAATTTGCCATTTAATTGTATTAATTTTTAAGGGGTATATTTCCCTTTAGTCCCCGCAGTCCCTTTGCCATGCGTACAAGTTTACCCATTCCTCCTTTATTGAATTGTTTCATCACCTTTTGTGCCTGTTCGAATTGTTTCAATAATTTATTAACTTCTTGGACACTAGTGCCAGAGCCAAGTGCGATACGTCTTTTGCGACTGGCCTTTAACAACTGAGGGTTAGCTTTTTCTTTATCTGTCATAGAATTAATGATCGCTTCTGTTCTAATCATCGCTTTTTCTGCCATCCCCGCTGGTAATTTCTGTATCATATCCCCCATGCCTGGTAATTTAGCCATGATTGAATCAAGCCCCCCCATAGATTTCATTTGTAGCAGTTGAGCTTGAAAGTCATTTAAATCAAACTGTTTGCCCTTATGCAACTTTTTGACCATCTTTTCGGCAGCTGCTTGGTCTATACTTTGACGCACTTCCTCAATTAAGCCAAGTACATCACCCATGCCCAAAATTCTACTGGCTAAACGATCCGGGTAGAAAGGTTCTAGTCCGTGTAGTTTTTCCCCAACTCCAATAAATTTAATGGGTTTTCCTGTAATTTGTCTAATGGAAAGTGCAGCGCCGCCACGCGTATCTCCATCTAATTTAGTTAGGATAATACCTGTTAATTCTAGGGTTTCATTAAATACTTTTGCCGTTTGAACAGCATCCTGTCCTAACATAGCATCTGCTACAAATAAGGTTTCTATAGGAGCTAACAGTTGATGAAGAGATTTAATTTCCTCCATCATTACCTCATCGATCGCTAATCTTCCAGCCGTATCGACTAATAAAACATCATAGTAGTGTTGCTTGGCATAGGTCAAAGCTAGTTCAGCAATTTCAGTAGGTTTTAAATTGATGTCTGCATTGAAAAAATCCACCCCTACTTGGTTGGCCAAAGACTGAAGTTGTTCAATAGCTGCTGGACGATATACATCTACAGAAACCAATAACACCTTGACTTTATTTTTTTTATTTTTTAGCCAATAAGCTAGTTTTCCTACGGTAGTAGTTTTACCAGCACCCTGTAAGCCCGCTAGTAAAATAATAGCAGGAGGCACTGTAGCCAAATTAAGGGAACTGTTTTCTCTTCCCATCACCTCTGTCAGAGTATCATTTACAATGCCAATGAAAGCTTGTGAAGGGTTAAGATTCCCTAATACTTCACTCCCTAGAGCCCTTGCTTTAGCCATTTCTATAAATTTTTTAACTACAGGTAAGGCTACATCCGCTTCCAATAGAGCTATACGAACTTCTCTTAGTGCAACAGCAATGTTGTCTTCTGTTAAACGCGCATTACCTTGGATCGTTTTGACAACTTGACTTAATCGTTCAGATAAATTACCTAACATACACTTTCCTTACCTAAATACCAGCTGCACAAGCTTGTTCGTCCGCATGGTAGCTAGAACGTACCATTGCTCCTACTGCTGCATGCTTAAAACCTAAGTTGTAGGCCATGCTCTCAAAGTATTTGAACTGTTCAGGTGTTACATATCGAACCACAGGCAAATGGCTTTTAGAGGGTTGGAGATACTGTCCGATAGTAAGTATGTCTACCTGGTGGTGACGCAGATCATGCATAACTTGGATAATTTCTTCATCAGTTTCACCCAGTCCCACCATAATCCCCGATTTGGTCAACACCTCTGGTTGCCTACTTTTGTAGAGTTCTAATAGCTTTAAAGAATGTTCATAATTACCTCCAGGCCTAGCTTGCCTATATAGCCGGGGCACAGTTTCTAAATTATGATTCATAACATCCGGAGGGGTCTGGCTTAAAATTTCCACTGCTGTTTCTAGTCTACCCCTAAAATCAGGCACTAGGATTTCTATTTGTACAGTATCTTTCAGCTGTCGAACGGCCTTGATGCAATTAGCAAAATGTTGTGCCCCACCATCTCTTAAATCATCTCTATCTACGGAAGTAATAACTACATAATTTAGCTGCAGCTTTTCAATGGTTTGAGCTAAATGGAGGGGTTCGCTCAAATCGAGGGGCTGAGGTCTACCGTGTCCTACATCACAAAAAGGACAGCGCCTGGTACAAATATCTCCCATGATCATAAAAGTAGCTGTACCTTTGTTAAAACATTCTCCTATATTGGGACAGCTAGCTTCTTCACAAACAGTAAATAGTTTTTGCTCCCTAAGTAGAGCTTTAATCTCGCTGAATCTTTTCCCAGTTGGGAAAGCTGCTCTAATCCAGCTAGGTTTTCTAAGCGCTTGAGTTGGTTGGACTACTTTAATGGGTATTCTAGCTAATTTCTCTGCTCCTTTTAACTTGATACCTCTTTTAACGGGTTCCATAATGACTCCACTCCTACTGTAACGTTAGTTTCAGTTGTTCAACCAAATAAGCACCGACTTCTTGAAGCTTTGGGCAAGGTTGAACAAAATCCCTCAGCTGAGTCATTTTTAAGTTACTATGGCCACAAGGATGAATATAATCAAAAGGAGCTAGGTCCATATCCACATTCAAGCTTAGACCATGGTAGGTGTAATTGCGGCGTATTCTTAGGCCTAAAGAAGCAATTTTTTTACCATTGACGTATACACCAGGACCTTTAGACTCTCTACTAGCAGCTACATCATAAAACTCAAGTGTTTTTAAAATTGCCTCTTCAATACGATTCACTAACTCATGCACAGAAATAAGCTTTTGAGCAAAGTCAATAAGTGTATAAACCACCACCTGTCCAGGGCCATGATAAGTGACCTGACCGCCCCGATCAGTTTGAACTACGGGGATGTGCGGTGGAGGATACAATAAGTGTTCCCTACCCCCGGATTTACCTAGTGTATACACCGGAAAATGCTCTACCACCCACAGCTCATCTTCATCAACTGAGCCACGTAATTCCGTGAACTGCTGCATCCTTTTATAGACTAAGTCATATGCTTGTAAACCCAGATAAAGCACTTTCACCTATAAAACTACTTTCACTAATGGATGGCTAGTCAAAACGAGGTAAATCGCATCCAGCTGCTCTTTGCTGGTAGCATGAATGTTTATCGTAAGACCCAAATAATTACCTTGACGACTTGCTCTAACACTAATATGTTCCCGTTCTAGCGTGGGTGCATACGGTCGAACGGATTTTAACACTTCTTCTACCAATTGTTCCACATTATGACCCATCACTTTAATAGGAAATTGGCAAGGAAAATTAAACAGCGTCTCTACTTTTTCTAAATCCTCTGACATGTTACTCTCTATCGATCAATATGTAAGTTTCAAAAAACACTACATTTATCTGCGTCTTTACTTTTATTTTCTCCATTTGGCTCACATAAGCTAACATTGCTGGACTCATCAATTTTCAAATAGCGGTGTTCTTTATGCTGGTAAGATTCAGTGGGCCTTGCATACAGAAGATAGCTATTTACTTGACACAATGCTTTGGCTTCGAATTGTATACGAAAATTAGCTACTTGCTTTTTGGGAAGCTCTGGCCAGACACAATTTTTTTCTGAACTTCCTGATATTCTCTGTTGCTTTGTATAGGAATAATACTTAGAATAAAAATTTTCTAGGTAATTCACATCTTCAATCAGAGCGCCCTTAGCAGCCATCAAATTGGCCTTTTTTGAGTGACTGCGATATTGGCTAGTCACCCATGCTACCATGATGCCAATTAGTACCAAGACAATCATCAATTCGATGAGGGTGTAACCTGCTGCCTTACTCTTCTGCATGTTTACCGACTCCTTTAGAAGCATATAGCTTTAAGTTATTTTGTAGAAACACTAATAACCTGCGGAATTTGTTTCAATGTCGTTACCACTTCCTCTAAAGGGCACAAACCTTCCAATTCAAGCCCTAAAACTATAAGTGGTTTTTCTGACCTTGTTGCTAGGGGGGAAGTATTGACGCTTTCAATAGAGACACCTTTGGCGGCTAGAACCTGATCTATTTTAGCTAAAAGCTTGTAAGTGCTTTGAACTTTTATTTCTAATTTCATCCTATAGGCTTTTTCACTTCCAAGCCCCATATTTCTTGAGGTGGTCTGTAAATCTTGCAGAGAAGGTTTTAAGTCCCTTGTCAACTTTTTAACAGGCGTAAAAATAGCTGCTGACCTTCCCTCCTGAGTAAAAAAAAAGCTCTGGACCGTGTACAACGCCCTATATACCTTATTGGTTAATTTTACAAAATCTAAGGAGAGTTTTTTTCTGAGCTTGGTTGGGCGAGTCCATGCAACTAATGCGCTTGTTGTCGTGATGGGGAAAGGTTTGCAAGACTCGAATAGATAAAAATTATCCCTAGGTGAAAGCTTTTGGCGCTTTGAGCGACGAAAACTCTTCTCTGTTAACGGCGCTGTGTTGGGCGCGCCCCCCTCTAAAGTATCCTGAGGTAAAAAATTTTCCTCACCTATAGCCATGTCCCCTGTAACCGTTCTCAATTTTTGTCTTATAGCACTTGTAGCTTTAGCACTAGCAGCAAAACGCAACCAATTCGGAGAAGGCAAACTTTGAGAGTCAGTTTGAACATTTACAATATCTCCCGAATTCAATAAATAACTGGGGGATACTGACACACCGTTTACTTTAGCACCTATGCAATGATGGCCAAGGTCCGTATGTATGGAATAGGCAAAATCAATCACCGTGGAATGTTTCGGTAATACAATAATCTTAGCTTTTGGGGTAAATACATAAAGATCCTCTGGAAACAGATCCTTCTTAAAATCTTCATAAAAATCAACAGCATTATCATTGACTTGTTGAAATTCTTTTATATTTTCTAACCACTGCCTTTTCCTGAAGCCTAACGAGGGTCGACTCAGAACTGAATAATTTTTTGTTACATGAGAACGACCTGCTTCAGCAGCACCATCCATATCGTAGGTCCTAACCTGTACCTCAATAGGCAACCCCATAGAACCAATTAAAGTAGTTTGCAAACTTTGAAAACCATTACTTTTTGGTATAGCGATATAATCCTTAAAACTTCCAGGTTTGGGTTTATACAGATGGTGAAGAGCACCAATAGCCCTGTAGCAATCGGGCACATTGTGAACCAATACAATAAACCCATACATATCCAAAACCTGCGAAAAATGCAGACGCTTAGCGCGCATTTTCTTAAAAATACCATACAAATGTTTCTCATTACCCTTAATGGTTGCTTCCACATTAAATGCCACTAATTGAGAGGATAAACTGCGCATAATCGACTCTATCATCTCT
Organism: Neisseriaceae bacterium; assembly: GCA_043842855.1. Classification (GTDB taxonomy): domain Bacteria; phylum Pseudomonadota; class Gammaproteobacteria; order Burkholderiales; family Neisseriaceae; genus QFNR01. Next base: position 7,600 of record JBBPJF010000004.1, read on the forward strand.
CCTTTTTCTTCACGCCAACCTTTTAATGCCCTATACATCACATCATAGCGGTGAGCATATAAGAACTTAAAGGACAAATCTTGTAGTTCTCGGTATACAAGATTCATACCCATACGATTGGCTAGTTCTGAATACACTTCCAGTGTTTCCTTAGCTATTCTTTTTTGTTTTTGCTTACGCATAACACCGAGTGTTCTCATGTTATGCAAGCGATCTGCCAATTTAACTACCAATACACGTATGTCTTTTACAACAGCCAATAACATTTTTCTAAAACTTTCAGCTTGCCATTCAAGATAGTCTTTACCGGCAATATGTTCTAGTTTAGATACGCCATTTACTACTTCAGCTACTTGCCTACCAAATTGCAATTGTATTTCTGAAAAACTAATACCAGTATCTTCTATGACATCGTGTAATAGAGCGGCAATTAATGTGGTAGCATCCTCCCCCCAATTTGCTATTTCAGTAGCTACTGCTATGGGGTGATTAACATAAGGCTCCCCACTTTTTCTGTACTGTGTCAGATGAGCCTGATGTGCAAAAGCGCAGGCCTCCTCTAACAATATCTTTTCCTCCTCACTGAGGTACAGAGCCGACCTAAAAAGTATCTCCCGGCTTTTTAAGGTCGTTTCATGATAGTCCGTCGAGGGAGCTGGAAAGTTCATTTCTTTCTACTTTAATTATTTCTTTTTCAGAATATCAGTAGTTACTTCTCCAGCAGCAATTTCTCGCAACGCGACTACAGTAGGTTTATTTTTCACTCCATGAACCAGTGGAGTAGCACCGTTAAACAGTTGCCTTGCTCGACGAGCAGCAACCAAAGTTAGTTCAAAATGATTGGGAATACGGACGATACAATCTTCTATAGTGATTCGGGCCATTATCAACTCCAATGTAGATAGGCAGGCTTGCCTTTATTGTTTCATTGTAAAGGATATTTCACTTAATATATCTTGATTTCTACTCACTGCCAACTCTTCGGCTCTAAAAATACAACGCAGGTCGTTAACTGCTCTTTCAAAATTTTTATTTACAACTAAATAATCAAAATTTGCAGCTTGACGCATCTCATTTCGAGCATTTGTTAAACGAGTTTGTATGGTATCTGTAGCATCGCTATTTCTAGAATACAACCGATCTTGTAGCGCTTCCAAGGAAGGTGGTGCTATAAAAATTAATACGGCCTGGGGGTATTTTAATTTAATTTGAGCAGCTCCCTGTACATCTATTTCTAGAAGGATATTCTTATTGCGGACATCCGTGTCATCGATTTCTTGCCAACTGGTTCCATAGTAATTCCCATGAACACACGCATATTCAACAAAGTAATTTTTTTCTATTAAAGCTTTAAACTGCTTTGTTGTAATGAAGTGATAACTTTTCCCATTTACTTCTCCTTTCCTAGGTATTCTCGAAGTATGGGAAATAGCTAAACTCAGGCTACAATCCTGCTCCAAGACTTTCTGCAATAGTGAAGTTTTACCAGTTCCAGAAGGAGCAGAAATCACAAATAATATCCTGCCTTTTTTCATAATTTTCCAATCTAGTCGAATTTACCAGTACATTGTACTCAGCTTTAGTGACATATTGTTTTCCTTAAAAACTAAGCTGAGTACACTATCATATTTCTACTTAATAACGTTGCTCTCTTGGGTCAATAAGGTACAATAAAACCTCTACATATTAAGCGTGTGTACAATGAACTTACTAATTATTGGTCCTTCTTGGGTAGGAGATATGGTGATCTCCAATAGTCTTCTACAACATCTAAAGAGAATTTATCCTGGTTGTAAAATTGATGTCCTTGCTCCAGCGTGGTGTAACATGATTTTAAAAAAGATGCCTGAGGTCGACGGAGTAATTACTATGCCTGTAACCCATGGACAGCTTAGAATAGGCGCTCGTCGAAAAATAGCCGCTTCTTTGCCCCGAAACTATGATCGGGCCATTGTGTTACCTAATTCTTTTAAGTCTAGCTTAATTCCTTTTTTTGCTAAGATACCAGTCCGCACAGGGTACACAGGAGAGCTTCGGTATGGAGTACTCAACGACCGTCGTAGCCTAGATAAGGAAACTTTACCACTCATGCATATGCGCTACAACGCTCTTGCCTACCCTAAAAATTCATTATCGGATTTGGAACAATTGAGACATCCCTATCCGCATCTGCAGGTTGATCGCTCAGCACAAGAGATAGCAAAAGCTGAACTTTCTGAGCTGATGGACTTAAACTATTTATCACCTTTTATCGCCATTTGTCCCGGTGCTGAGTTTGGCCCAGCAAAATGTTGGCCGCATTACCATTACTCATATCTAAGTAACCAATTGATTGAAGAAGGTTTTTATGTGATTATTCTGGGTAGTGCTAAGGACCGAAATATTGCTCAAAAAATTAGGGAAGGGGTAAACAAGCAGGACCACTGCCTTGACCTTACTGGAAAGACGCAATTGGACACAGCAGTAGACATCTTATCAATAGCTCATGGGGTGGTTTCTAATGATTCCGGGCTAATGCATATTGCAGCAGCTTTGGACCGGCCCTTAGTGGCATTGTTCGGTCCAACCAGTCCTCAGTTTACACCGCCACTTTCTTCACGAGCCCGGATCTTGCGCAAGATAGAGGGTTACTTTCCCATTCGGCATAGCAAGGATAGCCCAGAAGGTTACCATCGTAGTCTTATAGATCTTAGCCCTGAAGAGGTCCACCACAGCATAACCAGTTTATTGGCCACTTAAGTGATGTAGGTCAACCAATTTGTATATTTATTATTAAGTCCTCTCACCAGCTCGAAGTAGGCTTGTTGTAGCTGTTCTGTAATGGGCCCTCGCCTGCTGTCACCTATTTTTACGTTGTCTATTTCACTTACAGGAGTAATTTCCACCGCTGTTCCAGTCAGAAAAACCTCATCTGCAATGTAGAGTTCATCACGTGTAATAGCCCTCTCAATTACTTCTATGCCCATATCGCGCGCTAGTTGAATAACTGTATCCCGGGTTATGCCCTCCAAAGCAGACACTAAGGTAGGTGTATGCAGCTTATCTTTGATAACCAGGAATATATTTTCTCCTGTTCCTTCAGCAACATAACCTTGAAGGTCTAACATTAGTGCTTCATCATACCCCTGTCTGATAGCTTCCTTCTTTGCGTAGATAGAATTCAGGTAATTTCCATTAACTTTAGCTTTACTCATAGAGGTATTAGGATGCTGTCGGCAAAAACTAGAAATCTTAGCTCGAATACCCTGCTCTAGAGCATTTTCACCCAGATAGGTGCCCCACTCCCAAGCTGCCACTATCAACTGTACATCACGTTCATCCGGCATAACCCCAAGTTTTGAGGCTCCATAAAAAGCCATAGGACGAAGATAACAAGCCTCAAGTTTATTAGCCTGCACAACATCAGCATGCGCCTGACTAATCTGTTTAGCCGTATAGTTTAGAGACATCATGGTAATTTTTGCGGAATTACAGAGACGACGGACGTGATCTTCTAATCTAAAGATAGCAGGACCTTCTTGTGTGCGATAAGCTCTTAAACCTTCAAATACACCCATGCCGTAATGTAGCGTATGTGCAAGGACGTGGACACTCGCCTCACGCCACTCAACCAAGTCCCCGTTGTACCATATATAGCCGTCTCTATCTGACATTGTCATCGCAAACTGCCCTACTTATTCCCCTTTTCTAAATTGGAATACTAAGTTTTAGATAGGTTTTTTCTCGCTTTTCAATTAGAATGTCATCATACATTTTCTCTATGAAAAAGACCAGTTGGTCTAAGGATAATCAGTGAAAATAATAAAATTTATTCTCCTTTTTAGTATATTTGTATTAACGGTGCTGGTTGCCCATGTAAACCACCAAGAGGTTCATTTTTCTATTCCCTTTATCGGCACCTACGCATTACCCTTAATTTTTTTATTATTTATATCTTTTGTCATGGGTGCGCTGTTAGGTATATTCTCGATGTTATTTAGGATATTAAGCCTAAGGAAAGCCTTGATTATCTCTGAAAGGAAGTTGAGAAAAGCAAGACATTCCATTGAGCTACTTTCTCCACAGAGACAGAAGCCTGATGCGGTTGTAGTTGATGACAGTTCATTACTAATTCCTGATGAGCACTAGCGAATATTAAGATATGGAGACTAATATTCTTATTTGGCTAGTGCCGATTGGCTTGCTGCCCATTTTCTTTGCGATGGGATGGCTTGCTGCGCGCGTTGATATGCGAACGGTATTAAAACAAGCAAAAGTAGTGCCTATCCAATTTTATAAAAGCCTCAGTGCAATGGTGGATGGTAAGACCAGGGTTGCTGCTGATTTGCTGAGTGAAATTGTGGAAGAGAAAGAAATGTTAGCTCAGTCTCCTGAGTCCCATGAACTGGCTCTCACTTTAGGCCAACTCTTTCGAAAGCGCGGAGAAACCAATAAAGCTATTAGTCTGCATCAGAAAATGTTATCTCTTCCTGAACTCTCCACTGAACAGAGCCATCAGGTACGTTTTGAGTTAGGTAAAGATTATCAAGCGGCTGGACTTGTGGATAGAGCAGAAACACAGCTTGAATCATTGTTAGAAACCCCTCTTAAATCTCAAGCTAGTAAAATTCTTCTACTTATTTATCAACAAGATCGGGACTGGGAAAAAGCTATTCAGTTAGCTACGTTAACACCTAGTGAGGAGCTATCTCAGCAGTTAGAACTAGCCCAATTTCATTGCGAGTTAGGCCAGAAAGCGTTAATTCAATCTAAGCTTGAACTATCGTCTTCTTATGCCAGGCTGGCTTTAGAAATTAATAAAAAATGTGCTAGAGCCAATCTTATTTTAGGGGATGTTTTTAATAAGAGACAGGATTATGCTGAAGCCATTAGAGCTTATACTTCAATTGAAAATCAAAACTATAATTACCTTAGTATGGTAGGTGAAAAAATCTACGATGCCTATGCTGCTATGTCCCGAGCCGAGGAGGGTTTAGAATTGTTAATCGGCTACGCTAAGACTTTTCCAGAAATTAATTTAACCACCTTAATTTATGAAAAGGCTTTACTACTGTGGGACCGGGCACGAGCTAATGAAATTACCCGTCAGCTCATTCGACTAAACCCAAACCTAGAAAAAATTTATCTTTTGACTACAATTCTTTTGAACGATCATCAACTTGCCTTGAGCTCGGATGCGGCCATTATTGAAAAGGTCCTCTTTAGTCAGATTAACAAAAATTTTATGTATCAATGTAAACACTGTTATTTTAAATCTCAAGTTTTCTTTTGGCGCTGTCCTGCATGCGGCAGATGGGAAACTTTTACAACAAGGCGCATAGAGGTATAGTATGAATATTTTTCAAATACAGGCTACCAATGGCAGCACCGATGATTCCCCTGTTATTGTCGCTTTAGATGTCCCTACGGAAGAAGAAGCTCTACAATGGGTAGCGAGACTTACGCCTGAACTGTGTCAACTTAAAATAGGTAATGAACTTTTTACGGCTACTGGAAGAAAGTTTGTGGAATCCCTTGTTTTGCGTGGTTTTAGAGTATTCTTAGACCTGAAATACCATGATATACCCAATACTGTAAGTAGAGCTTGTCGGGTAGCAGGAGATATGGGTGTATGGATGGTTAATGTCCATATTGATGGAGGTCGGGAAATGCTGGAGGCAGCAGCTAATGCTCTGGCGTCTTTTTCACATCGTCCTTTGCTCGTTGGCGTTACAGTTCTGACTAGTTTGGATCTTAGTGATTTACTAAGTCCTCAAGCAGGATTTAGTTTGGAGCGTTGGGTAATGCAGAAAGCTTCCTTAGCAAAGAGTAGTGGATTGGATGGCGTAGTTTGCTCAGCACAGGAAGTAAAACTAATTAAAGAACAACTAGGATATAATTTTCTCACCATCACTCCAGGTATTCGAGTAGAGACACTTACACAAGATGACCAAAAAAGAACCTTAACGCCAGAGGAAGCACTTTCCACGGGAACAGATTACCTTGTCATGGGTCGGCCCATTAGGCAAACTAGGGATCCTGTAACATTATTACGAGAACTTAATCAGAAAGCTAGAACTATTCGTTCACAGATTGTAGAACCTAAATAGTTCCGATCCATCTTAGTATGAAGCCTACTCCTATACCTTTCCAAGTTTTAAAAAAAATACTTAAAGCTTTTTCTCAGATCAAGATCTTGGTAGTTGGAGATGCTATGCTTGATCAATATTGGTTTGGTGATACATATCGTATTTCTCCAGAAGCTCCGGTACCAGTAGCTAAAGTTGAGGCTACTGAAAGTAGAGTAGGTGGCGCTGCCAATGTAGCTAGAAATATTGCTAGTTTGAAAGGCGAAGTTTGTCTGCTATCCGTTACTGGTACTGATCAAAATTCCAATGATTTAGAAAGTATTCTAGCTCGCGATGGTGTTCAGACACACTTAATTAAGGACTCAAGTATAAACACTACGGTAAAACTTAGGGTATTGGCACGCAATCAACAATTACTTCGAATTGATTTTGAGAGTAGCCCTTCAGAAAGTGCGATTCTAAGGTTAAAAGATCATTTTCGGCAAATAGTACAAAGATATAATTTAGTAGTTTTTTCCGACTATGACAAAGGTGCGTTAAAACATGTGGCTGAATTACTCCAAATAGCCAAAAATAAGGGTTTGCCCGTATTAGTTGATCCCAAGGGTGAAGATTATAGTAAGTACTCTGGTGCTACACTAATAACACCTAACCGTTTGGAATTACAAACTGTTATAGGAACTTGGGAGAACGAGGCTACCCTTACTGCTAAAGCGCAAAAACTTCGAAAAATACTTAAACTCAAGTCTCTTCTTTTGACTCGGAGTGAAGAAGGACTATCCCTCTACCAAGCAGGGAGAGTGGTCCATGAAAAAACGGTTCCACGAGAGGTCTTTGATGTTTCTGGTGCCGGCGATACGATTATTGCTGTGGCTGCTTTAGCTTTAGGGATTGGTTTGGAAGAGACTCTATTAATGCGACTAGCGAATGCTGCTGCCGGGGTTGTCGTAGGTAAATTAGGTACTGCTACTTGTAGCCAAAATGAACTTATTGAGGTGCTGTGTCACGCTTAGTCTTAGGATTTAATTATGAAAATACTTATTTTAGGAGCGGGAACCGTAGGGGAGACCGTAGCTTATAACTTAGCTCATTATTCTGATTATGAGATCACTGTAATTGATAAAAATGAGGCTGCATTGCAAAAGCTTGCAACCCGCCTGGATATTCAGACAGTATTAGGTAGCGTAACTTCTCCCAGTGTACTTAAGGAAGCTGGCGCAGAGGATACGGAGTTGCTGATATCAGCTACTGGTGTGGATGATACTAATCTCGTAGCTTGCCGCATGGCGAAAGAAATATTTAACATCCCTAACTTAATTGCTCGGGTCAGACAAAGTGAAACCGTGGAATATACCTTCGTACAGACAAAAGAAGGCCATGCAATTACTAACTCTCCTTTAAATTTATTTGATGTAACTGAATCCATTTGTCCTGAACAAATCGTAACAGAGCAGTTACTACAATTGTTGCTAACACCTGGTGCTTTGCAAGTAGTTAATTTTGGCGAAAAATTACAAGATAGTAGCCTAAGAGTACAGATGATCGTTACCAGAGTGGAAAAGAACAGTCCTTTAGTAGGGCATGCACTAGGTGAGTTAAAAACTATTCTTCTAGAGCCAGTAGAAGTTAAGGTTTGTGCTATTTATAGAAATGAAGCCTTGATCATACCAACTGAGAAAACGCGTATTATTTCTGGAGATGAGATTTATTTTATTTGTTTACAGGAGGCTGTACGTATATTAATGAGGTTGTTTCGTCCACAAGAAATGGGTAACAAAAAAATAATGATTGTGGGAGGGGGTAATATTGGCTATCGATTAGCCAAAGCCAGTGAAACTCGTTTTAGTACTAAAATCATTGAAAAAAATACTCACCGTGCAGAATTTCTTGCTGAGAAGCTAGATGAGGCTTTGGTCTTACAAGGCTCTGCTAACGATGAAGATCTTTTACAAAAAGAACACATAAGTGAAGTGGATATGTTTTTTTCATTAACTAATAATAATGAAGACAATATCATGTCTAGTCTCTTGGCCAAAAAAATGGGAGCTAAACGTGTAGCAGCCATTATCAACCGTTCTATTTATGTAGGTATTTTAGTGGGGAATACCATCGATATTGTTATTTCACCCCACTTGGCAACTATTGGATCTATTCTATCCCATATTAGGAAGGGGGATGTAGTGGCCGTGCACCCCATGCGGAGAGGAGAAGCCGAAGCATTGGAGGTGATTGTACATGGTGACGAGAAGACATCAAAGATTACCGGAAGGAAATCTGAAGAAATTAGCTGGCCATATGGCATTGATCTGGTCGCTATTATCAGCGAAGGTCAGTTGATTACCTCCGCTCAGCATGAAATAAGAGAAGGCGACCACTTGATCTTCTTCGCGTTTAGAAAACATGCCATACGCGATTTGGAGAAACTGCTTCAAGTTAAATGGCAATTTTTCTAGGGCAAAAGGAGCTTCGGTGGAAACCACTAAGCTCCTTTTATATGCGTTTAATAAGTTGTCTGCTATAGGAGAACTTATGCTCCAAGCATCATGAGCCCGCAAACGCGAACTATATTACCATTAACCCCGGAGGAATTTGGTTTAGCATACCAAGCAATCGCTTCGGCAACGTCAATTGGTAAACCACCTTGGCTCATAGCATTCAGCCGTCTGCCCACTTCTCTAATAAGAAACGGAATCTTCGCTGTCATTTCTGTTTCAATAAATCCAGGCGCTACCGCGTTGATGGTTATGCCATTTTTAACTAGGTGTCTAGCTGTATAATGGACTAACCCTATTACTCCCGCTTTAGAGGTTGCATAATTAGTTTGACCTAAATTACCGGCTATACCTGCAATAGATGAAACACAGATGATTCTTCCATTAGCATTAATGCACTGTTCTTGCAATAAAACTTCATTAATTTTTCTTTGGGCTTCTAAGTTGACTTGGATAACTTGATTCCAAGCTTCCGGTTTCATGTTGGCCAAGGTTTTATCTTTAGTGATGCCAGCATTATGTACTAAAATATCCCACCCTCCATACTTTTTAGCAAATTCAGCTAAAATGTGTGGAGTCTCATCTGAGGTAATATCGGCGGTTAGGCAATAACCATCTAATTGTTGAGACAATTTCTCTAAAGCCTCTTTCTGGGGGGGAATATCTAGCAAAACTACTTTCGCTCCATCTCTAGCTAGTACTTCAGCAATAGAACGCCCTATGCCCCGGGCCGCGCCTGTAACCAGCGCTAATTTGCCTTCTAAAGGTTTTTTGCGGTCTATTTTGAAAAGTTTTGCTTTACTAATGTAGATGACCTGACCAGAGACATAAGCAGACTTACTTGATAATAAAAAATCAATTGTACTTTCGAGGTTTGCTGCACTTCCCGGTTCCACATACACTAGCTGAGCACTAATACCCTTTCGCGCTTCTTTACCTAATGACTTTACAAAGCCTACTAAAGAACGTTGTACCATTGCCGCTTCCAAGTCTTCACAGCTATCTGGAGACGAAGCCACCAGAATGATACGACCATTTGCATTGATACTACGCATAAGTGGGTGAAAAAAATCATAAACTAACTGTAAATCCGCGCTAGTTTTTATACTTGTAGCATCAAAAACTAAACCATGGAATTTAAGCTTATCATCCTGACTCAAAATCTCTCCAGCCAATCCTTTACGAAAGAGCTGACTTCCCTTTAGAACAAAGGTATTTACCGGCAAATCCAAAATTATGTCATAGAGTGACTCCAGCACGGGGGTAGTAACCATACCTCCCCCAACCAGGACATTCAGGCCGATATCTGCCCTATCTGGAGAATAGCGCTTTAATTTGACGGGTTGAGGGAGTCCTAAACTTTTGGCAATTTTCTTGCCTAATTTAGTATTTACCCAGTTGATGTACTTATCTACCATATGCTTACACTTCCTTTCCAATAACAAACTAATCTGAGGAAACACACTACCCTTGCTCACCAAATAAAGCAGCAAAGACCATAATTCAACCTATGCCCTACAATAAAAACCTGCAACCACTTCCCAAAGCATATTACACTTATGCGTCTGTCACCTAAAACCCTTCGACATCTAGAGCTATGCGCCTAATTATAGCATTGCAATTAACTCCTGCAGCTAAGCAGGACAGAAGTTAGTGATATCTGCGCGCCTGCTCTTCTGAAATTCTATACTCCTTCAAAAGGGCCTGTACTTTCTCCACTAGACGTTTTATTTGTCCGGGGACAGGATTTAATAACACCTCATCAATTTTTTTATTAGTTTTCAGAATTTCAATCTCTAACTCTTTGAGTTTCTTTAATTCTGGATAGGTTACTGTTATCTGTTGTACGGTTTGAATCTGTTCTTCTATATTTTTAAGTTCTTCATCCAGTTTGACTGGATCAGCATGGTTAGGAAGATTAATTTGATCAATAGCTTTAACCAATTTCTGGAATTGTGACTGAAATTCTAGCGGTTTAGTTTGCTTTGTCGTGACCGTAGAAGGAGTTATATTACTATTTTGTGAAGTTGCTACAGAACTATCCTCTTGAGCTACGTATGGAGGTACTGTATTAGCGCTTTGTAAGGACTGAGGTGGCCGAACCTCTTCTTTTTCACAGGCAATTAGAATTATCAAAGTAGCTAGAAAAAAACGTGAATAGCCAGTCTTCATTTTTAACCTACCCTCTTTCTCTGACAAATTATTAAAGTCCAAGCCAAATAAGCTTTTTGAATACTATTAGTTCTAATCAGGGCAAGGTTTAAAGACCCACCTTTGTTACATATTTTAGCCAGTCCGAATATAAATAGGCACATCGAGACTAAATACCCAATCCGAGCGGATGCTCACCTAAAGCAGTAGACTGGGGCTCAGACTGGGCTATATCATCGAGGGCATTACAAAATTCCTAGGGAAACTTACTCTAGGAATCTACAGTCAAGAAAATCAAACGACTGCTACCTCTCTATTATATTCAGGCATCTGATTAAAATTCATATAGCGGTAGACTGTTTTGGCTCTCTCATTAATCACACCGATGTGTTCCCGATACTCCTCTATCTGAGGTATATGACCAAGCAAGGCAGTGATGGCCGCTAATTCTGCAGAGGCCAAGAACACTTTGCTATCTTTGCCTAGTCGATTAGGGAAGTTACGCGTGGAAGTAGAGACTACCGCTGCGCCCTCTTTAACTTGAGCTTGGTTCCCCATACAAAGAGAACAGCCTGGCATTTCTATGCGTGCACCAGCTCGACCAAAGATACTGTAATATCCTTCGTCAGTTAATTCATGTGCATCCATTCTTGTGGGCGGTCCAATCCACAGCCTTACTGGTAGATCTTTTTTACCCTCTAATAAAGCTCCTGCGGCACGATAATGTCCAATATTAGTCATACAAGAACCAATAAAAACTTCATCAATCACTGTACCCGCTACCTCAGACAATTTTTTAACATCGTCGGGATCATTCGGGCAAGCTAAAATAGGCTCATCAATTTCATCCAAGTTAATTTCTATAATAGCGGCATACTCTGCATCCTTATCTGGAGCCAACAATTCTGGTCTGCTAAGCCATTTCTCCATTTTCTCAATCCGACGCGCCAGGGTCCTTTTATCTTCATAACCATCTGCAATCATGTATCTCATTAGTGCGATATTAGACTTTAAGTATTCAATAATTGGTTCCTTATCAAGCAAAACGGTAGCTCCAGCTGCAGAACGCTCTGCAGAGGCGTCAGTCAACTCAAAAGCCTGCTCTAATTTAAGCTTCGGCAAACCCTCAATTTCTAAAATTCGACCTGAAAAGATATTTTTTTTACCTTTTTTCTCAACCGTTAATAAGCCCTGACGAATGGCGTAATACGGAATTGCATTAACTAAATCTCTTAAGGTAATACCTGGCTGCATGTTACCCCTAAAACGAACTAGAACAGACTCAGGCATATCTAGGGGCATTACCCCAGCTGCTGCTGCAAAAGCAACTAATCCAGAACCCGCTGGAAAAGAAATCCCTATTGGGAAGCGTGTATGTGAATCACCCCCTGTGCCAACAGTATCAGGCAACAAGAATCTATTTAACCAACAATGGATAATTCCATCTCCAGGTCGTAGAGCTATTCCACCACGTTGGGTCATAAAAGAAGGGAGCTCGTGTTGCATTTTTACATCGATAGGTTTGGGGTAAGCTGCAGTATGACAAAAAGACTGCATAACTAAATCTGCTGAAAAGCCCAAACAGGCCAGATCTTTAAGCTCATCGCGCGTCATTGGACCGGTTGTATCCTGAGAGCCTACTGAAGTCATAGTTGGTTCGCAGTAGGTACCTGGCCGGATCCCCTGCCCTTCAGGCAGACCACAAGCTCTTCCCACAATTTTTTGTGCTAGAGTAAAGCCTGTTTTCTTTTCTACAGCACACTTGGGCAATCGAAACACAGTTGTAGGTTCCAAGTCTAAGACAGCTCTAGCCTTTGCTGTTAGACCCCTACCAATAATTAAGTTAATTCTACCTCCAGCTTGCACCTCATCCAAAAGTACTTCAGATTTCAATCGGAACTCAGCGACCAATTTACCTGCTTTCTCTATCTTTCCTTCATATGGGTAAATATCAACTACATCCCCCATATTTAGATTAGTTACGTCTACTTCTATCGGTAGTGCACCTGAATCTTCCTGTGTATTAAAAAAGATGGGAGCAATTTTGCCGCCTAAGCAAACTCCGCCAAAACGCTTATTCGGTACAAAAGGAATATCGTCCCCAGTATGCCATATAAGGGAATTAGTTGCAGATTTTCGACTAGAACCTGTCCCTACTACATCACCTACATAGGCAACCTGATAACCCTTTTTTTTAAGCTCATTTAACTGTTGAATAGGTCCGACTTTGCCTGGTATATCTGGTTGAATACCACTTCTCTCATTTTTAAGCATGGCAAGGGCATGCAATGGAATATCAGGACGACTCCAAGCATCCTGAGCAGGAGATAAATCATCTGTATTGGTTTCCCCGGTCACTTTAAACACAGTTACTGTAATTTTTTCTGGAACCTTCTCGCGGGTAGTAAACCACTCTGCATCGGCCCAAGACTGTATAACCTCCCTGGCGTAATCATTCCCTCGATCCATCTTCTCTTTGATATCATGGAAGGCATCAAAGACCAATAAGGTATGTTTCAAGGCTTTAGCCGCTTCTGAGGCTAGAGTTTCGTCATCAAGCAAGTCCACCAGAGGTCCAACATTATAACCACCGATCATTGTACCCAGCAGTTCAATGGCATAGCTAGGGCTGATAACTGCCACCTTAATCTCGCTATGCGCTACTTTTGACAAAAATAACGCCTTTACTTTGGCCGCATCGTCCACACCAGGGGGGACCCGATGGACTAACAAGCCTAATAAAAGCTGAGCTTCTGCATCAGAAACACCTGCTTGTAACGCTTGAGTTATTTCAGTAACCTCTTGTGCATTAAGAGGTAAGGGGGGAATACCTAGGGCTTCCCGTTCTTTGACTTGTTTTTGGTAGTTTTCTAACATGTGTTCTCTTTTCTGCGACATGAAAAATCTAGGCTCAACCTTGACCAGAGTAAGGAGCAACTAGTCGCTCGAAGGGGGACTTAATAGTACAGCTGCAACCTACATACGGCCTACAACCCTAGATTATAACACAATTTGACTGCCCACCCTTTGGGTGACTAAGTGCCCGTCGTAATTTTTTTTGCCACCTGCGAATTTGATAGCTCACCTGCTTTGGCGCCGTTCCGCCTATATGGTTTCTCTGCGCCATACTTCCTTCAGGGCTAAGGATTGCATAAACATCAGCATTAATTAGTGGACTAAACTTTTGCAAAGTGTTGAGCGATAACTCATTCAAGTCGCAATTATTTTTTTCTGCTTGATAAACTATTCGTGCTACTATCTCATGACTGTCTCTAAAAGGCACGCCCCGGCGCACTAAATAATCAGCTAAGTCAGTTGCGGTCGCATGGCCATGTAAAACGGCTTTGCGCATAGCAGCCGGCTTGGCTTCAACGCCTTGGATTAGTTCTATATAAACTGCTAAACTGTTTAGCAAAATATCAACTGAATCAAATAATGGTTCTTTATCTTCTTGATTGTCTTTATTGTAAGCCAAGGGTTGAGCCTTCATTAGGGTAATTAAAGACATCAAACAACCGACTACTCTAGAAGTTTTACCTCTGACTAATTCCGGCACGTCTGGGTTTTTTTTCTGTGGCATGATACTCGAACCTGTACAAAAGCGATCAGCAATATCAATAAAGGCAAATCCTGGGCTCATCCATAAAATAAGCTCTTCTGAAAGGCGCGATAAATGTAGCATAAGCAAACTACCTACGCTGAGAAACTCAATAACAAAATCTCGATCTGACACTGCATCTATGGAATTTTGCGCTATAGATCGAAAGTGTAGTAATGAAGCGGTTTTTCTGCGATCAATAGGATAAGGTGTTCCAGCAAGTGCTGCAGCCCCCAGCGGCATCACATCAACACGCTTATATGCATCCTTTAGTCGTTCGCTATCTCTATCTAACATCTCCACATAAGCTAAAAGGTAGTGCGCGAAGCTGACGGGTTGTGCTACCTGCAAGTGGGTAAAACCAGGCATGACTGTATTGACATTTTTTGCAGCCAACTCAACCAATGCCTGCTGTAATTGCCTAAGTTTTCTACTAATTAAAACTATTTGTTCACGTAGCCATAGTCGAAGATCTGTAACTATCTGATCATTTCTACTTCTTGCAGTATGGAGCTTTTTTCCGGCATCACCAACTTTCTGAATAAGTGCATTTTCTATATTCATATGGACATCTTCTAAGTCAGTAGACCATCGCATCTCACCGCGCGCTATAGACTCATTAATTTCTCGCAAACCTTTCTTAATGGCAAGAAAATCTGATTCCGCTAATATACCTACCTCATGTAACATGGTGGCATGGGCTAGGGAACCAATGATATCTATTTCAGCTAATCTTTTATCAAAGTTGATAGAAGCAGTATAACTTTTAACGATCTCTGCTACAGGTTCACCAAACCTACCTGACCAGTTTTTGTTATCATTCATTAAGACCTCAGTTCTTGTAAAAATAATACAGTTAAACGATATAACTATTTGATATATTTAAAATATAACATGAAATTACCCAAGCAGAGATGGTTTGAACAGCCCGATTTTCGCAATCTCACCATAATGGCACAGCTAGTTGCCCTTTCATTGCTTCTACTTTTTGTCTTAGCTGAAGTATCTCGATTTAAATTTGGGGGTAATTATTTTGGTTATTTGAGTATAACAGCCTCATGGTTTCTGCCCGCTGTTCTAGCTAACTTGGTCTTACTAGTTTTGAGCAATAATATCTTATACCGAATTCCAGGGCATTTGCTTTTAATTTTACTGTTAGTTAATGCTATCAATATATTATCTTATCTGCTATTTTCTAAACCCTATTCTAACCCTATTATTGGAACCTACATCTTCCTGATCAATATAATTTATCTTCTTTGGGCAAGATATCATCAGCTTGATAAGCAATGTTTGAGTCAAGCCATAGTAGAGTCAAAGTTAATGGCCTTAACCTCTACTATCCATCCTCATTTTCTGTTTAATAGTATTAACACTGCTATCAGTTTGATTAGACCACAACCCGCTACTGCTGAGGAAGTTTTGCAAAATTTAGCTGATTTATTTCGAGGGATACTAAAAAAGAACAACCACAGTACGTTGAAAGAGGAACTTGAGTTAGCGCAGGCTTATCTAGAAATTGAAAAATTGAGGTTAGGCCCCGAGCGGCTAAAAGTTATTTGGAATATTCGAGCTCCGTATAATGCTATTACTCCCTATCTTTTTCTTCAACCTTTACTGGAAAATGCTGTCTACCATGGAGTTGAAAAATTGGAAATTCCAGAGCCTATTTTCATCGATATTAAACGCCGTAGAAGTTGGATCTATTTACAAATAAAAAACCCCACCCAACCAGCTCTTGGGACCCAGATCGCGCATCAGCATAACGGACATAAGTTAACCTTAACCAATCTGAAGGAACGCCTAATACTTATGTATTCTAAAGATGCCACTCTAGAGACTGTAGAATTGGAAGATTATTTTGTTCTTAGGGTACGTATACCCTATTACATTCACTTTCACCTCCCAAAAATGTGAAATGAAAAATAATTCATAAATCAAAGTAGTTAAACCAGTTATCCCATTCAAGTCTTCTTTCCCGTTTCTTCACTACTTTACAAATGGCTTTGCTTTACCTAGAATTTAGTATCTAGAGTCTATATTCTAAACTATTTAACCATCTAATAGTTGCCTGAAAAGGTTTATATAGCCTAGTAAGCTTGGTTCTTTATCAGTCTATTCCTACGTGTTATTAGGACGCTTAACAAATGAGAAAAATAACTGCTTTCTTTATGCTTAGTATTGTCGAGGCTCAGGTGCTTGCTGGTCCTGTTATACCTTTCAATATCACAGCTGTTGAAACTATTCACAGCCGTTTTACCCCTGACCTTAGAATCAATTATAAAAAATATACTGTCGATCAAAATATTGATTTGAGGGCTCATACGGGCCATCTGAATTTTACTGTTTATCCAGCATATGCAGAGGTATATCCTGCTGTTTTTGAAAAAATATTTAAAGGTCCTCAAGTGATGGATGTAAAAACTTATCCTACGATCACCTTTGTCAGTACAAAGATTAATTTTACAAAAGAGGATGAAGCCAATAGTTTAGAAGGGATCCTGACGGTGCATGGTAAATCTATTCCTGTTGTTTATGCGAAAGATTCATTTGACTGTAAGTTTAATGCTCAACGCAAAAGAACCTGTGTCATTAAATTTACCGCTCCCTTTGATAGGACTAAGGTGGGAATTAACTATGGATTAAATTTGGGGCTAGATCGACAAGCTCCCATTCATGTAGGGTTAACCTTCGTAGAAAAGTAGATGATACAATAAAGGAACACCCTTAGCTTCACAGATGGGACTCAATAGAAGCAATTGATACGTTTCTTTGCTGATTGGGATTCGCTTGGTAACTTTTTTAACTGAAGACTGGGAGTTTAACATGAAGAAAAAGATGGGATTTCCTTCGTTGCTTGCGCTTAGTGTTTCCGCAGTTGCTGGTCCGGTGGTTCCATCTGACATAAGCATCACTGAGACCACTAAAAGTGCCCTAACTCCTGATTTTTTATCAGATACAAAAAGTATTCGATTGATCAAAATGTTGATTTAAGAGCGTATACTGGTCACCTTAATGTAACTATTTATCCTTCAGAAGCTAGCTTTTCTCCCTTTGGCTTTGAGACAGTCTTTAAAGGTCCGAAATATCTCGATGTGAGGCGTTATCCAATAATTAAATTCCTTAGTACAAAAGTTAATTTTACTAACAAGGACGAAGTAAGCAGCGTAGAAGGAAAGCTCATTATACGTGACCAGTCAACCCCAATTGTATTTCACCGAGATTATTTTATTCGTAGAGAAATTGTTCAACAAAAGAGGGTTTGCCATATTTCTTTTACCGCTCCTTTTGACAGAACCAAGGTGGGGCTCACTTATGCGGTGAATTTAGGTGTTTCACGTCAAGCTCCTATTCGTGTAAAGCTTATGGCTACTGAGCAATAGAGGCTGACCAAGGGAGGAGATTATCTACATTGATCTCTATTTGAGTTAAATTGCTGTTAATCCAGTTTAAAGTTATTTTTACAAATTGCTGTGCTGCAGTTCTACTTAGAGGTAAAATCTGGACTAGAAGCGCGCAAGGCACACAGAGGTCAGATACACTTAAGCCAGCTGAGAGAAAATGAAGATGAGAAGAAACAGGGTTGATCCCGAAGGACTACTAGAATTTTCAGTAGTTTATACTAATAGAGCACTTAATCACATGTCTCGAGCCTTCCAGGAAGTTTTACGGGACTTATCTTGTGGGCTCAAAGAAGTCTACCACGCACAACATGTGGCCATTGTGCCAGGTAATGGGACAACGGGTATGGAAGCCGTAGTTAGACAACTGGCTAAGGGCAAAAAATGTTTATGTCTGCGGAATGGCTTTTTTAACTTCCGTTGGTCTCAAATATTAAATCTGAGTCAACTGTGTTCTGCGGAGGTGGTTATCAAAGCACAATCTGTTTCTGCGGTACACTATTCTGCTTATGTCCCTGCCACTCTTGAAGAGGTAATTAAAAGAATCAGAGAGGAAAGACCCAATTTGGTGTTTGCTACCCATGTCGAAACTTCTTCAGGAATTCGATTGACTGAGGCATATATAAAGGAAGTGGCCCGGGTTACGCATGAAGTTGGGGGCTGGCTGATTGTTGATTCTATTGCTTCGGGTGCAACTTGGCTGGATATGCAAGAATTGAACATCGATCTTTTACTCACAGCACCTCAAAAGTGTTGGGCGTCTACCCCGTGTTGCGCTTTAATCATGGTAAATGGAGCTATGCGGCAGTATATAGATCAAACCCAAAGTGATAGTTTTGCCTTAGATTTAAAAAAGTGGTTTGAGATTATGGAGGTTTATGAGCGGGGAGGATTTGCTTATTATGCAACGATGCCAACTGATTCCCTTAAACAGCTAAGAGATAGTATGGCAGAAGCTAAAAAGCTTGGTTTAAAAAATTTAAAAATACAGCAAGAGGTTTTGGGAAGAGAGGTTCGGAAACTGCTCAAAATGAGGGGTTTCAGCTTGGTTGCGGATGATGCCTTTGCTGCGTGGAGTATTGTGGTAGCCTATACAGATGATTTAAATATTCACTCTGGAAAAAAATGGGCAGAAGTAGGGGTCCAAATTTCCTCTGGTGTACCATTGCAGTGTGATGAGCCAAGCGATTTTACTACTTTTAGGATTGGTTTATTGGGGTGGGATAAATTAAATTCAGTGGCGAGTACGGTTGCTGAATTAGAACAGGCAATTGGACGAATACAAAAGCTTTAGGAAATTTTATGGTTAGAGAAAAACTAATGGTCCCTAACAACCAAAACAAGGTCCTTCTGCATTCTTGTTGCGCACCTTGCGCCGCAGAGATCATGGAAGCTATGCTTGCTTCTGGCATTCGGTACACCATTTTTTTCTATAATCCTAATATTCATCCATTAAGGGAATACACCCTACGGAAAGAAGAAAATAAACGGTTTGCTTTGAAAAATAATATACCTTTTGTTGACGCAGATTATGAGCGGGACGAATGGCTTAATAGAGCTAAAGGCCTGGAGTGGGAGCCAGAAAGAGGTAAACGTTGTACAATGTGTTTTGACATGCGTCTTGAAAGGACTGCACTTTATGCTGTTGAAAATAACTTTCCTGTTTTTGCTACCTCATTGGGGATCTCGAGGTGGAAAGACTTAAGTCAAATTAATGGTTGTGGACATCGAGCGGCAGAGCGCTATTCCAATATAATTTATTGGGACTTTAATTGGCGCAAGAAAGGAGGTTCTCAACGTATGATTGAAATTAGCAAGCGAGAGGGTTTTTATCAACAAGAGTATTGTGGTTGCATATATTCACTCAGAGATACCAATGCTTATCGTCGGTCAAGAGGCCGGACTTCTATAAAAATTGGAGAAAAATTTTATGAGTGAGTTTCTTAATGGCTGGATGTTGCATCACTTAAATAAAATGAAAGGTATCACTCAACCACCCTCCATAGGCTGTTAGAGCGTTATTGGCGGGGGTAATGCCCTCGTCGTTTATTAGTTACTCTAAAACCCTCTCGTTATCATCTTTCCTAACCCTTTCTACTTTTTTATTAATATTTGTTCTATAAAGACAAGGAGGTTACTCATGGCAAAATTTATAAGTTTTCTTTTGATTTCTACTTTAGGTAGCTTAACAGCTGCCAGCCCTATTTCTGTTTCTAATGTTCGTATTACTGAAGAGGTGAAAAATTTAATTGGACCCAATTTAAAGCTTGACTATAGAAAGGTCGGTATAGATCAGGATATTGATTTAAGAAAGCACACAGGGCATGTGAACCTTACCATATATAGTGACTCTGCTAAGGTGACGCCCCATTTTTTGGATAGCACTATCAAAGATGAGAATAACTTTGATACAAAGCATTATAAAACTATTACTTTTAAAAGTAGTAAGATTCATTTCACTGATCAAGATGAAATAGATAGGCTTGATGGTATGCTTTATCTACGTAATAGATCAACGCCTATTTCTTTTAAGAAAAATTCTTTTACCTGTAAATCGGATGCTCAAGGAAAAAGAACTTGTAATCTAGATTTTACAGCCCCCCTAGATAGAACAAAGCTAGGCCTGACCTATGCTCTAAAACTAGGGCTTTCAAGACAAGCTCCCATAAACATCCGAGCTACCATTAAAGAGCAATAAAATCCTTTTTGTCTAATTCTAAGGCCCTAGTATGGTTGCCTTTTTTCGTTCTAGATACCTGCGTAAACCTGTTTCACGTAGCCGGCAGCTGGGACATTGTCCACAGCCCCCTTCCACTCCCAGGTAGCAGGTATGTGAGTAACGGCGAACAAATTCAAGTTGACCGAGTTGGTCTGCTAGGGCCCAAATTTCTTCTTTATTCAAGAACATTAAAGGTGTGTGGAGTACAAAATTTGTATCCAATGCTAAATTGATGGAAGTATTCATTGACTGGATAAAGGGCTGCCGACAGTCTGGGTATCCACTGTAATCAGCCTCGCTTACTCCGAGGATAATATTTTGTGCTTGAACTTCTCGTGCATAGATAGCGGCATATAGTATGAATAAAGCATTTCTTCCTGCAACAAAGGTGTTCGGGTAGGTTTGTCCTGGTGGCTGTTTTATGTCGCTTGTTTGATCCAAAAGTGCGCTTTCCGTTAACCCAGAAAGTTCACTTAAGGTAACTATTTTTTGTCTGATTTGTAAATGTTGACAAATATTTTTGGCACTTTCCAGCTCAATTGAATGGCGTTGGCCGTACTGAAAGGTTATAGTTCTTACCGCATTGGTACCGTATTTTTGGATGGCTTGTAATAAGCACGTAGTGGAGTCCTGTCCCCCAGAAAACACTATCACCGCGCGATCAGCATATAAAGGATTCAGCATCTATTGTTGACTATTATTAACTACAGGTAAATAAAATTTAAAACAGCTACCCACCGTTTCTTCGCTTTCTATATATAATTCAGAACCATGTTTTTTTAGTGCATTTTTAACTATAGCTAAACCAAGTCCAGAACCCGTTTTTTTATTGGAAGAACGATTTCTTGCAGAATTAACCATATAAAATCTCTCAGTGATTCGATCTAAGTGTTCCTTAGCAATACCGATGCCATTGTCACTGATGGAAAATAGCGCAACCTCTTGGTCATCCCGTATAGTTCTCTGCCAGCGAATTTCTATCTCACAATTTTTAGGATTATGCTCGATGGCATTATAAATCAAATTGGAAATAGCTTCTCTTAAGGGCTGGGCATAACCTTCAGTAAATAGTTCGTCATCTAGATGAAGGCTGATCTTTTGCTTATGAATATTTCTAATTTGCGTTTCGTCATAGATAGAGTAGATAATATCGGGCATATCCACTATCTCCTTTTCTTCATAAAAAGGCTTTTCCTCTATTTTCGCTAGAGTGAGTAACTGATCCACCATATTTAACAGCCGATTTACCTGTGTACGCATATTTTTATAAGGTCTGAGAGATAACTTATCACGCTCTCGTTTTTCTTCCTTTTTTTCATTTTCTAGAATTTCAATATAGCCTCTCAAGACGGTTAAAGGAATACGAAGCTCATGACTAATATTGCTAAATAGGGTCTTCCGAGAGTTTTCTAAAAAAATTCGCTCCGATATATCTGTCATGTAGGTTAAATAATGATTACCATCAGAAAGCTGCGTAATCAGGTACTCAATATATTGTCCGGGCTGTATTTCCATGCGTCTAGGTTTACGAGGTATTTCAGTGAAATTTACTTCAGTTAACAAATTAAAAAGGTTCAATTCTTTCTCAGGAGTCTCAGTACCTAATCGCAAATATTGCTCAGCTCTGTGATTACTCCATAATATTCGCCCATGGGTATTACTAAGACAAATACCAACTGGGAGCTCTTGCATAGCAGCAACCATTTGGTTTAAAAGCTGCATTTTTCTAATTTCTTTAATTAATCTTTCTTGCAAAGGATAGTAGATGAGTATTGAAATAGAAAGAGAGACCAATAAACTAACTGGGATAGAATAACCAATGTGATGAAAGAAGGAAGCACAAGCTATGGCTACTGCAGCCAGCACCATCCATGGGATACAAACTAAAGAGGTATTTTTTTCCTTGAGCATCATAATATTAGGAAACTTTTATAACTATTTCTTTTTAGCCTAAATTGGAGAAACGGTAACCTTCACCCCGCACAGTTTGTAACAACTTATCATGCCCAGTTGGTGCAAGTATTTTCTTTAACCGCCCTATAGAAACATCTACTGTTCTCTCCTCAACGTAAGTATTAATTCCCCAGACATTATCTAGCAATTGAGAACGGCTCAAAACTCTATCAGGATGTTGGATCAGAAATTTAAGTAATTTAAATTCAATACGGCGGATAGGTATGTCTTGCTCATTGATAAAAACCCGGTGGGCAGCAGTATCAATCCTAATACCCTCATACTCTAAAATTTCCTGCTGAAGTACTGGTTGTTTATTATTTTTACTTCTCCTTAACTGAGCTTCTATCCTAGCCAATAACTCTTTAAAAGAAAAGGGCTTACTTATGTAGTCGTCAGCACCAGAGTTTAAACCCTTAATTTTGTCATCTATATCCACTTTTGCACTAAGCATGATGGTAGGAATATTTTTACGATGCGGATTTTTCTTGATTAATTCTAGTAATTGAATTCCACTACCCTTTGGAATCATCCAATCTAGTAAAATCAAATCAACTGCTTTCTTGGAGTTTAATATGCTTAATGCTTCAAGATAATCAAAGGCTTTAATCACTTTATAATTTCTTGATGTCAAATATACAGAGATCATATCCTGAATGTTTTTTTCATCTTCAACTACTAAAATATTTTTCACAATAGATACCTCTCAACTTACAATCTAGTTATAACAGTCTCGGGAAGAGTAGTAGCAAAATGGTATATAAAGCGGCCATAAGATCATCCAGCATGATACCCAGCCCCCCCGAAAACCGAACCTCTAAAAGACCTATAGGATAAAGCTTTGTAATATCAAATATCCTAAACAGACAAAAAGCCAGCAACCAATAGAACCAGTCTTGCGGTATGCATAACAATACCAAAAACATAGCCAGTATCTCATCTATGACTATCCCAGAGGGATCTTCATAACCTAATTTTTTCTCTGTTTTACCTGCAACCCAAACACCAAATCCAAAGAATAAAAGCACCATTAATACTAAACTATAGTTAGACGGATGGATAGAAAATAAAATAAGTGCCGGTAGGAAAGCTACTAGGCTACCTAAGGTGCCCGGAAATTTAGGCGACAAGCCCACACCGAATCCAAATGCAATGAATGCTTCCCAGTGGTGTATTAGCCAAAAAAAACTAGGCGTCAGTTTTCTAGGTGGGCGCAATTGGGTTTCCAAAATGGTTAAATCCTTTTTTGCAAAAAGAAGAAATAGATCTGCCTTTATTAAACAGGGAGTATCCTTGAGTTGAAGTAATCTTACCTATAAGATGAAGGGGAACTGCCAACTCCTTGGCAAGCGCTTCTAGTTGCATACGGTAGATCGGTGAAGCTGTAAAAATACATTCGTAATCATCTCCGCCGTTTAAAAGCCAATGTTGGTAAAAAGTGTATTCTTCAAGCTCTCTTAATGAGGGAATCTCTTCAACAAGGATACGTGCCCCTACACCAGAGGCTACTAGTATGTGCTCTAAGTCTTGAAGTAATCCATCAGAAATATCCTGTGCAGCATGTATCCATGGAGCTGCTCGTGCCATAAATTCTATCCGAATGGGAGGCCGTAAGCGTGCTTTTTCACATAAATTAAATACTTCCGATGATAAATGAACTTGTTGATAATGGTGACTCAAGGCTGCTGCTGCTAGCCCTACCCTGCCAGTAACCCAAATATCATCTTCCACTACTGCCTGATCTCTCCTCAATCCACCCTTGGTTCCATTCTCTCCCATAACAGTAATAGAAATAGTACACGTACCGCGAGTAGTATCTCCCCCAATCAACTTGACTCGATATTTTTCTAGTAAGCTATAGAAACTATCGAAGAAGGCATCAAGCCAAACTTTTTCAAGTACAGGTAGTGCTAAAGTTAGCAAGAGCCAGCGTGGTCTTACCCCCATAGCAGCCATATCAGAAAAGTTGACCGCTACTGCCTTGTAAGCAATATCTTGTGGAAGGTCCGTAGCAAAAAAATGAACGCCCTCCTGTAACATATCAGCACTAATGCACAAAGCTTGTTCAGAATTCATTCTAAGGATGGCAGCATCGTCACCAATACCCAGTTCTAGGAAAGTATCCGGCCAGGTTTGTTTATTGACCAAATAATGTTGAATAAACTGAAATTCATCCATCTTTTTGCTTTTAAACAGACAGTTAAGTTGAGATTTCTTGACGGGTCATACACTACAATATTCTAATCAATTAGGCAATCCTACTTTGGTTTTCAGACATGAAATTATTATGGCTGCTTACGATGCCCCTCCTAGTAGAACTAAATTAGAGTGAAAACTCGCTCAAACATGAAAACTACTTCCATTTTCCATAACAATGAGATTAGTTTTTGATCTGATCACTGTTGTTATACAATGACACGTTTTATGAGGGGCCCTATTTTTCAAAATGAATCGGATAATTACTACTGAAGTCGATCGGCGTAGGACTTTTGCTATTATTTCGCATCCTGATGCCGGTAAGACCACTTTAACTGAAAAGCTACTTCTATTTTCTGGTGCTATTCAAACTGCTGGAACTGTTAAAGCTAAAAAATCTGGGAAATATGCTACTTCTGATTGGATGGAAATTGAAAAACAGCGAGGTATTTCTGTAGCTTCCAGCGTGATGCAATTTGAATATCAGGGTCATCGAGTTAACTTATTAGATACTCCTGGACACCAGGATTTTTCGGAAGATACTTATCGAGTTTTAACAGCAGTAGATAGCGCTCTGATGGTGATCGATGCTGCCAAAGGGGTAGAAGCCCAAACCATTAAACTATTGAAAGTTTGTCGTTTGCGACAAACTCCTATCATTACCTTCTTGAATAAGTATGATAGAGAGGTAAGAGATTCGTTAGAACTGTTGGATGAAATAGAAAAAGTATTAAAAATCCGTTGTTGTCCTATTACCTGGGCGATTGGCTCAGGAAAAAATTTTAGGGGGGTCTACCATCTGTTGAAAGATGTGGTTTATATCTTTAAAGCTGGTGAAGAAAAAGTTGTCTCAAACTTTGAAATTATTCAGGGGTTGCATAATCCTAAACTAGACCAGCTTTTTCCTATGGAAGTGGATAGTTTACGTACCCAAGTAGAATTAGTTCAATCTGCTTGCCATGACTTCAATATGGAAGACTTTTTAGAAGGTAACCTTACTCCTATTTTTTTCGGCTCAGCAATTAATAATTTTGGAGTCAAAGAAATTTTAGATGCATTAGTTGAATGGGCCCCTCGCCCACAGATAGAAAAAGCTTTAGAGCGTAGTGTAGATCCAACAGAGGATAATTTTTCAGGTTTTGTATTCAAAATTCAGGCTAATATGGATCCTAAACACCGCGATAGGATGGCATTTTTGAAGATTTGTTCTGGTCAGTTAACCCGTGGTATGAAAATTAAACATTTGCGACTAAACCGAGAAATATCAGCTGCCTCTATACTTTCATTTATGTCAGATGACCGAGCTTTGATAGAAAAGGCATATGCGGGTGATATAGTAGGCTTGCCTAATCACGGTCACATTCAGATTGGGGATAGTTTTAGTGAGGGGGAAAAACTGACTTTTTTAGGTATACCCTACTTTGCCCCTGAACTATTTAGAAAAGTTTATCTTAAAAATCCCTTAAAGACCAAACAACTACAAAAAGGACTTAAACAACTTGGTGAGGAGGGCGCAGTACAAGTATTCAAACCTCTGGAGAATAGCTCTATCATTTTAGGAGCAGTGGGAATGCTACAGTTTGAGGTAGTAGCTTCCAGACTTAAAGAAGAATATGGCGTAGAGGCCTCTTTTGAGGCCCTGAGCATTTGCTCAGCCCGCTGGATCTATTGTGCGGATAAAAAGAACCTAGAGGAATTTATCAAACATAATCGCGCTCACCTCAGTGAAGATGCCGCAGCCAATCTAGCTTATCTTGCCCCTAATCGAGTCAATCTACAACTGATTCAGGAACGTTGGCCTACCATTCAATTTCATGAGACGAGAGAACATGCCACCCCCCTTACTCAGTAGAGGAATGTTTTTCTAAATAATAGTACAAGCGAAATGCTGCTATGACCAACAAATATCCGCTTGCAGCCAAAAATATACCTAAAATAGGGATTCCTACTAATAAATAGTTGAGCACATCCGAAAACCAACTTAACATTTGATCCCAATTCCAATGCGACATTTCCTGCAATGATGGGTGAGTGGCTGCTGCCGAGCTGCCTTCGAGTATCCTTAAACCGATTCGATAGCCTAAATAATACAGAGGTATATAGGTTAAAGGGTTACTATATAGAGTAGTAAATAGAGCGACGGGTAAATTTGCCCGCAAAATATAGGCTACAGCCAAAGCGGATAACATCTGTGTTGGTCCTGGCATTAGGCCGCAAAATAAGCCTATAGCAACGGCTTTAGCCACATTAGTACGATGAAAGTGCCAATAATCCAACGATCCAAAATACCGCTCAAAAGGCTTTAAATATTTAGACCGAAAAACTTGATTTCGTTTTGGAAATTTAGCCTGTAACCAATGTAGCAGTCTCATTTTGGACTTTTCCCAGGACGTTTCCTAACAGTCCGCTGGCGTAGTTGTTCAAAGATGCATACACTAGCCGCTACGGCGACATTTAAAGATTCTATTTTTGTTACTATAGGAATTTTAACCTTCACTCCCTTATTCTTAGTTATTACACCGAGTAACTCTGGAGATATACCTGCTCCCTCATTTCCTAATATCCAGGCTGCAGCTTCAGCCTTGCATAGGTCGAGCTGGTATAAATTAACTGCCTCTGCAAACAGGCCGGTTAACCAGATTGGGTAAGAATAGTGCTTTGCCCATTGCATTAAATCTACGTGTGTATGAAGATTGACCTGGAAGTGACTACCCATTGCCGCTCTAATTACTTTTGGCATATAGACATCCGCACAACCTGAACTAAGCAAAAGATGAGGGATACCGGCTGCTGCAGCTGTACGGATAATTGTGCCTACATTACCAGGATCTTGTACTCTATCGAGTACGATACAATCTGACTGCACGGTATCAAGAGGGATCCTAGGAGGCATGTTAAAAATTCCAATTAGTTCTTGCGAATGAACTAACGTAGAGATTTTCTTTGTCAACGAGGGCGCGACATAACAAATTTTAGAGGGGTCAACCGCTGCTAAAAAAGACTGCAACTTTGGATCACTTTTTATCGCTTCTGGTACAAATAAAAAATCCAGCAAATTCAATGGACTACCATCCATTATAATAGAGCCTTCAACTACATATTGGCGTTGCTCATAGCGAAAGGCAGAAGAATTTGATAGCCTCACCAGACGCCTAATCCACTGATTTTGATAGGATTCAATTGACTTCATTAACCTTACTCAGGCCTTGGGTAGTGTAACACCCATTTGCCCCATATATTTGCCGCAGCGATCCTTATAAGACACTGCACATGCTTCATCACTTTCAAAAAAAAGTACTTGAGCAACGCCTTCACCAGCATATATCTTGGCTGGTAAAGGGGTCGTATTGGAAAACTCCAAAGTAACATGGCCTTCCCACTCAGGTTCAAAGGGAGTGACGTTAACAATGATACCGCAGCGCGCGTAGGTAGATTTACCTAGACAAAGTGTCAATATATTTCTGGGAATTTTAAAGTACTCTACAGTTCTAGCTAAGGCAAAGGAGTTAGGCGGAATAATGCAATGGTCCCCTTCTACTTCGACAAAACTCAATGGATCAAAATTTTTTGGATCAACGATAGTACTATTAATGTTGGTAAACACTTTGAATTCTCTAGCGCATCGAATATCATAACCATAACTCGAAGTTCCGTAGGAGATGATTTTCCTCCCTTCAAATTCCTTTACTTGAGAGGGCTCGAAAGGATCAATCATACCCTCCCGTTCGCTCATACGTCGAATCCACTTATCGGATTTAATACTCATATTTCACTCTTTGTGCACAATCCACCTAAATGTCTAATTAATTCCTCGTATAACTCAGATAAAGTAGTACTTAAAAGAAGCTGATTCGCCTGAAACAGGGCCCATCCATTTTCGGGACCAACTTCGGTCTCTTCTGCTAGATCTAACCACTGTAGTCCCTTCAAACCTAAATCAGCTCCCAGGATAAACCTGATCTTTTTTCTCCATACTAGTGCAAGTTGATGAACAGAATAATTTTTATCTCCCAACTGCCGAATATTAGGAGAGGATAAATCTTGCTTATACAGTTTTATACTACTGGCAGGATCCTCTGTCTTTCTTAATTCACAAAAATCATCTAATTCCAATTGACCTGCAGCTTCTCCCGTCTGTAGCCATTGGGTCATTAAAGTTATTGGTGAAGTTTGTGTCTGAACAAATTCTGCTTCCAAACTACCTACAGCTTTTCTTAATGTAGCTAGAAACAATCCATATTTAGACTCCAAAACTTGATTAACGAATAAGAAATTATAGTCTGGAACATAAATAGACTCGATAAAAGAAGGACGAATAAAAGCTTGAGGAAGCATTTCTTCTATGATTTTCTGCCTAATTGACCTCTTCTGTTTAGCAGAAACCTTCCTAAGTTCCCTAGCTTCAATCAAATCCAATTGCTCTTGCAATAGGTTGTTGACTACATAACTAGGTAACACCCTTTCCTCTTGTTTTAATCTTATTCTCCAGGTATTTGACACAGTTACCACACTATCTTCACTGTATTGACAGGCAGGAATAAAACCTTGTACGCAAGGAGTAAGACCTGTTAATGGTGGTAAAGAATGATGCTTCAACTGATTTTCTAACACGTTAGTCGTAGGACAGCTGCCGGATGCAAGCATAAATACGCTTACTTGTTTAAAACTTTTCATTGAGGATAAGATACCCTTCTTTTTAAGTAAAAAGTAATTTGCTGGATATTATGGCGCATTAGACTAAGATAAGTAGATGCCTGTGAATCTTTAGAACTTAAGAAATCAGAGTATAAATTGTCCACTATAAAGGTATGCGAAGGTTTCGCAATTAACTCGGCTAATCTACGTTCAGCATTTTTCTCTAAAAAGATATATTTAATTTTATTTTTCTTAATTAAATCAATACTAAATGAGATTTTTTTTGCCGATAACTGAGCTTCCTCTCTCCCTGCCTCCAGACTATAGTAAGGTAAATGGTAATGCTGCGCCAAATAGGCAAACCCCCCGTGTATAGTCATTAGCATACTAGTCGAATCAACCTGAGCAAACTGCTTCTTTGCCCACTTCTCCAGCTTATCTAACTCATTAACATAATTAGAATAACGCTCTTTGTATTCAACACAATGCGTAGGATCTTTTTCAATCAACTTATCCCGTATCAGAAGTAAGGCTTTGCGGACTAAAAAAGGATCATGCCAAGTGTGCGGGTCCACACCAGTACTACCTGTTTTCGGTAAAGCAACCATCATACCTTGCTTGACAGAACTAAAAGCCAGTAACTTTTCGCGCGGATAAGCCCGCTCTAGCCATAGTAGCTTAGAATTTTGTGTTCTTAGCGCATTGGTAAGAGGCTGTGGTTCAAGATGCAGTCCCTGAGCAATAATGAGATCAGCTCTGTTTAATTTGACCATATCCCCAGCTTTTAAGCTATAGTGATGTAAATCCTCATCAGGTCCTACCAAATTTTGAACACTTACTTGCTGTCCTCCTATGGCCTTCACCCAATCACCAAAGACACTAAAACTAGTGACTACTTGTAGGGTTCTCCCCTGGACTGTACCATTAGCGAAGAAGAGCAGTAAAACTGCTTTGAACAGTAAACGATTCATTTTGATGAAGCTCCAACACATAACAACTAAACTACTTTGTTAACCCCCTCCCCTTAACCCATGAATGTGGCGCAAGAAAAAGAGAAGTTAAATAAAAAAGCCCAGCACAAAGGATAATCATTGCGCCAGAAGGTAAATCAAAGTGGTAGGATAAAAGTAGGCCGATTATACCACTGAGAAGAGCAAAACAGAATGTGCCGGCTAGAAGGGTTTCCATCCTTGAAAACCATAGCTTCGCGCTAATTGCAGGGATCATCATTAGTCCTACTGAAAGTAAAGTACCTAACGTTTGAAACCCACTAACCAAATTAAAAACAGTGAGCGTTTGAAAAATAAGGACGATAAGCCGAGACTTCATTTGAAATCGGGAAAGAAAATTTACTTCTAAACTCTCGACATACAAGGGTCTATAAATAATCATCAGTATAACCAGTGTCAGACTCGCCGTAGCAGCAATCCAAGCGAGGCCAGCAAAATTGATCTGAAACAAGGACCCAAATAGAAAATTCAACAACTCAGTATTAGAACCATAACGACTAACTAAAATGACCCCTACAGCTAAACAAGTTAAATAAAATCCTGCAAAATTAGCATCCTCCTGTAAATGAGTTTTTTCAGTAGCTACACGAGAGGCATACATCATTATGCAACCAGTCAGCAGCCCACCTATACTCATAAGCACTGGGTTAAACCCTGCTATCAAAAAACTGATAGCTACTCCTGGCAAAATGGCATGACTTAAAGCATCTCCCATTAAGCTCATGCGCCGCATGACTAAGAACAGTCCGATGGGAGCAACAGAAATACTCTGATAAATAATGGCTAATAGGGCAATCCTCATGAAATGATAGTCTGCAAAAGGCTGGACCAGGTAGTAGTACAACATTTTCATTACCCTAGATAAGATGGCATCGACACAGTAGGACCTAGATACTTGACACTTTGCTCTAAAACTAAAACCTGAGAAAAGTGGTTCCTAATAAGACTATTA
Source organism: Neisseriaceae bacterium (assembly GCA_043842855.1). Classification (GTDB taxonomy): domain Bacteria; phylum Pseudomonadota; class Gammaproteobacteria; order Burkholderiales; family Neisseriaceae; genus QFNR01. The sequence goes on from JBBPJF010000004.1 coordinate 38,775, forward strand.
TCATGGATAACTGCAATAATAGTCTTTCCTTCACTTTGGAGGACATTAAACAGCGCCAACCAACGTTGGATGGTCTCCTCATCCACTGCTGTAAAGGGTTCATCAAGTAAGAAGTAATCTGCTTCTTGTACCAAAGCTCTAGCAAACAGGGCACGCTGTAGTTGGCCAGATGACAGCCCTTCAATGGGTCTATTTTTTAGCCCTATTAATCCTACCTGATCCAAAGCTTCTTCTACCCGAGCTCGCTGCTTTAAGTTAATTCCCTTAAAAGTAGCGATCTCATGCCACAAGCCTAAAGCTACTAACTCAAATACACTAAGAGGTTGAGCGAAGTTAAGCTCAATCAACTGTGGTAAGTAGACAAGCCTGCTCATGGTTATGTTTTCTAATTTTACCTCACCCTGCTGATAGGGTATCAACCCCATGATAGCTTTTAGTAAAGTAGATTTACCTGCACCATTAGGACCATAAATGGCCCACTTCTCCCCTGAATTAAAAGTAACAGTTATATCTTGCAAAACACACTTTTCTTTATAAACAACAGAAATATGTTCTAAAATCAGGCCGGACATTCTAGACTCCGCAGCACCGTAGGCTGAACCCAATAAGGAACAACAGAGGAGAAATTAGTAATAACCTCTTAGGAACGCTTAGTAATAACAATGACCTCATTTTTATACAAAACGATTCAGAAAGACTGGCCATCATAACAGAAAAACTTTTAGCATGAATAAAGGGAAGTTAAATTTTTACTGTAGAATGAGAGAATCAACCTGGAGGTGAACTTTTTATAGTCAAGAGTATATGTGATGGATTTAATCCTATGGCGCCATGCAGAGGCGGAGCTGAGTACCAACGATCTAAAGCGTCCCTTGACAGCAGAGGGACATCAGCAAGCAAAGTGCATGAGTAATTGGATCTGCCATCGTTTTGCAGGGCCTTACCTAGTTTGGACTTCAGAGGCGTTGCGTGCACAGGAAACCGCCTCATACCTCGAAGGGCGTTCCAGACAGGTTCATGCTTTTCTCAATCCAGGTGCTTCTGCACGGTCCATCTTGCCAGAAATATTAAAGGTATCTTCTACAAACCAATTAGTCATTGTAGGACACCAACCCTGGCTTTCGGAACTAGTTTACCTTCTACTTTTCCCAGGAACGCATTCTCTCAGAAAAACATCTGAAATAGATTTCAAATACGGAGGTATTTGTTGGCTAAAGATTGATGTGACCAGTTTGACCAGCGTGCTAAAAGCGTTTTTGCCTTCTCGCCTTTTAGCTGACTACCTATGCCACCAACGCAGTAAGTCCAGCGCTAAGATCGATGATAGTACCACAGCGCAATAGCGCAGAATTCGATTCAGCTGTCTTAATTCTAACAAACGCTGATCTTTAGCGGGGGTATTGGCTTCAAACCATGCCTCCAGTTTTCTTGGTAGGGCTGGTAAAACACGAGACCAGGTACTAGATTCTTTTTTAAGGTTTTTCCAAAATGCCTCTATGCCCAGCTGCTTTTTAGTCCAGCTAACAAAGAAAGGCTTACCAATAGCCCATAAATCTAAATCAGGATTTAATTGTCGCCCCAGACCTTCTACATTTAATAAAGTTTTCTGCAATAAAACTAATTGGGGTTGTACGACAATATTAAACTGCCGGCTAACTTCAAACAGTCGCAATAAAATCAAACCAAAAGAAATTCTAGCTAGAGGCTGATTAAAAACAGGTTCACATACGTATCTAATTGCTGCTTCTAATTCATCTACACGTGTGCCCGCTGGAGCCCAACCCGACTCAATATGCGCTTCAGCCACTCTATAATAATCTCGGTTAAAAAAGGCTAGGAAATTAATAGCTAAATAACGCTTGTCATGCTCCGTTAAAGAGCCAAAAATACCAAAATCTAATGCTATATACCGCCCGTCCTGGGCCACCAATATATTTCCTGGATGCATGTCAGCGTGAAAAAATCCATGATTAAAAACCTGTGTGAGAAAAATTTCTACTCCAAATTCAGATAGTCTTTGCAAATCAATCTGTTGACGTTTTAATTCTTCTATGTTTGACACAGGAACCCCATCCATCCACTCCAGTGTCAAAATATTCCGCGTGCAGTAGTCAAAATAAATCTCAGGAACTTGTAACATAGAGCTACCAAGAAATTGACGATACAACAAACTGCCATTAGAAGCCTCATTGAGTAAATTAATTTCATCTCTTAAATATTTTTTAAACTCAATTAGTACTTCCCTAAGTCTAAGGCGACGTGCCTCACCCGATAGCCATTCTAGACAGCGAAAAATACCTTCTAACAGTTGAATATCTCTGCGGATAAGGTTCTTGATATGGGGGCGAATTACTTTAACAGCGACCTTAGCCCCACGGGTTTGATCTTTATTTCTCAAATAAGCCCGATGGACCTGAGCTACAGAAGCACTAGCAACAGGTACTGTTTCAAACTCATAATAAATTTCTTCAATTGACCGCTTAAAGTCTTTTTCTATCTGCTGCTTAGCAATTCCACCATCAAAAGGAACCACCTGATTTTGCAGTAGAGCTAATTCTTCTATATAACTTTTAGGAAAAATATCTGGTCTAGTAGAGAGCAACTGACCAAACTTAACGAAGATAGGTCCTAATTCTTCCAAAGCAAGCCGAAGCCTTTTAGGCAAAGGATAATCCATTAATGGATTAGAACTTTGTCCAGGAGAAACGAAAAAGTAACGTATAACTCCCAACTTGTACTGAGATCGCAGAAGATCTGCTAACCCATAGCGCCTGATAACAGAGAAAATATTTAGTAATCGAAGCAAAGAATTCATAGAACCTATCCAGCAGAAACGAGTCATAGCCTAGTAAGGGAGCTTAGCTGATTCTACAAGATTTTCTTATGCTTTGCATTTTGGTACACGTTCGAGGCCACGCCCTCATGCAAAACTATTCCACACTAAAAAAGCACATAAGCTCCTAAAATAGGCTCACTACTCACAAGTAACATATTGCTTCTATCTCAGTAGCCTAAACATCCAAAGAAACTACCTTAATTTAAGTAACAGTTCCTCGATCACTTTGACTCTATTTTCGACTTGCTCTTCTTTAATGTGCATGATGAGCCTTTGACCCCCTTTAAGGGTAAAGAGTTTAGGATTAGCCTGAATCAACTCTATAAGTTTTTTCCCATCTACTGTAGCATTATCTTTAAACCAAAGGCTAATCTGTTCTTCAGTAGCATCAATAGAACGAACCCCTATTTCCTGGGCCATTAAGCGCAAGTGGTGGCTATTCCAAAGTAATTTGGCAGGTAATGGTAATAATCCAAAACGATCGATTAATTCCTCTAGCAATTCATCCAATTGTTTTTGGTTCTCAGCTTGAGCTAAACGTTTGTACAATATCAAGCGTTCATGGATATCTGGGCAGTACTCCTCTGGTAATAATACTGGCTGATATAGTTTAATTTCAGTGCTAATTCCTAATGGCTCGTTAATATCTAATTTTTTCCCTTCACGCAGTGCCTTGACAGCTCGATGTAACATGTCTCCATATAAATTGAGGCCTACTTTGATAATTTCTCCTGATTGTTCATCTCCTAAAATCTCTCCTGAGCCTCTAATTTCTAAATCCTGCATAGCAAGCAGAAAACCCGCTCCTAAGTCATTGGCCTTCTGAATGGCTTCTAATCTTTTCTGAGCTTCTGAGCTTATAAATTCTGGCGTAAGTAGATAAGCATAGGCCTGATGATAAGAACGCCCTACTCTGCCACGTAACTGATGCAATTGGGCGATCCCAAACTTATCAGCCCTATTGATGAGAATGGTATTAGCATTAGGTATATCAATCCCTGTCTCAATTATTGTGGAACAAATCATTAAATCGTACTCATGACGCAGAAAAGAACGCATTACCTGTTCTAATTCTTTTTCTTGCATCTGGCCGTGTGCTACACAGATTCTGACCTGAGGTAATAAAGTATTTAACTGTTCCCTCATGGTTTCAATGGTCGATACATCATTATGCAAAAAAAAGACCTGTCCATCTCTTCTCAGTTCTCGAAGAATAGCCTCTTGGATCACAGCTTCTGAAAAAGGTTGCAAAAGTGTCTTTACTGCTAAGCGTTTCTCAGGTGCAGTACTGATTAAGGAAAAGTCTCGTAAATTTTCTAGTGCCATACAAAGAGTTCTTGGAATCGGGGTGGCAGTCATGGTTAAAACATCTACCCGGACACGATATTTTTTTAATTCCTCTTTCTGTCTCACACCGAATCGGTGCTCTTCATCAATGATCAATAACCCTAGATCCTTAAACTGCACTTCTGGTTGTAATAGCTTGTGTGTTCCTATGACAATATCTACCTCTCCATTTTTTAGTGCTGCCAGCACTTCTTTAGCACGTCGAGCACCTGAAAAACGAGAGATTGCTTCAATTTTTACTGGAAAATTCGCAAAACGACTTAAGAAAGTTTCAGTATGTTGCTCTACCAATAGTGTTGTAGGTGCTAATAATGCTACCTGTTTCCCTGCCATTGCTACCGTAAACGCTGCTCTTAGGGCAACTTCAGTCTTTCCAAAACCCACATCACCACAAACTAGTCGATCCATAGGCTTCTGACTAGCTAAATCTTTTAAAACTTCCTCAATAGCCTTTGCCTGATCTTCAGTTTCTTCATATTCAAAACCATCTACAAAAAGTTCATAGTTGACTTGGTCTATAGGATAAGCAACTCCATTTTCCAACTGGCGCCTTGCATATAAATCTAATAAGTGGGCTGCAGTATCGTAAGCTTTCTTCATGGCCTTTTGTTTTTGCCGTTTCCACTGCGCTTCTCCCAAAGTATGTAAGACAACTGTTTCAATTCTCTGGCCACTGTAGCGACTGATTAGATTTAATTGAGACACAGGCACATAGAGTTGCGCTTCATGCTGATACTCTAGAAGCATAAATTCCTCAATGCATTCGTCTACCTCTAGGTGTATTAGACCTTTATAAAGTCCTATTCCATGCTGTTCATGGACAACTAGATCTCCTACATTAATTTCTGCTAAATCTATAAAATTGCCGTGATTAAGATGTTGATACTTACCTTTCTTGTGTATCCTACGACTATTATTTTGGTAAAGGTCAGACTCGGTGATAAGCGCTACCTGTAATTCACTGAGAATAAATCCTCTGTTAAATTCAGGTGCTACCACCATGGCTAAGGAAACTTCCGACTTTAAAAACTGATCCCAATTCTGTAAGCGTTCAACCTCCAGGCCATTTTGCTGCAATAAATAAAAAATAATTTCACTACGGCCTAGACTATCTGCTAGTAGCAGTACCCTTCCAGAATATGCCTGAATAAATTTTTTAAGCGAGCTTAAGGGGTCCGCCAATTTTCTATCCACACTCACATTAGGTAATTGCGTACTTTGTTTCATCTGAAATTCTAGTACTAAATGGGAGAAGGAACTTAAGCACTTTTCTAATTCATTCGTATCCAGGTAAAGCTGTTTTGGTAGCAAGGGTGGGTAGGCTTTGTCTGTGCTAGCCAGCTTAAATCTTGATTGCACTTCAGCAGCAAATAGATGTGCAGCCTTTAAAACTGTAGGTGACTGTATAATCAGTGTCTGACTAGGTAGATAGTCTAAAAGGGTACTAGGTTCTTGCTCAAAAAAAAGTGGAAAGTAAAACTCTATTCCATTACCAAAAATTCCTTTAGAAACATTCTGGTAAATGACTGACTGTTTGGTCTCTATTGGTCTATCTCTAAGTAGCTGCTTTTTAAATAACCCAACACTCTTAGTGTCTGTAGGAAATTCATATGCAGGAAGCAATCGAATGGCAACCACCCTTTCTACTGTCCGCTGATTTAGGGGGTTGAAAGTGTGAATACTTTCTATTTCTTCATCAAATAATTCTATGCGATAGGGTTCTTCCGACCCCATGGGAAAAAGGTCGACCAGTCCGCCTCGAATAGAAAATTCTCGTGGGGAAAGTACCTGATTAACATGATGGTAACCATTTTCTACTAAATTCTCTCTGAATAAGGATAAGTTAAGTGTCTGCCCAACTTTGAGATCAACGGTAGATCCCATGATAAAAGAAACTGGTGGTAGCCTTTGCATGGCGGTGGCTACAGGCGTAATAATCACATCAACCTGTTGGTTCAATAATTGCCATAGTACTAGCAACCTCTCGGAAATTAATTCATGATGTGGAGAAAAGCGTTCATACGGTAAAAGCTCCCAATCAGGAAAATAGAGTACTTTTTGTTGAGGTTTAAAAAATTGCCATGCAGAAACAAGTCGCTTAGCTTCAGGAGCATCTGCTGTGAGCACAAGCGCAGTCCCATATGTTTTAATTGTGTCCATACATATAGGCAATGTTTCTAAATGTGACAGCAATAAACCCTGGTTGGTCACGCTAGGAAAACTTTGAAATTTATCTGAAGGCATAAATACTTACTCGTGAATTATTACCTAACACTTTTTTTAACGTATCTAATAACAAGCTAGCTTATAGAAACAGACCTTACAGCAAGAGGTTTTTTGTTTACAATGGACGCTATTCTAGCATCTTGAGGATTGGGATTTATGTCGTCTCGATTTTTTTTCCCCTCATGGCGTTACCATCAAATTAGGAGGTTCCTATATTTTTTATTGGAACGCTTTCGCCAGTTTGAAATCGCCTATGCAGCTGCTAGCTTGACATTGAGCACATTAATGGCAATTGTGCCTACACTTTTGTTTCTCATCTATCTATTCAGCAAAACCGCATCCTTTGAACTATATACGGCACAGCTATTAAACTATACCTCGGTGTTCCTCGATTCTGAGGCTTTCCATGCAATCACAGACTACCTACAAACCATCCCTTCTAAAATAGCTAACCTATCCTTAATAGGGGCTGTCATTCTTTTTATGGCTGCAACTTTTTTAATGGCTACTGTTGAATTCTCTTTTAATAAAATATGGCAAGTAGTCACACCAAGGCCCTTCTTTCTACGCTTATTGAGTTATATCCTCGTTATTTTAATTGGACCTTTAAGCCTAGTCGCACTTTCTTATTTTTGGAATTTTTACTTTAAAGCCCTAGAACTTTCAGTACTTTTCCCGGTACTGTCACACATAAGCTATTTGCTGATTTCTATTGTAGTATACACAATAGTTATTTTTTTTATTTTTAAAATCGTACCCTATCGCTATGTGCCTAATCGAGATGCCATACTGGGTGCTTTAGTGACGGCTTCCGCTATAGCCACTATTAAAAAACTTTTTTCTCTGTATGTGACCTATTTCAATCAGTATGAACTTATTTATGGAGCTTTTGCTTCTATACCTCTGTTTATTTTCTATATTTACCTGCTATGGGGAGTTCTACTGGCAGGAGCTTTATTTACAGCTAGCCTTTCGCACCTAACTGATAACGCCTTTATGCGCCCTCTACCCAAAAGTAATCCATTCGAAGATGCAGTCCGTATACTCAGTTATTTAGCTTCGTCTTCAACTGCTGGCGCTAAAATCCAATCTATAAGGTATGCCGTTAATATGGGCTATGATGATTTAGGAAACCTATTAGAGCAATTACAAACTTTAGGTTATGTTAAAAAATACCACAGGCATTGGTTTCTTGCTCGTCCAGCTAAGGATATTTTCCTGCAAAACTTGTGGGAATCTTTCATTATGCCAGCCCATCCGCTTCAGAAAGATGCTTGTGGTGAGGCACTATATAATTTATTATCTCCCGCAACCCATAAACTACAAATGTCTATAGAAGAGTTTATAGGACAAGAAATTCAACCTTTCAACCAATTCACTGATGTGCGCTAAAGACGTAGCCCCATTTTTTTTTGAAGTGGCGGTTGATAAACCGTTATATCAACTATTTACTTACCAATACCACGAACCTATTAGTGTAGGGAGCCGAGTACTTGTCCCTTTTGCTAGAAAAAAATTAGTGGGTATTGTCATTTCCCATAAAAAAAAACCTCCTAACATTAGTAAACCTATCAAATCAATTGAACTGGTTCTGCAAGATCCCCTATGCTTCCCTCAAGAGTGGATCGATCTGATTCAATTTACTTCTAGTTATTATCTTTATCCCATTGGCCAAACTTTCTTTCAAACTTTGCCTGTAGCACTCAAACGCCCTAAGCCAATTAAGGAATGCAAGACACCCACTCAGTTTTATCATTGGGCAGAGACCAGCAAACAACCAGCCCCACGCAATGCTAATTTACAGGCCCTATTAGATGCACTGAAAACAGGTTGGATTTCACTTACAGAAGCTAAACATCTCCATCCTCGAGCTTCTTTTTACCTAAAAAAGTATCAGGAGGATGGACTCGTTACCTCCCGAAGCATATCTGAACTTTATCACCATGAGCAACGTCAACTTAAGGAACTCAATACACAACAAAAAAAGGCAAGTCAAACTATACTTAAGCAGCTACATCATTTTCGAGCTTTTCTTCTATTTGGAGTAACTGGTAGTGGAAAAACTGAGGTTTACTTTCACCTTATCCAAGCGGTGCTTCAACAAAAAAAGCAGGTATTAATTCTTCTGCCTATTATTAATCTTGCACCCCAATTCCTAGTACGTCTCCAAGAAATATTTCCTGAAATCTCCATTGCTGTACTGCATAGTCAAGTACCTCAGTCAAAACGGCTAGAAAACTACCTTAATGCAGCTAAAGGTAATAGCCAGGTTATTATTGGCACACGATTAGCTATTTTTACTCCGATACTCCACTTAGGTTTAATTATAGTAGATGAAGAACATGATGAATCTTTTAAACAGAATAATGAATTACGCTATCAGGCACGCGATCTTGCAGTCTGGAGAGCTCAATATAACCAATGCCCTGTCGTTTTAGGTTCAGCTACCCCTAGTTTAGGCACTTGGTATCAGGCAACCCGAGGACAGTACGAATTGCTCACGCTTCCTCATAGAGCAGTTAAAGAAGCAAGTAGCCCACAGGTAGAATTAATCTCTACCCAGCATATAAAATTGTTCAATGGCTGCCATCCCTATATATGGGAAAGTATTAAACAAGAAATCGAACAAAAAAAATTAGTCTTGGTCTATTTAAACCGCCGTGGCTACGCTCCTGCTATCGTATGTTTTGAATGTGGATACAGCTTTACATGTGAATACTGTAGTACTAAGCTGGTTTATCACCAACAACAGAAAGTTTTGCGGTGTCATCATTGCGACTATAAACGTACAGTACCAGAGTTTTGCCCTAGTTGTGGACATCAAGAGCTTACGCCGCTTGGTTGGGGTACTGAAAGAATTAAAGAAAGCCTACATGAACGTTTCCCGTCGGCTCGAATTGTCCGTGTTGATAGCGATACTATATCTAGCCCAAAGGAATGGCAGGTTATCTACGAGGAGATTTTAGCCAATCGGGTAGATATCCTGGTTGGAACGCAGATTTTAGCTAAGGGGCACGATTTTAAGCAACTCAGTCTGGTAGTGGTTCTCAACGCAGATAGTAGTTTGTTCAGTGCTGACTACCGAGCTACAGAAAAACTATTCAGTGAACTAATGCAGGTGGCAGGACGGCCAGGTAGGCATATTAACCGAAGTAAGGTATTGATCCAAAGTCAGTTTATTGAACACAATCTATTTCAATCCTTACAGAAACAGGATTATCCACGATTTGCACAACAACAATTAAAGGAAAGACTAGTATTTGAATTTCCTCCGCAATACCACTACATCGCTGTTAAAGCACAGCATCTTCACTACCTTACTGCAGAACAATTTTTAAAAGAAATAAAACAAGCACTCCTTCCGCCACCTACAGTCAAAATTGTCGGCCCAGTTCCAATGAACAGAATTAAACTTGCCAATTTAGAACGATCTATCCTTTATTTGATTTCAAATCAAAGGATCCCCTTACATCAATTAGCTAAAGTTGCTCTAGGGAAAATTTTAGTTTTACAGTCACGCTACCGTCAGGTTAAATGGTCTATTGATGTAGACCCCTACGATACCTAAGGGTATCCAGCTCAAAAAATAAAATAAACTGTTATAATCGGCTCCATTTAAACATCTTTAACAAACATAGAGGAGTGTTATGGCTACTACAGATACAGAAACTCAGGCTTCGGAAGAAAGAGTATTTAGCATAGAAAATATTTTTATCAAGAACCTCTCTATGGAGTCACCTAGAGTACCCGGGGTATTCTTTGAAAATCTTCAGCCAGAAATCGATATTAAATTCAACCTCAGTTCTCAAGTGGTTAAAGATCATTTTTATGAGAGCACCATCACCACGACGGTCACCGCCAAAGATAGTAACACAGTGATTTTCTTATGTGAGGCCTCCCAAAGTGGTATTTTTAGGATGGAAAATATCGATGATCAAACTATCGAGTACCTTTTAAAGGTTACCTGTCCATCCATTTTGTTTCCCTACCTTCGGGAGATAGTCTCTCACACAATTAATTCAGCAGGTTTCCCTCCCATCTATCTAGCTCCTATTAACTTTGAAGCAATGTATCAACAGCAACTAGAAAATCAGGCGCATTAGCTTGGCTCAAGGAAGGAACGCTCTACTGTTCAGGGGTTCTTTCCTAAGTTTCATAATAAAGTCCCTGACAAAACTACCATAGCAACTAAAAAATAAATTACAAGTCCAGTAACATCCACTAAAGTAGCGACAAAAGGGGCAGAAGAAGTAGCAGGGTCAAGTTTAAGTAGTTTTAGAACAAAAGGAATCATAGCGCCAGAAACCGTACCCCATAAAGCTACGCCTATAAGAGAAAAAGCTACGGTAAACGCTACACGAATGGTATGTATTCCATAGTTAAACCATCCCAGCCATTGCCAAAGTTCAACCCGGAAAAACCCAATTATAGCCAGGGTGAGACCCAGCATTAATCCCATTGCAATTTCTCGACGTAAAATTTTAGTCCAATCCTTCAGTTTAATTTCTTGCAAGGCTAAAGCTCGTACAATCAAAGTAGTAGCTTGAGAACCAGTATTTCCACCACTTGAAATAATTAGGGGGATAAACAAAGCAAGGATAATGGCCTTTTCCAACTGATGTTCAAAATAACCCATTGCGCTTGCGGTTAACATCTCACCTATAAAAAGTACTACCAGCCAACCAGCCCGTTTTTTATACAATTCAAACAAAGAAATAGTTGAATAAGATGTATCTAAAGCGCCTACTCCACCAAATTTCTGGATATCTTCAGTCATTTCCTCAGTTAGGACGTCTATGATATCGTCAGAAGTGACAATTCCTACTAGAACGCCTGCTTTAGTTACTACTGGTAAAGCAGAAAGATCATACTTTTTGAACACCTGAGCCCCAGCCTCTTGAGACATAGTGCTGGTAAGTGCTTCAAAATTGTAATCACATAAATCTGCTACCAAGCTATTTGGATCTGCCATGAGAATATTCCCAATAGGTATATCATCCAATAACACATGATTGTTATCGACCACATAGATCATATTTAATGTTTCGGCAATCTTTCCGTGGCGTTTAATGTGGTCCAATACACGACTCACTGTCCAATCAGTTTTTACACGAATGTAGTAGGGTGTCATGAGTCTGGCTACAGAATTCTCTGGATAACCTAGCAACTTAAGTGCCACACCTCTTTGTCGCTCATCTAATAAATTGATTGTTTCTTTGATCAACTCATCAGGAAGATCTAGAAAAAAGTCTGTTCTATCATCCGGAGCCATCCTATTAAGAAGCTCTTTAGTATCTTGCTCTCCTAATGCTTTGATAATGTTCCTTTGTAAAGTAGAGTTTAAATAACTAAATACTTCTATCTTGACGTTTTTTGGCAGATTATAGAAAGCCAGCAGCCTGTCTTTGGGTTCTAATTCTGCTAGTTTTTCTGCGATATCATTGGGATGCTTGGTTTCTAAGCTTTCTACAGATTCTTTTTTTGAGTACACGCGTTCAATTCCTAAATTGGTTGTTCAACGAAAGACCCCTGGATACACTGGTTTGACAGGGCAGCACAAAGTATCCTATGATAGGGACAAGCATAGTTTTGGCCCATTGTATGTCAAAATATTATATTCTGCTTGCTCTTGCTATTCTTTTTGAGGTGATGGGTACACTTTTGTTAAAGTTAACTGCTAATTTCCAACACCTCGTCTATGCACCTCTAGTTACACTAGCATATGTAGCTAGTTTTATACTGTTTGGGTTTGCTTTGAGAGGTATTTCAGTCAGTATGGCTTACGCTATTTGGTGTGGTTTAGGCATCCTTAGTATGACTTGCCTTGATAAATTTTTCTATCAAGAGCGGTTTGACGCTCTCGCCTTTATCGGACTTGGGCTAGTTATTTTCGGGGTGCTGTGTCTAACCTTATCTAGGAATGTGGAGTTACCCAAATAATGAGGTGGACTGACTATCGAGAGATTGCAGCGCTCTTGGCAGAACATTATCCAGAGGTTGATCCCCAGCAGGTTCGTTTTAGCCAGCTGCGCAGCTGGGTGCTGACGTTGCCTGAATTTACCGATAATCCTGATTATTGTGGAGAAAGAGTATTGGAAGCAATACAACAGGCCTGGATGGACGAAGTCAGTTGAATGTATCTCCAAAGTGCTCTAACCAACCTCGTGTGGATTTAACCGCGGGTTTTCTTCTGGCCCAAGCTGTATAAGCTTTCTAAGGGTGGTGATGTATTCATTGACGTCGAAACCTCTTCCATGGAGTTGCGCCTTCCAGATCATGTCAGTCAACGCATCCATCATCTTATGCTCAGCGGCATGCCAGCCTCCAGTTCGCTCGATCAAACGCGTGTGGATGAGGGCAATCCCGGGTGGCTGATCGATAGAAATCTGCTCTTGCAAGGATAAATGTAAAGAAATGTGTAAGAAGGGATTAGACTGCGCCTCCGAGCCAGTCCACACCCGCTCAATATACTTCTCTACTTCCTCCAAATAACTATAATACTCAGGGTGAGCAGAAATAATTTTCAGTACTTTCTGCTCCATGGGAGAAAGGTGAAGATCAAAGCGGCGGGCCCACACCTTAGCAAAAAAACGCCGCACCTCCGCAGAATTGATATCAAACAAATCTATTTAAACCAAAGAGTTACGGTAAGTAATTAAATCTGCGATAGTAGCCAAGTGAAGCTTAAACTTTTTCGCAAATTCCAGTAGATCAGGCATACGGGCCATAGTCCCATCCTCCTTTAAAATTTCACAAATCACAGCTCCTGGCCTAAACCCCGCTAAAACTGCCAGGTCTACCCCAGCTTCTGTATGTCCGGGCCTTTCCAAAACACCGTTAGAGGCTGCTCTTAGCGGAAATATATGACCTGGTTGGACGAGATCATCCGCAGAAGCCAAGGGGTTGATAGCTGCCAGTATCGTGGCTGCTCTATCGTACGTAGAAATACCTGTGGTAACTCCTTCTTTTGCCTCGATAGAAACAGTAAAATTGGTGTGATGCTTAGAACAATTACATTGAGTCATCAACGGCAAGGCCAACTGGTCAACTATGCTAGGGGCCAGAGGCATGCATACCAGCCCTCTTCCATGGGTCACCATAAAATTAATAGCCTCTGGGGTGACTTTCTCTGCAGCCATTACCAAATCACCTTCATTCTCGCGATTGGCATCATCCACTAAGATAACGATCTTTCCATCTTTAATGGACCCGATTACCTCTGGAATACTGCTGATATCTGCCATACACCCATACCCCTCCCAGCTACTAGCTAGCTAAACCTGTGCCATTGTAATACTATTGAGAAAATAACAAAAGTAAGTTCTGTTTTCTAATCCCTACATAATTAACAGAATGGGGATTATCAGTTAGAATGGGCCTTATTCTCTAAAGAAATTTCATGATTAAGTTTATTTTCGTTACTGGTGGAGTAATTTCTTCACTAGGCAAGGGTATTTGTGCTGCTTCCATTGCTGCAATTTTAGAATCTAGGGGACTCAAGGTCACTATCATTAAGTTAGATCCTTATATCAACGTGGATCCAGGAACCATGAGTCCTTTCCAACATGGAGAGGTTTTTGTAACTGAAGATGGAGCTGAAACAGATCTTGATCTCGGCCACTATGAGCGTTTTATTCGTTCCACCATGCAGCAAAAGAATAATTTCACTAGTGGACAAGTATATGAAACTGTCATTACTAAGGAAAGACGGGGTGATTACTTAGGCAGAACCGTTCAGGTTATTCCTCATATTACTGATGAAATTAAGCGAAAAATTCACTATGGCGCCAATGGAAAACAACTTGCTATCGTAGAGATTGGTGGCACAGTCGGAGACATCGAATCACTACCTTTCCTTGAAGCTATTCGCCAAATGCGCAGCCAGTTAGGGCGGCATAATACACTTTTTGTACATCTATCTTATGTACCCTATATTCCATCTGCAGGAGAGATGAAAACTAAACCTACACAGCATTCTGTTAAAGAGCTGCGTGAAATTGGTATTCAGCCTGATCTTTTAGTCTGTCGTATGGATAGGAAGCTACCTCAACCTGAGCAACAAAAGATTGCATTATTTTGTAATGTAGATGAAAAAGCAGTTATTAGCTGCTACGATTCAGACTCCATCTATAAAATTCCCCAAATGCTGCATGAACAGGGTATTGATAAAATTATTTGCGAACAGCTGCAACTCAACGTACAGGAGGCTGATCTTACAGAATGGAATAAAATAGTCTATGCCATTGATCACCCTGAACATAGCGTAAAAATTGTCATGGTGGGTAAATATGTTGAATTAACTGAATCTTATAAATCACTCTCTGAGGCGCTTGTACACGCTGCCATTCATACTAAGACAAAAGTGCATATCAAATATTTAGATAGTGAAAGTATTGAAAATGGAGATAGAACGCAGCTTGACACAATATTACAAGATGCTGATGCCATACTAGTTCCTGGGGGATTTGGTACCAGAGGAGTAGAAGGCAAAATTTCTACTGTAGCTTATGCCAGAGCACGAAAAATACCCTTCCTAGGAATCTGCTTAGGTATGCAGATTGCCGTGATCGAATACGCACGACATCAGGCTGGACTCATAGAAGCGAATTCTACAGAGTTTGATCCAAAAACTCCTTATCCTGTCATCGCTTTGGCTAATGAATGGCATGACTTACAGGGAACTATCCATAAAAGAAATGAGACCAGTCAACTAGGAGGCACCATGCGACTAGGAGCACAGGTCTGTCGACTGAAACCTCATAGCTTGGCTCGTCGTATTTATCAAAGTGATACCATCAAGGAGCGTCACAGACACCGCTATGAAGTCAACAACCGTTATCTTTCAGTTCTGGAAGAGGCTGGTTTAACGATAAGCGGCTACTCTACTGGACCAGAAAAATTAGTGGAAACTATAGAGCTAGACAATCACCCTTGGTTTTTTGCCTGTCAATTTCATCCTGAATTTACTTCTAATCCACGAGATGGCCATCCTCTTTTTATTTCTTTCCTTAAAGCAGCGCTGCAACATCAAATTTATTCACGAGAAAAAAATCATGAAGTTATGTCAATTTGAGGTAGGGCTGGAACAGCCTTTATTCTTAATTGCAGGACCTTGTGTGATAGAAAATAAGGCTTTAGCAATTGATACGGCTGGATATCTCAAGGAAATTACTCAAGAACTAAGTATACCTTTTATCTACAAATCCAGTTATGATAAAGCCAATCGATCTAGTGACCAATCTTTTCGAGGGCCTGGAATCGATGAAGGGTTACATATTCTCTCAGAAGTAAAAAAACAAATTCAAGTTCCAGTACTAACAGACGTTCATAGTGAGAATGAAGTAGCTGTCGCTGCGGCAATAGTGGATGTTCTGCAAACTCCTGCCTTCTTAGCTAGACAGACTAATTTCATACATTGCGTAGCTCAAAGTGGAAAACCTGTTAATTTAAAAAAGGCCCAATTTATGGCACCTGAAGATATGATACAGGTGGTAGAAAAGGCTAGGCGAGCTGCTATGGCGGCAAAGCTAACGCCCGATTTATTTATGGTATGCGAGAGGGGCGTTAGCTTTGGTTACCACAACTTAGTCTCAGATATGAGGAGTCTTATGACCATGAGACAAACAAATTGCCCCGTAGTATTTGATGCTACTCACTCAGTCCAGCTTCCAGGTGCACAAGGTAGTAGTTCGGGAGGGAAACGACAATTTGTACCCTTATTAGCTCGGGCAGCTGTAGCTGCGGGTATAGCGGGGCTATTTCTAGAAACACATCCGGAGCCAAAAAAAGCTAAATCAGATGGCCCCAATGCCGTGCCTATGTCGTACATCAAAGAGCTCCTGTACCAACTAAAAGAGCTCGATGCACTGGTCAAACAACGACCTCTGCTCGAGGAAAAGTTTTATAAGTACGACCAAGTTCTAAGTTAGACTAAAATTGGGTTTTTATACATAAACTTCTATTGAACGTAATTAAAACTTTAACCTGAGTTTCTACTCTCCTATGGAGGTAGCTTGTGATGTTCTCTCATATTCAAAGCCCATTGCTCTAACGGTTGCTTGGGCTTTTTTAAAAGCATAGGTATTCATCAGGATTTGACTTTCTTCACTCGACTTCGTACTGCGCATTAATTCCCAACCTTTTAGCTCTCTTATGATCCCTAATTCAGCAGCGCAATCTAAAACTTCATCAAGAGATTGAGGTTCATTACAAATGAGGTAGCTATCACCTCCAGCCTCCTTGGCCATACGTACCCTCTGAACTATCCCACCAACTCCTTCTGCCGCTTTCATAGTCAGCGAATCTGAAAAAATAATGCCTTTGAAAGCTAATTTTAGTCTCAATATAGATTGTAACCATACTGCAGAATAACCAGCAGGCCAACAAGGGTCTACCTGAGAATAAAGTATATGAGCAGTCATTACTGAGGGCAGTAATTCTTTTTGTATCAATTGTTCAAATACCCACAAATCGCTATCCTTAATCTCTTCCCAGCTGCGAGTATCTTCAGGGAGCGTATGATGGCTATCTGCTATCACTTTACCATGTCCAGGAAAGTGTTTACCACAAGCTTTAACACCTGCTTGATTCAAACCTCTAATAAAAGCACGAGCTAGTTTAACCACCACCTTTGGAGCGGAATGGAAGCTACGACCACCAATAACTTGGCTTGTACCCCAATCCAGGTCCAATACAGGTGTAAAAGAAAAATCCACTCCTACAGCCCTTAATTCTGTACCTAAGACCCACCCAACTTGCCAAGCACGCGACAAAGCAATTGATGCACCCTGTTGATCGTATAGGTCACCCAATTGTCGCATCGCCGGAAGAGGGGTAAAACCACCATCAAGGAAGCGTTGAATTCTGCCGCCTTCCTGATCAACTGCAATTAATAGTTCAGGGCTCTTTATCGCTTTAATTTCAGCTACCAATTGCCTTAACTGCATTTGTGACTGATAATTCCGGGTAAATAAAATTACCCCCCCGACAGCAGGATGCTTCAAACGGAGCCTTTCTACTTCTGTCAAATGCAGTCCTGCTATATCTGCTACTATAGGACCCAATGATTCACTTCGATTCACGCTAGTGTTCTCCCTGAAATAAAGCTCCAGTATATGGAATAAAAATTGGTTGATTATTTCTAAGCAGAAATACTGGAACATTCTTTTGCCGCCTGAGCGCTACTTCTAAATCCTCTTGGTCACTAATCTCATTTTCCCCCACTTTAACAATGATATCTCCCAGCATAAAGCCTAAACCCTCAGCCTTTCTACCAATGCTCACAATTTGAAGTCCACTATTCAAGTGATAATATGACAAAACCTGTTGGTTGGCCCTCTTCAACCCAAGGTCCAGCCCCTCTACAGTATGAACTTCTTCTTCATGATTCACTTGAGGCTGTTTATCATTGAACCTTAAATCAGCTCTAGTTCTATCAAAATCTTCCTTGGGTGCAAGGGTAAGCTGAATAGTTAGGCTGTGCCCTGCACGCCATAAGTAAACTTCTACTTTTTCACCTGGTGGAATTAGGTTAAGTATGCTAGGTAAATCTTCAGGACCTTTAACTGGTTCTCCATTGATCACTAAAATGATATCTCCTACTTTTAACTTTTTTTCCCCTGCCGCGCCACCTAACACATCTAAAACCAGTGCCCCGTCAGAATTAGGTCTACCAAAGGTTTTAGCTAATTCATAGCTCATGCCGTCAACCTTGACCCCCAGTTGACCACGCTGCACCTTTCCAGTAGTTTTTAATTGATTAGCTACATTAATCACTATATCAATAGGGATTGCAAAAGCGATTCCTACAAATCCTCCAGTACGACTATAGATTTGTGCATTCACTCCAATCACTTCACCCTCAAGATTAAGCAAGGGCCCCCCGGAGCTACCTTGATTAATAGCTGCATCAGTTTGTAAAAAGGGAATATTAGCTTCATCCTCAGGAATAGTTCTTTTTTTCGCGGAAATAATGCCAGACGTAAGAGAAAATTGAAAACCAAAGGGTGCACCTAAAGCAGCTACCCATTGCCCTACTTTCAACTTTTTAACATCCCCAACACGAATAGGGACAAGGTGATCAGCTTTTATCTTCAGTAAAGCTAAATCCGTTAGCTGATCTACACCAACTACTTTAGCCATGTAAACACGTTTGTCCATTAAAGTAACCTTGATGGCATTACTACCCTTGACCACGTGTATGTTTGTAATGATATAACCATCCTGATCTAAAATAATGCCCGACCCTTTGTTACTCTCTTCATCAGAGTAATCCTCTTCTCTGTCGTTAGAAAATTCGTCTCTAGGAGAATTTGTATAGTAGGAATCTACTCCTACTACGGAAGGCCCCACCTGATCTAACAAATGGGTAAAGTCAACTTCAGGGATTTTTTGTTTGGGCGAAATAATATCTTGATTTTCTAATGGGTTGATTTTAGTAGTCCGATTCTTTGAGTCTGAGCATGCTGTTATCCCAAGCAATAGTAACAAAGCCATATATGAAATTTTCATCTACTTTCTCCCATTGTTCTTTTTAGCAGACTTACTTTCTCCAGCCTTTAGTTATGCACAACTCTGAGAATAATAATCACATAAATCATTTATAAAGCATTTTTCACATAGAGGATTACGTGCTTTACAAATGTAGCGCCCATGCAATACTAACCAATGATGAGCGTGAGTCAAATAGCGTGTAGGTACCTTCTTTTCTAGCTTCCTCTCAACTTCCACAACTGTATTTCCTTTAGCCAACCCCGTCCTATTGGCTACCCTAAATACGTGGGTATCAACCGCAATAAAGGGTAATCCGTACAGGGTATTGAGGACCACATTAGCGGTTTTCCTACCAACTCCAGCTAAACTTTCTAAATCCTCCCGAGACCGAGGAACTTGTCCGTTATATGTATCCACAAGTCTTTGACTACATAAAATAAGATTACGAGCTTTATTTCTATATAGCCCTATTGATCGAATATATTTTTCTAGACCCTTCTCCCCCAGTTGAATCATTTTTTCCGGTGAATCTACCACTTTAAATAGTGTGCTAGTTGCCTTATTAACCGAAGCATCCGTAGCTTGGGCAGAAAGAATCACTGCTACCAACAATTCATATGCAGAGCAATAATTAAGTTCTGTTCGAGGTACTGGATTATTGTACTCAAAGCGCCTAAAAAGCTCCGAACAATCCACAGCTTTCATTAGAAGGCTCTGACATCCGCTTTTTTACGAAAAATCCAGGGCGGAACGGCTGAAGGATTTTTCCATAACCCCTTCTTTTGAAAGCGAGCTGAGCGCTCTGCCTCAGTATATTGTTGTAACCGTTCCGGTTTTAAATTCTCTTGCGCATATCTTGTAAATAGCCACGCTTGTCCTCCTTTCACTTGCTGTAAGTTAACATCCTCCTGCTTAAGAAAGACATCTGCCACTTCTCTATGGAACTTGTCCAAATAGTTAACTTTAACCCAAACTTCTTTATAGGCTAGTCTTCCCAAAGATTCTTTACTAGCCTTTCCATAGGCCTGACTTAATTCTGGCGCATCGATATTAGCTAAGCGCAACTTGTGTTTAAGGCCGTTTTTATCCGCCACATAAATAGTATCCCCATCAACAATTCGCATGACTTGCGCCGAATATTGATAGGTCTGCTTCACGGGTATTTTCATCATACCCATAGCCCCTAAAGGCCTAATCGCTAAAAGTAGTAAAACGAATCCGTAACCCAAATAACTTCTCATACTTTCCCTATAAATTACCTATGCGTTTTAACTCTACTTTTTCGTCGTCTGCTATAAGCAGAAGATGAGCAGGATATTTCGCAAATATGCCATTTTCAACTACTCCTGGTATTTCGTTAATCTGGTTTTCCATGGCTAAGGGTTCTGATAACTCTAATCCATAAACATCAATAATCTGGTTACCAGACTCTGTAACATAACCAATTCTGAGCTCTGGTCTTCCCCCTAAGCTAACCATTTTTCTTGAAACCATAGATCTCGCATAGGGCAGAACTTCCACAGGAACTGGTACATTCCCTAGGCGAGGCACATACTTGCTGTCATCTACCATACAAATGAATTGCCTGGAAACTGAAGCCACTATTTTTTCAGCTAATAGTGCACCGCCCGCTCCCTTGATCATCTGCAGCAGGGAATTAACCTCATCTGCTCCATCAAAATAAACTGGTAAATCCTGTACTTCATTCAGTTCTACTACTCTAAGCCCATATTTCAATAATAGCTGTTTACTTTGCTCTGAAGTGGCTACTACACCCTCAAATCTATCTTTATGAGAAGCTAATTCTTCAATAAAGCAATTGACAGTCGATCCTGTTCCGATACCTAAGTAGCCCCCATTGGGCAGCCATTTTAAGGCAGCCTGCGCTACCCTTCTTTTCTTTTCAGCTTGTGATGTTTCCGCAGCCTGTGTTTTCATAAGTATTATCTCTATTGGTGACAACACCGAGAATTATACCAGAGTAGTAGGCATTTCATTTTGGCTTAGTTTAAGGCTAAATAGAGGAGATTTCTTTATGAGATAAAGAGCAATTTGCTATAATCCCTCTTTCTAATCCAGCTATGGGCTTTTCTTTGCCAGGAAAACAAACACTATGTTTTCGAAAAAACTAACCATTTTACAAGCTGATCCAGAAATTGCTAAGGCTATAGAGCGAGAAAACCTGCGGCAAGAGGATCATATCGAACTCATTGCTTCTGAGAACTATGTTAGTTGGCCTGTTCTATTGGCACAGGGATCCCAGCTAACCAATAAATATGCGGAAGGTTACCCAGGAAAACGCTACTACGGTGGATGTGAGTTTGTTGACCAAGTAGAACAAATAGCGCTAGAACGTGTAAAACAACTCTTTGGTGCAGAATATGCAAATGTTCAGCCGCATTCCGGATCTCAAGCCAATCAGGCTGTTTACACAAGTGTATTAAAACCTGGTGACACTATACTAGGGATGGGACTAGCTCATGGTGGGCACTTAACTCATGGGGCCACAGTAAATCTTTCTGGTAAGCTATACCAAGCAGTTTCCTATGGTCTCAACGACAAGGAAATTTTAGACTATGACCAGGTTGAAGAGTTGGCGATGCAGTATCGACCCAAAATGTTAGTAGCAGGTGCCTCTGCCTATTCACTGGTTATAGATTGGGAACGCTTTAGGAAAATTGCTGATCGTGTGGGCGCCTATTTATTAGTTGATATGGCGCACTACGCCGGATTGATTGCCGCGGGCGAATACCCTAATCCTGTCCCTTATGCAGATTTTGTTACTACCACGACGCACAAAACCCTTAGAGGTCCTAGAGGTGGTACTATTTTGTGCCGAGATTCCACCCACGAAAGAATCCTTAATTCTGCTGTATTTCCAAGCCTCCAGGGTGGGCCTCTTATGCACGTTATAGCAGCTAAAGCTATTTGCTTTAGGGAGGCACTATCTCCTGAGTTTAAGATATATGCTCGACAAGTCAAAGCTAATGCACAAACCTTAGCTGACACACTTAAAAGCAGAGGGTTGAGGATTGTATCAGGCAAAACTGAAAGCCATCTATTTTTAGTCGATTTACGCTCGAAGGGTATTACTGGAAAGCAGGCTGAATCTGCATTAGGTAAAGCCCATATTACTGTCAATAAAAACGCTATTCCCAATGACCCAGAGAAACCATTCATCACCTCTGGTATTCGGTTGGGGACTGCGGCTATTACCACCCGCGGGTTTACACAAGAGATGACACAGCAACTTGGGCACCTCATTGCCGATGTACTTGAACATGCTGAAGATAGTGAGCGACTAGCGCTTCTGGCGACTCAAGTTAAAGTTCTTTGTAAGCAAACGCCTGTTTATGGTTAAACTCTAAAGGAAATTTTTTATGAACCTTAAAGCTATATCTCCAGGGAAAAGTTTTCCAGATGACTTCAACGTGATCATCGAAATCGCTGCAAACTCCCCGCCCATAAAGTTTGAAATTGATAAAGACAGCGGGGCTATTGCGTTGGATCGTTTTCTTAGTACGCCAATGTTTTACCCTACCAACTATGGATTTGTCCCCAATACTTTATCAGGTGATGGAGATCCCTGTGATGTTTTATTGATAACTCCTTATCCTCTTTTCCCTGGTCTGTTAGTACGCTCTCGAGCCATTGGACTTTTAGACATGGAAGATGAATCAGGGTTAGATCGGAAAATAATAGCAGTACCGATCACTAAACTATACCCTTCTTATCAAAACATTCAAACTTTATCAGACTTACCTGAAACTCTGTTGCAACAAATTCATTACTTCTTTGAACATTACAAAGACTTAGAGCCAGGTAAATGGGTAAAAGTCAGAAACTGGGACGGTATCGAAGAGGCTAAGAAAGAACTAGAAAAAGGCGTACAGAATTTTAAAGGTTGAGTCAAAAATCCTATGCTGCCCTAATACTAAGCACTAATTCGCTTGATCTTTCTTAGCGCCTGTTCTTCCGCTAGAATGCATGCTCAAACCATTAATTGAACAGGTCTACAAAAGGTAGTATCAGCTAATGGACCGGATGATATTAAGACTCACGACATGCTTGGCTATAGATTGCCAGTTATTGCACGCTTAACGGGGGCTGGGTAAACTACTGGCAAAATAAGGCACAGGATTGAAGTACTACTTATAAGAAGGCGGCAAGGGTTAGGCTGAGTTGCAGTGCTAAAAAGGATGCTCTGTTAGCTTACTGGGTTCGTATTGGTCTCCCTTGTCACCTTAACCTAGACTGTGTTTTTGTAAATTTAGATGGAACTGAGCCTTTTATGAACAAAATGATGGTTCGACTGTCTATCTTACTTGAAACTTGGAATGCAATTCTAGCGGGGATGTTGGCCTTGATAAGCCCAGTAATAACATCTACAGATGGTCTCTGGGTGGCCAATATTAGATGAATACCAGCTGCCCTAGCTTTTTGTGCAAGCCGTGCGATAAGTTCTTCTATTTTTTTACCCGTGGTCATCATTAAGTCAGCAAACTCATCTACTATGACTACAATATAAGGCAATGGTTGTAAAAATTCTGGTTGTTCAGGGGTAAAGCTAAAGGGATTAGGCACTGGCCTATTGGCTTCATGAGCGTTCTTCAGTTTCTGATTGAAACCAATGATGTTACGTACTCCCAGCTGACTCATGATCTTATAGCGTTTCTCCATTTCATTGACGCACCAAATCAAAGCATTTGCTGCTAGCTTCATATCAGTAACCACTGGAGCTAGTAGATGGGGAATATCTTCATAAATGCTTAATTCAAGCATTTTTGGATCGATCATGATCAAACGTACTTCCTCAGGTACAGCTTTAAATAAAATGGATAAAATCATGGCATTCACTCCTACAGATTTGCCTGATCCTGTGGTACCTGCCACTAATAAATGCGGAGCCTTAGTGAGATCGGTTACCATTGGGCAGCCAGTAATATCTTGACCTAATGCTAAAGTAAGCTGCGAGCGACTTTTGAGAAATGTTTCATTATTCAAAAGTTCTGACAAGCAAGTAGCTACATAGCCCATAAACTGTCATACACACTTAGTTTTAGCTTCATAAAGTAAGTTTCCTTCGATTGATCAACTACCAATCAATTTACCTAATCTAGCTACAACTCCTTTAGCAGCTTGTTGTTTAAATTTTTCTGAGTGTGATGGTTTCTAAAGCTTAATGGTTTCTAGCCTTATTAAGTTGAAAGGTAGTGCTTAAATAGAATAATAGCCATTTTCTCCTTAACCTAGGCAACTTTATAGCTAAGTTTAACGAAAGTAGTTGGAACTATTTCGCCTCCACTGGGTTGCGTCTTTCAGGCAAGACCCCTTAATATGATAAAAAACTTTGCGTTTCGGTTTTATATCTCAAAATCTGTCCTGAACTGCCCTGTCACCTGTAGTAGCTATTTCAGGCTAAGCTAGCTAATTAAAATTTACTGTGGGATTTTTTGAAAATTATTTTCCTGTCAATCGATCCTGAAATCTAGGTCGAGTAGTCTTCATTACTGTAACCAACCACGTCGTGGTGCGCTAAATTGGTAGATAAGCGGTCGTTTTTCGCCGTCTCTATCCCTAGCTAGCTGATTATTATCTAAGCCAACCCAAGCGTTCTCGTTGTTTAGCCACAATGCTTCTGCCTGTCCAAAAGGATAATCTCCATAGCGGCTACCAGGTTTTCCCAGAACAGATTTTTCAAAGCTCCAACATCTCTCTTGTTTACCAGTCATAGCCTCTCGACGACAAATTTGATGTGCGTTACGTTCTAAAGTAAAAAGTTTATTTTTAAAATACACTGCAGCCGAAAAATCAACGCCTACCCGCTTATGGCCCAATATTTCAGGAGAAAAAATCCAGTTTTTCTCAGAAAGTAATACACAAGAAGCTGGGCAGGTCCAATGCTGACTTAGTTTTTTGGCAAATAAAATACCTCTATTGTCACGTTCAGCAATTAACCAAAGTTGATCACCATTTTCATTAACAGCAATACCCTCGAGGCCAGCGTTAAAATGTTTTAATAAATTAGCTCTATGAGCCTCTTGTATTAAATTACTCGGTAACTTAAGCCATTTTGCTTTGGCCCAATCAGGAGCTATTTGAAGTACATGGCTATTGGCTTCGCTAACTACATACAAGCGTTGAAATCGGTCGCAAGCTAAACCTTCAAAATCCAGCGAAGAACTGATTTCAGCCATTATAAGCTTCTTCCAACCTATTTTATTGGCCACCAGATCATTACTAATAGGTGGAAGGGAAACGGGCAAGGCTTCAAAACTGTTGCCTAGTTCTTTCAACTGATAAAGATGGCGATCGTCTTTATCGGAAATTGTCCACCATTTATTTTGGCAATAACTAAGCCCTGATAAATTACCCAAGGGCATTTGCTGAACTGGTTTTTCACTCAATAACTGTAAATCCTCTTGCTGTGTCTGCTTACTTACACCCAAACCTTGGCTAAATACGCTGCTAGGTAAAATAATCAGACTAAGTAAGAGTAGAATTAAAAACTTTTGTTCTATTCGATATATTTTTTTAAATAACAATCGCATGAACCAGCTGAGAACCACAAAATTATCACGCACTTATACAGCGAAACACGCTGCGTCAGAACTCTTGTCACCAGGCACTATTTCATTGCACAATGACACTACCCTACCAATCCAATGGGACTAGCGAGAGCGGACAATGCAAAACCAACTCTTAACCATCACGTCCTACAATATACACAAAGGTATGTCTGCATTCAATAGGAGAGTGCAAGTTAATTGCCTTGCCCAAGCCCTAAAGCAACTCGACTCCAGTATTCTCTTTCTTCAGGAAGTGCAAGGTCTAAATCTAAAAAAAATAAAGAAGATACGGGAGTTTCCTAAAGAACCTCAGGACGAAATTATCGCTCGTTTTTTAGATTACTATAATAGTTACGGAAAAAATGCTATTTTCAAAACCCGGCATCATGGAAACGCCATACTAAGTGCTATGCCTATCGTCACAAAAAAAAATATCAACCTTAGTACTAACACTTTAGAGAGAAGGGGTATGCTACATTGCCAAATCCAACCCCCCGGGTGGCCCCGTCCTGTCGAATGTTTTTGCGCTCACCTTAATCTGACACAACAAGAACGAAAGAAACAATACATGGCTATACTTAATTATTTTAAGCAATTTGTAGACCCTGAGAGCCCAGTGATTCTAGCGGGGGATTTTAACGATTGGAATAGAAAATCCCATTTTTCTTTGGAGGAAATCAACCTAGCAGAAGCCTTCCTCACCTATCAAGGCTTTAGCCCTAAAACCTTTCCTGCCAGGCTGCCCCTACTCAGTTTAGATCGAATTTTCGTACGGCATTTAAAGGTCGTAGACGCATTCATCCATACACAGGGCCCATGGTCAAAATTATCAGATCACTTACCTATCACTGCTAAACTGCTACCAATTTAGACCAGTTTATCAAAGTAGTTTAGTCAAGGATCTGAATAATATCCTTTGTTCTAAGGCGTGATTTGGTCAGTGCAGCATTAAAATCATTTTTACCGCTATAGCCGAGAGCAACTAAGTAAACAGAATGCCAACCTTTTTCAAATAAGTTAAAAAATTGGTCCACTTGACCTCGGACAAACCCTCCTATTGGGGTAGCATTAACTCCTAGGCCTTCAACTGCAAGCAGAAAAAAACCTAAAGCAATATTAACTTGTGCGTCAATTAACGCAAGCTGTTGATCATAAGGTAAGGACAAGTAAAGTTCAGTACGGCGGATCTTGAAGTAATCTTCTTCCTGCTTGGTGTTATTAAAGCGTCCATCTGTCTTTTCTTGGTGATAAACTTGGGAAAAGTGCGCTTCACTATAAGCATTCATACCGCAAAAAACCACTAGGTGTGAAGCTTGGACAACACGCTTATAATTAGCTTCCCAGCAAAAGGAGGCCACCTTTTCCTTAAGGTCTGCAGCTCCAATAATTAAAAAACGATTTGTCTGTGTGTTAGAAGAACTAGGTATATTGACTAAAATTTCCTCAATCTTTTTTATAGTTTCCTTCGGAATTTTTTTTTTAGGGTCATAGTCTTTACAGGTATAACGCGACCTGACTAACCCCATAATATCTTTCATGTTGATGCCTTTCAATGTAAGTTGAATTTGGATATGTGTATACCGAGCGCTAGATATGAACAACTGATCGATAGGTATGAGTTTTACACTCTACAGCTGATCTGCCTGCAGTTCTCATACCAAACCATCATACACCAACTTACTACTACTTGCTAAACTACATATGAGAAATGAACCATTTACAAAGCCATTTTTTCTAGCTAGACTTGAGTAAGCTTTTCTCCCACAGCGGGGTGGCTGAAACATTATCATTTTCTTGGAGTCTTTATGAAAAAAGTCTTATCAGTTTCACTGTTGACTGCTGTTTTGGCGGGATGCGGAAGTTTTCCCTCTAGTCCTCCTACCCCTCAGGATAAATTTGATCCCGGGCAGAGTAGTGCTGATGTTACCCCTCCTACTCCTGCTGCTAATAAATTTTCTGGGGCCGGAACCTACGAAGGTGTGTACCCCTGCGCTGATTGTAGTGGCATCAAAGTACAACTAATTTTGAAGGATAACAAAACATACTTTTTGAAGGAAACCTACCAAGGGACTAAAGGCAAGGGCCACCCTTCAACCTTTACGACTAGTGGCGTGTTTTCACTGCTCACTAGTAGAGATGATAAGATACAACTAGATCAGCACTCCAATAATGAAATCTATCTAATCACTAAGGATGCTGCTCAGTTATTGGGTCAAGATCCAGATGCAAAACCCAATAAAAACTATGTTTTGAAAAAAGTATCACAGTAAGGGCGGATTTATTTAGAAATGCCTTAGACCACCTTCATACAGGTTTTCATTTATGAAGGTGGTGTGTGCTTTTGTTGCGTAGTGTGTCCTTAAGAGTGCGTTGCTTTCCAGATTGGCCCAAGCTATAGTTGGCTCCTGTCCCTTGTTACTGCTTGCACATGCAGGTTCCTATAACTAAGTTTTTTGGTTCCTGAACGAGGCCTCTAGACCGGTTTACTTCTTAGAAGAAAGGGAAGGTATTGATTAACAATAGCCTGTTTCAGCGTGCTTTTAAGCTTATCAACCCCTATGTTTTCTTTGGTAGCCTTTTTCTTCTAGCACTAAGTACTTTACCTCTGATTCTTTATCCTCATCATTCCAAAGAATGGATTGGTTGGCTGAGTACGTTTCTGAGTGAGCGGCTGGCTGTATTTTACTTGGGCTTTGGCGCTTTATCCTTCGCTTTTGTTATCTATGTTGCCTGTTCCCAGGTAGGCAATATTAAATTAGGCACATTGGAAGAGGAAAAAGAATTTTCTACTCTTTCTTGGTCTGCTATGTTATTTTGTGCAGGTATCGGGGGAACTGTACTCTACTGGGGGCTAATTGAATGGGCTTACTATTACCAGTCTCCTCCTTTCTCTGCTATGCCAAATACTGTGGCTGGGATTGAATGGGCAGCTACATACGGACTTTTTCATTGGGGACCAGTGGCTTGGGCCATTTATCTCATCCCTGCTATCCCCATGGCCTATCTTTATCACGTTAAACGTCAAGTTTTCTTTAGGCTAAGTCAGTGTCTGACACCCTTATTTGGGGTAAATTTCACCAGCAGGTGGCTGGGTAACCTCATAGATATTCTACTTATTTTTGGCGTATTATGCGGTTCTGCCACAGCTTTAGGATTCGTCTCACCCCTTATCACTGAAGGGTTACATCAAGTTTTTGCGTTGCCAGTTAATGCCTTAAGCCAGATAAGTGTTTTACTGTTTACAATGCTTCTGTTTTCTTATAGTGCCTTTAGAGGCCTGCAAAAAGGCATTAAAATTTTTTCAGAGCTTAATTTTTGTTTAGCACTGATTTTTCTACTTTTTGTACTTTGCGTAGGTCCCACACTCTTTATCTTAAATGTAGGATTTGAAAGTATAGGGCGTTCACTTACCTATTTACCCAGCATGATAAGTTGGAATGAAGCTTTCTCAGCCTTCCCCCAGTACGGATTTAAAAAAACCCTGTTCCCCCAACACTGGACCGTATTCTATTGGGCATGGTGGCTAATCTTTTCTCCTACAATGGGCATGTTTATAGCCAGAATTTCTCGTGGACGAACCATACGGGAGATGGTAGTAGGAACTCTATTTTTTGGCAGCCTGGGGTGTTGGTTGTTTTTTTGTATACTAGGAAATTATGGCTTGTACCTCCACTTATCAGGCAAACTGGATGTGATCAGGCTCTTAAATCAGCTTAGCCCCACCGCAGCCATATTTGCTATCCTATCAACTCTCCCTCTACCACATATCAGTATTGCGTTATTTACCGTCTTGGCCTTTGTTTTCACTGTCACCAGTTTTGATTCTTTATCTTATATTCTGGCTTCTGTAGTGCAAAAGAATGTCGCCCAGGGCCCAGCACGCTGGAACCGATTGTTTTGGTCCTCTACTTTGTGTTTAATGCCAAGTATTTTCCTAATCTTAAAAGGTGATTTGAACATTCTGCAAGCGGCTACCGTCATTGCAGCTGCACCCTTGTTATTGATTCTATTTGTGTTAATACTAACTACCATCAAGCTACTTCGCTCTAAACACTAGCAATAGGAAAATAAGTAAAGATAGAGAACCTCCTGGAAGTTAAATGAACATGGCAACATCTACCTAACCTCACGCCTCAATTTAATTAGCTTTCAAACCGTATAGGCTAACGTTTGATAAGAAGACTGCTCTGAGAAAAAATTTAACCCTAGAGTAACTAGAAATACCTATCCTAAAGAACAAGCCACCACCCTCTTGTACCATGGAGGCAGTTACTATAACGGTCAAATGTAGACTAGTTCTCAATAAAATACATTCCTTTCGTACGGATTACTTTTTTTCAAAGTAACATACCCGAAAGAAAGCTCGTTGCACCACGGAATAAAATTTAGTAAGGATTTGAGTTGCTCGAAAAGGCCGGTTAACCAACCAATTCTCCCAAATAAGAAAAACCAGCTTCTATAAAATTAAAGCAAATGTAGAGTATTAGGAAAATACCCGATAAAGTTTGTTTAACCACGAACCTCTCTTCAGCTGTTTTCTTGCTTTAGAGGTCAGAAAAGCAGAAAGAAACAGAGAGCCCAGCTTGCTAAGGAATGCCCTATTTCGTCCAATCGCTTTAACTACTTTAAGGAAATAATTATTTATTCCACTTCTGTCATGTTGGTCGCTAATACTTCTTAAATATGCTAAACCTAATCTGGAACGCAGAAGTTTGGCTTCAGTCGCCAAAACATCTATTTTTTCAGCTGTTCTCATCAGAGTTACCCGCCTCCTCCTTACTAAAACGCTGCCCTAAGTCCTCAAGTATTCTCTGCTTATCAAGTCCAGTAAGTAGAAAAGTTAATTCTCCCTGCAGAGCTCGGATGCTATCTCCTATTGTCTCTAAAGGACTACGTAAACGCAGAAAAGCCCAGACACCAACCAATAAACAACATACAAACATTAAGGCAGAAAAACTAAAGAAAAATAATAATCTAGATGTGATATCAGAAATAAGCGTTTCAATTCCAAAAAACAAAGCCATCATAGTCATGAAGAAAAAGGTAGCGGCCATCCCTCCCAGGATAAAACTAATCAATACTCTCTTTTGTAGAGAAATCAAAGACTCAGCTATTAATTGCAGCCGAACAAGTAATAACCGACGTATCTCCACATGGTTATCTTTAAAAAATCTAAACCGATGTAAAGCATTCTTGAATGAGCTCATGGCCGTCCACCTAAAAAGAGGATGACAAATTTAGTAAAGACTTTAGTAAAGACCGTACGCCTATTTCCTACTTAGTAAAAATCCTGCTATCAGCCCTAAAGCACCAGCCACTGAAAGCGCCTCAATTGGATTCTTTTTTACTGTAGAGGAGACCTCCTCTCCAGCTTTTGAAAATTGTTCCCGAATCGCCTCCTTGTATTCAGGGACTTTCTTTTTCACTTCCTCCAGCCCCTCATTAGCTTTCGTTTTAAAGTTTTTATAGAAATCCAGAGCAGTCTCCTCGAAATGCTCCGCATCACGCTGGAAGGCCTCACCACCTGCTTCTTTGAGTTCCAAAAATTCCTGTTTAATTCTCTTGAGTTCTTCAGCTAGTTTATTTTTTTTACTTTCATAATCACTTGCCATATTACACCTCTCTTCAATTGAATTAAAAATAAGTAAATCAATCTATCACTTGCGTTCTATGGAACTGATACTTAGTATCATTGTATACCTATTTTCAGTGCCAAGGAAGTGCTACGGGTATCCTGCTGCTTGCTCAAGCTTTAAATTTTTTTAAATATTACCAGTAAGAAAACAATTACTTATCACTCGCAGATAATAGCAGCAAGCCGAATTCCAATCCCTCTTCTATCACGTACTGAGAAAGTCATGTTAGAATGGCCAGGCCCCGGTGACGGTTGCTGATCCGTTGCCCAATCATCTGCTTACCTGCTATCAAGCGTTTAAGGTCATGAAAAAAAGAATACTCACTGGTATCACGCCTACTGGAGCACCACATCTAGGTAACTACGTTGGTGCAATTCGCCCTGCTATAATGGCTAGCCAAATGAAGGATGTAGATGCTTTCTATTTTATAGCTGATTACCATGCCCTCATTAAGTGCAAGAATCCACAGATAATTCAGCGAGCTAGCCTTGAAGTAGCTGCTACGTGGCTTGCGGCGGGACTTGACTATGAAAAAGTAACTTTCTATCGCCAATCAGATTTGTCAGAAATTCTTGAACTCAACTGGATACTTACCACTTGTTGTACTAAGGGATTAATGAATAGAGCCCATGCCTATAAGGCCGCGGTACAAGAAAACCTTGAGCAGTCCTTAACGGATGAGGATCATAGAATCGAAATGGGGCTCTACTGTTATCCCATTTTGATGGCAGCAGACATTTTACTACTAAATGCAAATTTAGTTCCCGTAGGGAAAGATCAATTGCAGCACATAGAGATGACTAGGGATATAGCGAACCGTTTTAACCATCGTTATCAGCCTCTTTTCTCTTTGCCAGAGGCTCTAGTGGATGATCAGACACCTTTGCTTTTAGGAATCGATGGTCAAAAAATGTCTAAAAGCTATGGAAATACCATTGCTTTATTCGACCCCCCTAATAAGTTACGCAAAAGAGTAATGAAGATCCTGACCAACAGCCTTGAGCCTGGACAAGCTAAATCGACTATAGACTCTACCGTCTATAATCTTTATAGTGTATTTGCGTCAGAAGCTGAACAAGAAACTATGCGACAAGCTTTTGCTAAAGGCATAGCTTGGGGAGAAGCAAAACAACAACTTTTTGAAAAATTGGACAATAAACTGGAGCCCATGCGCGAAAGATATAATCAACTAATTAGCCATCCTATGAAAATAGAAGAGATACTGCAATATGGGGCTGAAAAGGCAAGGGCTTTGGCGCAACCTTTTCTCTGCGAAATTAAGCACGCAGTGGGTATCAAGTCGCTTGGCTAGTTCTTTTATTGCTTAAACTACGACATGCACATACTAATTATTGCAGATCCACTAGAAAGCCTAATAACCTATAAGGATACTACTTATGCTATCATGGTCGAACTGGCTTCAAGGGGCTTAGAGCTCTCCCATTGTCTCAGCTCTGGTCTATCAGTTCGCAATCATGGTGTATATGCGAAGCACACTCCTTTTCAAGTTGATACCACTTCTACACCCTGGTTTTTGGGCGGTAGAGAGGAAGTAAGCAAAGTAAATCAGTTTGATGCTATTTTAATGCGTAGTGACCCGCCCTTCGACTTAGAATATCTGTATAGCACACAAATTTTAACACTTGCTGAACACTCTGGCGTGAAAGTGTTCAATAGTGGACAGGCCATACGTGATTATAACGAAAAGCTTGCTATACTTAACTTCTCTCGCTGGATACCCCCTACCTTGGTGAGTACAAGAACTGAAGATATCTATTATTTTTTAAAACAAGAACGCGATATCATTGTGAAACCTCTGGATGGCATGGGAGGCAGGGAAATCTATCATTTAACTCAAGGTGATCATAATACACAAAGCATATTAGAATCCTTAATGAAGTATGATACAAGGACCATTATGGCACAGCGGTACCTTCCAGAGGTTAAAGCTGGGGATAAACGTGTTTTGCTTATCAACGGTGAAGTGGTTCCTTATGCTTTGGCACGTATTCCTAAGCCAGGTGAATTACGGGCTAACTTAGCCGTAGGAGCAAAGGCTGTGGCTAAAAAGCTAACTAAACGAGAGAAAAAAATTGCCGAAGACCTATCTCCCCAACTTAAAGAAGATGGTATTTTTTTAGCTGGGCTAGATATTATTGGTGGTTATCTAACAGAGCTTAATGTAACTAGTCCTACGTGCTTCCAAGAAATTACTCAGCAAACTGAATGTAATGTTCCTAAATTATTTGTTGATGCTCTACTTGATTGCCTCTAATATATTGAATGGCTTTCCTGAAAAACAGCTCAGCCCTAGGGAAATAAAAAATGACTATTGATGAATTTAAACAAGCTGCTAATTCCTTTTTACAGGAGTTAAAGTTCAATGGAATGTCCCTTCATACCCAGAAAGCTTATCGTCGCGATCTAATGGAGTTATTTGAGCTTCTGTTAGGCGCAGCTGCCGTCACAACAGATTCCTGTCAAACTATCGACAAATCTTACTTTACTTGGGCTATAAAAAAACTGTCCTTGCAAAATCGTCACCCTAGCACTATCTCCAGAAAAGTAAGTGTATGGAGAAAGTATAATCGTTACTTGTTAGAGCAAAAGTTAACAGATCAGGATTATCTTACCCACCTTAAGGTCCCTAAAATACCAGCGCGCCTGCCAAAAGCCGTTGATGCCGAGACGCTAAACCAAGCCTTTGATTATAACGCTATAGAAGATAGAGAACCTTTCTTTGTCCAGCGGGAGCAAGCTATGTTTGAACTAATGTATGGCTCAGGATTGCGTGTATCAGAAGTAGAGGCTCTCAATTTAAAAGACATAGAGCTAGATGCTGGTTGGGTTACCGTGAGAGGGAAAGGAGAAAAAACTAGACATATTCCACTGACAAGTAAGTCTGTTGTAGCTATCAAAGATTATCTAAAGCTACGCCCACAGATCAAACATCAGGAAGCTCTTTTTGTTTCCCGCCTTGGTAGGCGAATCACTAGTCGGCGTATTCAGCAAAATCTCAATCAGTGGGCAATTAGACACGAATGTGCTCGACATCTGAGTCCTCATGTATTAAGACATAGTTTTGCGACCCAGGTACTTCAAAATTCGCAAAATATTAGAGCTGTACAAGAACTGTTAGGCCATCGACAATTATCTACTACTCAGATATACACCAAATTAGATTTTGCTCACCTTGCTACTGTGTACGATCAGACTCACCCTAGAGCAAAAAAAAATAAAAAGTAGACTACTTAGGATAGCACGCCCCCTGACTTGATCAAGACTGCTCAAAATAAGTTAAATTTAGACTTTCTACCAGTTGGTCTATAACCGCTACCCTCCTCAGCTTTAGCTTTCTTAGCTATGCCACAGAACCCAAAAAGCTGGCGCCCTAGCCAGCTTGAAAGTTACCTACATAAGTTTTTGTGCTTATAATATCCTCATATAAACCCATCAGCACCCTGGATACAAATCAAAATCTATACTTCCACCACTTTCTCTCCACTAGGCTTTTTGCCCCTAAGCTAGGTCAGTCTGACGCTGTAAATTTTAAATAAAATTTTTCGCAGATACACTGATAGTTTTTCCAGTTTCTAAATGATAGGCAGTCAAAGCTCCCCCCCAAACTGCGCCTGTATCTAAACTAGTCGTATAACGTGAATGATGTAACCCGAGTGCAGACCAATGTCCAAACAAAATCATGCTGTTCAGAAAAGATGCATTTTCAAACTCAAACCAAGGTAACAAATTAGGTGGTAAGTCTGCCAAAGTAGACTTAAATTTAAATTCTAAAGATTGATCCCACCGGCCTAAAGCTCTCATACGAGTAAACACATTAATGGCAAAACGCAACTTTTCAAATCCTCCCTCTTTTATTTGAGAATATTGCCTAGGCTGATCTCCATACATGTGGCTTAATAACTGAGCATAATGCTTACCCCGCAACCAAACGGTAATTTCATCGCCATTACTACGTGTTTCTTCCATACTCCATTGGGGAAAAATACCCGCATGAACCACCCAGAAATTCTCCTTCTGTAGATACATTGGTTGCGTTCTCAACCAATCTAAAAGAAGCTTAGAGTCAGATGCCTGCAAAATAGGGGAAATTGTATCTTTCTTCTTGTAGCTGGGGTGCGGCACAGTTGCCAAAGATAACAAGTATAAGTCATGATTACCTAAAACAGTCTGCATACAAAAGTCGTGTTTCTTGATGAAACGCAGTGTTTGCAGCGATTGTGGTCCACGATTGACTATATCACCCGTAAACCACAAGGTATCACTACCAACATTAAAACCAACGGCTGACAACAACCCTTGCAATATCGAGAAGCAACCCTGAACATCCCCAATCACATAATGAGCCATACCATCATCTGGCAGAAGAAAACTCTAATGGTGCTTTTTCATAAACTCAGTATTTCTCACTTCAAGAATAAAGTAAGGACTCTGCGCCTGTTTTTCCTTTAATACTACCCAATAAGGTTGGTCTAAGATTAGTTTTTTAGGGGGTGGCGGAAGAGCCGCCATAGATCTAACTCCAATGTAAGCCTCATTCTCTACTCGAGCACCTACTTCATCCATATTGAATTTAATTTTCTCAATCAATGCCCCCAAGCGATAACCGCGAAATCCTTGATTAAGCAAAACTAAATTATTTAAATCTTTATGCTGACTCTCAGCATCTACAACTAACTTAGGAGCCTTAAATTCATCCCTACTATTCAATGGAACTAAGGGATTATCTTTTTTGCTACCCAATAGTGCTACTAGTTGATCTGCCGAAGTAAGCGAGTAACCCTTTACAAGATATAATTCTTCCCCTTCATTCTGTAACGCCAATCTAACGATAAACTGGTCATCATTTCGATAATCTAACAGAGACACATTCTTCCTCATAGTCATATTTTTAGCTGAGAACGCATCCACTGGCTGGCCTGCAAAGCTTAATTGGTCTTTTGCAAAAGGAGACTTATACTTTACCGTTTTAAACAAGTAAGCGTAAGCTAAAAAGTCTCTATCTCCTAACAAAAGATTTAAATCAGAAAAAGTTTTTTGGGGAAATTTTTCTTTTACTTCTCTGTTAATTAGCTGCACTGTTTGCGGCCCATAGCCACTCTTAATATAATAGGCTTCTGGCTGGATATCTGATCTTGTGAAAACGGGATGGTTGTAAGCAGCTACTTGTCTTTGCACAGCTAAATCCTTAGATTCTACTGCTAAGGGAGCTTTGAGAATGGAATCGCTTAGCTCCGTCCAAGCTAAGTTCATTGCCCCACCCCAGACATAATTACCACGATATTCAAACCCTTGATAATGACTAATAGGAACTATTTTTTCCGTTGGCTGCGCTTGGGTAGGCGTACCTTGATTGCACGCACAGGCACCTACTAATAAGCCTGCTACTACTACTGATATCAGTGTTTTCAATTTAGTTCTCCCCATGTTATACACCTCGTTTCAAAAGTTCTCCAACGTATCGAGACACCCCTTCTTCCAGCGATAGAAAATCCTCTGTGTAGCCAGCTTTTCTTAGTTTGGTCATATCTGCTTGTGTAAAACTTTGATATTTCCCCTTTAAACTCGCTGGAAACTCAGTATAACGAATTAAACCCTGCTCTACCATCTCCGCTAAAGACAACTTCTGTTTTTTTTCTTTCTGATGCAAAATAGCATTAATAGTGGCTCGTGCTAAAGCATTGAAGCTCTCGCTCTTACCTGTGCCCAAATTAAAAATTCCTGTTACTTTAGGATAATCTAACAAAGCCAAATTAACTTTTACTATATCCTCGACCGAAATAAAATCTCTCTTTTGTTCTCCCGCTTCGTAACCATTATAAGCACCAAAAAGCTCAACATAGCCCCTCTGATTCCACTGATTAAAATGGTGCCATACTACTGAAGCCATCTTCCCCTTATGTTGTTCATTAATACCGTAAACATTAAAGTAGCGAAATCCCACTACTTGAGCGGTTAAGCTATGATTCTGACAATACTGCCTCAAATAAGCATCAAATAGAAATTTAGAATAACCGTAAACGTTTAAAGGACTCTCATAAGCCCTTTCCTCTTTAAAAATTGAGCCTTTTCCATAAACTGCAGCGCTAGATGCATATAAAAAAGGCACCCCTAAATTTTGAGCCCAAGAAAACAATTCCACCGTATACTGGTAATTATTATCCAGCATAAAACGTCCATCATGGTTCATAGTATCGGAACAGGCCCCTTCATGGAAAATAGCCTGTAGATTCAAATCACTTCCAAAAGGACCACGGATTAAAGCTCTAAACTCCTCCTTGTCATAATAACGTGCAATTTCCAAATCAACTAAATTTAAAAACTTATCCCCCTGACTTAGATCATCCACTGCGATAATATCAGTAATGCCACGCCTATTTAAACCTCTAACTATATTACTGCCAATAAATCCAGCAGCACCTGTAACTAAATAACTTCCCACACTAGCCCCCTATTAATGCCTAAAATGTCTAACACCAGTAAAAGCCATTACCATATGGTGCTCGTTAGCAGCTTCAATAACTTCTTTATCTCGAATAGAACCACCAGGGTGTACCACAGCTACAATCCCACGTTCTGCAAGCATATCCAAACCATCACGGAATGGAAAAAAAGCATCTGAGGCTGCTGCTATACCATTTAAATTAAAACCTGCTTCCTTAGCTTTACGACAGGCAATCAGAGCCGAATCTACACGACTCATCTGCCCTGCCCCAATTCCATACGTCTGACCACATTTGCCCAATACAATTGCATTAGACTTCACGTATTGCACTACCCGCCACAGAAACAAGAGATTGCTTAACATCTCTTTCGTTGGCTGACGTTTCGAAACTATTTGGAGATCCTGTTCAGCTATTGGGTAATAATCAACTGTTTGTGCCAAAACTCCCCCACTTATTGTCTTCAATTCAATTTTTTCTTCTCTTTGAATTAAGGGGAGCTGCAATACTCTAACTTTGGGCTTACCAGCCAGAATTCTCAGAGCTTCATCGCTATATAGGGGAGCGAGAAGTACCTCCATAAATTGTTTATCTAGAATATTCTGCGCGACCTTTTCATCCACTCTACAATTAAAAGCTATTATTCCTCCAAAGGCACTGGTCTGATCTGTCGAATAAGCCTTCTCGTAGGCCTCTAGCGCGCTCTCCCCAATAGCTAAGCCACAGGGATTAGCATGCTTAACAATAGCACAAGCAGGTTGTGTAAAAGCATTAACAGCTTCCCAGGCTGCGTTAGAATCAGCGAGGTTATTATAAGAAAGTTCCTTTCCTTGTAGCTGTTTACTTTGGACCAAACTTCCCTTCTCTACCGACAAATCACGGTAAAGT
The DNA here is from genome assembly GCA_043842855.1 of Neisseriaceae bacterium. GTDB lineage: Bacteria > Pseudomonadota > Gammaproteobacteria > Burkholderiales > Neisseriaceae > QFNR01. The sequence continues at coordinate 77,230 of JBBPJF010000004.1, forward strand.
GCAGCTTTCTGATGAGGGTTCTCACCATAACGTAATTCCTGCACCTTTTGCCATTGATAAATCAATTTCTGTGGAAATAAACTTTCCGAGGGCTTTGACTGTAGATTTTCCGAAACTAACGGAGCTAAATATTCACTAATTTTACTGTCATAACTTGCTGTATGTGCAAAGGCTTTTGCAGCCAAATAGAGGGAGGTACCCTCTCTAAGTTGATTACCAGAGGATTCTTCTAATTCCGTTAATATACGCTGATAATCCTCAGCTTCAACAATCGCTGCGACGAATTTCCAATTTTTAGCCGCTGAACGCAGCATAGCAGGGCCACCAATATCAATATTTTCTATTGCATCCTCGATCGTACAACCTTCTTTTGTGATAGTTTGAGAAAAAGGATAAAGGTTGACACAAACCAGATCAATACCACCTATCCCATGCACAGATAACGTGTCCATATGATCTATCTGATCTCTTCTAGCCAATATCCCTCCATGGATTTTAGGATGCAAAGTTTTTACGCGTCCTTCCAACATCTCTGGGAAACCCGTATAGTCAGAAACCTCTATTACTGAAACACCTGATTGCGCTAGTATAGCCGCTGTTCCACCTGTGGAAAGAATTTCTACACCAAGCCGCTCAAGCCCTTGTGCGAAAGCTACCACCCCGGTCTTGTCAGAAACACTAATCAACGCACGTTTTACACAAACACCCATTCAAAACTATCCTTTTGCTATTAAGCGATATCTATTCATTCGCATTCTCAAAGAGCTCCGGCTAATTCCGAGCATTTTAGCGGCCCTCGTCTGATTATCCTCACAGCGCTCTAAAATCAGCTCAATCAAAGCCTTTTCTACTTGCTCAATGACCATCGCATACACATTCGTTGGACTTTCACCTTCTAAATCTACAAAATATTCGGCCAAATTATCCCGAATGCACTGGCCGATTGTGACATGCTTTGATTGTTGAGACATTTAGTTCACCTGAATTTGATCTGTTGTTGAATAAAGACTGTAATAATGATCTTCAACCTCAGCTTTTTCTAAAAATCGGGACATAGCCTCAAACTGTGGCGCCTCTCCTTCCAATGAGAGTAACTGAGCTCGAACAGTTGGATCATTAGTTAAATTTTTCAGATACCACCCAATATGCTTCCTTGCAATTCGGTAAGCATAACCCTGACAGTAAAATTGGTAGGTATCCTCCAAATGTTCCCGTATTGTCCTAGAAATCAGGTCAAATGGCAATATAACCTTTCTCCCTCGTTCTAGAAAAAACTTTATTTCTTGAAATATCCAAGGAGCCCCCTGTGCGGCTCGGCCCAACATGAGTCCATCTACTCCAGTTTCCTCTAAAACTCGCAGAGCTTTGTCAGGTGAAGTAATGTCTCCATTAGCCCAAACAGGTATCTTGAGCCTCTCTTTAACTTGCTTAATAAGCTCATAACTTGCTACCCCCTGAAATTTTTGGGTTCGGCTCCGGCCGTGAATGGCAATAGCCTGAACCCCTGCGCCCTGTGCTCTTTGTGCTATATCTAAAATATTTAAGTTATCATCGTCCCAGCCCAATCTAGTTTTAATGGTTACAGGAATAGTTATGCTACAAACTACTGCTTCTAGGATCTTTTCTACTAGAATAGGATCTTTAAGTAAGGCACTTCCAGCTTCAGATTGACATACCTTCTTCGCAGGACATCCAAAATTGAGATCAATCACATCTGCTCCTGACTCCTCATAATGTTGAGCTGCCTGCGCCAATTGTTGCGGCGAATTGCCTACTAACTGGACTACAATAGGACTTTGCTCCCCTGCTTGAGGTATACGGTGAAGTGTTTTATGGTTATGTCTCACTGTAGGATTGCCACTAATCATTTCTCCCACCACCCAATCAGCTCCCATTTTTCGACAGATGTCTCTGAAAGGCCTATCCGTGATTCCTGCCATGGGCGATAGAGCCAACCCACTTCTTAGTTGAAACTTACCTATATAGAATGCCATCATTACCTCAATTTCACTTCTTCAAAAATTTAATCTCTACAAGCGTAATCTGCGCAGTTAAAAGATATCTCTTCATACAACTTTCCAGAACCATAGCAAGTTTTCTGGCCTAATAAAATACTAATCGTGTTACTATGGGCGGATCTAACAGCTGGTAGTAAAATCCATCTAGAGGTTCCTTCGTTCTATTTTAGAGTGGATTGCACTTTCCTAATAACTTAGGCCGTAACTAGGGTATTTTGAAATTAGGAATAGTACTTATGGCGGTTGAAATATGAAAAGAGAAAGTACTTCCTACACGAATACAGCTCGATGCCTTCATTGGTTAATAGCTTTTATTTTTATTTTGGTATGGTGTATTGGTTTTATTACTATACACGTGCATAACCCCGATGGTGGGCGATATTTTGCGCACGGAATACGGTTACATAAAAACATAGCTTCTTCTCTAATTCTGTTAATCCTCATACGGATTAGTTGGCGGCTAACCCACCCCATTCCCAGATTCCCACATATTTTTAGTTCAAAGCAACAGATAATAAGGCACCTGGCCCACTTGATGCTATACCTTACGCTGGTAATTCTGCCCCTCTCTGGGTGTCTAGTCAGCTGGTCTTCTGAACATAAAGTTTCTATGTTTTACTGTTTTGATCTACCTAACTTAATAAGCCCAAACCCCCGACTACTATTCTGGAGTAAATTAGTCCATATTTACATTTCATGGCTAGCTGGTCTGCTAGTAGTGATGCACGTAGGTATGTCATTCATCCACCACTGGATCAAAAAAGATAATCTACTCAGGAATATGTTAGAAATACGCAAAAAATAACTCTTAAAGACTGAATGTTGATTGCCTAGGCCATTACAGTTCACTTCACCGGTCTGTTTAAAGTTAATGCTACAATGAACGGCTGCGCTTATAAGAAAGCTCTGTTGTCTAACAAGCCTAGGGAGGCTAATTTTTTCCTCTTGATATTACACAAGAGAAAGTGCTGAATGACTTTTTTTGAATGGTATAAAACAAGCCAACTTGAGAATATCGATGCAAAATTAATCCTAAAAAAAATAACAGGCTATACCATGGCTCAACTGGCTGCACGCTGGCTAGATCCCATAGAGGAATGCTGGCTAGAGCCCCTCAAACATCTACGCAACAGACGTTTGGCAGGGGAGCCCATGGCATATATTATAGGATACCAAGAATTTTATGGCAGGTGCTTTATCACGACACCAGATGTTTTAATTCCTCGTCCTGAAACAGAACATCTCATCGATTATATTCTACAGGCCTTCCCAGCCTCTACAAACCTCAACGTCTGGGATCTAGCAACGGGCTCAGGTATCATCGGCATTACACTGCAACTTGAACGGCCACATTGGCACATATTGGCTTCAGATATTAGTGTAGCAGCCTTAAAAATTGCCCAAAAAAATAACCAAGTACTTGGATCACAAGTTATTTTCACTCAAGGTTCGTGGTTTAATATCAGCCCATTACCGATGCCAGCTTCATTTGATTTACTTGTTTCTAACCCACCCTATATCCCTGCTGGGGACCAGCATCTTAGCCAGGGGGACCTGCGCTTTGAACCTCCCATAGCATTAACAGATTTTCAGGATGGACTAAAAAATTTTAGGATACTAGTCCAAGGGGCCCGAAAATGGCTCAAAGCGGGAGGCCACATTTGCCTTGAACATGGTTACAATCAAGGCCAACGCGTGCGTGAACTATTGCAACAACATTCCTTTACCAAGATCAAAACCTTTCCAGATTATGCAGGAATAGATAGGCTCACGGTAGCTGTTAAACCGTCAGCCTAAATTAAAAAGCAAAATTAAAGCAGCTGCTGGAACTAATACCTCTATTGCCCTACATCGAATAGTACAATTCAAATTCTAAGGGATGAGGTGCCACGCTAACTCTTCTGGCTTCGTGTGTTTTAAGCTCTATATAACTTCCAACCCAATCTTTAGAAAAAACACCGCCTTTAAGTAAGAACTCATGATCCTCTGATAATGCACCTAAGGCTTCTTCTAAACTTGCTGCCACTGTAGGAACTTGGGCAGCTTCTTCTGGAGGTAAGTCATAAAGATTTTTATCCACTGCATCTCCAGGATGAATCTTATTCTGGATACCATCCAAGCCAGCCATTAATAGGGCAGCAAAAGCCAGGTAAGGATTAGCCATCGGATCAGGAAAACGTACTTCAATACGTCTGCCTTTACTAGCTACAACATGAGGAATCCTGATTGCAGCAGATCTGTTTTTAGCAGAATAAGCTAATTTTGTTGGTGCTTCATAATGGGGCACTAAGCGTTTGTAAGAATTGGTAGTAGGATTAGTTATAGCGTTCAAAGCCCTACCATGTTTTATAATGCCTCCTATGTAGTAAAGTGCAACCTCTGAAAGCCCCCCGTATTCATTACCGGAAAAAGTATTTTTACCCTGTTTCCAGATGGATTGGTGAATATGCATACCCGACCCATTATCGCCTAAAATAGGCTTAGGCATAAAGGTAGCTGTGCGTCCAAAACTATTAGCCACATTACGCACAATGTACTTTAAAATCTGTGTCTGATCCGCGCGTTTAACCAAAGTATTAAATTTCGTGCCGATCTCCATCTGAGAACCGGTAGCTACCTCTGGATGGTGTACCTCTACCTCAATGCCGATTTCTTCCAACAGTAAAGCACAAGTAGAGCGCAGGTCTTGTCCAGAATCCACTGGAGGTAAGGGTGCATAGCCTCCTTTCAAGGCAGGGCGGTGCCCCGTGTTCATTCCATCCATTTTAAGACCACTTGCCCAAGCACCGGACTCAGAATACAAATGATAACGCGAGGTTGATAGGCTAGTTTCAAATTCCACACCATCAAAAACAAAGAACTCAGGCTCTGGTCCAAAATACGCTGTATCCCCTATCCCAACAGATTTAAGATAATTTTCTGCACGCTCAGCTAGAGACCTAGGATCTCTGTCATAGCCCTGGCCGCTAGCAGGATCAATTACATTGCAATGTACTGCAATCGTCGGTTCATCATAAAATGGGTCAACAAATACTGTCTCTAGGTCAGGGATCAATAACATATCAGAGGCCTGTATGCCTTTCCAACCCTCAATAGACGAACCATCAAACGCTTGCCCCGTTTCTAACCACTCTTCAGGATCTTCCATGACGATGCGCGAAGGGATCGTAGTGTGATGCTGCCTCCCTTTGGTATCTGTGTACCTTAAATCTATAAATTTTGTCTTCTTTTCTTCGATAAGTTTTAACAACCTTCTAAGTGGCATATGCTCGTCCCCATAAAATATTTATGTAAAAAACTGACAAATAGGCAAAGTCCTGATTCTGCCACAGTCGCATTTTCCTACCCGTCGGAAAGATGCAACCCCACCCCTGGGATACTGTCTCATCAATCTACATTCCTATGCCCTAAAGAGCTAGCTTTTACTCACTGCAACACTAAACTAGCCCCATTTCGTAAGTCGTCCCATCTCTGGTACGCTTACTTCCAAGCAGCACCCCCAACCATAGTAGCATAGCCAATTAACCAAACGGCGCCTATACCAAATGATAGTCATCATTACTAGTAATGAGGGCTAAGTCCAAAAACTCTTACATCATGTTTAGTCGTTCCTCCACTCTGATAAAAAAGCTACTAATAAAGCTTTAATAGTATGCATTCTATTTTCAGCCTGGTCGAATACAATCGAATGAGGGCTTTCAAAAATAGCATCAGTTACTTCAATACCATCTAGCCCAAAACGCTGATAAATCTGTTCACCTAATTTGGTTTCTCGATTATGACAGGCAGGCAAACAGTGCATGAACTTTACTTCACGATTTCCTGCTAAATCTATCAATGAATGATCAACACGATAGGGCTTTAGCATCTTGACACGCTCCGCCCATGCCTCCACCGATTCCCCCATGGATACCCAAACATCAGTATAAATAAAATCGACACCTGCAAGACCCTCATCAAGAGAGTCTGTCACTTTAAGCTTAGCACCTGAACGGCGCGCTACTTGCTGACAAGCGTCCAACAACACCCCCCGCGGCGACAAAGCAGCAGGTGCACAGATGCGCACATCCATACCCATCAAGGCACCTAGGTATAGCAATGAATTGGCAGTATTATTACGTCCGTCTCCCACATAAGCATAAGCAACATCAGTATAGGACTTCTGACCTGAATACTCTATCATTGTCATCAAATCAGCTAATACTTGCGTTGGATGTTCCTCATCAGTCAAACCATTAAATACCGGCACCTCCGAATAATGAGCCAATTCTTCTAAGGTACTCTGTGAGGCACCACGATAGGCCAGAGCACTATACATACGACCCAAAACCCGAGCAGTATCCTTAATACTCTCCTTATGCCCTATTTGTGTGACCTTGGGTTCTAAATAGGTTACCTGGGCTTTTTGGTCATAAGCAGCAACTTCAAACGCACACCGAGTCCGTGTAGATGCCTTTTCAAAAATTAATGCAAGGCTCTTCCCCTCTAAATATACCTTTTCTTTCCCTTGTTGTTTTGCTCTCTTTAGCTTGATCGCAAGAAGAATCAGATCCAATAATTCTACTTGGGAGAAATCAGTTAGTCTTAAAAAATCACGTCCTGTAAACAAAGCTGACATTTTTCACATACCCAAAACCATCAATTACACAGCAATAAAGTCAGCATTTTCTCATAAATTATTGACAGCGCAAGTACCTCTTCTAGGGGGATACGCTCGTTAACCTGATGAATAGTATCATTAACTACCCCCAATTCTATAAGTTGATCGGTAATCTCCTTCAGAAAACGTCCATCTGAGGTTCCACCTGAAGTATTGACATCAACCTTGATTCCTAGCTGCTCCCATATCACGTGTTTAGCTACTTGTAACAAACTACCAGCAGGCGTACAAAAAGGTTCTCCTGAAATATCCCAGTCTAACTTATACTCTAGCTGGTGTTGGTCTAAAATCTGCTCTACCTGCCGTTGTAGTCCTAAAGCTGTACTGGCTGTCCCAAAACGAAAATTGAATGAAACGCTTATTTCACCAGGTATAACGTTAGTCGCTCCCGCGCCTGCATTTATGTTAGAAATTTGAAAACTAGTAGGAGGGAAGTAGCTATTACCTTGATCCCACTTCCTAGTCATTAATTCATTGAGAGCTGGCAACAATTTGTGAATAGGGTTAATAGCCAGTTGTGGATAAGCGATGTGACCTTGTTTACCACGAACTGTCAGGTAACCTGACAAACTACCGCGCCGCCCGTTCTTGATTGTATCTCCAACTGTTTTTATGGCTGTAGGTTCTGCCACAATACAATAATCTATCTGCTGGCCGATCCTTTTTAGATGCTCTATTACTTTGCGTGTTCCATCTGATCCGTCACCTTCTTCATCTGAGGTTACCAAAAAAGCAATACTGCCTCGAATGGTCTCTTGCCTATCAATAAACCGCTCTACGGCTGTTACTGCTGCTGCTAGACCCGCTTTCATGTCAGCCACGCCTCGACCATACAGATAACCATCGCGTATAGTGGGCTCAAAAGGGGGTGAGCTCCACTCAGATAAATTACCTGGCGGTACTACATCCGTATGGCCAGCAAAACAAAACAGAGGGGAGCCCTTGCCCCATATAGCCCAAAAATTACTTGTTTTATTAAAATTAAATTGCTTACAAGTAAATCCTACCCCTTCCAGGCGCTTGATCAATAGCTTCTGACAACCCCGGTCTTCAGGCGTAATTGAAGGTATGCGGACTAAAGCTTGTAATAGTTCTATCGGTTGTTGATCCAGACTATTCTCCTATCTATTAAAACCCATTTTCCATAATAATGTGACCTGGCAATTGTTGCCTATGCATGGAAAATCCCCTATCCATTAAAACCTTAAAACTTTCTTTAACCATATTCGGATTTCCACAAATAAGGAATCTAGTGTGTTTAGTAGTCCACACTAACCCTAATTTCTCCTCTATCTGTTGTGTTTCCAATAAACGCGGAATTCTTTCATGAAACATCCCTTGAGGAACATCGCGAGTAACCACAGGAAAATAAAACAGGCGCTCCTTTAGATTAACTTCTTTAGGCGTTAAATACTCTTTAAGTTCTTCAGGCAAATGCTGCGAAGTTAGTTCCTCCAAATAGCGCACAGAATGCACCAAGGTCACTCTACGAAACCGGTCCCATAAAGACCTAGTTTTCAACATAGACAAGAAGGGAGCCAATCCAGAACCAGTGCATAACAGCACTAAATCTTGTCCATCTTTAAAACGTTCGGGAAGTAAAACACCAAAAGGCTTTGGATCTATAAGAATTTTATCTTGTTCTTTTAAAGAGCCAAGTCGAATACTCATGCGTCCATTAGGAATCAATACGGCGTAATAGGATAGAAAATCCTCTTCTTGACTCGAGGTAACCGAATAAGCACGTGATAAAAAACCTTCTCCTTCTGGAAAAGCCAACCTAGAAAATTGCCCTGGTAGAAAGTGGTAACCAGAAGGCTTAGTTATGGCAAAAGCCCTTAAATTAGAAGTATATGTCTTTACCCATAATACTTTTTGTTCTCTAAATAGCTGCTCGCCCATACTAAATACTCCTCAATTAATATCTGCCAAAGGCCAGCGTGGTTTTACCTTAATTCGCTGTACATCTGTTTGATTGTCTAAGTGTAATGCGCCTGCTAAAGCGATCATTGCCCCATTATCTGTACACCACTGCAATTCGGGAAAGTATACCTCCGCAGAAAGTGTAGCCAAGCGTTTCCTTAAAGCTGTGTTGGACCCTACCCCGCCTGCTACAACTAAAGAGTTTAACCCCGTTCTTTCCAATGCTTGTTGACTCTTTTTATACAACACAGATACCACAGCTTTTTGAAAAGAAGCAGCTAGGTCACAGCGTTGTTGAAAAGTCAATTCAGATTGATTACTAGTAATTAACTGTTTTATCTGAGTAAAAACCGCTGTTTTGAGTCCTGAAAAACTCATATCAATATTTGCACTATGGAGCATCGGCCTGGGAAAATTATAGGCTTCTTCATTGCCTTGCTCTGCCAAGCGAGCAAGCTGTGCGCCTCCAGGATAAGGTAATCCTAAGAGTTTCGCTGTTTTATCAAAAGCTTCCCCTGCGGCATCATCTAATGATTCACCCAAAAGTTCATATTGACCCAGTGCCTGCACTTTAAAGAACTGGGTGTGTCCTCCTGAAACCAATAAAGCAATAAATGGAAAAGTTGGTTTTTTTTCAGCCAAAAAAACCGATAACAAGTGCCCTTCTAAGTGATGAACTGGTAAAAGAGGTTTATTTAATGCCCAAGCCAATCCATGCGCAAAACCTGCTCCAACCAGTAAACTCCCCACGAGGCCTGGTCCTTGGGTATAAGCAATTGCTCCCACTTGCGATAACGTACACTTAGCTTGCAGTAAACTTTCCTCCACTAGTGCCACTATGTGACAGACATGATCGCGACTAGCTAATTCGGGTACCACACCTCCATATTGAGCGTGTAAAGCTACCTGGCTATGCAAAGTATGAGCTAGTAAAGTTCCAGTGCTTACTTCGTAGAGCGCTATTCCAGTCTCATCACAGGAAGTTTCAATTCCTAGCACTAACATGTTTCACTTCCAATGCCTTCAAAATAGAGTGAGCTCGATCTAGACTATCTTCTCTACTACTACCCAGCACATTGATATGGCCCATCTTTCGGCCTGGACGGGGAATGCTCTTCCCATACAAGTGCAGGTAGACACCTTGCTCCTGTAAAACGACGCCCCAGTCAGGTTCTTTGCCATCATGCCATAAATCTCCTAGTAAATTGAGCATAGTGCATGCTGTAAGCAGAGAAGTCTCTTCCGGAGGAAGTCCGCACATCAAACGCAGCTGTTGCTGAAACTGACTGGTTACTGTGGCATCTAGTGTGTAGTGCCCTGAATTATGCGGACGTGGAGCTAACTCATTAACGTATATTTCCTGTTCGTCATCAACTATAAAGAATTCGACTCCCAAAACACCCACATAGCCCAAAGCATTTGCTAGATGGATTGCCTGAGTTTGTAATAATTCTTGCTGTTTTCTAGAAAGTGCACTGGGAACGGTAGAGGTCAGCAAAATCCCTCCCCTATGTACATTATCAGCTACTGGAAAACACCGTACTTGGTCTGTATTGAGGCGACAAACCACAACAGAAGCTTCCGAAAGTAAGGGTAGGCGCTTCTCTAAAATACAAGGCACGCCTTTTAGATCAAGAAAGGCCTGTTTTAAATGAGCTAATTTATCTACCGATATTTGCCCTTTTCCGTCATAGCCTAAGGTAGCTGTCTTCAAAATAGCAGGAAACAACTCAGTTTTAACTTTGCAACAACTTTCAATAGAATTTATAAATTGATAGGGAACCGTATTTAAACCCGTGTGTTGAATCATTTGTTTCTCTCTCAGACGATGCTGCATCACAGACACAGAGGCACTACTTGGAACCACAGAAACCCTACCTTCTAGACGCTGCATCAGTGAGATATCTACATTCTCAAACTCCACAGTCACTGCTTTACATGTGCTCAATGCTAGCAAGGACTCAGTAGCTGTATAAGGCTGGTCAATAACTTCATCGGCATATTTTTTGGCTGGCGCCCCTATCTGTGGATCTACGACTACTACCTGGTATCCTTGAATTTTAGCTGTCATTGCCAACATCATACCCAGCTGCCCTCCCCCTATGATCCCTATCCGGGATGGTGGCAAACACAGTCCATTGAATTTTCTTTCTTTCATATGATTATTTTTGAAGTTGATTACTGTTATAAGCGGGCAACGGGTAATTACGATGCTGAGTAAGTTCTAATTCTTCCTTGAGTTTTAAGTACATTTGGTCGGTATAATAGCGCGAGACTTTCTCACTTTTTACTCTTTCTTCAAGCGTACGATTTAAAGCCTCTAAGTCCTGGTAGCTATAATCCATTTGTTCAAGGCCTCGCTTAATTTGCATAATTTGAATCTCCCCAAATTTAAAGGCAGATAGTTCCTGCATGTAATGTGCAATACTATCCATAAGCTCTTCTCTGTCGGGGGGACCTATTGCCCAATCGTTCTGTTGACGGAAACAGCCTCCCAGACTAACTAGCAAAAAGCCTAACAACATTATCCTTAACATCCTCATGCATCTCCTTCAAGCCGCATCTGCAAAACTTGCTTAGCTTGCTCTTCACGAAATGCTCTCAGTTTAGAAGATAACTCACTTTCTGGCTCAGCACCAGAAGCCAGCAACGCTACTGCGAAAAGCGCTGCATTCACAGCGCCAGCTTCTCCAATGGCAAAAGTAGCAACAGGCACACCTCGAGGCATTTGTACAATCGACCACAATGAATCTTGTCCATTTAAATAACGGCTGGGAATAGGTACCCCTAAAACTGGCACTACTGTCTTAGCAGCTACCATCCCAGGTAGATGGGCTGCCCCCCCTGCTCCAGCGATAATAGCCTTTAGTCCTCTTGCTTGTGCATTCTGGGCATAACTAAACATGAGGTCAGGCGTACGATGTGCCGAAATCACCTTTACTTCATAGGCTATTCCAAACTTTACAAGTACCTTCACAGCCTCTTGCATAATTGGCCAATCGCTTTTACTCCCCATAATAATTCCAACTTTGGACATAAATGGGCTCCTTACTTTTACTTACATTTATTTTTTTATCAACAAAGTTAACCCATCCCCTAAGGGCAGCATTACACTTTGAAACCGGATATCATTTAATATGCTCTGATTAAATTTTTTAACTACCTGAACTGAAGAACAGTTACATTCTACCTTGTCTTCTTCTGCCACTCTGCCGCGCAAATAAGTGTTATCTATAGCGATAACGCCTCCTGGTCTCAATAAAGGATAAGAGGCTTCCACATAAAGGGGCAAACCCTTTTTATCACCATCAAGGAAAATAAAATCAAAAAAATCAGCTCCCCTTTCAGCGAGACATTCCTGCAAAGTCAATAAGGCAGGTTGAAGATAAAGGGTTATCTTATTTTCAATACCGGCCTTTTTCCAGAAAGAACGAGCAACATCTGTGTAAGTCACACTCAAATCACACAGCACCATTTTTGCCTCAGCGGGCAGATTCAAGCCCATAACCGTACTGCTATATCCGGTATAAACACCTACCTCTAAGTAATACCTGGTCCCAATCAAATTGGCCAACCAGACTAATAAACGAACCTGTATATCTGATAGCATCATATGGCCCATAAGATGCTGTCGGTTGTAAATTTTGATCTGCTCTAGGATATTATTCGCAGGTGGACTGATACGCTCAAGGTATTTCAGGAACAGCTGCTCATCAATCGAATAAACTTGACTCATCTGCTTCTTGAACGTTAGGAAAATAGGTGTAGGCTTGCTTAGCACATTCTGCACGTCTAAATTGGGCAAGCTCCGCGGAAGCGGTATCACTCTCCCACAATCTTCTTCTATTTTTAATCCTTTTCTCTCGTTCTACAGGCTGATCATTTAAAAAACCTTCTATAAATTGAGTGAATTCAGAAGTATAATGGTACATAAAGTTAAACCTTTTGCTTTAGATAACAGACAAAAACCGCTCAGTCTGCTATTATACTAGGATCGTGCCGCATGCGCTCTTTTATTCTTTTCATCGATTTCCCGCGTATGAAATCGATGATTATACTCCGTTAAACTATTTGTCTTAGTCTATGTGGCCTAAAGCAATCAGAAGACTGTTTTCATCCAAAGTAGCCTCCACCCTCTCTCCCTCTGAAGCTATCCTCGTCCCCTTAGCTCAACTTAATCCGGCTGGCTTAGGTATTCCTGAGTCCGTTCTGAAAGTTGCTTATACACTAAAAGGAAAAGGGTTTTCCGCCTATATAGTAGGAGGAGCGGTCAGAGATCTCTTACTTCAACAATCTCCCAAAGACTTTGATCTAGTAACAGATGCCTCACCAGTGCAAATAAAAGCACTCTTTCCTCGTTCCAGAATTATTGGTAGAAGGTTTCCCATTGTACATGTTTACACTAAACATGAGGTTCTAGATGTTTCAAGTTTTAGTCTGGACGAAAACTCAAAAGACCAGAGCAAACCCAACACGGCATCTAAGATCTATAACATTATGGATCAAGATTCGAGAAAAAGAGATTTCACTTGTAACGCACTTTATCTAGACCCACTGGAAAAAACAGTTCATTCCTACCATGGCGCATTAGAACATCTTAAAGCTAAATGCCTGGTACCTATTGGCGATCCAGAGATTCGCTTGAAGGAAGACCCTGTACGAATCATTAGAGGTATACGTATTGCGGCAAAGGCTCAATTAACTATTGAGGCAGAGTTAGCTCATGTGATGCAACAAAATGCCCACTTTCTACTTGAACAATCTTGTTCTAGGCTTTTTGATGAGTGGGCTAAGGTAATTTACTCAAAAGCAGCCTATCCCTGCTTTCTATACCTCAAAAAATTAAATATTCTTCCCTTTTTACATCCCATTACTAAAATAGTAGACCAATACACGGCTGATGTAGCCCTACGCATAGTTAATAATACCCTCGAGCAAACTGATAAACGTCTATTGAATGAACAAACTATTTCCCTGGGTTTTGTCTTTGCAGCACTTTTATGGCCGCTAATACAGCAACAGCGGCAACAATTACAGTCACAGGGGCTCAGACCCGCCCACGCGTTGCATGAGGCAATTGTAATGGTTATGAATCAAAAAGAGCTTAGTAATAGCTCCATTCCCAATAAAAATCTTAACTACATGCGTGAAATTTGGCATATGCAATTGCAACTAGAACGAACATACTCTACTCTAAAAATTAAAAAATTACTCGTTCAGCCCCGATTCAGAGCAGCTTACGACTTTTACTTACTGCGTGCCCAAAGCGGAGATGCAGACCTAGAAAAAGCCCAACAATGGACTGAGTGGATACAATGCTTGCCACAAGAAAAAACTTCCTCTGCTGCGCCAAAAAAAATAGCAAAGCCGAGGAGAGCTTCAGCATGATTAAAAAGAACTATACAGCTATCGTTGCTTTAGGTAGTAATTTAGGGAACAGTATTCAAATAGTTCAAGATGCTATTTTCGACCTAGCAACCTGCCCTTACATGCGTGTGATTCAATCCTCTTCTTTATACCGCACTACCCCAGTTGGTTACTCTCAGCAAAATGATTTTATCAACGCTGTCTGTGAAATTAATACCACTTCAGACCCGCTCGCCTTCCTAGAACAATTACAAATAATTGAAAAAAAATACCAACGTATACGTACTATACACAACGGTCCGAGAACACTCGATCTAGATTTAATTGATTTTGAACACTACGTTTGGGATACTGAAGAACTAATCCTCCCTCATCCTCGAGCACACTATAGAAGCTTCGTCATGGTCCCATTTGCTGAAATACTTCCTAATTACTTCTTTAACCAATCAACTGTTTGCGCCTGGAAAGAACAATTGGGAGTAAAAGGTGTTCAACGTTTAATACGCTCACGTTGATAAAACTTTATTCAAATGTCTCTTGGATTTGTTGAATAAAAAAGGGGTGTTATGAATTACCGTTATATAGTAGTGGAAGGGCCAATTGGCTCCATGAAGACTGAGCTAGCAGAAAAGTTAGCTTTCTTTTTTAATGGATTATGCTTTCGAGAAGATGTAAACAAGAACCCTTTCTTATTTTCTTTTCTACAACAACCCTCTTCACTTGCCTTAGCAACCCAGTTACACTTTTTACTGGACCGCTACCGAATTTTGCAAGAAATAGAAGAAAAATATATCCATAGTGAAGTAATTATCCTTTCAGATTTCTTACTAGAGAAAGATAGAATTTTTGCCCCAGCCACCTTGACAGCTGAAGAATTGGAGCTATACTGGCGGCTCCGTTTAAAGCTAGTACCTTCTGTCTTACGTCCTAATTTGATTATTTTATTAGAGGCTTCGCTTGAAACGTTATACGCGAACTTGAGTAAGAGGAATGCGCAGATTGAACTTTATCCTGAACACTTTCTTGAAGAAATTCTTAAAGGCTATCAGCATTTTTTCTATATCCACGATGAAATCCCTCAACTGATTGCTAACACTGATGAATTGGACTTTCTAAATAATACAGAACATTTCAACTTACTCATAAAAACAATGAAAAAGCTTCAAGGAAAGACTAATTATATTAATCTGGACGAGTCTTTATGATTACAGTTAACACTTTAAAAAAATTGAAAGCAACAGGTCAAAAAATCACTATGCTGACTTGTTATGATGCCTCCTTTTCTGCTCTTTTAGACCAAAGTGGAATTGAAATCCTTCTAGTGGGAGATTCCCTGGGGATGGTTGTTCAAGGACAGACCTCTACTGTGCCAGTAACTTTAGAGGAAATGGTTTATCATACCTGTTGTGTCGCAAGGGCTCGTAAAGCGGCGCTAATCCTGGCAGATCTACCTTTCGGAAGCTATGAATCTAGCCGAGAAGAAGCATTTACTTCTGCAGTACAATTGATGAAAGCAGGAGCTAATATGGTTAAACTAGAGGGAGGAGCCTGGCAGGCAGAAACTATTCAATTTTTGCAACAAAGAGGTATTCCTGTTTGTGCTCACATCGGTCTAACACCACAAGCTGTGAATATGACAGGAGGCTACCATGTCCAGGGTTATGGAGAAGCTGCCCATTCTCTGCTTCAGGATGCTATTTTGCTGGATGAGATAGGCACTAGCCTGCTCCTACTAGAATGCATACCCAAAAGCCTAGCACAAACGGTTACCCGAAAGGTTCAGTGTCCGACTATCGGAATTGGTGCAGGTGTCCACTGTGATGGACAAGCTTTGGTACTACACGACTTGTTGGGCGTCTATCCGGGCAAAAAAGCAAAATTTGTAAAAAACTTTATGCAGGGGCAAGGCGCAATCAAAACAGCGATTGAAGCTTACATTAGGGCTGTTAAGGAAGGAAGTTATCCTGATGATGAACACTCCTTCCTTGATGAATCCAAGCCCCAAAAAGCTTTACAGCCAGCTATCTAGTTACCCTCTTTTCTAAATAGCTGTCATAGTCTCCCAGATAGTGTTCGAACCCTCCCTTTCCATCTAATTCTAATACTTGGGTGGCAAGGGAGCTCACCAATTGGCGGTCGTGGGAAACGAAAATTAAGGTTCCAGTATACTTCTCTAGCGCCATATTAAGACTTTCTATAGTCTCCATGTCCATATGATTGGTTGCTTCATCTAGTATCAGTACATTAGGCCGTTGAAGAAGTAGTTTACCGTATAGCATTCTGCCTTTTTCACCCCCAGAAAGTACTTTGACGGATTTATTGACCTGATTTCCTCCAAACAAGAGGCGTCCTAGCGTACCTCGAATAACCTGCTCATCATCTTCAGCTTGGCTCCATTGACGCATCCACGCAATTAAATCCCGGTCTTCCATAAATTCATTTTCATGGTCCTGAGGGTAGTAGCCAATTCTTGCCTTTTCAGCCCATTTAATTAACCCTGTATCAGGCAAAACAGATTCCATTGCCTCATTATAGGCAGTTACTAAAAGTTTAAGCAAAGTAGACTTTCCTGCCCCATTTGGCCCTACTACTGCTAGACGCTCACCCGCTTCCAATTTAAAAGATAAATTTTTAAATAGAAGATGCTCATAAGACTTAGATACATCCTTTACTTCCAAAGCGAAGCGATGTAGTTTCTGTTTTTCCTCATAGCTGAATTTAATATAGGGGCTTTGCCGACTAGAAGGTTTAATCTCCACCATCTGCTCTTTGATTTTATCCGCTTGTCTAAGGCGTGAGGTCGCTTGTCTCGCTTTTGATTTATTAGCAGAAAAACGTGCTACAAACTCTTGAAGCTGCTGTAATTTTTCCTTAGCTTTAGCATTATCCCTTAACAGTCGTTCTCTTGCCTGGGCCGAGGCAAGCATGTAGTCATCGTAATTACCTGTGTAAATCCTAATTTCCCCATAATCCAGGTCTGCAATATGCGTACATACTTCGTTTAAAAAATGCCGGTCGTGGGAAATAATAACCATCGTAGATTCATAGCTATTTAGGATCCCTTCGAGCCAACGAATAGTATTGATATCCAAATTATTGGTTGGTTCGTCCAACAAAAGGATATCGGGTTTAGAAAACAAAGCTTGCGCCAGTAATACCCGCAACTTCAGTCCAGGAGGTACCTCAGACATTTTGGCACGATATAAGTTTTTAGGGACCCCTACTCCTTCCAATAATTCCTCTGCTCTCGACTCAGCAGTATAGCCATCATATTGCGCAAACTTATTTTCTAGCTCAGCAGCTAGCATATAATCATCTTCCGTGGCTTCTGGATTAGCATAAATTTTATCTCGCTGTGTCATAGCATCCCACATCTGCTCATGCCCGCGCAGAACCACGTCCAAGACATACTCTTCTTCATAAGCAAACTGATCTTGTCTTAGTTTACCTAAATGGAGCTCTTTATCAATGATGAGTTCTCCCGAAGTGGGTTCTAATTCTCGGCCCAGAATTTTCAAAAAGGTAGACTTTCCTGAACCGTTAGCGCCAATTAAACCATAACGATTTCCCTCAGAAAACTTAACTGAAACATTTTCAAATAAAGGCTTTTCGCCTAATTGAATAGTAAGTTTATTAGTAATAATCAAAACAATCCCTTTCTCAGGTTAAAACAATAGCCGCTAACTTCCTCGCAGCTAAACAACTTTTCTTTCTTCCAGTACCCATGGATAGGAAATCCTAATGGCACCCAGCAAAATCCAACTCCAGGCAATGGTGATTGGGAAAGTAGAGTCCTGCATGCTAAAGGTAACCAGATTATATAAGCTCAAATAAATTATCCCTAGTGATAGTATCCATGGAAAAATTTTTGAGGCATTTGAAGCGCCCTTATAAGTAACCCAACTTTGTAAAATAGCGCTATAAATTAGCCAAATTGATGAAATATAAACCACTGTAATTAAAGAAAAGTGTTTAGCCAAGCCAAGGAATAAAGTTCCAAAAAACATCGAAAGGACACCATCAACAATCCAAGAATTACGTACAAAAACTACTAAAGGTAGTCTTGCTGCTTCTATCAGCAATAAAAGGCCGCTTATCAATAAACCTATGCCTATTAGCCTTAAAAGCATCTCATTGAAAGTAGGGTTGAACAAAACGTAACTGCCTAAACCTAGCCCCACTAGTCCAGCTGTAAAGACCAAAACTTCCTTAGCTTGCTTTGACATACTGCCATCTCCTTCAAAGATTAAAATCTCGGCTAACCTAAAATAGGTTGTCGATTTAGTCAAGAAAAGCTGCCAAAATTATACTGATAATTATAGCCATCTCATGTGGTTGGTTGGTCCTTGGCTTTCCTAAACGGTTGGATAATCTAGATGACTCAATCTACCCATACATTTAAGTCCCAACTGTAAACATAGATAGTTTTAATTTCATTAATCTAAGTGTATTAACTTGGCTATCCGCAATCAAGAAGGTAGTACCTTTTCTACTTGTTCTTACTGTTGGGACTTTAACGATAGCAAAATTTTATGTTTAAGCTTCTCGCCTTAGATCCAATGAGTAGCTTTTGGTGCATGACTCTAAAGTGAAAAGCGGTATAATGCAGCTGCTAATGATTATTAGTTTTTTTATTTTTTGCTTTTCTATAGATGACGTATGCATACCACCCTTGATCAACTAGCCCAACATCAAAGAGCCTTTATCCGCGGTTTTAAACCAGAACAAATGGGAACTCGTAGAAAATTGCTCGCTATGGGCATTACGCCAGGGTGTGAAGTAGAACTTATCAGGATCGCGCCCTTAGGGGATCCTCTGCAAATCAGAGTAAGAGGGTTCCAACTTTGTTTGCGCCAACGTGAGGCTGCTCTTATCCTGGTGGAGATTTAAATCAATGTCTGACTTTACTATTAGCCTTATCGGTAATCCTAATTCCGGAAAAACTACTCTCTTTAATTCGTTAACTGGTGCACACCAGCAAGTAGGTAACTGGCCAGGTGTCACTACGGAACGTAAAACAGGAAAATACCGCTTTGGGGATAAAGAATATCTCATTGTTGACTTACCTGGGACCTATGCTATCGAGAAAAATACACAAGGTATTGCTCAGGATGAGTTGATCACTCGCCAATTTGTATTAACTGATCAAAATTCCCTCCTTATTAACATCGTAGATGCCGCCAATCTAGCACGCAATTTGTTCCTAACCTTTCAATTACTGGAACTTGGTAGGCCACTTATTGTAGTATTGAATATGTTCGATATTGCAAAAGCTCAGGGTTTAAAAATAGATGTAGCCGGCTTGCAGCGCGCAATTGGTTACCCTCTAGTAGTCACTTCAGCTACAAAAGATCAAGGCATTGAGGAATTAAAAGAGACTATTGCCCGCTACTTTGAAGCTGGGCGTCATCTATGCCCTCATCTGGATACATTACCAGGGCCAATCAGAAGTATTCTTCAAAAATTTTTACTGGCGATACCCGAAAAGAGTTCTTTGGCCACTTTACCCGATTTATTATTACTAGAAGCAGTGACAGAAGACATAGCTGATACATCCTATTCGGAAGAGGAGAAGAAGCAGTTATCAGTATGCCAAACACATTTAACTGAGTACTCTGGCACCGAACCGGATATCACTATTGCCGCTGGTAGGTATGAAGTTATCGATAAATTACGTCAGCAAGTTACTCAGCTTTCTGGATTGGCCCCTTCCAAATGGAGTGAACGTCTAGATAAACTTGCTTTAGGTAAATTCTCCGGGATTGTTTGCTTCCTTGCAATCATGTTTATGCTTTTTCAGTTTTCAATTAATATTGGAAGCTCTTTTAATGATTTTTTTGACATCACTTTTGGTGCAATATTTGTTGATGGTACGAGAGCACTACTTGAACATCTATATGCACCCAATTGGTTAACCACCCTTCTGGCAGATGGTATAGGTGTTGGAATAAAAACAACTGCTTCGTTTATTCCAGTCCTATTTTTTATGTTCCTATTTCTTTCTTTCTTGGAGGACACGGGTTACTTAGCTAGAGCTGCTATGCTTGTGGATCGTATTATGCGTTACATTGGGCTTCCAGGTAAGGCATTTGTCCCAATGATTGTAGGTTTTGGTTGCAATATACCTGCCATTATGGGTACGCGTACTCTAGAAAGTGAGGAAGATAGGCTTTTATCTATTTCTATGATCCCATTCATGTCCTGTGGTGCACGGTTGCCTGTTTATGCCCTGCTGGTCGCGACTTTCTTTCCTAAACAAGGTGGACTTATCGTATATGCTCTGTATCTCTGGGGACTTGTCATTGCCATTATGACAGGCTTGGTAATTAAGCGTACTCTTCTAAGTCCTCAACTTTCTTCTTTTGTCATGGAGCTACCGCCGTATCACCTACCTACATTAAAGGGTCTATTACTAGCTACCTGGCAGCGCCTTAGGGCCTTTATTATACAAGCGGGACGCGCTATCCTTATAGTAGTGACCTTGCTGGGATTACTTAATTCTCTGGGAAAAGATGGTACATTCGGACACTCTAATAGTGAAGAATCTCTTTTGACCGTGAGTGCGAAAGCACTTACACCAGTGTTTGAACCTATGGGTTTGACACAAGATAATTGGCCAGCTACTGTAGGCATCATGACCGGTCTACTTGCAAAAGAGGTGGTGATTGGCACCTTAAATTCACTTTATGCTCAAAACCTTTCTGAACAAGACGTGCAACAAGAAGCTACCCCCCCCTTCAATCTGGTTGCCGCCCTAAAAGAAGCAGTCGACACTACCTTAGATAACCTTTCCCAATTACCAGAGCATCTGTTAGATCCTCTGGGCATCAGGAGCGAATTAGCAGGGGGTGACCTTAAAAGTCTACAAGAAGCACAAGAAGTAAGTGATCAAAGTATACAAAAAATTCAACACTCATTTCCTAATCAAGCTGCTGTAGTCGCCTACCTACTCTTCATTTTATTATATGTACCTTGTGTTGCTGCGCTTGGAGCTATTTATCGAGAGTCTAGTCTGCGCTGGACTATCTTTGTCACCTTATGGACGCTTGCTATTGCTTGGATATGTGCAACAACATACTACCAATTTAATTTACTAGGCACTCCCCAAGCACCTCATGCGCAGCTTTATTTAATTGGGTTACCTATTTTGCTATTCTGTAGTTACCTTTTTTTAAAATTTTTTGGAAAACAATTATTTATCGTTAATACTCACAAAAAATGATATGTTACTCATTAAATTAAAAGACTACATAAAACTTCATAAACAGGTTCCTTTAGCAGAACTAGAGCGGCATTTTAGATTACCTAGGAGTCAGGTAGAAGCCATGCTTCAAATTTGGATCCGTAAAGGAATAGTTCAAAAAAAAGAATTTTCCTTGCCATCACCAGGTAACTGCTGTGAGAGCCGACATTGTGCAGGCTGTACTATGCCACGGACTACGGAAGATAAGACTACTAGCAGTATACTGGTCTACTGTGGGGAGACAAATTAGCTAAACACATTTCTTTACCTACACGCTTAAACACCCTCTTGCTAATTTAACTCTAAGGCCACTCCCTTCTATCAGGGGTGTAGCTGTATTTTGTTTAGCAATTGTTACTTAAAGCTCGTCCTCTACATCCCCACTGATTAGGATGGTATTTTTTGCAAAAGCAAAAATATGGAGGATTTTACCAATCAAGATTGATCAAACCGAAACAGTGCTAGTCTATATTTTGTCTTGACTTCTATCTTTGGGTTAGACAGAATGACACTCAACATGTTCTTATAATAAATTAGGATGAGGGTTATATGTTAGCACAGTCTAAAGATTTGGATTTGTTTGCACTAAGCTGGGAAATAGAAACTTTTGCCAGACTGTCTTCTGCGGGTAGACAGACAGCCGAGGCCTATGACGAGACCTACGTTCATACTACTGCTGACTGTGTCAAAAGTTTAATTAATTGCTAGGGGCGAAGTGTGCAGGCTTGAGAGGTTCTGGTGCCGTCTCGAATAGTGGTGATTGGTGGTGTTGTGGCCGGCTACTGATTCGTCAATTTAAAGTGGGGGTTCAATGGGTTTTTTGCACCCTGGGGGGTTGTCTAGTTGTCTCTGCTTGAATACCACACACCATTTTCTTGCCCCACTTTTTTTTATGCTTTTAAAAGTAAACTTTCTGTTCTTAGATTGCTCAGCCATGCGAGCTTTTTCGGCTCTTGATCCTGTGCTGTTGCTTTCAAAAGTTATCCTACTTTAGCTCCTGGTTTGACGCTTTCATCAACCTCTAATAGCGTCAGTTCTTTTCCATTTATAGCAGATAGCAGCATGCCTTCCGAAATACCAAAAGTAGCCATCTTTCTCGGTGGTAAATTTAAAAGAGCAACGACTAGTCGCCCTATTAGTTTTGAAGGGTCCGTATAGGTAGCCGCGATCCCTGAAAAAATAGTTTTTTGTACATCCCCAAAATCAATCTGAAACTTTAGTAATTTATTACTTCCCTCTACCTTTTCACATGCAAGTACCCGACCAACACGTAAGTCCATTTGGGAAAAGGTGTTAAAATCAATCCAACTCTCCGTAGTATCCATGGTTTTCTTTATTTCCTCTTTTGCTACTAATAACGAATTTTGCTTTTTATAAGCCAGTAGTTTCTCAATATATTCTTCTTCTACCCTGTGACTCAAATGCTCATAATTATTAATTCTCATTTCTCCTGGCACAGAAATACTATCTTCCCATGTAAAAGATGGCACATTAAAAAACAGCGATACCTTAGCCGCAATATCCGGCAAAATAGGAGACAAATAGATAGTTAAAATCCTGAAAGCGTGTAGCCACTCGCTACATAAGTAGTGTAAAAGAGTGGATTTTTCGGGTAGTTTTGCTAATTCCCAAGGTTTATTTTGATCAATGTGCGCATTCACCGTGTCAGCTAGATGCATCACCACTTTAACGACACTAGCAAACTCCCGTTCTTCATATAATTTTGCAATGGTGACACTCTCTTTCTGTAACTTTGCAATTAATGAAGCGCTATCTACTGTTACCGGTAATACCTGTTGATGGAATTTTCTTTTAACGAAACCGGCAATTCTAGCTGCAATATTGATGTATTTGCCTACCAAATCGCTATTGACACGTGTAATGAAATCTTCCCATTTAAGATCAATGTCTTCCATCTTACTGGTAAGTTTAGCTGCTATGTAATAACGCAACCATGCAGGTTGTAAGCCGCTCTCTAAATATGCTCTTGCTGTGATAAAAGTCCCCCTGGATTTAGACATTTTCTGTCCATTAATGGTTAAAAAACCATGTGTATATATAGCAGTAGGTGTTCTATAGGAAGCGTGTTTCAATATAGCTGGCCAAAATAAAGCATGAAAATATAAAATATCCTTACCGATAAAATGATATAACTCTGTGGAACTATTTTCTTTAAAAAATTCTTGGAAGTCCAATTCATTACGTTGACATAAGTTAAAAAATGAAGCCATATAACCAATGGGGGCATCCAACCATACATAGAAATATTGTGAAGGAGCTCCTGGTATTTCAAACCCAAAATACGGAGCATCTCTGGTAATATCCCAGTCTTGTAGACCACCCTTTAGCCATTCGTCCAGTTTATTCCTAGCCTGAAGCTGTAAACGCGTTTTTTCCGAACCATCCACTAACAGAATTTTTTCTTTTATCCAATTTTTTAAAAAAGCTTCGCAGACACTTAGACGAAAGAAGAAGTGTTCTGTTTCCTTTAATACCGGAGTCGCTCCTGAGACGGCAGAATAAGGATTAATTAACTCCGTCGCTGAATAACTTGCACCGCAGACCTCACAATTATCTCCATACTGGTCATTCGCTCCACACTTAGGACAATCACCTTTAATAAATCGATCTGGCAGAAACATTTTTTTCTCTGGATCATATAACTGCTGTATTTTTTTCTTTATAATCAAATCATTATTTTTTAAAGCTTCAAAAATTTGTATAGAAAAACACTTATTTTCCTCAGAATGAGTGGAGTAGTAGTTATCGTAGTGGATTAAAAAATCCGCAAAATCTTTCTGATGTTCTTTCTGGCTTTGAGCAATAAGTGTTTCAGGGCTTATGCCGCGTTGTTCTGCAGCCAACATAATGGGTGTACCATGAGTATCATCAGCACAAACGTAATAACATTCGTGACCGCGAATTTTTTGGAACCGGACCCAAATATCCGTTTGTATATGCTCTACTAGATGCCCTAAATGAATATCCCCATTAGCGTATGGTAAAGCGCTGGTTACTAATAGCTTTCTTTTCATGCTTCAATTTAACCTTATTTGTTTGACTTAAAGCTTAATTACCAGCTACGGTAATTAAATTTAAACACAATCTACCCTCTTTCTGTGGTTGCCTAACTGACCTAAATCATTTAAATTTAGTGGGCGAAGAAACACAGAAAGCTTCTATGACTTTCAGTAATGACCAACACCTCAGTTTTGAATTCTTCCCTACCAAGACCCTAGAAAGTCGAAAAAAGCTAAGTGTAACCCGGAAGCAGCTGAGGCAGTTTCAGCCAGAGTTTTTCTCGTGTACCTACGGTGCAGGCGGCAGTACGCGTTCAGGCACTTTACAGATAATAGGCGACATTGTAGCAGAAAAAGCCATCCCTGCTACGCCGCATATTGCCTGCATAGGCTCCCATCCAGAAGAAATTAAAAATTTACTAGGTCATTATGATAGCCTCGGTATCCAGCAATTAGTATGTTTGAGAGGAGACTTACCTTCAGGAATTGGTAGACCAGATGGTTTCACGTACGCAGAAGAATTAATTCTGTTCGTTAAAGAGCACTACGGAAATCGCTTTCAACTTATTGTCGCTGCTTATCCAGAATTCCATCCACAAGCTGAAAATGCTAGAGAGGATCTGCGGTATTTTATCCGAAAGTGTAAGGCAGGAGCTAGCCTAGCCATTACGCAATACTTCTACAACGCAGATGCCTACTTCTATTTTGTTGACGCTCTACATAGTCAAGGTGTAGACATCCCTATCATTCCAGGAATCATGCCTATTGTTAGCTTTTCAAAATTAGCCCGCTTCTCTATTAGCTGTGGTGCCGAAATCCCTCGCTGGTTGAAACTAAAGTTACATTCCTATGGGGATGACACCGCTTCCATTAAAGCCTTAGGTCTAGATTTCGTCACCTCCATGTGCGAACGCCTCTTGCAAGGGGGTGCACCAGGCTTACATTTTTACACACTTAACCAAGCTGGTTTGACTTCCACTATTTGTGAAAGACTAGGATACTAACAATGTATTCTAATACTAAGCCCCATGTGCCTTCTCAGCCCGTTTTTTTACAAGCTGACTGGCCTGCACCCAAAAACGTTAAAACCCTTATTACTACCCGTCTACATGGTGCTAGCTTAGCCCCCTATGCTAGCTTTAATCTCGCCTTTCATACAGGGGATAATAAATACCGTGTCCAAAAAAATCGATCTGTACTACAAAAACATGTTCCTGTGCCGATAGTTTATCTAGATCAGATCCACAGTAATCGCATAGTATTAGCTCACAATGATTTATTAAATAGACCTGCTAAAGCAGATGGATTAATGGATAGAAGTGGACACTTTGCCTGTGGCATTTTAACTGCAGATTGCTTACCTATCTTTTTGTGTGATCAAAAAGGAGATTCAGTAGCCGTTGTACACGCAGGTTGGAGGGGGCTAGCTCAAGGAATTCTAGAAAATGCCATAAAAATGTTAGGTAATACTAGTCAATCTCTTATGGCTTTTCTCGGTCCTGCCATCAGCCAAGAGGAATTCCCAGTAGGAAAAGAGGTACGAAAATTGTTCTTAAGTAAGCAATTAAGTATTTATTCTTTAAATTCTTTTTTCCTTCCAATTACTTCTGAGAAATACTTGATGGATCTTAAAGGAATTGCTAGGGAAATTCTTAAATTCCATGAAATTGAAATTTACTCAAGTGCCTACTGTACTGCAAAAGATAATACTTACTTCTACTCTTATCGTAAGGAGATGCAAACAGGAAGACTAGCCTCAGTCATTTGGCTGGAGAATAATTAGACAATAGGTTGAAATTAATTCTATTTGTTTTAAAATGAGCTGCTCGTCATCCCAGTGGACTCAGTCTTTTCTCGTGAAGTCTTATGTTGCGATACTGTCTAAATAGCTTTGGTGTTATCAAAGTCAGAGGAGCTGATAGAGTTGATTTTTTGCATTCACAGTTTTCCAATGATATTAAGGGACTTCACTGTGATGAAGCCTGTTACGCTACCTATAATGATTCAAGAGGTAGAATGTGGGCTAATTTTTTAGTCTGTTCTCTAGAAGACTGTATTCTCTTAATTTTAAAGAAGGACTTGGTTGAACTTGTAATACAGAAGTTAAAACGGTATCTGTTTAGGAGCAGGGTTGAATTAAGCGATGAAAGCGCTTGTTATATCCTCATTGGAATGGAAACCCCCGAAACACGGCTTGCTTTCCCTCACCCAGTAAAGTTCCCATTTTTGTGTATACAAGAGGAAATTAGCCTACCTTGTCCAAACGGCACCACGCTTCAATTAAAAAACCACTCTATGTCTCCCCTGGCTGAGGAAAATGGTTGGAATCTTTTAGAGATAGAACGAGGGACGGCCTGGATTAGCAGCGCTACTACTGAACGGTGTATCCCACAAATGCTAAATCAAGAGTGGTTGGGTGCGATCCATTTTAAAAAGGGGTGTTACCCTGGTCAAGAAATTATTGCTAGAGCTCAATATCGTGGCAAAGTAAGGAGAAAACCAGCTTTACTGACTGCAACTAAACACTTCCCCATTGGTACCCTTTTAAAGGAAAAGAATGGAGTTGAGGTTGGAATAATTTTTAATGTGGCTAAAACAGAGCAACTCTACTATTACTTGGCAGTTGTTAAAACTGATTCTGACAAACTCCTATACGTTGATGAAACTATAGATTCAGAAAAGCTTAACCGCGAACATTTTTTCCTTATCGAGGGTGATCTAAAACAATGAATAAAGGATGGTTCTCGAAAAGCCCTAGAGCAATTAAATGGGCCATTAATCTTTTTCCTCCCCTTTTGTTTAGTGGTATCGCAGTAACCTATATTTCTTCAGATTTTCGTCATTGCAAAATTAAGCTTAAAAATTGGCCTGGTACTCGAAATGCCAATGGAACTCAGTTTGGGGGTAGCTTGTTTTCCATGTCAGACGGTGTTTTTGGCATCTTATTGCTTTGCATACTAGGATGGAATAAATATTATGTCTGGGATAAACGAGCTAAAATTAGTTTTGATTCTCCAGGCGTTGGCACCTTATACCTGGAGATTGAAATACCTGAAGATGTAATATCAACCATCCTTGAAGAAACAAGGGATGGTAATAAACATTTCACCACTCTACTTGGCCACATCTGCGACAAGAGAGGAAAACATGTCGCCTCAATAGAGCGTACTCTTTATGTCCGCTTAAGACCACAGTACAGGAAAACACCTCAAACTTAAAAACCAGATCTTTCTGATTCATGTGTCTACAGCTTTATCTTTGGTTTTAGTAAGGAATTGTTATGATTTATTACCTCCCCCACTACGTACTGCGCCATATGCTGAACATATGGCCTCCCTTCTTCTTTTCGGGTATTCGTATAACAAGTTTGAGCAAAGACTTTAGATCTTGTGCTTTGAAACTCAGGTACTCTCGTTTAACTCAAAATATCAATGGAGCACAATATGGGGGTAGTTTGTTTGCTATGACTGATCCTGTTTACTCCATTATGTTAATTCCTTTGTTAGGTAAAAAATATTTGGTATGGGATAGAGCTGCAGAAATTGAATTTAAAAAACCGGGTAAGGGACCTATTTACCTCTCCTGCAATATCTCTGAAGAACTACTTGAAAATATATATAAGCATACGAGTAAGGGCGATAAATATTTGCCTACAGTGGTAGATAACCTCTATAATGAAGCTGGTGAGGTCATAGCTACGGTAACGCGTACTTTATATGTACGCCTTAAGTCAGCTTATAGGCCGACCTGTTCTCCTCCATCTTCCGGAGTAAAACAGTGAGATGGTTGGGTTGCGGTGCATTCAGAATTAAATTACTGACTGTGATGTACCTTAGTTGATTTTTATTCACGTTAAGTCTAGTGTTATAACAGTTGCAGTGTTGTTGTAAGGCAAGCGTTTCTGCCAATTCCAGAACTTCTAGTTTCATAGCTTTTAAAGTAAGTTTGAGAGAAGGGAGGTAGCATGGAATATAAATCACGTTTCACCCAAAATAATGGTGCCCCAATTGTTGATAATGATAATACCCTTTCAATGGGGCCCAGAGCGCCTTTATTAATACAGGATCAATGGTTTTTAGAGAAAATTGCCCATTTTGATCACGAACGCACTCCTGAACGGGTCGTTCACGCTAAAGGCGTTGGAGCTTTTGGGCATTTTACAGTTACACATGATATTACTCATTATACGAAGGCTAAATTATTCAGTGAAATAGGTAAAAAGACTAAAGTTTTTGCCCGCTTCTCAACGGTAGCCGGAGAAAAGGGAGCAGCAGACGCTGAAAGAGATGCGCGAGGTTTTGCATTAAAATTTTATACAGAGGAAGGTAACTGGGATCTCACCGGTTTAAATTCACCGGTTTTCTTTATTAGGGATCCACTTAAATTCCCTGACTTTATTCATATTTTAAAGCGAGATCCTAAAACCAATTTAAGAAATCACGAAGCAGCTTGGGATTTTTGGTCGCTCAATCCAGAAAGTTATCATCAAGTACTAATCTTGATGAGCGATAGAGGGGTGCCCACTGACATAAGGCATATGGATGGCTTTGGTAGTAATACTTTTAGTTTTATTAATCACGAAAATGAGCGATTTTGGGTAAAATTTCATTTTAAAACACAGTTAGGGAATCGTTTTTATACGGATACTGAAGCTGAAACAGTCATTGGTAAAAATAGAGAATCTTCTCAAAGTGATCTCCTAAATGCTATAGAAGCCGGTGAATTTCCTAGATGGACACTTTACATTCAGATTATGATAGAAAAGGAGGCGTATAAATATCATATCCATCCTTTTGATGTGACTAAAGTTTGGCCCCATAAAGATTACCCCCTGATCCCGGTAGGAGAATTGGAATTAAATGAAATGCCGGATAATTATTTTCAAACAGTGGAACAAGCAGCTTTTAATCCAGCCAGCCTCATCCCAGGCATTGGGTTTTCCCCTGATAGGATCCTACAGGGAAGAATTTTTTCTTATGGAGATACACAACGGTATCGGCTGGGTATTAACCATATCCAAATCCCCGTCAATCAACCCCTTTGTCCTTACCACAATACTCACCGCGATGGTGCTATGCGAGTAGATGGAAATGCCGGCAGCATGGTAAATTATGCTCCGAATTCGAAGGCAGAGTACGTCCCTATTGGCCAGCCAGAACCTCCTTTAAAGACTGAAAGAGAGGCTCTGCATTATAACTTTCGGGACTATGATGAAGATTATTTTAGCCAACCCCGAGCTCTTTACCAACTATTTGATGCGGGAGCCAAACAAAGAACTGCAAAAAACATCGCTAATCATATGAGCAGTGTAAAAAACGTCCAAGTATTAGAAAGGGCTATCCAACTTTGGGGTGAAGTAGATCCACGTTTAGCTGAAGATATCAGAAAAAACTTAAAAAAACTAAGGGAACTAAACATTAAAAAAACGAACGAAGTGTAGACCTGCCCAAACAGCAGGTCTCTTATTTATATTCCACCTTTAATATTTCTAATTCTTTCTTACCACTGGGCGTTTCTAGCTCGACTATATCTCCTTCTTCTTTGCCAATCAAAGCGCGCGCGATCGGAGATAAAACGGATAGTTTTCCTTGTCGAATATCTGCCTCGTCTACCCCCACAATCTGGTAAGTCACTTCCTCTTCTGTGTCAAGGTTCTCAATAGTTACGGTGGCTCCAAAAATGATTTTTCCTTCTGTATTGATATCTTTAGGATCAATAATTTGAGCTACAGACAATTTATATTCAAGCTCTTGGATTTTAGTTTCAACAAAAGCCTGTTTTTCTTTAGCTGCGTGATACTCTGCATTCTCAGATAAATCACCGTGTGCACGAGCTTCAGCTATCGCCTCGATAATACTGCGGCGTTCTACCGTTTTCAATCTCTTTAACTCAGCTCTCAAAAGCTCCGCACCTGCAGACGTTAATGGTATTTTTTCCATGCCAACCCTCAACTACTTTATTAAAAGCCAATCCAGAATACACGAATCACCTTTAAAGATAAATGAAAAAGTAAAACTCAGGAGAAAATAGAACCTGAAAATAAAAGCAACTCATAGCCCTGAGCCCGACAAAGCCAGCTAACTATCCTTAATGCAAAAGCTGAAAAATCACCTCTCACAAATAAACCTGAGAGAAATGACTTAAAGCCGGTAACCCTAATTGAAGAACCAAAGCCGCCTTATTCGGCGGCCTAACTTTTTATATTCGAAAGGCAAACAACAAGCACAGCTTCTCAATAAGCCTAAATAGCTCTATTGCTCTCTACACTAAATTACTCTTTGATAACTTCTTTAATAGACTTGTTACATACCTCGGCATCAGGGTTTACACGACATCTACCCACTGCATCTCCTATCTTCCTTACCTGATCAGGAGTCAGAGATTTTGCTACCTTATCAATCTCTTCCATCGTCATATTGGACACTTCTTTAATTTTTTTACCTTGTTCACCAGAACAGCCTGCTAAAGAAAGCACAAGCAGACCTAAACAGAACATTTTTTTCATTCAACTCTCCCAAATTACAATAAACAAATCTTATAAGGCATATACCGGGAACATTCTAGCATAATATTTTGAGCACGTGCCTGTTTTTAAAGCCCTGATAACCTAGTTGTAAAAGTATAAAGAGTGAAATTCGTAGAGCTTTTTCAGGATAACTCTTTCAAAGCTAAAAGTGAGCGTTTACGCACTGAAAAGCACAAGCTTACAAACAGTTTAAATTATTTAAAAACTTAAATCTATTAAAATACAGAAACGCCGTGTAGAATCACTTTATTTGCTAAAAGCTAGCATGGCAGTCTACACTGTTATTGAACCCCATGAGCTTCAGGCTTTCCTCAGCACGTATACGGTAGGTGAACTGGTCACTTACCACGGGATCATTCAGGGAATCACCAACACGAATTACCGAGTCAAAACTACCAGTGGCCAGTATATCCTTACTATATTTGAGGACATGAACTCCAGTGAATTAGTTTTTTATCTTCAGTTAACTACATACCTGGAAAAACACGGTATCACTTGTCCTACTCCAGTAGCACTGAAAAATGGTAATTTAGTTAGTCAATTGAAAAATAAACCTGCGGCGCTAATCCACTACCTTGAAGGCATTCCCAGTGAGAGCCCAAGCATGCAGCAATGTAATCAAGTTGGTGCTATGTTAGCCCGTATGCATGAAGCTACTTTGTTTTTTCCTTTAAAACAAGTCAATCCACGGGGACCAAACTGGTGGAATCAACAAGCTAAACAGTTGTTAGTTTTCCTACCACCTCCAGAAAAAAGAATGTTAGAAAGTGAACTCAACTGGCTAAATTCTAGACTTGAAAAAGATCTCCCTAACGGCATTATCCATGCTGATTTATTTAAGGATAATGTTTTGTTCTGGAAGAATAAGGTCAATGGTTTTATTGATTTTTATTATGCTTGCAATGGCATCTTTATCTATGATCTAGCTATCACAATCAACGACTGGGCGAGAACACCAGCAAATACAATTAATCTATCTCTTGAAAAAGCTATTATGGCAGGATACGAAAGTAACCGCCCCCTACTAAATCAAGAAATAGACTACTTGCCAATAGCTAAAAGAGCAGCGGCTATAAGATTTTGGATTTCAAGACTTCATGATCTCTACTTTCCAAAAAAAGGAACAATAATGAACACAAAGGATCCAAGGGAATTCTATCATTTATTAAACCTTTATCGCTCGCAGCAATCCTACTAACTACTATCCCTAATCTGAGGAGGAAGTAACTATTACATTGGCTTTTCCCCGAGCAAACTGAATCTCTAAAGGTTGTTGTTTACTTAGTCTTTCACTAGAGGTCAGTATGGTTCCTGCTGTATCAGTCACCACACTATATCCCCTTCTCAACGTATTGGACAATGAGAGGAGCTTTAGCATTTGCTTACCATGTATCCAACGCTCTTGAGAGCGTTCTAATTTAATATGCAATAAGTCTTTATAGAGTTTGCTTAAGTGATTCAATTTCCATCGGTGTATTCTCAAAGTGAGATATACGGTATTTAGTCTTTTAGCTGTAGTTTCCAGCGCAACCTGCTTATATTTAAGTTGTCGGCGAAGTTCCTGACCTAGCTGTTGTTTCTTCTCTTTAAGCTGATAAGCATACCGCTCAACTCCTGATCGAAAAACTAAAGAATGGAATTTAACTTCTTCAAGTTTTAATTTCTTACTCATTTTTACGTTGTGCAATTCTTGAGTAAGCCTATGAAGATAATGCGTTACTACCTGCCTTTTCTCTTGTAACAAACGTTGGGGTAAAATCAATAAACGTTGATAGGTGTCTAGCCGTTGACTAAATTCATCAAGACGACTCCGGTATACAACTTTTAAGCGATGAAAACTATTTTGTACTTCTCCTAGCAAATCAGCCCAGTTAGGACTAGCTAACTCCGCTGCTCCCGTTGGTGTTGGAGCTCGTAAATCAGCTACAAAATCACTTAAAGTAATATCCATTTCATGCCCAACTGCACTGATGATAGGCAAATTACACCGATAAATGGATTCAACTACTTTTTCTGTATTAAAAGCCCATAAATCCTCTAAGCTTCCCCCACCTCTGGCCAAAATTAATACATCTACTTCATTTCTCATACTTGCTATATCGATGGCATTAGCGATTTGTTCTCCGCTTCCTTCTCCTTGAACTAGTGTGGGATAAAGGATTACCTCAATGTTACTCATACGTCTTTTCAAGGTGGTTAAGATATCCCTTAGAACTGCTCCCGATGGACTTGTAATAATCCCTATCCGCTTGGGAAATTTAGGAATTTTTTTCTTCTGCTCTGCAGCAAAATAACCTTTTTCCTGTAATTTTGCTTTTAGCTCTACATACTCCAAATACAACTTACCTAAGCCAATCGGTTCAATTTGCTCTACAACAATCTGATAAGTACCTCGCGCTTCATATAAGGATACTCTCCCTCTCAAACGTACTTCTGCTCCCTCTTTGGGTTGGAAAGAGAACTGTTTATACCTGAATAAAGCACAAGATACCTGTGCATACTGATCTTTTAGAATGAAGTAACAGTGCCCCAACCTAGATTTACTAATTCCTGAAATCTCACCTTGTATCCAAAAATGTGAAAAACTACTTTCTATCAAATCCCTGGCTAAGGCATTTAACTGAGAAACCGTCAACACACGCTCAACTTCAAAAGAATCCACGTATCCTCCTGAAAGGCTAAGAAGGTTTATCTCTTGCAGTCACTAGAACTGATAACGAATATTTAAACCTACAATATGAGCCCGAGACCTAACCATACCTGTAGCACGACCGCGGCTATCCACACAACTATGTGCACCTGGACCTAGTTCTATTTTTGAGCCACAATAGTTGGTCGCCTCTATCTTGCTATCTTTCACCCTGAGAAAATTGTAGGATCCTCCTATACTTAGGTGAGAATTATAACGATAATTAGCCCCTAACCCCAGCAGAAAACGATCGTTATCAGGTGTAATAGGTGACCTACCTTTAGGACCTCTAGCCGCAGATTGATCAAACATCACTCCAGCTCTTAGTTGTAGCGGATCAGAATATTGATAGGTAAGCCCCAGACTTAACTTAAGAGAATCCTTAAAATTTAATAAAACATTCGTATAGTCCCTACTGGTTAAAGCAGGAGCATTAGTACTGGCGTCGGGTCCCATTTTAGGTTGAGCCCAGTTTATATGGATACTGTTTTGTTGAGAATTTCTAGAGAAGGCTAAATTCCCTAATAAGGCTAAGCGATCATTTGCCTGCCATTTGACGTGCATCTGCCATACTTCCGGGTAAGTGAGAGTGTAACGTACTGGCTCTTTATTTACATAACCCACGCGGCGCATAATATTTTCCATCACTGGACCCACAATTGGCCAGTCCCATCCATAATCATAAGTTTGCCAAAGCCCCATACCTTTAAAAGTGGTGTGTGTTTTTGAACGAAAACTAAGCCCTACCCTGAGTACATCATTGACATCCCATAACCACCCTAGATTGAAACCATATCCCCACCCTTTAGCTTTTAGTGTAGCATAAGCTTCAAAGGCACCTGCAGGTATCAAAGTAGGAACTATAGGATCGAAAAGCGGTGTGAAGCGATGAGCGTAGCTATAAACTCCATGTGTAATATCAGCAAACTGTCTTACCTTCCCTTGAGAGTAGATTCCATATATACCTAAACCGAGGCTATGTTTTGCATTGAGCTTAATAGCGACATTAGGGTTAAAACTAACAGAGATAATGCGTACGCGATTACCGTTATAACGCATGACAGAATCTAGTGGGTAAGCAAAATCTGCTCCAAAAGGGGCATACATTCCAAATCCTATGGCTAATTTACCTGGAAAACGGTGACTAAAAAACAAACCAGGTATCTCCAGGCGGTGACCTATTGAACCAGAGGTGCTCCCCCCGATCGGTTCATGCGTCCTAAAATAGTAGCCCTTTCCACCGGTATAGTAGAAGTGCGGCTGCAGGATGAATAAATTATTCTCAATGACAGTTCCGGTTAAATAAGTTAACCCTGCTGGATTAGCTACTAAAGTCGCCGGTGTATCTGCCTCTGCTGCGTTAGCATCAGCAGTGCTCGCCGCTCCCACTGAAGATACTGGTACTGCCATACCGGAAGCTAACAAACTTCCACTGGCTAGGAAAATTAATCCTACTAGGCTGTTTTTTCTGAATTCCATGGTGTTCCTCTCCGCTGCTATTGCTAGTGACTAAATCGCTTCCTTCAAAAAATACTTTCCTTGAAAATACTTATAGTCTATTTTTAGAATAATTATACTAAAATTAGCTAAAAAAACACTAGCAGCAAGTAATTTCCACACGCAAGCCGCTAAGTTAGGAATTAGAGAAATAAAGGAATTGGCACTACGTTTGCATTAGGCATCTGTATCGAGCTTTCACTTGATTTCAGTTCATTAAATTTGCCTACTAGTTGTACACAACCCTCTCTTCATGAAAAGTGGACCCTTTATGCTTGACAACTGTAGGAAATTAAAATTGAGTTAAATACCAAGGCGTGGTTCATCCAATTTCATTAGCCCACTATAGAGATGTCAGGCAAACAAAAGCAAGCTTGAAAGTTTTAGAACTTCCTAAATTCCTATACTGAAAGCTAACCTAGACTAGTGATATGCAACTGACTATTACGGATATCATCAGGGCATGAGCAATTATTCGCCGACTTTCTAGTCGATAGGAAACGCAGGATAGAAAAATAAGTCATCTAAAAACATAATCTGTTCCAGCTTGCATACAGCACCAAATAGGAAATGCTGGCTCCAAGCAATATTAATTTTGGAGAAGCGTTCTTATAATTCCACACAGATCTAATACTCATTACAAGGTTGCAAGTACTATAGAGCGAATGATCTGAGCATTTAAATTAACTAAGTAACACTCAAATAGAAAAATCAAGCTGTGCGATAATTTAATAACGCTTATATGGATGACGGAGAAGTTCCTTAATATGATTTTCTAATAGCTCATCTAATAATTGAGGTAATTGAGAAGAAAGTTCTCTTTGTATACAGGAGAGAAGTATATCGTAGTTACTAAGTAGCATATTTTTGATGCTACTTTCCAAAAGCTCTTTTAAATGAGGTTTTAATTGCTGTTTAAGAGATTCCAGTAGTGCTATCTCATCAACAATACACACCTTTTTGTCAACATCCCAATTAGTTGGCTTTACCAAAGTGACCTGCACGGCTCCAGGATTACTCACATCCGACAGCATTTCCTCATTAGTTTCCTTTTCAGGGCGTGCTTCAACTTTTCCAGACTCATCTAACCAAACTACTGTGGTACTTTCTTCTAACCTATCTTTACCTTTAATCAGCCCATCAGCCATTTTTACACTCCAGCGATTAGACAAAAAAACCTGCATTGGAGCATCCTCTCCCAAGCGTCGATTATGTTCCTCCTGCCACTGCTTCCAAAAATATTCATTAACTTTTTGCGTGATCGTGGCATTCGCTTCAGGGAGCAAACTTTTCTTATGGAAAGGTTTTGAAACAGCCGTAGCTGGTGTGTGAGACGCTTCAGATCGCATACTAGATGCTTGCTGTTTGCGTTGTGACCGCATCTTTTCAAGATCCTGCAGCCAATCAGGCTCTGTTTCTTTCTCAGGAAGTTTCTTGGTCAGGTTAAATGCTTTATCCCTCTCAAAAAAACTCATAGTTCCTCCTCAAAAATACAGTTACGCCACTAGATTATAACTTAACTTTTTTTTATGTGTCTTTTGAAAAAAAGTCCTAGCATAAAACATAATTTTGATAAAAAATTATTCACTGCAAGTGAATTTCAAATACGTTTCTTTTTTTAAGGTTAAAATGTACCATTTATTTTAAGGAAGCTTATATGCTTGATCTGCACTTGCTTAGAAATGATCCGAATACGGTGGCCGCTAGATTAAACACTCGAGGCTATTCCCTAGAAACTTCCTTGTTCAAAGATTTGGAGATGCAGTGTAGGACACTGCAAACAAAAACCCAAGCATTACAAGCTGAGCGCAATAAGCTTTCTCGGGAAATTGGACAACAAAAAAAACAAGGCTTAGAGACTTCTGCTCTTGTAAGAAAAGTAGAAAGGGTTAACGGGGAGATAGAACAACTAGAAAAAGAACTAGGGACTTCCCAAGAAGCATTAGAAAATTGGCTATACAGCATACCCAATTTGCCACATGAATCAGTCCCAATTGGCATGGATGAAACAAATAATATTTTGCTTAAAACGCATGGCCAACCACGAACTTTTCAATTTCTTCCCCAAGAACAAGTAAAACTAGGACAAGGGTTGGGGTTGGATATCCCAATCAGTACTAAGCTTTCTGGTAGCCGCTTCTCTGTCCTAAAAGGCCCGCTGGCGCGCTTACACCGCGCACTAGCTCAGTGTATGTTGGATTTGCACACCCAAGTCCACGGTTATACAGAATACTATACCCCGTACATTGTCAATGCTAATGTGTTATATGGAACAGGCCAATTGCCAAAATTTACTGAAGATATGTATCGAGTGATTTCAGGCGATCCTGCAGCTAGAAATAGTCAGGAACAGTATTTAATTTCCACTGCTGAAATTACTTTAACCAATTTATTTCGTGAAAAAATCCTTGATGAAGCTGAACTGCCCTACCGCTTAACGGCTCATACGCCCTGTTTTCGCTCAGAAGCAGGCTCATATGGTAAAGATACTAAAGGACTCCTTCGCCAGCACCAATTCGACAAGGTTGAATTGGTACATATCACCCGTCCTGAAGATTCTTACGAAACCTTAGAAGTACTTCGTACTCATGCAGAAGCTGTACTACAGTTATTAGAACTCCCCTATCGCGTAATGACGCTTTGCACTGGAGATATGGGGTTTAGCGCTGCTAAAACTTATGATTTAGAAGTTTGGATACCCTCTGAAAAAACCTACCGTGAAATCTCGAGTTGTTCTAATTGTGAAGACTTCCAAGCTAGACGTATGAAAGCAAGATTCAGGGATCAGCAAGGAAAGAATAGATTTGTTCATACTCTAAATGGCTCAGGGGTCGCGGTGGGACGGGCTCTAGTTGCACTCCTAGAAAATCATCAAAACTCAGATGGCTCTATTTACATTCCTGAAAAATTGAGGCCGTACTTAGATGGGCTGAGTCAGCTTACTCCGCTACATTCTACTACGTAATGACATGCTAGATAATGCTAAACAGCTGACACCCTATTTAACTTTTAACCGACTTGAATGGTCTGAATTGAGAAAGAGCGTCCCCTTAACACTCAATGAACAAGATTTAGAGCCGCTACTTGGAGTCAATGAAAAACTTTCTTTAGAGGAGGTTAGCACTATCTTTTTACCCCTCGTAAGGCTTATTAATTACTACATTGAAGAAAATATAAGGCGCCAAAAAGTTTTACGCGATTTCCTGGGAATAGAAACTCAGCAGATGCCTTACATCATCGGGATAGCTGGTAGTGTGGCATCGGGTAAGAGCACCACTTCACGTATATTACAGGCAATATTGAGCCAATGGCCCATGCGTAGGAAAGTAGACTTAATCACGACAGATGGTTTTTTATATGATTTAAAAAGTCTAACTGAGAAGAATTTATTACTTAGAAAAGGTTTTCCTGAGTCCTATAACATGCCGCGGCTATTTGAATTTTTAACTGATATAAAATCAGGTAAAGCTCATGTAAAAGCGCCTATTTATTCGCAATTCACTTACGATATTATTCCAAATCAGTATGAAATTGTTGATCAGCCGGACCTACTTATCCTGGAGGGCTTAAATATCCTTCAAAATAAGCGTAGTGATCACAAAGTACAACCTGCGGTTTTCGTCTCAGACTTTGTGGATTTCTCTATTTATGTGGATGCTCCAGAAGAATTACTAAAAAAATGGTTTTTAGAACGCTTTTTACAATTACGTAAAACTGCCTTTCAGAATCCAAATTCCTACTTCCACTCTTATTCTCTACTTAAACAAGAAGAAGCAGTTCTACTAGCAAAAGAGGCCTGGATTAATATTAATGGAGTTAATTTGCGTAAAAATATTCTTCCTACCCGTGAACGTGCTGACCTTATCCTCAAGAAAGGTGAAAATCATACTTTTGAGTTTATTAAGTTACGTAAATAATCAATCCCTTACCTGACGGTGCTTATTAGGAGATAGTTATTGCCTTTTCTCATCGCATTTTTGCAAACAGCTAACCTACTACAAAGGGAAGAAGTAAAATAACTTTTCCGGTTCGCATAATACACAAGCGGATAGGCACGTAGTGCATGTACAAGCCGGAACAGCCCTTTTTTTAATTATTTCGAAAGCAGAGAATCGGTTAATAACAGTAGAATTAAATTCTATTCTCTAATACTATTAGGGTGTCTATTTATTTATAGTTATATGGGATTTCGGGTAGGTTACACAGTAACTTTTGAATAAACGGGCAGAGAAAAAACTATTTGACAAAAAGCTATAAATCACTGTAATCCCGTTGAAATAAAACTATTCCTGCCACATGATTTTCTAGGAACACTATGTTATCTTCTTTTACCGCATTGGGCTTATCACCCGAGTTAAGCCAAACACTTGAAACCTTAGGTTATAGATCGCCTACAGCAATCCAGCTCGATGCTATTCCCAAGATCTTAACAGGGTCCGATATAGTGGCTATCGCGCAAACCGGTACAGGTAAAACTGCTGCTTATGCCCTGCCTTTAATTGAAAGGCTAAAGCACTATGCAAATACAAGCACATCACCAGCCAAACATCCCGTACGTCTAGTAATTTTAGCTCCTACAAGAGAATTGGCCCAACAAATTGAGGTAAATATTTCTCTTTTTCTTCAAACGACGAATTTAAAGCAAGTGGTCTTACATGGTGGCACAGCCATCGAACCACAGCTTGAAAGTCTTCGCCGAGGAGTAGAAATTATTATAGCTACTGTGGGGCGACTTAATGACTTATTACAACGGCAACCCAGTATTCTCAATAAAGTAGAAATGATTGTTTTAGATGAAGCTGACAGAATGCTTGATATCGGTTTTCTCGAGGACATACGAAGAATATTTTTGAGTCTACCAGTTGCCCGACAAACCCTTTTATTTTCTGCCACTTTCTCAAAACAGATAGAACAATTAAGCGGAGAATTCCTTAAGCAACCAGAGCGTATAGAAATTGCACCCAATAATAGCACCACCGATACTATAGAACAGCATTTTATTACTATAGAAAATAATCATAAACAAAATCTATTACTATCCTTAGTGGCACGCTTGAATGGCGCACAGGTTCTTGTTTTCTGTAACACCAAAATAAGTGTAGATCAAACTTCTAGATTCTTATCAAAACACCAACTTAGGGTAGAGGGCCTACATGGTGATAAAAGTCAAAACATGCGAGAAGCGATTCTACAGGAGTTCAAGCACGGCTCCATACAAATACTCATCTGTACAGATATTGCTGCCAGAGGATTAGATATCGCTGGGTTACCTTGGGTAATTAACTATGACTTGCCGCGACAAGCAGAAGACTATGTTCACCGCATTGGAAGGACAGGTAGAGCAGGACTCAAAGGGATTGCAATCTCACTAGTTGAAGAAAGTGCTTGTAAGGAGTATCAACAGATTTTAGTGCTTACTCAGCAAAAATTACCACTAGAAACAGTCGTATTTAACCAGAGCTGTTGGCGTTATCAACCTGCCAGTGCTAGGCCAAAACCACCCACTGCCATACCGCTGGCCACCCCCTTAGCTGCTCTTCCTCCTTCTAAAGTACCTCGAAAAAGTCATTTGAAAACTAAAAAAAATCTCAAGCAAACTATCACTTGCGCTTTGTTATTGCCTAACTATGGCCTACCGAAAAGATCCAACAAAGAGCAAAAAAATTAGGGGGGGGTTTAGCCCTTCTGACCGATTTCAAATTTGTTTGGAAAATCATTGGAAAAATCCCCGCCGCTTGATAACCTTCCTTTTGTCGCCACTTTCTTGGCTATATCGGAGCGTGGTTCAATTACGTAGCTGTTTCTACCACTTGCCAGGTTGTAGGCCTGTCCCCTATTCTATTCCAGTGGTAATAATAGGTAATCTACACTCAGGAGGAGTAGGTAAAACGCCTACTGTTATTGCTTTAGCACAGGCACTAAAAAATAGGAAATTACGGGTAGGCATCGTTAGCCGGGGTTATGGCCGAAATAATGCAGGACTACTTTTAGTGGATACTTGCGCAAATGCCGTAAACTACGGTGATGAACCCTTGCTGATTGCACGGAAAACGGGGTGCCCTACTGTAGTAGCTAGGCAAAGAAAAAAAGCTGTGGAATATCTATTAAATAATTTTCCTGACTTAGATATTATTCTGAGCGATGATGGATTGCAACACTATGCATTAGCACGAGATATTGAAGTAGTTGTCTTCCCCTACGCAGATCTAGGCAAATCGTTAAGGTCCCTGCCTGCGGGCCCTTTGCGGGAGCCTATTTCTCGACTGAAAACAGTCCCCTTTATTATCCTCTCTAATGCGCCCTCAGCTCATCTACCCAAAGCCACTATTCAAAAGCAGTTAAATGTCTCCGCAAAGCATATCTTTTTTTCACATATTTTAAAGGAAACTTTCTATCAATTAAGTGATCCTGTCAGACAAATCTCTTCAGATTTTTTTAAAGATAAAAGAGTGTTGGCTACGTGTGCTATCGCTAATCCAGATCGCTTTTTTACATTACTTAAAAGTATAAATTCCTCTTCACTCGAAACTATAAGTTTTCCGGATCATCAAATCCTTCCACTTGAGTGTTTAGCAAAGGCTTTTGAATATGTTATCATCACCGAGAAGGACGCTGTAAAATACTCTGGCAGACCCCTGAAGAATGTATTCGTCTGCTCCGTGGCTACTTTCCTTGATGAAGATTTTATTGCAGCGTTTCTCCAGTACTTTGATGGAAAGTGTAAGGAAAAAATTGGTAATGGATAAGAAATATTTTGATCTGTTAGTCTGTCCTATTACGAAAGGTAGACTGGTCTATTTTCCACAGAGTAATGAACTAATTTCAAAACAAACTCGTTTAGCTTTCCCTATTCGTGACGGTATACCGGTCCTTCTGGCTTCTGAAGCAAGAACAATCACACAGGAAGAGTATGAAGCGCTTCCATGATTTTTTTGTCATAATCCCAGCTCGATTAGAATCCACCCGTCTGCCCCGTAAGGTTCTTTTAGAACTGGGGGGTTTGCCTATGCTTATTCATGTAGCTAAAAGATGCCAACAAAGCCAAGCACGTGAAGTCTGCGTAGCTACGGATAGCTCAGAAATTATGGCAACTTGTCAACGGCATAATATTCCTGTAATCATGACTCAGACGCATCATCAGAGTGGAACTGA
Organism: Neisseriaceae bacterium; assembly: GCA_043842855.1. Taxonomy (GTDB): domain Bacteria; phylum Pseudomonadota; class Gammaproteobacteria; order Burkholderiales; family Neisseriaceae; genus QFNR01. Next base: position 119,325 of record JBBPJF010000004.1, read on the forward strand.
TCGTCTAGCTGAAGCGGTTCAGAAACTAAAATTTGAGCCAGAACAGATTATTGTTAATGTACAGGCAGATGAACCGCTAATTGAGCCCAACTTGATTGACCAACTGGTTCGTGATTTCTCTCAAAGTACTTCTCCGGTTGGCACCTTGGCCTATCCACTACTTGATAAAGAGGATTTTGACAATCCTAACCTGGTTAAAGTGGTTCTTTCAAAACTTAGTACGGCACTTTACTTCAGCCGTGCTCCTATTCCTTTCGAAGCTTACTCACTCCCGAGTCTTAGTGCATTAGGACATATGGGGGTCTATGCCTATCGTGCTAAATTTTTGTATGAATATAGCCGTTTAGGTCCAACATCAATAGAACAGGCTGAAAGGCTAGAGCAATTACGAATTCTCTGGCATGGCTACACTATTCATGTTTCATGTGTCTCACCCCCTAAAGGCAAAGGTATAGACACACAAAAAGATTTTGAAGAAATCCTTAAAATTTTTGATACTAATACTAATAAGGAGTTATAGTGAACATATTATTGTTGGGTCCCCCCGGAGCCGGAAAGGGGACACAAGCAAACTATATTAGCCAGGTCCTTAAAATTCCTCACATTGCAACAGGCGATATCCTTAGGGCTTCAATTAGAGCACGTACGCCTTTGGGAGAGAAAGCGGAAAAAGCTATAGCAAAAGGAGTCTTGGTAGAAGATGCCATTATTATTGGTATGATCAAAGACCGCCTTCATGACTCTGACTGTAAAGCTGGCTTTTTGTTGGATGGCTTCCCCCGTACTTTACCCCAAGCTCAAGCGCTGCTAGAAGAAAATATTACTATAACAGATGTAATAACCTTAACAGTACCTGATGAAGTAATCGTTGCTAGAATATCTGGACGGTGGATCCATGCAGCTTCTGGGAGAACGTACCATGTTAGCTTTAACCCGCCTAAAGTAAGTGGAAAGGATGACCTAACACAGGAGCCGCTTGTACAAAGGGAGGATGATAAAGAAACTACTGTCCGGCAACGACTGGAAATTTACCATCAGCAAACTGAAGTCTTAATTGATTTTTACCAAAATCAATATCCTACTCCGAGACCTAGATATATCGAGATTGACGGAACACAACCAGTGGAGCAAGTTAGAGAAGCTATTATGCAAGTGCTCAAAAGCTAATCTCTTAAAGTAAATTAGAAAATTTTTAGTTACTTTCTGTATTCCAAGTCCAAAATTGGGCGGTATCTATAAAATTTCTAAGTTACACTATCTCACTGTACTGCTAACTTCCTTATCAATAACAATAAGGCAGGTCCAATTAATTTTTCTTGAGCGAAAAATTGAAGGTTTTTTTATAACAAATGGTTATTAATGCTTCACTTTACTTGATAAATTTAAATATAACGACTAGTATTAGCGGGGTTTTCTAGCTAGGGATGGCCGTATGTCTGCAAAGTTATTGATTCTACCGGGAGATGGAATTGGTCCCGAAATAGTTGCACAAGCCACCAAAATCATTGACCTACTTATTCAGGAGGGTCTGGCTCTAGAGTATGAGTACGGTCTTTTAGGAGGCTGTGCTTATGAGAAAGAAGGACATCCTTATCCTGAAATTACTCGTCAAAAAGCCAAAAGAGCAGATGCTATCCTTCTAGGCGCTGTAGGTGACCCAAAGTATGAGGCTATAGAACGTGCTTTGCGACCTGAAATGGGGTTATTAGCCATTCGCTCTGATCTGCAGTTATTTGCTAATCTTAGACCTATTACGTTATTTCCAGAATTAGCTGAAGCGTCGAGTCTTAAATTAAGCTACGTAGATAAGCTTGATTTTATGATAGTTCGAGAGTTGACTGGTGATATTTATTTTGGAGAACCAAGAGGAGTTTATCCTCTCGCAAACGGTGAGTTTGAGGGAGTTAACACTATGCGCTACACCACTGTTGAGATTAAGCGCATTGCTCACATAGCCTTCCAGATTGCTACTCAAAGAAAGAAACGATTATGTTCTGTAGACAAAGCTAATGTGCTAGAAACTACTGAACTGTGGCGAAAAGTTTTTATTGAAGTTTCCAAAAATTATCCCTCCGTTGAGCTAACCCACCTTTATGTAGATAATGCTGCAATGCAGTTAGTGAAATCACCAATGCAATTTGATGTATTGGTCACAGGAAATTTATTTGGTGATATTTTATCTGATCTAGCTGCCACTCTGACAGGGTCAATCGGTATGTTAGCCTCTGCTTCACTTAGTAAGACAGGTCATGGACTTTATGAACCTGCCCATGGCTCCGCCCCTGACATTGCTGGTCAAAATAAGGCTAACCCTTTAGCAACCATACTATCATTGGCGATGCTATTTCGTTATACCTTAAAAAATGAACAGGTAGCTTCTCGAATTGAACAAGCTGTAAAGCAGGTATTAATGAAAGGTTATAGAACCTTGGATATCAAGGGAGAAAATAAGCAGGTGGTTAGCTGTAGTCAAATGGGGGACCTCGTCGTCGCACGGATGTGTTCCTTCTAATTTAGCGCTGTTCTGTTTGCTTTCTTTTGACACTATTTTTTGAGCTATATTTATGTATGAAGGTATTGTGTACTTTAATAAGGAATATAAAAAAGACTTGGAGGAAGTCAATCGAATTATCCGGGAACAAGTATTTTCTGATGTAGCCCTTATTAATCAAATTGGTACCTATCTCATTGCCTCTGGAGGTAAACGTTTAAGACCACTGACTACTATTCTGGCAGGTAAGGCACTTGGGTTTACTGATCCTATTCTTTATCGTCAAGCTGCCATGATAGAATTTATTCATACCTCTACCCTTCTTCATGACGATGTAGTAGATGATAGTGAGTTGCGGCGAGGGCGGGAAACTGCAAATTGCCTGTTTGGTAATGCAGCTGCTGTACTCGTTGGGGACTTTCTATATACACGAGCTTTCCAACTGATGGTCTGTGCTAATAATCTAGAGCTGATGCGTGTCATGTCTGATGCAACCAATCTTATTGCTACTGGAGAAGTGGAACAATTGATCAATATAGGTAATGTAAACCTAACCCAAGAAGGTTATCTACAGGTTATAGAAAATAAAACAGCTAAGTTGTTTGAAGCAGCAGCCGAGGTTGCGGCCATTCTAGCTGATGCAAATCCGACACATCGTCAAGCGTTGAAAAACTATGGCCGTTACCTGGGCTTAGTGTTTCAGATTGTTGACGATATATTAGACTATTCTGGCGATACTAAACAATTGGGTAAAAATGTTGGGGATGACCTGGCTGAGGGGAAACCTACACTCCCCCTAATTTACTTATTGCATGAGGGTAGCCTAGATGCGAAGGATGCTGTTCAGCAGGCTCTTGAAAATGCAGATCATACTCAATTTGAAAAAATACAATCCTACGTACTAAATTCTGATGCTTTAGCATACTGCTATCATGAGGCAAAAAAATTAGTTTATCTAGCACAAAAATCCCTTTGCCCTCTGCCAAAGAATCGTTATACTAGCACCCTGTCTCAGTTGGTCGAGGTCTCCATTGCCCGTCTGACCTAGAGGAAACTCGCCGTAGTTCAATGGATAGAACGTATGCCTCCTAAGCGTAAAATACAGGTTCGATTCCTGTCGGCGGGACCATTGAAGAAGTATCTATTTAGTGCTTTAAGGCATTGATGTGAAGCTTGAAGCCATTGGTCTTTCTCATCTCTCTATTAGATGTTTTCCTACCTTAAAAGTATAAATTTGAGTGCTTTTTTTGGTTAGGTTTAGGCCCTTCTCTTGGGCAGAGATAAAGCCCAAGGTTAGCTTCTTCAAAATTGCTAGTTTAGGATTCGAAAGTACTGTTCTCATTAGGTGCCAGTTAACCTACCTACTGTACACTTTGTCAATTAGTAATTGATCTACCTATGTCTACAGTACAATTCAAGTCTATAGATAGTGAGGCTAAGAAAGAGCAAAGTAGGAAAATTATATGACAGGCACTTATAAAGTTAATAAACAATTTTGTTTTGAAATGGCCCATCTACTCGATGGTCATGATGGTAAATGTAAGAACCTACATGGGCATGGCTATGTTCTGCAAGTAGAAGTCACCGCACCCTTATGTAGGGAAGGGGTTAAAGAGGGTATGGTAATTGATTTTGGTGACTTGAAAACGATTGTAGAAGAAAAAATCATCTCTCATTTGGATCACGCCTTCATATATGATCAAAGAAGTACTAGGGAAAGTAAGATAGCTGAAGTATTGATATCTCTAAATTCTAAAGTATATGCGGTGAACTTCAGAAGTACTGCTGAACAACTCGCTCAGCATATTTTTGAACTTCTAAAGCAGACGGGATTGCCCGTATCTTGTATACGATTATGGGAAAGTAGTGACTCTTCCTGTGAGTACCGCTTATGAAATGGCATACGGAATACCGAATTGTAGAATTATTTGAAAGTTTGCAGGGTGAGGGTTATAACACTGGGATGCCTGCAGTTTTTATACGTTTAGGTAAGTGTAATTTAGCTTGTCGTTGGTGTGATACTCCTTACAATCGGTTTAAAATGTTAAGTCTAGAGCAAATAATAGACCAGGTAACCAGTTTTCAATCGAAAAACATTATAATTACAGGTGGTGAGCCTACTATTCAACCAGATTTGCCTCTTCTCCTGCAAGAACTTAAGAAATTAAACTACTTTTTGGCTATTGAAACTAACGGCATTAAGCCGGTCCCAACTGAAATCGACTATATTGCTGTGAGTCCTAAAAGAGTCTACGAAAAAATCTACCAAACTAAAGGCATTAAGTATGCTGATGAGGTAAGAATAGTCGTAGATGGCGACATAAGCCATTTTTGCCATCTAATAGAAAAAAAAATCAAAGCAAGCAACTACTACCTGTCGCCCTGCGAAGAGGGGGAGGTAATGAATCTTGGATATACCATAAAACAGCTAAGCCTACTTAATCAGAGAAAGAACGCTCTAACACACTGGCAACTTAGCTTACAAACTCACAAGCTAGCTGGAATAAGATAAACGCTCCAATCGAAGGTTGAAGCGTATACCAAAGTCAAAGTCTAACGTTTAGAGAACTGCTTAGCTCTCCTAGCTTTTCGTAATCCGGGCTTCTTACGCTCTACCTGACGAGCATCTCGTGTAACAAAACCAGCCTGGGATAGGATAGGCTTAAGGGAGGCATCATAATCAATTAAAGCACGAGTGACACCATGACGAATGGCACCAGACTGTCCAGCTTCCCCTCCGCCTACTACATTAACAATAATCTTAAAAGTATTTAAATTATCAGTCAAAGCCAAGGGCTGACGGACAATCATGCGCCCAGTCTCACGAGAGACATAATCTTCAATTGGGCGTCCATTGATAATAATCTCTCCCTTACCCTTCTGCATGAAAACACGAGCAATAGAGTTCTTCCTTCGGCCTGTACCGTAATAGTATTTACCGTTCATAGTACTTCCTCAAATTTCAAGTAATTTAGGTTGCTGTGCTATTTGACCATGCTCCGCACTTGCATAAACCTTCAATTTCTTCAGCATACTGTACCCCAACGGTCCCTTGGGCAGCATTCCCTTAACAGCAAGTTCCAACACATACCCTGGATGTTTATTTTGATATTCCCTAAAAGAACGTTGATAAATACCTCCTGGGTATCCACTATGACGATAGTAAAGCTTGGCCCTCTGCTTATTGCCTGTCACGCGAATTTTATCTGCATTGACTACTACAATATAATCACCCACATCCATATGGGGTGTGTATTCTGGCTTGTGCTTGCCACGAAGCCGGTGGGCAATTTGGGTAGCAAGCCGACCCAAAACCTTGTCTTTAGCATCTATAAGATACCAATCACGACAAATGTCCTTAGGTTTCGCTGAGTATGTTTTCATGATAGTGCTTCCAAAAATGGTTGCTTCAGTCTAAAGGTAACGAGGCAACGCTATCAGTTATTAGTTGTAGAGCACGGGATTCTGCCATTAATCTTAATAATTGTCAATCAGAGCAAGGAGTTTCACCGAATCAGGCTAAAGATTTTCACCATTATCAACTCTAGGTAGTAACACTCTATAAACTCCCTGAATTTAAGCATTCTAGAGCATTTTAGTTACTTAGCCTATTTAAATTAGCACATTGGCACCAGCCAAGCGTAACCCAAAAGCCGCTACCCCAGGATCACTGACAACGCCGTGACTCCTAGTACATCTCACCATTATGATGCTTACGCTATCAGCAGTACGAAAGAATTTGTCGTGCTACAGTAAGTAAATCATCATAAAATGCAAACGCACATACTACACTAAAAATACCGGCCGTTAGAAGGGATTAGCTAAAGAGAAACCGGGAATGAGAAGAAAACAACAGCTAAGAGAGAACAGCAAACCCCACTCAGCAAAGCACGCCCTTAAAGCATAACTTGGAAGAAAAAATGGTCGGAGTGAAAGGATTTGAACCTTCGACCCCTTGCACCCCATGCAAGTGCGCTACCAAGCTGCGCTACACTCCGATTTTTAACAATACCTAATTCTAACTACTCAGCTGGTGCTCAATTAAAGCCTTCAGCTTTTGGCTAGAATGAAAGGTCACTACCCGACGAGCACTGATCTCAACTTCTTGGCCAGTTTTTGGGTTACGCCCAGGCCTCTGATTTTTATTACGTAGCTGAAAATTACCAAATCCTGATATTTTCACGTCTGCTCCAGCTGCAAGGGCACTCTTAATTTCTTCAAAAAACAATTCTACTAAAAGCTTAGCATCATTCCGACTAATTTTAGGCACTCTTGCCACCACGATATCGGTTAGCTCTGACTTAGTCAGGGTGGCCATATCTGCATTTCCTTTCTAATTTTTATCCATCCATCATTCCGGGGGCTATTATCACTTAATTTATTGGGCACGACAATACTTAATTGTAATAAACCTAACGTAACCTAGCCCCCAAGACCTTAGCCCTCTCTATCAATAGCTGGATTGCATGTTCAACCTCTGTATCCAACAATGTTCTATCCATGCGTTGAAAAATAATTTTTACTCCTAGTCCTCTAAAGCCTGTAGGTAAGCCCACACCTTGATATACATCAAAAACTTTCAATGTTTGTAAATGAAGTGTTTGTGTATCTCTACTTAATAAATCAAGTAAACCCTGAGCAGTCACCTGTTGAGGTACTACGAAGGCCAAATCCCGGCGAACGGAAGGAAACTTAGAAACTGCTTCATAAACTACCTTGGGTTGCTGAGAAATGGCAGAATAAAGCAGCTCAAATACTACAGGTGCAAAAGGTAACCCATATTGTTGTACTAACTTAGGATGCAGCTCACCTAAAAATCCAATTACTTGTCCCTGATGTTTCACTTCAGCGCCTCTACCGGGATGCAGCCCTGGATATGTTGTCGTTGCAACAAAATCCACCTGAAGCTTTTGTAAAAGCCGCTCAACATCATTTTTAATATCAAAAAAATCACCTCTCCTAGCTTCTAGCCCCCACTGCTCTGGAAACAAGCTACCATAGCTCAAACCAGCAACATAATCTTCTTGGATAAAATTTCCTTTCACCGCTTTTTTAAAAGCCTTCGCTACCTCAAATAACCGGATTCGAGAATGTTTTCGCTTGAAGTTAAAAATTAAGTTATGGATTAACCCCGGAATTAAACTAGACCGCATTACATCCATATGTGCATGGATTGGATTCAATATCCTAATAGGATCCATATTACCCATGAAATCCTTCTCCCAATTAGCGTCTACAAAAGAATAATTAATCACCTCTTGATAACCCAATTGAGCCAGCAGCTGGGTAAAAAAATCTATACTTCGAGAACCTATGGGTTCCTTCAGCATCCGAAGTTCCCCGTGAATGACCCTTGGTTCTAACTTTTCATAGCCGTACAGCCGCACAATTTCTTCTATCAGATCAACCTCTGATTGTATATCAAATCTGAAACTAGGCACTTGTACCACAAAAGCTTCTGCCTTCCACAGAGGATTGAAACCTAGATGGCAGAAACCTTGCTCTATCAAGCCAGGATCCAGTTCAATTCCCAATACCTTCCTAGCCCTTGATAAACGAACTTTAACTACTTTAGTCGGCGGAAGTTTTCCGGTACTTTCAATAATTGGTCCTGCTTGTCCTCCAGCATATTCAATAATTAATTCAGTTGCTCTTTGAATAGCACTATGCTGCAGCTGCGGATCTACTCCTCGCTCAAAACGATAAGCTGCTTCAGAAGTTAGACCATACTGTCGAGCCTTTCCAGCTAAAGCCTCGGGATAAAAAAAAGCTGATTCAATTAAAACAGCTTCTGTAGAAACCGAAACTGAGGATGATTTCCCTCCCATAAGTCCAGCAATGCTTATAGGGCCAGCTGCATCTGCTACAACTAGAGTATCCGTTTGAAGTGCGACTCTCTTATCATTAAGACAAATAATCTCCTCTCCAGGTTGAGCATACCGTACAACTAATGAACCTTCTAATTGATTAAAATCATAAAGATGTAACGGCTGACCCAATTCCAGCATTACATAATTACCCACATCAACCAAAAAAGAGGTACTTTTAATCCCTGAACGCTCTAATCGTTGTTTCAGCCACAGGGGCGTTATAATAGTTTTGGGTATATTCTGTATGACCTGCGTAAGCATACGCCCACAAGCACTGGGAACTGCAATAGAACTAGAAGAGGTAGTTCCTCCTACCACTTTAGGAGACTTAATCTGGTAGCAACGAAAACCTTTATAGGTCAAGGCTCCTATCTCCCTTGCTATTCCTTGGATGGAAAGGCAATCTGCACGGTTTGGTGTAATGGCTAATTCAAAAATATGATCATCCAAATCTAGATAGTCTCGCAGATTCATTCCTACCGGAGCCTGTGTAGGTAGTAAATAGAGGCCTCCTTCACTCTTTTCTTCTTCAGGTAATCCTAATTCACGAGCCGAGCAAAGCATCCCTGAAGAGGGCATGCCCCTGATATGGGCTAACTCAATATGAAAGTTACCCGGTAGCAAGGCGCCTACAAGCGCACAAGGCACTTTAATACCACTGCGCAAGTTGGAAGCACCACAAACAACTTGCAATAGTTCTCCTGTTCCTATATCTACTTCTGCTAGCCTAAGTCGATCAGCCGTAGGGTGAGGTTCCACCCTTACGACCTCTCCTACCACTACGTGGGAAAAGTCTGGAGCAAGGCGCGTTATATTCTCCACTTCCAATCCAGCCATGGTCAGCAAGTCCCCTATTTCCTCGGGTTCCATTGAAACATTCAACCATGTCTTAAGCCAATTAAAGGAAATTTTCATACTAGTGATAGCTAATTGAATTGTTTGAGAAAATTAAGTTCATTCTCAAAGAACAGTCTCAAGTCAGGCACAGCGTAATACAGCATTGCGTAACGTTCAATACCTAAACCAAAAGCAAAACCAGTATACCTTTCAGAATCAATCCTAACGTTTTGTAGCACCTTTGGGTGCACCATGCCACAACCTCCAACTTCTAACCATCCGCCCTCCCATTTTATATCTATTTCTGCAGAAGGCTCTGTAAATGGAAAGAAAGAAGGACGGAAACGTATTAACAAATCTTTTTTCTCAAAAAAATTTTGTAGAAACTGCGTCAAGACGGACTTTAAATCCAAAAAAGATACATCTTCTTCTACCCATAATCCTTCCAATTGGTGAAACATGGGCGAATGCGTAGCATCAGAATCCACGCGGTATGTTCTACCTGGAGCTATAATCTTAACGGGAGGCTGCCCATGTGCTAACATGTGCCTAATCTGAATGGAGGAGGTGTGTGGCCGAAGAAGCTGTCCATTTTCTACATAGAAGGTATCATGCATAGCTCTGGCCGGATGATTTTGCGGGATGTTAAGCGCCTCAAAACAATAATAATCCTCCTCAATTTCTGGCCCCTCAACCAGACCAAAACCCATGCTACGAAAAAGAGTTACCATCCTTTGTTGAATTAGTCTAATAGGATGTAAACCTTGGGGTTTTAGCCCTCGACCTGCTAGGGTCACGTCGATAGCTTCCATCTTTAGTTGAGCTTCCAGCAACCCTTGTTCTATCTGGTTTTTTTGACGAAGGTACGCCTGCTGCAAGTGCTTCTTATGAGTATTAACCACACTCCCTATACGTTTTCTATCTTCTGTGGCTAAACCACCCAACTGCTTCAAAAGGTTATTAAGTGAACCCTCCTTGCCAAGATACCTAGATTTAGCAAGGTCTAGCTCAGCAACACTCCGTGCTTTCTCAAACTCTTCTATGGCCAACTTAACAAGTGAAGCCACTTGAGCCAGGTCCATAACCATAGTCCCTTAAAAAAAATCACCCAAACCAAAGCTAGATGCTCAATCTGCCAAAAAATTTAAACCAGAGAAGTGCGGAGCAGAGAGGCGACAACATTACCAAGTAGCCGCCGTTCTCTCCTGCAGTCGTTAGACTACGTGTTGCTTAACACTTTCCACTAATTGTGCAAATGCTTCTCTATTGTGTACTGCTAGCTCAGCTAATATCTTGCGATCGATTGTAGCAGAACTTTTTTTCAAAGCGGCCATAAACTGGCTGTAGGATAGACCATTAAGCCTAGCTGCAGCATTGATACGAATGATCCATAGTTGACGAAACTGGCGTTTTCTCTGGCGACGGTCTCGGTAGGCATATTGCCCTGCTTTCATAACCGCTTGCTTAGCTACCCTATAAACGTTCTTCCTACGACCACGATAGCCCTTGGCTTGTTGAAGTACTTTTTTGTGTCGAGCATGGGCTGTTACGCCACTCTTTACGCGAGGCATATTATTCTCCTTCTATCCAGCATTAGGCAACATCTGACAAACGGAAGCACAATCGCTGGCATGCACCAGAACAGAACCTCTCAACTGACGCTTAGTCCGATTAGCTTTCTTGATCAACATATGACGCTTACAAGCTCTAGGGCGTTTGATTTTACCGTTCCCTAAAATCTTGAAGCGCTTTTTAGCACTCGACTTAGTTTTTAATTTAGGCATGAAAAATTCCTTAATTGTCAGAATTGGGAGGCAAAGTGCTCTTTCTATTACCCCAATTCCTTTTTTTGTTTTCGAAAGTGTCGGTGAGCTCACCTATCTATAGCCCCCGACCAGGCTTCACACAGCTGTCGCCAAACAGCCCGGCCGGAGATTCTAAACCATTTGGTCTCAATGTTCAACTCAAAATAGCTTCGAGCCTGGGAGTGAAAACTATGTTCAGTGCTTGTAGAAAGGTTCCTAGGCCCTACCCCCGACTTTGCTATCTTACGGAAAGTTTAGTATACTCACCACCTTAGTACTCATTTTCTCCCATTAGCTATCCCGATGCTGCTATTGATTGATAACTACGACAGTTTTACCTACAATATCATGCAATGCTTTGCTGAGCTTGGCCAGGAGGTTCTGGTAAGGCGTAACGACCAGGTCGACTGCTCAACTATTAGAGCACTTCGACCTCAGTATTTAGTCATTGGCTCTGGTCCCTGTACTCCAAAAGAGGCGGGAGTTTCAATAGAAGCTATATGCACCTTCGCGGGTGTTATACCTATCCTGGGTATATGCTTAGGTCATCAAAGCATTGCGGAAGCTTTTGGTGGAAGAACTGTTCCAGCCAAGCAATTAATGCATGGTAGGAACTCCCCCATTCAACACGAAAATCAAGGAATTTTTCGCTCTATTCCGAATCCTGTAAGCTGTACACGCTACCATAGCCTGGTCACAGATGGGCAAAGTCTACCCGACTGCCTGGAGATAACTGCTTGGACTTCGGACCGAGATGTGATGGCTATCCGGCATAAACAGTTTCCTATCGAAGGGGTTCAATTTCATCCTGAAGCTTTTATGTCAGAATATGGTTCTCAGATGTTTCGTAACTTTTTATCCTAAGTCTCTGATAGAAAGCTATGCTTACCCCAGTTGAAGTACTTAACCGATTATTAGCCCATAATGAGATTTTTTACGATGAGATGAAGGATCTCATGCGTCTCATGATGCAAGGTGAAATTCCACAAGAGATGATTGCAGCCCTACTGACAGGGTTGCGCATGAAAGTGGAAACTGTTTCAGAAATCAGTGCGGCCCTTGAAGCATTAAAAGAATTTTCCACTCCTGTACCAGTAGAAGATAGCCGTCAACTGCTTGACGTTTCTGGCTCTGGCGGTGACGGACTGAAGACATTTAACATCTCCACGACTAGCATGTTCGTCCTGGCTTCACTTGGGGTTAAAGTAGCTAAGCATGGAGGTAACGAGGTAAGTTCTTCTAGTGGTTCAGCTACTATCATGGAAAGTATGGGTGCCAATATCTACCTTACTCCACGGCAAATAGTTGAAAGCATAGAGCAATGCAATATCGGCTTTATGTTCGCGCCTCTACATCATCCTGTTTTGCGCCATGTCGCTCCTGTAAGGAAAATATTAGGGATTAGAACAATTTTTAATATCCTAGCTCCTTTACTCAATCCTGCCGGTGCACAAAATCAACTTTTGGGTGTTTTTCATCCGGATTTACTCGGTATTTGTGCCAATGTGGGCAAACAACAGGGGCTTAGACGACTTATGGTGGTGCATGGATGCGACGGTATGGACGAGATAACTTTATCTGGGACCACTCAAATAGCTGAACTATCAGAAGGTCAAATTACCTATTACTCTATCCATCCGGAAGAGTTTAAGCTTCCTGTTCAAAAAGATTTGAAGAGTCTACAAGTTCAGTCCTCTATTGAATCGCTAAAAAAAATGGATTCAGTTCTTGATGGAGAAAAGGGTCCATGCAGAGATATTGTTTTATTAAACTCTGCAGCAGCACTTTATTGTGTAGGTATAGCAAGCACTATCCAACAAGGAATAGAGATGGCCCAAGAGGCTATTGATTCTAAGAGTGCCCAGGCAAAAAAAGCAGAGTTTATTGCCTTTACCCATTTATTTGACCGTCAAGCTAATGATTAAATTATGATCGCTATTGCTAAAGAAATTTTCAAAGCCTATGACATCCGCGGAGTAGTGGACGGTACACTAACGCAAGATGCCGTGGTAAATATTGCAAGGGCTTACGCTACTCATGCAAATGCAAAACAGGTCAAACAAATTGTAGTAGGCCGTGATGGACGTTTGTCTGGAGCCAAGCTTACACACTGGCTCATCAGCACACTTAATGATTGTGGCATCGAGGTTATTGACTTAGGTCAAATTGCCACACCTATGCTTTATTTCGCAGCTCTGCGTTGGACTGATGGCTCTGGGATCATGGTCACTGGTAGCCATAACCCCCCAGAGTACAACGGTTTCAAGATGATGCTAGCTCAGGAAACACTAGCTGGTGAGTCTATTCAAGCTTTATTAAACACTATTCTTTCCCAAAATTATTCAGTTGAGCCTTTGCAAGCCCGCTGTTACAGTCAAGATGTCTCCACCCTTTATCAGACTACCATTGTTCAAGATATTAAACTGAAAAGAGCAATGACCATAGTGATTGATGCTGGTAATGGAATTGCAGGGAAATATGCAGGTGCACTCTACCGCGCTTTGGGCTGTAAGGTAATAGAATTATTTTGCGAAGTAGACGGAAATTTTCCTAACCATCATCCAGATCCTGCTAATCCGGAAAACTTAAAAGCCTTACAGAGTGAACTCAGAAACTCAGGGGCTGAACTGGGTTTAGCCTTCGATGGAGATGGCGATCGTTTAGGAGTAGTTACTCGAGAAGGCCAAATCATTTATCCTGATCGTCTATTAATGCTATTTGCTCAAGATGTACTCGCTAGGAATCCTCAAAGTAAGGTCATTTATGATGTCAAATGTAGCCGCCTGCTAGCTCCATGGATTTTAGCGCATGGCGGTCTACCGCTCATCAGTCAGACTGGTCACAGCTATATCAAGGCCATGCTGAAGAAAGAAGAGGCCTTGCTTGCGGGAGAAATGAGTGGCCATATCTTTTTTAAAGAGCGTTGGTTAGGTTTTGATGACGGCCTGTATGCAGGGGCTCGCCTGCTAGAAATTCTTTCTCGTAGCAGCCATGCTAGCCAAGTATTAGATAGTCTGCCGAATGCTATTTCAACCCCGGAAATTTGTATTGCGATGAACTATGAGGGGCAAGCACATGAAATTATTCATGCGCTACAAACTCAAGCAGAACAGATAAAGGCAGAGAAAGTTATTACAATAGATGGAGTCCGTATAGAATATAGCGATGGGTTTGGTTTAGTAAGGGCCTCTAATACCACTCCCAAACTAATATTACGTTTTGAAGCAGATAATAGCTCTGCATTGCATCGAATTAGGCAGGTTTTCTATTGCATGCTTCAACCGTTCTTGACCAGTCACACTCTGAAAGAGTTAGCTGGAACTCAATAAGTTTTCTATTTTTTAAAGTTTCTTTCAAAATTTGCCACACTGAGTATTGTTCAGAATTGCTTTATTTAACTCCGGCTATCTGAAAAAATAGTTGTGGGTTTTTAGAAACAAATTAAAAAATAGTTGGGCCTAATGAAATAAAACTTCACACTAACTTAACCAGATGTGCCATTATAGAAACACGCCCAATGCTCCTGCATAGATGGGATTAGCCTTCTAGGTAGGGGGTGCATACATTTTGTTATTATTTTTTAGGTTAGGAAAGTTTAATGGCTACAGGTACTGTAAAGTGGTTTAACGATACAAAAGGTTTTGGTTTTATTACCCCAGAAGAAGGTGGTGAAGATTTATTTGCTCATTTCTCCGCTATCAATATGGATGGATTCAAAACCCTGAAGGAGGGTCAAAGAGTCTCCTTTGATGTTACGGAAGGACCTAAAGGGAAGCAAGCTTCCAACATCCAAAAGGTTTGATCGAACCATACTGCTACCAAAATAAAAAACCGCATGGTGTAGCGGTTTTTTATTGTAGCGATGCAGTGTGGCGTGTCGGTGCTTGCTTGGATAATATGTGAAGTAGTTGTGCAAGTACTTTTGGGTTTCCAGCCACTATGTTTCCTGATTGCAACCACTCTCCTTCGCCTTGCGTATCCGTGACAATTCCACCTGACTCCATCACTATGAGGGCACCTGCGGCGATGTCCCATGGCTGTAGGTTAAATTCGAAATAACCATCGAACCGCCCTGCAGCGACGTTACATAGATCCAAGGAAGCTGCTCCTTCCCTTCTTACACCAGCTGTAAGCCCAAGAACCTCTCGCAAAACAGAAAGGTAATCTTTCATCTTAGTTTGATCGACTACAGGGAAACCAGTAGCAATGAGGCATTCTTGCAGTTTACTTCTCTTCGATACCCTTATCCGTTTGTCATTAAGAAAAGCTCCCTTACCACGACTAGCAATGTATAGATCATTTCGTTCTGGGGAAAAAACGACCGCATCAATCAACTTTCCTTTATGGGTTAGAGCAAGGGAAATGGCATATTGAGGATGTTGGTGCAAATAATTGGTCGTGCCGTCTAGAGGATCTACTATCCACTCATAGGCTGAGTTTTTGGAACCGTGAAAACCAGTTTCTTCAGTACGGATGCGATGAGAGGGAAAGACCTCTAATAAGCCTTCTACTATCATTTCCTCAGCCATTCTATCTACCTCAGATACATAGTCGTTGAAGGCCTTATTTTCTACATGGATAGTAGATAAGTCGTTGCTGAAGCGCAACATCATAGTACCTACGCGACGCACGAGCTTCACCGCTGTGTTAATGTGCGGATTCATTTACACCCCCAAGTACAACTTAAGTTAGAATAGCTATCGACGCAACATTATACGATAGAAATAATATGATGCAAAACCAGCTGACCACTATGTCCCTACCCTCTTTGCTTGAAAATATTTATGTCATTCTATGTCATACCAGCCATCCTGCTAACATAGGATCTGCAGCACGTGCTATGAAAACTATGGGGTTGAAACACCTTATACTTGTATCGCCTAATCTCATGGTCACTCCTGTAACACCCGACCCCCCCGAGTTTATACCTGAAAAAATAGAACATTTTAAGCTACCAGAAGAGAGTTTTATTTTAGCTGCTGGGGCTAAAGAATTATTAAACCAAGCTACTATTGTTTCCTCCCTAGAACAGGCTATTGAATCCATGCACCTGGTCTGCGCTTTGACTGGCCGACCACGAGAAATTGCCCCTAAGGCAAAACGACCAAGGAGTCTTATGCCTGAATTAATTCAAACAGCTCAAATAGGAAAAAAAGTTGCATTTGTTTTCGGTTCGGAAACTTTTGGTCTAAGTATCCAAGAAGCCAGCCTTTGTAATCGCTTAATTACTATTCCAGGTAATCCAGAATATTTTTCCCTGAATCTTGCTCAAGCTGTACAAGTGATAGCTTATGAGCTTCTATGCCAAGCCCAGACGGAATCTGCCTATCTTTTTCAGACTACCCCTTCAGTTAAACTAGCTACCAGAAAAGAAGTTAGCGGACTCGTAAAACACTGGGAACATACTATGAATACGCTTGGCTTTTTTCGAAAACGAAGCAAAGACCGACTTCTAAGGAGACTTCAGCGCTTTATCGATAAAAGCGCAATCGAAACTGAAGAAATTGATATTTTGAGAGGATTTCTTAGTACTATCGATCAAAGACTGGAATAAATCAGTTCCAGCACCCTCCTCAATTTTTTTAGTCCATGTGTATTCAATGGAGCTGTTCCGCTGTGCTATATACCTCTCTTTTTCACTATCTATAAGCCGACTGCTACGACAAGAACCTAGCTAAATAAATATTAACTTAATCTAGCTCTGAAACCAATTCACATACATCCTACTTACAAAGTCTAACTGCATGATACCGTAATTATTCCCATCCAGCTGTACGCATAGCTTATGAGTTTACGTTGATAAGACAAAAGAAATGCCACAGTCAAAACCTCCAGATTGAAAATACAGACTAATAACTTTAGATAGGAGGATAATAGTGATGGGTTTTCAAGCCGTTTTAAGAATGCAATACCTGCTGTGTAGCATGCAAATCTGCTTCTAGTAGAGGGTTCAGAACTTGGAAAATTCTATCGATAGCTTCTTCTAATTTGTCCTGATCAACTTGGCTAGGGACCTTTAAGACATACTGTGCCACTTTTTGACGACTATAAGTATCTTTTCCCAAAAAATTTCTTGGATGCCCAATGCCAATACGTAGTCGATAATAGTGTGATGTCCCTAGACAGCACTCAATATCCTTAATTCCATTATGTCCACCGGACCTTCCTCCATATTTAAACCTTAATCGGCCGGGTTCAAGGTCTAAGTCATCATGTACCACCAAAAGTTCTTCTGGTTTAAATTTGAAATAATTTAATAGACTGCTTACAGCTTGCCCTGACCTATTCATGAAGGTATTTGGCTTAGCCAGTAAGATGCTACGACCATTAAAAACAAGCTTTGTTAGATCGGAATATAAATGCTTATTTAGCTTAAACTCTATCCCTGCTCTCTGAGCAATTCTCTCTACTACTAGAAAACCTATATTATGCCTGGTCCCCTGATAATCCAAACCCGGGTTGCCTAAACCTACTACTAACTTAATTCCCATTATTTTTTTGCCTGCTGCGTAAGCGTCTCCGTGTTTTAGGATCTATTTTTAAAGGACGATAAATCTCAATTCGATCGTGAGCTGTTAGAACATAGTTTTCTGCCACAGACACACCAAAAATACCTATCTTTGCACCCTCAAAATACGCTGGATACTTCTTCTTTAGCGCACTAAGTAGCAAAGCCTCCTTTACTGTGCTACCAAGCTCTAACTCCAGACTTTCTAAATACTGTTGTTCTTCTAAAGCTAGGACAATTTCAATGGAAATACTAGGCATACCGCCTGTTTGCCTCTTCTAAAAAAGAATCCACCATCGTATTGGAAATAAAATAAAATACTGGCTCAAATAACTTAGAAAGTACATAGCCTGAGAATTCATAATCCAGTACAAAATTAATCCGACATCCATCAGCCTCTAACGGCGCGAAAGACCAACGACCATTAAGATATTCAAAAGGGCCATCTACCAAACGGATAAGAATTTCACGGTTCTCTGTGTAACGGTTCTCTGTCGTAAAATGCTGTTTGATCATTAAATATTGAACATAAACCCTAGCTTGAACTACCCTTTCAGCTTCCTTGAGAATGACCGTTCGACTGCACCAAGGTAAGAATTTAGGGTACTCCTCAACTTGACGGACTAGCTGATACATTTCCTCTGCCGTATGTCGTACTTCTACTGATTTTTCTACGCGCATTGTACAATAAACTTTTTTCCAGAACGGTCTCTATTATGCCATAATTTGAGGTACACATTAGCTAAGATAAGGAAGGGGGATAGATCATGGTAACAGTACTAGTTTTTCTCACTACAGGTTTTGAAGAAATAGAAGCTTTGACACCAACCGATATTTTAAGGCGTGCAGGACTTAAGGTTCAGTTGGTATCCTTAGAAACTAAGAAAGAAGTTCTTGGGGGTCATGGAGTCTTGGTGACTGCTGATTTACTTTTCGAAGAAAGTAAATCAATCGAGGCGGATGCTTATCTTTTACCAGGTGGTACAGTACGCATTGCAGAACATCCAAAGTTAAAAGAAAAACTTACAGAAGTGGCTGGCCAAGGTAAATTACTTGCAGCTATCTGTGCTGCTCCTATGGTATTTGGGCAGCTTGGCCTACTCAAAGGTAAAAAAGCCACCTGTTACCCAGGCTTTGAAAACTATCTCGAAGGGGCTCAATTACAGGATGACCCAACTGTAGTAGACGGACAGTTTGTTACTGCTAACGGCCCAGGGGCAGCAATACAATTTGCTCTTGTTTTGGTGGAAAAATTAGCTGGAACCGAGAAAAAACAAGAAGTAATCAAACAATTGCATCTCCAGTGTGACAAAATTCGAATATAGAATAACGACTTAATCTGTTCTATACCCATGAGGAGAAAGCTATGCAGCAGAGGTTAGCTTTCTTTCCTCAACTCTCGCATGACTTCTAGTTTATAAGTACTGAGTCGTAAAACCAGATAGTTACGGCCTTTTCTGGCCTAAAGAGCTAAGAAACGATGCAAAAGCACCAACTCTCCAGCCCCAGCAGCACTATAAGCATGACACACTATAACTTACATTTCTATCTGAGGGCTGTACGAAAGCGAAGAAACTAATTATAGATTTTAAAAGCTAAGCGAGAATCCTATAAAACAGCAGTAATAGAGAAAAACGCCCCTACCCTAGAGCTTTTTAAAAGACTCTCCCCCAGTTTAACTCAATTTACCATGACAATCTTTAAAGCGTAATCCACTCCCACAAGGACAAAGCTCGTTTCGTCCAATATGGACATCACCCTGGGCCACAGCCACTAGTAAAGCTTCCAGCTCCTGTGCATCCAATGGTCGAAAATCATCCGTTGGCTTACTAAGCCTTATCTTCAATGTTTCTCCCACATCATCTTCGGAGCTACTTACATTCTCAGCTATACTGTCTACTGCAGAAGCTGAGTGAGTCATCTCCACTGCAATTAGGTATTTTGTTACTTCCCAATGGAAAGTCTCTAACAGAGATTCAAATAGGACAAAAGATTCTCTTTTATATTCCTGTTTAGGGTTTTTTTGCCCATAACCCCGCAGACCTATACCTTGGCGCAAGTGATCCATCACTGATAAATGTTCTCTCCAATGTTGGTCTAATACACCTAATAGTACCTGCCGCTCTAGTTGAGTCATTGCTTCTTGGCCTATAAGCGCTACTTTTTGCACATAGTTTTTTTCTAATAATTCGTGAATACGGGTTTTAATTTCCTCTCCACCTAGCTGTGCATCCTCTTTAATCCAGTTTTGTAACTGCAACTCTACCCCAAAACCTGATTCCAGTTCCTTTTGAAGGCCAATCACATCCCATTCTTCTTGTAACGACTCTTTAGGTATGTACCGTTCCAATAGTTTGGTAATAACCTCTTGGCGAATCTCTGCGACCCAATCACTTAAATTGTTGCTATCCAGTATGTCATTTCTTAATAGGTAAATCACTTTACGCTGATCGTTTGCTACATCGTCGTACTCTAAAATTTGCTTACGAATATCAAAATTACGACTTTCAACTTTACGTTGAGCGCCTTCAATTTGTCGTGTTAAAAACTTGTGCTCTATAGGCATGCCTCTTTCTGGCGCCAAGCGATTTAGCAAACCACTCGCTCTATCCAAAGCAAAGTATTTCAATAAGTTATCCTCAAAAGATAGGAAAAAACGGCTGGATCCAGGATCTCCCTGGCGCCCAGAACGACCTCTTAACTGATTGTCAATACGTCGACTTTCATGCCTCTCTGTACCGACAATATGTAACCCTCCTGCTTCAATAACCTCTTGATGTAATAATTTCCATTTTTCTTGTAGTTCTTTAATTTTTTGTTCTTTTTGAACACCACTTAACTCTTCATCTTCTCTAATAGACTTAATTTCAAGTGCAATATTACCACCCAAGACTATATCGGTGCCTCTACCAGCCATATTAGTGGAAACAGTCACCATACCCGGTTTACCCGCTTGCGCAATGATGTAAGCTTCTTTCTCATGCTCCTTAGCATTTAATACATTATGCGGAATATTGGCTTGCTTCAGAAAGTCTGAAACCAACTCAGAACTTTCAATACTGGCTGTTCCAACGAGCACAGGCTGCCGCTTATGGTGTTTCTCTTTAATCTCCTTTAAGACCGCCTCATATTTTTCTTCTTTTGTTTTGTAGATTTGATCATCCAAATCTCGACGAATCATACTTCGGTTTGGAGGTATTACAACCGTTTCTAGATTATAGATATTCTGTAATTCTGCAGCCTCTGTATCAGCTGTACCCGTCATACCTGATAATTTTTCGTATAAACGAAAATAATTCTGATAAGTAATTGATGCAAGTGTTTGATTTTCCTTATTAATATTTACACCTTCTTTTGCTTCAACTGCTTGGTGTAAACCTTCTGACCAGCGTCTACCTCTCAGGAGCCTTCCAGTAAATTCATCCACAATAATAATCTCTCTATTCTGGACTACATAATGCTGATCACGGAAAAATAGCGTATGGGCCCTTAAAGCAGCCATTAGGTGGTGCATTAATAAAACATTACTAAGAGAATATAGTGAACTTCCCTGGGGCAGCAGGCCAAGCTCAGTTAGAATTTGTTCTGCTTTCTCGTGACCACTTTCACTTAGGAAAACTTGTTTAGTTTTACCCTCGACCCAATAATCACCCTCTGAATCTTCCTCTTCCTGTGGTGTGAGCATAGCAGGAATTTGATCCATCACTTTGTAAAGCTCAACATTATCATCTGCAGGTCCTGAAATAATAAGTGGAGTTCTAGCTTCGTCGATAAGAATGGAATCTACCTCATCAATCAGCGCATACGCCAGGCCACGCTGCACCCGATCAGCTTTATCAGTTACCATGTTATCCCTAAGATAGTCAAATCCAAACTCATTGTTCGTACCATAGGTCACATCGCAAGCATACGCTTGCCTTTTTTCGGACGAAGAGAGTTGGGATAAATTCACTCCTACAGATAAACCCAAAAATTCATATAAAGGTCTTAATTGAGCTGCATCTCGTGAGGCCAAATAATCATTAACGGTCACTACATGAACTCCCGCACCTGTAAGCCCATTAAGATACACAGGCAAGGTAGCAACCAGAGTCTTACCCTCTCCTGTCTTCATTTCAGCTACTTTACCCTGATTCAGAGCAATACCCCCCAGAAGTTGTACATCAAAATGTCGCATGCCCAAAATTCGAACACTGGCTTCACGGCAAAGGGCGAAAGCTTCTGGTAAAATCTTGTCAAGTTGCTCCCCTGTTTGTACGCGCTCTCTAAGTTCACGTGAGAAATCCTGCAAGCCCGCATCACTCTTCGACTGCATACTTGATTCCAGTACATTAACCTGTTTAACTATCTTTTCATACTGCTTTAAAAGTCGCTTATTGCGGCTGCCAAAAAGTTTTTTCCCAAGTTCAGCTAACATGATACTCGCTCAATTGTCTACTAACGAAAAGAGGAAAGGCGCCTTGATACATAACCGTCTCAAGTTAACCTACCGACCTAAAATTAAAGCTACTATTTTTGATACACGTTAATGCATTTTTGCATCAAAACTATTCATTTTAGCACGAAAATAGCCCTTTTGATATAAGGAGGAGAAACCGCACGCCACTCTTTGTGGCTTTTTGATAGTTTATTCTGCTCTATCTCTAAACAGAGAGACATTAGCAAAAACTTTAACTAGATAGAAGACCTTACTTTGGATCAGTCTTAAGCTAAAGCTTTTTCCTAACTAGTCAAAAGCGGCCAGCAAGGAACAAAGAGAGTTGCCCAAAAACATTACCTCAGTAGATATAGCCAAGTAGCTAAATACTTTCTTCAAAATCTAATAGGTGCCAGTTTTTCTGAGATAGATGTGCTTCCTAACCCACTGTCTACCCAAAGAAATTAACTAATTTAAAGAAAAGCTGAGGAAAGTTCTACGAGAAACGCATTACCGGCCCAACTACCAGATTAAGATATAACCATACAAACGAGCACGTATCTTATACTCTCAACTAGCCTCTGCTTAATTAAAATTAATCTTGCGGTGGAACACTCTCAGTTTTCATCACATTTGCACTATAATCTTTGGGTAAGCTCGGCTCCTGCCCTGCTAAAATTTCTTGAACTTGATCTCGATCAATCGTTTCCCACTTCATCAAACTCTCAGTCATTTTCTCCACAATGGCTGCCTTTTCAGTTAAGATCCGAGTTGCTAAAGCATATTGTTTTTCCAATATAGAACGAATTTCAATATCTACCTTTTTCCTCGTTCCTTCTGAAACTTGATGCGTCTGAGAGACACTACGTCCCAAGAATACTTCATCCTGATTTTCTTCTACCACCATGGGACCCAGCTTTTCTGACATTCCATAGCGAGTCACCATTTCGCGTGCCAACTTGGTGGCCCGCTCAAAATCATTAGAAGCGCCAGTAGAAATACGCTTAACGAATAATTCTTCCGCTACCCTACCTCCAAATAAGATAGCAATCTCATTCAGTAATTGATCCTTATATTTACTAAAACTATCCCGTTCAGGCAACTGCCAAGTTAAACCCAAAGCGCGCCCGCGAGGCATAATAGTCACTTTATGTACTGGGTCAGTGCCAGGTAAAGATTCAGCAACCACCGCATGGCCACTTTCATGATAAGCAGTTGCTCTCTTTTCATCCTCATGCATTACCAAAGAACGACGTTCAGGCCCCATGTATACTTTATCTTTAGCCTCTTCAAAATCACTTTGATCTATTAGTGATTTGTGTCTCCTTCCAGCTAATAAAGCTGCTTCGTTAACTAAATTAGCTAAATCTGCCCCAGAAAAACCTGGCGTTCCACGAGCAATTTCTTGAATATTCATCGAATCATCTACTTTTACTTTTTTAACGTGCACAGCCAAAATTTGCTCACGGCCACGAATGTCAGGCATAGGGACTACCACCTGTCGGTCAAAACGTCCAGGCCTTAGCAGCGCCGGATCCAGAACATCTGGACGGTTCGTTGCAGCAATGACTATGACAGTGGCATTTGATTCGATCCCATCCATCTCAACTAACAGTTGATTTAGGGTTTGCTCTCTTTCATCATTTCCGCCTCCTAGACCAGCACCCCTCTGGCGGCCCACAGCGTCAATCTCGTCAATAAAAATAATACAGGGTGCTTGTTTTTTAGCCTTTTCAAACATAGCTCTAACACGGGAGGCGCCCACCCCTACAAACATTTCTACAAAATCCGAACCTGAGATACTATAAAAAGGTACTTGCGCCTCTCCTGCAATGGCTTTAGCCAAAAGCGTTTTACCTGTCCCGGGACTGCCCACCATTAGCACCCCGTGAGGGACCTTACCCCCTAAACGCTGGTAACGATTAGGATCCCGCAAATAATCTACTATTTCCTGGACCTCTTGCTTAGCTTCATCGCACCCTGCTACATCTTTGAAAGTAACTTGATTCTGGGTTTTATCAATTAAGCGAGCCTTACTCGTACCAAACATAAATGCTCCGCCCTTTGCATTTCCTCCGCCCTGCATACGCATAAAAATAAAGTAAAACAACAGGATAGATAACAGTAGGGGCAAAAGACTAACGAATAAATTCTGCAATATACCAGGACGTTCCTCAGGAACAACTGTAACGCTGACGTTATGATCCTGTAATTCCTTGAATAGTCCAGTATCATAAGGCGCATGTGTGGTAAATTTACTGTTGTCTCTTTTTTCCCCTTTCACTGTATAACCATACAAAAAGGAACCCTCAATATTCACTTTGCTGACTTCTTGCATATGCACTGCATTCAGAAAATCAGAATAATTAAGCTGTAATTTTGCGTTCTGCTGCTCTTTTACTACACCATACAACGAAAATAGTATGATGCCCACCAGAATGAGTACAAGTACTCTCTTAATCGAAGTGTTCACTAATGGGGACTCCTCAAATAAATTAACGTAAAGTGGACGCCAACAAATATAACTCTCGGGACCGGTCTCTAGAGGCCTTAGGTTTTCTTACTGCAACGGAACAAAACGTGCTCTTAAGCTGCCGCACGTAGTCCTGATAACCAGAACCTTGAAAGACTTTAACTAAAAACCGTCCGTTTCCCTTCAAATGACTAGAAGCAAATTCTAAAGCCAACTCAGCTAAGTAATAACTTTTAGCCTGATCCACTATCACCGATCCTCCCATATTGGGGGCGATATCTGAAATTACAAGATCTAAGGACCGCCCAGATAAAATAGCCTCTATATCCTGTAACACCTGAGGATCAGTAAAGTCTCCTCTTAATATCTGCACCCCTTTGATTGGTTCCATTTCTAAAATATCTACTGCAAGGATCAGACCTTGGTATTGCATCTTACGGGCTGCCACTTGCGACCAACCGCCAGGAGCACAACCTAAATCTACTAACCTCAGTCCTGGTCTAAATAATCTATCTTTCTCATTTATTTCTAGAAGTTTGTAGGCTGCCCGCGAACGGTAACCTTCGCGCTTAGCTAATTGAACATAAAGATCATTAACATGCTCATTCATCCACGCAGCAGAAGACCTAGAGCGGCTATTTAATTTCTTTTTCTTCATGGGGAAAATAATTAGAAATATCGCTAGTCCTTGCACATTGTACCACGTTACCCACCCCAATTGAGGAGCTATAAGCTTTCTCCCTTAAAAGGAGGTTGGAAAACATTCTAAAATATCTCGATTTTGACAGAAATAGCTTAAACTCTAACTGTTTGCTAACATCTATTCTGACATTTGTAAGGAGGAGGAATGGAAAAACCTTGGAGCAAAAGAATTGATCCTTCCATCAAACCACTGTTGATGGTTACCTATGCGTTGTATCTAGTGGGCTGGTTTGAGAATGTTGCGGGCCCAACCGAAGGATTACTAATGGTTGTTGGCTTCTCCTTGCTTATTTCTTCCCACGCTTTTCAACACTCTTCTTATCAACCACACGCTCGTTGGCTTATCACTTGTACACTCCTATGGATAGGTTTTCTGCTTTGTGACTATACCATCCCTATAAGACTTGGAAGGATAAACTACTCCTTTCATTTAGCCTATTTCGGCAACTTCTTAACTCTATTAATGATTTTGTATGGTTGGGCACATCTGTACCTCAACCGTCCGCTACTGGAAAAAAGTAAGTATCTACACCTTTACCTAACTTACAGTAGAAAGGTGGATAAACTTCCTTAAAAGCCATTCTTTCTAAGCTACCAAGCTAACCCTACCTACTTACTAAGCTATCAGTTAAAGTCACTATCATCTTTTATGATAACAAACGCCGCTAATTAGAATCAGATACTTGTACTCCTTCAATCAACTAATATCATCTTCAAATTAATAAAGGCCAACTGATAAAATTACTATAGAAAGGATGGAGATAGAATATAGCTACCAAACACTTCAATTTAAGTAAATTTAGTCCAAGGTAAGATGTAAAGAATAATGGTCTAATAGGTGGTTAACGTAGTAATTCCAGCTGCTACAGTAGTCGCCAATGTTAGCCTATTGAAATGATCACAAATATAAAACTAAGTCACTCTCAGGCTATGATGAATAAGTGTAGATAAGTGGATGCAGTGGCCCAGCGCTGATATTTGAAGCTCTTAAATTATTCACTTGTAGCTTTAGTAAAAAAATCGTCTGGCACAACTATTCCTTAAAAGCCTGGAAGGCTACTTGGAGCTAGTATACTGGAACAGAAATTCCATTGCTGTAATCCCAACTGCGGTTCCATACCAAGCTTCCTAGACAATTAAGTTGACATGTCCACTCCAATTGCTCTAGATTTTAGCTTTTTTTACGGACTCATAGATTCATGCATTTAATACTATTGTGTGTTTCCTTTGGAGTTGCAGTTTCAGTGCTGTTAAAGCTGTGCTCACCGCACTCCCAATTTAATTTAATTCAAGCAATATTCTTTAATTACTTAGTTACATTAATTTGTACCTACTTTTTTCTTTCTCCTACGTTTCCCAACCACATTAGTCTATTGGTCTGGACCTTGACTTTAACGTTGGGAGTGCTCCTTCCCTCGATCTTTGTAATTATGGGCCAAGCTATCAGTCATATCGGACTTATCAAGACAGATATTGCACAACGTTTAGCTCTGTTTCTTTCACTATCTGCCTCCTTTTACCTATTTAAGGAGGCATTTACCTTTTACAAATTCCTAGGTATTTTATGTGCCCTACTTTCAGGTATCTTACTTGCTCGTACTGCTCCTTATCACTCAAGAGATAATCAAAATCATCCTCTACTTCATTTTTCTGGCCATTTTTTTAGTGTTTGTATAGGATATGGAGTTATTGATGTCCTATTCAGGGTAGTAGCACAATCTGGAATTGAACTTGGTTTAATTTTATTCTTAAGTTTTGCTTTTGCGGCTCTCCTATCCGCTATGTGGTTTATGTACAGAAAAGAACCTATCCATTGGTATAATCTCTGGTGGGGCAGCCTACTTGGTCTGTTAAATTTTTCTAATATCTATTTTTATGTGCGTGCTCATCAATATTTTCCCTCTAATTCCGTACTAGTTTTTACTGCGGTTAATCTGGGGGTGATTTTTTTGAGTACCCTAGTTGGTAAACTAATTTTTAACGAACCCTTAACTGGTAGAAATTGGTTGGGAGTCATAGGTGCTATTTCGGCATTCTTCTTACTGTCAACCACAACCAAGTAACTTCGTTACCATCGCAAAGAGGACTAAAGTGAATAACATTCAACTTACACAAAAGCTTGGACAACAAATTTGGCTTGATAACCTATCTCGCTCCCTCCTTAAGTCTAAGCGTTTGAAACAATTTGTCGAAGTTGGTGTCACCGGAATCACAACTAATCCCAGTATTTTTTCACAGGCTATAGAAAATGATGTAGCTTATGAGAAATCCATTGAGCAACTACACAAGCAAAATTTAGCTGCCAAAGATATCTATGAAATGCTGGCTATTCAAGATGTCCAAGATGCCTGTGATGAAATGAGCAAGCTTTATCAAACTTCCCAATTTCAGTATGGATATGTGAGTATGGAGTTGGACCCACGTTTGGCAAATGAATATGACGCCAGTATTAAGGAAGCACATTGCTTGTGGCAAAAAGTCAATAGGCCAAATTTAATGCTTAAGGTACCAGCAACACCAGTAGGTACCCAAATTTGTGAAAGCTTGATAGCCTGCGGCATGAATGTAAATGTCACCCTAATCTTTTCTCTGCAACAGGCTAGACAAATTTATGAAGCCTATTATGAAGGCCTAAAAAACAGAGTAAAAGCCTCCCAGGCTATTGATTCTGTTCGTGCAGTTGCAAGCTTTTTTGTATCCCGCATTGATACTGCATTAGATTTAACCCTGCCGACTCAACTGCAAGGCCAGGTCGCCATTGCTTTGGCAAAACAGGCTTATCAAGAGTGGCTAGCCTTTTTTAATGCAGAAAAAACTGACTGGATTACAGCACATAGGGGGACCCCTTTATGGCTCTTGTGGGCTTCTACAGGTACCAAAAACCCTCAATACTCTAATGTACTCTACGTTGATTCTCTTATTGGCAAAAACACCGTCAATACACTGCCAGAAAAAACACTTACTCATTTCCTTGATCATGGGCAGCCCACCCTTTGTCTCGAAGAAAATGCGGAGCAAGCAGGTCAGATACTTAAAAAAATTCAATCCCTGGATATTTCATTAGAAAAATTAGCAATCAGACTACAGCAAGATGGTATTCTTCAATTTGAAGCAGCTTTTCAAAAGATTCTGAATTACCTGGGCTAAAGCTTAAAACCGATCTCTCAAACTTCGTAATGCCGAAAAAACACCGAATGCAGAACTATCTGTGCTGGGTGAGAGCTCCAGTACTCGTCGTTTGACTTCTGGTATTTCAATGCGCAGAAAAGGGTTGACTTCTCTCTCATGTGCTAAAGTTGTAGGTAAAGTAATGGTTTGAGTATCAATCTGTGCTAAGGTTTCCTTGATTGCCTCATTATGGGGCTCAATACCTCGAGCAAACTCAAGATTACGTCTAGTATACTCATGAGCAGGATATAATAAAGTTTCTTCAGGCAGTTGATTTAGTCGATGGATACTATCAAATAGTTCCCGCATAGTCCCATCTAACACGCGCCCACAACCCGCACTAAATAACAGATCCCCACAAAAAACTTGGTAAGGATTACTTTTTATGAGGAAAATCATGTGATCCTTCTTATGACCTTCTGTTTTACGTACCTCTACCTCATGCCCAGCTAAAGAAAAAGTTTGACCATCACCAAAACTGTGAGTAACTAAAGCAATGAGAGGCGAACCTTTGATCTGAACCTTAGGAAAATGGTTTAATAATTCAGGTATGCCTCTGATATGGTCGTAATGCCCATGAGTTATCCAAATTTCATCAAGCGTTTTTCCTAACTTTTTAACCAAGTCTATTACTTTTTTTGCTTCCGTGGGATCTACACAGATTAGCTTACCATCAACCTGTATTATCCAAATATAATTTTGGAGTTGGCAATAGTCAGCCGAAAGTGGAAAAACTTGCATATAGTTAATCCATAAATAATCCACCGTTGATGTGGAGTGTCTGACCAGTGATATACCGTGCTTCCTCTGAAGCTAAGAAGCACACTGCATGCGCAATATCCTCCACTTGACCTATTCTACGTAGTGGAATGTGTTTTAAAATTTCCTCTCTTCTAGAAGCTTCCGATAAACTGGCGGTCATATCCGTTTGGATTAATCCTGGAGCTACACAATTAACTGTAATATTTCTCGAACCTACTTCCTTAGCTAAAGACTTAGTAAAACCTACCAAGCCAGCTTTACTAGCTGCATAGTTAGTCTGTCCTGTATTACCCGTAAAACCCACTACGGAAGAAAGATTGATGATACGTCCTTCTCTTGCTTGCATCATACCTCTTAAAACTATTTTGCAAGTCCGGTAAACTGCTTTCAAATTGACAGTGAGCACTTCATCCCACTCTTCTTCCCTCATCCTGACCAACACATTGTCTCGAGTAATACCGGCATTATTTACCAAGATATGTATAGGTCCAAGCTCCTGTACAATATTTTCAAGTACCTTTTGTGAAGCATCAAGCTGATTTAACTCTACGCATTTGGCTCGACCGCCAAAGGCAGCGAGCTCATGTTCAATTTTTTGTACACCTTCCTCAGTAGTTGCAGTCCCTACCACTTGTGCTCCTGCCTGCGCTAAGCACTTAGCGATTGCAGCTCCGATCCCACGTGAGGCTCCAGTAACCAATGCTATCTTTCCCTTAATCGACATATAATTCCTCTCCTAATGGTCCTTACAACTATGGTGATCAATCCATAACTTCATAGCTTCGTATGCCGTAAATGCACTAGTACTTAATTGTTTATCAATACGCTTATTTAACTCAGAAAGTACCTTAGAAGGAGCACACTCAACCATTTCTCTTATGCCCTGTTCAATAAAATATGAAATTGTTCCAACCCACTTGACTGGTGAATATAACTGTCGCACCAAGGCATCCCGAATGGCTTGAGGTTCTGTATATACTTTAACATCTACGTTATGGACAACTTCTATCTTAGGGGCAGTTATTTCAACACAGTCCAATAACTGTGCCAAGCTTCTTGCCGCCTGCCTCATTAAACTACAATGTGATGGTACCGAAACTGATAATAAGACAGCTTTCTTTGCTCCCTTTGCTTTTGCTATTTGGATAGCCAATTCGACTGCTGAAGGCTTACCTGCGATAACTACTTGCTGTGGGGAATTATAATTAGCAGGTTCTACCACTCCCCCATCGCACTTCTGGGCTTCTTCACAAGCAGCTTCCACAGCATGAGCTTCGAGCCCTAAAATAGCAGCCATACGGCCCTCCCCTAATGGTACTGCTTCTTGCATTAATTCTGCACGCTTTTGTACCAACTTGACTGCATCAGAAAAAGACAATGCTTCAGCAACTACTAGTGCGGCATATTCCCCTAAGCTATGTCCAGCTAAGTAAGTAGGTACTATTCCTCCCGCGTTTATGTAAGCTCTAAAGACTGCAACCCCTGCGGTAAGAACTAATGGTTGAGTAATAATTGTCTGATTAATCAACTCTCTATCTTCAGCAAAAAGTACTCCCCACAAATCCACCTTCAATGCTTCAGACGCCTCTTCAAAGGTTTGCCGAACTAACGGAATCGATTC
The DNA here is from genome assembly GCA_043842855.1 of Neisseriaceae bacterium. Taxonomy (GTDB): domain Bacteria; phylum Pseudomonadota; class Gammaproteobacteria; order Burkholderiales; family Neisseriaceae; genus QFNR01. The sequence continues at coordinate 149,979 of JBBPJF010000004.1, forward strand.
AAAACCAGACATCATCTGGTGTTTTTGGGCGCCCTGCCCTGGAAATAAGAATGCAAACACCCCTTTTCTACCCTTTCTTTAACGAATTTCTATCTCCGGCTCTAGCTCTTCACAGAAAACTTCAATTGGACCATCCATAAAGCACAGAGCACTCTTTTACAAACTCGCATCTGATTCTACAGGATAAATAAACGTCCTGCTCAATACATGCCCAAAATACCTCTCATCAACGAAAAGCCTTTCATAAACTCTCTAGGGCTTGAGTTAACGAAAAGAAATAGGAAGAACCTACAGCCTTCAACGGTCCTGAGCGTTTCACTCTATTCACTAACAACGGCTAGAATAAAAGCCTAGCACATCCAGCCTTCACTAATCCCAGACAAGCAGCACATGTTGTCTCTTACCACGTTGAAGAATTGTATAACGCTGAAAACGTATATCCCGTTCGGTTAAAATATATTCAGGATCAATGATCTGCCGACCGTTAAGGTAAACGGCTTTATTTTTGATAAAGGCGCGAGCTTCATTATTTGATTTAGCTAATTGACTATTTTTCAATGCATCAATGATAGAGATTTGTGCTGCTATTAAATACGTGGGTAAGCCATCTAAAGCCAACTGCTCAAAATCTGATTCTAATAACTCAGCTTGGCTGACACCAAAAAGGTTCGCAGAAATACGTTGAGCAGCTCTAAGGGCCTCCTGCCCGTGGACCAAAAGAGTCAGCTGTTCCGCTAGGATTCTCTGTGCTTCTGGTTTCTTAGCGCTGGTTTGATCCTGCTCTTGAATAGCATCGATTTGTTCCAGTGATAGAAAAGTGAAGAACTTTAGAAAAGTATAAACGTCTGCATCTGCCACTTTAAGCCAAAATTGGTAGAATTGGTAAGGAGAGGTTTTTCTCGCTGTTAACCATACTGCTTCTCCTTCAGTTTTGCCAAATTTAGTTCCATCCGCCTTAGTAATCAAGGGTAAGGTTAAACCATAAACTTTTCTCTGATTCACTCGCCGAGTCAATTCTATACCAGAGGTAATATTACCCCACTGATCTGAACCACCAATTTGCAAAATACAGTTGTAACGTTGGTTGAGTTGCGCAAAATCGTATGACTGTAGCAAACTATAAGAGAACTCCGTAAAGGAAATACCGATGCCTTCTCGGCTTAACCTCTGCCTAACAGATTCCTTGTTGATCATCGCATTGACAGAAAAGTGTTTTCCAACTTCCCGCAAAAAAGTCAACACATCTAAAGAAGCGGTCCAATCAGCGTTATTAGCTATCACCGCTGCTGTTTCACCTGAAAAATTTAAGAAAGGCTCTAGCTGTTTACGAATTTTCTTAGCCCAGTCTGCAACCACTCCAAGGGCATTCAAACTGCGTTCAGCCACCTTAAAGCTAGGATCCCCAATCAAGCCTGTCGCTCCTCCTACTAAAGCGATAGGGCGATGTCCTGCTAATTGAAAACGACGTAAAACTAATATGGGTAACAAATGACCTATATGCAAACTATCGGCGGTAGGATCAAAGCCACAGTAGATGGTACAGCATCCTTGATTTAAAGCCTCCTCTAGTGCCTCTCTATCGGATACTTGTTGTATTAGTCCACGCTGCTCTAATTCATCAATTAATGAGTTCATATTCTTCAACTGAATAGGGATTGAATCTGTTCTAGTGCTATCAACAATAAATGCTTCTATAGGTATGCAAGCAAAGCTTACTCCCCTACAAGCTGCCGCTATTCTAGCCACTTAGCTTAATAAAGTAAAATTCCACATTTCTGTTTGCTAGCTAAGTTGATAATGAGGGATAATCCCGAGCACTTGTACAGGAAGGATTGAAAATGACTATACGCACGCGTTTTTCCCCTAGCCCTACTGGTTTTTTGCATGTTGGAGGTGCCAGGACTGCCTTATTTTCTTGGGCTTATGCAAAGAAAATGGGAGGACAGTTCATTTTAAGAATTGAAGACACAGATTTAGAGCGTTCTACAGCAGCTTCAGTCCAAGCTATCCTAGATGGAATGTCTTGGCTTGGTTTAGACTACGATGAAGGGCCTTTTTATCAAACCCAGCGTCTAGAACGTTATCAAGCAGTTATTCACCAACTTATTGCTGATGGAAAAGCTTACTATTGCTACTGTAGTAAAGCGGAACTAGAAGCTATGCGTCTTCAGGCTGAACAAGCAAAGGAACATTTCGTTTATGATCGGCGTTGGCGTCCTGAAGTGGGAAAAAACCTCCCCCCACCACCTCCTGGAGTTTCGCCTGTAGTTCGTTTTAAAAACCCCTTGACAGGAAGTATCAAATGGAATGATTTGGTCAAAGGAGAAATTCAATTTGAACAAGCTGTTTTTGAAGATTTTATTATCGCCCGAAGTGATGGGATGCCCACCTATAATTTTTGTGTGGTGGTAGATGATTATGATATGAAAATTTCTCATGTAATTAGAGGAGATGATCACATTAATAACACCCCCAAGCAACTTAACCTATTCTATGCACTCAACGCTATCCCACCTCAGTATGCCCATCTTCCTATGATTCTCAATGCTAGTGGCAGCAAGATGTCTAAACGGAAAGATGCTGTGAGCGTGACGGAATACGAGCATATGGGCATTCTCCCTCAAGCATTGCTTAACCATTTAGCACGTCTAGGTTGGTCGCACCAAAATGCTGAATTTTTTTCTATGGAACAATTCCTTACTTGGTTTAAATTGGAAGATATTCAACCTTCTCCTAGTCGCTTTGATAGTGAAAAGCTTCATTGGTTAAACGGTGAATACATTCGTCATATGTCCGGGGAAGAACTTACTCAGCAGATAGTAAAAAAACTACCCCAAACCATACAAAATAAAGTAACTTTGGTTAAGTTAGCTGGCATTTTAGATTTAGTCAAAAATAGAAACAATAATCTAAATGACCTCGCAAAAGAGGCCAGTTACTTTTACCTTAAGCAAACCCCTACTCCTGAAGAAATTAAAAAATTTTGGGATGAAAGCAGCACTACTCGCTTAGAGCAATTTGCACTAACGCTGGAAGCTGTGCCGATAGAAGACTGGAATGTACAGACGCTACATGGCTTGTTAAAATCCTTTTGCGAAAAACAAAATATTAAAATGAAACAACTAGGTATGCCCTTACGTCTGAAAATCTGTGGTACTAGTCAAACGCCCTCTATCGATGCTGTGCTCGCTATCATGGGCAAAGAAGAAGTACTCAACAGAATTAGAGCCTAATGCTGTACGCAATCTCGTGACCTAAACTAGTGAGACTAATCTGCTTTCTAGGCTCTGCATACGTTTAAGAAAATTAGTAAACTTACTATGCTAGCAGCACAGAACATAGAAATTGCTAGTATGAAAGCCATAGCGCTCTAGCAAGGTACTCGATTTATATAAAAGGGGGGTTGCCCTACACCTCTGTTTTGCTAGAAGCAAAAAATATCAACAGTTGCAGGGGCAGTTAAAAAGTAGAATTAAAACTAAAGTTGCAGCGGAGCGTCTTTGATTGGTGGCGTCCAGCATGCTATACAGCGCTCCTGCTACGTTTTAGGACTTAAGAACTATTCGCTATTGTGCATTGAGTGGAAGGATATTTGTGGAATTCCTAACCTAATTTGGCAATAAATCTCGAAGTTCTCCTTTGTGTTTTCTAAATTTTTTCCAGTCGTCCACAAGTATAGAAAAAATTTCCCCATCCCAGAAACGGTTTTTTTCCCAGAAATAATCTCTTAGTATGCCCTCTGACCTTAAACCGACGCGATAAAGTAACTTTCTAGAGCTTAGATTTTGAGGAAAAATAAAGGCTTCCAAACGATGTAGATGCAGTCTTTTAAAACCATAGTGCTGGATAGCACTGATCGCCTCTGTCATGTAACCCTGTCGCCAAAATTTCGGATTAAGATCATACCCTAATTCCGTACTGTAGTGCTGTTCCCTAAAATTATGAAATCCACAGGTGCCTATCAGTTCATTTGTCTTTTTTAGGCAAATAGCCCAGCGAATTGATCTCTTCATTTCATACCCGACATTCCAAACTCTAATTAAGTCTTCAGCTTCCTCTTCTGATTGAAAGGTATTTAAGTCATAATGTTCCGTCACTATATCTTGAGAAAAATAGTTAAAAATAGCCGAAATGTCTGCATACGTAGGCCGCCTTAAAATTAAACGTTTTGTCTCTAAATAGGGAAAAGCATTGGTCTTATTAGCACGCCAACCAAACAAAAAACTTTTTTTGGTACGAGTAGCTGGATATTCTATTTCTTCCTTCATATAGATCATACCGTTATAAATTAAGAAATCTATTATCCAATAAAAGTATAGCGGAGAAAATATCTTCAGATCCCCAAATTCAGTCCTCTTCTATTTCGCTAATGCCTATCAAATATGGATCAGAATAGCGACTGATCAATTTTAAACTCTTATGTAATTAATTTTCTTCATAGGAGCCATTTCTTCCTAGATCGGGTCAAGAGGTACAATAAGACTTAAGTTTAATTTTTGGATGGATGTATGCGTTTAGGTTTAAACAAGATAACTTGTATAGAAGACTTATTTGCCGTTTATAGTAAACGGGTGCCCAAAATGTTTTATGACTATTGTGAGAGTGGTTCTTGGAGTGAGCAAACTTTTCTAGAAAATAAAGCAGATTTTAAAAAAATTTATCTGAGACAAAGGGTGTTACGTGACCTGAGTCAACGCTCAGTACACACAAATCTGTTGGGGGAGCACCTCAGTATGCCCGTAGTTCTAGCGCCCGTTGGCTTAACTGGGATGCAACATGCTGATGGAGAAATACTCGCTGCGAAAGCAGCTAAACGTTTTGGCATACCCTATACCTTATCCACCATGAGCATCTGTTCTCTCGAAGAAGTTGCTGAATATACTGATTACCACCCTTTTTGGTTTCAATTGTACATGATGAAAGATCGTGATTTCATGAAAGATTTGATGCTAAGAGCGCAAAAAGCTGGTTGTAGTGCTCTAGTGCTTACCGTAGATCTACAAATCATTGGCCAACGACATAAAGATATCAAAAATGGCTTAACTACTCCACCTAAAATTACTTTTAAAAATCTTCTCAATTTAGCTACTAAGCCTTACTGGTGTAAGGCAATGCTGAAAACGAGGAGATATAGCTTTGGGAACATCATCGGTTATCGCTCCGATATTTCTAATGTAGGCTCACTCAGTGCCTGGATTACAGAGCAATTTGACATAAAACTGAGCTGGAAAGATATTGACTGGATTAAACAGCACTGGAAAGGTCCGCTGATCCTCAAAGGAATTATGGAGGCGGAAGACGCCCTGCATGCTATTAATAGTGGCGTAGACGCCATAGTAGTTTCCAACCATGGAGGTAGACAATTAGATGGAGCTCCTTCAAGTATCTCTGTTTTAAAAGAAGTTATCCAAGCCGTAGATCAAAAGATAGAAGTTCTTTTGGACGGCGGCATCCGTTCTGGTCAAGATATTTTAAAAACGCTTGCCCTTGGGGCAAAGGCAGTGATGTTAGGTCGACCTTACATCTACGGGCTGGGCGCTTATGGTGAGGAAGGAGTTTATCAAGTACTGAGCCTCCTTCAAAAAGAACTGGACTTAACTATGGCTTTTTGCGGGATAACTAATACAACCCAGATTAGCTCTGCAATTCTCAGAAGTTAATCATATTCATCCGCTAAATGACGTTAACCCATAGTCCATTTTACTTTTTAGATGGTTACAGTAACGTAGGCTAAATTTTGAGCACGAGGAAATCCTAACTCAAACTAAGTTTCTGTATAATTTGGAATTATAGGTTAAATACTAGCCTTTAATGTTTGTAAAAAAATAAGTCTTTTTACTTGCTTTTTACCTCATGCCTCTTATAATAATTCGGATAAACTAACAAAGGTTAGTGATTTATTCGTTGCCTATTTGAAGGAATTGGTATGTCTTTATCCCGAGCTTTGTTGGAAGAACTGACTTTCAAACTTAGCGAATTGGTTAAAAATAGTCCTGCAAAGGATATTGAAAAAAATTTAAAATATTTCCTCAGCTCTGTCTTAAGTAGGATGGATTTGGTTACTCGTGACGAATTTGAATTGCAGCAAGCTCAATTGCGCAAGGCCAGTGAGACTATTAGACACCTAGAGGAACGTCTCGACAAATTAGAGAATGCTTCCGGAAAGGCTGCTAGAACATCCGTGAAGGCTTCTACCCTTCCTGTTCCAAAGGATGTTATCAAAGCTACTAGCCCAGCTCAAAGTGATTCCTCTCTACCTCGTAAAAAAATCTCACCCAAACGTGTTTAAAGTCTAGTCATTTTCGTGGGAAATTTAGCAATTGTTTACAGCAGGGCTTTGTTGGGTTTAGAGGCCGAATTAGTGGAGATAGAGGCACACCTATCAAATGGATTGCCTCAATTCCATATTGTTGGGCTTCCCGAAGCAGAGGTAAAAGAAAGCCGAGATCGAGTGAGGGCTGCTATTCTGCAAAGCGGGTTGTGCTTTCCTGCAAAAAAAATCGTTATTAATCTCGCACCTGCTGAGTTACCAAAGGAATCAGGTCGTTTTGATCTTCCGATCGCTATTAGTATTTTGATTGCTAGTCAACAAGTTAGCGTTGAACCAGCTCTTTATGAATTTGCAGGAGAACTCGCATTATCCGGACAACTAAGAGCAGTTCGTGGAGATATCTTATTGATGCGAGCAGCGCTCCAAGCTAATAGAACACTCATACTACCGAAAAGCAATCAAGCTAATAGTCGTTTTTTCCCAAATGCTCCATTCCTATTTGCAGAAACTCTAACCCAAATTGTTTCTCATCTCAATCAGGTGGAAAAACTAATCCCACCGCCACCCTATGACATCCCGAGCGAACAAGTGAGTGGTAGTACTGCCTCTGCACTAGATATAAGCGACATCAATGGACAGCAAACAGCTAAAAAAGCGCTAGAAATAGCAGCCGCTGGAGGACACAATCTACTGTTGGTTGGCCCTCCTGGAACGGGTAAATCTATGCTAGCCAACCGGTTACCCTCAATTCTGCCACCTCTCACCCGCGAAGAATCAATGGAAAACGCGATGATTGCGTCAATTGTCAAAAGTAGCCAAGCTCCGATTGAACAACAGGAGCGTCCCTTTAGGAACCCTCACCATACTGCTTCTACAGCTGCGATTATCGGAGGAGGTAGTCAAGCCAGGCCGGGAGAGATTACCCTAGCTCATAATGGAGTTTTATTTTTAGATGAACTTTCAGAATTTCCAAGACCGGTCTTAGAAGCATTAAGGGAGCCTCTAGAAACAAAGTCTGTGCATGTTTCTCGAGTGGCAGTTCAAACTACATATCCTGCTAATTTCCAGCTGATTGCCACCATGAATCCCTGTCCGTGCGGCTTTCATGGACACCCCCTACAGAATTGCCATTGTACTCCTGAACAAATCAAACGTTATCAAAGCAAATTATCTGGCCCTCTATTAGATCGAATAGATTTAATAGTACAGGTTCCACCCCTCTCACCAAAGCAGTTGCTAACTAATTCCGCCCCTCTGGAAAGCAGTAGAGAGATCAAAAAAAGAGTTATCAAATCTAGAGAATTACAGTACAATCGTCAGGGAGGTTTGAACTGTAGCTTAACTTCCCGAGCGCTAGAGGACTTTGCTCAAGTGGAAGAGGAAGCAAGATCGTTTTTGCTGGATAACTTAGTGAAGCTCGGCTTGTCTGTCAGGAGTTTCCATAAAATATTGAAAGTGGCTCGGACTGTCGCGGATCTAGGGAGTTTGCCCAAAGTAAATAGAGACTGCGTCCTAAAAGCCGTTAATTTCAGAAGAATCTAAATTTCGAGCGCTAGCACTACTGCTAGTGGCTTGCTGGTATTGTCCTTTTTTGAGGTATTCCTGGAAGGAACATATGAAAGATTTTGGAAAAAAAATAATGAGCGTTATTGTCGGTATGCTGCTTGCTACCTTTTCTATCGGTGCTCTGTTGTGGTTCGTAAACCGCTATATGTTCAGTAGACCCCCAGTTCAGACGGATGCTCCTAACTCTACTGTTATCCAACCCCAAAAAGCGGAATCTACTAATTCAGATTCTCTTGCTGAACTAACCAATCTTGGGGGATTTGATAGCTCGAAAACTACCTCAACTTCGGAAGAAACTAACGAATTCCAGATAGAATCTGAACCACGAGACTCTTCTAGTGTTTCAGAGACTTCCTCTGCTAATCCAGCTGCTAAATCGGCAGCTACCAAGGTTAGTCCTAGCGAACAGGCATCATCTAGCTCAGATCACAATCCGCAACAACGTGGAGCGGTTGGACACAGTATTCGCTCCCCTATTCATCTTGGCATTGATTCTTCTGTTACCCCAGTAAAACATGCAGGACAATCTCCTACGCCTCCTATTTCTAAAGATCGTATTGGCTCTCTTATCAAGGAGCTTGACCGTCATAAAGCGTCTTCTCTTACTTCAACCCGAAGCTACCAAATCCAGATGGGTGCTTACCGTGACCCTAAAGAAGCGGATCGTCAGAGAGCTCATTTGTTAATACTTAATGTATCTGCACAAGTAATTAAGGTTAAGGTAAATGGACAAGATTATTATCGGGTTATCTCTGCTAAACCATTGACAAAAGAGCAGGCTCTGCAAATACAGTCAGCCTTGAGGGCTCAACATATTGACAGTATAGTCCTATCTCGTTAAGCGTTTATCCCATCTACAGGCCCTTCCCATCAATTTAGGAAATACCATCATGAAATACTCTGGCTTTGTATCATTGCTATTAGGTTTATTGGCAAGCATAACTTTTGCAGGTTCAACCATTCAAGAGGGAAAAGACTACACATTACTGAGTGAGCCCATACCTGCCGTTGACCCCAGCCGAGTTGAAATTATTGAAGCCTTTTCCTATACATGCATTCATTGTCAACATTTTGAGCCTCTATTACTCAACTTTTTTCAACAACATGCTAAGCAGCCCATAACCCTTAGAAAAGTACATGTATACTGGGGAAATAAGTTCTTGAACCTTATTCGCTTAAATGTTGCAGTTCAGGAGAATCACGTAGGTAATGTGGCGAATAGTGCCATTTTCAAAGCTATTCTTGAAGATGGCGTAGATTTATCTCAAGAAAGAAACATTATCAATTGGTTGAATGCACAGACAAAATTTGATGGAAAACAGGTTGCTAAAACTTATCAGTTGGCCTCTACTCAACTTAAGTCGCGCGAGATAGCAAAATTAACAAAAAGATATGGCTTTGAGGCTACTCCTACTCTAGTAGTAGCAGGTAAATATAAAGTTAACCTTGCAGCCCTAACCTCTGAGACAGATTTAGAACGAATACTTACTGGCTTAGTCGAATTAGCCCGTAGAGGTACTTCTATTAAGCTTTACCCTAACTCTGGAGCCGAATTAGTTGCGCGTGCTAATGGGGCATCCTAACGTTCTAGCGTCTTATTTGCCTTACCAATAAATAGGTTGAATGACTAATGAATTTTCTTACCGTTCTGATTGTCGGCATAGTAGAGGGGTTAACAGAGTATCTCCCTGTCTCTTCCACCGCTCATATGGTTTTTACCCTACACCTTCTGGGAATTCCGGAAAGTAGCTTTGTGAAAGTTTTCATTATTGCTATTCAGCTGGGGGCTATTCTAGCAGTAGTGGTCCTATATTGGAGAAGATTCTTCACCTTAGCCCATTATCATTTTTATCAGAACTTGATAGTGGCTGTGTCTCCTGCCCTAATACTCGGAGCGTTGTTTAATAGTAAAATAGAAGCCTTGCTGGACCAACCCGTCCATATTGCTATTGTCTTGATCGTTGGAGGTATAGTGCTTTTAGGCGTGGATAAAGCTTTCAGTCGGCCACGTGTCTTACAGGAACGTGATATAAATCATAAGAATGCTTTTTTTATTGGCTTGTGGCAGTGTTTAGCTATGGTGCCTGGGGTAAGTCGTTCTGCTGCTTCCATCTTAGGAGGTATGCAACAAGGACTATCTCGAACTCTAGCAGCAGAATTTTCTTTTTGGTTGGCTGTCCCTACGATGTGTGCAGCAAGTGCGTTTGCGCTTTTTATTAAAAAATGGCAGTTTGAAACTACAGTCAAGAAAGGCTATGAGCTTATTTTTCTCTCAGCTCAACATTTTCAACTTTTCTTACTAGGTAGTTTTGTCGCTTTCCTAGTAGCACTTCTTTCTATACGTTTATTGATTGGATTAGTTCAAAGGTATGGGTTTAAACCTTGGGGCTGGTATCGAATTATTGTCGGCTCTTTACTATTAGCAATTTTTATCCGATGATTTTTTGCAGAGAGTTGCATGGCCAACGAGCTTTCTAAAGTGCGTGAAGCTGAACTCCTCTCAGAAGTTCTTAGTCACGTAAAAAATTCTTCTCATTCCTTGCTAGTTATCAAATATGGCGGTAATGCCATGATTGAGCCTGACCTAAAAGAAAACTTTTCACAAGATGTAGCTTTATTACACTCGATAGGTCTTCGCCCTATAGTTGTTCATGGAGGAGGCCCTCAGATCCAATCTCACCTAAAAAGGCTAGGTAAAGAAGAAGTTTTTTTTCAAGGACTTCGAGTCACCGATAAAGAGACTATGAAAGTTGTACAGATGGTTCTAGATGGTGAAGTCAATCATGAAATTGTAGCTTCAGTAAATTTATTTGGCGGTAAAGCAATAGGCCTGAGCGGTATCGACGGCTGGCTCATCCAAGCAGAGAAATTATGTCCTATTTCAACGCAATCAGCACGACCTGTTGATATAGGGCTAGTGGGGAAGGTAATTAACATCAATAGACAATTTCTGCTTGAATTAGTAAAAATTGGGCTAATCCCTGTTATTTCTCCTATAGGCATGGGAGGAAGTGGAGAGTTTTTTAATATAAACGCTGATACCGTAGCCAGTGAGATAGCTAGTACTATTAAGGCTAATAAACTTATTATTCTAACCAATACTCCTGGTGTCCTCGATCAAAAAGGCAATGTTATTTCCTGCCTTACTCCCTCTCAAATTCATCAACTTATAAAAGAAGGAGTTTTGTGTGGTGGGATGCTCCCTAAGGTGCATGCAGCCTTAGAAGCTGCACAAAAAGGTAAAATGGCCGTACATATTATTGATGGAAGGGTACCACATGCTCTGCTTTTAGAGTTATTTACCCATTCAAGAGTGGGCACTGTGATACTTCCTTACGATGAAGGAGAAGAAATTTGATTTTAGTCACCGGTGGCACTGGATACATTGGTTCGCATACTGTACTAGAACTTATCCAAAATCAGTACGAAGTTGTAATATTAGATAGCTTGTATAACTCAAGCCCATTGGTATTACCGCGATTAGAACAGTTGGCCCAGCGCTCAATCTACTTCGTAAAAGGGGATATACGGGATACTGAACTACTAGATGAAATATTCATACGTTACCCAATTGAGGCAGTAGTACATTTTGCCGGCCTGAAAGCTGTAGGCGAAAGTGTTCTAAAGCCCCTAATCTATTATCAGAATAATGTCACTGGTACTTTAACCTTGATAGAATGTATGCAAAAAGCTGGCGTAAAAAATATCATTTTTTCCTCTTCGGCTACTGTCTACGGGTTGCCTCAAAAAGTCCCTATTACAGAAGATATGCCTACTGGTAATACTACGAATCCTTATGGTACTACTAAGTATATGATTGAAAGAATACTAACTGATCTGTATGCCAGCGATCCTGCGTGGAGTATTACTCTCTTAAGATATTTTAATCCAATCGGCGCACATGCTAGTGGCGAAATAGGTGAAGATCCCAATGGCATTCCGAATAATCTTATCCCCTATATTAGCCAGGTAGCTATTGGTAAATTGAATCAACTTTCTGTTTTTGGAGCTGACTACCCTACTAAGGATGGTACAGGTATTCGAGATTATATCCATGTAGTTGATCTAGCCACTGGGCATATTAGGGCTCTGCAAAAGCATATGAACTCAAGTGGGCTCCACATATATAATCTTGGTACTGGGAAGGGTTACTCTGTCTTTGAAATTATTCATGCTTTTGAGAAAGCCAGTGGTAGACCTATACCTTACCAGGTGGTTCCCAGAAGACCGGGGGACGTGGCGGCTTGTTATTCAAATCCATCACTTGCTGAAGAACAACTTAATTGGCGCGCTCAACGAACTCTAGATCAAATGCTTTCTGATACTTGGAATTGGCAACAAAAAAATCCAGATGGATACCGTTCTTAGCCCAAAGCTCTAGTAATTTCTTTGACAAAACCATGAATACCAAGCGTTGTTAGCATATGAGCCTCCTGGGGTGAGGCATGAAGCGCAAAGGTGGGTAAGAATTGACCTTTCCTGAGCCAACTTACCAACTCGCGAAAAGAACTTTCTGTAGTTAAATTCCAAATTAAAGCATTTGCATCAAGCGATTCTCTAGCTTCTCGCTGATTCTCTACTATTACGGCTAACCATTTAGCTTTGGGAAAATGATTTAGCTCAAGGATCTCTTGATAAAAAGCGTACTGTGCTTGTTCCTTCCTGCTCGCCTCTTTTATAGAATATATCCTAAAAATTTCACGTTCGTCTGTAAAAAAATTTCCATTTAAAAAAAGTACTGCTGGAAGCCTTAGTTCTCTTACAAGTCCTAGGTTAGTTGGCAGTAATTTTTTTTGTTCTAACTTATCTAAATCAGTCCACTCCCACTGCTGTTCTTCATTCGCTCTTATCTGACCTGACCATTCTGTAGACATAATCCTCCAAAAAGAAAGCTCAAGTATTTCTATTGAGGAGGTGACAATTTTTTTTAACCAGGGGGTGGCCTGTTTTATTTCAATATTTAATTCCTCTGATAGCTCTCTACTGAGTGCTATACGCTCACTTTCCCCCGCTTCTACCTTGCCTCCTGGAAATTCCCAATACCCTTCATAACTTCTTCCTTGAGCTCTAGTACTCAGTAAAACTTGTTCTTGTTCATTAAAAACTATGCCTACTACTGCTTTTATTAAGCTCTTCTGCATATAACCATTTTCCCTATTTGAACATACATCCTTATTAACCAACTAAAAACCAAGTAAAATGATAGAATTCCCTACTATAAAAAAGTATAGGGATGAGCCCTGTGAAATTTAAAGAGCCCAACCATTCCATCCAGCTAAAGGAGCTTTACTTGAGAAAGTATAGCTCGCAGTTGTCTAAGTTATCTTCTAAGAGCTTCGATTCTACACTTACCTTGATGTTTCGTTACTATCCGCAAGATGCGACTACTGAAGTTGGAGAACCGCTTATACCGCACTTATTAGAAGCCGCTAGGATAGTAAATGGACTAGAGCTCTATGAAACCTCTATTCTAGCTACTTTATTGATCTATTTCCCCGTCTACTATCCTACTAGCTGGAGAGAAAAATTAAATACAGTAGAACCAGAAGTTCTACCGTTAATTGAGGGATTTATCTCTGTCCAGACCCTAACTAACTTTCTAAAAGCAGCTCCCCTGGGTATTTCTGAAGAGGAAAAAGATAAACAAACTGAGAGTATGAAGAAGATGCTCTTGGCCATGGTCAATGACATTCGAGTTGTACTGATTAAATTATGTCTAGTCACTCAAACTATGCGCCAGCTATCGCATGCTCCAACCTCAGTCAATCGCCTTAAGGTAGCAAATGAAACCTTGAGTATTTTTGCTCCTCTAGCTAACCGCTTGGGTATCTGGCAATTGAAGTGGGAGCTTGAAGATTTAGCTTTTCAGCATCAACATCCTCAAGAGTATAAAACAATTGCTCAACTGCTTAATGAGAGAAGAATAGAACGTTTGGGATATATCCAACAATTCGCGAATCTGCTGAAACAAGCTTTAGAAAAAGAAGGCATACATTGTGGTGTAGCAGGTCGCCCTAAGCATATTTATTCTATTTATAGGAAGATGAAGAGAAAACGTCTTCAATTCAATGAATTATATGACATCCTAGCAGTACGTGTCTTGGTTGAAACAGTTGCTCAATGCTATAACGCATTGGGTGTCGTACACAGTTTATGGCGTCCTATTTCTGGAGAATTTGATGATTACATCTCTCATCCCAAACCTAATGATTATCGTAGTTTGCATACAGTAATAGTAGGACCAGAAAATAAAAGTGTCGAGGTACAAATTAGAACCTTTGAAATGCACCGCTTTGCAGAATTTGGAGTGGCGGCTCATTGGAAATATAAAGAAGCCAGTAAAAATGATACTGCCTATGAACAGAAAATTGCGTGGTTGAGGCAACTACTAGACTGGCGTGAGAACATGGTAGAAGCAGATAAATCTGACTTAGCCAGTGCTTTTAAAACAGAATTATTCAAAGACACTATTTATGTACTAACTCCTTTAGGCAAGGTTTTATCTCTGCCAAATGGTTCTACACCCATTGATTTTGCTTATGCCTTACATACAGATATAGGCCACCGCTGTCGTGGGGCTAAGGTTAATGGCTCTATCGTTCCACTTTCTACACCACTTGAAAATGGGCAAAAAGTAGAAATCATTACTTCTAAAGTTGGTAACCCTTCAGTCAATTGGTTACATGAGGGATGGGTGAAAAGTCCTAAGGCTATTTCTAAAATTCGCTCTTTCATCCGCAAACAAAATACCGAATCTACTAGGGAATGTGGAAGAAATTACCTAGAAAAGGCCTTGCATAAACTTGATAAACGACCCAGCTTTCAAGAAATTGCCGATCAGCTGCACTATCCTAACTTAGAAACCTTATACTTTGCGCTGGGCAACGGTGATGTGACAAATAGGCAATTACAAAAAACTATTCACTCGCTTAATACACAACTAAATAGTGGCCCATCTAATACTAAAGGTCCCATTGTTAAATCTAGCAAAGTAAAAGGAGTAAACGATACTGGTATACTTATTAACGGGGAAGCTGGATTACTATCTGTCTGTGCGAAATGTTGTAAACCAGTTCCACCTGACCCAATAATAGGCTTTGTTACTAGAGGAAGAGGGATTTCCATTCATCGAAAATCCTGTCAAAGCTTTCTAAATTTAGCTCAGCTCTATCCACAAAAAGTAGTAGATGCTCAATGGGGGGGTACTGTAGATCAAAAGACATCTTTATTTTCCGTAGATATTGAAATACTTGCCCAGGATCGAAATGGTTTACTTAAAGATCTATCTGATACTTTTTCTCGAACTAAAATCAACGTTACTGACCTCCAAATTCGCGCTAAGGGTTCAACAGCTAAAATGAGGTTCACTGTAGAAGTAAGACAAGTTTCTGATTTGCCTAATCTGCTAGCTCAATTAGGTGAAATTCCAGATGTTTTTGAGGTACATCGTATCTAAACTACTACCTTACTTTAAAAGAGTTTGTACTAAGCTAAGTAGCGCCTTAAGCTTTACCTTACAGGGTTCAGCTCTATAACTTGTTGACTAAAATGACACTTTTATTAGCTCAGATGTATCAGTTAGTTTAACTAAAACCGCTTACAAACTATTTTCTAATTCGGAAAGTTAGAGTAAACTGTGCTCCGTTTGAATAATCCGCTAAACCTTTATTTTTCTTTAGTTTCGTTCAATTATCTTTAAAGTTTACAAATACTATTATCCTTCAAACCATCTGTGACCATACTTATGAAAATAAAAAGACCCCTATCAAAACTGGCAATTTCTTTATCCCTCATTGCTGCCCCTAATCTCTATGCACAATCTGCATATGCACAAACTGGTTTAGATATAAAAAACTTACTGCTAGTCCGCCATGATCTTTTAGGGGCTCTTAGTTTTGCTGAACGCAGAATTAATGAGTGGTCTATTGGTGTTTTTAATCCTGACTATGTACCTAATTTTCCTAAAGAGGACTACACCACCAAGTTACCTAATTATGAGTTTACTCAAGTAGTTTCATTTGGAGATAGTTTAAGCGATAAAGGCACAAATACGCGTTCTACTTTGTTCCTAGCTGGTGGCTATCATTCTAAGCTGTACAATGATTACTTGAGTGAATATTACAGTGGAAAAGCTTCTATACCCCACACTTTTGGAGGAGTGAATTATGCCCAAGCGGGGTCTACCATTAAGTTGAGAAAAACTGAGGAGATGCATATTCACCACCAAATTGAGCAATATTTAGCTAAATTTGGCCACGCTAGCCCTGATAGTATCTATATACTCAATGCTGGAGCCATGGATATCAATGATGCGGTAGTTCCAATTATATGGAAATGGTTTAAAGGTACCTATCACTTTGATAGCCAGTTTTACACTGTAGATGATACTCCTAAAGTGACTGCTGATGAGATACGTTATCTGCAAGATAAAGGTGCTAGATACATTATGATAGCTAATATCCCTGATGCAGCCTTTTCGCCTAATACCCCGCTAATTCCCGTTGAAATGTTTAGCTTACTCTTAGGAAAATTGTATATCCCTGATTTCGGCTTGGTGACGCATGTGGGAAAAATCATTGACAATCAATTACGAGATTTCTCGAAGCGCATACCTGCAAATACCACCGAAGAGTTAATCCGGCTTAATGGGATTCATACCATGCAAACTACCTTATGGTTTTTACCCCATCCGGCTGTCACACAACTTTATAACCTTTTAGTGAATGTTCAACGACATGCAACTAGACAATTTAATAATTCCCTTGAATTAGAATTATCTAAACTTAAGGGGGATATAGTTTTTATCGATGCAAGAAAATTCATGTTGGAACTTCTAACGAACTATAGGAGCTACGGCATAGATGATGTACTTGTTCCTACCTGTGATTTAGGTTTTTCTGCTCGCTATTGTGATTATGAGTCTGAGCATTATCATAAAGATAAAATCTATGCGATGAGTGATTGGTTTCACCCCAGCCCAGCTGCCCACTTACTTTTAGCACAATATATTCAATCTATATTCGATGCTCCTGTATACGTGAATGCACTAGGTGAGGCTTTCTCTAACGTTGAACGGGCAAAGAATTACTTCCTTGATGCTGAATTCTTCAATATTGGGCAAGAACCCACTCATATACTGAAAAAATGGCACTTTATTGGTGCGTATTCTGGGTTACTTGACGAAAGGAATTATCGGCTTTACCATTTAAAGAGTAAAAAGACTAGGGTCCACTCTCTTAATCTCGGAGCCTATACCTTTGTTAGTCCGAAGTTAGCTATGGGTTTTTTACTGAATGCCGGAATGGGCAAACAAAGGCCATTCGATCATTTTGGCTTTAGATCTGTTTTCAATGGCTTTACTGTTTTTGGACATTGGGATAGCAGAGTGGGCTATTGGGTAGATGCTAGTTTTGGGATAAGTCATATGAAATTCCGAGATATAGTACGCTCTCTCCAATTGGGACCCCTGTTACGTACCGAACACACTCGGGCAACGAAGGCCTATGCTCTGACTACTAGACTAAAAGCCGGCTATAACTGGATAGACCAACCCTCTATTCAATCTGGTCCACGGGTAGGTCTCAATTTGAGTCAGATCCGAGTGCAAAAATTTAAAGAAGAAGGGTCTAGTAGTTCTGCTATGCACTTCTTTTCTTACAATAAGCATGATTTTTATGCCTCAGCTGGTTGGTTCCTGGCTAATAGAAAGGTTCCGGTCCGCTCCACAGAGGCAGATTTCAAAACAGAATTAACCTATAACCATAGTTTAGGTCGGCAAAAAACTGTAATACGCGGGGCTCTTAACTCCACAGCAAGTTCATTTAGTAGAGAGGTTAAAAGCCCCCAATACTGGTTAGCTGTTAATTTCAGTGCTAACTTTAAGCCTAGTAAAACTACGGCAGTATTGACCAACCTTTCACTTGCAACCGATGCTCATAAAAACTGCCAGATAAGTTACGGGCTAAGTTATAACCATCAGTTTTAATTGCTTGTCATCCGAAAGGAAAGGAGACGTCTCCATGTCATTACATCCGTTATTTAAAAAAATTTCTCTTACAGTAGGTCTTTCAATCGGTCTTCACTCTTCGCTTGAAGCCAAAGCTGTGGACCCATTTCAATACATTAATAAGCCTAAACTCACTGAATTCGATCAAGTAGTTTTTTTTGGTGATAGTCTAACAGATCCAGGTTCTTCACCTGATACCAGGTTTATAGCTGGGGGGCCTGACTATCCTGGCTATTTTGATGTACTTTCCCGCTACTATGCGGATAAGCCTTCTCTTCCTTTACGCCTAGGTGGGACTAATTATGCCGTTTCAGCTTCTGGATCTGGAGAAGTTAATGCACAAGTAAAACGTTACTTAGAGCAACATAATGGGAAAACGGATGAAAAGACATTACATGTCCTTTGGTCTGGAGGAACTGATGCCAATACGGCAATTATTCAAAACTTCTATAAATTACCCTTTTATCCATTTCAGCAGGCTAATTTTGATCTCTATAACCACCTATACCCAAATCCTATTTCCTTCATTAGCGATAGTGCAGCCCGTCTTTTGAAGGCAGGGGCTCCCTACGTGGTGGTTCCTAATGTTCCCAACGCAGGTTATGCTCCCATCACTAGTTTATTTCACGTGGATACTATTTTAGTGCTACTGGACTTAGCTATACCTAAAGCTTGGCAAAAAACTATTAATTTAACTTTTCGTAATTTTTATGGAGGGGGCTTAGATGCTAAGTTAAGGGCGCTACCGCACAATGGACAGGGCCTAGCCTTTTTGAGAGAACGTTCGATTGATGGATTTCAATTACAGTTTCCCCTTATACCTAGAGCTTGGTTAGCAGCTGTATTTGACACGGCCCTTAATATACAAACTAGCATCGCCAGACAGTTTAACTATTCTGTTCTGCAAGCTCTACTCCCTTTTGACGGACGCATAGTCTATATCGATACTGCAGGTATGTTGGAAGAACTCATTGAGCATGCTATCGACTGGCATGCAGGGAGTGTTAATCTTACTGGCTGCTCAATAGCCTATGCTGCCTCCGAATGTACTGAAGCACGTGGAAATTATTTTACAGATCGCCACTATATTTTTGGAGACTGGTTCCATCCTAGCTGGGAATCTCATGTAGGAATTGCTCAGTATATTCTCTCTGTCCTAAATGCTCCTGACCAAGTATCCACTATTCCAAGTCAACTTTCACATCTACATGAAGCTAATAAAAATTATCTCTATAACTATTTAACACAAATTTCTTCGCCTGAAATAGCTAAACAAACAGATCAGTGGTCTCTTATTGCAGGGTATTCCGCTATTTATGATTTACCCAATTCATATGTTGGCGGAGCACAACGTACTTACTCTAACTTGCTTAACTTGGGTGTGAATTATAAACTCTCCAATGAAATGTCTCTGGGAGCTCTACTAGGCTTGAGTATTGGTCGATATAAGCCTTATACAAATTTCTTCTACCAGTATATTAGTGGAGATCTATCTCTTTACGCGCAATGGACTAGTTCAGTCCAACCTTATTGGATACAAGGGCTAATTAACTATAGTTATTTACACGCGCGCAATATTGAACGTAAGGTTAAGCTAGGAGAAATTTATCAACCTGAACTTTCAGATTCTACTAATACTCAAATGTATGGCGCCTCTCTGAGGGCTGGGTGGAGATTTACTATTGGTTCTGAAAACCAGTGGAGTACTGGTCCGCTTATTGGATTAAGCTACGAACATTATCAACTAAAAGGTTTTGAAGAGAAGAATAACCACGCTACCTCTATGCATTTTGACAATGCCACAATCCACCGCTCAGATGCCAGTATTGGTTGGTATGCAAAGGCACAAAAATTTGAAATTAAACATATTCCTACCGATTTCTATACCGAACTTACCTACCATCGGCTTATCAACCCCGAACCCCTAACGATCTCGGCTAGAATAAAGCGTTCACCCATCAGCTTCAGAAAAAAAACTGAATTCTCCAATGAACGTAGTTGGCTACAATTTAATGCTAACCTAGCTCTAAGACCTTCTCCAGCATTAACCTTTAGTACAGGGCTTGGTTTTAAGGTAACGGATAAAAAGCATAAAAATATTCAACTTTCTGCAGGTATAAATTATCAGTTTTAAAAAGCTTCTTACTTATAAATTCAAAATTGGCCAATTTTGAACTTTTGCATAGGAGTAGAGTTTCTCGTCGGGATTAACGGCCACCGGATAATCTACTTTTGTCAGTAAAGCCAGGTCATTACTAGAGTCACTATAAAAGTAACTTGCTTGATAATCATCCCAACTTTTTTGGCGTTGTCGGAGCCATTCCTCTACCCGCAACACCTTTCCTTCCCGATAGCTGGGGACACCAATATATTCTCCAGTATAGTTGCCTTCTGCATCTGTAACCAAACTTACCCCAATGACCTCTGTTATATGGAATAATTGAGCAATGGGTTTAATAATAAATTCATTTGTTGCTGATACTAACAATAAGTCATCTCCCTGTTCTTCATGTTTTCTTACCAAAGCATAGGCTGTGCTGGGAATATGAGGTATTATGTACTCTGAAAGAAATTCACGGTGCATACATTCTAACTGAGCTCTTGGAAACAGACTGAGAATGCCCAGCTGAAACTTTAAAAATTCATCCAAGTTGAGTGTGCCGTTATGATAGTCTGCAGAATACTTCTTTCTAATTGATTGTACCTCTTTGCTTACATAACCTTTATCTGAGAGATACCTAGACCACTCCACATCTGAGTCACAATGTAGCAAGGTATGATCTAAATCAAATAAGGCCAAAGAGTTATTCATGCAGTTCATCCTCTAAAAATTGCTTAAGAAGCGGCACTGTTATCTTTCTGTGATGCTTCATTGCGTATATATCTACCTGCTGTAGAGTATTCAAAAGGAAATTAATATTTCTTGGGGCACGCAGGATAAGATATTGGAGTACTTCTTCTGAGACATTGCTTTGTTGGGAAGCTACAAATTGCCTCATCAACTCCAGCTTTTCCTGTTCTTTTAGCGGATAAACTTCATATATAAGACATAATCCCAGCCGCGTACGTAGATCTTTACGAAATTTAGTTAGCTGTTTAGGGGGGACCTCTGAACTGATTAATAAACAACCCTGCATGTCTACTACTTCATTAAATAAGTGGAATAAGCGAAGCTGAGCTTCCTCATTAAAGCAATGAATATCATCAATGGCCACGGCATGATTAGCCGAAAGCTCCTTTGGAAAATTCTGCCGCGAGGTATTTAACAAAATTGATTCTCTACCCGCCTTCCACTGGTGCTTGACCCAAGCTTTTAGTAGATGACTTTTACCAATACCTTTCCCCCCCCAAATTAGCAATAGTGGTACTTCATCTGACTTTAACAGTGCTAGGAGTTCCTGATTTTGACAGCCCAAAAAAGATTCAAAACTGGGATAATGGGGTTCTTCAAAATCAATTAATAGTTGCCTCATGTAGACCTTGTTAATTAATTTTTCAAATAAAAATTACTGGAATAATAATAATGCATTAGCGTCCTCACAGTGACTAAACATACCGCAGACAGAGGTAATGCCATTAGCATTCCCATAAAACCAAATAATTTGCCAAAAGCAAATAGTGCAAAAACTACTGTAAAAGGGGACAGTCCTATGCGATCACCCACCAGCTTAGGTGTAATCAGAAAAGACTCTAAGACCTGACCTATGATGAAAACCAGCCAAACCCCTCCTATGTGAAGCATATCCCCATACTGTAGGATAGCAGCTAAAGTAGCTAAAACTGAACCCAAGATAAAACCAAAATAAGGTATAAAAACTAGAAAACCCATCATAAAACCAATGGCAAAGCCATTTTCTAGCCCAGCTAATAGAAGTCCTGTACCATAAATCAAGCCCATCACTAACATAACCACGAACTGTCCACGTATAAAACCACTTAGGGTCACATCTAATTCCTGCATAAAAGCTCGCACACCGCTATAGTAGCGTGGTGGAACCAGTTGAGATACTTTGTTTAAGAGCTGAGGCCAGTCATATAGAAAATAAAATAAAGTGATCGGTAACATCAGCAAATTGTAAATTAGGAAAATAATGCTACTGCCTGTCTCTTTTGCGTAATTGGACGCCTTGAACACAAGAGTCTTAATAGTTTCACTATTAGATTGCCAAATCTGCTGTAAATTTTCTATACTAAAAAATTCTCGTAATGTAAGTTCATTTTTTAATATATCTGGGAGCTTCAGTCCATCAAGCCAGTTTAGCACCAAAGGCATCTTGTCTATCAGCTCGCGGATCTGGTGAATTAAGACAGGTACTAGAAAGGCCATGAATAATAAAGTAGCCAAAATGACACCCAGAACTACCATTAAAGAAGCTAAGCCTCTGCTACGCAGCCTTCTAGTCAAGCGTGTAACTAATGGATTTAAAAAATAGGCCAGCACCAGCCCCACTAAAAAAGGTCTTAAGATATCTGATAGTTTATAGGTTACATACAGGAATAGGGTCGCACCCAATAACAGCATCAGGAATGAAAAAACGGATTTTATCTCACTAGATTGGTACATTAACCCCCCTGATCTTTTAAATTCTCCGAGTGTTTTAAAACGACTTGGCGAAGTGATGTTGCTGTCTGCGGATGCTTAAGGCCATAAGCCAAATTTGCTTCTAAATAACCTATTTTACTACCACAATCATAACGCTCTCCCTCAAAGGGATAAGCTACGACTTGCTCATACTGCAACAAACGCTCAATTGCATCGGTTAACTGAATTTCTCCGCCTACCCCCTTGGGCAAAACAGCTAGTAATTCATAAATTTTTGGAGTTAATAAATAGCGGCCAACAACTGCCAAATTAGAAGGAGCCTTATCTGGCTTAGGTTTTTCAACAATTGAATTAATATATAGGCGCCCAGCTACTGATTCTACTTTTACTATCCCATAGGCCTCGGTCTTATCTAAAGCTATTTCTTCTACTGCAACAACGCTTACTCCTAGCTCCTCGTAAACCATTACCATTTGTTTCAAGGCTCCTGGTTTAGCATCAATTAGATCATCTGCCAAAATAACCGCAAAAGGCTCATTACCAACAGCAGGTAACGATTTCAAAATTGCGTGGCCTAAACCTAGAGTTTCATTTTGTCGGATATATAGGCAATTAATCTGCTTAGGTAATATACTCCTTACACAATTCAGTAATTCTTCCTTTTGTTTATACGCTAACTCACACTCCAACTCATAGGCTTTATCAAAGTGATCTTCTATACTATGCTTATTGCGGCCAATTATAAAAATAATTTCCGTACATCCTGCATCTATAGCCTCCTCGACTGCATACTGGACTAGGGGTTTATCGACAATGGGTAGCATCTCCTTAGGCATTGCCTTAGTAGCAGGCAAAAAACGTGTTCCCATGCCCGCAACAGGAAGAACTACCTTTTTGATTCTTTTCATCCTTTCGCATCCTTTATATCTAACGCATTAAGTTTATTAATAAAATCAACCTCTGACCAAAGTACTATACCCAAGCGCTTAGCTTTTATAAGCTTACTACCAGGATTTTCTCCTACGAGTACAACATCTGTGTGTCTAGACACCGCCTGAGTCACTTTACCTCCAAGTGCTATAATCTTTTCAGTAGCTTGATCCCTCGTCCACGAACTTAGAGTTCCAGTTAATACAAAATTTTTATGGTAGAAATCAGTATAGGTTGCAACCTGGTAATTCTGATTATCTTTTGTAGCAGTTTTAATTGCTTCATAAAATTGAATGATTAACTTAAGTCTTTCATGGTTAGGTTTATGTTTGACCCAATCTTGCCAGGGCTTAAAAGCAAAATCTATGGTTAATAGCTCCTCCAAAGTATTCACTGAAGACAGTAACTTTATGACTAAACTATCAGTGAGGAACGGACAAAGTATCTTCAACCATATATTTGGTGCCAATTTATCAAGCATAGCCGCTGTGGGGGCTTTTTCCTGTACGGAAATTGGGACACTTAGTAGACAGTGGATCTGTTTTCTATTCTCGGACTGTGCAAAGTAAGTGACTATAGATTGCGCTATTACCTCGCCTACTTCTGGAATACACATTAAAATTTCCTTTGGTGCATTCATCAGGTAATCCAAAGATCCAAAATACTCTGCTAATAGTCGAGCACCCGCTTCTCCTACATGACGAATTCCTAACGCAAAGATAAAACGACCTAAATCAGGCTTCCGACTGCTTTCAATTGCTTGTAATATATTCTTTGCCCATTGTAGAGGCGTTATTCGTTCCTCAGGTTCCGCTATATAGTTCAACAGTTTGGTAAAATTCTCCAAAAATAGCTCCAACTCGTGGTGCTGCACTTCAGCTCTTGAGAACAGCTGCAATACTCGCCGATAAGCTTTTATATTTGCGCTTCGATGATTATGCAAATCTGCTAACCCTGAGCAAGTTTTCCGCGAACGCAGGACTGCCTGTATTTCAGCCGAGGAGAGTTCCGATAGCTTAGGCAAAAATTCATCTATCAGAAGATCCAGTTTTAATTGGATTAGATCCTGTAACTCAAGATGATAAAAATCCTCGAAATTAACCAAGAAACGATAATTTACTAACGCTTCAATCAGCCGGTCTCCTAGACTAACTATATTCATAGCTTTTTTTGAAGCAAAATGAATCAAGGTTTGCACTTTTTGTGCGGGACAAACCAATTGTCCCGAGCAGCGTGCTACCGCCTCTGTATCCTCTTTAACAATCAAGCTACCACATTCTGGACAATGAGTCGGCAACTGGAAAGCAGGATAGCGTGGAACTTTCTCACCCAGTTTATTCAAAACCATCGGTCTTTTTTCTAGGAGAGAGCGTGTAATCTTTGGAATAACATCCCCTGCCCTAGAAATAACTACTGTATCTCCCTGACGAATATCTTTTTTTAAAATATCATTTTCATTATGTAAGCTAGCACTGCTAATGGTAGCACCACCAACGAACACAGGTTCTAACTTCGCTACTGGTGTAATAGCCCCCGTGCGTCCCACTTGGATCTCAATACTTTTGATTTTAGTTAAAGCTTCTTGGGGGGGAAATTTGTGAGCTATGGCAAACCGCGGGGAGCGAGCAATAAAACCTAATAGTTCTTGTTGGTTAAGACAATTGACTTTTACTACTGTGCCGTCAACTTCAAAAGCAAGTTTTTCACGGTAATCCCTTAAGTCTTCGTAATAAGTAATTAGCTCTTCTATCCCTTTACAAAGTCTCAACCAACGCTTATTAGGCAGCGGGAAACCTAGCTGCTTTAGCCACAACATCCTTTCTAGATGAGTAGGAGGTAACTGACTTCCAGTAACATTTGCAATACCATACGCGAAAAAATGCAGACGCCGCTCGGCAGTCACGGAAGCATCCAACTGTCTAAGTGATCCAGCAGCAGCATTCCTCGGATTAACAAAGGGCTTTTGACCTCTTTGCAGCTGTTCACGGTTACAACGTTTAAAGTCTTCTTTAAACATTAATACTTCCCCACGTACCTCTAAAATTTCTGGAGAAAAACTACTTTCAAGATATAGGGGAATATCGTGGATCACACGAATATTGCGTGTTACATCCTCTCCTATCTTACCATCTCCACGAGTCGCTGCCTTAACTAAAAGCCTATGCTCATAAATTAAAGTCACTGCCAGTCCATCAAATTTAGGCTCACTAACATAGGTAACTTTGGGAACGCCCAATTCTTTAGTTATTCGTCGGTCAAAAGCACGTATTTGGGAGTAATCATACACTCCAGTACGCTCATCAACTTCCGGGAAAACATTACTTAAAGAAAGCATCGGTACTGCATGCGTGACCTTAGCAAAAGCAATCGAGGCAACCCCTCCCACCCTTTGCGTAGGACTATTTGGACGTATATACTGAGGATACTTCTGCTCAAGGAGAGTTAATTTTTGAAATAGGCGATCATACTCAGCATCAGGTACACTCGGAGCATCTTCAACATAGTACTCCCTCTCATAACGCGATAATAAAGCAATTAATTCATCAATTTCTACCTGAGCTGCTTTATTTTCCAAGGACATAAGTAAAATTAAGAAAATATTCGCTGGGCCAACTCACCCCCCGGTGATATTCCTACCGCCTCCATTTCCTTCTGACGTTCCGCCACATAACTGCCAATTTTCTTCAGCCACTCAGCGGATAGTTCACCTAGCTGATCATCTACTAAATCCAGTCTTAGCTCATTAGCTAACTTTACCGCAAGCCCCATAAATTTATCAAAATACTTCTTCTCTAGCGGAACCCGTGTGATATCAAATAACATGCTAAAGCCCTTGAAATCTTTTTGCAGCAGCAGCGTCGGGGTAAAAGCTGATTCATCCATATTGACTAGCTTAAACAATTCTTCTTCATAATTAGGATAATAAAACGCCCCATCGTGTGATAAGACAAAACCATTGCGCTCTAAAGTAGCACGTAACTCAACACCTGAAATCATCTCTCGTGAAACCAAGTGTAAACCAATAATTTGATCCACCCGCGCACACAATTCGTCCATGGGTTTAGCTACTTCATAAAAGGTATCAACTGCTGTGAGACTACACTCACCCCCTAAACTACGGGCAAATTTTTGTACCTGTTCTCCAAAGCGCTTTAGGTCAGCCTTAGACGCCAGTCCAGAACGACTGATAGCCTGCAATCCAATCACAAAAGCTTTATATGCAACTCCTGGAATAGCCTCAGCTAGTTGAAATTGGTCATCCAAAGTACAACCCGCTATTTTCACCCGATGTTTCCCTCCTAGCCTAGGCAGATGCTGTAACTCTTTAGGTTCGCCCAGGGTTATATATGCCATATAATCGAAAGACTTATTAAACCAAGGTAAATCCAGAACTTGCAATTCATCCAAATGCACTGCCAGTGAACTCTTCTTAGTCCTATTCGGAAACAGTTTTTCTATTTTTCCAACAAACTTCTTTCTTCCGTCTAATGGAGTCTTTCCTTCTACTGCGTTTCCCTCCAAAGCCGAATCGGCCTCAGGGTGCTTAAAAAGCTTCTTGCTAGCTTCCCCGACACCTGTTTTACAATCGTGCACCAGGCGAGTCAGTAAATTACCCTCCCTAAATTCTTGCAAAGAAGCTTCTATATCTTGGTTGGAAGCCATCTTAAGCGCTGGACTGTCTAACCTTTCCTCTGTGTTTTTCCTTCTAGCTTTATCCGTCTGCGAGCCTTTAATTGGAGAAGCAAAGAAATCTAGCCTTTCCTCTTGAGTATCACGTACTTGGGTTACCGGCTCCTCCATCAAAACGTCTTTTTGAGTATGACCAAACTGCTTGAAGACCTCCTTCCTATATTGATTTTCCTGATAAATTCCGTACAAAACTACTACTGCCACCATCAAAATACTGAAAACTAAAATACCCAAAAAAATTGTCTCTGCTCGCATGTACTTCTCTCTATAAAAATTTCGGAGGAACAACCTCTATAACACAATCCCCCTCGGGTTATTATAACGAACTTACGGCTAATTTGATGAGTAAAATTCAAAGACTGGAGCTCATAACGCTCTGAAAACACGCCAATCTGGCGCACCCGACAGGGATCGAACCTGTGACCTCCGGCTTCGGAAACCGACACTCTTCCAACTGAGCTACGGGTGCTAATGCGTTATACTAACATAATTGGATCTGCTAATTAAGAGTAGACTGCATCTTGCCCTCATAAGCTTTATCTGAACGATAGCTATATTGTTTTATCACAATTGAGCACTCGAGCCTGTATAAGCTAGTTTATACTATAATGCCCTAACTAGGTCGGTACCTAGACCAAGTAGAAAAGGAGTTACTTAGTGATTAGGCCAGAGAAAGAATACTATATTGGTATTATGTCTGGTACCAGCATGGATGGAGTGGATGTAGTATGTGCGAGTTATAGACAAGAAAAATTTGTGGAGGTTTTAGGCCATCACTTTGTACCTTACCCTGCAAGACTTAAATCTGAACTTCTCACATTGCAACACATTCAGTTTAATGAGCTACACATAAGTCAACTTTTAGCTCAAGAAATTACTGGTCTGTACGCTCAAGCTGTCCAAAAACTCCTAGATAAAATCCGGTTGCTACCAGCAGATGTCTGCGCCATTGGCTGCCATGGCCAAACTATAAGGCATCGACCTGATAAACACTATTCAATCCAAATAGCCAATTATGCACTCTTGGCAGAGCTAACTCGCATCAGGGTAGTAGGAGATTTTAGAGTGACAGACCTGGCTGCCGGAGGGGAAGGCGCTCCTTTAGTGCCATTATTTCATAAAGAACTTTTTACAGTTACTTCACACGCTAGGGTTATCCTCAACCTAGGCGGCATAGCTAATATTACCCTCCTGGAGCCTAACCGACCAGTATTGGGCTTTGATACAGGCCCAGGTAATATGTTATTGGACGCTTGGTGCCAAGAAAAATTTAGCTATCCCTTCGATAAAAATGGGCAGTATTCCGCACGAGGTACTGTAATTAAAAAATTATTAGATAAACTCCTAGCTACCGACTTTTTCCAGCAACCTCCACCTAAAAGTACTGGTAGAGATTTATTCTCCTTGGAATGGTTGAAGGAATCAGTTGAGCATGAAATGTCTGCTTTTGATGTAGCAACTACTTTAGTGCAACTGACGGCCTTAACCGTTGCTAACAGCATTAAGCAATGGGCTAGCTCTGTAAAAGAGGTATATGTCTGTGGAGGTGGTGTTTATAATCCTACTCTGATGGAAGCTTTAAAAGTATGTCTTACACCCTGTCCCGTTATGAGTATTAAACTTCTAGGCGTAGAGCCAATGCATGTAGAAGCTACTGCATTTAGTTGGCTTGCTATGCGAAAGATGCATAAAAAACCTGGTAACGCTCCCTCCTGTACTGGGGCAAGGGGAGATAGAATTTTGGGAGCAGTATGGGATCCTTTTCACTAATTTTTTACGGATAAGATGGATAAGAAGAATTCTTTTTCTATAGACCCTGCTTCAAAAACTGACTCCCTTGCCGCAACACAGGGTAATAGGCCGACGCAACTTCTTAGTCTAAATCTCGAAAACAAGCTATCCTTTTTCATATTGGGATTAGTGTGGCTCCTGTTAAGCTTGGTCTTATGGCTTCCTATACTCAATTCACCTTGGTTGGAAATTAAAAAAAATTCCTTGGAACCCTCAACTACAACTATAAATAATTCTATAGGTGAGTACATTGCTAATATCTTTTACTCCCTTTTTGGACTATCTGCATGGTGGTGTAGTGTTTTCTTATTGGTCATTTTAATTAATCACCCATATCTTCTTAAAATTTTTTCGCACAAGCAAAGACCTAGTTATTCTCGCTTCCTAAGCATGCTTGGATTAATGGTATTACTTTGTGCAAGTCCACTCGCTGAAGTCTCTATACCAAGTCTAGCTGTTGGACACCACCTTCCCCTCGGCCCTGGAGGCTTAGTAGGGAATACCTTAGGTACCATGCTAACTACCCTTTTAGCCACCCCAGTAACTCAAAGAATAGCAGTCATTCTAGTCATACTTGGCCTATTATTAATAATTCAAGTCTCTTGGTTATTCATAATAAAAGACCTTGGATATAAGCTCTACAATTACTTTAAACCAACTGAAGAAGACTTCTTAAATGAGGCGGAAAAAAATTCTCTATTGGCACAAGGTATCCTACAAACACCCCTCCCTTCACTTCAACTTGCAAGAAGCAGTAGACTCCTTCAAAAGAACCTGAGTAATGCACCCTCAGTTATGAATAAAAAAAATGTATCTTTTAGTGAAGAAAAGTCTAGCCCACAAACAGAAATGAAAAGTGCTCCTCCTATTTCTGTGTTACGGCAAGCTTTTAGTCGTCGGTTACCAGATAGAAAGCTAATAGAAAAGGAGCTTAGAAAAGAAGCCGATATCATTGTTTCTGTCTTTGAGGAGAATCGAGTGGCTATCAGACTACTTGAGGCCTGCCAAGGTCCGGCGTTTATACGCTATCACCTCAAACTTAATCTTCCCATTGAAGCTTCAGAAATTAAGAATGCTTACCAACAACTCAAAAGAGTGTTCTACAACAGGCCACTCTTTTTGAACCAATTAAACCCTACTTTATCCAATTATGAGCTTTTAATAGCACGAAATTTTGTAGAAAAAATATCTCTACTGCAGATTCTCCAACACTCTATCTTTACAAATTCCCATCTTTTTCTGCTTACTGCTTTAGGTAAGGATACGTTAAATGAAAATGTATTTCTTTCACTACGGCAAAGAACTAATCTAATTGTGGCAAGTAAAAAACCTCAGGAAATCCAATCTGCTTTTAGGACCCTCCTTTTTCCTTTAGTTTTTAAATATTCTTTACAAAATTTACAATTAATTTTGATTGAACATGAAAATAATTTCTTTAATGATATCAAAGAGTTACCCCATTTGATTACACCCGTGATACGTACATTAGATAGTGCCTTGAGCGCCCTGGCCTGGGTTATTGCTGAAATTACTCGCCGCCTACAGATTTTTCAACAAATAGGCTGTACCACCATTGAAGAGCTGAATGACAAAATTCTACAGGGTCATAAAAAAGGTATTTTAGTGCCAGACCCATTTAGCGAAAATTTAGACGATCCACAACCACTTCGACCATTTCCCTACCTAGTGATTATGGTAGACGAACTTGAATGGTTATCTCGTAATGAAAATGTTAACTCTTTACTACTGCAACTTGTCTCTCAAGGGCACAGCACGGGCATCCACCTTCTAGCGGGACAGTCTTACTTTTCTATCCACAGGCTTGATCCTGCGATTAAAACTTTTTTTTCAGCTCGTCTATCCTTTCAACTAGAAAATAAATTAGACAGTAGGTACCTTCTGGGACAGGAAGGCGCTGAAAGTTTACTAGCCTTTCCAGATGCACTTTTAGCATTAAATGACAGTCATCGCCCCTTACGTTTTCAATTAGCTCTGTGTAACTCGACTGATTATCGTCACTTAATTAGGAATTTCAAGTTGAAGCCTAAGTTTAATCATTCTATCCTTCACTATACGCCTCAAACTCTACCAAACGAAAAAAATGATGATCTTTACGATCTGGCCGTGCAATACGTTTTGACCCATAAAAAAACTTCTATTTCCTTCCTACAAAGGAAGATGAAAATTGGCTACAATCTAGCGAATGAGCTCTTAGTAAGGATGGAAAAGCAGGGAATTTTATCTAAGGGAGACCTTGGAGGGAAACGTGAAATTCTTGACAATACTAGACCTTAATCCTTTGCTTGCTGATTAAGTTTATGGTGCATCAATCCCCTCCCCGTCCATTCTACGGCGTCCTTCTAGTGAATGTAGGTACGCCGAATCAGTTATCTCAGGAAGCAGTTAAAAAATATCTAAAGAACTTTCTATCCGATAGACGTATCGTTGAATGGCCTCCCCTTATCTGGCAACCTATCTTAAGATTATGGATTTTGAAATTTAGAACGAAAAGAAGCTTGGCTAAATATCAATCCATATGGCATAGGGAAAATTTATCTCCCTTACTCCTAGAGGCCCGCCAATTAAAAAGTGCCTTACAAAAAAAATTATCCCAAAGCTCCCCGTCCGTAGTAGTTGAGCTAGCAATGAGCTACAGTGAACCTCATATTCCTGAAGTTCTGGCTAGTCTACAACAGAAAGGGATTCAGCGAGTGATCATCTTACCCCTATTTCCCCAGTATTCTGCCACCACTGTGGGAGCATGTCTGGACCAGGTTTGGAAAAGCCTTCTTCAAAAGAGGTTTTATCCACAGATTTCTACCATTCACAGTTTCTATAATCAAAAGGAATATCTTAAGGTCTTAGTTGAGCACATAAAAAACCATTGGAGTAAACAGGGTCAAGCTCAGCTCTTGCTTGTTTCCTTTCATGGTATCCCATTAAAATATGCCAAAAAGGGAGATCCTTATCTACAACAATGTTATGATTTGACAAAACTTTTACAGCAAGAACTTAACTTGAGCCATGCAAAAATTAAAATAAGTTTCCAAAGCCTTTTTGGACCTTTTGCTTGGCCACAGCCTTCAACCGATAGCCTCTTAAAACTCCTACCCGAGCAAGGAATAAATTCTGTCGACGTAATCTCCCCTGGGTTTATGCTAGACTGTCTAGAAACACTTGAAGAACTAGATATTAGAGCAAGGAAAATTTTTCTAAAAGCTGGAGGTAAAGTCTTCCACTATATCCCTTGTCTAAACCACTCCCCTGCTTTAGTAGCTGCGATCAGTAAAATGCTGCTAAGCCATATTTCTGCGTAAATAGACCGCAGGAAACTGAAAAAAATTTATCAATAAGCGTTTAAAGGCTCTACCAGAAAAACTAGGTCAACCAATATTCTTGTGCACCATATTCAGCTAGCTCGTGGTGACTTACAATGATAATGATTTTATTTAATCCATATTCCGTTAACTGGGAATAAAGTTGCAGAATGCTTTTTTGATCTAACCCCGCGAATGGTTCATCTAATAGAACCAGAGGACGTTCCGTTAATAAAAGCCGAGCTAGAGCAATCCTCCTACCCTGCCCACCAGATATTTCTCCTCCTTGTTCACCCAATAGGGTAGCTAAGCCTTCTCGAGAACGTGCCCAATCTGCCAAGCCGACTTTTTCTAAAACACCCCATAACTCCTCTTCGCTAGCTTCTTCTTTTCCTAAGCGCAAGTTTTCTGCCAAACTAAGGTTAAAAATGTCAATGGATTGTCTTAAATAAGCTATGCTGTGTGTCAAGTCCCATTGCTCCAAGTCCACACCATTAAGTAATATCCTACCAGACACTGGTTTTAATTCCTGTGCAATCAAATCTAAAAGAGTACTTTTACCTACCCCGGAGTGTCCTCTTATGCAAATGATATCTGCAGGAACCAAAGTAAACGAAACATCTCGAGGACCACTTAAAGCCCCAGCTTTCAATCCTGTCAAATGCACTAATTCAAGTCGTTTTATGGATACTGGGCGTATAGAGGATAATATCTTCTGATGCATGCCTTGTTCCACCAAAGTATTAATTCTCTGTGCCGCAAACTGACTCGCCCCTAAAGAACTCCAACTGCTAGCTAAAGGCAGTAAACATTCTGCCAAACCCATCAAACCTAGAACGCTAGCTAACATCCATGGTACACTCAAGCGGCCTTGCTGAAATAGCTCTCCCCCTTTTAATAGTACCAACATGACCGCCACACCTAAAGCAATGGCCTGCAACATTTTAATTAAACTGATTAAATTCTGTTGCTTCAAGTTTAATGCTAATTTACGCGTGCTAGACAGGCTTATTTTTTTTCGCTGGATAGCCCAAGTTTTCCAAATTAATAGCGGAGTAAGTAAGGCAAGACTCTGAATTAAACTATTCTTATGCTGTTCGGTTAAGTTGATCTCCTGTTTTACCCATTGCACGCCTCTAATTAGACCCACACTCGGAATAATTAACCAGGCCAAAAAAATAGGAATAATTAGAACTAGTAAGAGTCCAGGAGAAAGACAGTAATACCATGTCCCGATAAATATCAAGATAAATAAGCTGGATAGCCAGGGTAAAATAAAATTGAGGGGAAATAAATTTAAACGATCAATATCTATTACTAAGCGATGCATAGTAACAATAGAATTGGTCATTCTAACGTTTAAATCCACGCACTTGCTGGATAATTCAGAAAAAACTTTAACTCGTAAATCCTTTAACAAATGTAAAATGGCATTGTGAGAAACTAGATCTCCAGCGTAGCGTCCAGCAGTTCTAACTAATGCAGCAGCTCGTATAGTGGCTGCAGGTGTAAAATAATTGATCTCAATAGCTAACAGGCCCGCAATACCTGCAACAGTAATGAACCAGCCTGAAGCAACTAATAACCCTATCGAAGCGGTTGTAGTGGCGGTTAATAGTACTAGAGCCCAAAACCAATGAGATAAACGCCCCGTTACTAATTCAGCTAATTTAACAGGACGTCCTGATTTAGACATTTTTATTTCCTATATAAATTGTGTGGGTCAACCACTCTACTGCCTCCGTATGATGACTAATAAGCATAACCGTTTTATTTCGTGTTACCTTTTCTAGAAGGTCTAGAATGGTTTTGGCTGTCTCTTTATCTAAGTGTTCTGTAGGCTCGTCAAGCAGCCAAACTAACGCTGGTTTTAATAAGAGTTGTGCAATTGCTAAACGCGTTAACTGTCCGCCAGATAGACCTATCCCTCTTTCTCCCAACAAGGTATTTAATTGTTGAGGTAACTGACTCACTAAAGCTTTTAATCCAACCGCATCTAATACTTCTAGTAATCTTTCATTACTAGCCATGGGAGAAGCTAGCCGCAAGTTAAAAGCAATTGTACCGTTAACGATTTTTGGAGCTTGCGATAGATAACCAATATATTCCTGCCAACTAGCCCTGCTGATCGATTTTAAAGAAATTTTATCTATCCAAATATCTCCATGGTAAGGAATAAAAGTTAACAAAGCCTCGAACAAAGAAGATTTCCCTACGCCACTCGCACCTTTAACTAGGACTCTCTCAGCACTTTGAATGTGAAAGGAAATGGGGGCCAAGCGGAGGCTATCTCTGTTACTTAAAATACTTAAATGCTCCGCTATAATTGATGGAGGCTCCTTGAATTCAATTTGACGAGTTCCTGGATGAATCCACGCACTACATTCTAAGATAGGAAGAAGCTCCTCCATGGCGCCTTCTGCAGCTGCTTTAGCATGGTAATCACTACCCAAGTGTTTCAAAGGCATATAAAATTCTGGGGCCAGGAGCAAAATGAATAAGGCCGACTGGTAAGGTACCATAATAATCCCAGTATATCCTGGCCACATACGCAACAATCCTAAGCCTAGATACAATGCAATCGCAGCGATAGATAAAGAAGAAAAAAATTCGAGCGTCCCTGTAGATAAAAATGCTAGTCTTAGAACTTCCATTGTTTGCTTGCGATATGATTCGGCGGTATCAAGAATAATCTTTTTTGCTTTAGCAGAAGCATTCAAATGTATAACCGTCTTTAATCCACGCAATAAATCTAAAAAATGGCCACTAAGCTGATTAAGTGCCGCAAAACGCTCTCTGCTCTTAGCTGCGGCTG
Source organism: Neisseriaceae bacterium (assembly GCA_043842855.1). Lineage (GTDB taxonomy): Bacteria > Pseudomonadota > Gammaproteobacteria > Burkholderiales > Neisseriaceae > QFNR01. The sequence continues at coordinate 184,908 of JBBPJF010000004.1, forward strand.
CACTACCTACTAGTATCATAAAAATTAATACTAATGGAACACTGAGTAGAAAAAGTAGCGTTACTAATCTGCTATGAAAAAATAGAACTACGGCAAGAGTCAAAGGTGTAAAAGCTACAAGTAACTTTTGAACGTAGTAACGAGCCACATAAGCGTCCAAAGCATCTATTAGATCAGTAAGTTTTGAACCCAATTCGCCTTCAGTGCCAAAGACCTTGGATCCAGGACCAAGACGACCAACAGTAGCAAGCAATCGTGATTGCAATCTTTGGCGCACTAAGAAACTCGCCTTTTGCGAGCAAAATTCTCGTCCATATTGCAGAAGCGGCCTAGCTAAAAAACAGAGCGCAATAAGCCAGATCCCATGAAAAAAAATATTTTTATCAAAAGGAGTTTGCTGAAGCGAAACTGAAATTAATTGTGAAAATAACTTAGCTATAAACCAACTTTGAACAATAAAAACTACTAGGGATAACGCAGCAAAAGAAAAGGCTACACACAAAAGGGCCTTTACCTCCACCAACATCCTGTTGAGATGCTGCTGGATAACTTTTTTATGTAACCTTTCTTCTTTCACTTTGCGATAAGGCCAAATGTTTTACATCAATTTCCAAACTTCTTTGTCGCCCAAACTACTATAAATGTAAATACAACCACTTCCAAAATCCATACAAGATATAGCATTCCTAGTCTCCTCTAATATAGTCTATGAGAATTTTCACGTATGTAAGCGGGTGTTATCCTGCCACGCATTAAGTAATAGCCTAGGCAAGTATAAAGCAACACTATAGGCGTCATTACTAAGGCTACTAAGGTCATGATGGACAAAGTGTAGTAACTGGAAGTAGCATCCCACATGATAAGACTATGGTTAGCAGTAGTGGAAGAAGGTAATATAAAGGGGAACATAGTGACACCAGCAGTAAAAATAACTCCAAGCAGTGCTATAGATGTTCCTATAAAGGACAAAATACAACGATGTCTAATACTGCCTAATATAGCCACTAAAAAACCTACGATACCCAGTAACGGAAAAGTCCACAAGAATGGCATATTGTGATAATTCCTAAACCATAATCCGGGTCCGGTTATCACTGTCTTGTCTAGTGCAGGTATACTCAAACCATTCCCATTTATTGGGGAAGTGACCTGATAACCATCTATATATACGTATAACAACACTCCCGCTAATAGAAACAGAATACAAGCTAAGGATCCCGCAACCTTTGTCACCATCTCACTTCTTTGTCTAATCACCCCCGTTGTCTTAATTTGTAAGAAGGCACCAGCGTGTGCTACTAACATGAGGACTGAAAGCAAACCTGCCAATAAAGCATATCCATTTAATAGGCTCACCAATCCAAAAAAGCCGCTCAGAATACCCCCCGCTTCATTACCATTAAATCCTCCATGGTAAAACGGCATGTTGACATTTCCACTTAACACTGAATGACTAGAAGCCGCATTGGGAATGAAGTCAAAAGGTACACCTTGCAGTAGGTTACCAAAAGCTACCCCAATAACTAGAGCTGGCACAAAAGATCCAAAGGTCAATCCCCAATCCCAGATGCCCCTCCAAATAGGAGAATCAATTTTAGAGCGATACTCGAATGCTAGTGGCCTAAAAAATAAAGCCATCAGTACCAACATAAGCGCCAGATAGAAACCACTAAATGCAGCTGCATAAACAATAGGCCATGCAGCAAACATAGCCCCTCCTGCCGTAATCAACCATACCTGGTTACCATCCCAATGAGGAGCAACGGTATTAATTAAAATACGCCGCTCTTCATCATTTTTACCGATTATTCTAAGTAAGATCCCTACCCCAGCGTCAAACCCATCTGCAACAGCCCAACCCAGCATTAAAACACCGATAAGTAACCACCAAATAAAACGAAGCTGCTCATAAGAAAAAACTTGCATCAAAAAATCCACTTCTACTTCTCCTCGCAATCAGATTACTCTAAATGATAACGACCCGTTTTTAAAGCTGAAGGACCTAACCTAGCATATTTGAACATCAAATAAAGCTCCGCCACTAGGAATAAAGTATATAGAGCAATTATCGCAATTAAGGTAAACCAAATCTCAGCTAGGGAAATACCTGAAACAGCTAAAAAAGTAGGTAATACACCATTAATAGCCCAAGGTTGTCGCCCATTTTCAGCTACAAACCAACCCAATTCAATTGCTACTAACGGTAATGGAATAGAAATTAAAGCTAATCGGCTAATTAACCGACTCTGACCAATTTTTCTACCCAAAACGCTCCATACAGCTAAGCCAAAAAGTAGGATAAACCATCCACCTAATGCTACCATTCCTCGGAAGGAATAGAATAAATACACTATATTAGGAGGAATAGTTAGTTCAGCAGCCTGTCTTATTTGTGCTTCTGTTGCAGTAGAAAGCTTTTGCCCTGCAGGAAGAACTTTACGTACTAACTGCCCATATCCCCAGTCTTCCTTATATTTTTCAAAATTAACTTGGGCCTCCGTCAACTTACGCATCCTCTCATCTTTATTGGGAATAATTTCCTTACCACTGATGATTTGAAGCGCCTCATCCGCAATGATGCCGTTTCTAACCCTAGCAACATTTTGTTCCACTATTTGTTTTGCTCCAAGAATTCGTTCACCCTTAGCTTGGCTAATATAAGGCTTATAGTAATTAACTAAACTAGTACCACATGGGATATAGATCAGCGCATCGTCCTCGTGAAAATCTGTGGAAGACTTATAGCTAGGCCACGCTAAAAGTTTAAAGTTGATACAACCATCCACTCCATCATAGTGACCCTCAATCGCTGCCATTTTAGCTGGCTGATATTCATTGACATGCGAACCAGACTCATGCCCAAACCATACTACTGAAAGAGATGACAGAAAACCAAATACTGCTGCCACTGTAAAAGATTTTTTTGCGAACTCAAGATCACGACCTTTAATTAAATACCATCCTGAAATACCTAAAATAAACATCGCTCCCGCCACATAACCTGCGGAAACGGTGTGTAAGAACTTGGCCTGAGCAACTGGATTCAAAACAACTTCTGCAAAATTTTGAAGTTCATGCCGGACCGTTTGTGGATTAAGTATTGAACCAATCGGCCGTTGCATCCAACCATTCGCTATTAAAATCCAGAGGGCGGATAGATTGGTTCCCAATGCTGTTAACCAAGTCACCGTTAAGTGCATCCGTGGGCTCATCCTATCCCAACCAAAAAACATCAAGCCCACCAATGTAGACTCTAAAAAAAATGCTACCAACGCTTCAACTGCCAAAGGAGCACCAAATATATCCCCAACAAAATGAGAATAATAAGCCCAGTTTGTGCCGAATTGAAATTCCATCGTCAAACCGGTAGTAACTCCAATTGCAAAATTGATACCAAATAATTTACCCCAGAAACGAGTCATATCTTTATAAATTTCTTTACCGGTATTGATATAAATCGTTTCCATTATGGCGATAATCACTACAAGTCCCAAAGTCAATGGAACAAATAAAAAGTGATAAAGTGCCGTCAGCGCAAACTGCAGTCGAGACGGATCAAGAACGGCATTTTCCACCATCACACAATCCTCCTTAAGCTTTTTCCTAGTGGTTAACTTACACCCAGCCGCAGCCGTACCACCTTAACTTAAGCGTCAAAGCTCAAGCTTAAAGTGGCTCTAAACATTCCTTATTATCATAACTACGACTTAGGCGGAATTATACTCCATACCCACCCATAAGAGACTATTCACAACAGAAGTTTTTTGCACAAGCTCCTTATCAATAATTAACTAGGTGCTAGCAAAGCTAGCTTGATAAAGGTATGTGAGTTTTAATATTGAGAAATTTCCCTCTGTTGCCTATAGGATATTAGCCAAACTTAGAACTAGTAGCTCATAGTCAAATCATCACCCCAAAAAAGCAGGCCCCCTAGGGGGCCTTAGTGAAAGGATAAGAGATACTATTTAAAGGTCTTACGTACTCCCAGTGAACCATTCAGTTGAGTAAACTTGCTAGTACCGTAGTTGTAATTCAAACT
>JBBPJF010000005.1:0-28452 GCA_043842855.1 Neisseriaceae bacterium
ACTCTCCGCTTAATTATGCATACCTATAACTACAAATATGCTCATCAAGCCTTCTGTTGTGTCTTTGATTTCGGCTTCTCGTTTGTTAAAGATCAACTCGCTTAATCACAACCTCAGCGAGAAAGACGGTCATTATAGTGGAAAGTTTACCCATAATACAATAGGCGACAAAAAATATTTTTGGGCTTAAACACAAACACTAAACTTTTACTATGGCCCACTCTATAACGCAGTCCGTTTAAAACTCACTTCCTGTAATTTGCATTCAACTAGTTGAGGAGAAAAGCTTTGCACCATTGTAACTCTGGTACTTTTCCCTGCAATACTTGTAAGGTATTGATCAGTACACAGAGTATTCCTGACGTACCCGTCAATAGCCCGGGGTCATCTAGAATATAGGTTCCCTCCTGATGATGCTCTATATCTTTAAACCCAAAAATATGTTCTGAACTATATAGAGCAACTATTTCCATCGCCAGCTCTTTAATTTTATCCAGCAACTCTTCAGCTAAATCGGGCTTTTCCTTCTTCACAAGGGAAAATAAAGTAATCAATATCTGTAGGTACCCAGCTAAACCGTGGCAAATCGAGGGTGTATCCAATAAGTGTGGATGTCGCAAAGAACCCCTCACTAATTGAATTGCAAGCTTTTTAAACTCACTTTCTTCCAAGCTACTACCTATCTTCCAAAGTATCAAGCTACATGAAGCATTTCCATAACACCAGCCATCTCGACCATTCCAACAAATCTTTGGGCTTTCTGCTTTCTCTCCCCTGAATCCAGCCCTACACCTTGGTGGCCAATAGGGCTCTCCTTCACTATCTAACAGAATAAATTCACGTAGATAATTGCCCATACTCAGTAGAGTTTCCCTATGTCTATCAACAGTAATCGAATCCCTAAGGCATGTATCAAATAGACTAAACGGTCCTAAAACTCCGTGGGCTAATCCTAGGTTATAATTGCCAAAGGGATAATGAGTCTTCTCTATCTCTAAAAACTGACTCTCCATCGGGATTCGCCAACTGTATTTACCCTGCTTAGTATCCTGTATCTCTTGTATTTTTTTCAAAATCTTTATTAAATGCGGGCGCAGGCTGTCATTCCCACCCTCTTCCACCCTCAGTAATAAATACCGACCTATTCCACTTATTCCAGAAACAACATCAAAAAAACTAGCATGGAGCTTCTCTAAATTTCCTCCCAGCAAAAAAGCATCTAGCTGTCCTGTAAGGGCTTTATCCAACTTGACCAAAATTGGTTCATATTTCTTTCTACGTGACGCCACAGCGATAGCGAACGCTATACCAGTGAGTCCTGCAAATAGAGAAAGATTGGCCACACCTGCGCTTACATGGTGATAAATTCTTCGGATTAATTGCTCTAGTAGCTTTTCTTGCTCCTCTTCTGAGAACCATTCTCCAGCATTCGCAAATAATACTAATACCCCTGGAAGTCCCTGCGCCAAGGTGCTTGCACTCCAAGCCAAAAAGTTGGGCAAGTCCTCATTGCTTTTGTAATCTTCTAAAAAATCTAAATTGGTCAGTTTCGATAAGCCACCTTGAATAACCCTGCCTAAATCCTTTATTAATGCTTCTTGTAAATGATTCATAGATGCTTCCTTAATTCCTCTACCTCACTTAGTAAGCTCAACATTAGTAATTCTCTATCTCTGTCTGGACCAAAAAGTCGGTTGCACTGCATATGGATGAGACTTGCTATTATTTCTCCCTTTGAATTTGTCAATTGTTCTTTACTTTCCTCCAACTTAATTTCAAGTTTTTTTGCGCTTTCTAAATGCTTATGAAATAACTCATCAATTAGCATGCTATCAATCCCCGTAGCAGCCATACCCCCTTTCAAAAAACCAGTCAGCTGCCTTCTATGTTTATGTATCTTTTTTCTTACCTCGACACTTGGTCTAACAGCAAAAAAGCTACCTTTTGAATTCACGCTAAAAGTACTGAAAACCTGATATAAGAAATATGAAAGTACTACAGTTTGCTCTAACTCTTCTTCGTACTCTTTCGTTGTGGCAGACAATAAAGCGATTGAAAGTTCACTTTCTGAGTGAAAAAAACTCTCTATCTCTTTAATCACTGCTTCACCCCCATACCTAGCTTTCTCCCTCTCGTAGGGTAGAATTTTGTAGCCTGTGGTTTTCCCTAATAAAAAGGCTGACTGGTACCAGTTAAGGTACTGTTCGTAGATCTGATGTAAGGCTTTTTGAGAGGCATTGAACCTTATCCGAATAACGGCCGCCCCATTGGTGACATAGCGGATGAAAAACCACTTAACCCAGTGAGGCTGGGTTTGCTCTATTAACGTTTTAAGTTCAGCCAATAGAAAAGAGGACTGTTTTTTCGTAGGCACTTCTATTTCGAGGTATAGCCACTCTTTTAAGGTTTCTAGATGCTCTTCCCAATTCCACACATGTTTAGGAACGAAGATCTGCTTGTTTTTCTCCAGGTTAAGCTCTCTCTTTTTTACTGGAACTACAATCTCCGAAAAATAGAACCCAGCGTCCCCTTCCACAAAAGTACCTGCGTGTTTTACTCCATCGAATTCTCCATAGACATTCTCAGTTAGAATTAATACCTCCCTTTTTATCCACTCCTTGTATAGGATACTAAGTTGGAGCTCATTCTTACTTGGTGCAAGTAATAGTCTGTTATCCCCCACGACTAGGAAGACCTCTGTAGGTATGTTAAGTTCCTCTGCTGCTTTAAAGAAGAGTTGTCTAAATTTATCTACACTTCCTTTAACCTCAGCTAGGCTAGCGAACCTTTTGTCGAGTACCCAAGTGGCTGGACGCAGTATGACACGTTTGTAGACTACTCGTGGCCAAAAAGCCGCCCTATCCAAATCAAATAGGCTAAAGGGCCTGGGTAATTTCTTGCCTTCTAATGACACTTCTAGGAGAAACCTATACAGAGGGGATAGATAACGAGGATTGGCCACATTACTAGCACGAAATAGCAGCCTTTTTCCCCATTTTTTAGAAAAGAAATAAAGTTGGTCACTAGTTGTCCCAAGGTAAATATCCTCCACTTCTACGTTTCCACCAATCCCCAGTGCGAGCCAATAATCTGACATTGCTCGTGTGGTCATTACATTGGCTATACCTGATTTTTTGGGACATTCAGACAATTCTATAAACATTACTCCTTCTTGGTTAGAAGAAGCTTCAAGCAGATCCTTTTGAGTCTTGGCCACAAATTCTGAACCTAATAATTGTAAAAATCTACCGCTAGCCTGCCCTATGGAGTAAGTGCTATTCATATAATTCAAATGCAACTGAAAGTCGTTTTCATCTAACGCCTTTTTGCTTGCTGCAATCACTTCAGCATAAATTTCCATGGAATCAGGCAAACGTTCTATTTCTAGAGCGCTATTTAATCCTATTAAATCTTGGTCCTCGAGTTTAACCGCCCCACCATGCTTAACCGCTTGCATGTACTTAACCTGTACCGAATAAGGGGCATGCATATCTTTCTCGACCGTTTTGTCACTAGTCTCCTGAGCTAAGTAAGTTTCTGGGTAGCCAATACCTATTGTTTCATTTAATACATCCTGAAGTCTAACTAATTGATTTACACCATATTTTTCTAGAAATTTTCTACGAAATGAATCCAATACATTAACATGTGCATCATTGAAACTTGCTAATTTACCTAGTACTTCCGCTGCTTCTTCTACGGCGCCCGCGACGTGCTTAGAAAGTGTAAGCTCTCTTTCTGAGCACAATTTCATATCAATTTTGAGTGCCTGCTCTTTAGTCTTAAAGAGGCTATCTACTAATCTGCAAATCTCTAAATATTCCTCTACCCCTTGACCTAATGCTCTGCCCTGGTAAATTTCCAGTTTTGCTTTTACTTCCAACAAAAGTTTTAATTTCTCTGGATCAAAAGCCATGTGTTTGAGCTTATTGATTAGTATAGATAACTGTTCTGTGTGCTCTAAGGGCGCAAAACGAAGTGTCGAGATAAGAAAATCCTTATCCAATAACTCTTGCAAATAAGTAGTTACTCGTTTCGTATCCTCTAATTCAAACTCTTTTTTGATCTGCTGACTAAGCTCCTCCACACTGATAGGCCTCTGTGCGACACGTAATACAAAATTCAACAATGGAGATATAGCAACTGAAACAGATCCTTCTCCCATCTCTTGAGGTGCAAGATAAGCTCGCTGCGCAATGAAATGAAGCCTATTATTTACATACACACTAGCTTTGGGGTATTGACTACATAGATTACTCTCGATCTCTTTGACAAAAGAAAGTAACCAATGCGGGCTTAGCGAAATATACTTCTCAAAATGTTCAGGTGCTGCTAACTTCATGTCAGTGTTGTCTTTAAATAGACACTCTTTGACGCCTGAAAAAATACCGAAAGGAGTCGGTCTGCATGTACTTCGATTGTAGTACTTCTCCAGTGCTAATCTACGCTTTTCTACCTTGGCTTCATCTCTTGTTTCCTTCCGCAGATCATGAAAAAAATCTCGGCTAGCAATTAAAATACCTTCCTCAAGAAGTCTTTTTTCCCTCTCGCCAAGCGAATGTACTTCAGCGCTTCCCGTTGTATAGTTCTTAGGAAGTACAGGTACTCTTAACATACAATATGAAGAACTGCGATAAATCACTAAAGTTATCCTCAATTTTAAGTTTACTACCCCTAATACCCTGAGTGAGTAGTCATTTTTACTAAAAATATATCCCTAATGGGCCCTATAGACTAGGGAACAACTTTACCACAAGGCTCAAAGGAGTAGAAATGGGTTTTGATGAACGTTCTAGCTAACAGCCTCAAACGAGTTTTTTTATGACGTGATACAGTGTCCTGACAAACATTTTATCCAGCTTCTGCATTCTAAGAGGAGCGTGCCGTCAAGCAACCTGGGTTTGGCACTTTCACTCCGCCTCTTGCTAAAGCGAGGAGACCCCTTCTATGCTTGCATATTTTGCTAACGCACCGGAGTTTCGCTGCTCATGATATCTAACTGCAAGCTTCACTGACAAGTCATGCTCTCACCAATCCACGTTATCAAGAGAAGCGTACTTAACAATCAATGGCTGGCTTCAGCCTGATTTGACTCGAATAAAAATCATTTCAAATTCCAACCATACTGGCACAAGGCATATTCTACACAATCAGCTGTAAGTGAATTAATTGTTGACCCATTTTCCTTTTTGTTTACCGCTCCCATGTCTTCTTTGAGTTCATGGATTGTTTCTTTTCTACATTTGGCTTTAATATCTCGATACTTTGTAGCAAGTATCTTTTCTGATTTATTAATTTTTCTTGATGTTTTCTTTAATTGTATTGATCCCCTGATCATAACAATAGGTGAGTTGCTCAAAATTTCCTAGGCTTATCTCCTACATTTTTTTCTGTTTCATTACTGTCCTATTCTTAGAGGCGAAAAAAGCTTTGGCAATCTTTTTGCTTACCTTTCGAGTTGCCTTAACACATACTTGTTCTATGGGCTTCAAAAGGATTCAAATTAATTTTTCCGCTAGCTTCTTCCTTAGTGTAAACAAAATCATTGCACTTATTACTATTAGGATTGCTTTCATTTTCTAGTCTTCTCAAGGGTTCTTTTGTTAGAACGAACCTATAAATCGTGTATATTTTATTCTTCTGTGACGTAATAATTTGACCATTACTCAACTTTGATACTTTTTTGCCTCTTGAAGTGCCTGTAACCGCGCTTACGGCAAAGTGCTCCAGCCTATTCCTTTACCGCGACCCCCGCCAATAGAAAGCCTTATACTATTCTTTTCAATTTACTCATTTAGTGCTGAGACGACGCCTTTACTTATTTAAGGTAATCAATACCTAGCTAGAGAAAGCTAAACTTTTCCTCCGCCTCCTAATGTGTTGAGATAACCAGTTACCATACCCCCTCCCGCGGAATTGTTTACAAGTAATCTTCTAGAAGTTGGCACGCTGGCTTGGTTTTGGCGATAATAAAAAGGTATAGCAACCTTTTTACCAGTTTAAATAGTAGTTTATGTCGCCATCCTCTAACTACTGTTAGTGTTGATTAAATTGCTACTTGGCATTCCTACCTGGCCTCCTTGAAAAATTCTGTGCAATACTTGTTACTCAGTCTTCGCCTATTGCTGCTATCGATATGAGTTACTTTGGTTGCGGATAGGTTCCTACTTGCTCTCCAACTGGACAGTCCATCATTCAAAAAGCGTGCTCCAAACTCAAGACGTATGCTACTGAACTTCAGTTTAGTTAATTGTTTTTTCAGAATTATTCCCGTAGGATACCCGGGTGGTCCTTGCGTTTAGCAATATTTCTTTCATTTTTATTAATGTAATGGAGGGCGGGCTATGTCACAGTTATCTGGCAAAAATATTTTTGAATTGAATTGGGAAATTGAAATTTCTAGGTCAGCCTATTTAAAGGTTCCGAATGAATTCCGAATGAAGTAGCAGAAGCATGTAGTGAAAGCTTCCATTTCCGGCGTTTGAACTTATAAGAACTACACCTGCATGCATACTCTCTGAAGTACAATTGATCTAATCTCCTAGTGTCCTCTAGAATTGACAAGCCCCAGCCTGAGGGGAGTGAGTGCCTGGGGGCGTTGTCTCATTCAACTGCCGTGTGCTTAACTCGCTTTGCCTTAGCTTGTTCCCTGCAAATTGGCTCTGTTTGGTTCCATACTTGGCAACTACTGTGGCAGGGCATTCGGAATGCTCCTTCTATCTCCTAAAATTTTCCTCTAGCCACAAGCAAAGCTCTCGGCCGTGCTGAACCGTTGCCTTCCACTATAAGTGGACTGATTATTTTCTATTCCATTCAACAATTGCTTTCCCAGACGAGGTCCTGTAGGATAAATACATAGACCCTGTTTGAAGTATTGCTGAGGCCTATGTGTCATTATTTATTTCTATTCACTTACTAACACAATGGAGGTGGTTATGTCACAATTATCTGGCGCCAATATTTTTGAACTAAATTGGGAGGTTGAAGTTTCTAGTTGCTTCGATAAGTCAGCCGTAGGAAGATTCGATACTCAGGCGATGGCCTGTATAAGTACAAATGGGCATTGCGTAAACCTCTTCCTGCCGCAATAAGATGGAAGTTTATTTTTTCTACTTTATTGAAGAGTAAGTGTCAGCCATAGGCGGGAGTTCTGGCTGACACTTGTCTATCCGGGATGTGCCTTTAGGTGAAAGTCATTCCCTAGTCTGCTTTTGCTCGCTAGATGATGACTAAGTACCAGGAGCTGTAAGTCAGAATTTAATCGCTTCCTCTCTCGAATAAACTCCGCGTGGAGTACAGGAATTTTCTCCCACCTTCCAGTCTTTTCCTCTCAACTCCAATAATTTTCTTGACTGCCCGACTTTAAAACTCGTGCCAGTCAGCATACAGCAACGGTGAGGACTTAAGTAACTTTCTAAATCGGCTTACTGTACTATCAGCTTTGCGGCGCGTTAATTTTTTGCTAGATAAGTGCTTGTAAGGTGAATGCGCGGGCTACTTGCATAGCAGTACAAAGGCCTATAGGTGTCAATTCTACCCACCTTTAACGATAGATGGAGGCTTAAAGATGTCACAATTGTCCAATGCGAATACTTTCGAATTAAATTGGGAAGTCGAAGTATCTAAGCGCTTTGAGCAGGCAACTCTCCAAACGCATAGTAGTACTCCTAATTGCATTAGTAGCCCTTGTATCAGTGAAAATCAAAATTGTACGAACCTCTTCTTGGCCAGACGGCTATAGAAATCCATTTATTCTACTTATTACTTTGAAGAGAGAGTGTCAGCCATAGGTTAAAACTTTAGCTGACTCTTGCCTGCAGCAGGATATTATTTTGTATGCTATTGCTTTGCCAAGGGATCCACTGTAGAATGGCCACATAGACCTCTTGCGGAACATCATCGAGGCTTACACGGCGATATTTTTATTCATTTGTTTCAATACAATGGAGGTAGCCATGTCACAGTTGTGCAACGCTAATGTCTTCGAACTAAATTGGGAGATCGAAGTCTCCACGGGTTTGAAACGAACTACTCTGCAAGAATCCTGGAGCACTAACGATAATTGTCATAGCGTTAATAATTGGTGTGCAGGTTTGTTTTAAACGTACGCATGCGAACCCAGCCGTAGCAGGAGCTCGGGTGGGCCCGTGTTTATCTTTTCGGGATCTGATTTTATTTGATTTAAAGTTGATCCTCTGGAATACGTCCAATTATAGGATCTGCCTGAAGCCTAGGAAGTTTTCGGGCGGCGTGTATTTATCTCCTGCTAGCCGGTGCTACTTTTGTTTCAGCGTAAGGGATGCTAGTTTCTGAGCTAGCTCAACTAATTTTTTTGCGTGCTATTGCTTTGCTAGGGGAGCTAATATAAGATGAGGCCCAGGCCTTTTGCTTGGAGTGTTACCGAGGCCTGCACGTCGCTATCTTTTATTCATTTGTCTCAGTATGATGAAGGGGGGTTATGTCACAGTTATCCAGCACTAGCGTTTTCGAACTAAACTGGGAGGTTGAAATCTCCAATGGTTTGAATCAAACCACTCTACAAGAAGCCCAGAGCAGTTACATTCAGTGTTATAGCTACTTTGGTGGGTGTGCAGCTTTGTTTTAAAAAACTGGGTATCAGCTCTGGGTAAGAGCTCTAGCTGGCGCTTATTTGTCGGTTCAGGTGCCCACTTATATTTCTACTTTAGTATTTTATTTGATTAAATCTAACCCTCTTGGCTAATTCCGGCCAGTGGCTAGTGTTGGGTAGGTATAAGAGGAATGGGTTAAGGTCCAGATAGTAGGATCCAGCTAAAATGTGAGAGGTTTCCAATCAGGCCCAAATAATCGCTTACTGGCCTATACATTTTCTTCCTCCTTAAATGCCATAATCACTTTTTAACCTAGTTGAAGGTCAAGTTCCCTACCCTCATTACTTGTTTTACTTAGTAGGCTCATGTAAGCTGATTGTATGGAGCTTTTGAGCGCCTTTTCTGAGGCCTGGGAGTTTTAATTTTGGTTCGTTTTATGATATAGGGAGGTAATGATGTCACAACTACCTAGCACTAATATTTTTGAATTAAATTGGGACATTGAAATGTCCAAGTGTTTTAATCAAACTGGTCTAGAAACGGTTGCTACTAGTAGTGCTATTTTGAATTGCAGTGGGCATTGGAATTGTATGAAGGCTGTACTCTCCAAATGACTATAGAAATTTAGTCATCCTAAGTTTTTTCAAAAGGACAAGTGCCAGCCATGAGAAGGGATTTAGACTGGCGCTTGTTTTCTATTCGGGTTTCCTCTGTGTTCCTACATTAGTATTTATCTAATTAAATCTGACCCTTTGGCTACGGCTGGTTATTAGGTTCCACCTGAAAATCAGTAACTCTTCCCCACCTAAATTCATCCCTTACGGGCCCGTACTGCTTCTTTCCATCATAGGGCGATACTTAGCTTCTGAGCTAGATTAATGAACTCTCCTAATCGCTAATTGCTTTGCTAGGTGAACTAAAGTAAGATGGATGTATAGACCTCTTGCTTGAATCATTACCGGGGCCTGCATGTCAGTATTTTTGTTCACTTGTATCAATACGATGGAGGTGGTTATGTCACGATTATCCAGTGCCAATATTTTTGAACTAAGTTGGGAAGTTGAGGTTTCCGAACAGGTTGCTCAAACTGCTTTATTAGCGACCCCTACGACCAGTGGCGCGCTTGATTGTATTAGCAAGAATGACTGTGCTAGCTACGGTCAGGACTGTGCAAAAGTTATGCGACCAAGGTAACGTAGAAGTTTGTTTGCTCTAAGTTTTGTTTTGAAAGGAAAAGTGCCAGCCGTGGGTAGGAGTTTCGGCTGGCACTTATTTATTTGTCCGTTTAAATTTCTGCGTGATCTTGCCTTGGTGTTTTAATTGGTTGGCCGCATCCAGGCCAATTCCGGCTAGCGGGCACTGCTGGGTAATAAGAAGTATGCATTAAGGCCCAGCTGTTTTTTTAGCTTTTGAGTAGGACCGTAGCAGAAATTCAAAAGTTTCTCCATCGCTTCATAGGACTTGCCATGAACTTAAGTGGTGTTCTCAACATGGCTAACTTTAGCTGTCCCTGCTAGCCACCACTTTATAACCTTATACAAGTACGATAATTACTTTAACTGGCTACATATCAAATTTCCTACGCGCCAATTGCCTTGTTAGGCCAGGGTCCGGTAAGATGATTGGCGGGCCTTTGTTTGGAACCTTTTGAAGGCCTGGATAGCAATATTTTCATTTATTTTTATCGATACAATGGAGGTAAGCATGTTACAACTATCCCATGCTAATATTTTTGAATTAAACTGGGAAATTGAGGTTTCCAAGCGTTTTACTCACTCTGCTCTAAAAGCGTTCAGTGCTAATGATACTGTTTGCATAACTACAGAGGAAGAGTGTATGAGAGTTTTCCTTTCCAAGTAACCAGAGAAATTTATCATTTTAAATAACCAGCATCAGTCTCTAAACCTGCAGCCTGGCTGATGCTTGTTCGTTCTAATCTTTGTGGTTGGGTTAAATACATTTCTATCGACTGATTCTAGTTTGTGGGCAGCCAAAACTACAAACTGCAAAGTCAAAAACTCGATTGATTTTTTACTTCCGAACAGAACCTTACCAAAATAAAAAAATTGCTCCCAAGCTTGTCTACGGGATTTTTTACTTTTTTAAAAAGCTAAGTGGCCCTGCCCTATTCTAGTGATGTTTTATTCCCTATCAACAAAATTTGTAGACTCATATACGTGGGGCACGGGTCCTGTCATAATACAACTTCCAATTCTGTTAAGCCTGGTTCCTTTATACTTTTAACGACTGGTTTATCCTGACTAAAATCCTGGGGGCAGATAGAGCACCGCTTAGACGTAAAATTAACGTTCGGAATGCTTAGTGCTACTGCCAAAATTAATGAACAGGACGGGTGCTAGCTGCCAAGCCACTAAAGGTTCAGCTATCCCCTTATGAGCTAACACATGTTTCTAAGCACACTCCATCGACCACTTTTTCTAAACACAAGGCTTCATTAAGTGATGTTACCTCAGTAGGACGTAGCTAACTCCATTACTCCGCTTGTTGCTTTACCCTGTTGCTTTACCCTATTTATTTGTGTAACATGAGCTCGTCGGAACGTAACCAGTATACCTTGACGGTTTATCCGATACCACAATTTTGTGTTTTTATGAATGAAGAGGTGTTTTATGTCAAACCAGGTTAAGCTTAACTTATTTGAATTAAATTGGGATATTGAAGTTTCTACTATTTATACTACTGACAATGGTGGCTTTGCTAGTGCTACTGTAAACCCGTGTACACAGGTTGCCTGTCCTGCGACACAGATGACTCACTGTTGCTAAAAATATTTAAGCTAAACTAAGGCTGCTGACACCATTAAAACAGCCGTTAGTATTATCACTTTAACCAGCCTCCTGAATAGAGGCTGTTTTTTTATGCGCTATCTGAGTGCAACGTTGTAAATTTGATCTGAGAGAAATTGGGCATTTCTTGTGGCCCGCAATTAGCTCGGCACCCCTGGTGTGGCCTCTTCAATCCGCCTCCAAAGTAAGCTACCTACTGATAACTACTCTACTGCTGCATCACTTTCAAAGTTTTAGAGACTATTTAAGTTTAAGGAATCGCTTGCTCTCTTCAGAGGGTTTGTGTAAGCTCAGTCTATCAGCCGATTCATATCGAATGTGGCTTTCCGGTATTTATTTTGAAATAGGAGAACCCTAAAATGTTAGAATCACACAAAGCTAATCTCTTTGACTTAGATTGGGAAATTGAAGTGTGTAGCACTTGTAGTCTGGATAACTTTATAAAACCTACGACAAGTGTTATGACTCAGTGTGATCGTTGCAGAGCCAACTAGTGCTAGTAAAAAACACTTTGAAAGGCTCTCTAGTGAGAGAGAGCCTCTGGTGCCTTGGGCCTTGTGGCATTTGTTGCCTTGGCTGACTAAGCGCTTCCTCGTTTTGTCCTGACAGGAAAACTTTTATAACGAACCAATATACAGTTCTGGATATAAAAAATTCCTCCTTCTCTAATAAGACGTCCTCTTCTTTGGCTCTTAGACCTTCCGAAAGTGGTCTTGTTTAAGCAATAGTCAGGGTGTTCAAATTCTCTTGAGCTCTCACTCAAAGTTATAACCCGATATCTCCAAACGCCGGTATATATGGTATATATGGCTGGAAGATTGGGGCGGCTTTGTTTATACTTCCTTAAACTTTCTCCCTTTATCACTGAAACCAGTAACTTCTTACCTAAGCATTAAGCGAATCCTAGTTAACTATTCTTATTTGAAAAACTAACCAATCTCGCAAACTAGAATTTTAACCACCATCAATAAAAATAGTTTTAATAGAAAGATACCGTAATTTGGTTAAAAGCGTATCATGCACACCCAGTAGGCCCTTACTCTAAAATGTCTACAACTAAAAAAAAGCAAACTCGATTAAGAATGGAACTAATGGGGCCAATGGGGGTGTTGGTATGGGTAAATTGGGGGAATAGTGGTACTAGCATTGGGTTGAGTAAAGTGATACGCAATTAGGAGCTATGTTACTATGGAGTATAAGAAATTATTTTGTTTGTCTATTCTTTCGCTATTTATAAGTAATCCTTCGCTATCAGGTAATGGAGGTGATGGAGGCAACGGAGGTAGTGACGGTATTGGTATAGGTAATAGGGGAGGTGATGGTGGCAACGGAGGTAATGGTGGCCTAAATACCAACGGGGGTAATGGAGGTAACGGAGGTATTGGTATAAGCAATACCGGGGGTGATGGTGAAGATGGTAGCAAAATTCAAAATGGTCGTAATGGGGGCAATGGAGGCCTTGGTATACAAAAAAAAGGAAATAGTGGTAAAAAAAATTGTACTGGTCGGTTCGGAAATGGGGGAAATGGTGGTATTGGCATAGGTAACAATGGGGGAAATGGCGGGATCTGCCAGGATGGTGAAGATGGAGGAATTGGTATAGGCAAAAGCGGAGAAAACGGTAACTCATTTTAAAACCAAAATTAAAAAAATAATTTGGGAGTTATTGATGGAATTAATCAAAATTTTTTTTCTGCTCTCTTCTGGCTGCAGGTAGTTCCATGTTTGCCTCAAATGGAGGCAATGGGGATAATGCTGGTGATTTCGGTAAGGGGGTAATGGAGGAAACGGTGGTGACGGGGGCAATTCTCATGCAGGTATCCCTGGGAAAGGCGGTAAGGCCGGAATTGGCGGAAAGGCGGGACATGATGGAGTAAACTATTTTTTTAATTCAATCTTGGAAGGAAATTATATGAAAAAAACAAGCTCTTATTAGTAGTTTTTTCTATGCTTGTAGCTCAAATAAACTTACATGCAGACACACGTTACGGTAATGGGGCGCCTGGCGGTTTTGGTATAGGTAATAACGGGGGTAACGGCGGAGGAACAGGCAACAATGGAGGAAATGGTGGAGTCGGAATAGGCAATAGCGGAGCAGACGCAGGTTCCACCTCCACCAACGCAGGACATGGTTCTGGAAATGGCGTATCTGTTGACAGTAAAGGTGCAGAGGATGCAGGTAACCGTTCAACGACAGGAAAGTGACAAAGTTACGTTTCTAATGATGAAATATAATCCCTCCTTTTATCAACCTAAACCTAGGAAAGGGCAAGTGTCTTACCCTTTCCTGATGATTTTAATTGCATCATGTTGTTTTACACCTCTTAAATAAAGCCGTTCTCAAAGTCTCCTCTATTCCTGGATAGTAAAAAGGCACGTCATACCTAGTATCCACAAACCAAATTTATATCTGCGTAGAAGTTTTTCATATCGACAATCAAAGTTTCATCATTTAGAACGCAGATATTAAGACACAGAATTTACTATCAGCTAAGGGTTTCATTAGTCTTTCTTAATACTTAGAGAATGAAGTCCCGCCATGATTAGCGGCAAAAGAGGAAGGAAGACTACAAACTGTTGTGCCATAGTTTGTGCTTAATCGTCGGCTAATGCTTCTTTTTTAATCACTCCTTTTAAGACTATTGACTAATTTGATACTGCCACTTTTGGTGGATACTGGATCAATCAATGAGCGTAGTTATCTTCGCCATTAACCCTATGAGTTCTCCCTCAAAGTTTTTATAAACATCAATAAGATACATTTTATTGCCTCTAAGCTGACTGTGTTAAATACCTCTGTAGGGTATTGCATAATAAATACTAAAGTGTGTGTAAATTAAAAAGGCAATGGCTTCCATATCTAATACTCGTTTATTTTTCCATAGACCAATACTATAATGCAGCAGGTAACTTCAAGAAACCTTTCAGTTTGACTTTAAGGCTGAATGGTAACCAAATTCGCAAAGCGAGTTGGCTTTGGGTGCACTCGCTTTTTTTTAATTGATCCGGCTTTATTTACCTAGGTTTAGTGTATTGACTAATCATGCGGATTTAGTAGCGGCATTTATACATTAGGGGCGGAGCGACAAGTCCACTTAGCCTGTGAAGTGAAAGTTATGGTAAGAGGTCGTTAGTAATAGAGGCCCACTGGAGTAACCTGGCAGAATATTGCTAAAACACAGTAGGAATTTTCTTAATTTAGGGTGGGGTGGACATCAAGAATATTGTTTCTAGTGCAGGGGGGGCTGTTTGTGCCTGCAAATTCCACCAGAAATGCAATCGAAAGAACAGTGTGACTGATATTGCACTGATATTCAATTAACTTTCCAAGAATGTGTAAAATACATCAAAGGTAAACATAATAGTATTATTCAATTTGAGAGAATAAATAGAAGGTATGGGCTATAACTTTTACTACAAAGAATATGGTTTTATTTCTGATAATTCTAATCACAAATCGAATTGCTTACAGCAAAAATTATTTTAGGATTAATAGTTTGGAATTTGAAAAAAAACATAGTATGTCTCAAGAAATTGAAGTAAACGACAAGCAATTAATTATTAAAAATCCTTGGAAAAATTATGCATTTGATATTGTGAAAAATAAAAAAGGTACTTTTTTAAAAGATAAATCTGGTTATATGGGTTATCGCTTAAAAATGGAAAATAAAAAGGTAGTTTTAATGTATATTGATTATCCTAATCAAAAATTCATTTTCACGGAAAAATAATTATGAAAAAACATTACTTTTTTTTATTGTTCATTTTTGGTTCATTAACTTTTAGTGCTAATGAAATGAATATTATTAATGATTTTGCTAAAAAAGAGGGATTGGTTTTAGATAGTAAAGACGACAGTGGTAATTCATTAACTTACATGTATACCTGTAAAAGTACTAAGTGTACTGATTTTCTAATAGATTTTTCTCCAGTGAAAGTATGTGCTTTTGAAGTATTAAACTTTGGTGACTTACCGTTGCTTTTAGACGGTAGTAGAAAAGCGATTTTTACAATGGCTAAATCACGAGACTATCTACGTTTCCTGAATAGTAAAAGAGATAAGTGTGTAAAAATATCTTATGGACATGTGGCTAGCAAATTTGATCAAATGATAGAATTGGCTAAAAAGTTGTAATGAAAAAAATATTTTTGTTCTTCTGTTTCTAATTGATTTTTCTTAGGCAATGTTAGTTCACGATCAGTTTATTAGAAAAGGGCCAATGCAAACGTAAAAACTTACTGTAGTGGCCTAAATACTCCTTAAATCCTCCAAGTAAACATTATCTATAGCTAAGGAAAACAGAAAAATTAGCTCCCTGTATCGTCAGGGTGGCGGTGAATCGCTACTTTGTTTCTAAAACTAGAATACTTCTTTCTAGACTTTTATGTTGTTCCATAAAACTAAAAAAGCCCTTTCTAGGGCTTTTTTAGACTAAAAGATAAGTTAAAACTATTTCTTTGGAATGATTAAAACCTGCCCAGGATAGATTTTGTCTGGGTGTTTTAACATAGGTTTATTGGCCTCAAAAATCAAATTGTATTGCTCACTATCGCCATAGAAATGTTGAGCAATTTTGGATAATGTATCACCGGATTTAACTTCATAGAAATCACTCTCTTGCTGAGTAGTGCTCTCAGTACCAGTGACGTGTAGTTGATCATTAACCTCTTTAACCCCTGCGATATTCCCAGCAGCTACTAGCACTAGCTGCTTAACTCCAGCAGAATCACATTCTCCAGTGACGGTAGCTACTCCATCATCGCTATATGTAATCACTACGTTGTGAGCGCCTGGAATATTATAGTTACGTATGTGTTCCGTTGCTTTATTACCCCTTGAATGGCTATCATCTGCTGTGCCAAAAATCTTTTCTCCTGCATCCTTCAAGAAATTAAACAGACCCATAATTAGCTCCTTTTCATTTAATAAGAGAGGTTAATAAAGACTTAATATCAATACCTTCATGAGAGACTTGTTCGGGTAACTTGCCTTCCTTAGTGATCGAATTAACCAGACGCGGTATAAGATAAGAAAGTAACATAGTCAAAAACAAAGGTTTAAGGCCTAACTGTCCCGCAAACTTCTTGAGCCAACTTTCTCCAAAAACTGATTTTACTTGGCTCATCCCAAGGGGGGCATTTTCACCATCCCCTACCCAGGACTGGGCCAAATGCCCTAGGTTCGCTGAATCAAACTTACCAATTAGCTTACTTAATCCCCCAACAGAACCATGATCCCCTATCAATTCCGCCACCAAGTGATTGAACTTCTCAGTGTTACCTGATACCAATTGTCTTTTCACCAAAGCACCTGTCACTTTTTCGGCATTTTTATTTATGACACCTTCAGCTAATTCCTTGATACTATTAAATATACTCATCTGATATCTCCCTTTTAGACTACGGCCTGCCACAAACCCTTCTGGACCGTCAAGGAAAATACTATCAGCGCCATATCTCAGGGAACCTCAGCTGCCCAAAGAGACAACCAATTTGCCCCAAACGGTCACAATCCCGTTATATCCACTCCACGGTGAAATTCTACCATACATACTTAAAAGATATAGGTGCCCTAAGTATTTGACATCTACCAATAACCAACAAGAAGAGCAAGGACTGCCGAGCGAGTGAGCTTCCACTCCGTCAAAAATTACTCAATTCTTGAAGCTACATCTTCTATGCTCAACGCATAGAACTGCCGCCTCCCATTTGGATATTCGCTGGATTAACAGCCTTAACCTTAGCCGCCGCAGCACTAATTAGTCCTCTTTTTACTAATGTATTTAATGCCTGATCCAGGCTTTGCATCCCATGTGCAGCTCCTGTTTGGATGGTGGCATTCATTTGAGCTATTTTATTTTCCCGAATAAGATTTTTGATCGCTGGGGTCGCCCTCATAATCTCATAAGCAGCTACCCGCCCTGCTCCATCTATGGTTTTAACCAGTGTCTGAGAAATCACCATTAGCAGGCTCTCAGAAAGCATCGTTCGAATCATTTCTTTTTCTGAACCCGGAAATACATCTATGATCCTATCAATTGCTTTGGCTGCGCCCGTGGTATGTAATGTAGCCAAAACTAAATGCCCTGTTTCAGCTGCTGTCAAAGCTAAGCGGATGGTCTCAATATCACGCATTTCACCCACCAAAATGATGTCAGGATCCTCACGCATGGCAGATCTGAGCGCGCTTTCAAAACTCAGTGTATTTTGATTTAATTCTCTCTGGTTGATTAAACATTTTTTACTCGAATGCACAAACTCAATGGGGTCCTCAATAGTTAAAACATGCTGCTGAAAATTTTGATTAATATAGTCAATCATGGCCGCAAGAGTAGTAGACTTTCCTGATCCCGTTGGGCCAGTTACTAAAACTAAACCCCTTGGCTCAGCAAGGATAGTTTTAAATAAATCAGGAGCCTTAATCTCTTCTAAGGTAACCACCTTGCTTGGAATAACACGAAAAGCTAGAGCCGTCCCATTGCTCGTGCTAAAAACATTTACCCGGAAGCGCGCGACACCTTCTAAAGCAAAGGAGAAGTCTAGCTCTAATTTTTCTTCAAATACTTTCCTTTGTACTGCATTGGCGATGCTGGCAAACATTTGTTCAATGTCTTCCCGGTTTAATTGAGCTTCTTGTAGATCAACAATATCGCCATTTAATCTAATTTTGGCTGGAAACCCAGGACTTAGATGTAAATCAGAAGCCCCCATTTTTACTGTTTGTGTTAATAATTCTGTAATATCCATATCCCCTCACCAATAAAAGTTGACCACCTAATCAATACACTTGAAGGATCGCTAGAAAATACCTTAGAATGGCCCATTGTTTTTGACACTAGTCTTGTGAAAATCCTCTTTAAGTATACTCATTTTCTTGAAGAACCATGCATGATAAAAATGTACCTTGTTTGCAAACAGTATTAGAGCGCATTGAAAAGGCCAAGAGCCTGACTGGGAGAACCGATGAAATTAAACTAGTTGCCGTGAGTAAACATTTTCCCGCACAAAATATTTCCTCTCTCTATGCGAAGGGCTTGAGGAATTTTGGGGAGAATTATGTTCAAGAATGGCTACAAAAAAAGGCTATGTTACCAGAAGATATTGTGTGGCATGTGATTGGTCGAGTGCAGAGTAACAAAATCAAGCGAGTTGCACAACATGCTGATTGGCTACAAACATTAGACAGGCCTATGCTAGGTGAAAAAATAGAACAATATCGGAGTGAAGATAAAGTTCCTTTACAAGTATGCATCGAAATAAATATTTCTGAAGAACCGCAAAAAGCTGGATTGCCCTGCAATCAACTAGAAGATTTGGTGGCTGCGATCTTACCCTATAAGAAATTATGCTTAAGAGGTTTGATGTGTATTCCACAAACCCATGATCCCATCCTTCTTCAAGAAGAAATGCATAAAATGCAAGAATTATTTACTTCCTTGAAAGCAACTGTTCCTACTGTGGATACGCTCTCTATGGGTATGTCAGCTGATTTAGAACTAGCGATCCGTTATGGATCCACTATGCTCAGGGTTGGTAGCGCTTTATTTGGGAAAAGAACTTGAAACTTTTTGATAAGATCTACTTTCTAGGCGGTGGAAATATGGCTGAAGCCCTCATCCGTAGTGTGGAGGACACGCCTTATTTCAAACACATCGTAGTAATTGAAAAAGTTGAGAATAGAAGGAAAGCTTTAATCCAACGGTACCCCAATTTAAAGGTACAGGCTTACCTGGAGGATGTGGTTCGCTCGGAAGATGTCCTTTTAATTGCAGTCAAGCCCCAGGATAGCGCCCAAGCATTGAGGCACCTAAAGATACAGCATCCTCTAGTGCTTTCTATTGTCGCTGGATTATCAATTTCAATTTTGAAACATCAGCTGCAGCTAAAGGATACCTCGCGTATTATCCGAGTCATGCCTAATCTACCCTGCATTATTAAAGAAGGTATCCATGGGCTTTATGCTGAACCTGGGCTTATGAAGAAGGACAAGGTGATAGTAGAAGAGCTTCTAAATCATTCTGGAAGTTGTTTATGGGTAGTTTCAGAAGAAGCCCTACACGTTGTCACGGCTATTTCAGGCTCTGGTCCGGGCTATGTATTCTTCTTTATGAATGCTCTCCTACAAGCTGCAAAACAACTCAAGCTTGAACCTTCCGAGGCTAGGAAACTAATAGAGAAAACTCTACTGGGAGCGACGAAACTGGCCCAAGTAACTCCTGATTGCACATTAGAAGAACTACAGCAAAAAGTTACTTCACCTCAGGGGACTACCCATGCAGCCCTTCAAGTTTTTGAAGGTTACGATATGGCCTCTATTATAAAGAAAGGTATCCATGCCAGTGCAGATCGTTCTAAGGCAATTACTGAGGAATTAGAAAATTCACTCTCTACTACCCAGATGACTCAACCCAGCTTAAAAAATACATCGTAACTAAACATTAAAATTTGTCTTGTACCTTGGGGCCCTTATCTGTAAGTTTGCAAAACGCTAAAGAGCACTGTTGCTGATTATTTTCTGTACCTTAAACGCTTCTATAGTCTCAATTTAATCAGCTTAAGTCTATTTTATCGGTAACAAGCTGGTCAAAGATCATATTCCTCAGGAAATTCTGCTTTGAGTTTAGCCTGTCGATCCCAATGACCTGGATTGTCAGTAGGATCATCTGGAAAAGAGATTTTCTTTTTACTTACTCTGATTTGGTCAGCTATATAACCTGCAGAAAATATTCTATCTGCAAAGAGTGGATCATTAGTAGGGAATTCTTCTTTCATCGCATAGGCCCCCATGGTGAAGGTACTAATGCGGTAGATATCTTTTTCTTCTCCAGTGATCACACGACGTAGGTAGATCAGTTGGTTACGAATGGAGTCGTACATTGGTTCTAAGCTTGTACCTATGTGTTCAACATATCTTTTTTTAGCTAACCTCAATGCTCTATCTACATAAAACAAACATTTTTCTCTAGTTTCTTCGTCCATCTTATAGCCTGGGCTTCTTCTTTCACCTAAGTGCTTAGCACTGCCTTTCACCATCATAGTTAAGCCTACAGGTCATATTCCTCAGGAAATTCTGCTTTGAGTTTAGCCTGTCGATCCCAATAACATGGATTTTTTTCAGGATCATCAGGAAAAGTGATTTTCTTTTTACTTACCCTAATTTGATCAGCTATATAATCTGCATTTGATATCCTGTCAGAAAAGAGAGGATCATTGGTATCAAACTCTCTTACTGCATAGACTCCCATGGTGAACGTATCTATGCGGTAGATATCTTTTTCTTCTCCAGTGACCACGCGATGTAGGTAGATCAGTTGATTGTGGATAGAGTCGTACATCGGTTCTAAGCTTGTACCTATGTGTTCTACATATCTTTTTTTAGCTAACCTTAACGCCCGATCTACATAAAACAAACACTTCTCTTTAGTTTCTTCGTCCATGCTATAGCCTGGGGTTATTCGTGCACCTAAGAGCTGAGTACTGCCTTTCACTGTCATAGTAAGCCTACAGGTCATATTCCTCAGGATATTCAGCTTTGAGTTTAGCTTGTTGAGCCCAATAGTCTGGATTTTTTTCAGGATCATCAGGTAAATGAATTTTCTTTTTACTCAACCTAATTTGGCCAGCTATATAAGAAGCACTATGAATCCTATCTGCAAAGAGTGGATCACTGTTCCCGAATTCTCTTGCCGCATAGGCCCCCATGGTGAAGGTACTGATGCGGTAGATATCTTTTTCTTCTCCAGTGACCACTCGATGTAGGTAAATCAGTTGATTAAGAATGGAAGCATACATGGGAGAAAGAACTCGGTCATCTGGAGCTTCCATGACTGATATCTTAGCATACCTTTTTTCAGCTAACCTTAAAGCCCGATCTACATAAAACAAACATTTCTCTCTAGTTTCTTCGTCCATCTTATAGCCTGGGCTTCTTCTTTCACCTAAGTGCTTAGCACTGCCTTTCACCATCATAGTTAAGCCTACAGGTCATATTCCTCAGGATATTCAGCTTTAAGCCAGGCTTGTTTTTCTTCATGACCTGGGTTTTTTTCAGGATCATCTGGAAAAGTGATTTTCTTTTTACTCAACCTAATTTGGTCAGCTATATAACCTGCAGAAATTATTCTATCTGCAAAGAGTGGATCATTAGTAACGAATTCCTTCACTGCATAAGCCCCCATGGTGAAGGTATCTATTCGATAGATGTCTTTTTCTTCTCCAGTGATTACGCGGCGTAGGTAGATCAGTTGATTATGGATAGAGTCGTACATCGGTTCTAAGCTTGTACCTATGTGTTCTACATATCTTTTTTTAGCTAACCTTAACGCCCGATCTACATAAAACAAACATATTTCTCTAGTTTCTTCATTCATGCTATAGCCTGGGGTTATTCTTCCACCTAAGTGCTGAGTACTGCCTTTCACTGTCATAGCTAAGCCTACAGGTCATATTCCTCAGGAAATTCTGCTTTGAGTCTAGCTTGTAGAGGCCAATAGTCTGGATTCTTTTCAGGATCATCTGGAAAAGTAATTTTCTTTTTACTTACCCTAATTTGGTCAGCTATATAATCTGCAGAAAATATCCTATCAGCAAAGAGAGGATCATGGGTATCAAACTCTCTTACCGCGTAGACCCCCATGGTGAAGGTTTTAATTCGTTCGATATCCTTTTCTTCTCCGGTGGCCACACGATGTAGGTAGATCAGTTGGTTGTGAATAGAGTCATACATTGGTTCTAAGCTTGTCCCAATGTGTTCCATATATCTTTTTTTAGCTAGCCTCAAGGCTCTATCTACATAAAACAAGCATTTTTCTCGAGTTTCTTCATCCATGCTATAGCCTGGGGTTATTCGTGCACCTAAGTGCTGAGTACTGCCTTTCACTGTCATAGCTAAGCCTACAGGTCATATTCCTCAGGAAATTCTGCTTTGAGTTTAGCCTGTCGATCCCAATGACCTGGATTGTCAATAGGATCATCAGGAAAAGAGATTTTCTTTTTACTTACTCTGATTTGGTCAGCTATATAGAAAGCACTGCGGATTCTATCGGCAAAGAGTGGATCACTGTCCTCGAATTCCCTTACCGCATAGGCCCCCATGGTAAACGTATCTATTCGGTAGATATCTTTTTCTTCTCCAGTGACCACACGATGTAGGTAGATCAGTTGGTTAAGAATAGAAGCATACATGGGGGAAAGAACTCGATCATCTGGAGCTTCCATGGCTGATATCTTAGCATACCTTTTTTCAGCCAGCCTTAATGCTCTATCTACATAAAACAAACATATTTCTCTAGTTTCTTCATCCATGTTATAGCCTGGGGTTATTCTTTCGCCTAAGGGCTTAGTAGTGCCTTTCACTGTCATAGTTAAGCCTACAGATCATATTCCTCAGGGTATTCAGCTTTAAGTTTGTTTTGTAAAGGCCAATAGTCTGGATTTTTTTCAGGATCATCAGGAAAAATAATCTTCTTTTTGCTCACCCTAATTTGGTGAGCTATATAACCTGCATCGGTTATTCTATCAGCAAAGAGGGGATCATTAGTATCAAACTCTTTCCAAGCATAGGCCCCCATGGTGAAGGTACTGATACGATAAATATCTTTTTCTTCTCCAGTGACCACACGATGTAGGTAGATCAGTTGATTATGAATGGAGTCGTACATTGGTTCTAAGCTTGTACCTATGTGTTCAACATATCTTTTTTTAGCCAACCTCAATGCTCTATCTACATAAAACAAGCATTTTTCTCGAGTTTCTTCATCCATGCTATAGCCTGGGGCTATTCTTTCGCCTAAGGGCTTAGTACTGCCTTTCACCGTCATAGTTAAGCCTACAGGTCATATTCCTCAGGAAATTCAGCTTTGAGTGCAGCTTGCTGAGTCCAATAGTCTGGATTTTTTTCAGGATCATCAGGTAAATAAATTTTCTTTTTACTCAACCTAATTTGATGAGCTATATAAGAAGCACTATGAATCCTATCGGCAAAGAGTGGATCACTGTCCTCGAATTCTCTTATCGCATAGATCCCCATGGTAAACGTATCTATGCGGTAGATATCTTTTTCTTCTCCAGTGACCACACGATGTAGGTAGATCAGTTGATTGTGGATGGAGTCGTACATTGGTTCTAAGCTTGTACCTATGTGTTCCACATATCTTTTTTCAGCCAACCTCAATGCCTTCTCTACATAAGCTAAACATATTTCTCTAGTTTCTTCGTCCATGCTATAGCCTGGAGTTATTCTGTCGCCTAAGGGCTTAGTACTGCCTTTCACCGTCATAGTTAAGCCTACAGGTCATATTCTTCGGGAAATTCTGCTTTAAGCCAGGCTTGCTTCTCTTTATTGCCAGGATTTTCAATAGGATTATCCGGCAAAAGAATCTTCTTTTTACTCACTCTAATTTGGTCAGCTATATAGGTTGCATCCGATATTCTATCTGCAAAGAGAGGATCATTGGTATCAAACTCTCTCCCTGCATAGGCCCCCATGGTGAAGGTATCTATGCGATAGATGTCTTTTTCTTCTCCAGTGACCACTCGATGTAGGTAGATCAGTTGATTATGAATGGAGTCGTACATTGGTTCTAAGCTTGTACCTATGTGTTCAACATATCTTTTTTTAGCCAACCTCAATGCTCTATCTACATAAAACAAGCATTTTTCTCGAGTTTCTTCATCCATACTATTTCCCTTCTATCTTTTTAAAAGCATCCTTATCGCGGCTATAGAACTGCTTTCCACCTCCCTTAGCATGATAGGTCCGTCCTGGAGTAGACCAGGTGTCCTTTTCTCGGCCTGCAGTACTTGTAAGCATTTTAACTTTTTTATTTTTAGTGATGTACTGATTGGGAACTTTAAGTACATCTTTTTGTGTAGGTGTATCCGCTCTTGGATTAATCCCTAAGTGATCTGGGTTAATCTCTTTCGTCGTATAGAAATCCCCCTGACCTCTTCCAGGCGCTTGGTATTGGATAAGCTTTTTATTACGATTTACCGTGATAACCTCAACATGTTCTTTAAGGTTAATACCTTTGATTTTATCTTCTATCTCTTTCAATTCAGTGACTCCCTGGCGCTTCATTTCTTCTATTGCAATACGACGATTGTTTTCTACATAGATATGTTCGTGAATATCCTCTGCATGCTTAAATTTCCCCTTCAGATAGGCTTCACGTTCTTTCTGCTCTGGAGTTTTTTCTGGTAGTTTACGGGCACCGGAAGTGGAGGTGTTTTGTCCTTTCTCTTCGCGTCGTGCTAAGGCTTCTGTTCTTCTCTGTTGCGCAGATAATTTACGACCCTGTTTGTCCTTAGTCTGAGACGTTGGGGTAGAGGAAGAAGTAGTGCTTTTACCTCGATGCTCTGTAGTTGTCTTAGGTGCCTGGGTTGAATGCTTGGATCCTTCTGCAGTTATTTTACTTTGGTCTGAGTGGGTACCAGCGGCCCCTCCATCCCCAGTGTGTTGACTCGTGGCGGTTTCAGTATGGTTTGAGCTACCAGAATCCTTCTTAGAAGATCCTGAAGTACTGGACTTACTGGAAGATTCCTTCGTCTGACCTGAACTACCAGAACCTTTCTTAGAAGATCCCGTAGAACTGGACTTACTGGAAGCTTCTTTGGTCTGCTTTGAACTACTAGAACCCTTCTCAGAAGATCCTGAAGTACTGGACTTGCTAGAAGATTCCTTCGTCTGCCCTGAACCACCAGAAGCTTTCTTAGAAGATCCTGAAGAACTGGTTTTGCTAGACGATTCCTTGGTCTGACCTGAACTACCAGAACTCTTGTTAGAAGATCCTGAAGAACTAGTCTTACTAGAAGAGGTTTCTGTATGAGAAGCTCCAGACGAAGACGTGGTTCCCTTGGAATTTACTCCTCCTGTTGATCTAGTTCCCTTTCCGGCCGTAGAGGCTTCTGTCACGCCTCCTTTAGAAGTAGAAGTAAGTTTTTGAAGCTTATCTCTTAACACGTCCGGAGTTTTTCCAAGGTTCTTGGATAGATCTAGTGCTTTTTCCGTTTCTTTAGTGGACTTGAAGATCCTGCTGATTCCCTTAGCACCCTTGAAGACACCCTTAGCTATTTTCCCTATGGCAAGTTCAGGTTGTAAAGCAGAAGCAACCGTACCTCCTACTTCACCCACTAGGTAAGCAGGAGAATGCTCATCACCACAAAGATGAAATCCAATAAAGCCATCCACAGCGCCACAGGCACCATCCTTTAGCCATACATAGGAACGCTTCTGGTGCTTTAGTTTGATGTGAGTGGGCCCTTTTATGTAGGGAGGAGGTGTACTCTTGGTTTCTACCCCAGCATATTCTGGGGGAAGGTAGGTGGTAGGGGCGGCAAAACTTAGAGTGACAGTGCTTAGTAAATAAGCAAATACAAGAAATAACTTCAGTTTCATTCAAACAACCTAAAACAACAACTATCCTGTGAGAGCGGGGGAGGACCTACAGAAGAAATGGCTAAACGGGCGGGATTCTACCGGGGAATTAGGACAATGTCTACTAAAAAACTCAGCCTTAAAGAAAAAAGAATATGCTAGAATCACCCGGACGTATCGTGAATGGCGGGTCTCCTCGCATTAATCTTTGAAACAACGGGTCAGGTGTGGAAGCAAGCAGCCCACTTCAATGGAATAAGTGCCGAGGGTTGGGCTCGCCGCCTTTATTTTTAGCAATGTTTATTTGAGGTTCTGAGAAATAGGACTAGTCAGCTAAACTGCTCTACTAACTGGCTTTGCATGTTTGAAAACTAGGGTAGAAAGCTCAAAGCAGCCCTTGGTTTACATTAAGCTAGTACAGCCGGGTATGAAACTTATCAGGAAATTGTAGGAAGAAAATATCTCTTTAATGATATAAAAGTGGCACGTTGGTATTTGAAGGCAAATAAGTAATGAAAGTATTGCTTCTTTATCAGACTTTCAATACTGCTTTAAAAGAAAAGGATTAAGAACACTCTATCATCCTTAATAGCCAAATAGTCTAGGAAGGAGGTGTTTTCTTTGCTATTGAAGGACACAACTTTGGTAGACATGATTTTGCGCAGGCAGCTCTCCAGCGGGATGACTAGCCGACGTGGGGTGGGTTCGAGGCCATCTCTCCAAGGGTCACGATTTATACAAGCAAAAAATACAGTAGAAGTACTAGGCTAGAGAGTATTCATTACTACAGAGGCTGCAGAGCCGTTCACAGTTGAATAGTGTATGATTTGAGTTGATGGTGAAGGGCTTTCTACATGGGTTCTTAAAGCTTGTAGCGATGCGTTGGTAAACTACTTGAACGCCCTACCTACTGTAAACAAAATACCATTTTTGACTTTTCATCTATCTCTCTTCCATCTAAGTTTGCAGGCCTCTTCCTTGCAACGAGTCAATAGCTGCTTCTCCTCCTACTTCATTCTGACAGCGTCTTTCTGTACTAGCCAACTAAGATTGGCCTTTCCACAGGCAGTAAAAGTTTGAGAAATCATACTCTATAATGGCGTAGTGTCTTGCCCAAAGCTATCACCCGAGCATCAGCTTGGAGATCTACAGCACTGTTTATTCAACATAGTTTATTCAATCAGCATTAAGTGACTATTACCCAATCCAAACTTGCCCATCTGAATGCTAATAATGCTTTTCATAGCTTTTAGGACTAATCCATCCCAAGCCTTCAGATTGGCTGCTGCTATTTCTCAGGGAATAAATTCATACACATAAAAACAGCTACTCATGAGTAGCTTTCCATTCTCCCTATCTACCCCGCAGCTCACTTCTAAAACTGATAGTTTGGTTTCCTCAATTTTGGTTAAAAATAGTCAGTACACAAAAACCACCTACTTGAAGTACTAATAATAGCCACCTTGTAGCGCCATAAAATAAAAAGCTTATAGCCCGGACTTCTAACCCTAGTAATAACTTCTAGAGCAGACCACTATTGATAAAGGCCTATTCCTACTTATTAACTTCCAATGAATTAAATACAACGCCTTCCAGAAAAACTAGACATAAACCTTTTAATTCTTAAAGCGACACATTAAAAGATACGAGCCCCCCTTATAGAAGCCCCTCTAAGAGGCCTCAAATAAGGCCTCTACCCTGCTATATCTAATGAAGAAACACACCCGAGCGTAAAGCTGAGGAAAAACAACTCTACAGCAATCCTATATGCAACCACCATGGCACACCTGTACGTATAAATAGACATGGAAAGACTTTACCATAAGTGATTTGGTAGCAACCACTACTAAGCTTAAGCTTAGTGACGTGCGAGAAGCCACACCATAAGCCAACGCAAGTAACCTCATTGATGCTTGCAGCAAGGGAGGATTGGCCGAGTACTACAAGATAGCCAAAAGTTTAGTATGCTTCCTTGTGATGGACTGATTCTCCCTCCTCAAGCCCATCAAGGTGATGATTAAGCATATTCTTAAATTGTATCGGGCTATTAATATAGCTAAAAGGAGCACTAGCGCCAGCACCGCTAATTATTAGCGTACCGTAATTGAATAAACGACCTAAGATAGTTTACGTTACAAAAATAGACTCTACCTTGTCTAAACGAAGTTCAACCGAGTCCCTCTTAATTAGCCCACGTTTTGCTAAAACTCTTCTATTAGTAATCACCAACTCCGTCGTAAAGTAAACAATTAATCGTGGGAGAAAAGCTAGCAGCATGAGTGGAAGTATTGCACACGAAAGACCTATCCCAAATAGTAAGTCCTGCATCTCTACCCCCAGAACTATCGGAATCATCGATAGTAAAAACGAAGTAAACAACATTGGTACAGAAAAAATGAACATCGCACGTGAAATGCTCGCACGGTGGACGATCACCTCTCCCTTTACTAGGTTACTTTCTATATATTTTGCCACCAACCACCTCTCTTTAAGTTAAAAAGTATAGTTCGGACTTACTAAGTTGAATCAGGGAGATAAGATAGAAAACAATTATAGCCTAGAAGGATATCCTAGACTGGTGGGTCTGGCAGGACTTGAACCTGCGACCCCACGCTTATCAAGCGTGTGCTCTAACCAGCTGAGCTACAAACCCCCTAAGGCCCTTCAATCAATTACTGATAAGTGTGAGTGCATTCGCCTC
>JBBPJF010000006.1:0-3636 GCA_043842855.1 Neisseriaceae bacterium
GTCTTTCTCGCTGAGGTTGTGATTAAGCGAGTTGATCTTTAACAAACGAGAAGCCGAAATCAAAGACACAACAGAAGGCTTGATGAGCATATTTGTAGTTATAGGTATGCATAATTAAGCGGAGAGTTGGGTAATGATTGTATCTATAGAGTTATTTATTGGGGAACAAGAGGCCCGATAGATAGCGGCATTAATTTTTATCGAAAGTAGGGGGCATGGAAGTTTTTTCCCTAGTCAACGGGGAGTAAACGGAAGTCGACAGGTCCTTGAAATGATAAAGTCAAGTGTAGTAAGTGCATCAGGTGGATGCCTTGGCGATGATAGGCGAAGAAGGACGTGATAGTCTGCGAAAAGCCTCGGGGAGCTGACAATAAGCATTGATCCGGGGGTATCCGAATGGGGCAACCCATCTAGTGAGAGCTAGATATGCTTAACTGAATACATAGGTTAAGTAGGCGAACCTAGGGAACTGAACCATCTAAGTACCTAGAGGAAAAGAAATCAACCGAGATTCTGCGAGTAGTGGCGAGCGAAAGTGGAGCAGCCAGTATAAGATAGTTAGCGATTTAGGAGAACGACCTGGGAAGGTCGACCATAGGGGGTGAAAGTCCCGTATCTGAAGGATTGCTAATGGTACTAGGTATACTAACAAGTAGGGCGGGACACGAGAAATCCTGTTTGAACATGGGGGGACCATCCTCCAAGGCTAAATACTCATCATCGACCGATAGTGAACAAGTACCGTGAGGGAAAGGTGAAAAGGACCCCGGGAGGGGAGTTAAAAGAACCTGAAACCTGATGCATACAAACAGTGGGAGCCTAATTTAGTTAGGTGACTGCGTACCTTTTGTATAATGGGTCAACGACTTACATTCAGTAGCGAGCTTAACCGGGTAGGGGAGGCGTAGGGAAACCGAGTCTTAATAGGGCGACAGTTGCTGGGTGTAGACCCGAAACCGAGTGATCTATCCATGTCCAGGATGAAGGTTAGGTAACACTGACTGGAGGTCCGAACCTACTAATGTTGCAAAATTAGAGGATGAGGTGTGGATAGGGGTGAAAGGCCAAACAAACTCGGAGATAGCTGGTTCTCCCCGAAAACTATTTAGGTAGTGCCTTAAGACATACTCACGGGGGTAAAGCACTGTTATGGCTAGGGGGTCATTGCGACTTACCAACCCATGGCAAACTCAGAATACCGTGAAGTAGTTTCTTAGGAGACAGACATCGGGTGCTAACGTCCGGTGTCGAGAGGGAAACAACCCAGACCGCCAGCTAAGGTCCCAAATGATCAGTTAAGTGGAAAACGAAGTGAGAAGGCATAGACAGCTAGGATGTTGGCTTAGAAGCAGCCACCATTTAAAGAAAGCGTAATAGCTCACTAGTCGAGTCGTCTTGCGCGGAAGATGTAACGGGGCTCAAACTGATAACCGAAGCTGCGGATGCATGCAATTGCATGCATGGTAGGGGAGCGTTCTGTAGGCTGAAGAAGGTGTACTGAGAGGTATGCTGGAGGCATCAGAAGTGCGAATGTTGACATGAGTAGCGATAAAACGAGTGAAAAGCTCGTTCGCCGAAAGCCCAAGGATTCCTACGCAACGTTAATCGACGTAGGGTTAGTCGGCCCCTAAGGTGAGGCAGAGATGCGTAATCGATGGGAAACGGGTTAATATTCCCGTACTTGTTTACAGTGCGATGTGGGGACGGAGAAGGATAGGTTAGCAACCGGTTGGAAGTGGTTGTTCAAGCATGTAGGTAGGACTCTTAGGCAAATCCGGGAGTTTAATACTGAGGTGTGATAACGAGGACTTACGGGTCTGAAGTAACTGATTCCAAGCTTCCAGGAAAAGCCACTAAGCTTCAGCTGTAGATAAACCGTACCGCAAACCGACACAGGTGGGCAGGAAGAGAATTCTAAGGCGCTTGAGAGAACTCAGGAGAAGGAACTCGGCAAAATGACACCGTAACTTCGGGAGAAGGTGTGCCCTTTTTGGTAGCGACGTAATCGTTTTAAGCTGAGGGGGGCCGCAGAGAATCGGTGGCTGCGACTGTTTACTAAAAACACAGCACTCTGCTAACACGAAAGTGGACGTATAGGGTGTGACGCCTGCCCGGTGCTGGAAGATTAAATGATGGGGTGAGAGCTCTTGACTGAAGTCCCAGTAAACGGCGGCCGTAACTATAACGGTCCTAAGGTAGCGAAATTCCTTGTCGGGTAAGTTCCGACCTGCACGAATGGCGTAACGATGGCCACACTGTCTCCTCCTGAGACTCAGCGAAGTTGAAGTGGTTGTGAAGATGCAATCTACCCGCTGCTAGACGGAAAGACCCCGTGAACCTTTACTGTAGCTTTGCATTGGATTTTGAAGTTGTATGTGTAGGATAGGTGGGAGGCAGTGAGACTATGACGCTAGTTGTAGTGGAGCCATTGGTGAAATACCACCCTTACAAGTTTGAGGTTCTAACTTAGATCTCTGAATCGAGATCGAGGACCGTGCATGGTAGGCAGTTTGACTGGGGCGGTCTCCTCCTAAAGCGTAACGGAGGAGTTCGAAGGTTACCTAGGTCCGGTCGGAAATCGGACTGATAGTATAATGGCATAAGGTAGCTTAACTGCGAGACTGACAAGTCGAGCAGGTGCGAAAGCAGGACATAGTGATCCGGTGGTTCTGAATGGAAGGGCCATCGCTCAACGGATAAAAGGTACTCCGGGGATAACAGGCTGATTCCGCCCAAGAGTTCATATCGACGGCGGAGTTTGGCACCTCGATGTCGGCTCATCACATCCTGGGGCTGTAGTTGGTCCCAAGGGTATGGCTGTTCGCCATTTAAAGTGGTACGTGAGCTGGGTTTAGAACGTCGTGAGACAGTTTGGTCCCTATCTGCAGTGGGCGTAGGAAGTTTGACGGGG
Source organism: Neisseriaceae bacterium (assembly GCA_043842855.1). Taxonomy (GTDB): domain Bacteria; phylum Pseudomonadota; class Gammaproteobacteria; order Burkholderiales; family Neisseriaceae; genus QFNR01. Next base: position 2,912 of record JBBPJF010000006.1, read on the forward strand.
GCTGCTCCTAGTACGAGAGGACCGGAGTGGACAGACCTCTGGTGCACCGGTTGTCACGCCAGTGGCATAGCCGGGTAGCTAAGTCTGGAAAAGATAAACGCTGAAAGCATCTAAGCGTGAAACTTGCCCGAAGATGAGACTTCCCTGGGGATTTAATCCCCCTAAAGAGACGTTAGAGACGATGACGTTGATAGGTCGGGTGTGGAAGTGCGGTAACGCATGAAGCTAACCGATACTAATAGCTCGTGAGGCTTGACTTTATCATTTGAAGGACTTGAACGATAAAGATTAATGAAAAAGATACAAGAAGATTGAGGCTTCTTAGCAAGTAGGTGAGGCAGTTGCATAGGAAAGGGGGCCCTGGAGGATGGGGCTGAGAGGAAGCCTGTGCGATTGCCCCCTTGAGAGTTGAACACTTATGTTTGGTGGTCATAGCGAATTGGTCCCACCCCTTCCCATTCCGAACAGGGCCGTGAAACGATTCAGCGCCGATGATAGTATGGTTCCCATGTGAAAGTAGGACGCCGCCAAACTATTTAAACCCAAAGCCCTTGACTGTTGGTATCCACGGTCATGGGCTTTTTTATTGGCAGCTTGCTTAGCTGGGGGATTTTAGGCTTCCTAGGCTTTTAATCTGTGGTCTCCTAATAGGTTTCTCTTACTAGTAGGTAGCTCCTTTACCTATACATAATCAAAATCTATTTTGTAAAAAAACAACATATCTA
>JBBPJF010000007.1:0-2551 GCA_043842855.1 Neisseriaceae bacterium
AACCCATCGGCTTCAATTAGTAACCCAAGTATTAATCCTAGTTCAGCGCCGTTATCTAACCCACTGAGCTCTTCTTTGAGTAACCCGCTGAGTGTGCCTTTATCTCATCCTTCTTTATCTTGGTTTAGTAATCCTAGTCTGGCACCTTTTTCTAATCCTAGTAGCTCGTGGACTAACCCAGTATTGTGGCCTTTGAGTGGCCCATTGAGCCTATTTAGTAATCCCTCTAGTACTTCAAGTAATCCTTTATCTTCCTCATTGAATCCGATTTCAAGTGTACCTTCTAGCTTAAGTAATCCAAGTGCTTGGTCTTCCTTGGTTTCTAATTTACCCAGCTTACCGTCTGTTTCTGTGGCTGGGCCTGCTATGTCTTCTAAGTTTAGTGGTATTGGTAATAAGAAGGCCCATCGGCCCTCATTCTATGTACCTGGTTATGATTTCAGCCTCAACAAGAAAGATTTTGAATTTAGAAATGTCGTTACTTTTGGTGACTCTTTATCCGATACAGGTTCAGCAGGACGAGGTGGGGTATACATGGCTAATGGTAACCCGATGTCTTTCTATAACAGTTACCTATCCATTTACTTAACCGGTAAGATGAATGCACCTAGAAGTCAACACGGAACGAACTATGCTGTTTCAGGAGCATTGGTTAAATGGGCTTCCAGCTTGCTGCAGTTACTGGGTGATCCTTTAGCCCTTATGCGTTCTAAGATGTCGCAACAAATTGATGCTTACCTAGCAGATAACCATCAGAAAGCTGATGCTAAGGATGTGTTCGTACTGTGGGGTGGGGGTAATGATATGACTGGCGACATGATGCAAGCAGCTATGCCCTGGAACTGGTCTAAGGTATTGACGCCTGATGGTGGCTATTTAGATGAGAAGCCCACCGTATTAGGAGGTTATGCTCAAAAACTCAGTCTTAAAGGTGCGCAGAATGTCTTTGTACTAGGGTTACCAGATCCAGGTCTGGCTCCTTTCTCAGGAGCAGCATTAGTAGGCGCTAGTATAGGCTCACTGGGAATGTTTATGGGCGGTACGCCACTGGAATTTTTAGATCCCGGTAGCTGGGTAATGGGTGCCATGGATGCCTACCTAAGAGATAACAGTCATCTCGTAGGTTCGCCAGTGAATAATGCTGATAACTATATGATAGACAATTACGCGCGGATGTATCAGCACTTTATTCCCTTTATTCCCGCTGAGTGGTGGCGTTGGGCAGTGATCATTCCTTCTCAGCTACAACGTAACTTAGTGTTGAGATGGAATCATGATTTGCAAAATGCGGTAAGAGATGTACAAGGTAATGTAGTTTATGCCGATATCTATCGTTTATATCAAGAGATACAGAATGATCCTTATAGCTATGGCTTTACTAACACATTAGTAGCGCAGTGTACCCTGGGTAAAGAATCTACCATCTGTGATAGTGGAGATAGCTACTATCATGGGGATGATGGGCAAGTGTACATGTACACGGACTGGCATCACCCTAGTCCACAGATGAACCAGATCATAGCAGAATACTTACTGAGTGTATTCAATGCACCGGGTTACGTAGCCGGTTTAGGTCGAGTAGCAGAACTCAATGAGCATTTAAGAGAGCACTTTATACACGATGAATTGGGTAACCTACGCTTAGATACCAAAGAGGTAGGTACGAGCAAGGGGTTTGCGCAGATTTTAGCGGGTGTAGATAAAAATACTCGTTCGCTTAATTCTAGGACGCTAGCTGACCAAGGAATAGGGGTAGGCTTCTCATACCGAGTAGATAAAGCACTAGATCTGGGTGCAGCGCTAACACTAACCTATGGAGAGCAACATCCAAGTAATCAGTTGAAGTATAACGATAGTGCGCAAACGTTGACGTTATTTGCCCAATACAGTTCACCCGAAGGTTTATGGGCCAATATCCAAGGTTTTGCAGGCACAGAGCAGATGCGTGATATTAAGCGCTCCATGCAATTTTTGAAACGGGTTAGAACTGAGCACGGTAGGACCGAAGGAATGATGAGCGGTGGATCGGCAGCGATCGGCTATGATATAGCTTTACCGAATGTAGGAGATTGTGTGTGCTGTGGACAAGACTGGTTCATTTCTCCTTATTTAGCTGGCAGCATTACTAGATATAAAGTTAAGGGCTATGCTGAAGAAGGTAACAGTTCAACTGCCATGGAATTTAAGGATCAAAATAGGACTGAGAAGGTAGGCACAGTGGGGGTACAGCTGAGCACACGCTCACCGAAGTTCAATACGCAACTTGACTTAGCGTACAACCAGAACTTTGATTACGAAGAGTTTGCTGGTTTTGGACGGCTAAAGAATTTTGCTAAAGACTTCCATCGTTCGGCACAAGGAATTGCGAAGAAAAGAAAAGGTTGGTTCTCAATTAGTCCTAGTATTGAGTACAGGCTAGATAGAGATATGTCTATTTACGGTAGTTTGAATTACAACTACGGTACTAGCAAGTTTACTCAACTGAATGGTTCACTGGGAGTACGTAAGACCTTTAAATAGTATCTCTTATCCTTTCACTAAGGCCCCCTAG
>JBBPJF010000008.1:0-2130 GCA_043842855.1 Neisseriaceae bacterium
TGTTATACACGCCCTCTATTTCGTCAGTTTTATCGTTCCCCATTACGATTTCAGCACTTTTATCAGTATCTTCGTCTATTCCGCCTTATGCGTCTTCTGCAGCTTCTTCTGCAGCCAGTATCTCGTCGTTGCTTTCCTCAGATGCGCTTAGTCTATGGTCTACTTGGTCAGGTTTCCCTGTTGGTATCTCTACCGGTGGGTTAGGTCTAGCTTTATCTTTCCTTCTGCCGCTCTTTGGGTTAGATGCAGGATTTATATTAACCTTGAATATGGTAGTCTCACTCGGATGGTTTATACTGAGTGGTTGGGGGCCTCTACCAGTATCTAGCTCCTTTATGGCTCCTTCTTCAAGTTTTGAGGGAAGCTTTATTGCTTCGCTGGGTTCAGTTTTGTCACCAATTGCATTGTCTAGCTTACCTAGTTCAAGTTCATTACCAATTCCGTTCTTATATTCTATTCCATTAGTGAGTTCTGTCCCTTCCTGGAATTTTAGCCTAGCAGCCTATTCTGCTGGTCTATCTAATTCCATAGTAGGAAGCTTATCTACCCCATTAAATATTTCCTTTTTGCCTTCTACCAGTTTAAGTGGAAGTTATGCAGCGTTTTTGTGGTCATATGCTACTGTATTATTCCCAGTCATTACCATGGTTGTAGCAGCAGTAGCTGCAGCGGTAGCTGGAACGGCTTCTGCTTCTTTTGCTATATTACTATTCCAGTTAACTTTTTCCATTACAGGGATTACGTTAGCTACTATTGGCAGCAGCTCCTTCGGCCCTCCCTTATCAGCGTTATTAAATGGGTTAAGCAGTTCCATCAGCGGTTTTTTACCGGCCTTAGGTTCATTATCCTTATCTGCTACTATATCCAACACAATTTTTTCAGTACCCGCTACATCACTGGCTATTGAAAGTTCTAGTAGCTCATTACCAAGTAGCTTATATACTACTTTAGCGCTAAGCTCTTTATTGCCACCTTCTTCTAGTTCTTTACCTTCACTATCTGGTAACTCTTCTTTAATACCGAGTTCGCTATCAAGTATTCCTAGTATTGCGCTTCCGACTAGCTCCCTAGTTCCCTTACACAGTTCGCTGCTTTATTCTTCCTTTCCTTCACTGCTTTCAGCAGCTCCGGGATTAATTTCTAGCGCCATACCGCTAATTTCTAGTTTATCTACTTTTAGCTTGGGTTCACTTTCGTCCTCTTCACTGCCGTTCCCGAGCTTATTCCCTTCTCTAGGGCTTCCTTCATTGCTGACAGGGTTAAGTTCAGGTGCTTTAAGTTCTAGTCTCCCTTTGAGCAATAGTTCTTCACTACCATTAACCTCTTCACTTGAGGGTTTAAGTCTGTCAGTGAATTCTTCTTCAATAGGGCCTAGCTCTTCAGGCTTGCCTAGTTCCTTATTAGGCAGTTCTTTGGATAGTCTAGCTTTATCTTCCTCAGCTCTGTTATCAAGTAATCCCTCGATAGCTCCGTTATCGAATCCCTCTTCGAACCCGTTAACAGCACCCTCTAGTAATCCAAGTAGTGCGCCTTTCAGTAATTCTAGTTTAGCGCCTTCAAGTAATCCCTTACTTTCATGGTCGGCCAATCCTCTAACAGGCCCTTCAAGTAATCCATTAAGTTCTTTATCGACTAATCCCTCAAGTACTAATCCTTTAAGTAATCCATTAACCAGTTCCTTAAGTAATCCAAGTACCAATCCATCCAGTGCACCGTTTAGTAATCCTTCATTGTCTTCGTTTAATCCAAGTTTAGCGCCACTATCTAATCCAAGTAGTGCGCCTTTGAGTAACCCTCTGAGTGCACCTTCTAGTAATCCTCTAACTTCTTCATCTACTAATCCTTTAAGTCAATGGTCTAGTAGCAGCACAGCTAACTTGATGAGTGCTTTGTCCTTGGACTTGAGTTTAATTTCTGTATCAAGTCCTCTAAATGTATTGCTTAATCCTAGTTCTTCCATTGGTCCTTCATCTTTGTCACCGCTTTCATCTAGTTCAGGTTTACCCTTACTGTCTTCTTCTCTACCATTCCTTTCATCTTCTTCAGGGCCATTGCTGTTGCCTAGTTCGAGTTTAGGCTCTTCTTTGAAATCTTCACTAGATCCTTTACTATCTTTAAGTAATACGAGCT